>NZ_JBHXLF010000001.1:0-534224 GCF_042721515.1 Lentzea sp. NPDC058436
AATCACTTTTTTTCGGTTTGCCGCTTGTTTTTTTTTTTTATTTGTGTGTGGGGGGGGGTGGGGGGGGGGGGGGGGGTGGGGGTGGGGGGGTGCGGCCCCCCCCCACGACCACTGAATTCCCTGGCCTGAGCGAAGTACTCAGTACTGGCGCTGGGGGAGCGCGGCCTTCGCCTGCTCCTGCGTGAACGTGCCCTCCTCGGTCACGACGCGGTTCGGCACCTCCTCACCCGCCACGACCTTCTTCGTGAGCTCCATCAACTGCTTGCCCAGCAACGGGTTGCACTCGACGATGAAGTTGATCTCGCCGTTGGCCAGCGCCGTCATGCCGTCCTTCACCGCGTCCACGGTGATGATCTTGATGTCCTTGCCGGGCACCTTGCCCGCCGCCTTGATCGCCTCGATCGCGCCCAGGCCCATGTCGTCGTTGTGCGCGTACACCACGTCGATCTTCGACTGGGACTTGAGGAACGCCTCCATCACCTGCTTGCCGCCGGACCGGGTGAAGTCACCGGTCTGCGAGGCGACGACCTTGATGTCGCCCTTGGCCGCGATCTTCTCCTCGAAGCCCTTCTTGCGGTCGATCGCGGGCGCCGCACCGGTGGTGCCCTGCAGTTCCACCACGTTCGTCGGGCCGGAGGCGTTCGCGACCAGCCAGTCGCCCGCCTTGCGGCCCTCCTCGACGAAGTCGGAGCCGAGGAACGTCTTGTAGAGCGAGGTGTCGTCTGAGTCGATCGAGCGGTCGGTGAGGATCACGGGGATGTTGGCGCGCTTGGCTTCCAGCAGCACCGTGTCCCAGCCCGTCTCGACGACGGGGCTGAACGCGATCACCGACACCTTCTGCTGGATGTAGGAGCGGATCGCCTTGATCTGGTTCTCCTGCTTCTGCTGCGCGTCGGAGAACTTCAGCTCGATCCCGGCGGCCTTGGCCTCGTCCTGGATCGACTTGGTGTTCGCGGTGCGCCAGCCGCTCTCGGCGCCCACCTGGGCGAAGCCCATCGTGATGGTGCCGCTGCCGGACGAGGCGGTGCCGCCGCCACCTCCCGAGCCGCACGCGGTGAGCGCGCTCAGCAGGACCACGCCGGCAATTGTCGTGACCTTCTTCAGCACTGGGATTCCTCCGGTGTGACGACGGTGTCGCGGAGCCTGACCGCCTGTCCTCGGCTGCCAGGTGCACAAGAGTGAACGCTCACAACTGCCGCGTCAAGACCTTGCCAGTAACAAGCACGCAGCCCTATGTTAACGCTCACTTCCGAGCTTGGGGAGGAACCCTGTGTCCCGCAAGCACGTCCTGATGAGCGCCGCACTCGCGGCCTCCCTGCTGGTCGCCGTTCCCGGATCCGGAGCGGCCGCTGAGACCGACTACACGCTCAAGATCGACGCCACGCAGAAGGGCGCCTCGATCGACGACTCGATGTACGGCGTCTTCTTCGAGGACATCAACCGCGCGGCCGACGGCGGCCTGTACGCCGAGCTCGTGCAGAACCGCTCGTTCGAGTACGACCCCGCGGACAACGCGGGTTACCACGGCCTGACGTCCTGGGCGCCGCACAGCGGCACGGTCGACGTGGCCGACGACGGCGAGCGCCTGAACGAGCGCAACCGCCGTTACCTGAAGCTCGGTCTGCCCGCCGGCGTCATCAACTCCGGCTACAACAGCGGAATCGCCGTGCGAGAAGGGCAGCGCTACGACTTCTCCGTCTGGGCGCGCGCTGATCAACAAGCTCAGCTGACCGCCACGGTCACCGATCCCGCCGGCACCGCGCTGGGCGACCCGGTGAAGGTCCAGGTCCGCGGTGACGGCTGGACCCGGTACAGCGGCACGATCCGCGCGAAGAAGTCCACCACGACGGGCAGGCTCCTCGTGACCGGCGGCGGTGCCGGGACCCTGCGCCTCGACATGATCTCGTTGCTGCCGCAGGACACCTTCAAGGGGCACGGCCTGCGGCGCGACCTCGCCGAGAAGGTCGCCGCGCTGAAGCCCGGCTTCGTCCGGTTCCCCGGTGGCTGCCTGGTCAACACCGGCAGCCACTACGGCTACGACGCGCCGGGCTTCGAGCGCCGCCGTTCGTACCAGTGGAAGGACACCATCGGGCCGGTCGAGCAGCGCGCCACGAACTGGAACTTCTGGGGCTACAACCAGTCCTACGGTCTGGGCTACTACGAGTACTTCCAGTTCTCCGAGGACGTCGGCGCGATGCCGTTGCCCGTCGTGCCCGCCCTGGTCACCGGCTGCGGCCAGAACCGCGCCACGGACGACCCCGCGTTGCTGGCGCGGCACGTCCAGGACACGCTCGACCTGATCGAGTTCGCGAACGGCCCCGCCGACTCGGTCTGGGGGCGCAAGCGCGCGGAGATGGGCCACCCCAAGCCGTTCGGGCTCACCCACCTGGCCGTCGGCAACGAGGAGAACCTGCCCGACGAGTTCATGGCGCGCTTCGTCCAGTTCCGCGACGCCATCAACGCCAAGTACCCCGGCATCACCGTCGTCAGCAACTCCGGCCCCGACGACGCCGGCGGCACGTTCGACCGATTGTGGCAGCTGAACAGGCAAGCCGGCGTGAAGATGATCGACGAGCACTACTACAACAGCCCGAGCTGGTTCCTGGAGAACCACAACCGTTACGACTCCTACGACCGCAACGGTCCGAAGGTGTTCCTCGGCGAATATGCCTCGCAGGACAACAAGTTCTTCAACGCGCTCAGCGAAGCGGCGTTCATGACAGGGCTCGAACGCAACGCCGACGTCGTGAAGCTCGCCTCTTACGCGCCGTTGCTGGCGAACGAGGACTACGTCCAGTGGCGCCCGGACATGATCTGGTTCAACAACCACGCGTCGTGGGGCTCGGCGAGCTACGAGGTGCAGAAGCTCTTCATGAACAACGTGGGCGACCACGTCGTGCCGAGCACCGCGTCCGCCACGCCGTCGACCCAGTCGCCGATCACCGGCGCGATCGGGTTGTCGACGTGGGCCACAGCCGCGACCTACGACGATGTGAGCGTTACCAGTGCCTCCGGCGAGACGTTGTTCAGCGACGACTTCTCCGGTGGTGACTCGAAGTGGACGAAGTCCGCTCGTGGCGCGTGGAACGTCGTGAACGGTGCCTACGTCCAGTCCGACGCCGCCGCCGAGGACACGCTCGTCACGGCGGGGGACAAGAGCTGGCGCGACTACACGTTGAACGTCAAGGCGGTGAAGCAGTCCGGGCGTGAAGGCTTCCTCGTCGCGTTCGGCGTGCAGGACACCGGCAACTACTACTGGTGGAACCTGGGCGGCTGGAACAACACCCAGTCGGCCGTGGAGAAGGCCGTCGGTGGCGGCAAGAGCACGCTCATCTCCAACGGCACGCGCATCGACACGGGCCGCGCGTACGACGTGCGCGTCGAGGTCCGCGGACGGCACGTCGCGCTGTTCCTCGACGGGCAGAAGTGGGGCGAGTTCACCGACGACAAGGTCGCCGAGCCGTTCCGCCAGGTCGTCACCCGCGACCTCGCCACCGGTGAGTTGATCGTCAAGGTGGTCAACGCCCAGGACAACGCCGCGCGTACTCGCATCGACCTCGGTGTCCCGGTGGCCCTGACGGCGCGGGTGACCGTGCTGCAGGGCCGTGCCGACGACGTGAACACCGAGTTCACCCAGCCGATCCGCCCTCGCCTGGACCAGGCGCGGGTGGCGAGCAGCTTCACGCACACCTTCCCGCCGAACTCCGTCACGTTCCTCCGGATCAGGAGCCGCTCGTGATCAACCGACGATCTCTGCTGGCCACCGGCGGTCTGCTGGCCGCGACCGGTGCGCTCACGTCCGCCGCGCCCGCCGCCGTCGCCGCCGCACCCGAGGCGGAACTGCCCACCCGCAACCCGCTCGTCGAACAGCGCGCCGACCCGTTCGTCACGCCGCCGACCGACGGCATGTACTACCTGACCGGGTCGGTGCCGGAGTACGACCGCGTCGTCATCCGCGGCGCGTCCACGTTGGACGGTCTGTCCGCTGCCCGTGAGCGCACGATCTGGCGCCGGCCGTCGTCGGGCACGATGGGCGGCTACATCTGGGCGCCGGAACTGCACCGCATCGACGGCAAGTGGTACGTGTACTTCGCGGCGGGCGACAAGGACGAGCCGTTCCGCATCCGCACCTACGTGCTGGAGTCCCCGAACGCCGACCCGCGCGAGAGCGGCTGGGTGCTGCGCGGGCAGATGGTGACGGCGTGGGACACGTTCACACTCGACGCGACCACGTTCGCGCACCGCGGCAAGCGCTACTTCCTGTGGGCGCAGAGCGAGCCCGGCATCGCCACGAACTCGAACCTCTACATCGCCGAGATGGCCTCACCGCTCGCGTTGAAGACCGCTCCCGTGCGCATCGCGACGCCGACGCTGTCGTGGGAGGTGCAGGGCTTCAAGGTGAACGAGGGGCCCGCGGTGCTGATCCGCAACGGCCGGGTGTTCGTGACGTTCTCCGCGAGCGCGACCGACGCCCGCTACTGCATGGGCCTGCTGACCGCCGACGAGAACGCGAACCTGCTCGACGCGCGGTCGTGGACGAAGTCGCCTTCGCCGGTGTTCACGACCAATGCGGCGACCTCGCAGTACGGGCCGGGGCACAACTCGTTCACCACGGTGGGTGCCTTGGACGTGCTCGTCTACCACGCTCGCGACTACCGCGACATCACCGGCGATCCGCTGTTCGACCCGAACCGGCACACCCGCGTGCAGAGAGTGCACTGGAACGCGGACGGCACGCCGTCGTTCGGCGTGCCGGTGGGGAAGGGCGGCCCGATCGTGCGGCTGTCGCCTTTGGACGCTCCGTCGCTGGTGGTGCGGCACTACGAGTACCGGCTGCGGGTCGACGGCAACGTCCGCGAGCTCGGCGACACGCAGTTCCGGTTCGTGCCGGGGTTCCTGGGCGCCGGCACGGTCGCCCTGCAGTCGGTGAACTTCCCGGACCGGTACGTGCGCGGCGATGTGCTCCGCATCGACCCGTTCGAGGACACCGACGCGTACGGCCGCGCGGCGAGCTTTGTTCGCGTTCCCGGGCTTTCGGACTCCGGCGCGGTCTCTCTGCGTGCCGGTGCGGACACGTATCTCGCACACGACAACGGCCGGCTGGTGTTGTCCAGACCAGGCGGC
This sequence comes from Lentzea sp. NPDC058436, assembly GCF_042721515.1. Classification (NCBI taxonomy): domain Bacteria; kingdom Bacillati; phylum Actinomycetota; class Actinomycetes; order Pseudonocardiales; family Pseudonocardiaceae; genus Lentzea; species Lentzea sp. NPDC058436. Next base: position 5,125 of record NZ_JBHXLF010000001.1, read on the forward strand.
GACCGCGACGCGCGCCGACGTGCCACATTCCGCCTGGAATGAGTGGACAATGAGCACTGCATCGAAGCCGAACTGGTGTTATCGCTAACATCACCGGCGCAGATCAAGGATCGGAGACCGCTAGTGGAGAAGACCTCGCGTGACCCCGCGATGACCGATGTCGCACGACTCGCCGGGGTGTCGCACCAGACGGTCTCGCGTGTGCTCAACAACCACCCGAACGTCCGCGAACAGACCAGGCTGCGCGTGCAGGCGGCCATCAAGGAGCTCGACTACCGCCCCAACCGCGCGGCCCGCGCCCTCGTCACCGGCAAGACGCAGCTCATCGGCGTGGTGGCGCAGAACTCGACGCTCTACGGCCCGGCCTCCCTGCTGTCCGCCTTCGAGGAGGCGGCGGGCGAGGCCGGGTTCAACGTCAGCGTGGGCAGGGTCAAGGTCCTCGACCGCGACTCGATCGCCGCCGCCGTCGAACGCCACCGCGACCAGCGGGTGGCGGGCATCGTGGTGATCGCCCCGAACTCCTCGGCGGCGGACGCGCTGGCGGACGTCCCGGCAGGCGTCCCGCTCGTCACCGTAGACGGCGACCCCGACCGCCCGACGCCCCTGGTCACGGTGGACCAGGCGATGGGCGCGTTCGACGCGACGAAACACCTGCTGGACGCGGGCCACGACACGGTGTGGCACGTCTCCGGCCCCGCGGACTGGTTCGACGCGGCCGGCCGAGTGGACGGCTGGCGCTCGGCCCTCGACGCCGTCGGCGCCGAGGTCCCCCCGGTCGTGTCCGCGGACTGGAGCGCCGCCTCCGGCTACCGCGCGGGCCAGATGCTGGCCAGGATGCCCGAGGTCACGGCCGTGTTCTGCTCGAACGACCACCTCGCCCTCGGCGTGCTGCGAGCCATGAGCGAACGAGGCCGCAACGTCCCGCACGACGTGAGCGTCGTGGGGTTCGACGACGTCCCCGAGGCCGCGTACTTCATCCCGCCGCTCACCACGGTGCGCCCGGACTTCGCCGCGGTGGCCCACGAGACGCTCGGGCTGCTGCTTGAGCAGATCAGCGACGGCGAGACGACCCGGCCGCAGCGCGCGGTGGCGCCGATGCTGGTGAAGCGGAACAGCGTGGCCCCGCCGCCCCGGTAAGCGACGGCCGGTACCCGGTACGCGGCAGTGTCGGGCGGACTGGCGGGCGCTGGCCTGGCGGTCTGCGGGTGATGGTGGGCCGGACTCAACCGGGTCGCGGTTGACGGCCGCTGTCGCCTCCTGCCCGGCCACGCGGCCTCAAGCCGGCTCGCCCCACCTCCCGCCCGCTCCCGACCTCTCGTCGACCCGCCCCATCTCCGCTCCGCGCCCATCACCGGCCTCCCGTCCCACACCCGCCACGGGCCTCCCGGCCTTGCGGCCTCCCGCCTCACCTCTCGCCCGAAGGTCGCCTCCTGCCTGGCCGCCCGGCCTCGCACCGACCCGCCCAACTCCCGGCCCGTGCCTGCCAGCGGCCTCCCGTCCCGCGCCCGCCACGGGCCTTGCGGCCTCCCGCCTCACCTGCCGGTCGACGGTCGCCTCCTGCCTGGCCGCCCCACCTCGCACCGGCCCGCCCTACCTCCCGCCCACACCCGCCACCGGCCTCCAGCACCTTGCCGCCGTCCAGACCGCCCACACCCGCCATTCCTCCCCACCAAGTCCCGCCACCGCGGCCTGGGGCCGCGGCCGCCGCCCCAACCAGCCCCCAAGCGCGGTCCCGTTTGTCGTGCGCTCACCTCCCGGCACAATTCGCTCCCTCCCAGCGAAATCACGATGTCCGGGGCACACCTTGACTCCCTGATTGTTAGCGATAACACTCAGGTCGTGACTGACATGACGATCGACCGCGACGCGTGCGTGGTGGGTGTCGACTTCGGCACGCTGTCCGGCCGCGCCGTGGTCGTGCGCGTCCGCGACGGCGCGGAGCTCGGCACCGCTGTGCACGACTACCGCCACGGCGTGGTGGACCAGGTGCTGCCCGCCACCGGCCGGCCGTTGCCGCCGGAGTGGGCGCTGCAGGTCCCGTCCGACTACGTCGACGTCCTGCGCACCGCCGTCCCGCAGGCCGTCGAGGCGGCCGGGATCTCCGCGGATCAGGTCGTCGGCATCGGCACGGACTTCACGGCCTGCACGATGGTTCCGACAGCGGCGGACGGCACGCCGTTGTGCGAGCTCGAAGAGTTCAAGGAGAACCCGCACGCGTACGTGAAGCTGTGGCGTCATCACGCCGCCCAGCCTCAGGCCGACCGCATCAACGAGCTGGCCCGGCAGCGCAAGGAGCCGTGGCTCGCGCGGTACGGCGGGCTCATCTCGTCGGAGTGGGAGTTCGCCAAGGGGCTGCAGCTCCTGGAGGAGGCCCCCGAGGTCTACGCCGCCACCGCGCACTGGGTCGAGGCCGCCGACTGGATCGTCTGGCAGCTCACGGGTAGGTACACGCGCAACGCCTGCACCGCCGGCTACAAGGGCATCCACCAGGACGGCGCCTACCCGGCGGAGGAGTTCCTCAAGGACCTCAACCCCGAGTTCGGAAACTTCGTCGGCGACAAGCTCGACCACCCGCTGTCCGCCCTGGGCGACAAGGCGGGCACGCTCACGAGCCAGGCCGCCGGGTGGACCGGGCTCCGGGAAGGCATCGCGGTCGCGGTCGGCAACGTCGACGCGCACGTCACGGCACCGGCCGCGCAGGCAGTGGGGCCGGGGCAGATGGTCGCGATCATGGGCACCTCCACGTGCCACGTCATGAGCGGGGCCGAGCTGCGCGAGGTGCCGGGCATGTGCGGCGTCGTCGACGGCGGCATCGTGCCGGGGCTGTGGGGGTACGAGGCCGGGCAGAGCGGCGTCGGCGACATCTTCGCGTGGTTCCTGCGCAACCAGGTGCCGCCTAGCTACCACGAAGAGGCGCACGAGCGCGGCATCACCGTGCACGAGCTGTTGTCGGAACTGGCCGCGCAGCAGGAAGTCGGCGAGCACGGGCTCGTCGCGCTCGACTGGCACAGCGGCAACAGGTCCGTGCTGGTCGACCACGAACTGTCCGGTGTGGTCGTCGGCCAGACGCTCGCCACGAAGGCCGAGGACGTCTACCGCGCGCTGCTCGAAGCCACGGCGTTCGGCACGCGCGTCATCGTCGGCACCTTCACGGACGCGGGGGTCCCGGTCACCGAGCTCGTGATCGCGGGCGGCCTCACCAAGAACACGTTGCTGATGCAGATCTACGCCGACGTGCTGAACCTGCCGCTGTCGGTGATCGGGTCGGCGCAGGGGCCCGCGCTCGGATCGGCGATGCACGCCGCGGTCGCCGCGAACGCGTACGAGAACATCCGTGAGGCGGCGGCGAAGATGGGATCGGTGCGCCGCAACGTCTTCGTGCCCGACGAGAAGAACGTCGAGGCGTACGAACGGCTCTTCCGCGACTACCAGGAGCTGCACGACTACTTCGGCAGGGGCGCCAACGACGTCATGCACCGGCTGCGCGGGTACCGCCGCGCCGCCCTGGAGGGGAAGAGCTGATGTCGCCCACCGCAGAGCTGCGGCGCACGGTCGCCGAGCTGCACCGCGAGCTGACCCGCTACGAGCTGGTGAGCTGGACCGCCGGCAACGTGTCCGCGCGCGTGCCCGGCCAGGACCTGATGGTGATCAAGCCGTCCGGGGTGTCCTACGACGAGCTGGGTCCGCACGCGATGGTCGTGACGGACCTGCACGGCACGCTCAAGGAAGGCGAGCTGGCGCCGTCGAGCGACACCGCGGCGCACGCCTACGTGTACCGGCACATGCCGAACGTCGGCGGTGTCGTGCACACCCATTCCCCTTACGCCACGGCGTGGGCGGCGCGCGGTGAGCCCATCCCGTGCGTGCTCACGATGATCGCGGACGAGTTCGGCGGCGACATCCCGGTCGGGCCGTTCGCGCTGATCGGCGACGACTCGATCGGCAAGGGCATCGTGGACACGCTGAGCACCAGCAGGTCCAAGGCCGTGCTGATGCGCAACCACGGGCCGTTCACCGTCGGTGAGACGGCGGTCAAGGCTGTGAAAGCCGCGGTGCTGCTGGAAGACGTCGCCCGCACCGTCCACTTCGCACTCCAGCTCGGCAAGCCGGACGTGATCGACAAGCAGCACGTCGACCGGCTCTACGAGCGCTACCAGAACGTCTACGGCCAGTGAGCCCAGAAGGAGAGCACATGCCGGACAAGCCCCAGATCTGGTTCCTCACCGGCAGCCAGCACCTCTACGGCCCCGAGACGCTCGACCAGGTCGCGGCCCAGTCCCAGCAGATCAGGCGGATGCTCACCGACTCCGGCCGGATCAGCGCGGAGATCGTCTGGAAGCCGGTGCTGACCGACTCCGGAGCCATCCGCGCGGTCATGCAGGAGGCGAACTACGACCCGTCGTGCGTCGGCGTGATCGCGTGGATGCACACGTTCTCGCCGGCGAAGATGTGGATCACCGGGCTCGACCTGCTGCGCAAACCGCTGCTGCACCTGCACACCCAGCTCAACGAGGCGCTGCCGTGGTCCACGATCGACATGGACTTCATGAACCTCAACCAGGCCGCGCACGGCGACCGCGAGTTCGCCTACGTGCAGACCAGGATCGGGGTGGCGCGCAAGACGGTCGCCGGGCACGCGAGTGATCCCGTGGTGGCCGAGCGGATCGACGGCTGGGCCCGTGCCGCGGCCGGTGTCGCGCACCTGCGCGGCCTGAAGCTCGCCCGCTTCGGCGACAACATGCGCGACGTCGCCGTGACCGAGGGCGACAAGGTCGAGGCGGAGCTGCGGTTCGGCGTCTCGGTCAACACCTACGGCGTCAACGACCTCGTGGCCGTGGTCGACGCGGTGCCCGATGCCGACATCGACCTGCTCGTCGCCGACTACGCCGAGACCTACCGCCTGAGTCCGGAACTGACGCGCGGGGGCGAGCGGCACGAGTCACTGCGGTACGCCGCCCGCATCGAGATCGGCCTGCGGTCCTTTTTGGACGACGGCGGCTTCGGTGCGTTCACCACGAACTTCCAGGACCTGGGCGGGTTGCGGCAGCTGCCGGGCCTCGCCGTGCAACGGCTGATGGCCGACGGCTACGGCTTCGGCGGTGAGGGCGACTGGAAGACCTCCGCGCTGCTGGCCGCGGTGAAGGCGATGGGCACGGGAACCGGCCGCGGCACGTCGTTCATGGAGGACTACACGTACCACTTCGGGCCCGGCGAACCGAAGATCCTCGGCGCGCACATGCTGGAGGTCTGCCCGACGATCGCCGCGGACCAGCCGTCCTGCGAGATCCACCCGCTGGGCATCGGCGACCGGGAGGACCCGGTGCGGCTGGTGTTCGACGCCGCGCCCGGCCCCGCCGTCGTGGTCGGGCTGGCCGACATGGGCGACCGCTTCCGGTTGGTGGCCAACGAGGTCACGGTCGTCCCGCCGGACGAGCCGCTGCCGAAGCTGCCGGTCGCGCGGGCCGTGTGGCGGCCGGCGCCGTCGCTCTCGACGTCCGCCGAGTGCTGGCTCACCGCGGGCGGCCCGCACCACACGGTGATGACGCAGGCCGTCGGAGCCGAGGTGCTGCGCGACTTCGCGCAGATGGCCGCCACGGAGCTCGTGCTGATCGACTCCGCGACGACCCCCGCCTCGTTCACCGACCGGCTGCGCTGGAACTCCGCCTATCACCGCCTGGCGCTGGGGATCAGCTGACGCGCGTGGAACTCGGCGATCTGCCGCCACATCGCGACGGGGTTGGAGTACATGGGGAGCTGCCCGCTGTGCGGGATCTCCGCGAGCTCCACCCCGTTGGCGTCCAGCAGCGGCAGGTAGGACAGTCCGGCGCACTGCTCGCCGTAGAGGTACATCCGCGGGCACGGCAGGGAGAGGAACTTCCGCAGCAGGCTGCCGTGGTCGGCCTGCTCGACCATTGAGCGGAAGAAGGGGGACACGGCACCGCGGCGGACCTTGCTCGGGAGGTTCGCCGCGTACAGGCCGCCGCCGTAGCAGGACGACTCGCGGGTGCGCTCGGCGAGTCCGAAGAGGAACTCGCCGGGATCGCGGTGGTTCAGCGCCTCCCTGCTCAGCACGCAGTCCTCGGGCGCGAGGACGCCCTTGATGTTCACGAAGCTCAGCACCCGGCCCGGCTCGCTGTGCGCCAGCAGGAGCGCGGTGAGGGCCCCGGTCGAGTGCGCGACGACGTGGAACCGGCCGATGCCCGCGCGTTCCAGCACCGCGCGGGCGGTGTCGACGAGGAACGGCAGGTCGATCGCCCCGAGATCGGCGCATTCCGTTGCGCCGCAACCAGGTGCGTCGTAGGCGAGGAACCGGCGCCCTGCGAACTCGTGCCGGTGCGTGATGTCGAGGTAGTCCTCCTTGCTCGTGCCGAAGCCGTGCAGGAGGACGACGGGATCACCGGAGCCTTCGCGGCGCACCGAGGCGATCCTGAGGTTCACCCCGTGGACGCGGAGCGGGAGCTGCTCGTGCATCACTCTGGCTGCCGACGGCATGACTGGTACCCCGGTTTCTCGCAGGTGCGGGACTGCGGAATGATCTGCGAGCATGCCAGCGCCTGTGAACGCTCACAAGTAGTTGAACCTTTCATTTTCCCGGTCCGTATTCCCCTTGTGCCGGCAGAAAACGTCCCCTACTCGTGAGGTTCGGATATGTCGAGAGCGCATGCACGACCGCAACGGAGCAAACGGGTGATCGTGGCCGGACTGGGTGTCGCGGCGACGCTGACCGCGGTGACCGCGGCCGTGGCGTTCGCCGGAGGGGAGACCGCGACGGGTGCCGTCGTGTGCCCGCGGCCGGTCGTCCCCGCGGTGCCCGCCGCCGCCCAGGCCGAGGTGCAGCGGGAACTGGCGAACCTGGACAAGCAGATCGCGGAGGCCAACGAGCGGCTCCGCACGTCGGCCGGTGAGGGCGGGCCGAACTTCGTGCAGAACGCGATCCTCGGCCCGTTGGCGAGCAAGCGCGTCGCGGCGCTGAACCGCATCGAGACCGCCATCGGGCGGGTCGCCGAGAAGCCGGAGGGCCTGGAGAGGTTCGCGACCTGCGGACTCGGGCAGGCTCCCGCCGTGTCCGAGCCGCCGGCGACCTCGAAGCCGACTTCCAGCGGTTCCAGCGCCCCGGTCGCCGGCGGGGCGATCGAATGCCCGCTGCCCGTGGTCCAGGACGTGCCGGCCGCCGCGCGGGCCGAGGTCGACCGTGAACTGGCGAACCTCGGCAAGCAGCTGGCCGAGGCGAACGACCGGCTGCGCACGTCGGCCGGTGAGGGCGGGCCGAACTTCGTGCAGAACGCGATCCTCGGCCCGCTGGCGAGCAAGCGCGCCGCTGCGCTGGACCGGATCGCGATCGCCATCGGCCGCGTGCAGGCGCGGCCCCAGGGGCTGGAACGCTTCGCCACCTGCTCGCTCAAGTAACTCTCCTCGGGGTTCGAGCGAGCGGCTGCCCACAGGGGCGGGCGTTCCCAGGAGGCCTGCCGGACGGACGCGCCTCCGTCCGGCAGGACCTTGACGCACCAGTGGGTTCTCGATAGTTGTTAGCGTGAACATCGCGCGTTCAACGGAGAACCGATGACCAGACTCCCTGCTCTGCTCGCGGCTGTGGCGCTCACGCTCTCCACCGCGACCCCCTCCACGGCCGCCGTCGACGCCGTCACGGTGAGGCCGGATCCGACGTACCAGCAGGAGCCGTTCCAGGGCTGGGGCACGAGCCTGGTGTGGTTCGCCAACGCGACCGGCGGCTATCCGGACGAGATCCGGAACCGGCTGGCCGATCTGCTGTTCGGCGAGGACGGGCTCAACCTGAACATCGCCCGCTACAACATCGGCGGCGGCAACGCCCCGGACGTGCCGGAGTACCTGCGGGCGGGTGCCGCGGTGCCCGGCTGGTGGAAGGCGCCGGCGGGAACAACGCGGGAGGACACCGACTGGTGGAAGCCCGGCGATCCGCGTTTCTTCGACGCGGCGGCGGATCCACGTCAGCGCTGGTGGGTCGACCGGATCAAGCAGGACGTGACCAGGTGGGAGTCGTTCAGCAACTCACCACCCTGGTTCCAGACCGTGAGCGGCTACGTGTCCGGGGGCTTCGACCCGAACGCGGACCAGTTGCGGGAGGACAGGATCGGCGACTTCGCCGCCTACCTCGCGCAGGCGACCGCGGAGCTGGAACGCGCCCACGGCATCAGGTTCGCGACGGTCGACCCGTTCAACGAGCCCAACACCCCCTACTGGCGCACGACGCTCGGCCCTGACGGCAACCCGACGGGCGGACGGCAGGAGGGCGCGCACATCGGTCCCGCGCTGCAGGCGAAGGTCGTGCCCGCGATGGCGGAGGCTTTGCGCGCCGGCGGGCTGAAGGCGGTGGTGTCGGCGCCGGACGAGACCAATCCCGGCATCTTCGCCGACGACTGGGCGGGTTATCCCGCCTCGGTGCGCGCACAGGTCGGTCAGTTGAACGTGCACACCTACGGCACGGGTCGCCGCACGTCCGCTCGCGACATCGCCAAGGGCGCGGGCAAGCCGTTGTGGATGAGCGAGGTCGACGGGCACTGGGGCTCCGGGCAGAGCTTCACGAGCATGGACCCCGGTCTCGGTATCGCCGAGCGCGTGATCGACGACCTGCGCGAGCTGGAACCCCGCGCGTGGCTGCTGTGGCAGGCGGTCGAGGACTACAACAACATGCGGCCCGGCGCGGAGTCGCCGGACGGCATGAACTGGGGCGTGGTCCAGATCCCGTTCGACTGCGGACCGGGGGACACCCTGGCGACGTGCCCGGCGCGCGTGAACACGAAGTTCCACGCGCTGCGGAACTTCACCCACTACGTCAAGCCAGGCGACCGGCTGGTGAAGGTGAACACCACGACCGACGTCGCGGCGGTGCGCGGCACCGAGCTGAAGTCGGTGGTGCACCTGAACAAGACCGACCAGGCGCGGTCCGTGACGCTGGACCTGTCGGCGTTCGGCTCGGTGCGGCCGGGCGCGACCGTCCGTCCGGTCGTGACGGACCAGCACGGCGCGTTGGTCAAGGGCGCCGCTGTGAGCGTGCACAACGGCAAGGCGACCCTGTCGGTGCCCGCCAGGTCGGTCACCACGTTCGAGGTGAGCGGGGTGAGCGGGGTGAACCGCGCGGCGGGGCTGGGCGGGGAGTACCGGCTCACCGGCGTGCAGAGCGGCAAGTCGCTGGTGCCGTCGGGCACCTCGCTCGTCCAGCGGACCACCGACCTCGCCGCGGCGGACCAGGTGTGGCGCGTGGAACGGCGTTCGGGCGGCTACGACCACCGCGCCCAGTTCTCGATCGTCAACGCCGCCACCGGCCAGCGGATCGCGGTGAACGGAGCCGACGTCGTGCTGAGCGCTTCGGACGGTCCGGCCGCCAGGTGGGTGCTGTCGTCGACAGGGGACGGCACGTGGACGTTCGTGAACGCCTCCACCGGCAGCCTTCTCGACGTGATCGGGGAGTCGCGTGAGGACGGTGCCAGGATCGGTTCGTACCACGCCACTTCGGGCGCCAACCAGCGTTGGACAGCCGTTGCGCGCGGCTAGCGGCCTGCTAGTGCTGCTCCTGCTCACGGGCTGCTCGCCGGAGCCGGCCGCGCAGCCGGCGCCGCTCACCAGCACGCCGCGGAAGCCGCCGACGCTGGTCAACGAGCTGGTGCGGTCGGAGAGCGTGCTGCACTTCGTGCGGGACGTGGTCGACGGCCGGACCGTCGAGCTGGCGGACGGCACGAAGGCGCGGATCGCGCAGCTGGCGGCTCCGCCTGCCTGCGGCGAGGCGGGCGCGCTCACGTTCGCCAGGACGACGTTGCTGGCCAGTGCGGTCCGCATCAGCCCGATGCTGTCGGGCGACGTGAAGCTGGTGCTCGAAGACGGCACCGACTACGCGTTGCTGGCGGTGCGGCAGGGTGCCCTGCGCGCGGAGGGCGTGGAAGGCGGGGCTTTGCTGACCGCCGAGTCCGAGGCGGCCGCGGCCGACCGGGGGCTGTGGGGACCGCCCTGCGACGGTCCGGTCGCCCCGCCTCCGACGACGACCACGGTCCGGCCGGCGCCCCGCCCGACGACCACCACGACGCGTCCGCCCGCGCGGACGTGTGCCGTCTCCTACCGCCTGGCAGGGCAGTGGCCCGGCGGGTTCCAGGCGCATGTGACCGTGCGCAACACCGGCACGGCAACGATCACCGGCTGGGCCGTGCGGTGGGCCTTCGGCAGCGGACAGGTGATCACCGAAATGTGGAACGCGACGCCACGGCAGTCCCGTGGAACCGTTGACGCTGTGAACGCTCACTACAACACGCGAATTCCGCCGGGCGGTTCGGTGGAGATCGGGTTCAACGGGTCGGCGCAACGCGGAAACGCCGCTCCGGAGGCGTTCTCGCTCAACAACCAGCCGTGCTCGGTCGAATGATCACGCGCTGTCCCGCACTACGAGCGCCGACGGGTAGAAGGTCGCCCCGGAGGTGTCGCGGCGGTCGAGCACGGCCTGGGCCGCCGCGGTGGCGATCTCCTCCACCGGGTGCGTGCTCGTCGTGAGCGCCGGACGGCTGAGGCCCGCGAACGCGATGTCGTCGAACCCGGCGACCGCCACGTCGTCGGGCACCCGCACGCCGAGCGCGTGCAGTCCGTCGAGGACACCGAGAGCGGTGAGGTCGCTGAGCGCGAACACCGCGTCGGTGTCGGGCCACCGCGCCATGATCTCGATGGCGGCGTCGGCGCCCCGTGCGGCGGTGAAGTCACCGGGGACGACGCGGGGTTCGGTGCCGGTCTCGCGCAGCACGTGCTGGTAGGCCTCGACGGCGCGGTCGCCGCAGGGCAGCCACGACGGTCCGGTGACCATCGCGATCCGACGGCGGCCGGTGCGCGCCAGGTGCCGCACGACGCCGTCGGTGCCCGCGCGGTTGTCGACGTCGTAGGAGGGGACGTCCCTGGCGCCGACCCCGACCGAGGCGACCCGTCCGCGCAGGGTGCGCGGCACGGTTTCGAGCGCCGGTCGCGTCGCGTTCACGACCACGAGTCCACCGAGCCCGCGGCCGTCGGCGAGGCGGGCGAGTGAGCCGGGGTCGTGCAAGGGTAGCCAGTGCAATGAGACACCGACCTCGCGCTCGGCGGCGACGTGCGCCGCCGAGGTCAGCACCCGCCCGACGTACGGGTCGTCGAGCACGGCCGCGGTGTGGCCGATGACGGCGATGGCGAGCCGGGTGCCGGTGCGGGTGACCAGCGCGCGGGCGGACGCGTCCGGTACGTAGCCGAGTGCGGTCACCGCGGCGGCGACCCGGTCCCTCGACCGCTGCGATGCCGGTCCCTGTCCCGTGACAACACGTGAGGCGGTGGCCCGGGACACGCCCGCGGCCCGTGCCACGTCATCCAGCGTGGCGGTGCGTTCAGCCGTCATCTCAGCAGTATTGCGGTGGAAGCGCTTCCATGTGTGGGATAAGAACTTCTGTATCGAGAGAGGGAGGGACCGGGATGTCGGTCACGGTGCCGCGCAGTCAGGTCCGAGCCGCCGCCGCGGGGGTCGCGGTGACCTTCGGGCTCAACGGCGTGGCCGTGGCGACCTGGTTCGCCCGCGTGCCCGCCGCCCGCGACGCGCTGGGCCTGACGCCGGGTGCGCTGGGGTTGCTGCTGCTGTCGATGTCGGCGGGCGCCTGCCTGGCGATGCTCACCGCGGGCGAGGTCACGCACCGCCTCAGGCCGAAGCGCACGGTGTCCGTGTCGGCGGCGACCGTCGCGGTGGGACTGGCGGTGGCCGGCGTGGGCATCGGCGCGTACCCGTCGGCCGTCCTCACGGCGATCGGCATCTTCACCCTCGGCTACGGCTCGGGCCTGTGCGACGTGGCGATGAACGTCGAGGCCGCCGAGGTGGAACGCGCACTCGGCAAGACGGTGATGCCGCGCTTCCACGCCATGTGGAGCCTCGGCACGGTGGCCGCCGCCGGCCTCGCGTCGTTCGTCGCCTGGGCGGCACTGTCCGTCACCGCGCACCTCGTCGTGGTCGCTCTCATCGTGGCCCTCGGCACGCTGCTGGCCGCGCGGACGTACCGGTTCGCCGGCGAGGCGGAGCACGGTTCCGGCAGCGGCGTCATGGCCGCGTGGCGCGAGCCCCGCACGTTGCTGATCGGCCTGCTCGTGCTGGTGCTGGCGTTCACCGAGGGCACCGCGAACGACTGGGTGGCGGTCGCGTTCATCGACGGCTACACGGTCGACCCGGCTTTGGGCGCGCTGGTGTTCGGCGTGTTCGTCACGACCATGACGTTCGGCAGGATCTTCGGCACCATCGCGCTCGACCGGTGGGGCCGCGTGCCGGCGATCCTCGTGTCGATGGTGCTGGCGGCGTCCGGCGTGACGCTCGCGGTGTTCGCCGGGTCGCCCGCGGTGGCGATCGCCGGTGTCGCGGTGTGGGGGCTCGGGACGGCACTCGGGTTCCCGGTGGGCATGAGCGCGGCGGCCGACGATCCGGCGCGGGCGGCGGCTCGGGTCAGCGTGGTGGCGGTCATCGGGTACACGGCGTTCCTGGCGGGGCCGCCGTTGGTGGGGTTCCTGGGGAACGAGGTCGGGGTGCTGCGGGCCTTGCTCGTGGTGCCGGTGTTGTTGCTGCCCGCGCTGGCGCTGGTGCCGATGCTGCGCCCGGTGAAGGACTGACACGCAACTCACCGCGATCGCGGGCCGATAGCACCTGACCGACGCCGCGACGAGCCTGGTGTTCGCCGAGGAGGCGACGGAGTCGGTCACCCAGGGCCGGTACCGGTTCTACGCGTTGCTCAAGGACGGCGGCCGCGACCGGTGGCAGGCGTACCGCCTCGCCCCGGAGGAACTGGCGCCACGCGTGATGGCCCGCCTCCGCGAGCTCGGCGGCCAAATGAACTGAAACGCCCACTCGTTCGACGGCATTCGATTCGAACAATCGTCGAATACCGAGTCGAATTGTCGAATGAATTCACTTCGTTGACGCACGGCGGACGCATTCGTAATACTCGTTTCACGATCGTGGACGGTGTTCAAGAATGTGAATCCTTTCTGAAGGGTATTCCGTCATGCGGCTTTTCGTCAGCGCGCTGGTTCTGGCCTGCGCGGGGACCGGGGTGGTCCCGGCGCACGCCCACGACCCGGCCCGGCAGGTGCTGGCCGCGGGGGACGGCTGGGCCTCGGCCGGGCCGGGCACGAGCGGGGGAGCGAAGGCTCCTGCGGGGAACGTGCACGTGGTGCGCACGCGCGCCGAACTCGTCAGGGCACTGGCAGCCCCCGGCCCGAGGATCATCAAGGTCAGAGGTGTGATCGACGCCAACACGGCGGACGACGGCACGCCGTTGCGGTGCCAGGACTACGAGACGGACGGGTACACGCAGGCCGCGTACTTCGCCGCCTACGACCCGGCGGTGTGGGGCTGGGAGCGTGAGCCCGAGGGGCCGTTGGAGGAGGCGCGCAAGGCGTCGGCCAAGAAGCAGGAAGCGACGATCGCGCTCGACGTTCCTGGTGACACCACGATCATCGGGCACGGCAGGGGTGCCGGGATCACGGGCGGCAGCCTGCGGATCCACAACGCGCGCAACGTGATCGTGCGCGACCTGACCTTCCGCGACACCCGTGACTGCTTCCCGCAGTGGGATCCGACGGACAACAGTCCCGGCTCGCCGCCCGGCAACTGGAACTCGCTGTACGACTCGGTGTCGGTCCAGCGCTCGGAGAACGTGTGGGTGGACCACAGCACGTTCACCGACCAGCCGAACCCGGACAGCGCCCAGCCGCTCCACTTCGGACGGCCCTACCAGGTGCACGACGGGCAGCTCGACATCACGAACGGCGCCGACCTCGTCACGGTGTCCCGCAACGTCTTCGCCGAGCACGGCAAGACCATGCTGATCGGGTCGTCGAACAGCTCGACGGTCGACCCCGGCAAGCTGCGGGTCTCGGTGCACCACAACGTCTTCCGCGACGTGCTCGAACGCGCGCCGCGGGTGCGGTTCGGGCAGGTGCACGTCTACAACAACCTGTACGAGGGCGCGCAGACCTACAGCTGGGGCGTCGGCGTGCAGTCGCAGGTCTACGCGCAGAACAACTTCGTCCGGGGCATCGCGCCGGAGGAGGTCGTCTACAACTGGGGCGGCACCAGGATCACCGACGTCGGCAACCTCGCGAACGGCAGGCCGCTGAGCTTCGTCGACGCGCACAACGCCGCGTTCCCCGACAAGGCGCTCGGCACGGACGCCGGGTGGACGCCGACGCTGAACCGCGGACTTGAGCCCGCGCACCGGATCCGGCACCTGAAGGCGGGCGCGCACCGGTGAGGACCCGCACGTGGGCGCCCTACGCCCTGATCGCCCCGACGCTGGTGCTGATGGCCGTGTTCCTGGTCTACCCCATCGCCAGCGTCGGGTGGTTCAGCCTGCGCCAGCACACCGTCACGCAGCCGTGGAAGAACGGCTTCATCGGGTTCGAGAACTTCCGCCGGATGTTGTTCGAGGACCAGCTGTTCTGGCAGAGCCTCGCGTTCAGCGCCAAGTGGGTCGTGGTCGAGGTCGGCCTGCAGTTGGTGCTGGGGCTGGTCCTCGCGCTGATCGTCAACGAGACGTTCGTCGGACGGGCACTGGCGCGGGCGCTGGTGTTCTCGCCGTGGGCGGTGTCCGGGGTGCTCACCACCGGCATCTGGATCCTGCTCTACAACCCGTCCACGGGCATCTTCCAGCAGCTCGCGCAGTGGGGCATCGGTGATCCTGGCACGTCGGTCCTCGGTGACCCGGGGACCGTGTTCGAGGCCACCGTCGTCACCGAGCTGTGGCGCGGGGTGCCGTTCTTCGCGATCCTGCTGCTCGCCGACCTGCAGACCATCCCGAACGACCTGTACGAGGCCGCGTCCGTCGACGGCGCCGGGCGGTGGCGGCGGTTCGTGAGCGTCACGCTGCCGCACCTGCGGGACGCGATCGTGCTGTCCACGTTGCTGCGGGCGGTGTGGGAGTTCAACAACGTCGACCTCATCTACACGCTCACCGGCGGCGGGCCGGCGAACCAGACCACCACGCTGCCGCTCTACGTGGCGCGCAAGGCCGTCGACTCGCACGACTTCGGCTACGGCTCGGCGCTCACCATGGCGGGCTTCGTGATCCTGCTGTTCTTCTCGATCCTCTACCTGAGGCTGTCCAAGTTCGGGAGCCGGGCATGACCCAGACGCTGATCCGCCCGGAGACCCCGGTCGTGCCACCGCCTTCGCCGCCACGGCGCAGGAAGCAACGCGACCCCGGCCGGTACCTGAGGCTGCACCTGCCGCTGGTGCTCTACCTGCTGTTCACGCTGATCCCGTTCTACTGGATGCTGGTGTTCGCGCTGAGGCCCGCGGGGGAGACCTCGCTCGTGCCGTGGCCGATCACGTTCGAGCACTTCGACACCGTGTGGAACGGCGTCGGCTTCGGGTTGTTCTTCCAGAACAGCCTGATCATCGGGCTCGGCACGCTCGTGGTCGTCACCGTGTTCGCGCTGATGGGCGGCTACGCGCTGGCGCGCTTCAAGTTCCGCGGCCAGCGGGTGTTCCTGCTGGCGTTGCTGTGCACGCAGTTCATCCCCGGCGCGATGATGCTGATCCCGCTGTTCGTGATCTTCAAGTCCGCCGGGCTGCTGAACAGCCTCACCGGCCTGATCATCGCGGACACCGCGTTCCAGCTGCCGCTCGCGCTGATCCTGATGAGCGGGTTCGTGCGCAACGTGCCGGTCGAGCTCGAAGAGGCCGCGATGGTCGACGGGTGCACGCGGCTGCGCGCGTTCTTCGCGGTGACGCTGCCGCAGCTCAAGCCCGCGCTCGTGGCCGTCGGGTCGTTCGCGTTCATCGGCGCCTGGAACAACTTCCTGTTCGCGCTGATGTTCGCGAGCAAGCAGGACAAGTTCACGCTCCCGGTCGGGCTGAGCTACGCGCTGGGGGAGTTCAACACCGACTTCGGGGCGCTCGCGGCCGGTGGCGTCGTCGCCGCCGTGCCGGTCGTGCTGGTTTTCGCCGTCGTGCAGCGGTTCCTCGTGCAGGGGCTGAGCGCGGGTGCGGTCAAGGGATGAGGGAGAGATGATGAAGAGACTGCTGGTCGCGCTCGCGCTCGTGGTGAGCGCGTGTTCCGCCGGGCAGGACGGTCCCACCACGATCACGTTCTGGGACAACAACGGCGGCCCCGGCCGCACCCCGATCTACACCGAGCTGATCAAGCGGTTCGAGGCGGCGAACCCGGACGTCAAGGTCGAGTACGTCGGCATCCCGAGCTCGTCGGTGCAGCAGAAGTACGACACGGCCATCGCGGGCGGCGCGACACCGGACGTCGGTGGCGTCACGACGTCCTACCTCGCCCACCTCGTCGGGCAGGACGCGCTCGAACCCGCCGACGACCGGATCGACAACGGCGCGCTCAAGGGAAAGTTGTTGCCGGGCCTGCTGGAGACCGTGCGGCAGACCTCGCCCGACGGCAAGCTCTACGCCGTTCCCGCGTCCGGCAACATGGACGTGATCTGGTACCGGTCCGACAGGTTCGAGGAGAACAAGATCCCCGAACCGTCCACCTGGGACGATCTGGCCAAGGCCGCCACGCAGCTCACCAAGGCGGCGGACAACCAGTACGGCTTCACCATCCGCGGTGGCGCGGGGTCGATCTTCCAGCTGCTGTCGGAGGCCTACTCCTACTCCGGCGTCGAGAAGTTCTACGACGGCGGCAAGAGCACGGTCGCCGACCCGCGCAACGCCGAACTGGTGCGCAAGGTCGCGGAGCTGTACAAGAAGGCCACCCCCGAGGCCGACGTGAACAACAACTACACGCAGATGGTCGCCCAGTTCACCGGCGGCACGGTGGCGATGATGCACCACAACCTCGGCTCGACCGCCGACGTGATGAAGGCGCTCGGCCCCGAACGCGTCAGCGCCATGCCGCTGCCGAAGGGACCGTCGGGCAAGCGGACCGTGGTGCCGAACCCGACCGACGGCTTCGCCGTGTTCAAGGGTTCCAAGAACCGTGATGCCTCCTGGAAGTTCGTCGAGTTCCTCACGTCGGCCGAGAGCAACGGCTACTGGAACGAGAAGGTCGGCCAGATCCCGGCGAACACCGACGTGCGCGGCGCCGAGTGGATCCAGAAGAACCCGGCCGTGAAGATGGCGCTCGGCGTGCTGGAGGACCCGGCGACCGTGCTCGTGCCCGCGCCGGTCTACCTGCCGGAGTACTCGTCGATCACCAAGACCGACACCGAGCCGCTGTACCAGAAGGTGTTGCTGGGCCAGATGCCCGCGCAGGAGTTCCTCGACCAGCTCGCGGCCAAGCTCACCACCGCCCAGCAGGACTGGGAGAAGCGCAAGTGATCGAACGGGTGGTGGTGCGGACGTTCAAGACCACGGTGGCCACGTCCGTCGACCCGGAGGGCCACCGGCACCCGGCGCCCGAGCACGAGGTCGTCGAGGCGCTGCTGGAGGTCACCGACACCGACGGCGTCACCGGGTACTGCCAGGTCCAGCCCGACCAGGTGCGTCCCGCCGTGCTGGACAAGCACGTCCGGCCGGTGCTGCTGGGCCAGGACCCGTGGGACCGCGAACGGCTGTGGCGGCTGCTCGCGCGCCGGCAAAGGGGATCGCACGGCGGGTTCACCGACCGTGCGCTCGGGTTCGTGGACCAGGCGCTCTGGGACCTCGTGGCGCGCAGGGTGAACCTGCCCGCGTGGAAGCTCGCCGGCGGCGCCCGAGACCGGATACCCGCCTACGCCAGCACGATGTGCGGCGACACCGACGGCCTTGCGACACCGGCCGACTACGCGGACTTCGCGAAACACCTGGTGTCGGTGGGATACCGGGCGATCAAGCTGCACACCTGGATGCCGCCGATACCGGGCGCGCCGAGCGTCGCGCGCGACGTCGAGGCCTGCCGGGCCGTGCGGGAGGCGGTCGGACCGGACGTCGCGCTGATGCTCGACGCGAGCCACTGGTACTCGAGAACCGACGCGCTGCGCCTCGGCAGGGCGTTGCAGGAGCTGGACTTCTACTGGTTCGAGGAACCGATGGAGGAGGCCTCGGTCAGCTCCTACCGGTGGCTGGCCGAGCAGCTGGACATCCCCGTGATCGGCCCGGAGGTGGCGTGGGGCAAGCACATGACCCGCGCCGAGTGGGTCAGCACCGGGGCGTGCGACATCCTCAGAGCGGGCCCGGCGGGCAGCGGCGGCATCACACCGGTGCTCAAGACCGTGCACCTCGCGGAGTCGTTCAACGTGGACTGCGAGATCCACGGCAACGGGTCGGGCAGCCTCACCGTGCTCGGCGCGACCGACGCCGGCCGGTGGTACGAGCGCGGCCTGCTGCACCCGCACGTCGACTTCGACCGGGTCCCGCCGCACCGGAACTCGATCGCCGATCCGCTGGACGAAGAGGGGAACGTATCGTTTCCGGAGATATCCGGAATCGGTGACGACTGGAATTTCGAACACATCGGAGTTCACACTCTTGAAGTGTGGTGAGAAATCGAAGTTCTTATTATCGAATATCTTCGAATTGGTTGACCGCTCTGCCCGGTGCTGGTTTCGTGAGTTCTACCGCCGCTCACCTGATTTGGGAGCGTGAATGAATTCGAAACGTGCAGCACTGATTTCCGCGGCCGCGCTCGTCATCGGCGTGGTCTCCATTCCCCAGGCGACCGCCGCACCGTTCGGGCTGGTCGGCTGGGCCACCCAGGGAGGAAGCACGACGGGTGGTGGTAGCGCCACCCCGGTCACCGTGACCACGGCGTCCGCGTTCGTGGCGGCCGCGAAGGCGTCCGGCTCGGCGGTGATCAGGGTCTCCGGGACGATCTCGCTGTCGAGCATGACGAAGGTGGCCTCGAACAAGACCATCGAGGGTGTCGGCTCGTCGTCGGCGATCACCGGTCAGGGCCTGAACATCGCCAACGCCTCGAATGTGATCGTGCGCAACCTCAACTTCAAGAGCTGGGGCGACGACGCGATCAACGTGCAGTACTCGACCCGCGTGTGGATCGACCACAACACCTTCTCCAACGGCTACGACGGTGCGGTCGACGTCAAACGCGCCTCGGACTACGTCACGGTGTCCTGGAACAAGTTCACCAGTCACAACAAGACGATGCTGCTGGGCCACAGCGACGACAACGGCTCAGAGGACCGCGGCAAGCTCCGGGTGACCTACCATCACAACTGGTTCGCCGGCACCCAGCAGCGCCACCCGCGCGTGCGGTTCGGCAACCCGGTGCACGTCTACAACAACTATTACGGCGGCGTGACCGACTACGGCGTCGCGTCGACCGTCGAGGCCGGTGTCCTCGTCGAGGGCAACTACTTCGAGAACACCGAGGACCCGTTCCACCGCGGTGAGGGCAGCTCGCCCGGCGGTTCGCTGGTGGCGCGCAACAACCACTTCGTCAACTCCGGAACGGGCGACCAGGGCGGTTCGGTCAAGAGCCTTCCCTACTCGTACCCGCTGGACAGCGCGAGCAGCGTGAAGAGCGTGGTCACGGCCGGTGCCGGAGCCGGGCGCGGCTGATCAGACCAGGGGGCGCCCCCAGCGGCGCGGGCGCCCCCTTCCTCGCCTGGGACCGCTCCCAGAATTCCACTCGAAGGGAGCAGTAAGAGGAACCGGTAGAGCAACCTGTGTTGTGCCGCAAGGGCTAGTGCGGAGATCTGAACGGCGCAAAACCTGTTGCACCTGTGATCGATTGGTCGCTGTGGGCCACGTTACAGTGCCGTGAACTCTGGGAGCGCTCCCAGTTGTCGAGAGGGCGGCGGCATGACTCGACGAAAAGTGGCGTTGGCGGTTGCGGCGGTGGTGCTGATCGGCGGAACTCCCGCCGTCGCGGCACCGGCCGCGGTGGCGTGCACCGTCACCTACCAGGTCACCAACGAGTGGAACAACGGATTCGGCGCTGCTGTGTCGATCCGCAACGACGGGGAGGCGCTGAACGGCTGGAACCTCACGTGGACGTTCCCGGACGGGCAACGCGTCACGCAGGGGTGGAGCGGCAACTTCACGCAGACCGGCGCTGTGGTGAGCGTGACCAACCCGGCATGGGCACCCACGTTGCCCTCCGGCGGCACCGCACAGGTCGGCTTCAACGGCAGCAAGGGCTCGACGAACCGGCCACCGACGGACT
Source organism: Lentzea sp. NPDC058436 (assembly GCF_042721515.1). Taxonomy (NCBI): domain Bacteria; kingdom Bacillati; phylum Actinomycetota; class Actinomycetes; order Pseudonocardiales; family Pseudonocardiaceae; genus Lentzea; species Lentzea sp. NPDC058436. Next base: position 25,203 of record NZ_JBHXLF010000001.1, read on the forward strand.
TCGCCGTGAACGGCGTCTCCTGCACCGGCCCGAACCAGGCGCCGTCCGTGGCGCTGACGGCACCGGCGAGCGGCAGCAGCTACACCGTCGGAGCGCAGATCCCACTGGCGGCGACCGCGCAGGACACCGACGGAACGGTGGCCAAGGTCGACTTCTACGCCGGTGACACGCTCATCGCGACCGACACCAGCTCGCCGTACACCGGCACCTGGACCTCGGCGCCGGCGGGCGACCACAGCATCACCGCGCGGGCCACGGACAACCGCGGCGCCACCACGACCTCGGCACCGGCCGCGGTCAAGGTCCTCTCCGGGCCGGCGGTGCTCGCGTCCCCCAGCGCGGTCTCGGTCAAGCAGGGCCAGACGGCGACGTTCGACGTCTCCCTGGCCACGGCACCGAGCCAGCCGGTCACCGTCACCATCGCCCGCAGCGGCAGCACGGACCTGACGGCGACCCCGGCGACGCTCACGTTCTCCAGCACCGCGAAGCAGACCGTCACGGTGACCTCGGCGAACAACGGAGGCGCGCTCGGCACGGCCACGTTCACCGCGTCGGCCACCGGCTACAGCGCGGCGACCGTCACGGTCAAGGAGCTGGATCCGTCCATTTCGGACTTCAACAAGGCGTTCCTCGACCAGTACAACAAGATCAAGGACCCGGCGAGCGGCTACTTCCGCAAGTTCGGCGACCTGCTCGTGCCGTACCACTCGGTCGAGACGCTGATGGTGGAGGCACCGGACCACGGTCACCAGACCACGTCCGAGGCGTTCAGCTACTACCTGTGGCTGGAGGCGAGCTACGGCCGCGTCACCGGGGACTGGGCGCCGTTCAAGTCCGCGTTCGCGTCGATGGAGAAGTTCATCATCCCGGCGAAGGCAGACCAGCCGACGAACGACAAGTACGACCCGTCGAAGCCGGCGACCTACGCGCCGGAGCACCCGAGGATGGACCAGTACCCGGCGGTGCTGGACAGCGCCGTCCCGGTCGGTCAGGACCCGATCGCGGCAGAGCTCAAGACCGCGTACGGCAACTCGGACGTCTACGGCATGCACTGGCTGATCGACGTCGACAACACCTACGGCTTCGGCCGGTGCGGCGACGGCACGACGGCGCCCGCGTACATCAACACCTATCAGCGCGGTTCGTCGGAGTCGGTGTGGGAGACGATCCCGCAGCCCTCGTGCGACACGTTCAAGCACGGCGGCCCCAACGGCTTCCTGGACCTCTTCACCAAGGACGCCTCCTACGCCAAGCAGTGGAAGTACACCAACGCACCGGACGCGGACGCCCGCGTCGTGCAGGTGGCGCTGCTCGCCCAGCAGTGGGCCACGGCGCAGGGCAAGGCCGGCGACATCTCCGCGGAGATCGGCAAGTCCGCGAAGATGGGCGACTACCTGCGGTACGCCATGTTCGACAAGTACTTCAAGCGCATCGGCAACTGCAGCAGCCCGTCGTCGTGCCCCGGCGCGACCGGCAAGAACAGCGCGCACTACCTGATGTCCTGGTACTACGCCTGGGGCGGCGCGACCGACACGTCCGCCGGTTGGGCGTGGCGCATCGGTGACGGTGCCTCGCACCAGGGCTACCAGAACCCGCTGGCAGCGCACGCTCTCGCGAACGTGCCGGCGCTCAAGCCGTTGTCCGCCACCGGGCAGCAGGACTGGGCGACGTCGCTGAGCAGGCAGCTGGAGATGCTGCAGTGGCTGCAGTCGGCCGACGGCGGTCTCGCCGGCGGCGTGACGAACAGCTGGGAGGGCCAGTACGGCGCGGCTCCCTCGGGCACGCCGACGTTCTACGGCATGTACTACGACGCCCACCCGGTGTGGCGCGACCCGCCGAGCAACCGGTGGTTCGGCTTCCAGGTGTGGGGGATCGAGCGCACGGCCGCGCTGTACCGGCTGACCGGTGACGCGCGCGCCAAGAAGATCCTCGACAAGTGGGTGCCGTGGGCGATCGCGAACACCACGACCGGCACGAACTTCCAGATCCCCTCGGACCTGGAGTGGTCGGGAGCGCCGGACACGTGGAACGCCACCAACCCCGGCACGAACGCGAACCTGCGCGTGCGCGTGCTCAACCACAGCCAGGACGTCGGTGTGGCGGCGTCGTACGCCAAGGTGCTGCTGAACTACGCGGCGCGGTCGGGCAACGCCTCGGCCAAGACCACGGGTGAGTCGCTGCTGACGTCGTTGCTGCAGCACCAGGACAGCCTGGGCATCGCGACGCCGGAGACGCGCACGGACTACAACAGGTTCGACGACGTCTACAACACCAGCACCCGCGAGGGTCCGTACGTGCCGTCCGGCTGGACCGGGAAGATGCCGAACGGCGACACGATCGGCCAGGGCTCGTCGTTCCTGTCGATGCGGTCGATGTTCCGCAACGACCCGCAGTGGCCGAAGGTGCAGTCCTATCTGGACGGTGGACCGGCCCCGACGTTCACCTACCACCGCTTCTGGGCGCAAGCCGAGATCGCGACGGCGTTCTCCCTGCACGCCGAGATCTACGGGTGAGGAGTCCCGAGATGAGGAAACGAATAGCTCTCCTGGCAGTCGCTGCCGCTGTCGGCGCCGTTCTGGTGCACACCGGCGGCACGGCGGTCGCGCACGGGTCGATGGTCTGGCCAGGCAGCCGCACCTACCTCTGCTACGAGGACGGCCGCGCCGGCAGCGGTGGCGGCGATCTGCAGCCCACCAACCCGGCCTGTCAGGCCGCGGTCGCCCAGGGCGGGAAGCAACCGCTGTGGGACTGGTTCGGCAACCTGATCAGCAACGCCGCCGGGCGTCACCGGGAGATCATCCCGGACGGCAACCTGTGCGGTCCCACCACGAAGTACGCGGCCTACAACCTGACGCGCGGCGACTGGCCCACGACCCAGGTGCAGGCGAACAGCACGGTCACGTTGCGGTACAACGCGTGGGCGCCGCACCCCGGCACCTGGGAGCAGTACGTCACCAAGGACGGCTTCGACGTGACGAAGCCGCTCAAGTGGTCCGACCTCGAGTCGGCGCCGTTCGACAAGGTGACGAACCCGCCGCTCGCGAACGGTGAGTACGCCTGGCAGGCCCGTCTGCCCAACAAGTCGGGCCGGCACGTCATCTACTCGCTGTGGCAGCGCTCGGACAGCCCCGAGGCGTTCTACAGCTGCTCGGACGTCGTGTTCGGCGGGGGCACCGGCACCCCGGACACCACGGCGCCCTCGACGCCCGGCACCCCTGTCGCCTCCGGCGTCACCAGCAGCACCGTGAAGCTGGACTGGTCCGCGGCGACCGACAACATCGGTGTGACCGGCTACCGCGTCTACAGCGGTGGCCAGGTGGTCGCGACGTCGTCGACGAACTCGGTGACGGTCAGCGGCCTGAGTGCGGACACCTCGTACTCGTTCACCGTGGTGGCAACGGACTCCGCGGGCAACGCGTCGGCGGCCTCGTCGGGCGTCACGGTCAGAACCTCGACCGGCGGCGGCACCCCCACGGGTTCCTGCACGGTGGCCTACACGCGGCCGAGCACGTGGAACGGCGGCTTCACGGCGAACGTGGTGGTGTCCAACACCGGCACCAGTGCGATCAGCGCGTGGCAGCTCGTGTGGGCTTTCCCATCCGGGCAACAGCTCTCGCAGGCGTGGTCGTCGACCGTGACCGTCGCGAGTGGACAGGCCACGGCGAAGGGCGTGTCCTACAACGCGGACATACCGGCCGGCGGCTCGGTCTCGTTCGGGTTCAACGCCACGACGTCGTCCACACCGACGGATCCGACGTCCTTCACGCTCAACGGTTCGGCGTGCGCCGTCCGGTGACGAGGGCGTTGCTCGCCCTTCTGGTGGTGGGTTCGGTGACGTTCGCCCTCCTCGTAGGACGCGCCGAACCCACCCCGGACCTCAGCAGGGGCGTCGACGGCATCGCCGCGTGGCTGCACGACCTGACAGACGAGTGCTCGACCGTGCGGCGCGGTGACGACTTCACCGAGTTCGCCGGTCCGGTGCGGTCGAAGGTCTACGCGCCGTTCGTCGCGGAGTGGGGGACCTGCGCCAAGGAGCCGTACGGGCGGCTCGGGCTGCTGGTCCTGAGGCCTGGCCTGGACCAGGCCTGGCTGACGGCGCTCGCGGAGGGCGAGGTCCGGGGCGATCCGGACCTCGCCTTCGGGGACGGGTTCGCGCTCACCGGCTCGATCGGCATGGAGTACCTCGGCCTCAAAAGACTCGAGTGCACGCCCAGCGCGTGTTCGCTCGTGGAGATCAAGCACCATTGACAGACAGGAGATCCGGAGCAATGAAGCTCAACGGACAGAGGCGGTGGGCCGCGGCGGGAGTCGTGGTCGCCACTGCCGTGGCAACGTTCGGGGTGGCGATGAGCGCACCCGCGGGCGCCGCACCAGGGTGCCGTGTGGACTACACGGCGAACAGCTGGGGCGGAGGGGGTTTCGGTGCTGCGGTGAAGATCACCAACCTCGGTGACGCGATCTCAGGTGGCTGGACGCTCAAGTTCTCGTTCCCGGGAAGCCAGCGCGTGGCGCAGGGCTGGAGCGCGAACTGGTCGCAGTCCGGCAAGGACGTGACCGCGACGAGCCTGTCGTGGAACGCGAACCTCGGCACCAACGCCTCCATCGACCTCGGTTTCAACGGCAGCAACGCCGCGACCGGTGACGCGAACCCGTCGACGTTCACGTTGAACGGCACGACGTGCACCGGAACCGTGCCCACCAGCACGACCACGACGACCACGACGACGACCACCACGACCACGTCCAACGGCCCTGGCCCCGGCAACCGGGTCGACAACCCGTACGCGAACGCCAAGGTGTACGTGAACCCGGACTGGGCGGCCAAGGCGAGCGCGGAGTCGGGCGGCAGCAGGATCGCGAACCAGCCGACCGGCGTGTGGATGGACCGCATCGCGGCGATCACCGGCACCACCGGTGCCCGCGGACTGGCCTCGCACCTGGACGAGGCGGTGCGCCAGGCGGCGGGCTCACCGCTCGTCATCCAGCTGGTGATCTACAACCTGCCCGGTCGTGACTGCGCGGCTCTCGCGTCCAACGGCGAGCTCAAGGCCACGGAGATCGACCGGTACAAGACCGAGTACATCGACCCGATCGCGTCGATCCTCGCCCGGCCCGCGTACGCGAACCTGCGCATCGTGACCGTCGTGGAGATCGACTCGCTGCCGAACCTGATCACCAACGTGACGCCGCGGCCGACGCAGACGCCCAACTGCGACGTGATGAAGGCCAACGGCAACTACGTCACCGGTGTCGGCTACGCGCTCGCGAAGCTCGGCGCGGTGCCGAACGTCTACAACTACATCGACGTCGGCCACCACGGCTGGCTGGGCTGGGACGACAACTTCGGCCCGTCCGCGGAGCTGCTGTTCCAGGCCGCCAACGCGTCCGGCAGCACCAAGGCCAACGTGCACGGCTTCATCGCCAACACCGCGAACTACGGCATCCTGACCGAGCCGAACTTCTCGATCGACGAGTCGATCAACGGCACGCAGGTCCGCCAGTCGAAGTGGGTGGACTGGAACCGCTACACCGGTGAGCTGCCCTACGCCCAGGCGTTCCGGCAGAGGGCCGTGCAGGCGGGCTTCGACGCGAACGTCGGCATGCTGATCGACACCAGCCGCAACGGCTGGGGCGGCTCGGCACGCCCGACCGGACCTGGTCCGCGCACGTCGGTGGACGCCTACGTCGACGGCGGCAGGCTCGACCGGCGCATCCACCTCGGCAACTGGTGCAACCAGTCCGGTGCCGGTCTCGGCGAGCGTCCGAAGGCCGCGCCCGCCGCGGGTATCGACGCCTACGTGTGGATCAAGCCGCCGGGCGAGTCGGACGGCGCGAGCGAGGACATCCCGAACAACGAGGGCAAGGGCTTCGACCGGATGTGCGACCCGACGTACACCGGCAACGCCAGGAACAACAACAACATGTCGGGCGCGCTCGGGAACGCGCCGCTGTCCGGACACTGGTTCTCCGGTCAGTTCCAGGAGCTCATGCGCAACGCCTATCCGGCGCTGTGAGCTGCGGGATGTGAGCGTGCCCATGCGGCCGGCCTCGTTGCCCGAGGTCGCGCCGCGTGGGTGCGCTCTTCCGGCCTGTTCCCGAGTTCTGTCGGGCAAGTTTCCAGACGGTGCTGAATTCGTCTGGACCATCCGAAATGCGCAATGTTAACGCACACATAACACTTGATGTGATCAGAAGGTGCTCCCTATGGTGTCGGCACGCTCACTGAGCGCAAGCGCGAGAGGAGGCTGTGTGGTCACCATCGCGGACGTCGCAAGGCACGCAGGGGTAGCCCCGAGCACGGTCTCCTACGTCCTCACCGGCAAGCGGTCCATCTCTGCGGACACGAAGACGAGAGTCCGCGAGAGCATCAGAGCCCTGGGCTACCAGCCGCACGCCTCCGACCGCACCATGTCGGCGGGCCGCACGAACGTGATCGGGCTCGTCCTCCCGCTGCGCGCCGGCACGCACCTGCCCGCCGTGATGCGCTTCGTCACCGCCGCGGTCACCACCGCCCGCCGTTACGACATGGACCTGCTCCTCATGACCGCGGACGACGGCGCGGCCGGCCTGCGCCGGGCGGCGAACGGCGCCCAGGTCGACGGGTTCCTCGTGATGGACGTGGAGATGGACGACGACCGGGTGCCGTTGCTGCGGCAGCTGGCCAAGCCGTCCGTCCTCATCGGACACCCGGCGGCCGCCCGCGGACTCACCTGCGTGGACCTGGACTTCGAGGCGGCGGGCGCGAAGTGCGTCGACCACCTGGCGGACCTCGGCCACCGCTCGATCGGTTTCCTGGGCGCGCCCAGCGCCGTCTACCGGCGCAGCACCGGCTTCGCCCACCGCACCATGAACGGCTTCAGCGCGGCCGCGATGCGCCGCGGGATCGCCGCCACCGCACTGGCCGTCGAGGGCGACCACGACTCGGTGCTGCGGGCGACCAAGGCCCTGATCCGCGCACACCCGTCGATGACGGCCCTGGTGGTGCACAACGAGGCCGCCCTGGGCTGGATCACGACGTGCCTGCGGGCGGCGGGCCGGCAGGTGCCGGGGGACGTCGCGGTGGTGGCGATCTGCCCGGACGAACTGGCGGAGCAGACGTCGCCGTTGCTCACCTCGGTGCGGTTGCCGGCGGAGGAACTGGGGCGGCACGCCGTCGACCTGCTCGTGGCGAAGCTGGAGGGGAAGCAGCCGCCGCCGTTGATGTTGTTGCCGCCGCGGTTGTCGCGGCGCGCGAGCACACCGGATCCGGCGCCGCACCGCGGCACGGCCTGACTGGCCCATCGAGCGGACGGTCGCAGGGCGGCGTCAGCCTGCGCGGAAACGCGGCGCGCGCGGGCAGGGCGCGCCCGCAGACCGTCCCGGAGGAGTGCGCGACGCCACGGCGGAGCGACGGTCGCGCACTCCTCCACCCACCGGACCTAGACTCGCGCGGGTGGAACTGGCGGAAGCACTGGCGCGCAACGTGGTCGTGCTCGACGGCGGCATGTCGACGGCGCTGGAGCTCGCCGGGCACGACCTGTCCGACGAACTGTGGTCGGCGCGGCTGCTGCTCACCGACCCGGACGCCGTGCGCGCCGCCCACCTCGCCTACTACCGGGCGGGTGCCCAGGTCGCCATCACCGCGAGCTACCAGGCGAGCTTCGAGGGCTTCGCGAAGCGGAACATCAGCGCGAGCGAGACGGCCCGCCTGCTCAGGACCAGCGTGGAACTCGCGCGCTCGGCCGCGTCCGAAGTGGACGGACCGCGCTGGGTGGCGGCGTCGGTCGGACCGTACGGGGCGGTGCTCGCGGACGGGTCGGAGTACCGCGGCCGCTACGGGCTGACCAGGCGGGAGCTCGTGGCGTTCCACCGGCGGCGGATCGAGGAGCTGTGCGCGGCAGGGCCGGACGTGCTCGCGATCGAGACCATCCCCGACGTCGACGAGGCGGAGGCGGTGCTGGAGATCGTGCGTGGGCAGGGAGTTCCGGTCTGGCTCTCCTACAGCGCGCGCGGCGACCGGACCTGTGCGGGACAACCGCTTCGCGAGGCGTTCGGGTTGGCGGAGGCCGGCGAGGTGATCGCGGTCGGGGTGAACTGCTGTCCGCCGGAGGACGTCACGAACGCGGTCGCCACGGCGGCACGGGTGACGGGGAAGCCGGTCGTCGTGTACCCGAACAGCGGGGAGACCTGGGACGCGCGGAACCGGTCGTGGGGCGGCGACGGGACCGGGTTCGCGGCGGGGGAGTGGGTCGAGGGCGGTGCCCGGCTGGTGGGAGGGTGCTGCCGCACCGGGCCCGAGGCGATCGCGGTGCTCGCGGAGGAGTTGGCGGGGAGGTCCTGAGCGGACCGGGCCGGGGCGGTGGTCGCCCCGGCCTGGTCGGCGCTTCGGTCAGGCGGCGGTTGCCCTGGCCCGGTTTGTGCTTGTGTCAGGAGGTGGTCGCCCCGGCCGGGTGCGCGTTGCGGTCAGGCGGCGGTCGCCCCGGTCCGTGCTGCGGCCAGGGCAGCGGTCGCCGCCCTGGCCGTGCTTCCGTCAGGCGACGGCGCACTGCACGCCGTTGAGCGTGAACCCGCCGGCGGCCGCGCTGTTGCCCGTGTGCGTGGCCTGGAAGCCGATCGACACCTGGGCTGAGGGCGCGATCTGCCCGTTGTAGGAGACGTTCGACGCGGTCACCTGGCCGCTGGCAGGCGAGTAGGTCGCGCTCCAGCCGCCCGTGATCGTCTGTCCACCTGGGAGCGCGAACTGCAGCCTCCAGCCGTTCACCGCCGTCGACGACGTGTTGGTGATGGTGATCGTCTCGGTGAGGCCGTTGTTCCAGGCGTTCACCGCGGCCTTGACCGAGCAGCCCCCGGTCGGGGGCGGAGTGGTGGTCGTGGTCGTCGTCGTGGTGGTGGGATCCGTGGACGGGCGGTCCAGGCCGAGGAACGTGATGGCGTACCCGACCATCCCGGAGGTCGGGACGTCGTGGCCGGTGCCCTGGGCGCTGATGCCCTCGACGACACCCGTGGTGCCGTAGCGGGTGCGGGTCCAGTTGGACTGGGGCTGGTCCGTGGACGCCGGCGTCCTGCTCACGCCGTGCACGTTCGTCCACTGGTCGAGCGCCTCGCCGAAGTTCGGGTACGCCAGCGTGGTGTCGTTCGTGCCGTGCCACAGCTGCATCCGCGGGTAGGTGCCCGTGTAGCCGGGGTACATCGCCCTGGCCTGGTCGCCCCACTGCTGCGGCGTCTTCTGCAGGGTGCCGCCCGAGCACTGGCTGTTCCACAGCGAACCGTCGGTCGTCGCGAAGCACCCCGCGGGGACACCGGCGAAGGCCGACGCCGCGCTGAACACGTCCGGGTACTCGGCGGCCAGCACGTTGGTCATCATCGCGCCGGACGAGATGCCCGAGACGACGATGCGCGACGGGTCGACGTTGTAGCGCTGCCGTGCGTGCGCGACCATCGACATGATGCCGGTGGAGTCGCTGCCCCCGTTGCGGCGCAACGCGTTCTGGGTGGATACGTCGAAGCAGCGGCCGTCTCTCGTCGCCTCGGGGTAGACGATCACGAAGCCGTGGCGGTCCGCGGCGGTGACGTAGTCGCGGCCGCCGCCGTTGTGCACCGCGCTCGCCGTCCCGGTGCAGTAGTGGATCATCAGGAGCAGCGCGGGACGGGCGGCCAGCCGGTCCGGCGCGTAGACGTACATGTTCAGGTTGGTCGGGTTGGCACCGAAACCGGTGACCTGGGTGAGGGACGCGGCGTGTGCCTGCCGCGGCGCGAAGGAGAAGGCGACTGCGGCGATCAGCGACAGCGCGGCGGCGACCAGGGCGACGACGCGGTACCTGGTCACGCGCCGGTCGTGGTTCGGAATGGTCATGACGACCTCGTTCTCTTGCCGGTGTGGAGCGCGAGGGCAGGCCGGCGCCCGCGGAGGACGTCACGTCGCTCCGCGGGGCCTGCCTGTGGTGGGGGACGTCAGCGAGCCGTGCAGGTCGGGTTCAGGCCCGATCCGTTGCCGCTGCCCTGGAAGCCGAACTCGGTGGACCCGCCCGCGGGCACGCTGGCGTTGTAGTCCACGTTGGTCCAGTTGACGGTTCCGCTGTTGCCGCTGCGGGTCGCGCTCCACGCACCCGTGACCGTGCCGTTCGACAGAGTGGTCGTGACGGTCCAGCCGCTCAGCGCCCTCGAACCCGCGGTGACCTTGATCGTGGCGACGAAGCCCTCGTTCCACTGGTTCAACGACACCGTCGCCGTGCAGCCGCCGGTGCCGGGGTCGTTGCTCGTCGTCGTGGTGGTGGTTGTGGTCGTCGTCGGGTCGGTGCCGCCACCCGCGTTGAGCGCGTCCAGCGTCGAGTTGTAGGCGGCCTTCTTGTTGCCGCTGCCGTCGAACAGCAACGGGGTGCCTGACGCGCGCCACGAGTCGGTGTCGCGGATGCCCCACACGGTGATGCCGGTGCACCGGGTGACGGCGAGGCAGGCCTGGGTGACCCGCTGGAAGTTCTGGGCCTGCGTGCTGCCGGAACCCTCGATGTCGAGCTCGGTGATCTGCACGTCGACACCGAGGTTCGCGAAGTTCTGCAGCGTGGTCTGGTAGTTCGACGGCACCGGGCTGTTGCTGTTGAAGTGCGACTGCAGACCGACGCAGTCGATCGGGACGCCGCGGGACTTGAAGTCCTGCACCATCCGGTACACCGCCTGGGTCTTCGCGTGCGACCAGTCGTCGGTGTTGTAGTCGTTGTAGCAGAGCTTCGCGCCGGAATCGGCCGCACGAGCCGCGCGGAAGGCGGCCTCGATCCAGTCGTTGCCGGTGCGCTGGAGGTTGGAGTCGCGGCGGGCACCGCTGCTGCCGTCGGCGAAGGCCTCGTTGACGACGTCCCAGGCGTAGATCTTGCCGCGGTAGTACGTCGCGACCTGGGTGACGTGGTTGAGCATCGCGTTGCGTAGGGCCGTGCCGGACATGTTCTGCATCCAGCCCGGCTGCTGCGAGTGCCACGCCAACGCGTGTCCGCGCACCCGCTTGCCCTGGTTGCGGGCCTGGTTCACGATCCGGTCGCCGTTGGTGTAGCTGAACTGGTTCTGGTTCGGCTCGGTCGCGTCCATCTTCATCTCGTTCTCGGCCGTGACCATGTCGAACTCGCGGTTGAGGATCCCCACGTAGGTCGAGTCGCTCAGCTTGTTCGCGGAGACGGCGGTGCCGAAGTAACGGCCGCTCTGCTGGGCCGCGGCGGCGAGAGTGGTCGCCGCGTTCGCGGCGGGAGGTGCGATCAGGGTGGCGCCGATTACCGCTGTCGCGACCGTCACGATGATCGGGATCAGGGCCACTGACTTCGATGTCAGTTTCATCTTCCACACTTTCCGTGGTCGACCCGGAATGCAGGGCGGGTGATGGGCAGGGCAGAAGGCCGGACCCGGTGCGCCATTGCCGGATCTCGGTGGGCGGTGAGAATTGACGGAAGTTGTTCCGCCGCCGCCCTCCGTTGCCGTTCCGGAGTGTCGCAGCCGCCGGTCCGCGGTTACAAGAAGTGTCCGTCGAATTCGACTGCAGGTTGCCCTGATCGGCCTAGTGGTTTGAGGGAGCGCTCCCAACTACCACGTCACGACGTTGATCGCATTCCCTGTAAGCGTTTTCGAAACTTTCTTGGGGATGTCGCCGGCAGCGCTTCCGCCGTTGACGATTTAGCGTTCCCTGGTTACGTTGGCCGAAACTCGCATTCGCCTCTCCCTTGTTGCGAGAGCGCTCTCGCGTTGCTGGTCGTCACTTTCGGAAAGCAATGACGCTGCGAGAACCGAATCACTGCAACCGAGTGAACTGGAGACACCATGACACGGTGGAAGCGGGGCACGGGCGCGTGCGCACTCGCGGGCGCGGTCGTCGCCGGGGTCACCGCCCTGGTCGTCGGCGGCGGCGCGACGGTCAGTGCGGCCGAGTCGGCGTTCTACGTCGACCCGGCGACCGCGGGCGCGCGGTGGGTGGCCGCCAACCCCGGTGACTCGCGGGCGGCGGTCATCCGCGACCGCGTCGCGTCGGTGCCGCAGGCGCGGTGGTACACCACCACGAACACCTCGACGGTGAGGTCGGAGGTCAGCTCGTTCGTGGGAGCGGCGGCCTCCGCGGGGAAGATCCCGATCCTGGTTGTCTACAACATCCCCAACCGCGACTGCGGCGGCGCCAGTGGTGGTGGAGCGTCGTCCCACGCGGCGTACCGCGCCTGGGTCGACGAGGTCGCGGCGGGCCTCGCCGGCCGTCCGGCGACGATCGTGCTGGAACCGGACGTGCTGCCGTTGATGACCAACTGCCAGAACGCGGACCAGCAGAGCCAGACCAGGGCGTCGATGGCCTACGCGGGCAAGAAGCTGAAGTCCGGCTCCGGCCAGGCCAAGGTCTACTTCGACATCGGCCACTCCTCGTGGCTCACCCCGTCGGAGGCCGCGAACCGCCTGCGCGGCGCGGACATCTCCAACAGCGCCGACGGCATCTCGACGAACGTGTCCAACTACCGGTCCACCTCCGACGAGGTGAACTTCGCGAAGAACGTGCTCAACGCCGTCGGTGACAGCCGCCTCAAGGCCGTGGTCGACACCAGCCGCAACGGCAACGGCCCCGCCGGCAGCGAGTGGTGCGACCCGGCCGGACGCGCGATCGGCACGCCCAGTACGACGAACACGGGCGACTCGAAGATCGAGGCGTTCCTGTGGGTCAAGCTGCCGGGCGAGTCGGACGGCTGCATCGCGCCCGCAGGCCAGTTCGTGCCCCAGCGCGCCTACGACCTCGCGATGGCGGCGGGCCCGATCACGACGACGACCACCACGACCACGACCACGTCGGGCGGCGGCAACCCCGGTGGCGGCTGCACCGCGACCCACCGCGTGACGAGCCAGTGGCAGGGCGGCTACTCGGCGGAGGTCGTGATCGTGAACCGCGGCTCGGCGATCAACGGGTGGACGTTCTCGTTCTCCGCTCCGGGAGTCTCGGTGACGCAGGGCTGGAACGGCACGTGGACCGACGCGGGCGACGAGGTCCGGGTGGCCAACGCGGCGTGGAACGGCTCGATCGCGTCCGGTGGCCAGCTCAGCATCGGCTACAACGCGAACTACAACGGCACACCGCCGTTCTCGTCGCCGGTGCTGAACGGCGTCGCCTGTTCCTGACGCGGTGAGGTCCCCGGCCTGGATCAGGCCGGGGACCTTTTGCGTGTTTGCGTTAACAGGGGAGTGACAATGCGCTTCACTCAGAGCGTTCCGGAATCCAGCGATTCCGAAGGTTAGCGATAACATCGAGCTCTTTTATGGCTCGATGACGCCGTTCTCCTGCAGCGCGAGCCTCAACGCGTGCAAGCCGTGCTGCAGCCGCGTTTTCACGGTGTCCCGAGGCAGTCCCAACGCGTCGGACACCTCGGCCACCGACTCACCGCGGTAGCAGGCCCGCACGACCACCACCCGGTGCTCGGGTTCGAGCGCAGACAGGGCGTCGGCGACGAGTGAGGCACCGGCTGGGCGGGATTTACGCGCGTTCACAGGACGTCTAAGCGCGCAGGGCCGGTGCGCGGCGTCCGTCGAGGCTGTTCAGGAGTGCGCGCCGGTCCACCTTTCCGCGCGCGGTGGTGGGCAGCGCGTCGAGCGGGACGATCAGCGTGGGCACGCAGTAGTGCGGCAGCCGTTGGGAGACCGCGCGCCTGGCCAGCTCCGGTGCCGCGGTGCGGGGGCTGATGAACCCGACGAGTCTCCCGTCGTGCACCACGGTCGCGGCCCTCTCGCAGGCGCGCTCCAGCGCGGCGGTGACGGTGAGCAGCTCGAACCGGTGCCCGAGCACCTCGACCCGGTCGCCGGCCCTGCCGCGGTGCTCCAGCTGACCGTCGGCCGTCCACCTGCCGAGGTCGCGCGTCCGGAACATCACCCCGCGGCCGAGGAACGGGTCGGGGAGGTAGCGCTCCGCTGTCAGGTCGAGATCGCCCGCGTACCCGGCGGTCACGCCCGCGCCGCCCACCCACACCTCGCCGATCTCGCCGACGGGACGTGGCCGCAGGTCGTCGTCGAGCACGTACGCGGTCGTGTTCGGGACGGGCCGTCCGGCGGTGAGCGGTCCGGTGCCCGGCTCGTAGCGCTGCACGGTGCTGACGACGGTCGCCTCGGTGGGTCCCCAGGCGTGGTGGAAGGCCGCCCGGCGGGACCACGTGTCCGCCAGCGCCTGCGGGCACCGTTCACCGGCGACCACGACCGTGCGCACCCGGTGACACGCTTCAGGGGACAGGGAGGCCAGCAGTCCGGGTGTGGTGATCAGGACGTCCGCGGTGCTCGCCGCCCGTTCGGCGTCCTCGCCGCGCAGCACCAGGGTGCCGCCGTTGGCGAGCGTGCCGAGCACCTCCCACATCGCGAGGTCGGACCCGATGTCCAGCAGCTGGGCCACCCTCGTCCCCGGCGTGACGCCGAGTGATCCGGGAGCGGTGAGCACGAGGTTGCACAGGCCGGCGTGCGTGACGCGCACACCGGTGGTGCCGGCGAAGACGACGGCGGCGACGTCCGACTCGGCGGTGATGGTCCGGCAGAAGCCGCCCGCACCGGGCAGGGCGTCGATGGTGATGACGGTGGCGAGGTGCTCGGGCAGCACGTCCGCGCTCGTGGTGAGCACGACGTTGATGCGCGCGGTGCGGACCACGTGCCGCAGCTGCGCCTCCGGCGTGGTGCTCACGTCCTGCGGCACGTAGGACGCCCCGGCCTTGAGCACGGCGAGAACGCCCACGACCATCGAGATCGACCGCGTGAGGAACAGTCCCACGTGGTCACCCGGCCGCACACCGGCGCGGACCAGCAGTTCGGCCAGCAGCCCTGCCCTGGTGTCCAGTTCGGCGTAGGTGATCGACTCGCCGAGGTGCTCCACCGCTGTCGCGCGAGGACGCCGAGCGGCGTGCGCCTCGAAGGCGTGGTGGACGTGGTCGGACGGCGGTGTGCGGATCGGCCCGGCGCCGAACGCCCGGAACAGCGCGCGGTCGGTGGTGGTCAGCTGCCTCAAGGCGGTTTCCAGGAACTCGGCTGTCACGACAGGACCTCCCCACGAGTGGTGTTCTCCCCATCTTGAACGAGACAGACCATGCGTGGTGACAACCTGTCGATTCGCCAGTCGAATCGATAAAGTCGTTGTGCCGCAGCGACTTGCGCGGTATTGCCCCAAACGACGGGAATCGGAAGTGGACGAGGGCACGAACATCGTGATGGTCAACCCCGCGGGCCAGGTGCTGCTGTACCTGCGCGACGACAAGCCCGAGATCAGGTTTCCGAACACCTGGTGCCTGCCCGGCGGTTATCTGGAGGAGGGCGAGACCCCGCACGAGTGCGTCCGGCGGGAGATCGAGGAGGAGATGGGCGTCGTCCTCGCGGCGGGCGACGTCCACCACCTGGCCTCCGAGCAGCGGTTCTACGGAGTGGAGCACACCTTCTGGGCCGAGGCGGACCTCGACCTCGACGAGGTGGTGCTCACCGAGGGCCAGCGACTGAGGTGGTTCACGCGCGAGGAGGTCGAGGCGCACGAGCTCGGCTACGAGGACAACGTGATCCTCGCCGAGTTCTTCGCACGCGCGGGCCATCACCCAGGTGGATGATCATCAGCCCGCCGGTTTGTCATGGTCGTCTGCGCATATGAGCATCTGTCCTATGACGACAGTCGAGCACGCTCCCGCCGAACTGCACCGCCACACCCACGGACCCGGCTGCGGCCACGACGCGATCGTGCACCGCGACCACGTCGACTACCTGCACGACGGCCACCTGCACCGCGAACACGTGACGGACCGCGGCGTGCACTACGACGAGTGCGACAAGTGCCGATGCGCGCACTGCGCGGACTCCTGCGCGCAGTGCGACTGCTCGGAATGCGACTGCCCGACCTGCAACCACGCCATGTGCGCGTGCGACGGCTGCAACGACTCGTGCGCCAACTGCACGTGTGCGGAGTGCAGTTGCCCCACGTGCGCGCACGCGGCGTGATTCAGTCCGCAGTGGACAGTTGGAACACCGTCTCCTGGTGGTAGACCTCGCCGGGGCGCAGCACCGTGCTGGGGAAGTCGGGGCGGTTCGGCGAGTCCGGGAAGTGCTGCGCCTCCAGGGCGAAACCGGCACCGGGCCCGTACGCGCGCCCACCGGTGCCGACCAGCTCGTCGGTGAGGAAGTTGCCCGAGTAGAACTGCAGGCCCGGCTCGGTGGTCCACATCGTCAGCAGACGGCCGGACGCCGGGTCGCAGGCCTGCGCGGCGAACGACGCCCCGGACGAGTCCAGCACCCAGTTGTGGTCGTAGCCGCCCGCGATGCCGAGCTGCGGGTGGGACGCGCCGATGCGGGCGCCGATGGCGGTCGGCAGCCGGAAGTCGAACGGGCTCGCGTCCACGGGAACGGGATCTCCCACCGGGATGAGCGTGTCGTCGACCGGGCAGAACCGGCCCGCGTTGAGCATCAGCGTGTGGCCGTGCACGTCGCCGCTGCCCTCCCCGGCCAGGTTCCAGTAGCTGTGGTTGGTCATGTTGAGGACGGTGGGCGCGTCCGCGGTCGCGCGGTAGGTGATCGTCAGGCGGTTGTGCCGGTCGAGCCGGTACGTCACCTGCGCCGCCACCGCGCCGGGGAAGCCGCCGTCGCCGTCCGGGCTCACCAGGTCGAGCCGCACGCCCACGCTGTCCGGTTCGCGCAGTTCCGTCGCGGACCATACCCGCGTGTCGAACCCCTCCGGCCCGCCGTGCAGGCTGTTCGGGCCGTCGTTGACCGGAAGCCGGTACCCGACGTCGTCGAGGGTGAACGCGCCGCGGGCGATCCGGTTGGCGTAGCGGCCGACCGTGGCTCCGAAGAACACCCTGTTCGCGCCGGGCTCGCTGTTCTTGACGTAGTCGTCGAGCGAGGGGAAGCCGAGCACCACGTTGGCGGGGACGCCGTCGCGGTCCGGCGCCTCCAGCGACTGCAGGACGCCGCCGTAGTCCAGCACCCGCGCGGTGAGCCCGCCGGGCCACGTCAGGACGTACCGGTGGACGGCGGTGTCACCGATGTGGCCGAACAGCTCCCGGTGGAGCGCGGGTTCCCGCTGCGACATCGAACTCCTCGTGATCAGTTGACCAGGCCGCGGCCGGATCCGTTGTGTTGCCCTGCTTTCCAGGGCGGTCCGGCAGGGACGGCTGAGCCGTCCTGATCGAACCTCGTCCTGTCTATCGTGGTCTCCCGGTCAGTGCCATCCCCATCCGGGATGGCGAACGCCCGCGCTTCGAGTCAATCGTGTGCGAATGACCGGATCAAGGTGACGTCGCGCGGGGGAGCGCGGCCACCTCGGCGCCGGACAGCGCCCGGTCGTACAGGCGGACGTTCTTCATCCTGCCGAGCAACGGCTTGTCGGCCGCGTAGACCGACCGGCCGAGGTGGTTGGCCGTCGTGATCCCGCCGCCGATGTCGGACGGCCTGGTCGTGACGCCTGTGGTGCGCGCCACCTCGACACCGTCCAGGTAGAGCGCTTCCACGCCGTCGCCGACGGTCAGCGTCACCGTCTTCCAGACGCCGCGCGGCAGGGCGAGTCCGGAGTTCACGCCCTGCTCGGTCGCCCAGTTGCCGGTGGCGATCGCGCCGCGATAGGTGTCGCCGGTGCTGAACAGGTAGCCGTCGCCGACGCCGTTCGCCGCCGTGTTGCCGAAGCCGTAGAGGAAGTACGGAGTCTGCTGGGCTGGGTCGACCAGCACGTCGGCGGAGATCGTGGCCGCCGCGGCGCCGGTCAGCAGGTTGTTCGGCAGCTGGACGTGCCCGCCCCTGAGCAGCAGGGAACCTTCGGACCACGTGGCGTTGCCGGCGAGCACGCCGTCGTAGCCGTGCCCGGTGACGTCGGTGGCGGACCCGTTGAGCGGCCAGTGCGCCACCAGGCCGCGCGCGTCCGCCCGGACCGGTGACGGGGGAGCGGTGAGGCGGTTCAGCTCCGCCCGCGTCACCGGCAGCACGGTGCCGTGCCGGGGAGAGGCGGGCAGGCGGGCGCCGGTCGACATGGTCCACCTCCCGGACGCCAGATCGGTCGTCTCGAACGGCACATAACCACGTCCGCCGTACTCGTCGATGAACAGGTACCACCTGTCCTCGGTGTTGGACTTGAACCCGGTCGGGCCCTCTCCGGCGCTCAGGCCGGGGCTCGTCGGGGTGGCCTTGCCGATGCACTCGGCGACGAAGTCGTAGGCGGGAGCGAGCAGGTCGGCCGACTTCTCTGCGGTGATGTACTTGCTGCACGGCGAGGACGACGAGTTGTTCCGCTCGTCCTTGGTGTAGCGGTAGTACGTGCCGTCGTGCTCGATCACCGTGGAGTCGATCACCGAGTAGCCGGGGTCGATCCACACCTTCGCCGGGCTGAACGTCACGAAGTCGCGCGTGGTCGCGTACATCATCCGGTTGTAGCTGGTGCCGGTGTGGCCGGGATCGCTCTCCGCGTAGAGCTTCGAGGCCCAGTAGACGACGTAGGTGCCGCGCCGGGCGTCCCAGAACGCCTCGGGCGCCCAGGTGTTGCCCGCGGTCGGCGGGGAGACCTGGACACCGCGCTGACGTGACCAGGTCCGCAGGTCCGTCGACTCCCACACCATGATCGACCGGCTGCCGGTGCGTTGCGCCGCGTCCCAGCCGCGGCCTCCGTTGATCTTCAGATCCGTTGCCAGCAGGTAGAACCTGTCGCCGTCGGGGGAGCGCAGGACGAACGGGTCGCGCACGCCGAGTTCGCCGAGACCGGACCTCAGGATCGGCCTGCCGTTGTTGACCTCGGAGAAGTCGAGGGGATTGTTGCCGTTGCTGGCGGCGGCGTAGATCTGCTCGCCGATCGGGCTGCTCTCGCCGGTGAAGTAGAAGAAGCCGTAGCCCTCCAACGGTTCCGCGACGGGCAACGGGACCACGGTGGCGATCAGCGCGCGCGTGGCGCTGTGCCGGCCGCGGCTGACCTTCGCCGTCAGCACGACCTTCACCGGTCTGGCACCGGAGCGAGGACGGTTCACCTCGCCGGTCGTGGTGATCACCCTGGTGTTGGACGACCTCCACGTGATGGTCGTGCCGTGGGCGCCGGTGGCCGGAAGCGTGAGGTGGCCGCGGACGTCGCCGATGTTCGGCACCTCCACGGCGGCCGCCGCCGACCGCACGAGCGGTTCGGCGGCGGCCGGTACGCCGGGGAGCAGCGCGGCCGTAACGACCACGACGAGGCTGAGGTGGCGCAGGGATGCCATGGTCGCCTTCCGGGAGAGGTCAGGCGCGTCGCTTGGTCCACACGTCGTAGGCGACGGCCACGAGCAGGACGAGACCCTTCACGAGCATCACGCGTTCGCTGGGCGCGCCGATCAGCGACATGCCGTTGTTGATCACGCCCATGATCAGGCCGCCGGTGATCGCGCCGACGACCTTGCCGACACCGCCCTGCACCGCAGCGCCGCCGATGAACGCGGCCGCGATGGCGTCGAGCTCGAAGGACATGCCCGCGGTCGGACCGGCCTGGTTGAGCCGCCCTGCGAAGATCACGCCGGCGAGCCCGGCGAGCGCGCCCATGTTGACGAACACCCAGAACGTGACGGCCTTGACCTTCACGCCGGACAGCGTGGCGGCCTGCAGGTTGCCGCCGATCGAGTAGATGTGCCGCCCGAACACGGAGTTGTTCGCCATCAGCGAGTAGCCCAGCGCGAGCGCGGCGAGGAGCACCAGCACCCACGGCAGGTTGCGGAACCGGGCGAGCTGGACGACGACCGCCATCACGACGACCGCCACGCCCGCGATCTTGAGCGCGAACACCGGCATCGGGTCGACGGTCTGGCCGTAGCCGAGCCGCGCGGACCGCTTGCGCCACTGCGACAACGCGAAGCCCGCGACGCACGCGAGACCGGCGAGCAGGCTCACCAGGTCGGCGCCGCCCAGCGGCCCGAGGCCGATGTTGCCGAGGTAGCCGCCCGTGAACCCGTTCGACAGCGACCGGATCTCGTCGGGGAACGGCCCGATGCCCTGGTTGCCGAGCGTGGTCAGCGTGAGCGCGCGGAACACCAGCATGCCCGCCAGCGTGACGATGAACGCGGGGATGCCGAAGTACGCGATCCAGTAGCCCTGCGCCGCGCCGATCACCGCGCCGGACAACAACGTCAGCAGCACGGCCACCGGCCACGGCAGTCCCCATTGGACGGTCAGCACCGCGCAGATCGCACCCGTCAGCGCCACGGTCGAGCCCACCGACAGGTCGATGTGCCCGCCGATGATCACCAGGATCATGCCGATCGCGAGGATCAGCACGTACGAGTTCTGCACGATGATGTTCGAGATGTTCTGCGGCTGCAGCAACGCGCCGTCCGTCAGCACCGTGAACAGCACGACGATCAGCGCGAACGCGACGTAGATGCCCGACTGCCGCAGGTTGATCGAGAACCGCCGCGGCTGCGACGGGGGAGCGGCGGCAGGTGAGGGCGCGATCTTCGTGGTCATGAGCTCTGTCCTCGCGTCATGTATTGCATCAGCCGTTCCTGCGTGGCCTCTTCACGGCTCACCTCGCCGGTGATGCGGCCCTCCGACAGCGCGTACACGCGGTCGCACAGGCCGAGGAGCTCCGGCAGCTCCGAGGAGATCACCAGCACCGCGCGGCCCTGGGCGGCGAGGTCGTTGATGATCGAGTAGATCTCGTACTTGGCGCCGACGTCGATGCCGCGCGTCGGTTCGTCGAGGATCAGCACGTCCGGGTCGGTGAACATCCACTTCGCCAGCACGACCTTCTGCTGGTTGCCGCCCGACAGCGTGCCGGTCGGCGTCGACACGGAGGCCGTCCTGATGCCCATCGAGCCGCGGAACCGTTCCGCGACCGTGTACTCCTCGTTCTCGTTCACCCACCCGCGGCTGGAGAGCTTGTCCAGCGCCGCTGCGGAGACGTTGCGCTGCACGCCGTCGATCAGGTTGAGCCCGTAGCGCTTGCGGTCCTCGCTGACGTACGCGATGCCGTGGTCGATGGCTCCGCGCACGGTGCGCGTGTCGATCTCGCGGCCGTCCTTGACGACGCGTCCGGAGATGCCGACGCCGTACGACCGGCCGAACACGCTCATCGCGAGCTCGGTGCGGCCGGCGCCCATCAGGCCCGCGAGACCGACGATCTCCCCGCGCCGCAACGTGAGCGTGGCGTTGTCGACGACCCTGCGGTCCGGCTGGGCGGGGCTGTGTACGGTCCAGTCCTCGATGCGCAGGATCTCCTCGCCGACGTCCGGCGTCCGCGGCGGGAACCGGTGTTCGAGGTCGCGGCCGACCATGCCGGCGATGATGCGTTCCTCGCTGAGTCCCTTGGCGGGCAACGTCTCGATCGTCCTGCCGTCACGCAGCACGGTGACCGTGTCCGCGATCCTGGTGACCTCGCCCAGCTTGTGGGAGATGATCACGCAGGTGATGCCCTGCGACCGCAGCCCGTCGAGCAGGTCGAGCAGGTGCTGCGAGTCGTCGTCGTTCAGCGCGGCCGTCGGCTCGTCCAGGATGAGGAGGCTGACCTCCTTGGACAGCGCCTTGGCGATCTCGACGAGCTGCTGCTTGCCGACACCGAGGTCGTTGACCGGCGTCGTCGGGTTCTCCCGCAGGCCGACGCGGTCGAGCAGCGCCTGCGCCTCGTGGTTGGTGCGGTTCCAGTCGATGAACCCGCGCCGCGCCCTCTCGTTGCCCAGGAACAGGTTCTCCGCCACGGAGAGCTGACCGCACAGCGCCAGCTCCTGGTGGATGATCACGATGCCGCGGCGCTCGCTGTCACGAACGCCGTTGAACGAGCACGGCTCGCCCTCGAAGAGGATGTCGCCCTCGTACGTGCCGTGCGGGTGCACCCCGGACAGCACCTTCATCAGCGTGGACTTGCCCGCGCCGTTCTCACCGCAGATCGCGTGGATCTCACCGCGCCGCACGGTCAACGAGACCTCGTGCAGCGCGGTGACCCCCGCGAACCTCTTGGTGATGCCGCGCATCACCAGGATTTCGTCGGACACCGGACCTACCTGAGCTGGTCGGCGGTGTAGTAGCCGGAGTCGATCAGTTCCTTCTGGTAGTTCGCCTTGTCCACGGGGACGGGCTGCAGCAGGAACGACGGCACGACCTTGTTGCCGTTGTCGTAGTCCTTGGTGTTGTTGACCTCGGGCTTCTCGCCCTTGAGGACCGCGTCGGCCATCTTCACCGTGACGTCCGCGAGCAGGCGGGTGTCCTTGTGGATGGTGGAGTACTGCTCACCGGCGATGATCGACTTCACCGAGGCGACCTCGGCGTCCTGACCGGTGACGATCGGGTAGGCCTGGCCGGCCGTGCCGTAGCCGCCGCTCTTGAGCGCGGAGAGGATGCCGATCGAGATGCCGTCGTAGGGCGACAGCACGCCGTCGACCTTGGCGCCGCCGTAGGTCGAGGTGAGCAGGTCCTCCATGCGCTTCTGCGCGGTCGCCGGGTCCCAGCGCAGGATCGCGACGGTCTTGAAGTCCTTCTGGCCCGACTTGACGCTGAACTTGCCCTGGTCGATGAGCGGCTGGAGCACGGACATCGCGCCGTTGAAGAAGAACGTGGCGTTGTTGTCGTCCGGCGAGCCCGCGAACAGCTCGATGTTGAACGGCCCCTCGCCCTTGGTCTTGAGACCCGCGACGAGAGAGTTCGCCTGCTCCACGCCGACCTTGAAGTTGTCGAACGTCGCGTAGTAGTCGACGTTCGGGCTCTTGCGGATCAGGCGGTCGTAGGCGATCACCGGGATCTTCGAGTCGGCGGCCTGCTGCAGCTGCGACGTGATCGCGGTGCCGTCGATCGAGGCGACGATCAGGAGCTTGGCGCCCTTGGTGATCTGGTTCTCGATCTGGTTGGCCTGGGTGGGGATGTCGTTCTCCGCGTACTGGAGATCGACCTTGTACCCCTTGCCCTCCAGGGCTTTCTTGATGTTGTCCCCGTCGTGGATCCAGCGTTCCGACGACCGCGTGGGCATGGTGACACCCACCAGCGCGCCTTCGCTGGACCCGCTCTGCTGTTCGGTCGTCTTCTGCGCCGAACCGCAGGCGGCGAGAGTGACGGCCAGCGCGGTGGTGGCCGCGATCCGGGCAAGCCTCATTGCTTCTCCTCGATGGCACCGACAGGCAACAGTGCTGTAGGCGGCGAGTGTTATCGCTAACAACATGTCCGTCAAGTTCCATCTGGATAACGCCAGGTGACGCCTGTTAGCGCTCACAGGGGGTGATCGGGGTGCGGTGAGGGAGGTCGCCAGGAGGTCTCGCGGGGGCTGTTCGGGCGGCAGTGATGAGCCGGTGGGCGTAGCGGGCATTGCTCGGCAGGTGGTGCCGGAGTGACTGAGGGTGCGGCCCGTCCGAGTTGGAGCGAGGTGGGTTGCTGCCGCTGCAGTGGCTGAGGGTGCGATCTGTCCGAGTCGGAGTGCGGCAGGGGTTCCCCGGAACGCCGTGCGCCCGCCGCCACCGAGGTGACAGCGGGCGCACATCCCTGGTGCCGGGTCAGACGGTCCGGCAGGTCTTCCCGTTGACGGTGAAGACGCTCGGATCGGCCCCGGAACCGGACCCGTTGAATCCGATCTGGACGGACTTCCCGGGCTTCACCTCCCCGTTCCACGAGAGACTGGCCGCCGTCACGTCCCGCCCGGTCTGGCTCCAGGTCGCGGACCAGCCGGAGGTGACCCGCTGCGTCCCGGGGAGCGCGAACCCGAGCTTCCACGACGTCCACGCGGCCTTGCCGGTGTTCGTGATCTTCACCTGCGCGGTGAGGCCGTCGTTCCAGCGGCCGGCGCTGAAGCTCACCTCGCACTCCGGCCTCGCCACCGTCGTGCCGGACTTCTCGGCGGCCCAGCCCGACACCCAGGCGAGGGCGGAGTTCCAGTTGATCGCGACCTCGTTCACCGAGTAGGCGCCGATGTCGTCCACCCAGCACTTCTGCTGCGGGCACCCCGCCAGCAGCCGCTGGGCCACCGGGTCCTGCAACGCGCTGTTCGGGCCGCCGGACAACGATCCGGGCGGCGCGATCGGCAGGGACGGGTCGTTCTGGTGCGCCCAGAAGCGGTGGTGAGCGTTCACCATCGCCTGGTCGCCGTAGCCCGCCACGTACGACGTGCTGAGCGGGTTGCGGCCGAGGACGTAGTGCAGCGCCTCGAACACGCCCTCGCGGTACTTCGCGGTGCCGGTGAAGTCGAAGGCGAGCGCCAGCACCTGGGCGTTGTTCAAGACCGTGGAGTTCGAGCCCCAGACGTACCCGGCGGTGCTGTTGTCGTACGGCGCGGCGTAGCCCATGCCCGCCATCGCGGTCAGGTGCTGGTCCGCGACCGAGGCGAACGCCGACCTGATCGCGGACACGTCGGACGCGGGCAGGCCGTTGGGCGCCAGGGCGAGGGTGATGTCGCCCAGCGGAGCCGTTCCGCCCCAGTGGAAGCCGCCGCGGTTCAGGCTCGCCGCCTTGTAGTGCGAGGAACCGGTCACGTCGGTGCGGTAGGCGCCGTCGCCCGTGGTCGCGTACAGCTCCGAGGCGGCCCAGTAGAACTCGTCGGTCACGGTGTCGTCGCTGTACGCGCCGCCGCCGGTGCCGTCGTTCGGGTCGGCGAGCTTGGCGGGGTTCGCCTTCGCCGCCGCGTAGGCCTTGCGGGCCGCGGTCAGCAGAGTCGCGGAGTACGCGGGGTCGATGCTCTTCCACAGCCGGGACGCCTGCGCGGCGACCGCGGCCAGGTTCAGCGTCGCGGCCGTGCTGGTCGCGGACAGGCGGCGCGGCTGGTCGTCCAGTTCGGGACGGGTGGGCAGCGCGGTCCAGTTCGCGTCGTGGATCTTGTGGTGCGCCATGCCGTCGGGCGCCTGCATCTTCAGCAGGAAGTCGACCTCCCAGCGCGCCTCGTCGAGGAGGTCCGGCACGCCGTTGGCCTTCTCCGGGATGTTCAGCGAGCCGTCGCGGTACGCGGTGGCGTCGCCGATGCGGGAGGCGCGCTCGTAGGCGTTGAGCAGCTGCCAGGTGGCGATGCCGCCGTTGACCACGTACTTGCCGTGGTCGCCCGCGTCGTACCAGCCGCCGCGCACGTCGAGCGTGTAGCCGCACGCGAGGTCGGCGCGGCACGGAACGTTGTTGTCGCCCTGGTTGGGCGCGACGTTCAGGTGGCCGGCGGGACGCGCGTACTCGTCGCCGACGTACTGCGCCTCGATCGGCGTGCCGCTGCGCTGGTGGTAGAAGAACGCGAGCGAGTCGTAGCGCAGCCGCTTCACCGGGTCCGCGGAGATGTCGAACGGGAAGCTGCTGTCCTCGCCGACGACCAGCGTGTAGCCGGTGCCGGGCGTGTCGAACGACGAGAAGTCGATCAGGTGCACCGAGTCGCCGGACGTGGCGTCCAGGCCCTTCGGCGTGCTCTGGCCGGACGCCACGGCCGCACCCGCGGAGTTCTTCAGGGTCCACGTCTGCGCGGTCGTCGCCGTGGACACGAGCGTCGCGCGCTTGGGCAGGCCCGGCACGTAGGCGACCAGGTCGACCTGGACCTTCTTGGCGGGGTTGGGGTTCACGCCGCCGGGAGGCTTCACGCCGCCGACCAGTGAGACGTTGTCCACGCAGATCGTGTTGTCGGACGGCTGGCCGCCCAGCTGGAACGCGACCTGCCCGTTGCCCGCGTCCGGGAAGTCCAATGTGGACGTGAAGGTGAACGAGAAGCGTTGCTTCTCCGGTGAGAGCGCGAACTGCTGGCTCGCGATGCCGCGGTAGGGGCTGACGCTCTCGCCCGCTGCGGCCGTCACGGGCTGCGCGGTCGTGGCGCGGGCGTCGAACGAGAACGTGTAGGACTGGCCGGTCTCGAACGGCACCCCGTTCTGGCCGATCAGCGCGTCCCAGGGGTTCGTCGTGCCGCCGGTGACCGCCGCGCACAGTTCGCCGCCGGTGACCCGGTTGGTGACGCCGGCTCCGCTCCACCAGGGATCGGCCGACCCGCTCTCGAACGTTCCGTTGAGCACGCGTTCGTAGTCCGCAGCCGCGGCGGAGGCGTGGAGTGAGGCCGCCGTCAGCGTCGCGAGCAGGGTCGCGGCGAGCAGGCGTGGGGGTTGGAATCTCATGGGACTGAGGTTCTCCGTCCTCGTCGACGGTGCTGCGTTCTGGGAGCGCTCCCAGAACGCACCGTAGGGCGAGTGCGGCAACGGCTACAACCCTTGGCGGGCGACCGATTCCGTTCGACTGTCGATTTCGACTCGATCCTCAGCCCAGGAGGCGGTCGAGCAGGTCGTGCCAGCCGGCTTCGAGTCGCTCCAGCGACGCGCCGGGCCGCAGGAAGTGGTCGACCAGAACGACGTCCACCGACGCGAGGAGCGTGTGGGCGAGCAGTTCCGCGTCGGCGTCCGGGAGCGCGGTGCGCAGGAGCAGGGCGACGTGCCGGTGGCGCAACCGCCTGGCCGGCACGGTGAACCGGCGTTCGGGCGTCGGCTCGGCCGCGAGGTAGAGGTCGCGGTGGGCGTGCTCGTGGCGCAGCAGGGCCGGTCCGAACGCCCTGAGTCGCGCCGCCGCGTCGGCGCCGGGTCCGAGCGGCGGCGGCCCGCTCAGGAACGCCTCCTGGAACAGGACCTCCGAGCGGTCGAGCAACGCCTGCAGCAGCCCGTTGCGGTCGCCGAAGCGCCGCGACACCGTGCCCTTGCCGACGCCTGCCTCCGCCGCCACCGTCTCCATCGTGATCGCCGCGGCACCCCGTTCGTCCGCCAGCCGGGCGGCCGCCTCCAGCAGCAGGGCGCGGTTGCGCACGGCGTCCGCCCGCAGGTGCGACTGCGGGCCGGCGAGGGGCAGGGATGTGCCGTCGATCACCTCCACAGCCTAGACGGAAGATAAACGGGCCGCATCCCGTTTAGGCTGTAGTCGTTCAACCACAGTCTGCATCTGGGAGTCACGTCATGGCCGTTCGGATCCTCACGCTCGTCGGCAGCCTCCGGTCCGGTTCGCACAACCGCAGGCTCGCCGAGGCCGCGGTCCAGATCGCGCCCGAGCACGTCGAGCTCGGCGTGTACGACGGCCTGGGCGCCATCCCGTTCTACAACGAGGACATCGACCACGAGGGCACCGTTCCCGCCGAGGCCGTGAAGCTGCGCGAGGCCGCCGCCGAGGCCGACGCGCTGCTCCTCGTGTCGCCCGAGTACAACGGCACCATCCCCGCCGTGCTGAAGAACGCCATCGACTGGCTGTCGCGCCCCTACGGCGCGGGTGCCCTGTCCGGCAAGCCGGTCGCCGTCGTCGGCACCGCGTTCGGCCAGTACGGCGGCGTGTGGGCGCAGGACGAGGCCCGCAAGGCCGTCCGGATCGCCGGTGGCGTGCCCGCCGAGGACCTGACGCTGTCGATCCCCAGCTCCGTGGTCCGCTTCGCCGAGCTGCACCCGGTGGACGACGCCGAGGTCACCGAGAAGCTGACCGGCGTGATCGAGGGCCTCGCCGCGAAGGCGACCGCCACCGTCTGACGCACCTCAGCGCATCGTGACGGCGCGCCAGTCGTCCGCGTTGTCGTCAGGGCCGGTACCGGGGCGGTTGTCCTGGTACCAGGCCATGATGCGGCGCCGGCCCTCGTCGGTGATGTGGTAACCGAGGTGGTCGCCGACGGGCGCCCAGATCAGCTCCTCCTTGAGCGCGTGCTTGATGGCGTCGCGGCGGCACATGCTCTGCAGCAGCCACGGCCACACCATTCCCTGCGCGGTCATCCACAACACGCGCAGCACCGCGGTCTCCGGCAGCTCCGGACCGCCCGGTGACTCGTCGAAGAATCGGCCCGCCTGCATCCGCAACCCCCGCTCGACTTCGCTCGTACGTCGTAATACGGCCTGGTCGGGGCGCTGGTTCAGGGTTTCGGGCGATTGTTTCCGCTGCGAATGGATCAGGCGCTGGCCCTGCGCACCAGCGAGGTCGGCAGCAGCATCGACTGCGGCAGCTTCTCCTCGCCCGCCAGTTCGGCGAGCAGCCGCCACGTCATGGTGCGCCCGAAGCCCTCCACGTCCTGCCGCACCGTCGTGAGTGGAGGGACGGCCGTCGAGGCGAGCACCGAGTCGTCGAACCCCACCACCGCCACGTCGTCCGGGATCCGGTAGCCGCGGGTCTGCAGCACCCGCAACGCGCCCAGCGCCATGATGTCCGCGGCGACGAAGACCGCGTCGAGGTCGGGGGCGCGGCGCAGCAGCTCCTCCATGGCGAGCGCGCCGCTCTCCGGCGTGAAGTCGGTGGCGTGCGCGACGAGTTCCACGGGCATGCCGTGCTCCGCGAGCCCGCACCGCCAGCCGCTCAGGCGGTCCATGCCGACGGCCATGTCGTGCGGCCCGGCGATCGTGGCGATCTTCTCGCGGCCCAGCGATATCAGGAATCGAACGGCGCCCAGCGCGCCGTTGAAGTTGTCCGCGTCGACGAACGGGACGGTGCCGCCCACGAGCGGACGGCCGCCCACCACCGTGGGCAGCCCCGTCTCGTGCAGCGTTCTCGGCAACGGGTCCTCGCCGTGCAGGCTCACGACGAGCGCCCCGTCGACGTGCCCGCCGGTGAGGTAGGCGACCTGGTCCTCACCGTCGAGCGGCTGGTTCATCATCAGCAGGAGCTGGACGTGCCGTCCGGCGAGCTCGGCGTGCACCCCGCGCAGCACTCCGGCGAAGAACGGGTCGGCGAGGACCCGGCTGCCCTGCTCGGAGATCACCAGCGCGATCGCGTTCGCCTTGCTGCCCGCCAGGGTTCTCGCGGCGTGGTTCGGGCTGTACCCGAGCATGGCGATGGCGCGGTGCACCGCCTGGCGCGACCGCTCGCTCACGTACTTCTCGCCGTTGATCACCCTGGAGACGGTGGACTTCGACACCCCGGCCACGCGCGCGACCTCCTCGATGCGCGGGCCGGGGCGGCGACTCCTGCCTTCCGTCATGAGACGGCGACCAGCGCGTTGTCGCGAGCCACCCTGCTGAACCACCTCGCACTCATCTTCGGCGTGCGGATCTGCGTGTCGTAGTCGACGTGGACGATGCCGAACCGCTTCGCGTACCCCTCTGCCCACTCGAAGTTGTCCAGCAACGACCAGCAGAAGTAGCCGCGCAGGTCCACTCCCGCCTCGATCGCCGCGTGGGCGGCGCGCAGGTGGGAGGCGATGAAGCCGGTGCGGTCGACGTCGTCGATCGCACCGGTGCCCGAGAAGTCGTCGCGGAACGCCGCCCCGTTCTCCGTGATGTAGAGCGGAAGCCGCGGGTAGTCGTTGTGCACCCGCGTCAGCACGGTCGTGAGCCCGTCCGGCCTGACCTCCCAGCCCATGTCGGTGACGGGGGCGTCGCGGGGCGGGAACGAGGCGTGCTGGACACCGATCCACGGTGACGGCCCGGCCTCGCCGTTCGGCGTCGAGCTGACGTAGTGCTCGGTGTAGTAGTTGACGCCGAGCATGTCCATCGGTCCGGAGATGATCTTGAGATCACCGTCGTGGACGTGCTCGCCGAATCCCAGCGGCTCCAGGTCCGCGAGGACGTCGGCCGGGTACTCGCCGCGCAGCAACGGGTCCAGGAAGATCCGCTGCTGCAGCCCGTCGAGCCTGCGCGCGACGTCGAGGTCGGCCGGGTTCGCCGGGTCGACCGGGATGATCGGGTACATGTTGAGCGTGATGCCCACCTTGGCGTCCGGCTGGGCGGCGCGGATGGTGTCGTTCGCCAGCCCGTGTCCGAGCAGCAGGTGGTGCACGGCCGCCGCGGCGGCGGCCGGTTCCGTGCGGCCGGGGGCGTGGATTCCCGCCGCGTAGCCGAGGAACGCCGAGCACCACGGCTCGTTCAGCGTCGTCCAGGTGCCGACCCGGTCACCGAGCGCCTCGACGGTGGCGGCCGCGTAGTCGGCGAACCGGAACGCCGTGTCGCGGTTCGCCCAGCCGCCCGCCTCCTCCAGCTTCTGCGGGAGGTCCCAGTGGTAGAGGGTCGGCCACGGCACGATGTCGTGCGCCAGCAGCGAGTCGATCAGGCGCTGGTAGAAGTCGAGACCGGCCTGGTTGACCTTGCCGCCGTCCGGCCGCACGCGCGGCCAGGCGATCGAGAACCGGTAGGCCTTGATCCCCAGGTCCGCCATCATGGCGACGTCCTGCTCGAAGCGCCGGTAGTGGTCGGCGGCGGGTTCACCGCAGTCGCCGCCCACCACCTTGCCGGGTTGCCGGCAGAACTCGTCCCAGATGGAGTCGGTGCGACCGTCCACTTCGGTCGCCCCCTCCACCTGGAACGCGGCGGTCGCGGCTCCCCACAGAAAACCCTGCGGGAAAACAATGTTCTCCATTTTCACCCCTTGACGGCGCCCTGCATCACACCGGCGACGATCTGCCGCCCGAGCACGAGGAAAACGATGAGGACCGGAACCGTGGCGAGCGTGGTCCCGGCGAGGACGAGCGAGTAGTCGACGTAGTAGCCGCTCTGCAGCTTCTCCAGGGCGACCTGCAGCGTCGGGTTGTCGGCGTTGAGGACCACCAGCGGCCACAGGAAGTCGTTCCAGGACTGCATGAACGTGAACACGCCCAGCATCGCGGCAGCCGGGCGGGCGGCGGGCAGGGCGACGTGCCAGAACGCGCGCCACAGGCTGCAGCCGTCCATCCGCGCCGCCTCGACGAGCTCGTCGGGGATGGCGTCGAGGAGGTACTGGCGCATCCAGAACACGCCGAACGCGGTCACGAGGTTCGGCACGATCACGGCTTCGAGCTCACCGGCCCAGCCGAACTCGGCCATCGCCATGTACAGCGGGATGATGCCGAGCTGGGTCGGCACTGCCAACGTTGCCACCACGAACAGGAACAGCACGCCGCGGCCGCGGAACCGGAGCTTGGCGAAGGCGAACCCGGCCAGCGTCGACAGCAGCACCACCGAGAACGTCACGGTGCCGGACACCAGGAAGCTGTTGCCCAGCGCCTTCCAGAACGGGACCGTGTCGAACACGCGCACGGCGTTCGTCCAGAAGTTCCCGCCGGGGATCAGCGTGAAGTCGCCGGTCAGCACCGAGTTGTCGCGGCTCGCGACCAGGAACGACCAGTAGAACGGGAAGGCGGAGCCGAGCACGAACGCGCCGAGGATCCCGTAGATCGCGAAGGACGGTCGCTTCATCATTTGACGGCCCTCCTGGTGAGGAAGAAGTTGAGGCCGGCGACGGCGATGACGACCATGAACAGCACCCACGCGATGGCGGAGGCGTAGCCGAGGTCGAGGCCCTGGAACGCCGACTGGTACAGGTAGAGCACGACGGTCTGGTACTGGTGCTCCGCGCCGCCGCCGCTGCCGCCGGAGGGCTCGAACAGCTTCGGCTCGGTGAAGATCTGCAGACCGCCGATGGTCGACGTGACGACCACGAAGATCAGCGTCGGCTTCAGCAACGGGAGCGTGATGCTGAAGAACCGCCGCAGCGCGCTCGCGCCGTCCACCAGCGCGGCCTCGTAGACGTCCTTCGGGATCGCCTGCATCGCGGCGAGCACGATCAGCGCGTTGTAGCCCGTCCACCGCCAGTTGACCATCGACGCGATGGCGACGTGGCTGCCGAACGTGCTGGCCTGCCAGTCGATCGGGTCGATGCCGACCAGCCCGAGCACGTCGTTCACCAGGCCGTACTGCGGCCCGAAGAGGTTGCCGAAGATGATCGTCAACGCCACGAGGCTCGCCACGTAGGGGAGCAGCACGCCCATCCGCCACCCGGTGCGGGCCCGCAGGTTCGCGTTCAGCAGTGCCGCGATCAGCACCGCGACGACGATCTGCGGTGCGCTCGACAGCAGGAAGATGCTGAAGGTGTTGAACAGCGCGTTCCAGAACTGGTCGTCCTGGAACAGCGTGCTGTAGTTCTCCAGGCCGATGAACAGCGGCTCGTCGGCGCCGACCTCCCAGTCGAACAGGGAGACGTAGGCCGTGTAGAGCAACGGGAACAGCCCGACGGCGATGAAGAGCACGAAGAAGGGAGCGACGAACAGGTAGGGCGACACCTTGGCGTCCAAGTTGGACAGCCGGTACCGCCGCGGAGGCCGCGGGCGAGCCTCCTGCGCTCGCCCGCGGTCCACCTTGGAGAGAGTGGCGGTCACTACTTGGCCGCCTTCTGAGCGCCTTCGACGGCCGCCTTCCACGCTTCGTCGGAGGTCTTGCCCTGCTCGACGGACAGCAGCGCCGGGCTGAAGACCGTCTCCTGGATCTGGCCGTCGGCCGGACCCTTGTACTGCGCGGCCTTGATCTTCTTGGCCTGGGTGGCGAACAGCGCGCCGGCCTTGACGTCGCCGAAGTAGGCGTTCGTCTGCTCCAGCAGTTCGGGCGCGTCGAGGGCCTTGACCTGGCTCGGGAACGTGCCCTTGGCCTTGAACGCCTTGATCTGCTGCTCCGGCGCGGTCAGCCAGGCGGCGAGCTCGGCGGCCTTCTTCGCGTTCTTGCTCTGCTTCGGCACGGTCAGGTACGAGCCGCCCCAGTTGCCGCCACCGTTCGGGAACGCGTCGGTGACCGCCCAGAGACCCTTGTTCTCGGGACCCGCCTGCGACTCCACCACGCCGAGCATCCACGACGGGCAGGTCTTGGTGGCGAACTTGCCGAGCTTGAAGCCGGTGTTCCACTCGTTGCTGAACGCGCCGAGCCGCGCCGACTGTCCCTTCGCGACAGCCGCCGTCACCGTGTTCCAGTTGGCCTTGATCGCGGCGTTGGAGTCGACGACCAGCTTGTCGGACTTGTCGTAGTAGCCGGTCTCCAGCTGGTTGTGCATGGCGTTGTAGACCTGCGCGGCGCTGTCGAACCACGCGACACCGGGAACCTTGGCGATGAACTGGTCACCGGCCGCGAAGTAGCTGTCCCACGAGGCGAAGAGCGCCTTGACGCCCTCGGGGTCGGACGGCAGGCCGGCCTTGTCGAACAGGTCCTTGCGGTAGCACATGGCGAGCGGGCCGATGTCGGTCCCGTAGCCCATGAGCTTGCCGTCCTTGGTGGTGATCGCCTGCGTCTTCCACGCCAGCCAGCGGTCGTCCTCGACCTTCGGGCCGATCTCCTTGAGATCGTTGAACTGCCCGGCCTTCGACATGAACTGGCTGAGGTAGCCCTCTTCGACCCCCTCGATGTCCGCGAGACCGGAGCCCGCACCGAGCTTGGTGAACAGGTTCTGGTGGTGCGGCTGGCCCTGGCCGGTCTTGCGCTGCGTGATCTTGACGTCCGGGTGGGCTGCCTCGTACTCCTTGAACAGCTCCTCGTACCCGAACTCGTTGAACGTCGCGATCGTGAGCTCGGTCTTTCCATCCGCGGACTGACTGGCCCCGCCTGACCCGCACGCAGTGGTGGCGGCGGCGGACACGGCGGCACAGATCAGCACGCTGATCCAACGGTGTCGCACGGGAGAACTCCTCTGGTCTCGGCGGCGGGTTCTGGGAGCGCTCCCAGACGGGGAGGAGTGTCGTCCCGGCTTCGAACGTGTGTCAAGACACACTTCGGGCCGCACCAGGCGTTTTCCGGCGCTCTCGACCTGGTGACCTGGCTGTTCATGGCTCAGGTCACAGTTGGGAAACCTGGGAGCGCTCCCGGAGATGTGACCGATGGGTTAACAGTGCGTGCTGAGATCGGCACGGAAAGCGTCAGCGAGGGGTGAGAGCGGGGGAGGGGGCGTGGCCGCTGTGGGAGGGGCCTGGCGGTGCGTGATTCGCCGTGCCGGTGGTTCCGGGCAACGGCCTTCGCCACGGGCGCCCCGAATCCGATCTGCTCGTGGGTTGCCGCCCCGCAGGCCCACCGAACCCGGCCGCGCTACCGCCCTCCGCTCCCGTCGCGCCACCCGTTCCCCGGTGGCGCCTCCGTCAGGCGCTCGCCCGCCGCACCAACGAGGTCGGCAGCAGCAGCGAGGGCGGCAACCCGGAGTCGCCCGCCAGCTCGCCCAGCAGCCGCCACGTCATCGTCCGCCCCAGCTGCTCGACGTCCTGCCGCACGGTCGTGAGCGGCGGAGTCGCGGTCGAGGCGAGCAGTGAGTCGTCGAAGCCGACCACCGCCACGTCCTCCGGCACGCGCAACCCGCGGGCGTGCAGCACCTGCAGCACGCCCAGCGCGATGATGTCGGCCGCCACGAACACGGCGTCGAGGTCGGGGGCGCGGCGCAGCAGGTCCTCCATCGCACTGGCGCCGCTCTCCGGCGTGAAGTCGGCCTCCACCACGAGGTCCGCGGACAGCCGCGCCTCGCCGAGACCGCGCCGCCAGCCGCTGAGCCGGTCGAGGCCCGCCGCCATGTCGCGCGGGCCCGCCACGGTCGCGATCCTCGTGCGGCCCAGGGACACCAGGTGCCGCACGGCGTCCAGGCCACCCGTGAAGTTGTCCGAGTCCACGAACGGGACGGTGCCCGCGGCGAGGGGGCGGCCGCCGACCACCACGGGCAGGCCGATCTCCTGGAGCAGGTGCGGCAACGGGTCGTCGCCGTGCAGGCTCACCAGCAGCGCGCCGTCCACGTGGCCGCCCGCCAGGTACGCGAGGAGGTCCTCGTGGTCCTCCGGCCGGCTGAGCATGAGCAGCAGCTGGATGCGCCGCCCGGTCAGTTCGGCGTGGACGCCGCGCATCACGCCCGCGAAGAACGGGTCGCCGAGGACTCGGCTGCCCTGTTCGGACACGATCAGCGCGATGGCGTTGGCCTTGCTGCCCGCGAGGGAGCGCGCCGCCTGGTTCGGGCTGTACCTGAGGTGCGTGATCGCGTCGTGCACGGCGTCGCGGGCCTTGGCGCTCACGTACTGCTCGCCGTTGATCACCCTGGAGACCGTCGACTTGGACACCCCGGCGAGCCGCGCGACCTCCTCGATCCGCGGGCCGGGCCGTCGTTGCCGGTCGATCTCCGTCATGGCGCTCATCGTAGGAGTCCGCGAACATCAATTCGAATGTGACGAAACGCCCGCGTGTCACATCGTGGGAGCGCGTTCCCGGCACGCCGCTGTGCCGGGAACGCGGCTGGGGGTCGGGGCGGGACGCCTGTGCCGCGCAGAACGTCCCGCCCCGAGGTCTGTCAGGGCTCTGCGCCCCACACGAGCGTGCCGCCGGTGTGGGCGGTCACCCGGTCGAAGTCCGTGAGAGCGCTCACTCGGTAGCTGTGGTCGTCGGCCTGGTTGAAAGCGGACCAATCGGACTTCGCTGTCCTCACCTGGATCTCGCCCGTGCTCGCCCCCGCCGCGAGGCTGCCGGACGTGAACGCCACCTCGACGTACGCGTCGGCTCCCGGACGTGCGGTCGCGAGCTTGACGACGCGCACCTGGACGGTGGCGCAGCCGATCTGCGCCCAGTCGCACCACACCTGGTAGCTCGGCGACGGCGCGTCACCCGTGAACCAGTAGCGGATCGTCGTGCCGGTGAGGCTGACGGGTGTCGTGCCGCGGTTCGTCAGCTGGAGCGTGGCACCGATCTGGTTGGACGTCGCCGCACCGGATCCCCTGTGCTGCACCGCAAGCGTGCTCGCGACACCGGGCAGCGTGCGCGCGGAGACCGGCGTGCTGGCCGCCGAGGTGTTGCCCGCCGCGTCCCGGGCGCGCACCGAGAACGAGTACGGCGTGTCCGGGGTGAGGCCGGTGACCGTGAAGCCGGTCGCCGAGGTCGAGCCCGTGACGGTAGTGCTGCTGAGCACGTCGTACCCGGCGACCCCGACGTTGTCCGTCGACCCCGTCCAGTTCAGCGTCACGCTGGTGCTGGTTGCGCCCGACGCGGTCAGTCCACTCGGGACCGACGGCGCCTCGCTGTCCGGCACGCCGCCGCCGGGTTCGTTGCCCCACACGGTCCTGCCGTCCTGGCGCAGCACGATCCGGTCGGTTTGGGCGACGGTGTTCCCGCTGCCGAGTCCGGCGTGCGACCAGTCGTTGGACGGGTCCCACGTGCCGGTGCTGGTGATCCGGAACTGGACCTCCTTGCGGTACGCGGACTGCCCGGCGGGAGCCACGCCGGGACACGGGACGTCCACGTAGTACACCGAACCGCTGTGCTGGACGGGCGCGCTCGGGGTGCCGCACTGGTTGTAGTTCGTGGTGACGGTGATCTGGCTCGGCGTGGTCGAGCCGTCGAGGGTGAAGTAGTAGCGCAGCGAGCCGTTGAACGTCCGCGCGGGCCAGGCGCTCTTGTTGAGCACGAATGCCTTGATCTCGGTGAACTGGGCGGCGCTCTGGTTCACCGACGCCTGCACGGTCAGTTCGGGGCCGTCCGGGGTCTCCGCCACCGGGAACGAGGTGAGCGGGGTGCCGCCGAACTCGCCGTACAGGCGGGCGAGGGCGCCGGTGAAGCCCGCGTTGTAGTC
This sequence comes from Lentzea sp. NPDC058436, assembly GCF_042721515.1. Taxonomy (NCBI): domain Bacteria; kingdom Bacillati; phylum Actinomycetota; class Actinomycetes; order Pseudonocardiales; family Pseudonocardiaceae; genus Lentzea; species Lentzea sp. NPDC058436. Next base: position 61,326 of record NZ_JBHXLF010000001.1, read on the forward strand.
GAGCGCGACCTCGTTCATCACGTAGTCGCTGCGGCTGTCGGTGTACGCGTCGTTGTTGGTGCTCGGGCCGCCGACCAGCGCGCCGTACAGCACGTGCCGGCTGACGGCCGGTTCCTGGATGCTGTCGGCCCACGAACCGTGCGCGCCGCGGTGGTGCGGGTTGCGCGGCGGGTTGGTGCCGAAACCGACGACGTAGCTCGCGTTGCGCGGGTTGTCGCCGAGGGCGTAGTTGATCTGCCGGACGCCGAAGTCGTGGTAGGTCCGCGCGCGGGTGCTGTCGCGGGTGGACAGCCAGTCCGAGTACGTGAGGGCGGCGAACGCGGTGTTGGCGGCGTACCGCAGCGATCCCCAGCTGTCCAATACCGCCTGGCCGCCGGGGGAGTAGCGCACCCGGTTGCCGTTGTAGCCCGTGGTCCAGAAGTCGAGCCAGCGGTTCGCGTCGCTGATGTACGTCTGCTCACCGGTCAGCTGAGCCATCAGAACGTAGGCGCCATAAGACTTGTCGTCCCACGCGATGGTCCACTTGTAGGAGCGTTCGGAGCTCTGCGGTTCGGTGCCGAGCTTCTGGTACTCCGTCCTGGCCTTGGTCAGGTAGCTCGCGTCCCCGGTCGCGCGGTGCAGCCAGATCGCGCCCCACACCAGTTCGTCCTGGTAGCCGCTCCACGAGTTGTAGAAGTTCGCGGCGTCCGTGATGCACGAGCTGTACTTGCCGCGGTAGGTGTCGGCGAACGAGTAGAGCTGCCTGGCGTGCGTGAGCAGGGTGGCCGAGTAGGTCGGGTCCGTGCTCTTGAAGACCATCGATGCCGACGCCATCGCCGCCGCGTACTCGCCCGCGAGGTCGGAGCCGGGACACGAACTGTCCACTTTGTACGACGGGCGCGCCATCGTCATGACCTCGGGCGACCCCCACCAGGCGTGGTCGGGGTTGCCCGCGCCGACCTGCCCGTAGACGACGTTCGGCGACGGGTGCGCCTTGATGATCCAGTCGGTGCCGTGCCTCAGGTTCGCCAGCAGGTGCGGGAGCTGCCCGGAGCTCGCGTAGGCGGCCCGGTTCTCCACGGCTCCCCAGGCGAGCATCGACACGCTGAACGCGAACGGCAGCCCGAACTTGACGTGGTCACCGGCGTCGTAGAAGCCGCCGGACAGGTCGAGCCCGGCGTCGGAACCGTCGCGCAGGGCCGAGTCCGCGCGCCAGCTCACGCGGTTGCCCGCCGGCAGCTGACCCGACCGCTGCGCGTCGTAGAACCAGACCGACTTCTGCAGCGCCTCGCCGTAGTTGAACGCGGGCGCCGCCGCCGACGGTGACGCGAAGGACCCGGTGATCCCCGCCAGCGCCACGGCGAGGACGGCTGCCACGGCGCTCGACCTGCGACTGTGCACGTCAGCCTCCAAAGACGGAATCTGGGAGCGCTCCCAGGCCGGGACTGTAACGGTCATGAATCCGGTGCGACAGAGGCGTTTTCGCGTTCGACGTCGAATCGACGGCACGTCTGTCCGCCTTCTTGGCCGCTCATTACAGTCCCGAAGTCTGGGAACGCTCCCAGATTCTGGAGGTGTGTCATGACCGGAAGGCGTGTCGCCGCACTGGCGGCGGCTTTCGTCTCGGTGGCGGCGAGCGTCGGCCTTGCGATCGTGGCCCCCGCCGCCGCGGCGCCGGGCTGCAAGGTCGACTACGCGGTGCCGAGCCAGTGGCAGAACGGCTTCACGGCGAACGTGTCCGTGACGAACCTGGGGGAGCGCGTCGACGGCTGGCGGCTGACTTGGACGTGGCCGTCCGGGCAGCAGGTGACCCAGGCGTGGAACGCCACCGTCACCTCGTCGGGCGCCCAGGCCACGGCCGTGAACGTCGGCTACAACGCGGTGATCGAACCGAACGCCAAGGTCTCGTTCGGCTTCAACGGCAGCTGGTCCGGCACCAACACGGCGCCGCAGTCGTTCGCCCTCAACGGTGTCACGTGCACCGGCGAGCCCGGTCCGTCCCCGACGACGACCACCACCACGACGGGAAACCCGGTGCCGGGCGACGCGATGGCGCAGGTCGCGGCGATGCAGCCGGGCTGGAACCTCGGCAACACGCTGGACTCGACCGGCAGCGACGAGACGTCGTGGGGCAACCCGCGCGTCACGGAGGCCTTGCTGGACAACGTGAAGGCGCAGGGCTTCAAGAGCATCCGCATCCCCGTGACGTGGGGGCAGCACCAGGGCTCGGACAACGTCATCGAGGCCGCGTACCTCAACCGCGTCAAGGAGGTCGTCGGCTGGGCGCTCGCGGACGGCTTCCAGGTGATGATCAACATCCACCACGACTCGTGGCAGTGGATCTCCGCCATGCCGTCGAACAGGACCGGCGTGCTCACCCGGTACAACGCGATCTGGACGCAGCTCTCGGCCGCCTTCAAGGACTCACCGGGCAAGCTCGTGTTCGAGAGCATCAACGAGCCGCAGTTCACCGGCAGCTCGGGTGACGCGCAGAACGCCCAGCTGCTTCACGAGCTGAACTCGTCGTTCCGCGACATCGTGCGGCGCTCCGGCGGCAACAACGCCAGCAGGCTCCTCGTCCTGCCCACCCTGCACACGTCGTCCGACCAGGCCCGGCTCGACGAGCTGGCGACGTCGATCCGCGGGTTCAACGACCCCAACCTCATCGCGACCGTCCACTACTACGGCTACTGGCCGTTCAGCGTGAACGTGGCCGGCGGCACGCGGTACGACGCCACGGCGCAGAAGGACCTGACGGACTCGTTTGACCGCGTGTACAACACATTCATCGCGCAGGGCGTGCCGGTGATCCTCGGCGAGTACGGACTGCTCGGGTTCGACCGGCACACCGGCACGATCGAGCAGGGCGAGAAGCTGAAGTTCTTCGAGCACCTCGGCTACTACGCGCGCACCAAGAAGATCACCACGATGCTGTGGGACAACGGCCAGCACCTCGGCCGCACGTCCTTCCAGTGGAGCGATCCCGAACTGGCCGCGCAGATCAGGTCGAGCTGGACCACCCGTTCCGGCACGGCGTCGACCGACCAGGTGTTCAGCGCCCGGTCGAGCGCGATCGCCGCCAAGACGATCACGTTGAACACCAACGGAACCACGTTCAGCGGCCTGCGCCAGGGCACGACGGAACTGGTGCGCGGCACGGACTACACGGTGTCCGGTGACCAGCTCACCCTGACCGCCTCGGCGATGACCAGGCTGAGCGGATCACGCAACTACGGCACGAACTCCGTGCTGACAGCGCACTTCTCCGCGGGCGTGCCCTGGCGGGTCAACCTCGTCACTCACGACGTACCCGTGCTGACGGCTGCTACCGGCACGACGAGCTCGTTCTCGATCCCGACCACGTTCCGCGGCGATCTGCTCGCCACGATGGAGGCGAAGTACGCGGACGGGTCGAACGCGGGCCCGCACAACTGGACGTCCTTCAAGGAGTTCGACCGGACGTTCGCGCCGAACTACAGCACCGGCGCGACGACGCTGACCCCGGAGTTCTTCGCCGAGGTCAACGACAACGCGCGGGTGACGCTGACGCTCCACTACTGGAGCGGCGCCACCGTCACCTACTACGTCACGAGGTCGGGAAGTTCGGTCACGGGGACTCCGTGACCTTGAGGCCGCGGCGGAGCGCGTCGATCTCGTCGGAGAACATCCGGCGCGTGATCGCCGCGCTCTCGACCAGCGCCGTGCCGTGGAAGGTCGCGGGGTAGAGGCGCAGTTCGGTCGCCACGCCCGCGTGCGCCAGACGTCGCGCGTACTCCATGCCCTCGTCGCGCAACGGGTCGTACTGGCAGACCGTCACGAAGGCGGGCGGAAGCCCGGCCAGGTCGGTGGCGCGGGCGGGCGCGGCGTACGGCGAGACGTCGTCGCCACCCGGTTCGGTGCCCAGGTAGGCGGTCCAGCTGTAGATCGCGTTGGGGCGGTTCCACAGCGGGGTGTCGACGTAGTCCCGCATCGAGTCGGTGTCGAGGCGGTCGTCCAGTTCGGGGATGCCGAGGTACTGGAAGGAGAGCGCGGGGCCGCCGCGGTCGCGCGCCAGGAGCACGGTGCCGGCGGCGAGCCCACCGCCTGCGCTCTCCCCGCCCACGCCGAGGCGGGCGGGGTCGATGCCCAGCTCGTCCGCCTTGGCCGCCGTCCACACCAGGGCCGCGTAGCAGTCCTCGACCGGTGCCGGGAACGGGTGCTCGGGCGCCAGCCGGTAGTCCACCGACACGATGACGACGTCGAGCTCGTCGATGATCTTCAGCGCGTGCGCGTCGAACATGTCGACGCTGCCCACGATGAACCCGCCGCCGTGGATGTACACCAGGCCGGGCACGGGGTTCTCGGTACCGGCGCGGCGGTAGACGCGCACGCGGACGTCGGGGGCGCCGGACGGGCCGGGGACCGTCTCGTCGCGGACGTCGATCTGGTTGACGGGCTCGTAGGTCGGCATGAGGTGGGCCAGCTCGGACTGCTGGGAGCGCGCGAACGTCACGGCCTCGTTGCTGGTCATGTCGAACTGCGGCAGCATGTCGAGCCAGGGCAGGACCTCGGGATCGATGTCGTAGCTCATGTCGTTGATCCTCGGCTCGGAACGGCGCTGCGGGCAGCCGACACGTGGCGGGTGATCCGAGTCTCGGACCAGCCACCTGTCGGGGGCTATGGTGTCAAAATGAGAGGTTTGCTGCTGAGGCTGTCCGGGCTGGACGCCGACGCCGAGAGCGCGGTGAGGGTGATCGGGTTCTTCGATCGCCTGATCACCGAGCGCGCGAGCCTCGACACGTTGGTGCGCAGCACGTCCGAGCTCGCCGGCTGCCCGGTCGGCCTGCACGCGCCCGGCCAGGGCCTCTCGCTGCGCGCCGACGCCGGTGGTGCCGTCACGGCCGGTTCCGTGCCCGCGCGGGCCTCGGTGCGCGCGCTGGAAGGCGGCGTGGAGGTCTGGGTCGCGCGGCAGGGCACGGCCGTTCCGCTCGACGACATGCTGCTCGAACGGTTCGCGATCGCCGCCGCCGTGCTGCTGGAACACTCCAGCGTGCCGTTGCCGGAGCTGGGCGATCCCGCGCTCATCGAGCTCGTCCTCTCGGAAAGCGTTGGCACGGCGGAACGTTCGCGTGCCCTGCACCTGCTCGGCATCGCCGCCACGGCGTCGTTGCGCGTGCTGGCCACGACCGGGGAGGTGCCCGGCCGCTCGGTGGTGCTGGGCAACGTGCGGGCGGTGCTGAGCACCGACGTGCCGGAGACCGGCGGACGGCTCGGCGTCGGACCGCTGCTGCCCGCGATGGACGCGGCGAAGTCGTGGCAGGGCGCGCGAACGGCGCTGCGGTACACATCGGACGGTGAGCCGGTCGTGTGGTGGGACAGGCTCGGCAGCCTCGGACTGCTCGCCGAGCGGCTCACGCCCGCGGACGTCACGGCGTTGCCCGACGTCGGCGCGCTCGACCGGCTGGCGGCGGAGCCGGGCATGATCACGATGCTGGACGCGGTGTGCGCCACCGGTTCGCTGCGCAAGGCCGCGACGGTGCTGCACCGCCACCACAGCACGATGACGGCCCGTCTCGCGCGCGCCGAGTCGGTGCTGGGGTTCGGGCTGGACGAGGCGCACGGCCGGTTGCGGCTGCACCTGGCGCTGATGCTGCGGCGGCTGCGGGAGAACGCCGCCGACTAGGGTGTTTTGCATGATCGACTTGACTGCCGAGTCCGTGGAACAGCTCGCCGTCGGCTGGCGCGCGATGGTGCTGGACCGGGACCCGGACGCCGACGTGCGCGACCTGCCCGGCATCGCGGTGAGGTGGGCCGACTGCGGGTTCCCGTTCTGGAACTGCGTCACGCTGACCGAGACCGACGCCGACCTGCTCGCGCAGCGGTTCGCCGAGGCGGCCGAGGTCATGCGCGCGAAGGAGCGGTTCGGGTTCCTGTGGGTGTTCGAGGGTCTGGTGCAGGGCGTGGACCTCGACGCGCTGGCGGCCCGTGCGGGGCTGGAGTTCGCGTTCCCCGGCACTGGGATGGCGGGTGACCTGCTGGCGATTGCGGAGCCGTCGCACCCCGAGCTGACGTTCGAACGGGTCACGACGGACGAGCAACTGCTGGCGTACGCCGACCTCAACTCCCGCGCGTACGCGTTCGAGCAGGGCGCCGGACGCGACGGTATCGGCGGGTCGGCGTTGTGGAAGAGCGAGGTGCGCGCGTACCTCGGGCTCCGCGACGGCGTGCCGGTGACGTGCGCGGCGACCGTCGAGACGGCCGGGCGGTTGTTCGTGGTGCTGGTCGCGACCGATCCCGCGTGGGAGCGCCACGGCTACGGCGAGGCCGTGACGCGCAAGGCGGTGTACGAGGGGTGGCGGGCGACCGGAATCACCCGCGCCACGCTGCACGCGACCGTCGCCGGAGCGCCGGTCTACCGCCGGATCGGGTTTGAGCCGAGCTCGCCGATCCGGTTCTACGCGCTCAAGGGCTGACCGGCGCCTGCCACAGCCCGACGAGGGCGTCGACCAGCCCGGTGGCGGCGTCGTGCCAGCTCGCGCGCGGGGTCCGCGTGTTCTCGGCGAGGGCGCGCTCGCGTTCGGCGATCATGTGCACGAGCAGCTGCCGGGCCATGTCGTGGCGTTCGGCCCGCACGTCGTCGGGCAGGTCGGTCAGGCACGCGTTCAGACCGGCCAGGATCCGGACCTGCGACGGGGACGAGCGCGTCTCCTCGATGATGATCGGCCGCAGCGTCGGGTCGGTCATGACCTGCGCGCCGAACCGCGCGAACCACGTCGGGCTGCCGACCGCGTCCAGGTGCTCGATCACCGGGCGGACGAGGCAGGTGAGCCAGTCGCGCAGGTCGGGGTCGGGACCGAGGTCGGAGACCATCCGCTGCCGGATCTCCTCGACCTGCGCGAGGTGCTTGCGCGCGACGGCCCGCACGAGGTCGGCCTTGGTGCCGAAGTGGTAGCCGACGGCCGTGTTGTTGCCCTGCCCGGCGGCCTCGCTGACCTGGCGGTTCGACACGGCCAGGACCCCGTGCTCGGCGAACAGGCGCTCCGCCGCGGTCAGGATCAGCTCGCGGGTGGCGTGGGCCCGTTCCGCCCGGGACGGGTTGTCGACCTTGCTCATCACGCCACCATCTTCCACCGGGAGCAGCTCCGGACATCACGGACATCATCCGGCCGCTCCAGATTAAGTCAAGTGACTGACTTAGACTCGTGTCGTGCTCCTCGAAGAAACGCGTCCGGTGACGCGCCCGAACGTCGTCGTGGCCGTGCTGGCGATGGGCGGCATCGTCGTCTCGCTGATGCAGACCCTCGTCATCCCGCTCCTGCCGAGGTTCCCGCAGCTCCTGGGCTCGTCGCCCGGCGACACGACCTGGGTGATCACCGCGACGCTGCTGGCCAGCGCCGTCGCGACACCCGTCATCGGCCGGCTCGGCGACATGTACGGCAAGCGCCGCATGCTGCTGGTCAGCCTGGCGATGGTGGTCGTGGGCTCGGTGATCGGAGCGCTGAGCTACTCGCTGGTGCCGCTCATCGTGGGACGCGTGGTGCAGGGCATGGCGGTCGGCGTCATCCCGCTCGGCATCAGCATCATGCGCGACGAACTCCCCAGGGAACGGCTGGCCGGCGCGACCGCGTTGATGAGCGCCTCACTCGGCGTCGGCGGCGCGCTCGGCCTGCCCGCGGCGGCGTTGCTGGTCGAGCAGAGCGACTGGCACATGCTGTTCTGGACGTCGGCCGGAGCGGGTGTCCTGGCCGTGATCGCGGTGCTGGTCTGGGTGCCGGAGTCGCCGGTGCGCAGCGGAGGCCGGTTCGACGTGCTGGGAGCACTGGGTCTCTCGGTCGCGCTGATCAGCCTCCTGCTCGGCGTGTCGAAGGCGTCGGAGTGGAGCGGCGGCACCGTGACGGGCCTGTTCGTGGTGGCGGCCGCCGTGCTCGGGCTGTGGGGCTGGTGGGAGCTGAGGTCGCCCCAGCCGTTGGTCGACCTGCGCACCACGGCCCGCCGCCAGGTGCTGCTGACGAACATCGCGTCGGTGTCGTTCGCCTTCGCCCTCTTCGCGCAGTCGCTCGTGCTGCCGCAGGTCCTGCAGCTGCCGGCGTCCACTGGCCACGGCCTCGGGCAGTCGCTGCTCGTCACGGGCCTGGTGCTGGTGCCGTCCGGCCTGGTCATGATGGCGACGGCGCCGATCTCCGCCCGCATCTCGAACGCCAGAGGCCCGCGCGTCACCCTGATCCTGGGCGCTCTGATCGTCGCTTTCGGTTACGGCGCAGGGGTTTTCATGCTGTCGTCGATCTGGCAGCTCGTCGTCGTCTCGGCCGTGATCGGCGCGGGCATCGGCCTGGGTTACGGCGCGATGCCCGCCCTGATCATGGCCGCCGTGCCGGCGTCGGAGACGGCCGCGGCCAACAGCCTCAACGCGTTGATGCGCGCGATCGGCACGTCGGTGTCGAGCGCGGTGGCCGGCGTGGTGCTGACGCAGGTGGGCGCGCCGTTCAGCTTCCAGCTGATCATGGGGCTGGGCGCCGCGACCGCGCTGCTGGCAGTCGTGGTCGCGACGTTCATCCCCGCGCACCAGGTGCGGCCGGTCAGCTGAAGAAGCGGGTGATCTCGCGGGCGACGACGTCCGGCTGCTCCTCCGTGAGCCAGTGGCCGGACCCGTCGACCCGCACGACCTCGTACTGGTTCGCGACGGTCGGCAACGCGCCCGTGAACTGGTCGTAGGACAGCACCGAAGCGAGCCCCAGCACCGGCGGCGTGAGCTTCGCGTAGGTCTTGCCGTCCGCGATGTCCTGGTGGAACGCCTGGTACCAGCCGTTGCCCGCGCGGATGGCCTCTGGAGAGTTGTAGGCCCGCGCGTAGATCTGCCGCGTCCGCTCGTCGATGGCGGCCGGCGTGAACGCGGTGTTCGCGAACAGCCAGTCGAGCAGGTGCCGGAACCGGACGGCGAGCAACTGCTCCGGAAGTTGCCGGACCTGGTTGAACGCGAACCACCACGGCGTGAAGCCGCCGGGCGGGGGCAGCAGCGGGAGCTGGTAGAAGCTCTCGTCGGGGTGCAGCACGTCCAGGAACGCCGCCTTGGCGGTGGCCTCGGGGAAGTTCGCCGCGAACGAGAACGCCGTCATGGCGCCGATGTCGTGCCCGACCACGTTGACCTTGCCGTACCCGAGCCTGCGCACCAGCTCCCGGACGTCGGTCGCCATCGTCCTCTTGTCGAACCCGCCCTGCGGCTTCTCCGACGAGCCCTGTCCGCGCAGGTCGACGGCGATGACGCGGAACTTCGTCGCGAGCGCGGGCATGATCTTGTGGAACGTCCACCAGGTCTCCGGCCAGCCCGGCAGCAGCACGAGCGGTTCGCCGCGACCGCCGGTGACGTAGTGCAGGCGCACGCCGTTGACCTGCGTGTAGTTGTGCTGGAAGCCCGCGAGGTTCGGCTCCGGTGCCGGCCCGGCGTGAGCGGTTCCCGTGCCTGCGGCGAGTGCGGCGCCCGCACCCAGTGCGAACACGCTGCGTCTGTTGAGTTCCATGTCCATCGGCCCCCAGCCTCTGTTCGGAGCGGACATCCGAACAGAGGGACCGACCTGCGTCAACCCAGCTCGGCGGAGTCCGTGAGCCGCAGTTTGCGCCGTGCCCGCTGGTAGAACGTCGTCATCCCGAGCCGCACCACGCGGGCTGCGGCGGCGCGTCCGCGCAGCGACACCCGCTGGCCCGGTTCGACGTAGCCCGCGACCTGGCCGTCCACCTCGACGGCCAGGCGGCCGCTGGACGGGAGCAGGTCCAGCTCGACGTGGTCGTTGACCGAGAGGACGACGCCCCGGCTGTAGGCGGAGTGCGGGGCGGCGGGGGTGACCAGCAGTGCTTCGACGGACGGGCTGGTGATCGGGCCGCCCGCCGAGAAGCTGTACGCGGTGGAGCCGGTCGGGGTGGCGACGATGACGGCGTCGGCGGCGTAGCTGACGAACGGCTGGCCCGCCACGCGGACGGCGACCCGTGCGCCGCCCTCGCCGGGGATGCGGACCACGGCGATGTCGTTGAACGCGGTGACCTTCTGGTCGTGGAACTCGGCGTCGACGGCGAGGCGGGGTTCGACGGTGAAGTCGTGGGCGTCGATCGCGCTCAGGGCGGCGGGCAGGTCCGGGACGTCGACCTCGGCCAGGAAGCCGAGCCTGCCCAGGTTGACGCCCAGGACGGGAGCCTTCTCGCCGTCGGCCAGGCGCATGGCGCGCAGCATCGTGCCGTCGCCGCCGAGGCTCACGACCAGGTCGGCGCGGCGGCCCAGCTCCTCCGCGGTGACCGGGGTGGCCTCGCAGCGCAGGCGCTGGATCTCGTCCGCGATGCCGAGGATCTCGACACCGCGGTTGGTCGCCCAGCCGAGGACGGCCTCGACGGCGGCGGCGGAGTCGCGTTGCGGGTGCAGCACCAGGCCGGCGGCGTGCACGTCAGGTCGTCCTCAGTCGGGTCACGGGTCCAGTCTGCCGAATTTCTCCTCCGTGTGCGCCCCTCGTCCGAACGGCTGATGTTCACGGTCTTGAACCGGCCGTTCGGCGTGCGGGCGTGGCCGTGAGGAGGAGTCCGCAGTGGACGCACGTTCCTAGGTTGGCTGCATGACCATCCTGCTAGCCGATCCGGTCGTGCGCGCCGTTCGCGTGCTCGACAACGGAGATCCTTTGGTGCCACTGGACTTCGCACCTGGCGTGTGGGTGCGGGAAGGGCTCGCGCGGCGGCTCGACGTGGCACGGGCGCTGCTTCCGTCCGGTGTGGACCTGCGGGTGATCGAGGGGCATCGCGGCGTCGCCGACCAGAACGCGATCATCGAGCGCTACACGGCCGAACTGCGTGAGCTGCACCCGGCCGCGGACGCCGTCGAGCTCGGCCGGTTGTCCAGCCGGTTCGTGGCGCCGCTGGCCGTCGCGCCGCACGTCGCGGGCGCGGCCGTGGACCTGACGCTGGTCACGGCTTCGGGGACGGACCTGTGGATGGGCACGGAGGTCGACGCGACGCCCGAGGAGAGCGACGGCGCGTGCTTCTTCGGCGCGCCGGTCGACGAGGAGGCCCGCCGCAACCGGACGGTGCTGGCCGACGCGCTGGCGGCGGCCGGACTGATCAACTATCCGACCGAGTGGTGGCACTGGTCCTACGGTGACCGCTACTGGGCGTTGCTGACGGGCGCCGACCACGCCGTCTACGGACCGGTGGAGGTGCCTGCGTGGGCGCGCTCGTGACGAGCGTCCGGCAGGTGTCGGCGGCGCCGGAGCTGTCGGTCGACCTCGCCGCGGTGGCCGCCAACACGAGCCGGTTCGTCTCGTGGGCCCGTGGCGCGGTGATGGCGGTGGTGAAGGCCGACGGGTTCGGGCACGGGCTCGGGGACGTCGCGCGCACGGCCGTCGCGAACGGGGCTTCGTGGATCGGGGTCACGTCGCTGGCGGAGGCCGTGCGGGTGCGGGAGTCCGGTGTGGACGTTCCGGTTCTCAGCTGGCTCAACCCCGCCGACGTGGACGTGCGCACGGCCGTCCGGTACGGGATCGACCTGAGCGTGCCGAGTCTGGAGCACCTCGGCGCGTTGCACGGGCGGGTGCGCGTGCACCTGCAGCTGGACACGGGAATGGCGCGGGACGGGGCCGCGCCGGAGTCGTGGCTGTCGCTGATGTCGGCGGCACGCCGTGCGGAACTGGCCGGGAGGGTCTCGGTCGTCGGAGTGATGGGACATCTGCCATGTGCGGACACGCTTGGAGCGAATGAGCCGGGCAAGCGGGCGCTGCGGCGAGGGGTCGAGATGGCGCGCCAGGCCGGTCTGCGGCCCTCGGTGCGGCACCTCGCGGCCACGAGCGCCGCGCTGACGGATCCCGGCACCCACCTGGACGTCGTCCGGATCGGGGCCGGGCTGGTGGGGATCGACCCGTCCGGGACGACCCGGCTGCGTTCCGCGTTGCGGTTCACGGCGCCGGTGGTGCAGGTGCGCAGGGTCGCCGCGGGGACGGGGATCGGGTACGGGCACGCGCACGTGACCGACCGTGCGACGACGTTGGCGTTGCTGCCGGTGGGCTATGCGGACGGCCTGCCGCGCAACGCTTCCGGTCACGCGGAGGTGTGGCTGGCCGGACGTCGCCGGCCGGTCGCCGGGGTGATCTCGATGGACCAGGTCGTGGTCGACGTCGGTGATGACGTCGTGGTGGCGGGCGAGGAGGCGGTGGTGTTCGGGCCGGGGGACGACGGCGAGCCGACGGTGGGGGACTGGGCCCGGTGGGCGGGAACGATCCCGCACGAGATCGTGACGGGGATCGGGGCGAGGGTGCGCAGGTGCGTTCGATGAGGGGGATCCGCGTCGCCGTGATCGGCGGCGGCCAGAACTGCGAGCACGACGTCTCGGTGGCGTCGGCGGCGTCGGTGCGCCAGGCGCTCGACCCGGCGAAGTACGAGGCGGTGGCGCTCACCATCGGCCGCGACGGCCGGTGGCACGGGCCGGACGGGCAGGTGCTCGACACGCTGACGTCCGGCAGCCTCGCCGCCGCGCTCGACGTGCTCGCGACCTGCGATGTGGTGTTGCCGCTGGTCCACGGGCCGCTGGGGGAGGACGGCACGCTGGCGGGCCTGTGCGAACTGGCGGGCGTGCCGTACGCGGGCTCACCGCTGCGGGCCGGGGCGCTCGCGATGGACAAGTGGGCCACCAAGCTCGTCGCGGAGGCGGTCGGGGTTCGCACGGCCGCGGGCAGGCTGGTCACGAACCCGTCCACCGTGGACTTCACCGGGCCCGTCGTGGTGAAGCCGGTGGCGGCGGGGTCGAGCTTCGGGGTGACGCTCGTCGAACGCGAGGAGGACCTCGAACCCGCTGTGCGCCGGGCGCTGGAGCTGGACGACCGGGTGCTGGTCGAGGAGGTCCTGGCCGGGCGGGAGATCGACGTCGCCGTGCTGGACGACCCGGACGAGGGGCGGCGGACCGGGCCCCCGCTGGAGATCCAGGTGCCCGGCTTCTTCGACACCACCGTGAAGTACGACGGCAGCGCCCGGTTCGTGATCCCGGCCCCGCTGGCCGGCACCGAGCTGAAAGCGCTGGAGGACTCGGCGTTGCGCGTCTACGAGGCGCTCGGCTGCCGTGGCCTCGCGCGGGTCGACTTCTTCCTGACTCGCGACGGGTTCGTGCTCAACGAGGTCAACACCATGCCGGGCATGACGGCGGAGTCGCAGGTGCCCAAGATGTTCGCGGCCGCCGGACTGTCCTATCCGGACCTGCTGGACAAGCTCGTGCGCGGAGCGATGCGGTGAAGCGCATCGCCGGACTGGACGTGTTGCGCGGCATCGCGATCCTCCTCGTGATGCTGCGCCACGCGTTCCCCGACGTGTTCCCCGGTGCGGGCGTGGTCGGCGTGGTCGTGTTCTTCACGTTGAGCGGGTACCTGATCACCGGCGTCCTGCAGAGGGAGCTGACCAACACCGGACGCGTCGACTTCAAGCGGTTCTACCTGCGCCGGGCGCGCAGGCTGCTGCCGGCGCTGATAGCGCTCGTGGTGGTGTTCGCGGTGGTCACGCTCGTGTTCGACCCGTTGGGGGAGCGCGACAAGCTGCTCAGGACGGTGATCGTCCTGGTGACGTTCACCGGCAACCTGCCGATCGGCGGCGTGAGCCCGGCGGCGTTCCACGGCTGGACGCTCGCCACCGAGGAGCAGTTCTACCTGCTGTGGCCCGCCCTGCTCGCGTTCGCGTGGGTGCGCGACCGGACCGGCGCGGTCCTGGTCGTCACCGCGCTGGGCGCGCTCGCGGCCTGCACGGCGACGCTGGTCTGGCTGTGGCCGAACGCCGACAACGCCTACGCGCTGCCGACGTCGTGGTTCGTGTGCTTCGTGATCGGCGCCGCGACCAGGCTCAAGCTGACGAACGCCCCGCGCTGGGCCGTGCCGGTCGCGCTGACCGGGCTCACCGTGCTCTCGGTCGTCCCGCTGCGGGGCCACGCGCTGACCTACCTCGTCGCGGGTCCGGCGATCGCGGTCTGCACCGCCGTGCTGCTGCTGGTCTGGTCGAAGTGGGAACAGGTCGCGACGCCGATCCGGCCACTGGTGGCGCTGGGCACCCTGTCCTACGGCGCCTACCTGTGGAACTACCCGCTGACGCTGTGGCTGCGGCCCGAGCTGGGCGCCGCCGCCGGGCCGATCGCGGCGGTGCTCACGATCGTGGCGGCGGCGCTGAGCTGGCGTTACGTCGAGGAGCCCGTGATGCGGTCCCGCGTGCTCAGCGGCAGAACTCCCTGATCGTGCCGGTCAGGACGTCCGTGAGCCGGTCGAGCGACGCCAGGTCGACGTACTCGGTGGCCGCGTGGGCGCCCGCGCCGTCGACGCCGAACAGCAGGCACGGGATCCCCGCGCGGTCGAGCAGGGCGCAGTCGGTCCAGAACGGCTCGGCGCGGATCACAGGGGGGTCTCCGAGGCAGTCGACAAGCGTGCGGACGATCTCCGCGTCCGGATCGGCCTCGAAAGGGTCCCTGGCCAGGCCTCGCGTCAGCGTGGCGCGGAAGTCCGGGACCGTCGCGGTGAGGTGGTCGAGGATCGTCCGCAGCTCGTCCTCCGTCTGCTGCGGGGACTCGCCGGGGACCGTGCGGCGTTCGAGGGTGATCCGGCACGCCGACGGGTAGGTGGAGGCCTCCTCGCCGCCGCTGATCAGCGACGCGTGGACCGTGCCGGTGCCGAGCAGGGGGTGCTTCGGGCCTTCAGCGAGGTCGGCGCCGAGCCGGTCCAGCGCCACCAGGAAGTGGCCGGCCTTGGCGATGGCGTCGATGCCGAGCTCGGGCCGGGAGCCGTGGGCCGCCCTGCCCGCGACCTCGACCTCGAACCACACGAAACCCTTGTGCGCCAGCGTGACCTCCAGGTGGCTGGGCTCGGTGACGATGGCGGCGTCGGCGGTGAAGTGAGCGAGAACCTCCTCCGTGCCGAAGCTGCCGTGCTCCTCGTCGGCCACGCACGCGACGATGACGTCGCCTCGCAACGGACGTTCGGTGGCTCGGGCGGCGGCGACCATCATCGCCGCGATGCCGCCCTTCATGTCGAACGTGCCGCGGCCGTACATCCTGCCGTCCCTGACCTCGGGTGCGAGCGGGTCGCCGTCGTAGCCCGCGAGGCCGACCGTGTCGACGTGACCGTTGAGCATCAACGACCTCCCGCCGCCGGTGCCCTTCCTGACGGCGACGAGCGACGGTCTGCCGGGACGTTCCTCCAGGCGGTGGACCTCGAAGCCGCGGGCGTGGAACCAGTCGGCGCAGAAGGCGACGATCTCGCGTTCGCCGTTGCCGCCGGGGACGAGGTCGGGGTTGACCGAGTCGATGGAGATCAGGCCGGCCAGCAGGTCACGTGGGTTCACGGGCGTCCTTCGGTGCTGATGAGCACTGCGGTGTCGATGTCGCCGAGTTCGGCGCGGAGGGCACGCAGACCTGCGAGAGGTGCGGCACCGCACGGTCCGGAGTGGACGTTCAGGGCGTGGAGGTCCTTCATCGCTGTGGTGCACTCGTCCTCGGAGATCGCCACGGCGGCGTCCAGGCCGTTGAACAGGAACGGCCACGAGGTGGCGGACGGGGTGCCGCAGTTCAGCCCGGCCATGATCGTGTCGCCGGTGGGGACGGTGGTGAGTTCGCCTGCCTTCAGGCTCGCGAGGACGCAGGCGGCGCTGTCGGGTTCTACGGCGAGGAGTCTCGTGCGGGACTCACGGCTGCGGTAGTGGGTGATCACGGCCTGGGCGAACGAGCCGACGCCGACCGGGACGACCACCAGATCGGGTTCGTCGTCGAGCTGCTCGTCGATCTCGTGGCAGAGCGTGCTGTAGCCCTCGACGATCCAGGCCGGGACCTCCTCGTAGCCCGGCCACCCCATGTCCTGCACCAGCACGCCGTCAGCTCGCGCGGCTTCGGCGACCGCGTCGTCGTAAGTGCCGTCGACCACCGTGACCTGGGCGTTCTCGGCGTGGATGGCCTCGATCGCCGGGGCGGGCACGGTGTTCGGCACGAAGACGTGGGCACGTTGGCCGTGCAGACGGGCCATGCGGGCGACCGCGCGGCCGTGGTTGCCGTCGGTCGCGGTGGTGAGCGTGACCGGGCCCGTTCGCTGCAAGAGGACGCGGTGAACGGCCCAGGACGCGCCCAGAGCCTTGAAAGCGGGCAGGCCGAGCCGGGAGGATTCGTCCTTGACGAACAGGCGGCCGATCCCGAGCTCGGCGGCGAAAGCCGGCAGCTCCGTCAGCGGCGTCGGCGCGTAGCCGGGCAGTCCGGAGTGGAAGTCCCGCACCTCGGTGGGCGCGGGCGGGCATCGCCAGCTGCGGGCCTGCGGCCGCGAGAACGTCATGGGAGACAGCCTGCGGTGGTCCGGATCATCGGTCCAGCGCATGTTTTCGACCTGTATCGGTGGGAGAATTCGACGAGTCGGGGAGGAGGTCGCCGGATGAGCGACGAGGAGCTGATCGTCGAGTTCGCGCTGGTTCGCCTCGACAACCCCGGCCTCGACCTGGAGGAGGTCGCCGCGCTGGTGGTCAGGCGGGTCGGGCCGGAGCGCATGGTCGAGTTCGCCGGTCAGACCCTGGTGCACCGCGACGAGCTGCGGGGAGCGGTGTTCCCGGCGGCCGTCGAGCACGTGCTGCGAGTGGTGCTGACGTTGCGCGGACCACGCGACTAGAGCCGTTCGGTGACCTGCCTGGTCAGCTCGATCACGCGGGTGGCCAGCGGGGACAGCGTGCGGTTCGCCTGCCAGGCCAGGTAGATCTCACGCGGGGGCAGCGCCGGTTCGAGCTCGTGCGTGTGCAGGTCCGTGGGCAGGTCCAGCGCCAGTCTCGGCATCACGGCCAGGCCCATGCCGGCGCGGACCATCGAGACGACGCCGCGGTTGTCGGCCGTGCGGAAGACGATCAGCGGGGCGATCCCGGCGTCGGCGTAGACGCGTTCGATCCTGACCTGGTCGCAGATCGGTGGCTGGGCGACCATGGCGACGCCGTGCAGCGCCTGGAGCGGGACCGGCCCCTGCGGGAACTGGCCGGGCCGGGTGACCAGCACGTACGGGTCGTCGAGGATCTTGGTCTGCTCCACGTCACCGGTGAGGCGGCCGTCGAAGAAGACCAGGTCGAGGCCGTCGGCGGTGGGCTGGTCGGTCTCCTCCTCGAACAGCCTGATGTCGGCCTGAGGGTGCTCGGTGAGGAGCTGGCGCACCACCGCCGGGAGGATCACGTTGGTGACGCTCTGGAAGGTGCCGATGTCGACGCGTCCCTCGCCCGCTTTGAAGCGTTCGACGGCGTCCTCAGTCGCTTTGGCCCGTGCGAGGATCTCGCGTCCGTGGGCGAGCACGACCTCGCCCAGCGGCGTGAGGCGGACGGGTTTCGGCCCGCCCGGCCGGTCGAACACGGCGCCGCCGACGGCCTTCTCCAGCGCGGCCACCTGCTGGCTCACGGCCGACTGGGTGTAGCCGAGGCGGTCCGCCGCCCTGCCGAACGTGCCTTCGGTGGCCACGGCGTCGAGGGTGGCGAGGTGGCGGAGGTCCATCACGGCTCTGATGATAAGCACAGCTTGTTGTTCTGAGCAGAATCTATCGCTTTTGTTAATGCTCTCCGGTTTCTAGCGTTGCCGTCATGACCACACGATGCGCACTTTGGTTGCCGCTGTTCGACGCGCTCGCCGATCCGTCGCTCGTCGCCCGGCTCGCCGCCGAGGCGGAGGAGGCGGGCTGGCACGGGCTGTTCGTCTGGGACCACGTCCGGTGGCGCGAGCCCGTGACGCACGTGGCCGATCCGTGGATCACCCTGGCCGCGGTCGCCGCCGCCACCTCGACGCTGCGGTTCGGGCCGATGGTCTCGGCGATCACCCGGCGGCGGCCCGTGAAGCTGGCCCGCGAGACCGCGTCGCTGGACCTGCTCGGTGGCGGGCGGCTCGTGCTCGGCGTGGGGCTGGGCAGCGACCGGTTCGCCGGGGAGTTCTCGCGGACCGGCGAGGAGTGCGACGACCGGGTGCGCGGGCGGATGCTGGACGAGTCGCTGCAGCTCCTGCGGGCGGCGTGGTCCGGCGAGCCCGTGCACCACCGCGGTGAGCACTACACAGTGGACGGCGTGACCTTCCTGCCTCGGCCGGTGCAACGGCCCGGAGTGCCGGTGTGGGCCGCGGGCTTCCCCGGGAACCCGCGTCCGCTGCGCCGGGCCGCCCGCCTGGACGGCTTCTTCCCGGTGAACCTGTCCTCGGCTGGTGAGTTCGCGGACGCCGTGGGGCAGGTGGAGGCTTTGCGCGGTGGTGACGGGCCGTTCGACCACGTCTGCGAGGTCGAGCCCGGTGCGGACGTCACGCCGTTCGTCGAAGCCGGTGCCACGTGGTGCCTGACCGCGTTCGACCCGGCTTCCCTGTCCGTGGATCACGTGCGCGGCGTGCTGCGCGACGGACCGGCGGTGCGGTGATGGACGTCAACGGCGTGGAGTTGTGCGTTGAGACCTTTGGGGACTCGTCGGATCCCGCGGTCCTGCTGATTCACGGCGCGTGCGCGTCCATGTTGTGGTGGGAGACGGAGTTGTGCACGGCTCTCGCGGCACGGGGTCGGTTCGTGATCCGTTACGACAACCGCGACACCGGGTTGTCGGTGAGCTATCCGCCGGGTCGGCCGGGGTACGCGTTGTCCGACCTGGTGCTGGACGCCGTGGGGATCCTCGACGCGTTGGGCGTCGCACGGGCCCATGTGGTGGGGCGGTCGATGAGTGGGGCCATCGCGCTGGCGTTGGGCGTGGAGCACGCGGACCGGGTGGCGTCGCTGACGTTCGTGGCGACCACGACCGGTGACCCGGACCTGCCGCCGATGACCGAGGCGTTCCTGTCGGCGTCGGCGGAGGAGGCCTCGTCCGACGTGGAGAAGATCGTGTCGGTGCTGCGCGCGTACGCGGGTCCGTCGCCCTACTTCGACGAGGAGCACGTGCGGCGGCTGGCCGTCGAGGACGTCGCACGGACGGTGAACGTGGCGTCTGCGATGACCAACCACTTCTGCATCGAGTTCGACGCTCCCCGTGTTCTTGGGTTCGGTGACGTCGTCGCGCCCACCTTGGTGGTGCACGGTTCACTCGATCCGGTCTTCCCGCTCGCGCACGGGAAAGCGCTGCGTGACGCGGTGCCCGGTGCGTCGTTGCTCGTGCTGGAGGCGGTCGGGCACGACCTGCCGCGCCCGGTGTGGCCGGAGTTCGTCGAGGCCCTGGTGGAGCACACGGCGTCGTGACTTCGCCTCGGCTGGTCCGTTCGGCCGATCAGCGCGTGCCGTTCATCGGGCCCAAACGACCTGTCGTCCTGTCCGCGTCTCGCCTGAAGGCGGATCGCTGATCGACTCGGTGGGGTGGGTAGGACGTATGAGCGGGCCGAGGTGCTCGCGGCGCGGTTCGCCGGCGACTTGCTGCTGGACGAGGTGACGGGTGGTGAGCTCCAGATCCCGGTGGGTGCCGACGTCCTGCGCCTGGTGCCGTCCTCGGACGACGACGTGGTCGCGTGGCTGGACGTGTGGAACTCGGCGAACGCCCGTCACCTCGCCGACAGCGACACCGGCACGTTCGACGAGCGCCTGGTCGCCCGGTTGACGTGGGACGTGCTCGTCGATCTGCTGCGCGGTGGACCTGGCGACGGCCTGTTGCGGGAGCTGTTGTCGTTCTCCCCGTTGACGTCGAGTCCGGCGGTGATCGAGCTCCTGCAGGAGAGGGCGCACGTGTCGAGGCGTCGCGACGAGCTCGCGGACCTCGTGCGGCGGCTGTTCGCCGCGGCGTCCGACTCCGGTCAGCCGGTGGCCAGGTGTGCGGTCCACACCCTGAACCTGGTGCTGCTGCACGTGGTGCTCTCGCCGTCGTGCTCCTCGCTGGACGTCGGGGTGGAGGACTGGCCGAAGCTCGCGGCGTTCTGGAGGTCGCAACTGTCCGATGAGGACTGGCGCACGCTGGTCGCGTCGGTGCACGTGAGCTGGGATCAGGCGCCCGCACCGGTTCTGGGCATCGGGACGGCCGGACCGGGCACAGTGGACCTCAGCGGGCTGGTCTGCGACGTGCCGTTGCGCGAGGCGGCGATGGAGGCCCGCTTCACCGGTGATCCCGCGGGAAGCGGGTTCGGCTACGTGCTGGAGGCGTTGCCGCCGGGCCGTCGCGACGTCCACTACGCGCGGGCGGTGCTGGAGCTCGCCGCGTCACCGGTCGAACCGTGGGTGCGTGCCGCGCACTACGTGTGGTGGTCGGACAAGTTCCCCGACCTGGTGCTGGACTGCCTGCGCCGGGACGTCACCGTGGGTGCGGAGACCATGAGGGAGCTCGCGAAGACACCGGTGGCGGAGAGCAGCGCGTTCGTGGTGCAGATCTGCGACCGCATTGGCAGGGGAGGCGACGATCCCGGCCTGCTCGACGTCTTCGACGGCCTCGGGACGCCGCGCAGCGACCACGGCTCCCGGGTCGCGGTGCTGGACGCGTGGCTGCGACTGCACGAACAGGGGTACCGGCATCCTCCGCACCGCCGGACGGACTTGAGGGCGGTGTTGCGCGCGGTGGACTTCGACGAGATCCGGCGCCACCGCCCGGATCTGGTCTACCGGGCGGGGACGGTGGCGCACGAGATCGGCCTGTTCGAGTGAGCTTTCGAGTGAGTTGAGGGGGACTCGACCGCGGCTCCAGCCGCGACCGTCCATTTTTGTCAGGGGTGCCGGGTAACGTCCCGTTCATGAGTGCTGGGGATCGGATTCAGGAGCTCGCCGCGCGGATCGTCGAGCTGCGTGACGCGTACTACCAGGGCGAGCCGTTGGTGGCGGACGCCGAGTACGACGCGATCGAGGACGAGTTCCGCGGTCTGGTCGCCGAGCATCCCGAGCTCGCGCCGGAGGACAACCCGCTCGACCACGTGGGCGCGCCGTCGGTGCTGCACGCGCCGGTGCGGCACTCGCGGCCGATGCTGTCGCTGGAGAAGGCGAACAAGCCCGAGCAGGTCGAGTCGTTCTTCTCGCGGTTCCCCGGCCAGCCGGTGGTCGTCATGCCGAAGCTCGACGGCCTGTCCCTGGCGCTCGTGTACGAGAACGGACGGCTGGCGCGCGCTGTCACGCGTGGCGACGGCACGACAGGCGACGACGTCACGTTCCTGACGCGCGCGTTGTGCGATGGCGTACCGGACAAGGTGGACGCGCCGGGCCGCGTCGAGGTGCGCGGCGAGTGCGTGATGCTGCGCTCGACGTTCGACAAGTACAACGCCGCCCACCCGGACAAGCCGTTGATCAACCCCCGCAACGCCGCCGCAGGCACGTTGCGCGCCAAGGACCCGAAGGCGGTCGAGGGCAGGCGGATGCAGTTCTTCGCGTTCGACCTGACGACCGAGCCGGAGAGCGCCGACTCCGACCTCGACGCGGGCCTGCGCAAGCTGGGCTTCAGCGTCGCGGAGATGAAGCACTGCTCGACCGCGGCCGAGGCCCAGGAGCTGATCGGCGGCATCGAGACGGCCCGCAACACGCTCGACTACGACCTCGACGGCGCCGTGCTGCGCCTGGCGAACCGCGACGCGTTCGCCGCGGCGGGCACCCGTTCGTCGTCCCCGCGCGGCGCGATCGCGTACAAGTTCGCGGCCGAGGAGAAGACGACGGTGCTGAAGGACGTCGTCTGGGACGTGGGCAAGACGGGCAAGATCGCCCCCGTCGCGTGGCTGGAGCCGGTGTTCGTCGGCGGCACCACCGTCACGCGGGCGACGCTCGCGAACCAGGAGGTCATCCGCTCGAAGAACATCAAGATCGGTGACACGGTCCTGGTCCGCCGCGCCGGCGACGTGATCCCGTTCGTCGCGGGCGTCCTCGACGAGTCGAAGCGCACCGGCACCGAGCAGGAGATCGTGCCGCCCTCGGAGTGCCCGTCCTGCGCGCAGCCGCTCACCGAACAGGGCAACAGCCGCGAGCTGTTCTGCACCAACGCCGCCTGCCCGGCGCAGACCGTCCGCCGCCTGATCCACTGGTCCTCCCGCGCGGCCGCGGACATCGACGCCATCGGCCAGGTGTGGATCGAACGCCTCGCCGAGACGGGCGACCTGGTGAACCCGTCCGACTTCTACACCCTGACCAAGGAACGCCTGCTGGAGTTCGACCGCGTGGGCGAGGTCTCCGCGACGCGCATGATCGAGTCGATCGACCGCAGCCGCTCCGTGGGCCTGCGCAGAGCCCTGATCGGCCTCTCGATCCCGATGGCCTCCGAAGGCACGGCCGCCCGCCTGTGCCGAGCGGGCTTCGGCTCCCTGGAGGAGGTGGCGGACGCGGGCGTCGAGAAGCTCGTGGCGGTGGAGGACATCGGCCAGAAGGTGGCGGAGTCCCTGACCCAGCACCTGGCCCGCCTGCGCCCGGAGATCGAACGCCTCCGCGAACGCGGCGTCTCCCTGGAGGTCCGCGACGAGGACCTGCCCCCGGTGGTCGTCGCCGGCGCACCCCTGGAAGGCAAGTCCGTGGTCATCACGGGCTCGATCAGCGACCCCCGCTCAGGCGAGAAGGTCACCCGCCCGACGTTCCAGAAGATGTGTGAACGGGCCGGCGCCACCGCCGCCTCCTCGGTGTCCGCCACCACCGACCTCCTCATCACGGGCGAGGGCGTGGGCGCGAACAAGCTGACGAAGGCGGAGAAGCTCGGCGTCGAGGTGGTGGACCAGGGCGAGATCTGGACGAAGCTGATCGCGGCGGGCATCGCCTGACTCCGGCGGGCATCGCCTGACCCTGGCGGGCATCGCCTGATCCAGGCGGTGCAGCGGGTCCGCGTTGCGTGGGTTGGACCCGCGCTGCGTGGGGGTGGGGCCGGTTGGGGTGGAGGCTTCAAGCTGTTTGACGGCGACCCAGGTGCGGTACGCGCCCCAGACTGCCTGAGTAACCTGCACCTGTCGCTGGAAGGCACCTGACGCTGCCTGAACAGTGCCGCCGCGCGATGCCGGTAGGTTCCTGCGCCGGCCGGTAGCGGCGAGCAGGAGCCCTTCCCGGAGCGTGCGGCCGCGTCAAAGCGGAAAGGCCCCTACGCTGCCTGGGGGAGGACAGCAGCCTAGGGGCCGGGAAGCCCTCAATCCGTTTGGGGGTAACGACTTGAGGGCGGAGCTTGTGGTCGGTGCGGCGGTCGCCTCTCGGCGGTGGGCACGACGCGGCTCCTGCTGAAGCGGTGTTCCGCGAAGGCGATTGTGTTGGGGCCCGGGGACTCGTTCCGCACCGACCACCCCGTTCAACGGAGCGGGGTTCTGTTGTGTTCCAAGGGGTCCTGTGTGCTCGCTTACCGCGCGTAATGCTGATCAACCTGTGGTGCAAGGGAATCGCTGTTCCCGAAGTTGAGGACCCTCAAGCCGCCGGGGGGTGACGACTTGAGGGTGGAGCCGGCGGAACCGTGGACTCCCTCTTGGGGGTGAGGGCACGTTCCCGCCGGCAGGAAGCCCTCAAGTCGTCTGGGGGGTAGCAACTTGAGGGCGGAGCTTGTGGTCGGTGCGGCGGTCGCCTCTCGGCGGTGGGCACAACGCGGCTCCTGCTGAACGGTATTCCGCGTAGGCGATTGTGTTGGGGCCCGGGGACTCGTTCCGCACCGACCAACCTGTACAACGGCGCGGGGTTCTGTTGTGTTCCAGGGGAAGCTGTGTGGCGGGTCACCGTCCGAACGGACGAAGACCTTCCCGCACAACGACAAACGGGTGGTCGGCGCGGCAGGAGAGGTCCGCGCCGACCGGACGCCCTCAAGCCGCCTGTCGGGGAGGCCGACGGCTTGAGGGCGAGTTCGGTGAGGCCGGTGCGATCGGTCGCCTCTCGGCGAGTGGCTCTGCGCGGTACCAGCGAATGGTGCTCCGCGGAGGCGTTGAGGTGAGGCCCGGGGGACACGGATCGCACCGACCAACACGTATAACGGGTGTGGTGCCCGAAGTGTTTCCGGAATGATCTGTGTGGTCGCTCACCGTGTGCCGGGAACTCCGCGAAAACCAGGACCTGCAGGCCAACGCTGGACTTCACGGCCAACCTTGGACCTGTCAGCCAACTCTCGCCCTTGTGGGTGACGGTTCGCGTCACAGGCCGCGACGCACAGGTCGTGACGCACCGACTAGGTCGCAGGTTGCGAAACACGGTTCTACGTCACACGTTGCGACGCACCGCCCACGTCACAGGTCGCTAAACACCGCCCCACATCACAGGTTGCGGAGACCTGGCGGCGTTCGTAGTCCCAAACATCAGCCCCACCGCCCACCACCCACCGCCCACCTCTCGCGCCACGCGGGCGGAGCCGGGCGACGGCGAAAAGACGCTCCTGCCCGCCACGTCCGAGGCGTCCCCGGACGTGGCGAGCAGGAGCGGGGCTCAGTAGAAGCAGCCCGTGCGGGGCAGCGACGAGGGCGCCGGAGGCGTCCGGCCGTCGTAAATGGCGAGCAGGAAGTTCTGCGGGCAGTAGGACGTCCCGCTGATCTTGATCGCGATGTGCAGGTGCGGGCCCGTCGAGTTGCCCGTGTTGCCGGTCGTGCCGACGCGGTCGCCCGCCTTGACGGACGCGCCGTTGGAGACCGACCACGACGAGAAGTGGCAGTAGATGTAGTCGACGCCGCTCTTGACGATCCGCAGGCCGTTGCCGCAGCCGCTCGGCTCGTTGATGCGGTAGGCGGTGCCGGTGACCATCGCGTACGCCGGCTTGCTGTTCACCGGCAGGTCGATGGCGGGGTAGTCGTGGTGCGGGTCGTCGTACTCGCTGCGCGGCAGGGCGCTCTTGGCGAGCGGGAGGCTGTAGGTGCCGCCGCCTCCGCCGCCCGAGCCCGCGCCGCCCACGAGGGTCTGCCACGTGTTGGGGCCGACGATGCCGTCTGCGGTCAGGCTCTTCGACTTCTGGAACGCCACGGCGGCGCTGTGCGTGCCGCCGCCGAAGTCGCCGTCCTCGGCCAGGCCGTAGTTGTAGCGGTTGAGCTGGACCTGGGCGGCGCGGACTGCGTTGCTGTTGTTGCCCTGCTTGACGCTCACGATCAGCTTCGGCCAGGTGTTCGGGCCGATCTGGCCGTCCGCCGAGAGGCCGTTGGCGCTCTGGAACTGCTTGACCGCGGCCTCGGTGGCGGGGCCGAAGTCACCGTCGGCGCTGATGTTGTAGCCGCGGTGGCGCAGCAGGTGCTGGGCGGTCAGCACGTTCGCGCCGTTCTGGCCCTCCTTGACGTTCGGCCACGACGGCAGGGCCGCCTGAGCAGGGCTGACGACACCTATCAGCACCCCGAACGCGATCAGGGCGGCAACGAGGATTCTCATGGCCAGCACGCTAGGAACGCACCGCAGACGGGCGCCCTAGTCGCGAGACCAGTTGTGTGCGGTCTCGGCAGCCGAACTTCCGCAGCAGGTTCGACACGTGGTACTTCACGGCGCTGACGGTGATGAACATGGCCGCGGCGATCTCCGCGTTCTCGTGTCCCTCGGCGACCAGTCGCAACGTCTCGCGCTCGCGAGCGGTCAGCGACGCGGGCGGGGGACCGGGCAGCAGCGACGACACCAGCCGCGGCGAGACCCAGCCGCCGTGACGGTGCACGTCGTGGACCGCCCGCACGATGTCGTCCGGTGGGTCGTCGGCGAGCACGAGGCCGGTCACGCCGAGGCGCACCAGGCCGTCCACGGCGTCGAACGACGACAGGACGGCGACGGTGCCCGGACCGGCGGCGTCGGAGGCGTCGGCGACGACCACGTCGGCGGGATGGCGGAGAACGGCCCAGGGCGCGGCGGCGAGGCGGGACGAGATCTTGTCCGTCAGCAACGCGCTGCGCAGCGACAGCGAGACGTGGATGGTTCGCACGTTCCGGAACAGTCGGGACAGGACCGTATTTTCGCGTATCGGGTGCGTATAACGGCAGGTCGTTGTTACCGTTCCGCCGATCATCGGGGGAGGGTGCGTGCGGTTCCGGGTGCTGGGTCCGGTCGTCGTCATGGCGGGGGAGAACGAGGTTCCGCTGCGGTCCGCGAAGCAGCGCACCCTGCTCGCGATGTTGTTGCGGCACGCGAACACGCCCGTCTCCCCGCAGCGGCTGATCGAGGCGCTCTGGGAGCGGCCGCCGGCCTCCGCGCAGGAGAACGTCCGGCTGTACGTCCACCAGCTCAAGCGCGGCCTCGGCCTCGCCGACCGGATCACCCGCAAGCCGGACGGGTACGAGCTCAGGACCGAACCCGGCGAGCTCGACGCGGACGTGTTCCGCCGGTTGGCCGCGGACGGTGAACGCTCACTCGCGGCAGGAGACCCCGCCAAGGCCGCTGAACTGCTCACGGAGGCGCTCGGCCTGTGGCGGGGCGCCGCCTACCCCGACCTGGCCGACCAGTTCGCCGCGAGGCTTCAGGAAGCCCGTTTGCGTGCCGCTGAGACGAGGGCCACCGCCGAGCTGGCACTGGGCCGGCACGCCGAGGTGATCGGTGGTTTGGCCGAGCTGGCGGAGGCGAACCCCTACCGGGAACCCCTGCACGCGCAGCTGATGACGGCCCTCTACGGCGCGTCACGGCAGGCGGAAGCGCTGGAGGTGTTCCGGAGAGCCCGCGAACGGCTCGTCGGCGACCTCGGCATCGAACCTGGCGCCGAGCTGCGCGGCCTGCACGAGACGATGCTGCAGGGCGCGCCGCTGCACGAACCCGCGCCGCCTAAGCCCGCCCGCGCGGACTGCCCGTACCGCGGCTTGATGGCTTACCAGCCGGAGCACCACCCGTGGTTCTTCGGCCGTGGCGACCTCGTCGACCTGGTCACGCGCCGGATCGAACGGCATCCGGTCGTCGGCGTGTTCGGGGCGTCCGGCAGCGGCAAGTCCTCGCTGCTGCGCGCCGGTGTCGTCGGCGGGCTCGACGCGACCTGGCGGCCCGTCGTCATCACGCCGACCGCGCACCCGGTTCAAGCGCTGACGAACGCGCTCGCGTCGATCACCGGCAAACGGCCAGACATCGGCGCTGACCCGTCGGCGTTCGACGTCGAGGTGCGCAACGCGCTCGCGAACGGCCCGGACGACGTGCGCGTGCTGCTCGTGGTGGACCAGCTGGAAGAGCTGTTCACGTTGTGCACCAACGAAAGTGAACGCTCACAGTTCATCGGGGTGCTGCTCGACGCAGCCCAGGGACCGCACCGCCGCACACGGGTCGTGCTCGGTGTCCGCGCCGACTTCCTCGCTCACGTCACGCAGCACCCCGGCCTGGTGCAGGCGCTGGCGGACGAGGCGACCGTGCTGGTCGGGCCGCCCTCCGCCGCCGACCTGAGGGACATCGTCCTGCGCCCGGCCGCGATGAGCGGGCTGTCCGTCGCGTCCGACCTGCTCGCGACCGTTCTCGCCGACGTGGACACCGCACCGGGCGCGCTTCCGCTGCTGTCGCACGCGCTCGTCGAGACGTGGCAGCGGTCCGGCGCGGAGCTGACCCTGGCCGCTTACCGGGCCGGTGGCGGGGTGCGCGGGGCGATCGCGCAGACCGCCGAACGCGCCTACGACGAGCTGGAGGACGCCGAGAAGCAGGCCATGCGCCGCATCCTGGTGCGGCTCACCGCGTTCGGCGACGGCACCGAGGACACCCGCAGGCCGATCCGCCGCGCCGAGCTCGACGGCATCGCCGCGCCCGAGGTGATCAACGGCGTGCTCGGCCGTCTGGTCGCCGAACGGCTGGTCGTCCTGGACGAGGACACGGCGGAGATCGCTCACGAAGCGCTGATCCGCGCGTGGCCCCGGTTGCAGCGCTGGTTGTTCGACGACCGCTCGACGTTGCTGGTGCACCGCAGGCTGACGGCCGCCGCGGACACCTGGACCGAGCTGGACCGCGACGAGGGCGCGCTCTACCGGGGCGCCCAGCTCGTCGCCGCGGCCGCCTGGGCCCAGGACCACCCCGGCGAGCTGAACGCGGCGGAGGAGGCGTTCCTCGGGGCGAGCCGCGCGCGCGACGAGGCCGAGCAGGTGACCGTGAAGCGGCGCACCAGGCTGCTCACGAGACTCGTCGCGATCATGGGCGTGCTGCTCCTGCTCGCGGCGGGCGGTGGTGGCGTCGCGTGGTGGCAGTCGCGGGAAGCCCGGCTGCAGCAACGGATCGAGCAGGCGCACCAGCTCGCGTTGTCCGCCAGGGGCCTCGTCGACACGGCACCCGACCTGGCCGGGCAGCTCGCCGTCTCCGCCCACCGGCTGCACGCGGACGACGACACCCGTGGCGCCCTCCTGAGCGCCGCGTCCGCGCCACGCCGGCGCATCGAGCTCAACGCGGACGGCCCGCCCGTGCTCGACGTGAGCGTGTCGCACAAGGGCGACGTGATCGCGACGGCCGACCGCGACGGCCACGTCACGCTGTGGGACCTGCGAACGCGCTCGCGGAAACTCCTGCTGGCCGACCACAACGCGTTCACCGACGGCGGGTACGCCCGGCAGGCCGAGTTCAGCGCGGACGACAGGTTCCTCGCCTCGACCGCGTCGCTGCCCGCACTGGCCGGAAGCCGCGGGGACGTGGTGGTGTGGGACCTCACGGCCGGTGAAGCCGTGTTCTCGCACCAGTTCGACGTGCTCACCGCCGGGCTCGCGTTCCACCCGTCCGGCACGTCGTTCGCGGTCGGGGTCGCCGGCGGCGCGGTCGAGGTGTGGGACATCGCCTCCAGGACCAGCCGGACGTTCCAGGGCCACAGGCACGAAGTCACCGCGCTGGCGTTCAGCCCGGACGGAACGCGGCTGGTCACCGCGAACGGCAAGGAACACCCGCAGGTGTGGGACGTCGTCTCCGGCACGCGGGTCGGTGAGATCGGGGCGCTGGAGGTCGGCAGCGTCGCGTTCGACGGCCCGGCGATCGTCACCGCGAGCCTGCGCGACGGCGTGAAGTTCTGGGACGCGAACGGAAAGCTGCTGTCCGAGCTGCCGAAGCAGGGCGCGTACGCGTGGGAGGCGTCCGCGCCGGTGGGCGGCCGGATGGCGGTGGCGGACGAGGACGGGCTCATCACCATCTGGGACGTCCGCGCCGGCCGTCCCGTCACGACCTACCGCGACCGCGGCCGCACCGAGTCCAGGGCGATCGCGCTCGGCCGCGACGGCACGCTCCTGGTCTCCGGCGGCTACGGCCGGATCGTCGCGGTGCGCGAGGAGGCGGTGCCGCCGTTCACCGGGCACGCCGACGGCATCAACGACATCGCCGTGCACCAAGGCCTGGTCGCATCGGCCGGAGACGACAGGACCGTGCGGCTGTGGGATCTCGACGGCACCGCACTGGCCACTTTGGACGGTCACTCCGACCGGGTGGAGTCGGTGGCGTTCAGCCCGGACGGCTCCCGGCTGTCCGCGCTGACCCGCGACCACGCGGTGTCGATCTGGGACGTCGCCCGGCGCGAACGGGTGTCGTCGTTGTCCTACAGCGGTCTGGGCGCCTCGACCGACATCGCGTACCAGCCGGACGGGCGCGGGATCGTCGCCGCGTCGCTCGGCCGGTTCCGCTGGAGTCTGCCCGAGCTGAAGGAGAAACCGCTCTCCGGCGGCCCGTACATCGCGAGCGCCGTCGAGTTCACGCCGGACGGCCGCCTGCTGATCTCCACCGACCCGGCGGGCGGCGCGATGCTGTGGGACCTGGCTTCCGACAGGCTCGAACGGCGGGTCAGCACGGGCCAGGGCGACGTGCGGGACGTCGCGGTCAGCCCGGACGGCACGAGGTTCGCGACGGCCGGAGCCAACCGGACGGTGAAGGTGTGGGACGTGGCCACGGGCGCCGAGCTCATGACGCTGACCGGGCACTCCGCTCCGGTGGTGGCGCTGGCGTTCAGCCCGTCCGGCACCACGCTGGCGTCCGGGGGTGAGGACGACGCGGTCGTCGTGTGGGACCTCGGCACGCGCGCCGGCACGACGCTCACCGGGCACGCCGGTCCGGTGCAGGCGCTCGCGTTCACGCGGGAGGACGAGCTCGTGTCCGGCGCGAACGACGCGCGGATCATCCGCTGGTCGCTGTCGCTCGCGGACGCCGAGGCGCGGATCTGCGCCGAGGGCTACCCGCGTTCGGAGGTCTGCGGCACGACCAGGCCCGACTCGTAGGCGACCACGACGAGCTGGGCCCGGTCGCGGGCGTGCAGCTTCGCCATCGCGCGGTTCACGTGGGTCTTCGCCGTCAGCGGGCTGATCACCATGCTCGCGGCGATCTCGTCGTTCGACAGGCCGCGCGCGACGAGGACGACGGCCTCGCGTTCGCGGGTGGTGAGGTGGGCGAGGTTCCGTTGCCGCACAGGCGGTTGGGTGACGTAGCGGTCGATCAACCGGCGGGTGATCGACGGGGCCAGCAGCGCGTCGCCGCGGGCCGCGACCCGGACGGCGTGCAGGAAGTCCTCCGGCAGCACGTCCTTCACCAGAAACCCGGCCGCGCCCGCCTTCAGCGCGTGGAAGACGTGCTCGTCCAGGCCGTAGTTGGTGAGGATGACGACGTGCGTGCCGCTCAACGCCGGGTCGGCGGCGATCCGGCGGGTGGCCTCGATGCCGTCCATCTCCGGCATCTGGACGTCCACCAGCGCGATGTCCGGGAGGTGTTCGCGTGCAAGGGAAACACCCTCAACGCCGGTCGCGGCCTCGGCGACGACCTCGATGTCGTCCTCGGCCTCCAGCAACGCGCGGAACCCGCTGCGGATCAACGGCTGGTCGTCCACCAGCAGGACGCGGATCACGGCTGCACCACCGGGAGTTCGGCCCGCACGCGGAATCCGCCTTCGCTGCGGGGTGCCGCCTGGAGGTGGCCGCCGAGCGCGGTCACGCGTTCACGCATGCCGAGCAGGCCGACGCCCGGCAGGGGATTCCCCGCGACCGGCTCGCCGTCGTCGTCCACGCGGACGATCAACGCGTCCGGGCGGTAGTCGAGGTGGACCTGGGCGGAGACGGCGGCGGAGTGGCGGGCGATGTTCGTGAGCGACTCCTGCACGATCCGGTACGCCGTCCGCTCGACGGCGGCAGGGACGTCGTCGTGACTGCCCTCGATCGTGAGCCTGGCGTCCAGACCGGTGGATCGAGCCCGTTCGACGAGGCCGGGGACGTCGTTGATGCCGTGTGGCGGGTTCTTGTCGTCGTCCCGCAACGCTTCGAGGGTCGCGCGGAGCTCCCTGGCGGCCTCCCGGCCGGCGTCGCGGATCACCAGGAGCGACTCGGGCACGTCCTCGCCGCGCTTCTGCGCCAGGTGGACGGCGACCTCCGCCTGCAGCTTGATCACCGAGATCTGGTGGGTGAGTGAGTCGTGCAGCTCGCGGGCGATGTGCAGGCGTTCCTCGCCGGCGCGCCTGCGTGCGGTCTCCTCGCGGGTGCGTTCGGCCTCGTCGGCCCGTCGTTCGGCCTGTCTCAGGGCCTCACCGGCCGCCGCGGCGGCTATCAGCCACGCGATCTGCAGGACGTCCCGGGTCTGCGCGAAGGCCTCGTACGTCGTGAGGTCGCGCGGCGAGACGAGTGCGGCGAGGGGGAGCGTGGCGAGCATCAGCACGGAACCGGCGAGCGTGACGACGCGGTGGCCCGCCCGCATCGTCGAGTAGACGGCGAACAGGAACGCGACCACCGGCACGTCCGCACCGGTCGCCTGGTAACCGAGCGCGAGGAGCCCGGTCGCCGCGAGCACGGCGACGGGTGCGGTCCTGCGTGCCGCGAGCACCAGCCCGCTGAGCGCCAGCAACGCGTAGCCCGGTGCGGTGGCGGGATGTCCGGCCACGACCAGGCTCGCCGCGACCCCCGCGGCGATCGCCCAGTCGAGCCGGCGGTTGCTCATGCGTGTACCCTAAACCCCCGTTCGCGCTGGTAGATCGTGCGCGGGGAGGATGTTTCGACTACCGCGGGCGCAGTAGTCAGGTGTCTGCGGCCGCACGACGACCCGTGGCCCGTGACGGCGCAGGCTCGTGTCCATGTTGCTTTCCGCTGCTTATGAGATGACGGCCGGTCGCGTGTGGTCGTTGGTCGGGATCGTTGTCGGTGCGCTGGGCTTGGCGGCGCTCAAACGGGGGTGGTGGGCCGTTGCGTTGGGTGGCGTGGGAGCCGTGGTCGGGCTCGTGGTCGTGCTGATGGCGAAAGGCGGCCCTGGCACCGGTTACGGGATCGTCGGCGGCTACGTGTCGCTGGTGGTGGGCCTCGTCGCCGTCGTGCTCGGTGCGCTGGCTAGGCGAAGAGCCGCTCGGGCTGCTGCACCGCACGCCTCGTGATGAGCCCTGCCGCTCCCCGTGCCACCGCGAACTCGCCGAGCGGTGAGGAGATCAGCCGCGTGTGCCGTTCGCCGCCCGCGAGCACCCGTCCGTCCATTTCGGACTGAACGGCGGCGCTGAGGTGTTCGTGCAGCACGGCGTAGCTGCCGCCGAGCACGACCGTCGGCACGTCGAAGAGGTTCATCAGCGTCGCGAGGCCGACGCCGAGCGCCTCACCCGCTCGACGCACCGCCAGCACGGCCTTGGGGTCGCCGGTGTCGAGGGCCTTGCGGAGGGAGTTCAGCGTGCGCCGTCCCGCCTCGCGCAGGATGACGTCCAGGCCCGCGTACCGCTCCACGCAGCCACGGCTGCCGCACGTGCACGGGACGCCGTCGCGTTCGATGACGACGTGCCCGAGTTCGCCGGCGAACCCGCTGACGCCGCGGTAGACCTCGCCGTTGAGCACCACGCCCGCGCCGATGCCGACGTCCGCCGTGACGTGCACGAAGTCCTCGCCCGCCAGGTGGCGTGGCCACAGATGGGCGAGGGCGGCGAGGTTCGCCTCGTTGTCCAGCACGACGTCGAGGCCGAGGCGCCGGCCCAGGGCTTCGGCCAGTGGCGAGCCGACGAGCTTCGGCAGGTTCGGGGTCCTGATGACGAGGCCGTCGTGCACGACGCCGGGGATCGCGAGGCCCGCGCCGAGCAGCTTGCGCGGGCCGGTGACCTCGCGGATCAGCGCGGCGACGCGGTCCAGCACCTCGTCCGCCGAGGCCTTGCGCATGTCGGCGGGCACGAGACGGCGTTCCAGCGTCTCGCCGTCGAGCCCGAGGGTCTCGACGGCGAGGTGGCTGACGTTGATCTCCGCGCCGACCGCGACCGGGCCTTCCGGGTGGAAGCGCAACGGCTTGGACGGCCTGCCCATGCCCGCGAGCGTGGCGGGTTCCTCGACCAGGATCCCTTGGGAGAGCAGCGGTTCCGTGAGGTTGCCGAGCGTCGCCTTGGTGAGGCCGGTGCGGGCCGCGAGGTCTGCCCGCGACCCGGGGCGGTCGACGAGGGCGAGCAGCACCGTCCGCAGGTTGCCGAGGCGAACCTGCCTCAGGTGGTCGACGGTGGTCATCGACTCAGGTATCGCTGCGCCGCGTCCCCGTACCGCGCCCGGACCTCCGGCACCGCGTCCGCCTCGTACCGCGTGCTCTCCGCCAGCGTCCACTCCGGAGGCGTCGCCGCACCCGTGAGCGTCCAGGCCGCCTGCCGTGCCGCGCCGTCCGCCACGTACTCACCCGGCGCGGGCACCGTCACGGGCACGCCGAACACCATCGGCGCGATCTCCCGCACGGCCCTGGACGCCGCCGCTCCACCCACGAGCCGCACGCCGCTGACGTCGGCGCCTTGCTCGGCCAACGCGTCGAGGCCGACCGCGAGACCGCACAGCATGCCCTCGACCGCCGCACGCGCGATGTTCGCCGGCGTGGCGTTGGTGAGCGTCAGGCCGTGCAGCGCACCGGTGGCGTCGGGAAGGTTCGGCGTCCGCTCGCCTTCCAGGTACGGGACCATCACGACGCCCTCGGCGCCCGGCTTGGCGGACAGGGCGAGGTCGCTGAGCTTCGCGAGGTCGACGCCCAGCATGCGGGCGGTCGCGTCCAGCACGCGGGCGGCGTTGAGGGTGCAGGCGAGGGGCAGGTAGCGGCCCGTGGCGTCGGCGAACCCCGCCACGATGCCGGACGCGTCCGACGCGCGGACCTCGGCGGTCGCGGTGACGACGCCCGAGGTGCCGAGCGACACCACGACGTCCTTGCCGCCGCCCACGCCGAGCATGGCCGCCGCGTTGTCCCCGGCACCCGCGCCGAGACGGAACGGCCCGTCCACGAACTCCGACGGACCGAGGACGCGCGGCAGCACCACGTCGGAGCGGCCCAGCGCCAGCGAGACCAGGTCAGGCGCGTACTCACCCGACACCGAGTCGAAGTAACCGGTGCCCGACGCGTCCGACCGGTCCGTCACCAGGTCGGCGAGCGCACCGGTGCCGCGCAGCCGCCACGTCAGCCAGTCGTGCGGCAGGCAGACGGCGGCGGTGCGCTTGGCGTTGTCCGGCTCGTGCTGCGCGAGCCAGCGCAGCTTCGTGATCGTGAACGACGCGACCGGCACCAGTCCGATCCGCGTCGCCCACTCCTGTGCGCCCAGTTCGGCGGTGAGGTCGGCGGCCGCCGCCGCGGAACGGGTGTCGTTCCAGAGCAGCGCCTCCCGCACGACCTCGCCGTCGTCGTCGAGGCAGACCATCCCGTGCTGCTGACCCGCGACGCTGAGCGCCGCGACGTCGTCGAGCCCGCCCGCGTCGGACAGCGCCGACCGCAACGCGCTCCACCAGTG
This sequence comes from Lentzea sp. NPDC058436, assembly GCF_042721515.1. Lineage (NCBI taxonomy): Bacteria > Bacillati > Actinomycetota > Actinomycetes > Pseudonocardiales > Pseudonocardiaceae > Lentzea > Lentzea sp. NPDC058436. Next base: position 95,703 of record NZ_JBHXLF010000001.1, read on the forward strand.
AGAAGGGTGCACCTCGGTGCCGTCCGGGTGGGACGCGCGTCCCTCCCGGACGAGACGGCCCGTCTCGGCGTCGCGGACCACGATCTTGCAGGACTGCGTGGACGAGTCGATGCCGGCGACGAGCGTCATGTCAGCGTGCTCCCGTGAGGTGCTCGATGGCGAGCTGGTTGAGCCGCACGAAGCCGTAGCCCCGTTCGCCCGCCCGCTCGGGGTCGAAGTCGGTGTCCTTGATCAGGTCATCGTAGGACTCCCCGGCGTCGAGCGTGGGCAGCGACAGCTCCGCGACGCCCGCGGTCGCGAGCGCCTCCTGCACCTCGGGGTCGGCGCGGAAGGCCGCGGCCCGGTCGCGCAGCAGCAGGTAGGTGGCCATGTTCGCCTTGGCCGAGTCCCAGACGCCCGTGAAGTCCTCGGTGCGCGACGGCTTGTAGTCGAAGTGCCGCGGACCCTCGTACCCGGCCGTCTCCAGCAGGTCGACCAGCGCGAACGCGTTCATCAGGTCGCCGTGCCCGAACACCAGGTCCTGGTCGTACTTGATGCTGCGCTGACCGTTGAGGTCGATGTGGAAGAGCTTGCCGTGCCACAGCGCCTGCGCGATGCCGTGCACGAAGTTCAGGCCGGCCATCTGCTCGTGCCCGACCTCGGGGTTGACGCCGACGAGCTCGGGGCGGTCCAGCTCGGAGATGAACGCGATCGCGTGGCCGACCGTGGGCAGCAGGATGTCGCCGCGCGGCTCGTTCGGCTTGGGCTCGATCGCGAACCGGATGTCGTAACCGCGGTCCGTGACGAACTGCGTGAGCAGGTTCATCGCCTCGCGGTACCGGTCGAGCGCCGCCCGCACGTCCTTCGCGGTGTCGTACTCGGAACCCTCGCGCCCGCCCCACAGCACGAACGTCTGCGCGCCGAGCTCGGCCGCCAGCTCGACGTTGCGCAGCACCTTCCTCAGCGCGAACCGCCGCACGCCGCGGTCGTTGCTGGTGAAGCCGCCGTCCTTGAACACGGGGTGGCTGAACAGGTTCGTCGTCACCATCGGGATGACGAGCCCGGTGTCCTTCAACGCGCCCTGGAGGCGGTCGATCTGCTGCTCGCGGTTCGTGGCCTCGAAGCCGAACAGGTCGTCGTCGTGGAACGTCAGCCCGTACGCGCCGAGCTCGGCGAGCCGGTGCACCGCCTCGACCACGTCGAGCTCGGGCCGCGTGGCCTCGCCGAAGGGGTCACGACCCTGCCAGCCCACGGTCCACAGACCGAAGGAGAACTTGTCCGCCGGAGTGGGCGCGCTCATCATCCACCTCATTCGTTCAATGCTTGAACTTAGTGTGGACAGTACGACGCCACGGCCTTGATCGCAATCGGTCAGACCCGGCGGCGGTCCGCCACGGCCTCGACGGCGGGGGCGAGGGCTGCGGCGATCTCGCGGTAGCCGGCGCCCGACGGGTGGAAGCGGTCGGACGCGAACAGGGACGGGTCGGCGGCGAACCGGGACGTGACGGCCTGTTCGACGTGAGCGACCACGCCTCCCGCGCGAATCACGGCCTGCTGCTGCGTCACGGCGTACTGGCGGCTGGCGGCCGAGACGACGTCGCGCAGTGCGGGAGGTACGTGGGCCACGACGCTGAGGTCGGGCGCGGTGCTGACGACGACCTCGGCGCCGGCCGCCCTGAGGTCCGCGACGGCGTCGTGCAGCTGCTGGGCGCCGACCTGCGGCGGGACGAACCTGGTCAGGTCGTTCGCGCCGATCACGATCACCGCGATGTCGATGCGGCCCGCCGCCCGCACCTGGGCGCGCAGGTCCGCGGACCGTGCGCCGGGGACGGCGCGCACGTCGAGGTCGACCTGATGGCCCGCCTTCCTGAGAGCGTCGGCGAGCAACGGGCCGAGCGTGTCCTCCCGGCGCGTGCTGCCGACTCCGGCGGCGATCGAGTCGCCGAGCAAACACAAGCGCATACCTGGTGAACGTTGAGCATCGTGGACGTGTTCCGCGTCAAAAGGCGTTGTGAGGCACCGCTCGGGTGTCTACACTCCACGATCATCATCACCGAGACGAGAGGGGACCGGCCGTGCGTACCGCCGTTGTCGTCCTCCCGTCCCGTTTCGACGTGATCCTCGTGTCCCCGCACCCCGGTCGCCTGCTGCGCGCCGGGCGCCGGAGTGTCTGACGAACCCCTGAGGGTGTTCGCCGGGTCATCGCGCTGACCCCGTAAGTCCTTGAGAACAAAGGCAAAAGAGCCATGCGCACGATCACGTTGAACGCTGTCCGCAACCTCGGCATCCTCGCCCACGTCGACGCCGGCAAGACCACGCTCACCGAACGCGTCCTGTTCGCGACGGGCAGCACCCACAAGCGCGGCGAGGTCCACGACGGCAACACCGTCACCGACTTCGACCCGCAGGAACGCGACCGCGGCATCACGATCTTCGCCGCTGCCGTGAGCTGCACGTGGGACGGGCATCGCATCAACCTCATCGACACGCCGGGGCACGTCGACTTCGCCGACGAGGTCGAACGGTCCCTGCGCGTGCTGGACGGGGCCGTCGCGGTGTTCGACGGCGTCGCCGGGGTGGAGCCGCAGAGCGAGTCGGTGTGGCGGCAGGCGGATCGGCACGGCGTGCCGCGGATCGCGTTCGTCAACAAGCTCGACCGGGCGGGCGCGGACCTCGACCACGTCGTGGAGTCGATCCGCACGCGGCTGCACACCGTGCCGCTCGTCGCGCAGCTGCCGATCGGTGTGGAGGACGGGTTCGTCGGTGTCGTCGACCTGGTGCGCCTGCGGGCGCTCGTGTGGGACGACGGCATGACCGAAGGGCCCGTGCCGGAAACACTGCTGGCAGAGGCACAACGACGGCGCCGGCTCCTGGAGGAGGCGGTGGCGGAACTGCACCCCGAGGCGTTGGAGGAGTTCTTCGCGGGAGGTCTGTCCGAGGAAACGCTCGTGCGAGCGCTGAGGGAACTGACCCGGAGTGGTCTGGCGACCGTCGTGCTGTGCGGCTCGGCGTACCGCAACCGAGGCGTGGAACCGTTGCTGGACGCGGTGATCGCGTACCTGCCGTCCCCTGTGGACGTTCCGGCGGTGCGCGGCGTCGACGGCCAGGAACGGCAGCCGGATCCGGACGCGCCGTTCTCGGCGCTGGTGTTCAAGGTGAACGCCACCGCCACCGGACGGCTCGCGTACGTCCGCGTCTACTCGGGCACCCTCCACAAGGGAGACTCGGTGCTCGTGGCGGGCCGTACGGAACGCATCGGGCGGATCCTGCGCGTCCAGGCCGACCGGCACACCCCGGTCGACCAGGCCGTCGCCGGTGACATCGTCGCGCTGGTCGGGCTGAAGTCGGCCCGCACCGGGACGACGCTGTGCGCGCCGGACGCCCCGCTGCTGCTCGAACCCGCCGTGTCGGCCGAACCGGTCGTGTCCGTGGCCGTGGAGACGTGGACCAGCGCGGACAACGCCCGGCTGGTCGAGGCGCTGGCGCACCTGGTCGACGAGGACCCGTCCCTGCGGTTCGGGACGGACCAGGAGACCGGGCAGACCGTGTTGTCCGGCCAGGGAGAGCTGCACCTGGAGGTCTCGGTGGAGAAGGCGCGCACGCTGCACCGCGTCGAGATCACCATGGGACGGCCGCGCGTCTCGTACCGCGAGACGGTGGCCTCCGGCGTCACGGGATTCGTCTACCGGCACGTGAAGCAGGACGGAGGGCAAGGGCAGTTCGCTCACATCGTGATCAGCACCGAGCCGCTGGAGACCGGTTTCGAGTTCCGCTCGGCCGTCACCGGCGGGCGCGTGCCGCAGGAGTTCGTCCGCGCGGTCGAACAGGGCTGCCGGGACGCGCTGGCCGAGGGACCTCTCGGCCACCCGGTGACCGGTGTGCGGGTCACGCTCACCGACGGGTCCACGCACGTCAAGGACTCCTCGGAGATGGCGTTCCGCACGGCGGGACGGCTCGGGCTGCGCGAGGCGCTGAGGGCCGGCGCCATGACGCTGCTCGAACCGATCGCCGAGGTGTCGGTGACCGTGCCGGAGGAGTACCTCGGTGGTGTGCTCGGTGATCTGGCGACGCGCCGGGGCCGGATCCTCGGTTCGGAGGCCAGGCTCGGCACGACGGTGGTCACGGCGAGCGTGCCGGTGGCGGAGATGTTCGGCTACGTGACGAGGTTGCGGAGCCGGACGCAGGGCCGCGGCTCGTTCACGAGCACGCCGACCGGTTACGCGCCTGCATGACATGAGATGGGGCCGCTCTCCCCGAGGGCGGCCCCATCGCGCCTGTGCGATGCTGGGTCAGGTGTCGACCTTGAACGTCATGTCCCTGAACCTGAGGTTCGCCTCGACCGTCGAGCCGAACTCCTGGCCCACCAGGCGTCCCGTGATGGCTCAGTTCCTCCGGCAGGAGCTGCCGGCGTTGATCGGCACGCAGGAAGGCCTCTACGGACAGATCAGCGACGTGGCGCACGACCTGCCCGACCACTACGACTGGATCGGCCTGGGCCGGCACGGTGGCAGCCACGACGAGTTCATGGCGATCTTCTTCGACACGAACCGGCTGCAGCCGCTGGAGTTCGACCACGAGTGGCTCTCGGACACGCCGAAGGTCGTGGCCTCCAGGTCGTGGGGCAACAACGTGATCCGCATGGTCACCTGGGTCCGGTTCGCCGATCGCCTGACGGGCGAGCAGTTCGTCGCCGTCAACACGCACTTCGACCACGAGTCCGCGAACGCGCGCCTGTGCAGCGCCCAGGTCATCCACGACCGCCTCCGGGCCCAGCAGCTCCCGGTCGTCGTCACCGGTGACTTCAACGACGTCCCCGGCTCGCCGGCCTACGCCGTGCTCACCGAGGACCTCGCCGACACGTGGCTCGCGGGCAAGCAGACCACCCCCGCGTACGGGACGTTCCACGGCTTCGGCCCGCTGGTCCCCGACGGGCCGCGCATCGACTGGATCCTGACGCGCGGGGCCACCGTCGAGACCGCCGCGATCAACACGTTCCAGCGCGACGGCCAGTTCCCGACCGACCACCTCCCGATCCAGGCACTGATCAGTTTCTAGGCGCCCACTCCGGCGGCAGTTCGTGCGAGCAGGTCGGCGCGCCGGCCGCGCGTGCCTGCCGCTGGTCGAGGTACGGACCGGCGATCTGGTCCCGTGGCAGCGGGGCCAGGGCCGTGATCGCGTCGCCCGCGGCCAGGACCTGGCGCCGCATGCGTTCGTGGTCGACGGCCTGCTCGCCGAACGAGGGCGCCCAGAGCGTCCACGGCCCGGAGATCATCGCCATCGTCGGTATCAGGTGCGAGTGGAAGTGCGTGCCGATGCCGCCGAACGAGCACTGCGGCGGCACGCGTCCCGGCACCGGCAGGTCGCTGCCGGGCAGGACGAACGTGCGGTCCACCGCACGCCCGGCCAGTGCGGCAGCCGCCGCCTGGGAGAGCGCCGGACTGCCCGCGAACCAGCCGGAGAACTCGGCCTGACCGGTCGGCTGCAGCGAACCCGACACCGGCAGGAACTCCCGCGTGCCGAGATGTTCGAGGACGAACGCGAACGCCACGGAACCCGAGTCGTACTCGGCGTCGAGCGCGCGGGCGCGGAACTCGCTGCCCTCCGCTGGGCGGTGCAGGTGCCCGGTCGCGAAGACGAACTCGATCGTGCGCGGGCGGCAGCGCAACGGCAGGCTCGCGAAGTGCTCGGCCAGCGCCAGCAGCGCGACCGTGCCGTTCTCCTGGACCCAGCCCACGCCGTCGGTGTTGGTGTCGAGGACGATCCGCTCGCTGCTCAGACCGGGCAGCGTGGCGATCAGCGAACGGGTGGTGGCCGGTGCGCGTCCGGCCACCACGCCGATCGTCGTGTGCGTGCCTGGAACCAGCCTCGAAGCCGCGTCGGAGCCGACGAACACGCCCGGCACGCGGTAGTGGGTGCCGAGGTGGGGGTCCCAGTAGCCCTTGACCTGCTCGTGCGGGAACGGGAAGGCGACGACGACCCCGGCGGCGCCCGCTCTGCCGGCGTCGACCATGTCCGCGTTGAGCAGCGGTTCGGCGAGGTAGCCGCGGTCGAGGGCGGGGAAGTCGCGCAGGACGACCTTGCCGCGGGCGTTCTCGGAGGTGATCGGCGTGCCGGCGGGCAGGTGGACCAGTTCGCCGGACCGCACGCCGGGATCGGAGTAGGGGATCGCGCCCGCGACCGGCACGAGCCCGTTCGAGAGCAGGAAGCCGGGGCCCGGCTGCCAGCGCTGGATCTCGAAGCGCTCGGACCGCACGGACACCCCCGGCAGCCTGTCCGCGCGACGTTCGAGCCACGAGATCAGGCCGTTGTGGGCCGGGCTGCCGGTGGCGCGCACGCCGAACCCGGCGACGGTGGCGTTGAGGGAGCGGAGCTCGCGGGCGGAGGCGAACGACCGCTCGTCGACGGTGGGGGAGCAGTCGTCCGACGCGAGCGCCGGAGTCGTCAGCTGGAGGGCGAAAACCGTTACGACACCTATGAATGCGATGCATCTGGCGGGCTGCACGGCGCTCACTGTGGCCCTCGCGCGACCGACTCACAATCCGCTGTCCAGGTAGCCAGTTGAGACCGTTGTCAACGGTCAACGGAAATGGTTTATACCAATTTCCGCTACGGTCCGCTGGATGCGCCTGAAATCGACGTACGGCCGCGTCGCGGTGATCGCGTACGCGCTGCTGTTCACGCTCGGCTCGACAGCGGTCGCGAACGCCTCGCCCGGCCGCGAGTGCGCCACCCCGTCCATCGACCGGTACCAGCAGTGGATCGCCAGTGGTGAAGGTGCCACGGAGCCCGCGACCGGCAGCATCCTCGTGCCCGAGGGACGGCACGACCACACCGCGAAGATCAAGTTCCTGGCCGACGACTGGGCCGTCATGGTCGTGTGGCTGGGCAACAAGTTCGAGGCACAGACCGACCTGTCCGACTCGGCCGGTTTCTGGCTGACCTACCGCGCCACGAACGACCTCTACGTCCAGTTGCGACCGGCGGAGTTCTGGAGCGGTGGCGACAAGTGGGTCACGAAGATCCCGTCCACCGGCGGCAAGCTCGTGAAGCGGTTCTTCAGCTTCAAGACAAAGAACTGGACATATCTTCCCGCACTCGGCAAGCCGTCCTACCCGCTCGCCGACGCGCTCGACGACGCCCGTGGCCTGGTGTTCGTCGGCAACACGAAGAACGACCTGGAGTTCCAGGGCCTGAAAGTCGACGGTTACCGGCCACCCTGCGTTTACTGAACACCGGTTAGTGTCCCGGGACGTGAGAGCGCTCCCGGTCTTCCTGGTCACTGTCCTCACCGCCACGCTGGCGACTCCCGCGAGCGCGGCGGTGAGAGACGACACCCGGTACGTCGACCCGCTGATCGGTTCGGCGGGCGGCGGCAACACCTATCCCGGCGCGGTCCGGCCGTTCGGGATGATCTCGTGGAGCCCCACGTCGACCCGCGGCGACCAGACGAACACGGGCGCCGCCAACGGGTACGCCTACGACGCCACGCGGGTGCGGGGCTTCAGCCTCACGCACGTCAACGGCGCGGGCTGCCACCCCGGTGCGGCGGGGGACATCCCGATCATGCCGCACGTCGGCGAGATCACCTCGTCTCCGACCGCGGACACGAAGGACCAGATCTTCGCGAGCGACTTCTCGCACGCCGACGAGAAGGCCGAGGCCGGTCGGTACAAGGTGGGCCTGAAGTCCGGCGCCACGGCCGATCTCTCGGTGACGACGCGCGCCGGCATCGGCGAGTTCACGTTCCCCGTCAACGGGTCACTGCTGTTCCGCACCTCGAACTCGCTCAACGGCAGCGAGGACGCCGACATCACCATCGACCCGGCGACCAACAGCGTGTCGGGCTCGGTGCTGACCGGCGCGTTCTGCGGACGGCGCGCGAACGGTGGCACGAACAACCAGAAGACCTACTACCGCCTGCACTTCACGGCCTCGTTCGACCGTCCGATCGCGAACTACGGCACGTGGGTCAACAGCGAGCTGAAGCCCGGCAGCACGACCGCGAGCGGTGGCGAGGGCTACCTGACCGGAAGCGCCCGCGCGGGCAAGGGGTCCGGCGGGTACGTGTCCTTTGCGGACAGCTCGGTGCGCATGCGCGTCGGCATCTCCTACACCAGCCTCGACGCGGCCAAGCGCAACCTGGCCGCCGAGATCCCGAAGCGCGCGACCGTCGCCGACGTGGCCGAGGATGCGAAGAAGGCCTGGGCGAAGCAGCTCAGGGCGGTCGAGATCGACGGCGGCACGGCGGACGAGCGCACGATCTTCTACACCGCGCTCTACCACGCATTCCTGCAGCCCAACGTGACCACCGACGTCGGCCAGGACGTGCGGTACGGCAACTTCTCCGGCTGGGACCAGTACCGCGCCCACACCCAGCTCCTGGCGCTGCTCGCGCCGGACGTGGCGAGCGACTACGCCCAGTCGTTGCTGGAGATCTCGCGGAAGAACGGCGGCGTCTGGGACCGCTGGGTCCACATCACCGGCCCGACGCACGTCATGACCGGCGACCCGTCCGCTCCGGCCGTCGCGGGCATGTACGCCATGGGCGCCGAGGACTTCGATGTCAACGCCGCCTACGACTCGTTGCTGCGCCAGGCCACCGTCCCGCACCCGGACGGCCTGTCCGACAAGGGCTGCCCCGGCCAGTGCGAGGGCCAGCGCCCGAACCTCGCCGAGTACATGCGCCTCGGCTACGCCCCGCACGACACGTGCCACTGCTGGGGCGGTGCCGCCGAGACTCTGGAAGACTCCGTCGCGGACCAGGCCCTCGCGGACTTGGGCCGCAGGCTCGGCCGTCCCAGCGCCGAGATGGAGGAACGCGCGGGCTGGTGGCGCAACACGTTCAACCCGGCCACCGGCTACCAGCAGGCCCGCAAGGCCGACGGCACGTGGGTGACCCCGTTCAACCCGGCCTCCGACCAGGGCTTCGCGCAGGGCAGCAGCGCCACCTACACGTGGATGGTGCCGCACGACGTCCAGGGTCTCGCGGAAGTCATGGGCGGCAAGGACACAGCCGTCACCAGGCTCGACGGGTTCTTCAAGCGCGCGGACGGCTCGTGGGCGACCGGCGGTGACGCGCTGCGGTACGACCCGACGAACGAGCCCGGCATCCACACGCCGTGGATCTACAACGAGCTGGGCCATCCGCGCAAGACCCAGGAGACCGTGCGCGCCATGGCCCGCCTCGTCTACAAGACGGGCCCCTCCGGCCTGCCCGGCAACGACGACCTCGGCACGATGTCCGCCTGGTACGTCTTCGCCGCGCTGGGCCTCTACCCGCGCACGCCGAGCAGCGCCGAACTGCACCTCTCCAGCCCGATGTTCCCGAAGGCCAGGATCACCGCGAAGAACATCACGGTCCTCGCCACCGGCACGCCGGGCGTCTACGTCAAGGAGACGCGGTGGAACGGCCGCAAGGTCGAGCAGCCGTGGCTGCCGGAGTCGTTCGTCAAGCGCGGAGGGGTGCTGGTCTCACGTCTTGAAGGGTGACCCGGCGCCCTCGGCACGGGTGTGGCTGCGTCGCGCGGTCGCCGACAACGGCATCGCGACGTCCTCCAGCGACTTGTTCTCCGCGTCCACCGCGAGGAACCGCGCGACCAGCCCGCCCGCGATCATGATCACCGCGCCGACCAGGTACCCGATGAACAGCCGCACGGGCTGGTCGCCGGTGCCGATCAACGCGCCGTAGATCACCGGTCCGAGCGCGCCGAAGCACTGGGCGATGGCGAAGAAGACGCCGATCGCCTTCGCCCGTACCTCCAGCGGGAAGATCTCGCTGACCGTCAGGTACGCGGCGCTGGCACCGGCCGAGGCGAAGAAGAAGATGACGCACCACGCGATGGTCTGCGTGAGCGCGTTCAGCACCCCGGCGTAGAACAGCACGGACGTGACCGCCAGAAGCGCACCGGAGATCGAGTACGTCAGGAACAGCATCCGGCGGCGGCCGATGGTGTCGAAGAGGTGCCCGATGGTGAACGGCCCGACGAGGTTGCCGACCGCGAACGCGATCAGGTACAGCGGTGTCACCTCGGACGGGACGCCGTAGAACTTGCCCAGCACCAGCGTGTACGTGAAGAAGATGGCGTTGTAGAGGAACGACTGGGTGATCATCAGGGTCGCGCCCAGCACCGCGCGGCTCGGGTACTCCTTGAACAGCACGCGGGCCAGCGCGAGGTATCCGATCTCCTCGGCCGGCTTGACCTCGATCGCCTTCTTCTCGTCCACCGCGGGCAACGCCTTGCCGGACTCCTTCTCGACCTCCTCCTCGATGCCCTTGATGGTCTTCTCGGCGGCGTCGGTGCGGCCGTGCATGATCTGCCAGCGCGGGCTCTCCGGCAGGTGCCTGCGCACCACCAGGATCACCAGGCCCAGCACCGGTCCGACGAGGAACCCGAGCCGCCAGCCCAGCGACAGCTCCACGTGGTTGAGCAGGATGTACGAGCTGAGCGTGCCGAGCACCGCGCCCGCCCAGTACGTGCCGTTGACGGCGATGTCGACGCGGCCCCGGTAACGGGCGGGGATGAGCTCGTCGATCGCGGAGTTGATCGCCGCGTACTCACCGCCGATGCCCATGCCGGCGATGAACCTGGTGAGGTACAGGAAGACCAGCCACCCGGCGCCGTTGCCGAGCGTGAACGCGGTGAGCCCCGAGCCGACCAGGTAGACAGCGAGCGTGATCATGAACAGGTTGCGGCGGCCCAGTTTGTCGGAAAGGTGGCCGAAGAACAGCGCGCCGACGACCTCGCCGAGCAGGTAGACGGTGGCGAGCAGGCCGACCGCGGTGGAGGAGAGGCCGAGCGTCTCCGGTTTGGTCAGGGTGTCGGCGATCGCGCTGGCGACCGTGATCTCCAGGCCGTCCAGGATCCACGCCACGCCCAGTGCGACGACCATGCGCGTGTGGAACGGCGACCAGGGGAGCCTGTCGATCCTCGCGGGGATCAGCGTGCGCACACCGGCGTCTGCCATGTCAGCTCCCTGCCACGATGAGCGCCTGCGGCGCGCTCTGCTTGATCCGGGTTTTCAGCCAGGCCAGCTGGCGTGCGGTGTCCTGCTCACAGGCGCTCACGACGTCCATCAGTTCCTTGTCGCGCAACCCTTGTGCGGCCTGGCCGACGACGGTCCAGGTGACGTCGGTGAACGACGCGAGCGCGTAGAGGTCCTGGAGGTCGCGCAGCAGGCTCGGCTCGGGGTCGCCGCTCTCGCCGTAGCGGTCGACGACGGGCTTGAGCTGCTCGGCCTGCCGGTCGATGCGCTGGGCGAGCAGTGCGCAGATGTGCCGGACGTCGGGCTCGTCGCCGTGGCGTGCGGCGACCTCCCGGAACGTCTCGGCCAGCGTCCCCAACGTCGAGTGCAGCACACCGAGGTGGTTGGCGAGGAGCACGGTCACACCTTCCTGATCCGCACGGCGCTGATCTTGAACATCGGCTGCTTGGACACCGGGTCCCACTCGGTGAGCGTGACCTCGTTGGCGGCCTGGAAGCCGTAGTGGAACGGCAGGAACACCACGCCGTCGCGGCACCGTCCAATGCGGACAGGCACCTCGACGCCACCGCGTTCGGACTCGACCCTGACCACGTCTCCTTCGTCCAGCCCCAGGTTTTCGGCGTCGGAAGCCGACATCTCTACCCACGGGTCCGGAGCCGCCTTCTGCAACTCCGGGGCCCGCTTGGTCTTGGTGCGGGTGTGGAAGTGGTAGACCGAGCGCCCGGTCGTGCAGAGGAACGGGTGCTCGTCGTCCGGCTGCTCCGGTGGCGGAGTGTGTTCGGCCGCCTTGAGGAACGCCCGCCCGTCCGGTCGGCGGGCCTGGTAGTCGGTCGGCGTGGTCGACGCTCCGGTGAGCAGGTCGTGGCCGTAGTCCTCGCAGTGGTCGGCTTCGGTGGGAAAGACGCCGTCGCCGTACAGGCGCTCGCCGCCCCAAGGGATTCCGCTGCCGCCGCGCAACTTGTCGTAGGAGAGATCGCTGTAGTCGCAAGGTCGGCCGCGGCTGCACTCGCGCCACGCGTCGAACGCGCCTTCCGCGTCCTTCCACTTGATCAGGGGATCGCCGTCGCGGTCGCGGAAACCCATGCGGGAGGCGTAGTCCAGGAAGATGTCGAGGTCGCTGCGGGCCTCGCCCGGCGGTTCGACGGCCTGCTCGGAGAGGTGCACGACACGCGAGAGGTTCGTGAACGTGCCTTGCTTCTCGCCCCACATCGCGGCGGGCAGCACCACGTCCGCGAGTTCGGTGGTCTCGGTGCGGAACGCGTCCTGCACGATCACGAACAGGTTCTCCTGGCGCAGGACGTCCCGGATGCGCGCGAGGTCGGGCAGTGAGACGGCCGGGTTCGTCGCGGAGATCCACAGGAACCTGATCGAGCCCTGCTCGGCGTACCGCCAGATCTGCATCGCGTGCGTCGGCGGCGCCCAGTGCGGGATCACCAGCGGGTCGACGTTCCAGAGCTTCGCCAGTTCCTCGACGTGCGCCGGGTTGTCCCAGTTGCGGAAGCCGGGCAGGTCGCCGTTCGCCCCGCTCTCGCGCGTGTTCTGCGCGGTGGGCTGGCCGTTCATCTGCAGCACACCGCTGCCGGGCCCGCCGATCTGACCGCGCAGCAGGTGCAGGTTGTTCACCTGGCACGACGCCGCCGTCGCCTGGTGTGACTGGTAGAAGCCCTGCAACACGGTCGAGAGCACCCGTTGCGACGTCCCGAAGATCTCGGCGGCCCGCCGGAGGTCGGCGGGGGAGATGCGGCAGATCTCCGCGACGCGCTCGGGCGTGTACGGCTCGACGGTAGCTTTGAGCTCGTTGAAGCCGAGCGTGTGGGCGCAGATGTACCCGGCGTCGATCCAGTCGTGCTCGATCAGTTCGCGCAGGAGGCCGTTCAGCAGCGCCTGGTTCGTGCCGGGCAACGGCGCCAGGTGCACGTCGGCGGCCTCGGCGGTCGGCGTCGTCCGGGGGTCGACGACGACCAGCCGGGGCCTGTCCGGTCCCTCGATCCGGTCGAGCACGCGCGACCACATCACGGTCTGCGTGGCGGCCATGTTGTGCCCGAACAGGAACAGGGCGTCGCACAGGTCGATGTCCGCGTGGCAGGCGGGCTGGCCGTCCGCGCCGAACGACTCCTTCAACGCCGCCGCGGCGGTCGCGGTGCACAACCGGGTGTTGCCGTCCATGTGCGGCGTGCCCAGACCGGCCTTGCCGATCACGCCGAGCGTGTAGTACTCCTCCAGGAACAGCTGCCCGCTCGTGTAGAAGCCGTGCGACAGCGGTCCGGACTCGGCGAGAAGTCGTTGGGAGCGCTGGACGATCTCGCCCATCGCGGTGTCCCAGCCGGTCTCGACCAGCTTGCCGTCTCGCCGGATCAACGGTGTGGTCAGACGGTCCTTGCCGTGCGCCTGCCAGGAGCCGTGAAGGCCTTTGGGGCCGAGCCTGCCGCGGTTGACGACGTCCTCCGCACGCCCGCGCACACCGACGATCCTGCCGTCCTTGACCGCGATGTCGCAGCCGCACCCGTTGCTGCACAACACGCACGCCGACTGCACCCAGCGGTCCACATCGGACTCGCCGACGCCGTCCGCGAGCAGCTGGTCGACCCGTACCGGCCAGCTCGTCCCACGACCGTGCGGAGTGCGTGCGCCCCATACGTCGGCGATGCGATCCATCTTCGAGCCATACCCGGCCCCACCTGCCCGAAACCGAAAAAACATTTGTTCCGAAAGGACCGAATTGTCCGGGTGACCTGGTGTTTGCCGCCTCCGATCACGGGAAGACCTGCGACACGTACATCGGGAGGCGAAGCAATGAAGGCTGTCGTGTGGCACGGCGTAGGTGACATCAGGCTCGACGACGTCGAGGACCCCAAGCTCCAGGAGCCGACGGACGCGGTCGTGCGGATCACCCGCAGCGCCATCTGCGGCACCGACCTGCACATGGTCCGCGGCACGATGCCGGACATGGTCGAGGGCACCGTGCTCGGGCACGAGGCGGTCGGCGTCGTCGAAGAGGTGGGCTCCGCCGTGCGCGGGTTCTCGCCCGGTGACCGCGTGGTCATCCCGTCCACGATCGGGTGCGGCACCTGTTCCTACTGCCGGGCCGGCTACTACGCGCAGTGCGACACCGCGAACCCGAACGGGCCGTCGGCGGGGACCAGTTTCTTCGGCGGCCCGAAGGCGACCGGGCCGATCAACGGCCTGCAGGCCGAGTACGCCCGCGTCCCGTACGCGGCGACGTCGATGGTGCGCATCCCGGACGGGGTGAGCGACGACCAGGCGATCCTGCTCTCCGACATCTTCCCGACCTCGTGGTTCGGGTCCCGCCTGGCCGAGGTCGGTTCCGGCGACACCGTGCTGGTGCTGGGCGCGGGCGTGGTCGGCCAGTTCGCGATCGCCTCGGCGAAGCGGCAGGGCGCCGGTCGCGTGATCGTGGTCGACGGCATCGCGTCCAGGCTGGACAAGGCCCGCGAGCAGAACGCCGAGACCGTCGACTTCAACTCCGAGGACCCCGTCGAGGTCGTGAAGGACCTGACCGGCGGCATCGGACCGGACCGCGTGATCGAGGCGGTCGGTGTCGACGCGGAGAGCCCCGGCGAGCGCGAGGGCGAGCAGTGGAAGCCCGGCGACTCCCCGGCGCAGGCGCTCGACTGGGCCGTCGAACTGGTCGCGAAGGCCGGCACGATCGGGATCATCGGCGTGTACCCGCCGGGGTTCGAGCAGTTCCCGATCGGCGCCGCGATGAACAAGAACCTCACGCTGAGGATGGGCAACTGCAACCACCGCCGATACATCCCGCGGCTGCTCGACCTGGTGCTCACCGGCGTGGTCGACCCGACGAGGTTCATCACGCAGCACGAACAACCCAGTGCCGCGATCGACGCCTACAAGACGTTCGACCTGCGCGAGGACGGCTGGCTGAAGACGGTCCTCGATGTCGCGTGAGCGCTGACCCCGAAGCGGGTACCCGTCCTCCAGGTGGACACCTGGAGGACAACCGTGCCCAGAGCGCACATGAAGGTCGTCGTCACCGGCGCGACCGGGAACGTCGGAACGGCGTTGCTGCGCCGGCTCGCCGAAGAGCAGGACATCGAGGTCCACGGGGTCTCCAGGCGCAAGCCGGGAGACGCGGCGCCCTACCGCGGCGTCACGTGGACACCGGTCGAGATCGGGCGGCCGGGTGCGGAGGAGGTCCTCGCGGAGGCGTTCGCGAACGCTGACGCCGTCGTGCACCTCGCGTGGCGCATCCAGCCCGCGCGGGACGAGCGGAGCACGTACCGGACGAACGTGGCGGGGTCGGCGCAGGTCTTCGGCGCGGCCGTCGCCGCAAAGGTGCCGCACCTCGTGCACATGTCGTCGGTCGGCGCGTACTCGCCGGGCGTCAAGGACCGCGCGGTGGACGAGTCGTGGCCGGTCGACGGCGTGAGAACGTCGTTCTACAGCAGGCACAAGGCCGCCGTCGAGCACATGCTGAACAAGTTCGAGGGCGACCTGCTCATCAGCCGGCCGCGGCCGGGCCTGATCCTGCAGTCCGACGCGGGTTCCGAGATCCGCGAGTACTTCCTCGGCAAGCTGGTGCCGAGAGCGCTGTTCCGGCAACGGATTCCGCTCGTGCCGCTGCCGCGCGACCTGGTGATGCAGTTCGTGCACGCGGACGACGTGGCGGACGGGCTGGTCCGCATCCTCCGGCAGCGACCGCACGGCGCCGTCAACCTGGTGGCGGATCCGGTCGTCACACCGCGCGTGCTCGCGGAGGTGCTCGGTGGACGGCCGATCTTCATCCCCGCCGGACTGATGCGCCTGCTGGCGAACGTGACCTGGCGCCTGCGGCTGCAGCCCACGCCACCCGGTTGGGTCGACCTCGCCCTGAAGTCGCCGCTGCTGGACGCGTCCCGCGCGCGAACGGAACTCGGCTGGAGTCCGGAGTTCGACGCGCAGGAGACGCTCCGGGCGCTCGTCCGGGGAATCGGGGAGGGCAAGGAGGTTCCGGCCAGTCCGGCGTTGTGAACCGCTGGGTTCCCGCAACGCCGTCGCGGGTAGTCGACCCGCATGACCGGTGAGGACGAATTAGCGGAGCTCGACGCGGACTCGTTGCACAACAGCGAGGCGTTGCCCACGAGGCGGCCGCACCCGGTCATCATCGCGGCCAGTCTCACCGCCCGCGGCGGCCTCCTCTGGCTGCCCGTCGCCGGCCTGCTCGCATTGGCAGGCAAGGAAAAGGTCGCGAAGAGAGCCCTGACGGCGGCGGTGATCGCCATGCCCATCGGGCACCTGATCAGCCTCGTCGTGGACCGGCCCAGACCGCAGGCGGCCGGCATTCCGGCGAGACAGGCGCTGCCGGAACACCCGGACTCGTCGTCGTTCCCCTCCAAGCACGCGGTGACGGCCGCCGCGTTCGGCACCGCGTGCCTGGAGGACCGCGGAGCCGCTCTGTTCGTGACACCGCTGGTGCTCCTGGTCGCCTACAGCCGCCTCAGAACCCGTGTGCACTGGCCCACGGACGTTCTGGGCGGCCTGGCGATCGGTGCTCTGGTGGCGGTGGCTCAGGCCGGGATCGGACGCTCCGCCAGTGCCAGGGCGACGGCGTGCAGGTTGGCGGCCATGGTGCGGCCGGTCTTCTCCGACCACTCGTGACCCTCGTCGGTGTCGGAGTAGCTCGGGCCCGGTCCCGGACCGCGGTTCCAGTACGTCCAGGCCTGGCCGGGGATCGTGTAGCCGATGTCCCCGAGGCCACCGCAGATCTCGCTGATCACGTGGTGCGCGCCGTCCTCGTTGCCGGTCACCACCACGCCCGCGACCCGGTTGTAGGCCACCGGCCGGTCCTGGTCGTCGGTCTCGGAGATCATCGCGTCCATCCGTTCCAGCGCCCGTTGCGCCAGCGAGGACGGACGACCGACCCACGTCGGCGTCGCGATCACCAGGATCTCGGCGTCGAGCAGCAACCGGTGGACGTTCGGCCACTCGTCACCGCCGCCGAGGTCGGTCTCGACGCCGGGCGGGATCTCGTGGTCCGCCAACCGGAACGACGTGACCTCGACGTCCTTCTTGGTGAGCTCGTCGACCACCACCTGGGCCAGCAGGTCGGTGTTGGACGGGTCGGGCGACTTCTTCAGGGTGCAGTTCAGGACGACCGCGCGCATCAGGTCTGCCTCCACTTCTCGTCGGTCATCAGCTGGCTCGCCTGCGGGCCCATCAGGGACATCCCGCCGTCCACGACGAACGACGACCCGGTCACGTAGGACGCGGCAGGTGTGGCGAGGAACGCGACCACGGCCGCGACCTCCTTCGCGTGACCGGGCCGGCCGAGCGGGATGCCCGGCCGCGCCTCGGTGTGCGGGTCCACGTCCTCCTGACCGGTCATCGGCGTCGAGATCTCGCCCGGTGCCACGGAGTTCACGGTGATGCCGTGCTCGGACAGTTCGAGGGCGAGCACCTCGGTCAGCGCGCCGAGCCCGGCCTTGGCGGCGCAGTACGGCGCGGCGCCCACCCGCGGCAGGTGCTCGTGGACGGACGTGATGTTGATGATCCGGCCACCGCGTCCGGCGGCGATCATGCGCCTGGCGGCCCGCTGGCAGCACAGGAACGCGCCGTCCAGGTCGACCGACAGCACCGTGCGCCAGGTGTCGAAGTCCATGTCCACGGCCTTCTGGCCGCTACCGGTGCCGGCGCAGTTCACCAGGACGTCCAGGCCGCCCAGCTCCTCGGCCAGTTCGTCGACGACGGAGGCCGCGGCGGGCAGGTCGGTCAGGTCGAGCCGCCGCACGGCACACCTGACACCGGCCTCGCGGACCTCGCCGGCCGTCCTGGCGGCTCCGCCGGCGTCCTCGTGGTAAGTCACGCCCACGTCGACGCCCCCGCCCGCGAGCGCGACGGCGATCGCCCTGCCGATACCGGAGTCCGAGCCGGTCACCACCGCGACGGTCATGAGACGCGAGTACCCGTCGGCTCGGCCGGCATGCGGAGGCCGAAGTGGTTGAGCGTTCCTGGCAGCGGCGTGCCGAGCGCGGGGAACGAGAGGTGCTCGCTCAGCACGTCCAGCATCGTCGCGGCGACGGTCAGCACCAGGTCGCGGCCGGGGCACACGCCGGGGCCCGCGCTGAACGGCACGATCGCCGGGTCGCGCGGCCCGTCCCA
This sequence comes from Lentzea sp. NPDC058436, assembly GCF_042721515.1. Taxonomy (NCBI): domain Bacteria; kingdom Bacillati; phylum Actinomycetota; class Actinomycetes; order Pseudonocardiales; family Pseudonocardiaceae; genus Lentzea; species Lentzea sp. NPDC058436. Next base: position 113,781 of record NZ_JBHXLF010000001.1, read on the forward strand.
GTACTCCGGCGCGTACCGGTCGGCGAACGGGAGGCGGTCCGGGTCGCGGTGGAAGAACGGCGTGAACACCACGAACTCGGTGTTCGCCGGCAGCCACGTGCCGTGCCAGCGGGTCGGTTTCCCGCTCTCGCGCAGGATCACCGGTGTGGTGGGCCACAGCCGTGCGGACTCCAGGATGCCGTTCGTTCCGCGCGCTCCGAGGGCCAGCGCCCGCAGCGTGACGATCCCGGCCGCGTCGAACGCGAACAGCCAGTGCGGCACCTGACCGGACAGGTCACCCGGCTGGGCGGCGAGACTGCCTTCCTCACGGCGCGCCAGGTGCTCGTCGAGCCTGGACTGGAAACGTTCGCGCAGGTCACGGCGCTTCGGGTGGAGGAAAGCCCAGTTGGCGTTCTGCCGCAGCGCCTTGAGGTCGTCTGTGAGCCGGTCGTCGCCGCGGGCGCCGTCGCCGAGGACGATCCTGCGCACGATCCGCCACCACGCCTGGTCGAACGACTGCCAGGTCAGCTCGCCGGTGCTCATCACGTGCCGGGTGAGCAGGTCCGCCTCGTCGCGCACGACCGCCTCGGCGGGCACGTTCTCCGGACGCAACGCGCGTTCGTTGAGCTCGCGGAGCTGTTGCCGCTCCGGGCCGTCGGAGATCAGCACACCGTGCGGCTGGAAGTGGCTCAGCGCGGCCTTCTTCTCCCTCGTGGCCAGCGCGAACGGGTCGGGTGACTCCGCGAGCAGCCTGCCGACGTCGGCGGGGTCGACCAGCATCGCGACGCTGCGTCCGGTGATGCGCAGCCGCACCGGTTCCGGGCCGTAGCGGTCGCGCAGCCTGCGCATCGTGTCGATGGCCCGCGTGTCGGACTGGACCTTCTCGGCGGCCGCCATCACGCCTGGCCGGCGCACGACGACGCCCTTGGCGAGGGTGGGCAGCAGCACCGTCGCCAGCACGCGCGCGGTGTCGAGTCGTGTGGAGATCGCCATGGCCCCGGCTACCCGGTCACCCGTGTGTGAACCTCCCTGAACGGGGTATTCGCGGGTCAGCACCGAGTCAGGAGGTCGTGATGCCCGCGGGATCGAACGCGAAGCGCGAACGCCAGTACGAGCACATCAAGGACTCCGCGCAGGACCGCGGCGCGTCGCCCAAGCGCGCCAAGGAGATCGCGGCGCGGACGGTCAACAAGAACCGCGCCCAGGCCGGTGAGTCCAAGACGGCGAGCAAGTCGTCCACAGAGGACATGTCACCGCAGAAGCGCGGTGGCCAGCGGTCGGGCACGAACCGCCCGAAGGGCCTCACCAAGGAGCAGCTCTACAACGAGGCCAAGAAGAAGAACGTCAAGGGCCGCTCCACCATGACGAAGAAGGAACTGGCCAACGCCCTTGGGCACTGACGTGCAGGACGTGGACAAGACCTCCGCGCTGACGATCCTGACCATGGAGCACAACACGCTGCAGATGATCCGCACGGCGACGATCACCGACGCGACCGGTCGTGCGGGCCACCTGCTGACGACGATCTCCGCGTCCATGATCGCCCTCGGGTTCGTCGCCCAGGTGGTGCCGCTGACGGTGCTGCTGACGCTGATGCTCGTCATCTTCACCGCGTTGTTCCTCATCGGTCTCGCCACCCTGTTCCGCACGGTGGAGCTGACCATCGAGGACGTCCAGGCAGGGCTGGGGATCAACCGCATCAGGGCCGTGTACGCGGAGCTCGAACCGTCCACGAGGCACGTGTTCGTGCGCCAGCTGCACGACGACACCCTGGGCGTCGAGGCGGACGGCGGTCAGACCGGCTGGCGCAAGGACAGGCGCCCACGGCTGATCGGCACCGCACTCGGCGTGGCCGGTCTGGTGAACCTCGTCAACGGACTCACGGCGGCAGTCATCGTCGGCGCCGCGGCAGGACTGCTGGGCTTGGGCCTGGCGTGGTCCATCGTCATCGGCGCCGTCGCCGCGGTCGCGTTGATCAGCGGCTTCGGCATCGCGCTCGGCCGGATCGGACGGCGTGGCATCGCGCCCATCACCACGCGCTATCCGAGGAACCACCCGAACTGAAGGAGACACCACCGTGCAGTACGACGTCGTCGACCTGATCATGCAGGACCACCGCGAGGTGGAGCGCCTGTTCGACGAGCTGAAGAACCACCCGGAGAAACGACCTCTGCTCACCCCGGTCGTCTGCGGCCTGCTCGTCGCCCACAGCCGCGCCGAGGAGTCCGAGGTCTACCCGGCCGCCAAGGACGCGGGCGGTGACGACGAGGTCGAGCACAGCCAGGAGGAGCACGCCGAGGCGGAGCAGTTGCTCGCCAAGCTCCTCGACACCGACTACGACTCGCCGAAGTACGAGAAGGCGCTGAAGGACGTCGTCGACTCCATCACCCACCACGTGGAGGAAGAGGAGAAGACGGTGCTGCCCGGCATGCGCAAGCGGCTGAGCGCGCAGCGCCGCTACGAGCTCGGCGAGGCGTTCGCGCGCAGCCGGGCCGACCACCTCGGTGAGCTGCCCGGCCAGGCCACCCGCGAGGAGCTCGTCACGCAGGCGAAGAACCTGGGCGTGGACGGCGCTTCGAGCATGACGAAGGAGCAGCTGCGCCGGGAGCTGCAGAAGGCGGCGTCCTCCTAGGACGCGTCCCGGAAGTCCCGTCGGGCGGCAGTGGCAGGCGCCGTCTCCGGGTCTCTCGCCCGCGCCTGCCACTGGACGAACTTCCGGGACACGCCCTAGGCGTCGTCGGTTCGCACTGTCTGGATGTGCACGGTCCTGGTGCCTGTGTGGGCGTCACGGCCGTGCCAGCAGCGGTAGTTGTCGAGGACCAGCAGATCGCCCTCGGTCAGCCGGATCCTCGGCAGTTCCCGCTGCACCCGTTCGACCTCCGCGTCGAAACGGGTCAGCATCGCGGTGACGTGCTCGGACAGGGGATCGCGGTGCAGGGCCGCGACCCCGTCCGTGCGGCGGGTGATCCGCCTGCCGGTGCGCGTGAACTCGATGTGGCGGCCTACCCGCGGTGTCGCGGGTAGGCCGCGCGTCTGCGCCCAGCGGCCGTAGAGGTCGACGTCCACGCCGCGCAGGAAGTCGCGCAGCTCCGCGTCCAGCGAGTCGGTGAACTCGTGCGCGTCGAGCACGAACGACTCACCTCCTTGCGGCGCTGGGGAAGTGAGCAGCACCAGCACGTGGTCCTCGTCGGGATGCCTGCGCCGCACGGACTTGCCGCCGATGTCCACGACGACGTCGAAGCTGTCCGCGTGCAGGCCGACGATCCCGCCGTCCTCGGAACGCCTCGTCCGGTGGGGGAACAGCTCCCGCAACGCCGTGCCGAACAGCAGCGAGGCGGCGACCGGCAGCGAGTCGGGGGAGTTCGGCAGGCCGGTCAGCACCACCGCGCCGTGGTCGCTCAGGGCCGTGCGGGCCGCGGGGTCCAGGGCCGGCAGACGGGGAACGATCACCGGCGCGGCCCGAAGTCGCGGGACGACGGCACGAGCGCGGCCAGAGCCGGTGCGGCGAAGCAGATCACCGCGCAGACCGCCAGCACGACCGGTGCACCGAACGACGAGATCGCCGGGGCGATGAGCGCGAGACCGACCGGGGCGAGGCCGTACGACATCAGGAAGTCCAAAGAGGACACGCGGGCCAGCTTGGAGGGCTCGACCTCGCGCTGGGTCGCGGTGAACCACGGCACGTTGAACAGCTCGATGCCCAGTCCTGCGACGACGTAGGCCGCGATCACGACGAACGGGTGCACCGGCAGCAGCAGGCTCAGCGGCGCGAACCCGTACAGCGCCAGGCCGAACAGCGCGGTCCACCCGGCGTGGCGCGGCCGCCAGCGGGCGATCAGCAGGGCGCCGGCCAGCGCGCCGAGGGTGTAGGCGGTCAACGAGCCCGCGAGCACGGCCTCGGTGTCGTAGCGGTCGCGGCTGACCAGGGGGAGCACCACGCCGGTCGCCGAGTAGCCGGTGGCGATCACCGCCGTCAGCGCGCCGAGCCCGGCCAGGAACCACGGGTGCCTGCGCGCCTCCCGCACGCCCTCCCAGAAGTCCGCCACGAAACCGTTGCCGCCGCCCGGGGTCGTGAGCCCGGTGCCCGCTGGCGGGACCAGTGCGGCGACCAGCCACAGCGCGCCGATGCCGAGCAGCAGCACCTGCGTGTTGAGCACCAGGGCGAGCAACGCCGTCAGGCCCGGCGCCACCAACGTCGTCACCCGCACGGACAACGTCATCGCCGCGTTGGCCTGCTGGCGTTGGTCACCGTCGACCACCTCGGCCGTCAGCGCCTGGAACGCGGGCCTGCACGCTCCCTGGCCCGCACCCATCGCCGCCGCCGCGACGGCCGCGACCACCAGCGAGTTGCCCACGAAAACGGCGAGCACGGGCGCGGCGACGGCGGAGGTGAGGCCGGACCACAGGACCACCTGGCGGCGGGCGTAGCGGTCGGCCAGCACACCGCTGACCGGTACGGCGGCGAGGAAACCCGCGGTGCGCGCGGCCAGCAGAACGCCCAGCTCCACGGCGGTGATCGAGCGGGAGAGCACCGCGAGGCCCAGCACGAACGGCAGCGCCCAGGTCGCGATGCCGGACGCCGTGGTCGCGGTCCAGAGGCGGAGGAATGAGGCGCTGCGCAGCACCGAGGAGCTGCGGGGTGCTGTGTCGTGAACCACGCGTTCGACCTTCCGGCAGGGTTGCATTGAAAATGATTGTCGTTACAGTAGCGCACACCGTTCGAGTGAACTTCTCTGGAGGACCTGATGTCTCACCCCGGCCGGATCGGCCTGGCGTTGGTCGCGGTGCTCGCCGCGGGCTGCGCCACACCGGGAGGCGCCGAAGCGCCAACGGCTCAGTCGGTGGCGGTGGACAGCTGCGGCAAGCAGCTCACGTTCGCCGGTGCGCCGCAACGGGTGGTCACGCTCGACCAGAACTCCACGGAAACGTTGCTGGCGCTGGGGTTGCAGGACCGCATGGCCGGTACCGCGAACGTCAAGACCAAGGTCGCGCCGAAGTACGCCGAGGCCTACGCGAAGATCCCGGTGCTCTCGCCCAAGGTCCTCACGTCGGAGCCGTTGAGGGCCGCGAACCCGGATGTCGTGGTGGCGTCGTTCAAAGAGCTCTTCACCGCAGACCGCGCCGGGACGCGCGACGAGCTGGAATCCCTTGGCGTGCCGACGTTCGTGAGCGCGGTCAACTGCTCGGACGGCACGACCGCGCCGTTCGAGCGGCTGTTCCGCGACTACGAGAACTTCGGCAGGATCTTCGGCATCCAGGACAAGGCGAACCAGCTCGCCGCCGAGCAGCGCGCCGCGGTCGCCGAGGTCCAGGCCGTCAAGCGCGAACCCGTGAAGGTCGTCTGGGTCTACTCGGTCTTCAAGGGCGTCCCGTACGTGGCGGGGCGCGACGGCATGCCCAGTCAGATGAGCAAGATCGCCGGCGCGGTCAACGTGTTCGACGACCTCAACCAGGAGTGGCCGGAGGCGTCCTGGGAGGAGGTCGCGCGCCGCGATCCCGACGTCATCGTGATCGGCGACCTGTCCGAGCGCGGCAACCCCGGCGACACCGCTGCCGAGAAGCTCGCGATGATGCGCGAGCACCCGGCCGTCTCGCAGCTGAAGGCGTTGCGCGAGAACAAGGTGATCGAGCTGCCCGGTATCGAGATGGACCCGTCCGTGCGCACCGTCGACGCGCTGAAGGCGTTCGGCGCGGGTCTTGACAAGATCGCCGGCCGTGGCTGAGGCCGCTGTTCTCGATCCTGTGGTCCGCAAGACCCCGAAACCGTTTCAACACAAGAAGAACACGTTCGTCGTCGTCCTGAGCCTCGTCGTCCTCCTGGTGTCGATGGCGCTCGCCGTCCGCATCGGGGTAGGGGCGGGCTGGGCGGAGATCGGCAGGGCAGCGGGCGGACGCCTCGGGTTGCCCGTGGCCCCGCTGCCGCGCCTGCTGGACTCGCTGATCTGGGATCTGCGGCTGCCCAGGGTGCTGCTCGCGGCACTCGTCGGCGGCGCGCTCGCGGTGTGCGGCGCGGTGCTGCAGAGCGTCACGCGCAACTCGCTGGCCGACCCGTACCTGCTCGGGGTGTCGTCAGGCGCCTCGACCGGTGCGGTGGTCGTGGTGGTGCTCGGGTTCGCGGGCTCGCAGCTCGGCATCACCGGCGGGGCGCTGATCGGCGCGCTGGTGGCGTTCGGGTTGCTGATGGTGTTGTTGCGGCGCACCGGGTTGGACTCCTCGCGGATCGTGCTGACCGGTGTGGTCGTCGGGCAGCTCTTCGCGGCTTTGACCTCGTTGATCCTGCTGTCGTCCGGTGACGCCGACAGCATCCGCGCCGTCACCAACTGGCTGCTGGGGTCGCTGGCCTCGGCCCGGTGGACGTCGGTGGCGGTGTGCGCGGTGGTGCTGGCGGCCGGACTGCTCGTGGTGTGGCTGTGCTCCGCCGCGCTGGACGGGTTCGCGTTCGGCACCGACACGGCGTCCTCGCTCGGCGTCGACGTCCGCACGACCCGCGCCGTGCTGCTGGTGACGACCTCGGTGCTGACCGCCGTGGCGGTGGCCGCGGTGGGCGCGGTGGGGTTCGTCGGGCTGATCATCCCGCACGGCGTCCGGTTCCTCGTCGGACCGTTGCACCGCAGGCTGTTGCCGATGTCGGCGGTGGTCGGCGCGGTGTTCCTGGTCTGGACGGACGCGCTCACCCGCGTGGTCTTCGCGCCGCTGGAGGTGCCGGTGGGCGTGTTCACCGCGCTGATCGGCGTGCCGCTCTTCCTGCTGGTGCTGCGCAGGAGGGGTGAGCTGTGAGGATCGACGTCGAGAAGCTCAGCTGGAGCGTGCCGGGCAAGACGATCGTGCGGGACGTGTCCCTGGCCGTGGAGCCGGGGGAGACGGTCGGGCTGATCGGGCCCAACGGCTCCGGCAAGTCGTCGCTGCTGCGGTGCGTCGCCGGCCTGCGCACGCCGACCGGCGGGCGGGTGCTGTACGACGGCGTGGAGATCGGGTCGTGGTCCGCCCGCGACCGGGCGCGCAAGCTCGCGTTCGTCGAGCAGACCGCCGACACCGAGAGCGACCTGCGGGTGGCCGAGGTGGCCATGCTCGGCCGCACGCCCCACCGGTCGCGGTGGCGCGGGCCGGACGCCTCGGACCACGAGATCGTCGCCGAGGCACTGGAGAGGCTCGACCTGACCGGGTTGGCCGAGCGGCCGTGGAAGCAGCTGTCCGGCGGCGAACGCCAGCGCACGCACCTCGCGCGGGCGTTGGCGCAACGCACTTCTGGGCTGCTGCTGGACGAGCCGACGAACCACCTGGACGTGCGCCACCAGCTCGAACTGATGGAACTGGCCGGGCGGACGCCGCAGACCGTCGTGGTGGCGCTGCACGACCTCGCGCTGGCCGCGCGCTACTGCGACCGGCTCGTGCTGATGCACCGCGGTGAGGTCGTCGCCGACGGCAGGGCCGTGGACGTGCTGACCGCGCCGTTGCTGCGCGAGGTGTTCGACGTGGAAGCCGAGATCGGCCGCGACAGCCTGGGCCACCTGGCCGTCGGGTACCGCGAGCCGGTCCGCTGAGAAGGGGGAGAGACGTGTCCACTGTGGATGATCTGATAGCCGAGGTCCTGGAGGGCCGGCACGGTCCGGATCCGCGCGAGATCCCAGCTACGAGCGTGTTCTGGGTCCACCACGGCACCAGGTTGGCGGGCGGCGACACCACCTACCGCAACCAGTACGTGCTGGCGCGCCTCGGAACCGCGTTCGGCGCCTGCGCGTTCGCGGAGGGCGACGCCGATCCGGCGGTGTGCGCCAACTACTCCGGAGCACCCGTCGCCGCACTGCTCACCGAGGCGCCTGCTCCCGTTCGGGTGGCGGCGCTCGACGCCTACCTGGGCAGCGTCCGTCCACATCGGACCTCGGACGCCGAACGGGTCGTGCTGCCGGTCGGCACGCCGGAGGAACGGGCGCGGGCCCGTGACGCCGCCGTCGCCGGGCTGCTCGACGTGGAGCCGGGCGCGAAGGTCGCGTTGATCGGCGTGGTGAACCCGCTGGTGGCGGCGATCCGCGAGCGCGGCGCCGAGTGCCTGCCGTGCGACCTCTCGTTGCGCACGACGCAGTGGGGCGACCCGGTGACCCCGGACATGCGGGACGTCCTCGGCGTCGCGGACGCCGTCGTGGCGACGGGCATGACGATCGGCAACGGCACGTTCGACGAGATCCTGCGCACCTGCCGCTCGCGCGAGATCCCGCTGATCGTCTACGCCCAGACCGCGAGCGCCGTCGCCCGCCACTTCCTCGGCGCCGGAGTCACCGCCCTGTCCGCGGAACCGTTCCCGTTCTCGCAGTTCAGCGCCGACGAGACGGCGCTGTACCGCTACCGAGCCTGAGAGAAGACGTGGACCACCACATCGCTGACGCGCTCAGCCGCCCCGCCCTGGTACGCCTCGACTCCCGCACGCTCTGCCTGCGCTTCGAGACCATGAAGGTCGCCTCCGCCCTCGAAGCGGTCCGCCACCTCCTCGAACGCGGCACCATCGCGACCGGGGACACGCTGGTGGACAGCTCAAGCGGCATCTACGCGCACGCACTGGCGCTGGCCTGCCACCGCTACGGCCTGCACTGCCACATCGTCGCCTCGACCACCGTCGACAAGACGTTGCACACCCAGCTGGAGATCCTCGGCGCGACGGTCGAACCCATGCCGCCGTCCGCCAGCCTGAAGCTCGACCAGAGCCGCCGCGTCGCACGGGTGCACGAGATCCTGCGCGACCACCCGCGCCACCACTGGATGCGCCAGTACCACGACGACGTCCACTACCGCGGCTACCGCCCGATCGCCGACCTGATCCGCGAACACACCGACTGCTCGCGGCTGTCCGTGGTCGGCGGCGTGGGCACCGGCGCGTCGACCGGCGCGCTGGCGACGTTCCTGCGCGAGACCTCACCGGAGGTGGAGCTCGTCGGCGTGCAGCCGTTCGACAGCGTCACGTTCGGCAGCGAGCACGTGCACGACCCGGAGATCATCATCGCCGGGATCGGCAGCTCGATCCCGTTCGGCAACGTCGACCACACGCTCTACGACACCGTGCACTGGTTCGGCTTCGACGCGGCGCTGTCCGGCAGCGTGGCCCTGCTGCGCGAGCACGCGATCTTCGCCGGCCTCTCGGCGGGCTCGGCGTACCTGGCGGCGCGGTGGGAGCAGCGGCTGGACCCCGAACGGCACGTCGTGGTGCTGGCCCCGGACACCGGCCACCGCTACGTCGACGCGGCGTACTCCCGGCACGCGGAGGCGCCGGCGGCGGAGGAGTTGAGGCCACGGCAGATCAGCACGTTGAGCGACATGGACCTGCCGTGGTCGCGGATGCGCTGGAACCGGGCGGAGGCACCGCCGAACGCGGTGGTCAGCCGCGCGATTCCGGTCGCTTCCTGAAGGCGAGCGTGGCCAGAGCGGCGACCGCGCGCTGACGCAGGGTCCTCTGCGAAAGGGGGCCCTCGCTCAGTGCGCGGGCGAGGTCGGGGTCGGAGACGCGGAGGCGGCCCTCGATGTCGATGAGCCGCTGGTGTTCCTCTCGACTGAGCATCGGCGCGCTCCAGAGTCGGTCCGGCAGTGGCACAGGGCGTGTACCCAGGCGTTTCGTGTTTCAAACCTGCCACTGCCGGACTGTATTCGGCTTTGGTTCCGCTATCGGTGCCGGCGACGGCACGAGTCACAGGCTTTAGAGCGGCTTCGGCTCCGGCGGCAACGGGTCGGGGTCCGGTCCCGGCGGCCGCAACGGGTCCGGGTCGGGGCCGGGCGGCTGGGGCTGGTCGGGTCCGGTGGGGCGCGGCTGGTCGGGTCCCGGGGTGGTCGGCACGGGCTCCGCGGGCGGTACTGGCTGGCTCATGAGCCAGGGGTACCCGCCGGTCAAACCCGTCTCACCGCATTCTCGCCCGCCTCGAATTAATTCCGTTTCCGCTAATGCGCCCGCCGCGCTGTCCGACAATCCGTCCGGATTCTGTTTGGAACCGGCAGAACGGGGCGGGGACTTGGCGCTGCGGCGGACGACATCACAGGGGTGGTTCTCCGGTTCCGACCAGACGCGCGGGCTGAGGTTCAGCGGCGCGATCGAGGTGCTGCGGCTGCTCGACCGGCTGGCGTCCCGTCCGCGCTGGCCCGCGCGCGACGTGCCGTTGCCGATCGTCCAGCTGCGCCGGCCGCTGGGGACGGAGAGTCCGTTGGAGGCGCTGGCGAACCGGCCCGCGAACGCGCGTGGGCGGCGGGTGCCGTACGCGCTGGTCGACGGTGCCGCGGAGTCGCGGCGCAAGCTGCTCGACGACGTGGTCGGGCAACTCGCCAGTGAGGTGCGGGGTGTGCCGCGGCTGCGGTTCCCGCGGTTCGCGCTCGTCGGATGGCTGCTCGACCTGACGCTGGACGAGCAGGTCGAGGCCGAGGAGGAGGAACGGGAGATCGCCCGCGAGTTCCGGCGGCACCTGCAGCGGCGCATGCGGGTCACGCGGGACGGGATGCAGGACCTCGCCCAGGACTTCCCGTGGTGGATCAGGCTGGTCATCGGCGTGATGCCGCGGATCGGCCTGGCGTTGATGGCACTGCTGTGGCGCCCGGCGACGTGGGTGGGCGAGCAGGCGCTGGGCGGGCGGTCGCGGCGCGGTTTCTACCGGCTCGCCCGCGCGGTGGTGAAGGAACGGCTGGCGGAGCGGCACGAGGACGAGGTCGGCGACCTGCTCGTGCTCGCGTTGCTGGAGGACCTTCGGCGGTCGCACCGGCGCTGGACGGTGTGGGGGACCGGCCGGCGGCGAACCGGCGTTCCGTGGCTCCTGCTCGACGACCACGGCGGTGACTGCGAGGGGCAGTGGCTGGTCGACACGATCGGTCGCGTGCGCAGCGATGTCCGGAGTGGACAGTCGTGGCGCGCGAACCCGTTGAGCCGGCCGGATCCGCTGCTGGTCGTCACGGCGGTGGAGTCCGCCGAACCGCCGCGAACGCACGCGGCCGACGCGCTCGCGGGCTACCACGACTGGCTCCGGCAGCTGTCCAGGACCGGTGACTGGGTCCTGGCGCTCGACACCGACTCCTCCGAACCGGCGCGGGGGATCGCCGGCGCGCTGTCCGAGTTCCCGTCGCTGCGGTTGCGACGGGCAATCGCAGCGCCGCTCGTGCTCCTGCTGCTGGCGGGCTCGCTCGTGGCCGTGCCGTTCCTCAACCACGCCCGGTGCGACGAGTGGTGGTCGCCGTCGGTGCGCTCGCCGCTGCAACGGATCGGCGAGGAGTGCATCGGGGTGTCGGCGGATCCGTTGCGGCACTTCGTCCCCGACTCCGTGCCCGCCGACATCCGGCCGGCCCTGGAGGACGCCTACAGCAGGATCGTGGCGGAGAACCGCAGGGCGGCGCTGCGGCCGGACGCGATCACCATCGTGTTCCTCAGCGTGCTGACCCCCAGCACCGCCAACAGCTTCCACGCCCTGGTCGAGGAGCTGCGCGGCGTCTGGGTGGCGCAGAAGAACAGCGACGTGCCGATGAAGGTGTTGCTGGCCAACGGCGGCGAGGGACCGGGCGGGCGCGGGCTCGCGTCCGGTGACGTGGCCGCGGACAAGATCGTCGAACTGGCCGCGCGCGACCGCAGCGTCGTCGCGGTGACCGGGCTGTCGATCAGCACCGACACGGCCAAGTCCGTGGTGAAACTACTGGGCAGCAACGCCTTGCCGATCATCGGCACGCTGACGTCCGCCGACGACATGGCGAGCATCAACGAGTACTACTACCAGATCGGCCCCAACAACCTGCGCGAGTCGAAGGTCGCCGCCTACTACGCGCAGAGCCGCCTGAACGTGACGGACGTGGCGATCTTCTTCTCCGGCGACCCCGGCGACCGCTACAGCCAGAACCTCGCCGAGGACGCCCGGCTCTCGTTCGCCGAGCGCGGGATCGTGGTCAGCCAGTACAAGTCGTACCGGGTCGCGAACGACGACGAGGGTCTCGCGCCGGCGAGCCTCGGGCAGGGCGCGTGCCCGGCGCAGGCCAAGCCGGGGTACGCCGTCTTCTACGCCGGCCGGGCCCAGTACCTGGCGGAGTTCCTGCGCGGCATGAACAGCAGGTGCCAGGGCGCCACGCCGCCGGTGATCGCGAGCGACTCGTCCACCCGGTTCATCCTGGAGGGCACGATGGCCCAGTTCCCCAACGTGCGCCTGGACTACCTGTCGTTCGCGAGCCCCGCCGCGTGGGGCGACTGCGCGAAGGTGCCGTTCTACAAGAACTACCTCGACGTGTTCCGCAGGACGTGCCAGACGCTGGGGGACGGGCGTTCGGCCGCGGCCTACGACGCGATCCAGGTGCTGGCGGAAGGAGTGCGGCAGGTGCGGCGGACCGACCCCGGCGCGCGGGTGCGGGAGGGACTGCTCGCCGGGATCGGGAGCATCCGGCCGGACAACGCGATCCAGGGCGCCACCGGCACCATCGGGTTCGGGGCCAGCACGCGGCTGCCGTCGAACAAGGCCGTGCTCGTGCTGCAGGGCAACACGGACACGACCTCGACACCCCGGTTGCTGTGCGGTGAGCTGCCGTTCGGCGAGGACCTGGCGGAGGGGCTGACACCGGACGGCGGGTGCCCGCGAGATCCGCAGTAGGTGATCAGGTCAGCGTTCGGTGCCCAGGACCGGCTTCACGTCCACGATCGGCGTGCCGTCCACGGCCTCCAGGTGCGCGACCCGCACCGCGAGGCCGTCCACCTCCGTGATCCGCACGTGGTGCAGGCCGATGGGGTTCGGCCGGTCGGGCGAGCGCGTGGAGAACACGCCCGTCTCGGGCCGCGCAGGGTCGCTGCGGGGATGCACCGCCAGCACCGACCTGTCGGCGCGGTCGAGCCAGGTGAGGACCAGGACGTCCTGGCCCTCGTGCAGTTCCTTCATCGCCCGCGCGTACTCCGGGGCGAACACGAGCAGGGCCTCGGGAGCGCCCTCGTCAGCCTGCCTGGGCGCGGCAGAGCGTTCGGTGAGAGGCGATTCGACGTGGCCGATCGGCTGCAGCTTCATCAAGTCCCGCAGTAGGTCCGGTAGGTGGCACTGAAGTCCTGCGGCGCAGGAGCCGAGAAGTATTCCAGGCCGGGTCGTTCGCCGAACGGGGAGGTAACCGCTTTCAGCAGTCGCTCGAACGGACCCATGTCGCCGTCCGCCCCGGCCGCCAGCGCCTCCTCCACGAGGTGGTTGCGCGGGATGTAGACGGGGTTGACCTTCTCCATCAGGCCGGCGTCCGGCCCGAGCTCCCGCCAGCGCGCGATCCAGGCGTCGATCGCGGCGAGGTCGAGGAACGACGAGCGGACGGGTTCCGCGTCGCCACGGGCCGCCTTGCCGAGCAGGTGGAAGAACGACGTGAAGTCGACGTGGTTCTCCTGCATCAGCGCGAGCAGGTCCTTGAGCAGTGGCTTCACGTCACCGGACACGCCGAGCTTCGCCGCCATGCCGCCTATCCACGCCTCCTCGAAGAGCGCGTCGAACGTCCGCAGCGTCGCGACCGCCAGCGACACCGCCTCGTCCTGGTCCTCGGCGAACAGCGGCAGGAGCGCCTCGGCGAGGCGGGCGAGGTTCCACTCGGCGATGATCGGCTGGTTGCCGTAGGCGTACCGGCCGCGGTGGTCGATGGAGCTGTACTTCGTCGTCGGGTCGTAGGCCTCCATGAACGCGCAGGGGCCGTAGTCGATCGTCTCGCCGGAGATCGTCATGTTGTCCGTGTTCATCACGCCGTGGACGAAGCCGACGAGCATCCACCGCGCGACGAGCGACGCCTGCGCGGCGACCACGTGCCCGAACAGCTCCAGAGGGGTGCTGCCGGGGTGGTGGCGGGCGATCGCGTGGTCGGCGAGGCGGCGCAACAGGTCCAGGTCGTCCGTGGCGCGCGCGTACTGGAAGCTGCCCACCCGCAGGTGCGACGCGGCGACCCTGGCCAGCACCGCGCCGGCCAGCGGTTCCTCGCGCTGCACGGAGTGGCCGGTGGCGACGACGGCCAGCGCGCGGGTCGTGGGGATGCCGAGCGCGTGCATCGCCTCGCTGACCACGTACTCGCGCAGCATCGGGCCGACGGCGGCCAGCCCGTCACCACCGCGGGCGAACGGGGTGCGGCCGGAGCCCTTCAGGTGCAGGTCGCGCAGACGGCCCTCGGCGTCGGTCAGCTCACCGAGCAGGAGCGCGCGGCCATCGCCCAGTCGAGGGGAATAGCCGCCGAACTGGTGACCCGCGTACGCCTGGGCGAATCCGGGCGCGGAATTGCCGGTGAGAAGGGGGAGACCTGATTCGGCGAGCCAGGCCGGATCGAGCCCGATTTCCCGCGCGAGCCGCTCGTTGAGGACGAGGAGTTCCGGTTCGGCGACCGGGACGGCCTTCCACGAGACCGCCATCTCGGGGACCGCGGTCGCGAAATCGCTGCTCAGGCTGATGTTCACGCCTCCAACGGTACCCGGTGCGCACGAGAACCCGTGTGACCGCGGTCTCAAGTTCGAACTCTTTGAACCGCTTCGCGAGCCGGCACGTGTCAGTGGTGAACAGGTTGATCAGTCCACTCAGGAATGAGAAGAAACCAATGCGTCGCAAGCAAGTTGGGTTCGCTGCTGCCCTTTTCGCGGTCGGTGTCGTCATGCTGACGGCGTGCGGCCAGGGCGCCACCACGTCCGGTTCCGCCGCTCCCAGCCAGGACCAGGTCCAGGAACAGGCTCAGGACGCGTCGAACGAGCCCGAGACCGACGGACAGTCCGGAGTGGACTTGTTGCGCGGCACCGCGAACTCGAACAAGGCGGACCAGAGCACCGGTGACCGCGCACCGGAGTCCGCGCCCGTCGAGGTGAAGCAGAAGTGGGTCGAGCTGCGCGTCGGCAACGCCGGCGGCCTCGAACCCGCTGTGGTGAACGGAAAAGGCCTCTCCGTCTACTGGTTCAGCGACGACCCGGTGAACGGCGGTGTGTCCAACTGCAACGGTGAGTGCGCCAAGACCTGGCCCGCCATCACCGTCACCAAGGGCACCAGGCTGTTCTTCCCCGGCATCCGCAGGGACAACATCGGCTTCATCAAGCGCCAGGACGGCCAGACCCAGGTGACGATCGGCGGCCGCCCGATCTACCTCTTCAACAAGGACAAGAAGGCCGGCGACATCCTCGGCCAGAACGTCGGCGGCAAGTGGTTCGTCATCAACCCGGAGGGCAAGCGCGCCGTGCCCGCCGCCGAGGCGCCGAACCCGAACCAGCCCGCCCCCGGCGGCAAGCCCGCGAACTCCGTGACGTTCTTCAAGGAGAAGAACCTCAAGGACTTCGGCGACAGCTTCGCCGTCGGCGTCAAGGTCTCCGACAAGTGCGCCGACCTCCGCGGCGGTTTCGAGTCGCTGTCCCCGGACGGCGCCGTGAAGATCTGGTCCGAGCCGGGCTGCAAGGGCAAGTCCGCGGTCGTGAGCGGGTCCGTCAACGACACGTCCGCCGCCCCCATCGGCTTCCCGCAGGGCGTGAAGTCCTACATCCGCGCATGAACCTGATCGGGTGAACGACGAAGGCCGCCAGAGCACCCCTGCTCAGGCGGCCTTTTCGTCTCGCTACGCTGCTGGTCGTGCGCTACTCCGCCATTGCGCTGGCTTTCCTCCTGCTCGGGTGCGGTACCGGGACCTCGTCCCTGCCCACGATCACCCCGGCCGCCACGTCTGCCACCGGCTCCCCGCTGCCCGACCTGCAGCCCAGGCTCGACGCGATCGGCGTCCTGCTCACGGACTGCGCCGCCCGCCTGCGCGGCGAACCCGTCGCCCCCGCCGACAACTGCAGCCACGTCATGCCCGACGTGACGCACGTGATCGACGAGGTCGAGAAGCAGTCGGCCAAGCTCCCGCCCGCGGGCCAGGCCGCGATCACCGACGTGCGCCGTCAGCTCACCGAGATCGCGCCGTGCGAGCCGTGGTTCGCGGCCGGTGGGGTGAGCGCGGACGGGCAGCTCGACGCGCGGTGCAGGAAGGCGTGGGACGCGCTTTACAGCGGCTACAGCGCAGTGCGCAACGCGGCTTGAGGTCGCTCAGGTTCCGCATCCGCGTGGCCGGGGTCCGCAGGCCACCACCTAGAGTCTTCGCATGCTCGAGATCGTCGTGGAGACCGAGAACTGGGAACGGCACGTCCGCCCCACCGCCGAGACCCTCGCCGAGCTGGTCCTGCGCATCGGCGGGGACGGCGACCGGTTCCTGGTCCTGCAACGGGTGCCCGACCTGCCCGGCGTCTTCGCCCAGGTCTGGCACGAGAGCGGTGGCGGCTACGAGGTCGAGCACCGCGACGGCGGCCGGCAGTACCAGACGGCGGCCGACGAACCGCTGGCCGTGGCCGCCGCGCTCACCGGCTGGGCCCGTCAGGAGCCGGGCTGGGACAGCGGGCTGACCTGGTCGCCGCTCGACCTGGCGCCCGTTCCCGAGGCGCCGCCGCTGGACCTGCCCGACGCCGAGCGCACGCAGTTGGAGAACCGCGTCCGCGAGGAGTTGGCCGCCGGGTACGCCTCCCGCGCGCAGCTGGCCGAGCTCGCCGAGGAGTTCCTGGTCGACGACGACGTCCGGCCCGTCTCGCGGGAGCAGGCGTCCGCGCTGGCCGACCGGCTGTGGCTGGAACGGATCGCGGAGCAGCGGACCTGGCAGGGCGAGACCGATCCCGAACGGCTCACCCGCGCGTTCGCCGTGCTGCAGGAGAGCGGGATCACCGCCCGCGAGAACTTCAGCTGCTGCCGCAACTGCGGCCAGACCGAGATCGGTGCCGAGGCCGCGCCCGGCGCGCGCGGGTTCGTCTACTTCCACAGCCAGTGCACGGAATCCGCCGCCGCGGGGCACGGGCTCACGCTGCTCTACGGCGGGTTCGACGGGTCGGCCGAGACCACCGCGGCCATCGGTCAGGAGGTCGTCGCCGCGGTCGAGGCGGCGGGACTGCCCGTCGTGTGGAACGGCGATCCCGGACGCTCGATCTCCGTCACACCACTGGACTGGCGTCGTCGGCTGGTGGGATAGCGAAGCGGGCGGTCAAGTCGTTCGAGATCTCGTAGAGGCGCACGAGGAACGTGCGCTCGTCGAGCTTCTTGCGCCGCAGCCAGCCCGTCACCTCGGCGTTGCACTTGCTGGCGTTGCAGGAACCGCACGCGGGCACGACGTTGGCGAGCGTGTAGCGGCCGCCGCGGGAGAGGGCCTGCACGCAGTCCTTTTGCAACGAACCGGAAGGTGCTGTGCAGTAGGCACATCCGCCCCACGCGATCTTGATCGCGTCCCACTGCGCGTCCGTCAGGTCGTTGACGGCGCGAGCCATGCGCTTCTTGCGCTTGCGCGCGGCGCGAACCTGTTTGCTACCACCGGTGGGCACGATCGCCGAGCCTAGCGAACCTCACGGAACTCGCCGTGCCGACCGGCTCCACCCGCGAACCGCGCCGCACCCGCCACCCCTTCCCGTGCCACGATCGGCACACCGGCGACCCCTTCCGCCCGCAACGCCTCCGCCAGCCCCAGGTCGAGCCCCGCGTAGGTCGACGCCCGGTCCGCCAGCACGCACTCGAACGGGAACGCGGCGATCTGCTGAGCCAGTTCCACGGCGACCGCCACCGCCTGGCCGGGCTCCACCACCCGGTTCGCCAGACCGATCGCGAGCGCCTCGTCCGCCGCGACGGGACGACCGGTCAGGATCAGGTCCAGTGCCCGCCCGAGCCCCACGACCCGGGGCAGCCGCGCGGTGCCGCCGTCGATCAACGGCACGCCCCACCGCCGGCAGAACACCCCGAACACAGCGTCGCTCTCCACCACCCGCAGGTCGGCCAGCAGCGCGAGCTCCAGGCCACCGGCCACCGCGTACCCGCTGACGGCGGCGATCAACGGCTTCCGCAGCGACAACCGGGTCGGTCCCATGGGACCGTCACCGGCCGGGTCCAGCGAGTTGCGCCGGGCCGGATCACCGACCGACGTCAGGTCCGCGCCCGCGCAGAACGTCCCGCCCTCGCCGGTGAGCACCGCCACCCGTTGCGACGGGTCCTCCTCGAACGCCAGGAACGCGTCCAGCAGCTCGGCAGCCATCGGCCCGTCGACCGCGTTGCGCCGGTCCGGGCGGTTCATCCGGATCACCGTCACCACGCCGACGGTCTCCACCAGCACGTCCAATGTGACCTCCGTGATCACCAGTGGCGTTCGGGCCGCCGCTGTCGTCTACTGACACGATGCCAATCGTCTCTCCCGGTTTCACGGGGCGACGCCAGTCGCCGGAAGTGCGGCTGCCGCCAGGGCAGTACCTGGCGGAGGACTTCCCGGTCCTCACCGCGGGCCCGACGCCGCGCGTCACGACCGACCGGTGGCAGTTCACGATCAACACCGAGGCCGGTCAGCGGTACGACTGGTCGTGGCAGCAGCTGATCGAGCTGCCCGCGGAGAAGATCACGACGGACATCCACTGCGTCACCAAGTGGTCCAAGCTCGGCACGCGCTGGAAGGGCGTCTCGCTGGACGTGCTGCTGGAGGACGTCGAGACGGCGGCCGACTTCGCGCTCGTGCAGTCCTACGGCGGCTACACCACGAACCTGCCGCTGGAGGACCTCGTCGACGGCCAGGCGTGGATCGCCTACCGCTACGACGGCGACGAGCTCACGCCCGAGCACGGCGGCCCCGCGCGGTTGCTGGTGCCGCACCTGTACTTCTGGAAGTCGGCCAAGTGGGTCCGCGGGATCCAGTTGCTGCTGGAGGACGAACCCGGCTTCTGGGAGAGCGCGGGCTACCACGACTACGGAGACCCATGGCGCGAGCAGCGGTATCAGGGCGACTGACCTGGCGGGTGGCCGAGCTGGCGGAGGCCGTCGACCTCACGAAGAGCGCGCGCGGCCTGGTGTTCGACGTGCCCGGCTGGCCCGGTCACCTCCCCGGTCAGCACGTCGACGTGAAGCTGACCGCCGAGGACGGCTACTCGGTGCAGCGCAGCTACTCGATCTCCTCCGCGCCGGACGGGGAGCGGTTCGAGCTGAGCGTCCAGCGGGTCGCGGACGGCGAGGTGTCGCCGTACCTGTGCGACGTGCTCAAGCCGGGCGATCAGATCGAGCTGCGCGGGCCCGTGGGCGGCTGGTTCGTGTGGCGCCCGACCGACCAGGCACCGGTGACGCTCGTGGCGGGCGGGTCGGGCATCGCGCCGCTGATGGCGATGATCCGCACGCGGGCGGCGGAGGGCAGCCGCGTGCCGTTCCGGCTGATCTACTCGGTCCGCACGCCCGAGGACGTGTACTACGCCGACGAGCTGCGCCGCCGCGCCCGCGAGGACAACGGCCTCGACGTCCACCTCGTCCACACCCGCCAGGCACCGGAGGGCGCACCGCCGCCGGCACGCCTGGGCCTCGCCGCGCTCAACACCCACGCCTGGCCCGCAGACTTCGCGCCGAACGTCTTCGTGTGCGGGCCGACCGGCTTCGTCGAGACGGTGTCCGACGTCTTCGTCGCGCTGGGCCACGACCCCCGCCGCGTCCGCACGGAACGCTTCGGCTGAACAGGAGAGCACCGATGAGCCACGTGGACGGCAACGCGCTGGCGGGCGACCTGCGCGAGATCTTCGCGGTCGACCTGACCGCCGCGACCGGGCAGTGCTCGGGCTGCGGGTACAAAGGGTCCGTGGCGAGCCTGCGCGTCTACCGGAACGCTCCCGGCACCGTCGCGCGCTGCCCGCACTGCGAGGAGGTCGTGCTGCGGCTGGTGCGCGGACGTGACCGCGCGTGGCTGGACCTGCGCGGCACGGTGAGCCTGGAGATCCCGCTGCCTTGAGGAGAACGATGAACCTGGCCTGCCAGGCGGTGCTGTTCGACATGGACGGCGTGCTGACCGACTCGACCGTGGCCGCCGAACACGCGTGGACGCAGTGGGCGCACGAGTACGGCGTAGACCCGGAGGACGTCCTGCGCGGCCTGCACGGCCGCCGGGCCACGGACACCGTCCGCATGCACGTGCCGGACTCCGCGCACGCCGAGGCGCTGCGGCGGATCAACGAGATCGAGGTCGCCGACGCCGGTTCGACCGCCGCGATCCCCGGAGCCCGCGAGCTGGTGGACTCGTTGCCGGGCAACTGGGCACTGGTCACGTCGGCCCCGCCCGAGCTGCTCACCGTCCGGCTGGCCACGGTGGGGATCCCGTTGCCGTCGGTGGTCATCAACGGCGACGACGTGACGCGCGGCAAGCCCGACCCCGAGGGCTACCTGAGGGCGGCGCACAAGCTCGGGCTGCCGATCGGCGAGTGCGTGGTCTTCGAGGACAGCGGCAACGGGATCGCCGCGGGGCTGGCCGCCGGGGCCGCCGTGGTCGGTGTCGGTGAGGGCGCGCTGGAGACGCCCGCGCCGGTCGTGGTGCGGGATCTGCGGTCGGCCCGGTGGACCGGTGGCGGCATCGAGGTCTCCGGGGCGCTCAGGTCCGTTTGACCCCACCGGGTCTGGAACACATCCACTTCTCCCGACCCCAGACCGTCATTTCCCGGAAACTTGTCCGGTTTGACATGACTGATACTCCGAACGGCCGTAGCCCGGTTGTTGATTCGTGTGCGTTGATGTGGGGGAGCGCACTTACAACGTTGTAAAACGAAGGGGATCTTCGCCGATGAAGAAAACCGCCCCCGTACTCGTCGCGCTGCTGATGGCGTTGGGCATAACTCCCGCCACGCCGTCCGCAGTCGCCGCCGAGCCCGTGCACGGCCTGAAGGGCGAGTACTTCAGCATGTCGGCACCGGGCGCGCGGGACTTCGCGAACCTGGGCGGCACCGTGCTCGACGCCGACATCAACCAGGGTGACCTGACCGGTGTCTTCGGCTTCCTGAACGGTCGCACCGAACACACGACCGCGCGGTGGACCGGCCAGATCGCGGTGCCGCAGACCGGTGACTACACGTTCCACGCCATCGGCGACAACGGGTTCCGCCTGCTGATCGACGACAAGTCCGTGATCGACCACTGGGTGCCCGACTGGGACCGCGAGCAGACCAGCGCACCGGTCACGCTCACCGCGGGCAAGCAGTACGCCTTCAAGCTGGAGATGTTCCAGGACGTCGGCGGCGCCAACATGTTCCTGCGCTGGTCGAGCGCGAACACGCCCAAGCAGCTCGTGCCCTCCTCGGCGTTCACGCCGCCGTCGGACTTCCAGGTCGTGCCGCGCACGGCGGAGGTCTCCAAGGACGGGCGCACCCTCACCGCGGACTTCGGTGGCCGCGTCACGGGCGTCAGCGACCTCAAGGAACACCTGCGCATCGAGGTCGACGCCACCCCGTTCCCGATCTCGGTCATCACGACGAGCCGGAACAAGGCGACGATCCAGCTGGGTGAGCGGGTCCTGAAGGGCCAGCGGGTCCGGATCTACTACGACGGCGCGGGCGCGCTCGCGGTCGACGGCCAGAAGGTCGGGAAGACCGCTCGCACGACCGGCAACGTCTCGACCGAACGGCTGCGCACGCCGTGGGGCGAGAAGGTCGACACGCGCAACCCGCTGCCGGAGTACCCGAGGCCGCAGCTGGAACGCGACAAGTGGGTCAACCTCAACGGTCCGTGGGAGTTCGCGGCGGCGAAGGCCGGCGAGCAGCCCGCGTTCGGCAAGAAGCTGCGCGAGAAGGTCATCGTCCCGTACCCGATCGAGTCGCAGCTCTCCGGGCTCGAACGGCACGAGGACCACATGTTCTACCGCAAGACGGTGTCGGTGCCGAACGACTGGCGCATCGGCAACGGCCAGCGGTTGAAGCTCAACTTCGGCGCGGTCGACTACGAGGCCAAGGTCTGGGTGAACGGCAAGCTCGTCGCCGAGCACACCGGCGGTTACACGGCGTTCAGCGCGGACATCACCGACGTGCTCAAGCGCGGTGAGCAGGAGATCGTCGTCGGCGTCACCGACACCACCGGCCCGAACCAGCCCAAGGGCAAGCAGTCGCCCAACCCCAGCGGCATCTTCTACACGCCGTCGTCGGGCATCTGGCAGACGGTGTGGATGGAACCGGTCGCGGACAAGGGCATCGACGAGATCAAGACGACCCCGGACCTCGCGTCCAGCTCGCTCACGGTCAACGTCAAGTCCGCCGGCACCGCGAACGTCACCGCGGTCGCGCGTGACGCCAAGGGCAAGCAGGTCGGCACGGTCACCGGACCGGCGAACTCGAACCTCAAGCTGTCGGTGCCGAACGCCCACCTGTGGACGCCGGACGACCCGTACCTCTACAAGCTCGACATCACGCTCGGCAAGGACAAGGTCAAGAGCTACTTCGGCATGCGCTCCACCGGCATCGCGAACGTCGGCGGCACGCCCAAGCTCACGCTCAACGGCCAGCCGATCTTCAACC
This sequence comes from Lentzea sp. NPDC058436, assembly GCF_042721515.1. Classification (NCBI taxonomy): domain Bacteria; kingdom Bacillati; phylum Actinomycetota; class Actinomycetes; order Pseudonocardiales; family Pseudonocardiaceae; genus Lentzea; species Lentzea sp. NPDC058436. Next base: position 136,027 of record NZ_JBHXLF010000001.1, read on the forward strand.
TGATGCAGCTCGACCAGGGCTTCTACCCGGACGGCCTGAACACGGCGCCGAGCGACGAGGCGCTGGTCTTCGACCTGAAGGCGCAGAAGGACCTCGGCTTCAACGCGGTCCGCAAGCACATCAAGGCCGAACCCGCCCGCTGGTACTACCACGCGGACCGGCTCGGACTGCTGGTGTGGCAGGACTTCGTGGCCCTGGAGGACGGCAACAACCCCCTCTCGCAGGAGCGGTTCGTCAAGGAGGGCAAGGAGCTGATGCACCAGCTCCAGAACTACCCGTCGATCTACGCCTGGATCGTGTTCAACGAGGGCTGGGGCGAGTGGGACCGCACCGTGACCGGTCAGATCACCGACGAGGTCAAGGCGCTCGACCCGAGCCGCGTCGTCAGCGCCCACAGCGGCGTGAACTGCTGCGCCTCCAAGGGTGACAGCGGCAAGGGCGACGTCATCGACCACCACGACTACAACAACACCGACCCGGCCCGTCCGGACGGCAAGCGCGTCGTGATGGACGGCGAGCACGGCGGCTTCACGCTGCGCACGCCGGGCCACCAGTGGCCGGGCGCCCCGATCGCGATCTACAGCGGCGTGGCGGACAAGGCGGCGTTGACGGCGAAGTACGTCGACAACACCCGCACGTTCTACCTCGGCCAGGCCCGCGCGGAGATGTCCGCGTCGGTCTACACGCAGGTCACCGACCTCGAAGGCGAGCTCAACGGGCTCTGGACCTACGACCGCAAGCGCATCAAGGTCGATCCGGGTCCCGTCCGCGAGATCAACCGGCGCGTGATCGAGGCCGGTGCCAACGCGGGCAAGCCGTACCCGTTCGCGGGCAGCGGCGAGTGGAAGCTCAACGAGACCAAGGGCACCACGGCCAAGGACTCCACGGGCAAGAACCCGCTCACGCTCAGCCCGGCCGGCGCCACCTGGAAGGACGGCGCGCTGGTCTTCAAGAACGGCTCGGCGGACACCTACGGCCCGGTCGTCGACACGACCAAGGACTACACCGTGTCGGCCAGGGTGCGGCTGGACGAACTGCCTGGCAACTACGCCTCGGCCGTGAGCCAGGACGGCAGGGAGCGGGAGAACCCCTTCTACCTGCAGTACGGCCAGGGCGCCTTCGCGTTCAGCACCCCGGGCGGCAACCGCGCCCGGTTCGAGACCACGCCGGAGATCGGGCGCTGGTACGAGCTCAAGGGTGAGCGCAAGGGCAACGAGATCCGGCTCTACGTGGACGGCGCGCTGGTCGCCACGGCCGCGGCCGGACCGGCGATCGAGAGCACCGGCGCGTTCACGGTCGGCCGCGCCAAGTACAACGGTCAGAACGTCGACTTCTGGCCGGGTGCGATCAAGGAGGTCCGCGTCACCTCCTGATCAAGGGAGAACGCTCTCCGGCGTGGTACAACCGTCGCATGAGCAAGGTTGCGCCCACGCTGGAGGACGTCGCGCGAGTCGCTGGAGTGTCTCGCGCGACGGTCTCCCGTGTCGTGAACGGCACGCGGAACGTCGATCCCGACATCCAGGAGACGGTGCGCAACGCGATCGAGCAGACCGGGTACACGCCGAACAGGGCGGCCCGGTCTCTCGTCACCCGCCGCACCGGCACGGTCGCCTTGGTGATCTCCGGTACGGGCGGCGGATCGGACGTCTTCACCGACCCGTTCTTCGGGCGCGTGACGGCAGGCGTGGTCGACTTCCTGCGCGGCCACAGCGTCCACCCCGTGCTCATGCTCGCCGACTCCGACCCGGCGCGGACCGAGGTCGTCGAGTTCCTCAGACAGGGCAGCGCCGACGGCGCGCTGCTGGTCTCGACCCACCCCGACGACCCGTTGCCCGCCAAGCTGGTGGACGCGGGCGTTCCCTCGGTGCTCTACGCGCGGCCCGGCAGGCCGATGCCGATCAGCTACGTCGACATGGACCACCGCGCGGGTGGCAGGATGGCCGCCGACCACCTCGTGACATCCGGGCGCTACAACATCACCACGATCTCCGGCCCGATGGACGTCCTGGCGAGCCAGGACAGGCACGCCGGGTTCCGCGACGCAATGGCCCGCCACGGGTTCCCGTACGTGCCGACCGCCGAGGGCGGGTTCACCGCCGAGAGCGGCGCGGCCGCGATGCACCGGCTGCTCACCGAGTGCCCCGACCTCGACGCCGTGTTCGCCGCCAACGACCTGATGGCCCAGGCGGCCGTGGACGTGCTGCTGGAGCACGGACTGCGCGTGCCCGACGCGGTGGCCGTGGTCGGGTTCGACGACAGCGCGCCCGCGCTCGCGTGCCGGCCGCAGCTCACCACGATCCGGCAGCCGGTGGAGAAGATGGCCGCTCAGATGGCCGACCTGTTGCTCGCTGACCTGGAAAAACCGGGACAACGGCCGAGATCCGTCATCTTCGAACCGGAACTCGTCGTACGGGCCTCCGCCTGATTGACCTGCCCGACACGCGGCGTTAACGTCCCTTGGGAGAGCGCTCTCATGCCCCTGTCCAAGGCTTTCAGCCCTTCCCCTGTCAGGCAGGATCATGGGATCGACCCTGTCCAGGGCCGCCGCGCTCGCCGCTGCCGCTCTGTGTTTGGTGACCACAGTCAGCGCTACTTCCCAAGCGGGTGCCGCCGCGTGCGGTACCTCCAACGTCGCTCTCAACCGCCCTGCGACCGCGTCGTCGACGGAGAACGGTGGGACCCCTGCTTCCGCCGCCGTGGACGGCAATGCCGGTACGCGGTGGTCGTCGCAGTTCTCGGATCCGCAGTGGTTGCAGGTGGATCTGGGGTCCTCACAGCAGATCTGCCGCGTCTCCCTGGCGTGGGAGGGCGCGTACGGCAAGGCGTTCCAGGTCCAGGTGTCGGACACCGCGGCCGCGAACTCCTGGCGTGACGTCCACTCGACCACGACCGGTACCGGTGGCACGCAGTCGCTCGACGTCAGCGGTTCCGGCCGGTACGTGCGGGTGTACGGCACCCAGCGCGGTACCGGCTACGGCTACTCGTTGTGGGAGCTGGGTGTCTACGTCGGCACCCCCGACACGCCGGGTGTCACGCCGACCGATCCGCGCAACCCGGACTTCGGGCCGAACGTGTACGTCTACGGTCCTGGCTCGTCTCAGTCGGAGATGCAGTCGAGGCTGGACTCGATCTCGGCGCAGATGAAGACGAACCAGTTCGGTCCGCAGCGGCATGCGGTGCTGTTCAAGCCGGGCACCTACTACGCCGACGTCAACCTCCGCTTCTACACCCAGATCGCCGGTCTCGGGTTGATGCCGGACGACGTGAACATCAACGGGCACATCCGGGTCGAGGCGGACTGGTTGCAGCAGGGCAACGACCCGAACAACCTGGGCAACGCGACGCAGAACTTCTGGCGTGGTGCGGAGAACCTGTCGGTGACGTTGCCGGCCAACCAGATCGAGCGCTGGGCCGTCTCGCAGGCCACCGCGTACCGGCGGATGCACCTGCGCGGGCAGGCGCACCTGTGGAACGGCTACGACGGCTGGGCCAGCGGTGGCCTGATCGTCGACAGCAAGATCGACGGTGTCGTGGTCTCGGGTTCGCAGCAGCAGTTCCTCACGCGCAACAGCAACCTCGTCAACGGCTGGTCGGGGTCGGTGTGGAACATGGTGTTCGCCGGCACCCAGGGTGCTCCGGCCAACAACTTCCCGAACCCGTCGCACACGACCGTCGACTCCTCGCCGGTGACTCGGGAGAAGCCGTACCTGTACTTCGACAACTCCGGTGAGTACCGGGTCTTCCTGCCCGCGTTGCGGCAGAACTCGCGGGGCACGAGCTGGGAGAACGGCAACCCGGGCTCGTCGGTGTCGCTGGCGGACTTCTTCATCGTCAAGCCCGGCACGCCGGCCGCGACGATCAACGCGGCTCTCACCCAGGGCAAGCACCTGCTGCTCACGCCGGGCATCCACCAGCTCGACGACACGATCCGGATCACCCGCCCGAACACGGTGGTGCTGGGTCTCGGGCTGGCGACGCTCACGCCGACCACGGGCAAGGCCGCGCTCACGACGTCCGATGTGGACGGTGTGAAGCTGGCCGGGTTCCTGGTCGACGCGGGGGTGCAGAACTCCCCGGTGCTGCTGGAGATCGGTGACTCCAGTGCGAACTCGCACGCGGCCAACCCGACGTCGTTGCACGACGTGTACCTGCGCGTCGGTGGCTCTCAGGCAGGCAAGGCGACGGTCAGCATGCGGGTGAACAGCCGCAACACGATCATCGACCACACGTGGGTGTGGCGCGCGGACCACGGTGAAGGCGTGAGCTGGACGGCCAACCCCGGTCAGAACGGTGTCGTCGTCAACGGTGACGACGTGATCGCGTACGGGTTGTTCGTGGAGCACTACCAGCAGCACAACCTGATCTGGAACGGCAACGGCGGCCGCGTCTACCTGTACCAGAACGAGCTGCCGTACGACCCGCCCAACCAGGCAGCCTGGATGAACGGGTCCAAGCGGGGCTGGGCCGGCTACAAGGTCGCCGACACCGTCACGACGCACCAGGCGTTCGGCGTGGGTGTCTACGCCTTCAACCAGGCCGACCCGAGCATCGTCACCGACAACGGCTTCGAGGCGCCGAACCGGTCGGGTGTCCGGTTCACGCACCTCGTGGCGGTGTCGCTCGGCGGGGTCGGCACGATCGCCAACGTCATCAACGGCACGGGTGGTCAGGCGGACCTGGCGAACCAGGTCCGCTACGTCGTGAACTACCCCTGACCCAGCCTGGTGAGCTGATCCTTCCGCGATGACTCGACGGACGCCGCGAACTCCTTGGTCGCGGCGTCCGTTCCGTTCTCCAGCTCGCTGCGGGCGAGCTTGGCGGTCTGGTCCAGGTGCTCGTGGAGCTTCTTGCTCAGAGCTGACGGATCCGCGCGGATCACCAGCAGGTCCGCCTCCGAGACGAGGCCCGGCATCTGGTGCCCCGCGTGCAGGTTGGTGTCCGGCAGACCGGCCCGGTCGCGCAACTGTCTCAAGTGGACCAGCTCGCTCTCGTGCGACGCCTTCAGGTCCGCGGCGAACCCGGCGAGTGCGGGCGGGGCGGCCTCCAGCGCGGGCAGCAGCTGCTCGTTCATCGGGATCATCAGCTGCACCCACGCCGTGTCCGTGGCGTTGAACGGCGAGACCTGCTGCTGCGGTGGCGGGGGAGCGGGCGCGGCACAAGCCGCCAGCAGCACCAGCGCGGAAACACCCCAGGGCACGCGCCGCCCTGGGGTGCATGAGGCGAGGAACCTCACCGCGGCAACCGGTAGTCCGGTCCGAGTGCTGCGCCTCGATTCGGCTTGTACAGGTCGAACCCGCGCGGGTCGCACTGCAGCCCGCCGTTGATGCAGTGCCGGACGAGCGCGGCCTGGGTCGGTGCGTCCCAGGCGTTCATGAAGTCGTAGTGCCAGGTGTAGCCGCGTCCGCTGGAGAGCCGCACGCGGGACATGTCCCCGGACACCGGGAACGCCATCTTGAACTCGATCATCGGCACCGCGACCGGGTGGCTCGACGGGCAGACCAGCGTCGCGCGGTCCGGGTAGGCCATGTGCGACTTGTGGTCGGCCGAGTCGAGGTCACGGCCGTTCCAGCAGCTCGGGGCCTGGTAGCGGACGTTGAGCTGGCTGCCCGGCGTGCAGTACGCCGGGATGTCCCAGTTGTGGAAGCTGTCGCCGCACTCCCAGCCCTCGACCGCGCCGGGCGCGGTGCGGAACTGCTCCTGCGTCGCCGTGGGACTGCCGACCACGAACCGCATGCCCGGCGGGAACGGCACGACGTCCTGGTACCTCAGGATGCCGGACTTGTAGTAGATGACCTGCGGGAAGTTCGGCGGCACGATCTGGTCGCCGTTGTAGACCGACGGGAACCAGTACGCCGACTTGTCGTCGGGCGTCCTGCAGTTGGTCTGGGCGGCCTTGAGCGAGTCGTTGGTGCTGCGCGCGTTCGTCGACGGGTTGCCGAGGAACGTGTGCATGTGGGACGCGCCCGCCAGTCCCGGGAAGACGATCGGGTCGTCCGGGAGGTGGGTCGTGACCGAGCAGTTGGCCTGGAACTCGTGGTGCGTGACCAGGTCGTCGGCCTGCGCCGACTGGGACGCCACCACGACCACGGCTGCCACCAGTGCGGCCGCCGTTGCTAGTGCGCTGAGTTTTCGGGACACCTGTGTCCTCCTGCCGACGTGGGAACCGGCTTGGGAGAGCGCTCTCCCAAGTAGCGTCCCGCCATGCCGTGCGAGGTGTCAAGACCGGTTCTTTGACACTTCCGGCGTCTGGTCGTACCGTTCGGCGGCAGGGTTGTGAGAGCGCTCTCCCGTATCTCGCACCCGAGAGCTCGTCCGAAGTGATCAAGTTCCGGCAAGAGGGTGCATTCCACCACCGGATGAGGTGAACGTCGTTCTCAGGCGCCGAAGCCGGTGGCTAGCTTCGGCGTCATGACCGTCGAGCTGGCACTGGGACCGGGATCGAGCACGTGGGAACGCCTGGGGCAATGGCGGTTCCTGCTGGTGATGCACCGGGCGTTGGTGCTGCAGGCCGCGCACCCGGCCGTGGGGGCCGCTGTCGCCGAGTTCTCGGTGTACAACGCACGCCCGTGGCGGCGGTTGTTCCGCACGATCGAAAGCCTCCAGACCTACGTCTACGGCAGTGCCGCCGAACAACGCCGTGAACTGGCCCGCCTCGAACGGCTCCACCGCCGCATGCAGGGCGAGGACGGCTACGGCAGGGCGTTCGACGCGGGCGACACCACGGCCAGGGCCTGGGTGCACCTGACCCTGTTCGAGGCCGTGCTGACCATGCAGAGCCTGGGCGGGGAACCCCTGTCCGCGGAGGAGACGGGCCGCTTCTACGACGAGTGGTGCCGGCTCGGCCGGCGGTTCGGCCTGGGGGAGAACGACCTCCCTGAGACCCCCGACGAGTTCCGCGGCTACTTCGACCGCGTGGTCGCCGAGGTGCTGGAGGACAACCCGACGGTCAGGGACCTGTTGTCGGGCAGCATCTACCGCATCCCGCCGCCGTCCGGCGTGCCGGTCCCGTCCCTGGTGTGGGCGCCGCTGCGCTTCGCGGTGGTCACCGCCGCCGTCCAGGCCACCACCGCCACGCTGCCCGCCGCCTACCGGGACCGCCTGCGGCTGGCCGTGGTGCCCGGTGCCGGCCTCGTGGTCGGCGGACTGCACCAGGCCGTGAGGATCGTCGCTGACCTGCTGCCCAGGTCGTGGCGGTACCTGCCGCTCGCCGCCGCCTCGATCAGGGCCGCCGAGAACCCGTCGCGGGTGGTCGTCCCCGAGTCGTTCTTCGGCACCGTGCTCGACCAGAGCGGCGACGGCGTGCTGCGGTGGAGCGACTTCCTGGCGATGGCCAGGGAGATCAGCACCCACCTGGACCTGGACGAGAAGGACGAGGACGCCGTCCACGAGGCGTTCCACTCCTGGTGGCAGCAGCTCTGCGCGGCCACCCACACCCCGCCGGACGGTTCGGTGACCGACGCCGCGTACGCCGTGGCGCTGGCCGATCGCGCCTACCCCGGCCCGCCCGACCGCTCCCGCGGCCACGGCGCTGTCGCCGCCGTGGTGCGCGGCCTGATCGACCGCGACGGCAACGGCGAGGTCCGCCAGGACGAGTACACCCGGCTGCTCGACCACAGCCCGCGCCGCCACGAGCTCATCGCGGCCATGCGCGAGCTCGACCACGACGGCGACGGCACCATCCGGGGCGACGAGCTGGAGCTGGCGCTGCGCGAGTTCCTCGTCGGCGAACGCGACTTCGAGGCGGCGCGGCACCTGCTCGGCCGGGTCTAGACGACCTCGACGAACACCACCACGCCGTCCGACGGTGCGACGGCGGTGGTGCTGACCAGGTCTCCATTACGCACGTGCCCGTCGCCGCTCACGTCCACGTGCGCGGCGACGCTCAGCACCCCACCGACCCCGTCGAGGTCGAACGGCAGGCGTTGCTCGGCGGTGTGGTCGCGGGAGAACTCGCTGACGTGCTCGGCTCTGGTGACGGCCGGAGCGTCGGCGAGGAGCACGTCGAGCAGCCGCACCCGCAGCACCGCCTGGCCGAACGCGGGCGTGCCGGCGGGGATCACGACGGTCCCGCGCACGTCAGTTCAGCACGGCGAACCGGGCCTCGAAGTCGACCGGGCCGCCGGTGAGGTTGCGGACCTCGATGAAGTACTTGATCAGCCCGGCGGCCTGCCGGTCGACCTGCACCTTCCACTCGACCTGCGCGTCGCCGTCGACCATCGGCCACGTCGGCACCACCATCCACACGACCCGCCAGCTCTCGGGCCAGCTGTGGGTGAACCAGCGGCGCGACGTGCCACCGGGCACCTGTCCTCGGAACTGCACTCCCAGTCGCATCAGATGCCCCCTTCTGGTTCTGCTTCGGGTGCGGGACCGGCGTCCTCGGCCGCGTGGACGGCGTCGGCCGCGGCTTCGTCCTCGGGGCCGGTGGCGGCCACCGGTGCCGCACCACCGTTCTCCGCGGCTTCGAGCGGTTCGGCGACCACCAGGTCGTCGAGCGACGCGGGGGCGGCCCCGCCGTCGAGGTCGGCGCTCATGGCAGCTCCTCTCAGAGTGCGTTCGGCGACCAGCCGAGCACGTCGTAGCGGGCCTCGACGTCGACCGGCCCGCCGGTCAGGTTCGTGACGGAGAGGAAGTACTTGAGCAGCCCGCCGGACTGCCGGGTGACCTGGGTGGTCCACGTGATCTGCGCCGGTCCGTCCACCGCGGGCGCGGTCGGCACCACGGTCCACAGGACGTACCAGTGGGCAGGCCAGCTGTGGGTGAACCAGCGCCTCGTCGCACCGGCCGCGATCGAGCCCGTGAACTGCACGCCGCGGAACACCGCCGCCGGTTCGAGGCCGCTGTACATCGCCCTGACCGCCGCGCAGTCGCCGGGACTGAGCCCGTCGCGCTGGCCGATCTCGACGTTCTGGATCGGCGTCATCGTGTCGCGGCCCGTGTCGATCGCGAACGCCCTGCGCGGGTAGTGCATGATCGAGTGGTAGTCGTACGGGCCGACGTCGTCGCCGTCGGTGATGTGCTGGTTGAAGTTGTGGGCGCTTTGCTGCTGGACGTTCGTGAAGTCGATCGTCACGAAGCTGCCCCGGTCCTCACGGCTCTGCTCGTGCCACAACCCGACGCTGTGGCCGATTTCGTGAATGGTCGCGCCGGTCTCGCAGCCGGGTGCCAGGGTGATGTTCTGCTGGTTTCCGCGCATGCCCACGGGAGAACTGCAGCCACCGCCGGGCTGGAATCGGATGAAGTTCCGGTGGTCGGGGTTCGCCGCGTTTCTCGGCACCAGGCGAATGCGCGTGTTGCGTTCCCAGTGCGCGACCGCGTTGTGCACGCGGGCCTGGTTCGGCAGGTTGGGGTCGATCTCGAACGGCACCCGCCCGCCCGGCCAGCGGAACTGCTGACCAGGGATGACGACGCCTTCGGGGTGGAGGTCGCCCTCCTGAACGAGGACGAGCACGATGTCGCCCTCGACCATCGGCTCACCGTCGACCTCGGTGTACAGAACGGCTTTCGCGCCCTGGCCCTGCGTCTCGATCACGCCGGTCCTGATTTCCGGACCTACGCGGAACTGGCCGCTGCCACTCGATTCACTCATCGTGCCTCCCCGTCACTGCGGAAGGCTTTCCAGCCTGATCCTCGAACGGCAGATGCGCCTAGGGTCGAACGCCTCCGTCGCATTCGCGGAATCAATGGAGAGCGCAAACCCCGGCTGTAACGACGAAGCGGTGAAGGGCGACCCCTGGGTCACCGAGAACCGGGCAGCCGGATCGTGACGCGCAGACCCCCGCCCGGCCGGGCCGCGATGTCCAAAGCACCTTCGTGTGCTCGGACGACGCTGTGGACGATCGCCAGCCCGAGGCCCACGCCCGCGTGGTCGTCGGACCGCAGGCGTTCGCCGCGCTGGAACGGCTCGGTGAGCGTCGGCACCAGGTCCGGCGGGAGCTCGCGGCCGGTGTTCTCGACCCGCACGACGCACGCCTGGTGCTGCGGTTCGGTGTGGACGGTCACGGTGCCGCCGGGGACGTTGTGCACGAGGGCGTTCTGGACGAGGTTGGTGACCATCCGCAGCAGCAGTTCCGGGGAGCCGTTGGTGGTGGTCGCCGAGCCGGTGACGCCGAGGGTGATGCCGCGCTTCTCCGCCAGGGGCAACAGGGTCTCGGCCGCTTCCTCGGCGACCAGGGAGAGGTCGACGGGTTCGCGGGTGAACGTGCCGCGTTCGCCGCGGCTGAGCAGCAGCAGCGCTTCGGTGAGGTCGATCGCGCGGCGGCTCGCGACGTGCAGGCGGTCGATCAGTTCGGCGTTGATCCGCGACGGGTCCTGGCGGGCCACGTCGAGCAGCGACTGCGAGATCGCCAGCGGGGTGCGGAGTTCGTGCGAGGCGTTGGCGGCGAACCGGCGTTGCTCGGCGACGTGCGATTCCAGCTTCTCCAGCATCGTGTCGAAGACGTCCGACAGCTCGCGGAACTCGTCGGCCTTGCCGGGCAGGCGGATCCGGTGCGACAACGAGCCCTGCGCGGCCAGCCGTGCCGCGTCCGCGATCCTGTCGAGCGGGGAGAGCATCCGCCCTGCCAGCAGCCAGCCGCCGATCAGGCCGAACGCCACGAGCCCCGCCAGCGCGATCGCGGCGGCGCGGCCGAAGATGCGGGAGAGCAGGTAGCGGTTGGGGCTGGTGAAGAGCAGGCCCTGGTCGTTGTCGGGGACGAACCGCAGCAGGTACCACCACGCCACGGCCAGCAGGACCACGCCGGCCACGACGACGATGCCGGCGTAGCTGAGCGTGAGCTTCAGCCGGGCGCTGAGCCCCGGAGGCCTAGGCATCGATGCGGTAACCGACGCCCGGCACCGTCGTGATGAGCCACGGCTCGCCGAGTCGCTTGCGCAGCGCCGAGACGGTGATGCGGACGGCGTTGGTGAACGGGTCGGCGTTCTCGTCCCACGCCCGTTCCAGCAGCTCCTCGGCGCTGACGACCCCGCCCTGCGCCCCGACCAGCACCTCCAGCACCGCGAACTGCTTGCGGGTCAGCGCCACGTACTGCCCGTCGCGGAACACCTCGCGCCGGAACGGGTCGAGGCGCAGGCCGCCGATCTCGCTGACGGGTGGCCGCGCGTACGTTCGCCGGCGGGCCAGCGCCCGCAGCCGCAGCACCAGCTCCCGCAGTTCGAACGGCTTGGTGAGGTAGTCGTCGGCGCCGAGGCCGAACCCGGACGCCTTGTCGTCGATCCGGTCGGCGGCGGTGAGCATCAGGATCGGCATCCCGCTGCCGGACGCGACGATCCGGCGCGCGACCTCGTCCCCGGACGGGCCGGGGACGTCCCGGTCGAGCACCGCGATGTCGTAGGAGTTGACGCTCAGCAGCTCCAGCGCCGTGTCGCCGTCCCCGGCGATGTCCGCGGCGATCGCCTCCAGCCGCAGTCCGTCGCGGACGGCCTCGGCCAGGTGCGGCTCGTCCTCCACGATCAGCACGCGCATACCGTCACCCTAGGCAGGTCGGGAGACCGCGACCAGTTGCCGGTCCGGCACCACCGCGGGCCTCGGACGCCACCACCGCCAGGACAGCAGCGACGCCAGCGCGGCACCGGCGGAGTTGAGCAGCACGTCGTCCACAGAGGACACCCGGTGCAGCATCGTGAACTGCGCGATCTCGATCAACGTCGAGCACGCGCCCGCGACCAGCAGCACCCGCCACACCGACCGCAGCGCCGCGAACCGCAGCGGGCCGAAGAAGCCGAACGCCGCGAACACCAGCACGTTGCCGACGATCTGGCCGAAGTCGCGGTGGGACAGCAGGTCCACGACGTCCGCGAACGGCACCAGGCTCAACTCGGACGACGAGCCCGGCAACAGCAGCAGCCACACCCACGGCAGCGTTCCCCAGAACAGGCCGACGTCGGCGATCGCGGTCCGCCACGGTGCCGGGTGCTTGCCGGACCGCCTGTACAACCCCAGGAGCAGCATCGCCAGCACGGCCACCGGTATCCCCAGCACGCCTCCGACCACGACCCCTGTCTCCGTACCGACCCACTCCTGCCACGTGTTGAGCACGCGTCCACTCAAGACGAACGGACGTTGCCGTGACGTACGCGTTTTTCGATACGCGGACGATAGGTGGAGAATGCGGTGGTGCTGGAGGCGAGGCTGCTTGCGACGGTGTCCCGTCTCGCGGGTCCCGTCCGCGGCGCCGGTGTCGTCCTGATCAGCCTCTTCGGCGCCATCTCGCTGAACTCGCCGCTCGGCTGGGGCCTGTTCGCGCTGGTCGCGGTGAGCACGGTGGCCGACTTCCGGTTCCCCGGTGTGGCGCTGCCCGTCGCGTTCCTGCGGGTCGTCGTGCTGTCGGTGCTGCTCGGCGCCGACGCCGACCAGTGGGTGCTGACGGTCCTCACCACGACGTTGATCACCTGGCAGTGGCAGTGGCCGCTCAGGGTCTCCGTGCCCGCGACGGCCGCGTTGCTGGCCGTGCAGGTGGTGACGACCGGGCCCGGCGTGCTCGTGCGGGCGGTGCTGGAGTCGGTGCTCGCGCGGCTGTCCTACGTGCTGTTGCGCAGGTCGAGCCGCCGGGTCGACGTGCTGAGGGAACGGGCCGCCGAACGGAGCCGGGCGGCCGCCGTCACCCTGGACCAGGGCAGACGGGAGCGGGAGTACCTCGCCCTGCTGCACGACACGGCCGCGGCGACGTTCCTGATGGCCGCGCACGGCGGTGACCCGGCGGAGGTGGCCGCGCAGGCGCGCCGGGACCTGGTGGTGCTGGCCGAGCGGGGCGAGGAGCAGGGGACCGTCGACCTGGGGGCCGCGCTCACGGCCGTGGCGCGCGACAGCGCCGTGGACGTGCGGGTGGAGGCCGAGGTCGTCCGGGTGCCCGCCGGGGTCGCGCTGCAGTTCGTGCGGGCGGCCCGTGAGCTGCTCGCGAACGTCGAACGCCACTCGGGCACCTCGCGGGCCGAGCTGACGGTGCGGCGGGGAGTGGTGGTCGTCATCAGCGACGAAGGCAAGGGGTTCGCGCCGGAGGACGTGCCCGAACACCGGCGGGGACTGCGCGGGTCGGTGGTCGAACGCATCGAGGCGGCGGGCGGCGCCGCGGTGGTCGAGTCGGCGCCGGGACGCGGCACCACCGCACGTCTGGTGTGGCCCGCCCATGACTGACCACGCCGTCTTCACGACGACCCGGCAGATGCTGCTGGTCGTCGTGTTCGCCGTCCAGCTCGTGCTCATGCTGCCCTCTCTCGTCGCGCACCCGCACGGCATCGCTTCGTGGGTCGCCTACGGCCTGCTCACCACCGTGCTGGCGGTCGTCGCGGCACACGTGGCGACCGGAACGCCGACTCCGCCGCTCCTGGCCGTGGCACCGCTCGCCGCGTCGGTGCTGGCGACGACCGCCCTGCCGGCCGGAGGGTCGTTCGGCGATCCCGACTGGGCGTTCGGGCTGGTCGGCTGGTACCTGCTGCTGGTGCTGGTCGAGAAGCCGGCAGCGCTGGTGGTGGCACTGAGCGCGCACATCTGCTTCAGCGTCGCGTGGTTCCTGCACGCCGGGAACGGCGACGTGGGCACGGCCGGGGTCGTGATCCTCAGCGGCACCAGCTTCCAGGTCGGCGTCCTGGTGATCACGCGCGTGCTGCACCGGGACGCCAGGCTCGCCGCGGAGGCCGCCGCCGAGCACGACGCCGCCCGCACCCGCGAAGAGCTTGCCCGGCAACGGGAACAGGACCTGAAGGCGGGCTTCGAGGGCCAGCTGGGCGCGTTGCTGCCGCTGCTCGCGGACCTGGCCGACGAGCAGGTGAGCGTCGCCGACCAGACGACCCGCCTGCGGTGCTCGGTCGCGGCCGTGCAGCTGCGCAGGCTGTTCGCGGAGAACGACGACGTGCCGGACCCGTTGCTGCACGAGCTGACGGCGTGCGTGGACGTCGCTGAACGGCGTGGCGTCGTCGTCTCGCTCGCGGTCAGCGGCACGGCCACAGCGGTGCCGACGGAGGTGCGCCGCGAGCTGGTCGCGCCGATGGCGCAGGCACTGGCCGTCGCGCACGGGCGTGCGAAGGTGAGCCTGCTGCGCACGGCCGACGAGGTGCGCGTCGCGGTGGTCGCCGACGCGCCGGAAACACTTCCGCCACCGGGAAGACCGGTGGCGGTGACGGTCGAGACGAGTGTCCACAGCGGACTGGTGAGAAGTGAGGCGCGATGGCGGACGGCGTGACGGCGGTCCTGGTCGACGACCACCCCGTGGTGCGCGCGGGGGTCGCGCACTGGCTGTCCACGGCGGACGTCGACCTGGTGGCGAGCGGCGAGGACCCGGAGGTCGCCTGGAACGGCCCCGGTGCGGCGGCGGACGTCGTCGTGCTCGACCTGCACCTCGCCGGGGGCACGCCCGCCACGGCCGAGCTCCGCAGACTCGTCGAGGACGGCCGCAGGGTCATCGTGTACTCGATGCGCTCCGACGATGAGATCGCCCTGCAGTGCCTGGAGATCGGCGCGCTGAGCTACCTGACGAAGGCCGAGGGCGCCGATCACCTCGTGCAGGCGGTCAAGGCGGCGGCGCGGGGCCAGTCGTACACTCCGCCGGCGCTCGCGGGCGCGCTGGCGGGGGACAGGTCGGAGACGAGGCCCGCGCTGTCGCCGCGCGAGACCGAGGTCCTGGTCGAGTGGTTCCAGTCCGAGTCGAAGGAGTTCGTGGCGCAACGCCTGAACATCACGCTCAGCACGGTGAACTCCCACCTGGAGCGGATCAGGGTCAAGTACGCGGCGATCGGCAGGCAGGCACCGACGAAGGCCGCGCTGGTCGCGAGGGCGATCCAGGACGGTCTGATCGGCCTCGACGACCTCTGAGCCCGGTGTGTGGTGTGAACGACCGATACCGCCGCTCCTGCATCCGGCCTAACGTCCTGGGCAACCCCAGGTTCCGCAGTCCGAGGAGTTCCGCAGTGACGCACGCCCGTGGCCCCCTGTTCATCGCCGCCGTCGCGACGGCGGGCCTCCTGCTGTCGGCGTGCGGCTCCGAGACCGGTGGCCAGGCCGTCCCCGCCACCGACACGACGACCGAGACCACCAGCACCGCCACCAGCACGAAGGAGACCTCCGCGTCGAAGTCCGCGCCGGTCGTCCCGGCCGGTGGCGACGTCACCGCGCCCGGCTCGAAGCTCAAGGTCGGCGAGCGCGCGGTCATCCCCCTCACGGTCGGCGACAAGAGCGGCACCATCGCCGTCACCGTCACCGCCATCGAGGCGGGCGCGAAGGAGGACCTGGCGAAGTTCGGCGACAAGGCCAAGAACATCACGCCGTTCTACCTGCGGGCCAAGGTCGAGAACCTCAGCGGCACCGACCTCAGCTTCACCTCGATCGGCCTGCGCGGCGTCGGCGAGGACGGCAAGGGCACCGGCGTGATCATCTCCGGTGACACCCCGAAGTGCGACTCCACCAGCGCCCCCAGGACGTTCAAGGCGGCTGGGGAGACCTACGAGACGTGCGTGCTGAGCGCCGCCCAGGACGGCTCGAAGGTCGCGGGCGCCGAGTACAACCGCGGCGACGACTACGTGAAGACGCCGCTGGTCTGGCAGAGCTGAGCCGCGGGGTACTACGAGGGGTCTCCGCGGCTCCTCTTCCGCTCGTCCTCGGCACCAGGGTCGCCGAGGACGAGCAGGGCTTTCCCGCAGCGCTAGGGTGATCCGTGATCACCACCATCGCGTTCTTGAAGGCTCGTGCCGGTATGAGCAGGGACGAGTTCATCGATTACTACGAGAACCACCACGTGCCGCTGATCCTGAGCATCGGGTCCGGCCCGTTCCACTACGCGCGCAACTACCTGCCGCCCCGCGACGAGCAGGGCTTCCCGGCGGAGTTCGACGCGATCACGCACATGAAGTTCGCCGACGCGGCGACCCGCCGCACCTGGCTCTCGCTCGTCCTGGCGCCCGGTTCCGGGGTCGCCGAGGACGAGGCGCGCTTCCTCGACCGCTCGCGGACCCGGTCCTGGATCGTCGACGAACGGCTCAGCGGCGAGGCTGCACCAGGCCGTTGATGTGCGCGTAAGCCACGGCGTGCACCCGGTCGCGCAGCCCCAGCTTCGACAACACCCGTGAGACGTGCGTCTTCACCGTCTCGTCGCCGACGTGCAGCCGCGCGGCGATCTCGGCGTTGCTGTGGGCCGCCGCCACGAGCTGCAGCACCTCGCGTTCGCGCGCCGTCAGCAGGTCCAGCTCCGGTGGCGTCGGGGGAGGGGCGAGGCTGACGGCGAACCGCGCGATCAGGCGTTGCGTGACGGACGGGTCGATCAACGCGTCACCGCGCGCCGCCACGCGCACCGCCGAGATCAGCTCCTCGGGCGGCAGCGACTTCAGCAGGAACCCGCTGGCACCGGCCTTGAGCGCCCGGTAGACGTACTCGTCGGTGTCGTAGGTCGTGAGCAGCAGGACCTTCGTGCGGTTCGCGGGGTCGGCGAGGATCATCTCCGTCGCGCCGAGGCCGTCCAGCTTGGGCATGCGGATGTCGAGCACGGCCACGTCCGGTCTCAGCCGCGCCACCTCGGCCACCGCCGCCCTGCCGTCGGCGACCTCCGCGACGCAGTGCAGGTCGTCCTGCGTGTCGAAGATCGCGCGCATGCCGGAGCGCAGCATCGCGTGGTCGTCGGCGAGCAGCACCGACAACGTCATGACGCCTCCAGGGGGAACGTGACGGTGGTCCGCCAGGTGCGGCCGTCGGAGTCGAGTCCTGACCGGGTCCTGCCGTCGAACATGCCGGCGCGGTTGCGGATGCCGACCAGGCCGCGGCGCACCGATCCCGAGTCGTCGCCGGGGCCCGCCGTGTTCTCCGACGCGACGGTCAGCGAGTCCGGCGCGTAGTCCAGCGTCACCGTCACGCCGGACTCGTCGCCGTGCCGCAACGCGTTGGTCAGCAGCTCCTGGATGATCCGGTAGACCGTGACGTCCAACGACTCCGGCAGGTCGCGGCACTGCCCGCGCACCTCCAGCCGGGCCGGGATGCCCGCCGCCCGCACGCCGTCGAGCAGTTCGTCGAGGTTGCCGAGCCCCGGCTGCCGCGCGCCCTCCGACTTGTCGCCGTGCAGCAGGTCGAGCAGGTGCCGCAGGTCCACCATGGCCGCGCGGCTGGACGTCTCGACCGCGCGCAACGAGTTCGTGAGCTTCGGGTCGCCGTTCGGGTTGCCGAGCCGGGCGGCGCCGGCGTGCAGGTTGATCGCGCTCACGTGGTGGATGATCACGTCGTGCAGGTCGCGGGCTATCGCGCCGCGCTCCTCGGTGATCGCCTTCGTCACCGCCGCCCTCGCGTCCTTCTCGGCCATCGCCGACCGCTTCTCCAGCTCGGCGAGGTACGCGCGGCGTGCGGTGGTGTAGCGGCCGACGAGCCACGGCAGCAGCGCGCCCTTGGCCGCCACCAGCACGGCGAACAGCAGGTTGTAGTCGTTGAGCAGCATGCAGACCACGAGGCTGGCGGACAGCAGCCCGAGCGCCGCGTACGCCGGTCCGCCGCGCAGCCACGCCCCCGCCCGGTACCCGGCGATCAGCAGGCCCGCGTCGTTGGCGTCGATCCCGTTGTTCATCGAGACGAGGATGATCACCGGGACGGCCGCCTGCGCCGCCGCCACCCAGAGCGACAGCCGCGCGGGACCGGCGAGCATGGCGTCCACGGCCAGCGTCAGGAAGAGCACGATCATGGTCTGTGTGAACGGTTCGCGGTCGAGCAGCACGAACCCGCCGTCGACGACCATGCACACGACGGCGACCAGCGCGGACTGGTGCCTGAGGGGGAACTTGACCGAATCCATCGAGTCGAATCTTGCCGCAAGCCTCCCCTGAGATCCTCCCGCTTCGCAGGGGGCGCGGGTCCCCCGAGCGGGGGATGCGGATTCCGACTCGGCAGTGACGCGGCGGGCCACGCGTGATCGATACGTTCGGTCGCGATGAAACGACGTGGTGTGACCTTGCTGCTCGTGCTGGGGGCGATCCTGGGGATCGGTGCCCCCGCATTCGCCGACGGCGTCCAGTCCGGTGCCGACGTCCACGTCGCGCAGAGCCTCGGCGACCGCGACCTGACGGTGATCATCAGGCGGGTCGCGGAGGTGCCGGGGCCGGTGCACGTCGACGTGGTGACCCACGCCGGGACACCGCCGGGCGAGCTGACGCTGACCCTGCGCGCGGCCGGTGCGCCGAGCAGCACGACGAAGGTGGTTCTCGGTGCCACGCCGGGGTTCCACTCCGGGCTGCTGCACGTCGACCGGCCAGGTCCGTGGGAGCTGGCGGTCGACGAGGCGACCATTCCGTTCGTCGTGCCCGCGCTCGTGCCGTCGCCGTGGGAGAACGCGACCTACGGCGGGTTCATCGCGGCCGGCGTGCTGTTGCTGGCGGCGTTGCTGTTCGCCGTGTTCGGCAGGCCAGGCCTCGCGCTGGTGCCGACGGCGGGCATGGTCGCGGCGGTCGCGGTCGGGGTGACGGCGGCGTTGCTGGCGCCGAGCATCCCGCCGGTCGCGGCGCCCGGCACGCAGCTCGACCCGACGTTCGACACCGTCATGAACCCCTACGAACGAACGTCCATCACGGACTTCTCGCGGCCACCGGTGAACATGGTGCCCCGCATGGAGGACAGGGACCTCGTGCTGAGCCTGACCGACGGCTCGTCCGGACGGCCGGTGGACGACCTGCTGGTGCACGACAGCGCGTTCATCCACCTCGTCGTCGTGTCGCCGTCCGGGCATCTCCGCCACCTGCACCCGGTCCGGACGGCGCCCGGCGAGTACCGCGCCAGGCTGCGCGATCCCGAACAGGGCGTGCACGCCGTGGCGGCCGAGATCGCCCGGCGCGGCGGGGGAGTGCAGCTGCTGCGGTCCGGTGTGGACGTTGCCGGCACCGCCGTCGCCCCCGAGCACGACGGGAAGGCCGAGACGGCGATGGAGATCCGCGAGGCGGGCAGGCCGAGCACGATCACCGCGAAGTTCGGCGAACGCGACCTGCAACCGTGGCTGGGCATGCTCGGGCACATGATCGTCGTCGGCCCGATGACCGGAAGTGCCGTCGAGGCACCGATCTGGGCGCACGTGCACTCGATGATCCCGCCGGTGCCGGGCATGCCCGACAAGCCCGACGAGAGCGTCGCCGCCTACGGGCCGGACGTGCCGTTCACCTACTCGTTCCCGTTGCCCGGCCGCTACCTCGTGTGGATCCAGGTCGAACGGGACTACTCGGTCGTCACCGTGCCACGGGTCGTCGACGTTCCCGCCGCGAAGGGAGTGGCTTCGAAGTGAAGCGTTCAGCCGTGGCCGTCGTGGCGGGGGTGCTCGCCGTGGTGGCGGCCCTCGTCGTGCTGTGGCCGCGCGGAGTCGAGGCACAGCCGCATCTAGCCGAGAGCAGCGAACTCCGGTTCGAGCTCACGCCCACCAGCACCAGGACCGGCAGCAACTCGTTCGACCTGCGGATCACCGATCGTTCCGGCAACGCCGCCGACGGCGACGTGACGGTCGAACCGGCGATGCCGCAGATGGGCCACGCGCTCGCCCCGGTCACCGCGGCGCCGCAGGCCCCCGGCCGGTACCGGGTCGCGGGCGTCGACCTGTTCATGGCCGGCCAATGGGAAATCACCGTGTCACTGCGCGGCGAGCGGGTCGTGATCCCGCTGCTGCTCACCTGAGAAGGGGGAGGAATGACTGTGAACATCACGGCGGCGGCGACGCCGTCGGTGGGGACGGTCCCGAGGGGGCTGGTGCCGGCGAGCGTCGTGGTCGGCGGCACGCTGATCTCGTTGATCGGACTGACCTGGGACATCCAGTGGCACTCCGACGTCGGACCGGACACGTTCTTCACGCTGCCGCACCTGTTCCTGTACGCGGGCAGCGCGATCTCCGGCCTGGCGAGCCTCGCCGTCGTGCTGATGACGACGGCGGCCGCGAAGCGGGACAGGCCGATCGACCCGGTGGTCGGCGGCCGCGCGGTCGGCGTCTTCGGCCGCACGTTCTCCGCTCCCGTCGGCTACCTGGTCTCCGGCATCGGCGCGGCGCTGTTCCTCGTCTACGGACTCTGGGACCAGTGGTGGCACGGCCTCTACGGTTTCGACGCGGTGATCGACTCGCCGCCGCACATCGGGCTGCTGCTGTCGATCTCGATCACGATGGTCGGCGCGGTGATGATCTTCGCGGTCGGCCGTGACCACAGCTGGGGCACCTACGGTCTCGCGGCGGCCGCGGGCACGTTGCTGGCGTTCAGCATGGTGACCGTTCTCGGCCTGCGCGCGTTGCCCGGCGGCCCGGTCAACACGGTCAACGCCGGCAGCGCGTTCTTCTCGGTGATGATCCTGTTCATGGGCGCGTACGTGCTGAACCGGCGCGGTGGCGCGTTGACCGTCGGCATCGTCGTCGCACTGCTGCAGGCCGTGTTCTGGTGGTTCTCGCCGTGGGCCACCGAGGTCTACGCGAACGCCACCGGCCTGCCGTTGCGCGACTACGTCGACGGCGTGCCCGGCCTGCCCAACATGATCCCGATGAGCCTGGTCCTCGTCGCCGTCGTCGTCGAACTGCTGCGCGGACTGCCCGCGTGGATCACCGGCGCGGCCGGCGGCCTGATCATCACGGCCCTGGCGCCCCTGCAGCGGATGCTGACGTACGGCAGCAACTTCCCGGCGATCGACCGCTACGCGGCCACCGTCGTGGCCGGTGTGGTGCTCGGCGCCCTCGCCGGGATGCTCGGCCGGCGGTTCGGCCACATGCTCCGCCACCTCTCACCGGCAAAGGAAGCCCGCCATGCGTAAGACGTTGCTGGGACTCGCGGGCACGGTCGCGCTGCTGTTCGGACTCGCGACGCCGGCGCTGGCCTTCGAACCGGTGAACGTGGTGCACACCGAGAAGGTGCAGGCAGGGCCGTACGACCTGACCATCGGCTTCAGCACGTGGCCGGTGAAGGCGATGCAGTCGCTCGACTTCACGTTCGCGCCGGAGAACGGGATCGACGGCAAGAAGGGCACGCTCACCCTGTTCCGCGAGGGCGTGGAGGCCGACGACAGCCCGCTGGCGCGTCACCCGCGCAAGCGCGAGGTGTGGGGGCTCGACATCTTCGCCCTGCCCGAGCAGGGGACGTGGACGATGAGGTTCGACGTCGACGGACCTGCCGGTGCCGGGTCGGGTGAGCTGAAGAACCTCCAGGTGATGGAGCAGCCGGGGCCGCCCATGGGGCTGTCGTGGGCGATCAGCACGATCCCGCTGTTCGGTCTGATCGCGTTGATCGTGATCGCGTGGCGCAGGACCCGGACGGTGGTCGACTAGAGGCGTGGGCCGGGGGTGGTGGTGCCCGGCATCCCCGCCCCCGAGGTGCGACCGAACGTCACCCGGCCACCCGACCGGGTGACGTTCTGCTCCAAAGGGTGGAGCAGCTGGATTTCGCGTCGCCGGGTTCGGTACCCCTGCGCCGTGCGTTTGCCTCACGCGGTTTGGATTGGCGGGCTGTTGGTGCCCGCGTTGCTCGCCGCCACCGGCGTGGTCGTCTACGGCGGTGGCATCGAACGGACGCTGCACGCCGACGTGCGGACAGCGCTCGGCAAGGCCGGCTACCACGGCGTCGTCGCGGTCGACGGCCGGACGGTCGTGGTCAGCGAGGTCGCGCCCCGCTCGGTCGACGCGGTGCGCGCCGTGGTGTCCGACGTGTCCGGCGTCGGTGCCGCCGACGTGCGCGCGGCCGAGCCCGAGCAACTGCTCGTGGCGGTGCGCGGCGGCGAGATCCTGGTGTCCGGCGCGGTCGCCGACGACGCCGAACGCCGCGCGCTGATGGAGGCCGTGCAGTCCGACGGCCACCGCGTCACGGCCGCGCTCCGGCAGGGCGGCCTGCTGCCGATCCCGCCGGTCGTGATCGGCCGCGTGGTCGACGCCGCGCTGTCCGCCAAGGTGACGGACGTGACCGCCACCGTCCACAACGGACAGGTGGTGGTCGCCGCCCGCGTGCCGGACGAGGCAAGGGCGACCGCCGTGCGCGACGCCGTCAAGGAGGCCGCGAACGGCCTGCAGCTCACCGACCGCATCGAGGTGGCCCCGTCCACCACGACCGGCGACCTGAACGTCGAGGCGCTGCACGACTCGATCTCCCGCCTGGTCAACGGCAACGGCGCGATCCGGTTCGTGCAGGGCACCACCGCCTACGAGGGTCACGGCCCGGTGCTCATCCAGCGCGTCGGCCGCATGCTGCTGGTCGCCCCGCGCGCCTCGATCACGCTGGTCGCCCACGGCACCGACCAGGCGATGGCGGTGAAGCGAGGTGAGATGGTCCGCGACGTCCTCGTCGGGCAGGGCGTGTCACCCGCGCTGATCGCCATCGAGACCCGTCCCGCCCCCGGCGGCGAGTACGACCCGGCCACACGCCAGGTCGACGTCGTCGTCCGTTAGGAGTCCGCTGTGCTCTGGTTGTTCTCGCAGATGTTCCTGCTGTGCCTGGCGTCCTTCGCCGTCGGCGTGCTCGTGACGTGGCTGTCGGTGCGCGGCCGCCTCCAGCCCGAACGCCCCAAGGCCCGCCTGGCCCTGCCCGCGCCCCGCCACGCCGCCGAGCAGGTGGTGATCGCCGAGCAGCCGGCGGCCGCGCCGAAGCCGTCGCCCGCGAAGCCGTCGTTGCCGGTCAAGGGCAACTCGAAGACGATGGTCTACCACACGCCGGATTCGCCGTACTACCGGCGGATGAAGGGCGACATGACGTTCGGGTCGGAGGCGGAGGCCCGGTCGGCGGGCTACCGGATGTGGACGACGAAGGGCCGCGTCAAGGCCTGACGGACCTCGGTCGCGGCATCTCTGGCACCGCCTGCCCACGCCCTCAACACTGCTCGGGCGCCCACTGGCATCACCCCGACTCCAACGTCCCTCAACCCCGGTCGAGCGGCCTGTGGTGCGGCGCCACCTGCGCGAGCAGCGGCGCGTGTGCCTTGAGCCGGGCGCGGAAGTCCTCCCAGTCGCGGTCCACCGACCACGCCGACTCCGCCAGCGCGCACAGCCGCGGGAACGCCAGGTACTCGGCGTGCTCGGGCGTCCGCACGAACTCCGTCCACAACTGCCCCTGCGTCCCCAGCACCCGCGCCGCGCACTCCGCGTCCCAGCCCGTCGGTACCGGGTCGTTGCGGTAGACGTCCTCCAGCGACACCACGGCGGCGGGCTGGCCGGGCGGCTCACCGGCAGAGCTCTGCGGGTAGTCGAGGTACGTGCTGCGGAACGGCGCCATGACGAGCCGATGGCCCCGGCGGACGGCTTCGAGGCCGTGCTGAGGGTCGCGCCAGATCATCACCGCGGCGTCGAGCGGCAGGCCGTGCGGGTTCTCGCCGTCGTCCCAGCAGATCGGCTGACGTCCCCGCGAGACGAGGTACGAGCTGACGCGGCCGAGGAACCAGCCGTGCAGCGCACCAGGGCCGGGCAGGCCCTCGGCGGCGATGCGGGTCGCGGCGAGCGGGCTCGTTTCCCATTCCACGGCAGGGCATTCGTCGCCGCCGATGTGGACGTGCGGTGAGGGGAAGACCTCCAGCACCTCGTCCAGGACGTCGCGCAGGAAGGCGAAGGTCTGTTCCTGCACGCCGAACAACGACTCCGACACGCCCCAGCCCGTCCACACGGGCACCGTGCGCTCGGGGAAGTTGCCCAGCTCCGGGTGGGCGGCGAGTGCGGCGCGGGCGTGGCCCGGCATCTCGATCTCGGGCACGACGGTCACGCCGCGCTCTGCCGCGTACGACACGAGGGAGCGGAGTTCTTCCTTGGTGTAGGCGCCGCCGTGCGGGGTGCCGTCGTAGGACGTGCTGCCGGCCGGGCCGATCATGCTCTCGGTGCGCTGCCCGCCGACGCCGGTGAGCGCCGGGTAGCGGTCGACCGGCATCCGCCAGCCCTGGTCGTCGGTGAGGTGCAGGTGCAGGACGTTGAGCTTGTACAGCGCGATCTGGTCGACGAGCCTGCGCAGGTACGACACGGGCTGGAAGTGGCGCGCCACGTCGATCATGGCTCCGCGCCAGGCGAAGCGGGGTTCGTCGCGCACCTCGACCAGCGGGACCTCGCCGTCGGACAGGAGCTGCCGCAACGACTGCACGGCGTGCCGCAGACCGGCCACCGACCCGCGCAGCACGATCCCCGTTGATGTCACGGACAACGAGTACGCCTCGCCCTCGCCGTCCACCTCCAAGACGACGTCGCCGTCCAGGCGCAGCGGAAGGTCTGCATAGGACCGCAGCAGCCGGGCGACCGGGACGGCGTCGCCGGTGGCCGCGATGGCCGACGGGCGGAACGTGCCGGGGGAGCGGACCAGGTGGACGGGCTTGGGGATGATCATGCGATGGCCTTCGTGACGGCGGAGAGCAGGTGGACGGGGCGCAGCAGGTCGTCGTGGGAGATGGGCGGCTTGCCGGTGAGAGCCATGTCCAGGAACGCCTCCAGGCCCGGCACGAAGTAGTGCGCGTCGAGCACGAGCTCGCGTTCGACCGTGCCGGAGGACGTGGTGACGGAGCCGGTGAACGGCGCCTCGCCCAGCACCAGGTCGATCTCGACCTCGGTCGAACCCACCTCGGCCTTCACGGCGATGCGGTCGGCGAGCCGGGTGACGTCGACCGACCGGATCGGGCCCGGTGCGAGCCGCAACGCCACGTCGACCGGGTGGATGCCGTAGAAGAAGATCCCGCCGTACGGGCTCGACGGATCCACCGGCCCCGAGGTGACGACACGGCGGGCAGGACCTTGTGCGGCAAGGACCTCGGTGTCGGGGATCCAGCGCAGCGCGGACGACGACGTCATCGGTGCGTTGTGCGCCAACGACTCGGCCACCAGAGCCGACGCGTCCTCGACCGTGCAGGCGAGCGGTTTGTCGACGAAGACGGGCAGCCCGGCCCGGAGAAACGGCACGGCGTGCGCGCGGTGCAGGTCGCCGTGCCGGTCGGCGACGACCACCGCGTCGACCAGCCCGAGCAGGTCCTCCGGCGCGTCCACGACCTGCAGCGAACCCTTGAGCCGCAACGACTCGTTGCGTTCGGACGCGCCGCCGCTGATCGCCACGACGCGAGGCCCGGTGCCGTCCTTCAGGTGGTCGATGATGTGGTCGACGTGGCTGTTCTCGGTGCCGATGATGCCGATGCGCACTACCGTTCTCCATTCAGCGCGACGGGGGTGCCGGTGCGGGCGGACTCGTAGACGGCCAGCACGACGGCGAGGGCACGACGTGCGTCCGCGGTGCCGACGAGAGGTGGCCGGCCGTCCCGCACGGCGTCGAGGAAGTCGTTGTACTGGGCGAGGTGCGCGTCGTCGACGGAGCCGCTCTCGCCGATCACGACGCTGCCGCGGTCGCCGTGCACCGCGACGCGCACCGGCAGGCCGGGATTCGCCGCCGTGGTCGCGGTGATCGTGCCCAGCGCCCCGCTCGCGAACGTCACGACGGCCGCGACCGTGTCCTCGACCTCGATGCGGTCGTGGGCCAGGCAGGCGCTGCGGGCCAGCACCTCCACGGGCTCGCCCATCAGCCACAGCAGCAGGTCGACGGCGTGGATGCCCTGGTTCATCAACGCGCCACCGCCGTCGAGCGCCCACGTGCCGCGCCACGGCTTGGAGTCGTAGTACTCCTGCGGCCTCCAGAACGTCGACTCGGCGATGCCCGAGGTGATCCGCCCGAGCCTGCCCTCGCTGATCGCCCGGCGCGCGGCCGCCGGTTCGGCCTGGAACCGCCGCTGGCTGATCACCGCGACGGTGCGGCCGGACTCGCGTTCGGCGGCGATGATCCGGTCCGCCGCCTCCAGCGTGACGTCGATCGGCTTCTCCACCACCACGTGCTTGCCCGCTTGCAACGCGAGCACGGCGGCGTCCGCGTGCGCACCGCTCGGCAGGCACACGCTCACCGCGTCGACCTGCTCGAATGCTTCAGCGAGCGACGTAGTCGGCGTGCCACCGAACTCGGACGCGACCTGCCGGGCGCGCTCCAGGCTGTTGTCCACGACCACGGCGAGCTCGGCCGAGGACGCGATCAACCGCGCGTGCACCTCGCCGATGGCCCCGGCGCCCACCAGCGCGAACCTCATGCCGCCCATCGGTGCACCACCCCTCCGTTGTCGGCGCTGTCCTGGGCGAGCAGGGCGATCCGCGTGGCGAGAAGGCTCGCCGCCGTGCCGATCTCCGGCTCCTCACCGGCCACGAACGCGTCGAGCGCAGCCGTGGCGGGACGCCGTCGTTCCGGCGTCTCAACAGTCCACAACGGACGATCGTGCGTGACGGCGGTCAGCTTTTCCCGCGTCCACAGCAGTTCCGCGGTGCCCGAGGTGCCGGTGAGGCGCATGCGGTAGTCGCCGTGCCACGGCGCCGCGTCCGGGGTCAGCCAGCTCACCTCGATCGTCGCCGCCACCTCACCCGCGCGCAGCAGGACAGCGCCGTGCAACGGGCCTCCGACCGCGCTCACCGAGCCCTCCCGGGCACCGGACAGCCACAGGACGAGGTCGATGTCGTGCACGGCCAGGTCACCGATTACCCCGCCGTAGGTCGACGGGTCGAGGAACCAGGCAGGCCGCGACGGGCGGTTCAGCTTGTGCGGTCCCGAGGCCGCCACCAGCGACAACGAGCCGAGCGCGCCGGAGTCGAGCAACGCACGCGCGGCCAGCGTCTCCGGGTAGCCGCGCTTCTCCAGCAGCAACGAGACGGACCGTCTCGTCTCGTTGGCGGCGGCCGCGATGAGGTCCACATCGGACAAACTGGTGCACAACGGTTTGTCGGCGAGGACGTGCGCACCCGCTCGCAGCGCGTCGGCCACGATGGCACCGCGTTCGAAGTAGATCCCCGCCACCACGACGACATCGGGCTGCTGGGCCTCCAGCAACGAGTGGTGGTCGGCGTAGGCGGGCACGCCGTACCGGTGAGCGAGGGCGGGGTCCGGATCGCTGATGCCGACGAGTGCGACATCGGTGCGGAGCGGGAGTTCGTCGAGGACGTAGGCGACGTGCGGATGCGCTGCTCCGGCGACAGCGAGCCGGAGAACGGGATCGGGCATGCGAACCATTCAAATGCGCTGCCGATTGCCGAGTCAACGGTATGAATCCCGTCCCGAAGGAATGAATCCTCACGCACGGCAAGCCTCGGACCTGGGGGAATGAGCGGACCGTAGTCATTCTTCAGCTGTTCGTGTGACCTGCGAAGAATCATTGACGTGCAGGAGGTCACACATAATGATGTGCCGAACCAGGGCAAGACAGGCCGTATTCATTCCCTTTTCGGGGAAGGAATCTCCGAAAGCAGGTACCGCCATGAGCGAGACCGACGACTGGCTCGCCGCGCTGCTGAAACAGCCGGCCGCCGACGTCGCCGACCTCGAACCGGTGACGACGGACGAGGCCGCCCGGCGGCTCGCGCTGCTCGGCGTCCCGGACGTCGACCACGCCGGCGTGCTGGCGACACTGCCCGGTCCGAACAGGACACCGGAGCTGTGGGAGGCGCTGCGGCGCTGCCACCAGGTGCTCTACGCGGCCGACCCGATCCCGAGTCGCAAGATCGACTGGCCGAACGCGCCCGCCGAACTCGGTGCGGCCGGACGGTACTTCTACGTCCACCTCTTCCTGCTCGCACTGCCGTCGGTGCTGAACCTGCACCGGCGGCTGGACATCCCGTTCGACGTCACCGCGGCGACCGTGCAGGACCTCGGCGCCAAGGTCGTCAGCTACCGCAAGTACTACGACACGGGCGGTTTCGACCGGCAGGGCTGGCTGGTGCGGCACTTCCGCGGCACGCTCTTCCGCCTCGGCAAGCTCCAGTTCGACCGCGCGGTGCTCACGGTCGACGAGTACAAGGCGGAGTCTGCGACAGGCCCCAAGGAGGGCACGCCCGTCCTGGAGGTCCACATCCCCGGTGACGGGCCGATGACGCCCGAGGCGTGCGACGAGTCGTTCCGCCGCGCCAGGCCGTTCTTCGCGCGGCACTTCCCGGACGAGAGCTACGAGCACGGCACCTGCCGCTCGTGGCTGCTGGACCCGCAGCTCGCCGACCACCTCAAGGACACCTCCAACATCGTTCGCTTCCAACGCCTCTGGACCACGTTCGGGCCGGCCCCGGACTGCGACAGCGACGTGCTCGAGTTCGTGTACCACCTCCCGCCCGGCACCGGCGATCTCGCCGCCCTCCCGCAGGACACCACGTTGCAGCGGACGATCGTCAGCCACCTCCAGTCCGGCGGCCACTGGCGCCAGGGCTGCGGCTGGCTCGCCCTTCCCTGACCCCTCGACAAGAACGGACCCGCCATGTCCTCCAACGAGATCTCGCGGCGCAGCATGCTCAGAGCCGCCGCGGTGCTGGGTTTGACCGTGCCCGGTCTGGCCGCCTGCGTCACCGCCGGCAACAACAGCGGACCGCAGTCGACCGGCGGCGCCACGAGCGCCACGAACCCGTTCGGCGTCAAGGCCGACGCCCCGCTGGAGGTCGTCGTCTTCAAGGGCGCCTACGGGGACGACTACGTGCTCGCCGCCGAAGCCGCCTACAAGAAGCAGTTCGGTGGCGCGGCCATCGACCACAAGGGAATCCAGAAGGTCGGCGACACGCTGCGGCCGAGGTTCGTCGCGGGCAACCCGCCGGACGTCGTCAACAACACGGGTGCCGGTCGCCTGGACATCGCCGCGCTCAACCAGTCGCAGCAGCTCGAGAACCTCGACAAGCTGCTCGACGCGCCGTCCTGGGACGACCCGAACGTCAAGGTGCGCGACACCCTGCTGCCCGGCGTGGTCGAGGACGGGATCTACGACGGGTCGTTCGTGCGGTTCAACTACGCCTACACCGCCTGGGGCCTGTGGTACTCGAAGCCGCTGTTCGAGAAGAACGGCTGGATGTGGCCGCAGACCTGGCAGGAGATGCTCGAACTCTGCGAGGACATCAAGAAGACCGGCATCGCGCCGTGGACCTACCAGGGCAAGTTCCCCGAGTACGTCACCGATCCGTTGCTGGTCATGGCGGTGCGCGGCGGTGGCATGGACCTGTTGAAGTCGCTGGACAACCTGGAACCGAACGCGTGGAGGCACGAGTCGGTCAAGGCCGCGGCCGAGGCGATCGCCGAGCTGTCCGGCAAGGGCTACATCATGCAGGGCTCGGAGGCGTTGTCCCACACGGAGGCCCAGGCCGCCTGGTGTCAGGGCAAGGCCGCGATCATCCCGAGCGGCTCGTGGCTCGAAGCCGAGCAGAAGTCCGTCACGCCCGCCGGGTTCGACATGGTGATGGGCGCCGTGCCGTCGTTGAGCTCCAGCAGCAAGCTCAAGACCAACGCGATCCACGCGGCCAGCAGCGAGGCCTACCTCGTGCCGAGCCAGGGCAAGAACGTCCAGGGCGGACTGGAGTTCCTGCGGATGCTGTTCTCCCGCAACGCCATGAAGGACTTCGCGAAGTCCGTCGGCACGCTCCCGTCGGTCAAGGGCGCCACCGAGGGCCTGACGATGTCGCCGGCGCTCAGCTCGGTCGCCGAGGCGGTGAAGAACGCCGGTGATGACACGATCAACTACCGGCACCGCATCTGGTACCCGACGCTGACCAAGGCCGTCGACGACAGCGTCGCCGAGCTCGTCACCCGGAGGATCACGCCCGCCGAGTGGGTCGACCGCGTGCAGAAGGCCGCCGACGACCTCGCGAAGGACACCAGCATCAAGAAGTACGAGCGCAAGTGAAGGTGCTGACCAGGCCGGTGGAGCGGGCTGCGGCGCCCGCTCCGCCCGTGCCGACCAGGCGCCGCAGGCTCAACCGCGGGTACGGGTTCGTCATCGGCGCCCTCGCACCCGCCTTGGTGCTGCACATCATCTTCATCGTGTCGCCCTACGCGCAGGCGTTCTACCTGTCCCTGACGGACTGGAACGGCGTCGCGGGCAAGGCGAACTTCGTCGGGTTCGACAACTTCACCCGGCTGGCGGGCGACTCGCTGTTCCTCGACGCCATCAAGAACAACCTGCTGCTGTTGCTGATCATGCCCGCGGCGACGATCGCGATCGGCCTGTTCCTCGCCACGATGATCCAGCGCGGCGGGTCCGACGGCCGCACCGGCGTGCGGGGAGCGCGGTTCTACGAGATCGTGTTCTTCTTCCCGCAGCTGCTGTCGGTCGCGATCGTGGCCGTGCTGTGGGGTTTCGCCTACAACCCGAACAACGGCCTGATCAACGGCGTGCTGCGTGCGGTCGGCCTGGACGGGCTGGCGCGCAGCTGGCTCGCGGAACCGTCGCTCGCGCTGTTCGCGGTGATGGCCGTGATGATCTGGTCGGGCGTCGGCTTCTACATGGTGCTTTTCTCCGCGGCCATCGACGGCATCCCGCGCGAGATCTACGAGGCCGCGCTGATCGACGGCGCCTCGGGCTGGACGACGTTCTGGCGGATCACGCTGCCGTTGCTGCGCGACAACGTCCAGGTGGCGTTCGTGTACCTGGGCATGGTGGCGCTCGACGCGTTCGCGCTGGTCCAGATCATGACCGTCGGACCGGGCGGGCCGGACGGCTCCACCGAGGTGATGGGCCTGTCGCTGTACCGGACCGCGTTCGAGTACGGCAAGTTCGGCTACGCGTCGGCGATGGGCGTCGCGTTGTTCTTCGGCACGCTCGTGTTCGCGCTGGTGGCGTTGCGCGGCAACAAGAACCGGACGGAGCTGGCATGAAACGGTTCCCGCTGCACATCGCGCTCGGCTTCTGGGCGGTCGTCACGGCGTTCCCGCTGCTGTGGGCGGTGACGAGCTCGTTCAAGTCCGACACCGAGATCCTGACCAGCCCGTGGACGGTGCCGTCGGAGGTCCGCTGGGAGAACTTCGGCCGCGCCTGGAACGAGGCGTCGATCGGGCAGTACTTCCTGAACTCGGTGATCGTCGTCGGCGGCGCGCTGTTCGTGACCATGCTGGTCGGCGGCATCGCGGCCTACACGCTGGCGCGCTATCGCTTCCCGGGCAACAGGTTCGTCTACTACCTGTTCGTGACGTCCCAGTTCTTCCCGACGTTCCTCGCGCTCGTGCCGTTGTTCTTCACGGTCGAGCAGATGGGCCTGCTGGGCACGAAGCTCGGGCTGATCCTGGTGTACGCGACGTTCGCGACGCCGTTCACCATCTTCTTCCTGCACGCGTTCTTCCGCACGCTGCCGTCCGCGATCGCCGAGGCGGCGTTCATCGACGGCTGCACGCACTGGGGCGTGTTCTTCCGGGTGATGCTGCCGATGGCGCGGCCGGGCCTGGTGTCGGTCGCGATCTTCAACTTCCTCGGCCTGTGGAACCAGTACCTGCTGCCGCTGGTGCTCAACCCGGATCCGGAGAACTACGTGCTGGCGCAGGGACTCGCGGCACTGTCGACCTCGCAGGGCTACCAGAGCGACTGGAGCGGCCTGTTCGCCGGCCTCACCATCGCGATGCTGCCGGTGCTGGCCGCGTACGTGTGCTTCCAGCGCTACATCCAGGCCGGTGCCACGGCCGGGGCGGTCAAGTGAGTGAGGTCCGCCGCCGTCACGGTTCCGTCGGCTGACAGCAGCCGGCGGAACTGCTCGACGGCGTTGAGCAGCCCTGCTGGAGTGGCCGCGCGCAGCATCACCGCGTGCGGGCTGACCAGCAGGGCGTAGCCGTCTTCGCCGAGCCCTCGGAGCGCGGGCTCGTGCGTCACCATGACCACGCCGTCCCGTGAGTCGCCGAGGGTCATGCCCGTGGTTTCCCGCACCACGCGCCGCAGTCGTTGCGCCGCCTCGTTCGCGTTGCCGATCACCCGGATGTCCATGTCGGCCTTGAGGACGAAGTGCCCGGTGCGCCGGCGGGGTTGTTTGCCGTGCCTGCTGATCGCCATGACGTTCCTCCTGGGACGGATAGATTCCGTTGACACGCAACGGAAGTGCGGGCCAGGGTTGAGGTGCGGGCATCCGTGGGCGGACGCGATGCCCGCACCTCGTTGTCAGTTGAGGCCTGGGTAGGTCTTCAGTACTCGGGTGAGCTCCTCGGCCTGGCCGGGGGAGAGGGTCTCGTGCGGGTCGAGGCACCAGATGCCGTCGAGCACGCCTTCGCGCCTCAGCACCTCGTGCACGCCGGCGATCACGCCCGCGAAACCGTTGCGCACGTCGAACACCGCCGCGTTGGCGTCCACGCACATGGCGTTGAGCGCCTCGACCCGCTGGCGCGCCTCGGTGTCGCCCTGAACCGCTTTGTGCGCGTCGTCGAGGATCCGGACCGCCGAGCGAGTCCACACCGCCCAGTGCCCGAGCAGGCCGCCGACGAACCTCCTGATGGTGCCGTTGACGTGGAACGGGGTGAGGAGGTCGCTGATGATGTTGTCGTCGTTGCCGGTGTAGAGGGCGACCTCGTGGCCGCGGTCGGAGTCGGCGACGCCCTGGACTAGTTCGAGAGTGCGGTAGCGGTCGAACGGGGCGGCCTTCACCGCGACCGTCGACGGCTGGTCGGCGAGGCGGCGCCAGTAGGAGCGGGGGAGGTAGCGGCCGCCGACGGCCTCCTGGAGGTAGAAGCCGATGGTGGGGAGGACCTCGCCGATCGCGCGGCTGCGGTCGAGGAGGTCCTCGGGGGTGAGGTTCGGGAGGCCGCCGGGGGAGACCAGGACTGCGTCGTAGCCGAGGTTTCGGGCGGTTTCGGCTTCGGCGACTGCTTGGGCGGTGGGGCCGGCTACGCCCGCGATGCGCACGAACGGGGTGGGGCTGGGTTGATCGGTGGCCGCCGGGTGCGGGCTGGGAGTCGCGGTGCGGGTGGCCGTCGCAGCCGAGGCGAATGTCGCAGGCCCGCCGCCTGCCGCCCCGCTGTCTGTTGCTTCCGCGCCTGCCGCCGCACTGCCTGTGGCCGCCACGCCCCCTGCCGCTGCCGCGCCGCTCCCCAACGCCCCCACCACCGCGAGCCCTGCCCGCCCGGCGATCTCCTCCGCCGCCAGCTCCAGCACCGGCCGGTACAGCCCGTGCTCCCGGATCTCGAACTGCGTCGTGTGCACCCCGACCGCCAGTCCGCCCGCCCCAGCAGCCAGGTAGTACCGGGTCAGACCCCGCTGCCGCTCCTCGTCCAGCCGGCGCGACGCGTCCAGCGCCAGCGGGTGCGCGGGGATCACCGTGCCGCGGTGCAACAGCGCCGCCGTCTCGAAGTCCATCAGAACCGCCCGTCCCGTCGCTCGAACTTCGTCGGCTTCGCCCACAGCGCGCCGCCGCCCGACAGCCACGAGGCCTGCAGGTCGATCAGCTGCCCGAGCGTGCGGTCCGGGTAGCCGAAGAGCTCGTGGCACGTCGTCGCGTCGCTGAGCAGCGACGTCTCCGGCAGGTAGCCGGTGAACGACGGCTCGACGCCCAGTCGTGCCGCCAGCCGGACGGCGATCGAGCGGACGGACGCGGTCTCCGGGCCTGTCAGGTTCAGCACGAACGGCGCGTCCGAGGCGTGGCCGATGCTGCGGAGCACGACCTCGTTGGCGTAGCGTTGCCACACGACGTTCACCGCGCCGGTGGTCAGGTCGATCGGCTGGCCCGCCACGAGCTTGCGGGCGAGGTCGGCGATCACGCCGTAGCGGGGTTCGCAGGCGTAGTTGAGCCTGATCAACGCCACCGGGGTGCCTCGGGTGCGGGCGGCGTGGGTGAAGACCTGCTCACGGCCGAGGCAGGTGATCGCGTAGTCGCCGTCGGGGCGCGGCTCGTCGGTCTCCACGCTGCCGCCGGTGACCGGTGCGGTCATGCCGTAGACGTTGCCGGTGGACAGGGCGACGATCCGGGCCTTCGGGTAGCGGTCGGCGACGTACGCGGGCAGGACGGTGTTCGTCATCCACGCCTGCGACGGTGCGCCCGCCGTGCCGAACTTGGCGCCGACCAGGAAGATCACCGTGTCGGCGTCGGGCAGCGAGGCGACCGCTGCGGGGTCGCCCAGGTCGGCCGTCACGATGTCGACGCCCTGGGCCGCCACCC
Source organism: Lentzea sp. NPDC058436 (assembly GCF_042721515.1). NCBI lineage: Bacteria > Bacillati > Actinomycetota > Actinomycetes > Pseudonocardiales > Pseudonocardiaceae > Lentzea > Lentzea sp. NPDC058436. Next base: position 169,839 of record NZ_JBHXLF010000001.1, read on the forward strand.
GTGCGCGACTGTCCTCATCGGACCAGCGCGAGACGGCGCGGACCGTGCCCGAGCCGGCGCGGGCGGCCATGCCGGCGATGCCCGAGCCCGTCTTGCCGCCTGCTCCGAGCACGACGACGTCACCCCAGCCGGCGGCCTCCGCGACCAGCGCGGGAGAGGGCCTGCTGAGTTCTTCTTCGAGGTCTGCCTCATTCATGAGGGCACACTCCCAGCGTGCAACGAATTCATTCTCTGAAAGGAATGAATTTTTGGCCTGATGTGGTCTCGCCACACAAAATCACAGGTCACCTCTTGCGGCAAGCAGCATCATCAGTCATTCTTCCCGGCATGACATCAGCTGAATCGGAGGATTCATTCCTTCATTCCTCCGCTCGCCCGAAATGGCAGTGGGCCGCTGACCGTCTGCGCAAGGACATCGCCGACGGGGTGTACGGGCCCGGCGACCAGCTGCCCGTGGAGCGCGAGCTCGCGACCACGCTGTCGGTCAGCATCAACACGATCCGGCGCGCCGTCGGCCAGCTCGTGCACGAGCAGATCGTGCTGCGCAGGCAGGGCGCGGGCACGTTCGTCCGGTCGGAGACCACCCCGATCGGGACCGGGCGGCCGCTCGTCGGCGTGCTCGTCCCGTCGACGACCTACTACTACCCGCGTGTGATCGACGGACTGCAGCGGGTTCTCAGGGGCGCCGGGGTCGGAGTCGTGCTGGTGTGCTCGAAGTACGACCTCGACGTCGAACGCGACGAGCTGCGCACCATGCTCGAAACCGGGGTGCAGGGCCTGCTCCTGGTACCGAGCCTGCACCTCATGGACGACCCGCAGTCCTACGTGGACGGTCTGCGCGACCTCCCGGTCCCGTACGTGCTCGCCGAGCGGCGCCCGCCGTCGCCGGAGCCCGACGACCCGACCACGTTCGTCGGCACCGACCACGCCGGTGGTGTCTGCAAGGCCGTGCGGCACCTGAAGTCGCTGGGACACCAGCGGATCGGGTTCCTCGGCCGCGTCAGCACCGGTACGTCCGAGCAGGTCGCGGCCGGGTTCGAGCAGGCCGTCGAACTGCTGAAGGTCGAGGCCGCCGCCACCTCGTGCCGGTTGCTCTGGCAGACCCAGGACATCTCCGCGTACGCACGGCGTTGCGTCGAGTCCGGTGTCACGGCCGTGTTCTGCCACGGTGACCGCGACGCCGCCGCGCTGATCGTCGCCGCCCGCAGGCTCGGCCTGTCGGTGCCGGGCGACCTCGCCGTGGTCGCCTACGACGACGAGGTGGCGGAGGTCGGCGACGTGCCGCTGACCGCCGTCTCGCCTCCCAAGACCGAGGTGGGCGCGCTCGCCGCCCAGCTGCTGCTCCACCGCATCGACGGTGGCCGCAACGTTCCCTCCCAACAGGTCCTGATCCAGCCGCGGCTCGTCGTCAGGGCGTCGTGCGGCATGGCAGAGCTGAAGCTTCCCGAGAAAGCAGGAACATGACGTCATTCCGGATCGGACTCCTGGGTGCCGGCGCGGTCGGCGCGCACCACGTCCGTGCGGCGGCCGGAGCCGACGCCTACTCGATCGCGGCGATCTGCGACGTGCGGCGCGAGGCCGCCGAAGCGCTCGCGGCTCCGGGGGTCGAGGTGTACGAGGACTACCGGACGATGATCAGCGAGGGGAACCTCGACGCCGTCATCATCACGACACCGCACGCGTTGCACGCCCAGCAGGTCGTCGAGGCCGCAGAGGCCGGACTGCACGTGCTGGTGGAGAAGCCGATGGCGACCACCGTCGAGGACTGCTCGCGGATGATCGAGGTCTGCCGGAGCGCGGGCGTGCTGCTCGCGGTCGCGCACGTCATCCACTTCGACCCGGTGGCACGGGAGGCCCGCGCGCTCATCGCGTCCGGCGAGTTCGGCTCGCCGCTGCTGATCGCGCACCGCCGTTCCGCGCACTACGAGCCGAACTCGCGGCCCGCCTGGTTCTTCGACCCCGTGCTGGCCGGTGGTGGCATCGTGCTGAACGTCGGCACGCACGGCCTCGACCGCATCCAGTGGTTCGGCGGCGGCACCGTGCGCAGGGTCAGCAGCGTGGTCCGCGGCCGGGACGGCATCGACGTCGAGACCGACTCGCTCGCGTTGATCGAGCTCGCGAACGGTGTCACCGCCAGCGTCGTGCTGACCAGCAGAGGAACGCCGTACTACGATGAGACCGACGTCGTCATGCCCGAGGTGACGCTGCGGGTCTCCGCCAGCGACGGCCTGCTCCTGCTGCGGGACGGCACCATCACGACGCTGGTCGAGGCGAGCCCCGGCCACCTGCGCTCGGCGTTCCGCACGCAGCTCGACGGGTTCGTGTCGGCCGCCCAGGGCAACGACGGCGAGTACATCGACGGCGCCTACGGACGTTCTGTCGTGTCCGCCGCTCTGGCCGTCTACCAGGCCGCCGACCGGGGCAACCCGGTGGACGTGCCGCGCCCGGCGGTTCGCCCGTGATCAGCCGCCGCAGCCTGCTCGCTGCCGCCGGACTGACGCTGCTCACGGGTTGCGCGTCGTCCACAAAGGACCCCAACGGTCCGCTGAAGTTCTGGTCGTCGTTGCGCGGCACGAACACCGTCGTGGATGCCTGGAACGCCGCCAACCCGCGCGAACCCGTCGTGCTGGAGACCGTGACGTCGGGCTTCGCCGGTGGCAACGCCAAGCTGTCAAATGCCGCTCGTGCGGGCAACGCGCCGGACGTCGTGTCGATGGCCGACGCCGACCTGCCGATGTTCGCGCTGGACGGGGTCGCCGCCGACCTGACGGACCTGGTCGGCGCGCAGCTGCGGTCGGAGCTCGGCGAGGTCGCGTGGTCCGGGGCGACGTTCGGCGGGAAGGTCTACGGCGTTCCGCTGGACCTGCCGCCGTTGCTGATGCTCTACCGCGAGGACCTGCTGCGCGAGCACGGCGTGGAAGTGCCGACGACCTGGGACGAGTTCCGCGAGGCCGCGCGTGCCCTGAAGCGCAAAGACATCTACCTGACCGCCTTCCACCCCAACGGCTACAACCTGTTCGCCGCCCACGTCATGCAGGCCGGTGGCCGCTGGTTCGGCGTCGACGGCGACTCGTGGGTCGTGAACTTCAGCGACTCCGGATCGCTGAAGGCCGCGGACTACTGGCAGGGCTTGCTCGACGAGGACCTGCTGTTCCTCGCGCCCGGCAGCAGCCAGGAGTGGCTCGCGGCGCTCGCCGAGGGCCGCGTGGCCGCGCACCTCGTCAGCACGTGGGGCGTGGCTGCGCTGGCGTCGTCGGTGCCGGGAGGCGCGGGCAAGTGGCGGATAGCGCCTGTCCCGCAATGGGATCCGGCCAGGCCGTCGATCGGCCGTGACGGCGCCTCGCTGCACGTGATCACGGCGGAGAGCGTGAAGAAGGACCGCGCGATGCGGTTCATCGAGTGGATGTCGACCTCGCCCGAGGCGATCACCGCGCGCCTGTCGAGCGGCCGCTCCAGCCTGCTGCCCGCCGCGCCGAAGCTGTGGGACGCGGCCGCCAGGCAGTTCAAGACCACGTTCTACGGCGGCCAGGACCTCTACGGCCTCGCGGCGAAGCAGTACGAGCTGCAGCACGGCGACTGGATGTGGGGGCCGCGCATGCAGTCCACCGCCACGTCGATCCACCACGGCCTGGCGCGCATCCCCTACGGCACGACGATCGCGCAGGCCCTGCGCGATGCCGAGGCGGAGACGCTGCCGGACATGCGCAGCCTCGGTCTGGCGGTGAGGCGTTCGTGATCAGGCAACGCTCCGCCATCGGCCTGCTGCTCGGCCCGTTCGTGGCGCTGCTGCTCGTGGTGTTCCTCGCGCCGACGCTGTACGCGGTCTACCTCAGCTTCTTCGCCCGCTCGCACAGCGGACTCGGGTTCGGCAACGGCGAGACGGCGTTCGTCGGGCTGCGCAACTACGGCGTCGTGCTCACCGACCCCAGCTTCCTGCAGGGAGTCGGCGTCACGTTGCTGTACTCGGCCGTGTTCATCCCGCTGGTGATCGTCGGCGCGCTGGGCCTCGCGCTGCTGTTCGACTCGGGTGTGGTGCGGTTGCGGCAGATCAGCCAGACGATCCTGTTCGTGCCGCACGCGGTGCCGGGCATCATCGCCACCGTCATCTGGCTCTACCTCTACACCCCGGGCATCTCGCCGGTGATCGACCTGATGAAGAGCCTCGACCTGGAGGTCAACTTCCTCGGGCTGGAGATGGTCGTGCCGTCCCTGGTGAACATCGCGCTGTGGAGCGGCCTCGGCTACACCACGGTGATCTTCTTCGCCGCACTGCGCGCCGTACCGCGCGAAGTGCTCGAAGCGGCCGCGATCGACGGCGCCGGCCCGGTGCGCGCGGCCGTGACGATCAAGGTGCCGCTGATCAGGGGCACGGTCGTCACCGTGGTGATCTTCACCGTGATCGGCGCGTTGCAGCTGTTCACCGAACCCATGCTGCTGAGCAAGGTCACCCCGCTGATCGGCCCGCGGTTCACCCCGAACATGTACATCTACGACGCCGCGTTCGCGCGCAACAACCACAGCCTCGCCTCGGCGGCCTCGGTGCTGCTGCTGATCGTGTGCTGTCTGCTCTCGTTCGCCGTCACCCGTGGCGCGTCCAGGGGAGGGGAGGCATGACCGGACGGCTCACCGCGAACGTCGTGATCGGCGTCGGCGCCCTGTACGCGCTGCTGCCGCTGGTCTGGCTGCTGCTCGCCTCCACAGTGGACACCGGAGCGCTCTTCGCGTCCGACTTCTTCTCGCTGGAGAACTTCGCGCTGGTGGACAACGTCCAGGCGTTGTTCACGCAGGAGAAGGGCATCTACGGCCGCTGGTACCTCAACAGCGTCCTGTACGCGGTCGGTGGCGCGGCGGTCGGCGCGTTGATCAGCACGGCCGCCGGTTACGTGTTCGACAAGTTCTCGTTCACCGGCAAGAACTCCCTGTTCGCCCTGGTGCTCGTGTCGGTGATGGTGCCGGCCGCGGTGCTCGCGCTGCCGCTGTACCTGATGGCGTCGGCGGCCGGCGTGGCGAACACGGTCTGGTCGGTGATCATCCCGGTCCTGTTCAACCCGTTCGGCGTGTACCTGGCACGGGTGTTCTCCGCCGCCTACGTGCCGAACGAGGTGCTGGAGGCCGCACGCGTCGACGGCGCGACGGAGATCCGCAGCTTCGTGTTCGTGGGGCTGCGGATGCTCGCGCCGGGCTACGTGACGATCTTCCTGTTCCAGCTCACGTCGATCTGGAACAACTTCTTCCTGCCGCTGGTGATGCTGTCGGACCAGAACCTCTACCCGGTGAGCCTCGGCCTCTACAGCTGGAACTCGCTCGCGAACATCGACCCGGACTACTACCCGTTGATGGTCGTCGGGTCGTTGTTCGCCTTGCTGCCGTTGGTGCTGGCGTTCCTGTTGCTGCAGCGGTACTGGCGGTCGGGGCTCACGGCGGGCAGCGTCAAATGAGGTCAGTGGTGTGGCTCGGAACGCTGCCGAGCGGATTCGCGGTCAGACGGGTGTCTCGGGGTGCCGCCCCCACGTCCTCGTACTGGTTGTACGGGGGCGTGGGGGCGGTGCCGCGAGGCGCCCTGCTGAGCGTGAATCCGCCGCCAGCGTTCCGGGTCACACCACTAGATCGGGCTGGTGTTGACACGCAGGTCGTCGTACCAGATGTAACCCGTCCTGGTCGGCGCGAACGTCGCGTCACCACCGCCGGCGAACGACGACAGGTACGCGCGGTCGATCAGGTCGCCGTTGCGCACGAACTTCAGCCCGGTGATCAGCGCGGCCTGCCTGCCGTTGAACCACACCTGGATCTCGCCGTCGGGGTTGGCGTTGCCGTTGGTCACGGTGTTCACCTTCACCCGCTGCACGATCTCCACCCACTGGCCGGGCGGGTAGTAGACCGGCTGCCCGTCGAGCGTCAGGTCGCGGTAGTCGCCGTACTGGCTGGCGTGGTCCATGCTGTAGTAGTAGATCGCGGCCTTGCCGCCGCTGCGCCAGATGAACCGCGACGTGAAGCCGTTGTAGCCGTCGCAGGCCTGGCCACCGGAGCAGGACGCGCCCGCGCCGAGGCCGACGCCGACCTTGCCGGCGAAGTTCGTGTTGCCCCAGCTGAAGTCCGGGCTGAAGCGCACCCACTGCGCCACGTAGTACTGCTGGGCGCGCGGGATCGCGAACGGGGCCTGCGCGCCGGACGGCCCCGGACCGTACTGGCCGGCCGGGTAGGTGACGCGCAACGACTTGCTGCCGCTGCGCTTCACGCTGGAGTCGATGTAGGTTCGGCTGTCGAGGCCCTGGTGCCAGGGCGCGGTCCAGCCGTCGGCGGCCCACTTGTCGAGCGTGTAGGCGGAACCGGCGGCCGGGGTTTCGAAGTAGTTGTTCAGCGCGGCCGCCATCGCCGGTGGTGCGGCAATGGTCGAGGCGATTATCGCCGCGCAGCTGGAGAACACGAGCAACGTCTTTTTCCGCATGCACTTCCTCCGCTTGGTCGGACCCCGTGGGCGGACGGGAGAACGAAGTGGTCTGCACCACTTACCAGAGGCAGTATTGCCAAGTCGCGACAGGCGGGTCAACGGCTCGCGAAGTCATTCCACAAACATTCCGGTGTGGACTGACGCGGGAAAACCGGGCATTGACTGGACATCCGCGATGTCGCAGGATTCCGGCAACGTGCGGGGACCGTTCAATTCCTTCCCTCAGGCGGAATGAATTCTTATCTGGAGGAACCCGATGAGAAGATCTGTCGCGGTTTTACAGGCCTTCGCGGTCGTGGCGGCCATGGCCGTCGCCACGAGCGCGACCGCCTCTGCCGCACCCGGCCCACCGGCGCCGGACACGCCGGTGGCCCACGAGCTGGTGCGCAACGGCGGTTTCGAGAACTCCACCACTTCGTGGACGCTGTCCAACGGTGCCAAGCGTGAGAACGGGGCCCTCGCGGTCACGTCCGCCACGGGAACGGCCTGGGAGGGCGCGACCTCCGCGTCGTTCGGGATCGACGTCCGCAGGATCACCTCGGTGAAGGTGTCCGGGCGCGTGCAGCTGGACAACGTGGTGCAGGGCGCCACCGCCGACAACGCGGCCAAGATCTCCATCGCGTTCGTCGACGCCACCGGCAAGCGCACCTGGAAGGGCGTCAACCTCACCGGGACGCAGGACTGGACCCAGCGTTCCGACGTGCACACCGTTCCGGCCGGCACCGTCTGGGCGTTCCTGTCGGTCGCGCTGGACCGCGCGAAGGGCACCGTCCGGTTCGACGACCTGACCGTCCGCGCCGAGTCGTGGGTGAACCTGGTCAACAACCCCAGCTTCGAGCTCACCACACCGTCCACAGAGGCCTGTCCGGCGCCCGCCTGGTGCACGCCGTACCTCAGCGCCACCTACAAGGTCGACACCACGACCGCCTCGCACGGCACGCGGTCACTGCGCATCGACGCCTCGCCGACGCAGAAGATCGGCGCCTTCGTCACCGTGCCCGTCGACCAGAAGACCTGGTCCGTCGTGCACGTCTCGGCGAAGGTCAAGCTGGACAAGGTCGAGACCGCCGACTACACCGACTTCCCCGGTGGCCTGCGGGTCACCGTCGGGTTCCTCTACACCGACGCGAACGGCCAGAGCGTCTACGCGCCGTCCGGTCTGCTCAACGGCGTGCTGACCGGCTCCCGTGACTGGACGACGATCTCCGGCACGTTCCGGGTGCCGTCGCTGATGACCAGGCTGCAGATCATCCCGGCCATCCAGAACGCCACCGGCACCGCGTGGGTCGACGACGTCCGCGTGACGCCGGAGTCGCCGTGGATCGCCCCGGACACGCAGACCAAGAGCGCGGCCGCCGGTGGTCAGGCGACGTTCCTGACCACCGTCACGAACCGCCGCACTGTCGCCGACTCCCTCCAACTCGCCGTCGACGGGCCCGGTGCGGTGACGCCCGCCGCGACCCCGGTGCTGCAGCCGGGGGAGTCCGCCACCGTCTCGGTGTCGGTGCCCGCAGGAGCCTCGACCGTGCTGACCGCGACGCCGGCGGGGGACCTGAACCTGGTGCAGCAGGCCAGTTTCAAGGCTGAACAGGCGACCTCGCCCGGTGGTGCGCCCAGGGTCTACAGCACGCCGGCCCAGCTGGACGCGCTGAAGCAGCGGATCTCCGGGCAGGACTGGGCGCGCAAGGCGTTCGACTCGGTCGTGAGGACCGAAGCCGACGCGTGGCTCGCCAGGCCGCTCGACCAGCCGGTGAACCACGGCGGCTGGAGCGGCAACTTCAAGTGCCCCGGCACGAACACGTCGCTGGAGTTCAACTACAACTCCCCGAAGCTGCACCGCTGCCCGATCGACGGCAAGTCCTACACCGGTGACCTGCTCGACGCTGCGTGGATCGAGATCTGGCACAACAACGCCGCCCAGGCCGCCGCCGACCTCGGGCTCGCGTTCCGCGTGACCGGCGACCAGCGGTATGCGGCCAAGGCGCGGGACATCCTCGCGTACTACGCCGAACGCTTCCTGTCCGTGCCGATGAACGTGCTCTACGGCCGGGTGCACTACCAGTCGCTGGACGAGGCCGTCGCCGCGATCGGCCTGATCGACGGCTACGACCTGATCCGCGACACGCTGCCGGAGTCCGATCGCGTCGACATCTCGCTGAACCTGTTGAAGCCGCTGGCCGAACTGGTGCGCGCGTACCCGACGGTGACGTCGAACTTCCAGGCGTGGACGGTAGCGGCGGTGCACGGCGTCGGGTCCGCGATCGGGGACGAGGGCCTGCGCAAGTGGGCGCTGGACGACCCCGAGGAGGGCACCGAGTTCCTGCTGAACAAGGCCCGGCTGTCCGACGGCTGGTGGTGGGAGGGCGCGGCGAGCTACCACGTGTACGCGTTGCAGGCGCTCACCTCGCTCGCGATCTCCGCGCGCAACCTCGGCGAACGCGACTACACGGCCGACGAACGCTTCCGTTCCATGCACACGACGTTGTTGCCTTACCTGCACCCCGACCTGACGATCCCGGCGGCCGGTGACGGCGGCACGTGGGGCAGGCGTTTCGGGCCGAGCTTCGCGGCGATGGCCGAGTGGGCGTACGCGGAGTACGGCGAGCGCGACTTCGCGACCGGCCTGTCCTACGCCTACACCAATCTCGGACGTCCGCGTTCGGACCGGTGGGCGTTGCGCTTCGGCGTCGACTCGCTGCCGAGCCTGAGCGGCCCGCGCCAGCCCAGCGCTACGTTCGGCGGGCTCGGCGAGACGGTGCTGAGGTCGTCGGACGCGCAGAACCTCGTGCCGAACCCCGGTTTCGAGGAGGCGTCGCTCGCCGACGCCGGCAAGCCCGCGTACTGGCAGCTCGACGGCGGCAAGTGGGCCGACCGCAGGCTGACCGGTGCGGCGTCGCAGAAGTTCCCGCTCGACGGCACCCGCCTGTCGCACCTGACGCTGCAGGCTATGGCGAAGGGCAAGGGCAGCATCGAGGCCGTGTTCCTCAACGACCGCTGGGAGGTCGGCCGGGGCACGCTGAAGATCGACGGCTCGTCGTGGTCCGCGCGGGAGGTGGGCCTGGACGTGCCGCAGCTGGCGCGTGCGGTGAAGCTGTCCGTGAAGGGCGACGTGACGGTGGACGACGTCGACCTGTTCGCCGACGACCTGCTGGGCTCCGGAGGGTTCGAGGACTCGGCACGGGGCTGGACCAAACAGGGAGCGGCCGAGCTGTCGCCGCTGCCGTACCGCGGATCGTCCTCGGCGAAGATCACCGGTGGTCTCAACCGCAGCGCCTGGACGACCGACGTGCCGGTGACCGGCGGGAACGTGACGTCGGTGAAGCTCGACGCGCGGACGTTCTCCCCGGTGATCCCGTTGCGGCAGAACGGTGGCGCGTCGCTGGAGCTGTCGTTCGTGACGCCGGCGGGCGTGTCGGCGCCGGTCGTGACGAGGTTCCACGACCTGCTGGGCTGGCGTTCCCGGACGGTGAGCGCCGACGTGCCCAAGGACGCGATCGCCGCCAGGATCTCGCTGGTGGTGGAGAACGCTGCGGGTGTGGCGTTGTTCGACGACGTGCGGCTCGGCTTCTCCGGCGCGGTGGACCCGTTCCAGGCCAACGCGCTGCGGCTCGACCACGGCGTCGCGGGCGGCACCCACGGCCACGCGGACAAGCTGCACCTCGACGTCGTCGGCGGGGGAGCGCTGCAGTCGACCGACCTCGGCCAGATCTACGGCGTCGACAACGCCGACCTGACCAACAACTGGTACCGGGAGACGGTGTCGCACAACACCGTCGTGGTCGACGGCAAGAGCCAGGACCGCAACATCCGCGGCGCGCTGGAGTTCTTCGGCACCACACCGAGGTTCAAGGTGGTCGACGCGCGTGCCGACAAGCCGTACGCGGCGATGCCGGACGTGTCGCTGCGCCGAGCCGAGCTGATGACCGACGAGTACACAGTGGACGTCTTCGACGCCCGCGGCTCGTCGGCGCACCGGTTCGACCAGTCGTGGCACGGCGTCGGCGACCTCACGGTGGCCGGTCCGGCGATGACACCGCCGGCCTGCGGCACCTGCGTGCTCGACCCGAACGACAAGGACTTCGGCTACGACGAACTGAGACTCGTGGCCGAGGGCACCGCGGCGGACGGGGCCTGGCAGGCGGAGTGGAAGACGCCGCAGTCGGTGCTGTCGATGCGGGCGCTCGGGCCGTCGTCCACCCGCGTGCTGCAGACCACCGGGCCTGGGCTCGCGACGGACGGCAAGCAGATCCCGTTCGTCCTGGCCCGTCGCGACGGCACGGCGACCCGTTTCACCACGTTGCTGGAGACCAGGTCTGCGGCCGCACCGAGTGCCATCGCGTCGGCACAGCAGGTGCGGGACGGGCACGTCCGCGTACAGCTGGTCGGCGACCGGCGCGACGACGTGCTGTACGACGGCGGGTACGCGCTGGTGCGCAGGGCGGGCGACAAGCCGCTGAGCATCGACGTGCTCGGCAGGCAGTCGGTCGAGGTCGACGGACGCACGTGGTTCACGGCGTCGAAGAAACTGGAGAACGCCTCCGCGGTGTTCGACGGGAGCACGTTGCGGCTCGCCGTCGGGCGCACGGCGGACCGGGGTCAGGTGACCATCACCGTGCACGCCCCCGGTGTCCGCTCCGTCGAGCTGAACAACCAGCCCGTCAGCTCGGTCACCCGGCACGGCGATCTGCTGAAGGTGACGTTCACGGTCGGATAGCGGTGCACAGCGAAAGGCCGGGGCGAGCAGCCCCGGCCTTTTGTGCGTTCTCTAGATGGGTGACGTCGAGACCTGCACGTCGTCGTACCAGATGTACGAGTTGCGCGTCGGCGCGAACGACTGCGTCGCGCCGCCGAAGAACGACGAGAAGTACGCGAAGTTGATCTGGTCGCTGTTCCTGACGAACTGCAGACCCGTGCGGGTGCCCGCCGGAGTCCCGTTCACCCAGGTCTGGACCTCGCCGTTCGCGTTCGCGGTGCTGCCGCTCACGGTGTTGACGCGGACCCGCATCTTCAGCTCGATCCACTGACCGCGCGGGTAGCTGTACAGGCCACCGGGGTTGAGCTGGAACGAGTCGCCGTACTGGCCGCTCTTGCCCATGTGGTAGAAGTACAGGATCGCCTTGCCGTCACGGCCCCACGCGAACCGCACCGTGAAGCCGTTGTAGCCGTCGCAGGCCTGGCCGCCCGAGCAGCGCTTGCCACCCGCGAGACCGAGGCCGATCTTGCCGCCGAACTCGGTGCCGCCCCAGCTGAAGTCGGGGGAGAACCGCACGTACTGCCGCAGCCAGTACTCCCTCGCCTTGGGCACGGCCAGGTCCGCCGACGCGCCGGAGTTCTCCGGGCTGATCTTGCCCGCCGGGTAGAACAGGCGCAGCGACTTCCCGCCGGACCGCTTGACCGACGTGTCGATCATCGTCCGGTTGCCCATGCCGACGTCGAACGTCGACGCGAACCCGTCCTTCGCCCACTCCGCCCTGGTGTACGCGCTCCCACCGGCGGGACGCTCGAAGCCGTTCGAGAGTGTCGCGGCCTGGGCGGCGGGTGCCGTCTGCGCGCCCAAGAGCGCGCAGACGGCGAGTGATAACAAGGAAATTCTCCTCATCGAGTCTCCTCACAGGGATTCGGCAAATGGTATGGACCATTCGCCGCTCCCAGTATCGGCACGGTCTCGGACCGTGGTCAATGGAATGAATTTCCTTGTGTGCGAAGGAATCAGCGCTTCAGCAGCTCGCGGATCGCGCCCGCAACGACGTCCGGCGCCTCCTCGGCCATGAAGTGTCCACAGGAGACAGTTCGGTGGTCCAGATCGGGTGCCCAGGCCTGCCAGAGCGCCCTCGCGTCGAACCCGAGGGCGGCGCCCCAGTCCTGCTGCAGCACGGTGACCGGCATCGTCAGGCGGCTGCCCGCGTCCAGGGAGGCGGTGTCGTGCTCGACGTCGATCGTCGCCGACGCCCGGTAGTCCGCGACGATCGACGTCACCGCCTCACGGGAGGCGCGCAGGTACTCGGCGCGGACGTCCTCGGGGAACGGCGTCCGGCTCCAGATGTCGAGGAAGTGGCCGAAGAACGCGTCCGGGGTCGCGCCGATCATCTGCTCGGCGAGGCCGGGCGGCTGGGCCATCAGGAACAGGTGGAACCCGACGGCGGCGGACGTCCCGCGCATCACGTCCCACATGTCCAGCGTCGGCAGCACGTCGAGCGACGCCAGGTGCGTGACGTGGTCCGGGTGGTCCAGGCCGGTGCGGAACGCCACCAGCGCGCCGCGGTCGTGGCCCGCGAGGGCGAACGTGTCGTGCCCGAGCGCGCGGGCGACCTCGACCACGTCGGCGGCCATCGTGCGCTTGGCGTAGGCGAGGCCGGTGTCGGCGGGCTTGTCGCTGTCGCCGTAGCCGCGCAGGTCGGGCATGATCACGGTGTGGTCGGTGGCCAGGTCGGCGGCGACGTGCCGCCACATGAGGTGGGTCTGCGGGAAGCCGTGCAGCAGCACGACGGGGCTGCCCCGACCGGTCGTGGCCACGTTCAGGCTGACGCCGCCGGAGACCTGAACGCGCTGGTAGTCGAATGCTGTGTGGTTCACGAGCCCACTGTGCGGCCGGCCGATCAGCAACGGATCAGTGTCGGGGTCAGCGCATGAGGTTCGGGGTGCTGGGCCCGCTGACCGCCGGTTCCGCCCGTCTGGGCGGCCCGAGGCAACGCGCCGTGCTGGCACGGTTGCTGGTCGCGCGGCGCCGGGTCGTGCCGGTGCGCACGCTCGTCGCCGACCTGTGGGAGGACCCGCCGGACGGGGCGCTCGGCACGGTGCAGACGTTCGTCGGGGCGCTGCGCAAGGCCCTCGAACCCGACCGTCCACCCCGGACTCCGTCGTTGCTGCTGGTCACCGAGGGCGCCGGGTACGCGTTGCTGGCGCAGGACGTGGACGCGTGGCGGTTCGAGGAGATGCTCGGCGGCGACCTGCCCGTGCTGGACGACGCGCTGGCGTTGTGGCGCGGGCCCGCCTACGCCGAGTTCGCCGACGAGCACTGGGCGCGGGCCGAGATCGACCGGCTGGAAGAGCTGCGACTCGTGGCGGCCGAGCGCCGGGCCGAGGCCGCGCTGGCGCTGGGACGTGCGGCCGGTGTCGTCGCTGACCTGCGCGCTCATCTGGCCGACCACCCGTGGCGGGAGAAGGCGTGGAGCCTGCTCGCCCTGGCGCTGTACCGCGAAGGCCGGCAGGGCGACGCGCTGGAGGCGGTCCGCGAGGCGCGGTCTGCGCTCGTCGAGAACCTCGGGGTCGATCCGGGACCGGAGCTTCGCGCGCTGGAGTCGGACATCCTCGTCCAGTCGCCCCGCCTGACGCCCGCGCGGCGGTCGTCGCTGGTCGGACGGTCCGCCGAACTGGCGGCGCTGGAGTCCGCCGTGCCGGCCGCGAGCCTGGGCATCGCCCTGGTGACCGGCGAGGCGGGCGTCGGCAAGACCGCGCTGGCCGAGGCGTTCACCGCCGTGCTCGCGGCGGCGGGCTGGCGAACGGTGTGGGCGCGCTGCCCGGAGGACGCGCCGGTGGCGTGGCCGTGGCAGCAGGTCGTGGAGGCGCTGGGGGCGGAACTCCCCGACACCGACCGGTTCCACCTGCGTCGCGCGATCGTGTCCACTGTGGAGTCCGCGGCTCCGGTGCTGGTGGTGCTGGACGACCTGCACCAGGCCGACGAGGAGACCCTCGCGGTGCTGGCGGCCTTCACCACGAACAGGCTCACCGGCCGGGTGCTGATCGTCGCGACCTCGCGCACCGCCGTGCCGCTGGAGGCGCTGGCGCGTGCCGAACCGGTCAGGGTCGAGCTCGGCGGACTCGACGAGGAGGCGGTCGCCGCGCTGGTGGGAGACCTCGACGCGCGGGCGATCCACGAACGCAGCGGCGGCAACCCGTTCTACGTCAAGGAACTCGTGCGGCTGGTCGAGTCCGGCGGCGACCTCGGCTCGGTCCCGGCCGGTGTGCGGGACGTCCTGCGCCACCGCCTCGCCGCGCTGCCGGCCGAGGCGCGGACGGTGCTGCACCAGGCGTCGGTCCTGGGCAGGGACGTCGAGGTGGACCTGCTGGCCGCACTGGCGGGCCACGACGTGCTCGACGCGCTGGACCTCGCGATCGAGGCGGGGTTCGTCGTGGAGGTGGCGCCCGGCCACGCCCGCTTCACGCACGTGCTGGTGCGCGACACCCTGTACGAGGACGTGTCGCTGACCAGGCGCGCCCGCTGGCACGCGGTGGTGGCGGAGCGGTCCGGCGACGTTCAGACGCGGGCGCACCACTACGCCCTCGCGGGCACGAGGAGTGCCGCGGCGGTGCAGGCGCTGGCCGAGGCGGCGGAGCAGACGCGTTCGCCACGGGAGTCGGTGCGGCTGTGGAGGGCGGCGATCGCGGCCGGTGCGGAACGGCTCGACCTGGTGGTCGGGCTGGCCAGGGCGCTGGCGGTGAGCGGAGACCTGGAGGAGGCGCGGAAGCAGAGGTCGATCGCGTTGCGGCTGGCCGACGGACCGCGGGAGGTGGCCGAGGCGATCGGATCGTTCGACGTTCCGGGCATCTGGACCACCAACGACGACCCGGCCCACTCCGCCGAACTCGTCGCGGCCGCCGAACGGGTGCTGCCCGCGTTCCCAGGCCCCGCCGCCACCCGCGCCCGCCTGCTCGCCACCATCGCCATGGAGGAACGCGGCACCGGCACTCGCCTGGCGGAAGCGCGGGAGGCCGAGTCCATCGCACGTGAACTCGGCGATCCCGCACTCCGGGCGTTCGCGCTGAACGCCCGCTTCATGCACACGTTCCACCGCACGGGCCTGGCTCACGAGCGCGCCGCCATCGGGCGCGAACTCGTCGAGGTGGCCGCGGGTCTGGTCACCCACGAGGTCCTCGGCCACCTGATCCTCGTCCAGGCCTGCTCCGCGCTCGCCGACTTCGGCACGGCCGACCGGCACGCGGCCGCCGCCGACGAACTGGCCCGCCGCCACGACCTGCCGCTCGTCGGCGTCTTCACGGACTGGTACGCGGCGCTGAAACTCGCCGCGTCGGGCCACACCGAGGAAGCCGACAGTGCTTACCGAGCCGCCGCCGACCGCGTCAGGGGCACCGGCATGTGGGGCATGGAACGCGGACTCCTGCCGCTGGCCCTGCTCAGCCTGCACGGCCCGTCCACAGTGGACCTGGACGACGACTGGGGCCCGCACCTGGACTGGGTGCGCCCGCTGGCGTTGCCGCACGACGAGGCGCTGGAAGCCGCGAGGGCTCTGCCCGACGGACCCGCGGACCTGCTCACCGAGGTGAGAGCGTGCCTGCTGGCAATGGCGGCGACCAGGCTGCGGGAGGACGAACTGCGGCAGCGCGCGCACGAGATGTTGTTGCCCGCCAAGGACGAACTGGTGGCGGGCACCGGGCTGTTCACGTTCGGCCCGGTGTCGGACTACCTACGCGGCTAGCGCCGGACCGAGCAGCAACCCGCCGTCCAGCACGTACTCCGCACCGGTCGCGAACGAGCCCTCGTCCGAAGCCAGGTGCAGGACGAGCGCCGTGACCTCCTCCGGCGTACCCAGGCGGGGCACGGCGAACGGCGCGGGGGAGTAGAGGTCGCCGATCGCGGGCTGGCCGTCCGCCACCGGCTCGGTGATCAGCGGCGTCGCCACCACGCCAGGATGAATCGAGTTCACCCGGATCCCGTCGCGGCCGAGTTCGAGCGCCGCCGTGCGGGTCAGCCCGCGCAACGCCCACTTGCTCGCCACGTAAGGCGCGTAATAGGCCTGGCCGACGTTGCCCATCGTCGAGGCGATGTTCACGATCGACCCGCCACCGGCCTTCCGCAACGCCGGCGCCGCGTGCTTGATGCCCAGGAACTGCCCGGTCAGGTTGACCGACAGGGTCCGCTCCCAGACCTGCAGCGCGGTGTCCTCGATCAGCGCGGCGGCGTGCTGGGCGCCCGCGTTGTTGACCAGCACCGAGATCGGCCCTGCAGCCTCCAGCGCGGCGACCCAGTCGGCCTCGGACGTCACGTCGAGCCGCACGGCGACCGCCCGCGAGCCCAGTTCGGCGGCGAACGCCTCGCCTGCCTCCAGGTTCCGCGCGGCGATCACGACCCGCGCCCCTTCTGCGTGGAAGCCCCGCACGTGGCTCGCGCCCATCCCGCTCGTCGCGCCGGTGACGAACACCGTCCGTCCGTCGAAGCGTGCCATCGTCGTTCCCTCCAGTGGTGAGTTGAGTGACTCACCTCGGAACGGTAGTCACGACTTCGATGGTGAGTCAAGTGACTCACCTCATGGCATACTGGGAGCGTGTCGACCTACCACGAGCGCATGGCGGAGCAGAAGCGGACGGCCATCGTCGACGCCGCGACGAGGCTGTTCCTGGAGTCCGGCTACGACAAGACGTCGCTCGCGCGCATCGCCGACGCGGCCGGGGTCTCGAAGGCGACGCTGTTCAAGCAGTTCCCGACGAAGGCCGAGCTGTTCGACGCGATCGTCACGGACTACTGGCGCACGGAGGAGGGCGCGCTCACGCCGCCGCCCGGTGATCCGGCCAGGGGGCTCACGGCGCTGGGCAACCGGTACGTGGCGCTGCTGACGAGGCCAGGCATGGTCGCGCTGTTCCGGATCGTCATCGCCGAGGCGCCGCGCTTCCCCGAGCTCGGCCAGACCCAGTTCAAGCTGGGCAAGCTGCCGTTCTTCGACGCCGTCCGCGACTACCTGGCCGCCGAGCACGACGCCGGCACGCTGCGCGTCGACGACCCGGTCCTGGCCGCGACGCAGTTCCTCGGCATGATCTCCAACTTCGCGTTCTGGCCCCGGATGCTGCTGGTGAACTGGGCGCCCACCGAGAAGGCCATGGCCCACTCGGTGGACGAGGCGGTCCAGACGCTCCTGGCCCGCCACGCGGTCACAGCGGCAACCGGCGCAGCGCGGGCTTGAGGACCTTCCCTGACCCCGTGCGAGGCAGCTCGGACACCACCTCGACGTGCACGGGGATCTTGTACTTCGCCAGGCGTGGCAACAGGAACTCGCGCAACCCCGCCAAGTCTACGACCGCGCCGTCGCGAGGCCGCACGAACGCGCGCCCGACCTCGCCCCACCGCTCGTCCGGCACCCCGACGACGGCGACCTCGGCCACGTCCGGGTGCGAGGTGATCGCGTTCTCGACCTCGGCCGGGTAGACGTTCTCGCCGCCGGAGACGTACATGTCCTTGAGGCGGTCGAGGACGTACAGGTACCCGTCGTCGAGCCGCCCGATGTCGCCGGTGCGGAACCAGCCGTCCTCGGTGAACGCGGCCGCCGTGGCGACCGGGTCGTTCCAGTAGCCGGGGGTGACGTTCGGGCCCTGCACCTCGACCTCACCGACGTCCGAGAGCCTCAGGTCGCCGAAGAACACGCACGGCCCGGCCGAACCCGCCCTGCTGACGCTGTCGGACGCCTCCAGGAACGTGGCGCCCGGCGCGGTCTCGGTGAGGCCGTAACCCTGGCAGAACACCAGACCCCGTTCCTGGTAGGTGCTGATCAGCGCGTCCGGCACCGCCGCCCCGCCGCACAGCAGCACCCGCAACGACGAAAGGTCCGCGGTGTGCCACAGGCCGGACGACGCCAGGTCCGCGAACATCGTGGACACGCCGAACATCGACGTCACGCCGTGCGTCTCGATCAACGACACGCACGCGGTGACGTCCCAGCCCGAGGTGATCACGCTGTGCCCGCCCTTGACGAAGGTGGGCAGCAACGTCTGGGCCAGCGCGGCGACGTGGAACAGCGGCGCGGTGATCAGCGCGACCTCGTCGGAGGCGATGTCGACGCCGATCATCAGGTTGAAGGTGTTCCACAACAGGTTGGCGTGGCTCAGGACCGCGCCCTTGGGTCGGCCGGTGGTGCCGGAGGTGTAGAGGATCAGGGCGGGGTCGGTGATGTCGACGGGCTCGTCCAACGGCTCGCCGGACCCTTCGAGGAGCCAGTCCTCGTACGCGGTGAGCGACACCGCGCGAGGGTGCTCGACGACGTGGGCGGGCGCGTGGATCAGCACGTGCGCGCCGCAGTCGGCCAGCTGGTAGTTGACCTCCGCCGGGGTGAGGCGGAAGTTCAGCGGCACGAAGATCGCGCCCAGCTGGTGCGCGGCGAACATCGTCTCGGCGAACGACGGGTGGTTCTGCCCGAGGTACGCGACCCGGTCGCCGTGCCGCACGCCGAGCTCGCGCAACCGGTGCGCGAGCCGGGTCGTGCGGACAGCCATCTCGCCGTACGTGGTGGAAACCCCGTTGTAGGTGAACGCTTTACGCTTCGGCGCCATGCGTGCTCGGCGGTGTGGCCAGCTGCCCAGTCCCGCGTTCCGCATCCCTGTCTCCTGTCAGACTGGTCCGGCTGGTCTCACGGAGGATCACCGTGCACACGACGGTGAGCAGGCAGAACGCCGCGAGGATGAACGGGATCGCGCCCGTGCCGTACGACCTCTGCACCTGCGCGAAGAGCAGCGGCGCGAGCCCGGCGCCCAGACCCGCGAGCTGGTAGCCCAGCGAGGCGCCGGTGTAGCGGCTGCCGGTGTTGAACAGCTCGCTGTACAGCGCGGCGAGCGGCCCGTACATCATCGGGTGGATCACGGCCTGGCCGAGCACGAGCGCGATGACGACGTAACCGTTGTCCACCAACGGGAACAGCGTGAAGCCGAACACCGCCATGAGCACGGCGCCGACGAGGACGACCGGCCTGCGCCCGAACCTGTCCGATGCCGCGGACCAGCCGATGATCCCGAGCACCGCCAGCGCGGAGGACAGCGTCAGCGCGTTGAGGATCATCTGCCTGCTCTCCCCGGCCTGCACCCCGTACGCCAGCACGAACGTCGTCAGCGTCGACTGCGCGACGAACGCGGCGAGACCGACGCCGATGCCGAGCGCCAGCGTGCGCGGGTGGTTGCGCAGCACGTCGAGCAACGGCATGGAGCCCGGCTTGCGCTCGGCCTGGAAGACCGGCGTCTCCTCGACCTTCATCCGCACGAACAGGCCGATGCCGAGCAGCACCACGCTCAGCAGGAACGGGACCCGCCAGCCCCATTCGAGGAACGCCTGTTCGCCGACGAGAGCGGCCGTACCGGTCAGGGCCGCGGTCGACAGGACCATGCCGCACGGTGCGCCGGCGTTGGTGAAGCTCGCCCACAGGCCGCGGCGGGAGGTGGCGTGCTCGGCCGACATGAGCACGGCGCCGCCCCACTCGCCGCCGACGGAGATGCCCTGCACGACCCGCAGCAGGATCAGTCCGGCGGGAGCGAGCCAGCCGACCTGCGCGTAGGTCGGCAGGAGGCCGATCAGGAAGCTCGCCACACCCATCAGGCTCATGGTCAGCACGAGCATCTTCTTGCGCCCCAGCAGGTCCCCGTAGTGTCCGAACAGGATTCCGCCGATCGGCCTGGCGAGGTAGCCGGTGGCGAACGTGCCGAAGCTCGCGATCGTGCCGACCAGCGGGTCCAGCGAGGAGAAGAAGACCTTGTTGAACACGATCGCGGACGCGGTGGCGTAGAGCAGGAAGTCGTAGTACTCGATCACACTGCCGAGGAAGCTGGACGTAACGGCACGGCGTAACTGCGTTGTTGGCGCCATGGCTTCACCTCACGCGTAGTGGCGGTAGACGGCACGTGCGACGCAAGCGGGCTTCGCGGAGCCCTCGATCTCGACGGTGAAGTCGACGGTGAGCTGGACGCCGTCGCCCGGCACGTCCTCGACGGACGCGACGCTCCCGAGCAGCCGGATCTTGGCGCCGACCGGTACGGGAGCGGGGAACCGGACCTTGTCCAGCCCGTAGTTGAGGCTCATCCGCACGCCGGAGACCTCCAGCAGTTCGGTCATCAGCGGGATGAGCAGCGCGAGCGTGAGGTAGCCGTGGGCGATCGTGCCGCCGAACGGCCCGGAGGCGGCGCGTTCGGGGTCGACGTGGATCCACTGGTGGTCGTCGGTGGCGGAGGCGAAGGTGTCGACGCGGCCCTGGTCGATCTGCAGCCAGTCGGTGTGGCCGAGGCTCTCGCCCGCCAGGGCCTTGAGTTCGGGGAGTCCTTGGACGGAGATGGTCACGCGTCCTCCTTCACGAGTCCGAGCAGACGTGCGGCGTTGTGCTTGAGGATCTTGGGGCGGACGTCGTCGGAGATGTCGAGCTTCGCGAAGTCCGCCAGCCAGCGGTCCGGGGTGATCACCGGGTGGTCCGAGCCGAACAGCACCTTGTCCTGCAACAACGTGTTGGCGTAGCGGACGAGGTTCGGCGGGAAGTACTTCGGCGACCAGCCGGACAGGTCGATGTGCACGAACGGTTTGTGCGTGGCGACCGCGAGCGCCTCGTCCTGCCACGGGAACGACGGGTGGGCGAGCACGATCTTCAGATGCGGGAAGTCGACGGCGACGTCGTCGACGAGCATCGGGTTGGAGTGCTTGAGCCTGATCCCACCGCCACCGGGCACGCCGGCGCCGATCCCGGTCTGTCCACTGTGGAAGAGCGCGGGGACGCCGAGCTCCTCGATCACCTCGTACAGCGGGTAGGCCATCCGGTCGTTCGGGGAGAAGTCCTGCAGGCTCGGGTGGAACTTGAAGCCGCGCACGCCGTGCTCCTCGACGAGCCTGCGCGCCTCGCGGACCGCGGTGCGGCCCTTCCACGGGTCGACGCTCGCGAACGGGATCAGCACGTCGGCGTGCTCGGCGCAGGACGCGGCCACCTCCTCGTTGGAGATGCGGGGGTGGCCGGTGGCGTGCTCCGCGTCGACTGTGAAGATCACCGCGGCCATCTTCCGCTCGCGGTAGAGGGCAGCGGTCTCGGCGATCGTCGGCTGGCGGTGGGCGGCCTTGAAGTACTTGGCGGAGGCCTCGATCAACGCCGGGCTCAGCGAACTGTGGCCGTCGCGCGAGATCTCGGCGTGCGTGTGGACGTCGATCGCCACCAGTTCGTCGACGTTCACGGCGCCACCGGCTGTGGAATGCCGTAGGTCTCGGGCTCGAACTCGGCGAACCGCTCGGCGATCTGGGCGGCCTTCCACCCGCCCTCCGCGAACCGGACCTGCTTCTCGGCGGGGTGCGACCAGAGCGCGAGCCGGTCGCCACCGATGCCGATCGCCTGTCCTGTCACGCCTTTCGCCGCGTCCGACGCTAGGTAGACGATCAGTTCGGCGACGTCCTCGACCGTGCCGAGGCCCTCGTCGTGCCGGACCCACGACGGCAGCGGCGCGCCGGTCCGTTCGGACTCCTCGATCAACGGCGCGAAGGCCGGGATCGTTCTGGTCATCTCGGTGGCGGCGACCGGGACGACCGCGTTGACAGCGATGTCGGACTTGGCGAGTTCCAACGCCCAGGTCCGCGCCATGGCGGCGATCCCAGCCTTGGCGGCGGAGTAGTTGGTCTGCCCGAAGTTGCCGCGCTGCCCAGCGGGGGACGAGACCAGCACGAGGCTGCCGCCCGTTCCCTGCTCCCGCAGCCGGACCGCCGCCGCGCGGGCGCAGGTGAACGTGCCGCGCAGGTGGACGTTGATCACGGAGTCGAACTCGTCGTCGCTCATCTTCCACAGCACGCGGTCGCGCAGGATGCCCGCGTTGGTGACCAGCACGTCGAGCCGCCCGAACTCCTCGACCGCGGCCTGAACCAGCAGGTCGGCGGTCTCGCCGGAGCCGACCGGGGCGATCACCGCACGGCCGCCGATGCCCGCCGCGACCTCCTCGGCGGAGTCGTCCACGTCGTTGACGACGACCCTGGCCCCGTTGCGCGCCAATGCTTCCGCGTAGGCCCTGCCCAGCCCGCGACCGGCGCCGGTGACGATCGCGACCTTTCCCGACAGCTCCATCAGGCGAGTCCTCTCGGTGGGGAACGACACCAAAAGTAGGGCACATTGATGACGCTCGTCTAGATGTTGCCCAACATGTATCGTGGTGCCGGTGACACCCCAGTCCTTGCTGCTCAACTTCCTGGGCCTGTACGTGTTCGACCGCGGCATCGCGGTCTACTCGGGCAGCGTGATCGACGTGTTCGGGCGCGTGGACGTGTCCGAGGAGGCGGTGCGCTCGACGCTGACCCGCATGACCTCGCGAGGGCTGCTCACCAAGCACCGCAACGGCCGCAAGGTCTACTTCGGACTCACGCCGCGCGCGACGGACGTGCTGCGCGACGGTGAACGCCGCATCTGGCAGCGCGGCGCGGTGAACAGGGACTGGGACGGCACGTGGACCCTGGTGGGCTTCTCTCTTCCGGAGGGCCGTCGCGGCGAACGGCACGACCTGCGCTCGCAGCTGCAGTGGGCGGGCTTCGGCCCGGTGCAGAACGGGCTGTGGATCGCGCCCGGCACCCGCGACGTCACCGAGATGGTCGAGAGCCTCGGCCTGGCCGGCAACGTCACGGTCTTCACCGCGCAGCACGCGAAGCCGACCGAGGCGGCGGACCTGGCGCGCCGCGCGTTCGACACGGCCGCCATCGCCGCGCGCTACCAGGACTTCCTGGCGCGCTGGCGCGAACCGGACGACTCGTTGCCCGACGACCTGGCCCGCCAGTTGCTGCTGCACGCCGACTGGCTCGACCTCGTGCGCCAGGACCCGCACCTGCCTGCCGAGCTGCTGGACCGCGACTGGCCCGCGATCGAGGCCGAGCACGTGTTCCAGTCCCTGGCCACGCGCTACGTGGAGACCGCCACCCCGCTCGCGGCCGCCGCCATCGAGTCGATCGAGGTGAATGCTATCTAGATCACAGCGCCAACTTGCGTATAGCGCTAACGAAAAGTTAGTGCAAAGCTCTCGTGCACACACCGAGTGGAAGGTGCACGAGATGCTCAACCGTCGTTCGCTCATCACCCACGGCAGCACGGCCGCGTTCGGCGCGATGGCGCTGGCCGCCGTCAACGGAGGCGTGGCCGAGGCCGCCGCTCCCGCCGGGTACTCGCCGTGGGCCCCGCTGCCGGACCCGGCCACGACGCCGGTGCCGAACCCGCCGTTCGCCAAGGACCTGAACAGGGACGAACGGGAGAACCTCCGCACGTTCGACGAGCTCGACTTCGACGTCTTCAGCCATCAGAAGTGGGCGCGGCTGGGGGAGAGCCACGCCCGCAACATCCGCGTGCACTGGCCCGACGGCCACTACACCGACGGCATCGACAGGCACGTCGACGACCTCAAGGCGCTCTTCGCGTGGGCACCGGACACCCGCATCGAGTCGCACTACCTGCGCGTCGCGAACGGCGGCCTGACCGCGGTCGCGGGCGTCATGCAGGGCACCTTCACGCGACCGATGCCCGACGGCAAGGGCGGCGTCATCGCGCCGACGGGCCTGAAGTACGCGATCAACATGGCGACCATCGGGGTGTGGAACCGGCGCGGCTCGATGGACGAGGAGTTCCTCTTCTGGGACAACCAGACCTTCTACCAGCAGATCGGCCTCGGCTGAGTCACGGCAGCAGGTGCGTGACCGGGACGTCCAGCCGCTGCGCGGATCTCTTCCGCGTAGCGGCTGGACGTACTCGGCGGCGCGAGTTCGGGGTGGTGCACGTAGGCGATCCCGGCTCCGGCGAACGCCGCCTGCAGCCCGTCGTGCAGTGCCTGCAGGAACGACTTCTCGTCGAAGCCGTGCACGCCGATCGTCACCACCCCGCGCGTCACGCCACGGCCGTCCCTTCGAGCTCGACCACCAGGTCCGCGAGCGCCAGCCTGGTGACCCCCAGCATCGTCGTCGGCGGTGCGACCCGCGCCTGGCCGAGCCGTGCCGCGAGCACCCCGTAGTGTGCGAAGAGCAGGTCGACGTCCGTCGTGTAGACGTTGAGCCGCACCAGGTTCGCGAGCGTCATCCCCGCCTCGGCGAGTACGGCCTCCAGGTTGTCGAGGCTCAGCGCGAGCTGCGCCGCCATGTCGCCGGCGTGCTCGGGCTTGCCGTCGGCGTTCATCGAGGTCTGCCCGGCGAGGTACAGCGTCCGGGTCTGCCCGGTGACGACCTCACCCTGGTGGTAGCCCAGTTCCGCCGACCACGCCCAGGGGTTCACGGGCGTACGTTCCACTGCCACAACAGCTCCAATCTCCGGTTTGTCGCTGATCAGGCTCGCAACCGATACACGACATCCTGTGTCGTGTATTCCCGTAGGGTTTTCGCATGCGTGCCGACCGGTTGGTCTCGCTGGTCCTGTTGCTGCGGCGGCACGGACGGCTCTCGGCCACCGCGCTCGCCCGCGAGCTGGAGGTCTCCACCCGGACGGTGTTGCGTGACATCGAGGCGTTGTCCGCGGCCGGTGTCCCGGTCTACGCCGAACGCGGCCGGCACGGCGGTTTCGCGCTGCTGCCCGGTTTCCGCACCGAGCTGACCGGGCTGAACCACGACGAGGCGCTCGCCCTGCTGGTCGCTGGCTCACGCCGTGGCGCGCAGGTGTTCGGTCTCGGCTCGGCGCTCGCCTCGGCGATGTTGAAGGTCGTCGACGCGCTGCCCGAGAGCTACCGGCGGACGGCGGCCGGTGCGGCGGAGCGGTTGCTGATCGACCCGGAGACCGATCTGCTCGCCCGCAGGTCCGTCGAGGAGGAGCTGCCGGACGAGGTGGTGGCGGAGGTCCGGCGCGCGGTGTTCGCGGGGCACCGGCTGCGGATCCACTACGAGGCCTCGGGGAGCACGGCCGAGTGGCGCACGGTCGACCCGATCGGGCTGGTCACCGTGCGGGAGCAGGGTTATCTGCTGGCGACGAGGGCGGGGGAGGACCGCACGTACCGGCTGTCGCGGATCCTGGCCGCCGAGGAGCTGGACGAACCGGCGGAGCGGCCAGAGCGGGTCGACCTCGACCGGGCCTGGCGGGAGCGCGGCACGCGGTTCCGCGCCGGTGCGGACCAGGTCGCCGTGGTGCTGCGGCTGCACCCGGCGCGGCGGGAGGAACTGGTGGGGACGGCCGTGGCCGTGCTCGCCGAGGAACCCGACGGCGACTGGGCGCGGATGGAGGTCGCCTTCCAGGACGCGCGGCACGCGGAGTGGGCGGTGTGGGGGTTGTCGACGTCGGCGGAGGTGCTGGAGCCGCGGTGGTTGCGCGCCGCCGTGAGGGAACGGGCGGTGGCGATCGCCGCCAGGTACGGCGAGGGGGAGTAGCAGTGGGCACCGATCGCGGCGAGGGGGAACGAACAGTGGGCACCGATCACGATGAGGGGCACTGACAGTGGGCACCGATCGCGACTTCGGCCGTTACCTGAACGCACGCGTGCTGTCGGTCACCGGCGCCGTCGTGTCCGCGGTGGCGTTGCCCGTCCTCGTCTACCAGCTGACCGGGTCCGCGGGCTGGACGTCGGCCGTCACGGCGGCGGAAGCGTTGCCGTACCTGGTGTTCGGGCTGCTGGCCGGTGCCCTCGCCGACCGCCTGGACCGCCGCCGGCTGATGGTCGCGATGGACTTCGCGGTCGCCGCCGTGCTGCTCAGCGTGCCGCTGGCGTGGCTGTTCGGCGGGCTGACGGCGCCGCACGTCGTGGTGGTGGCGTTCACGACGCAGACTGCGTTCGTGTTCTTCGACGCGGCGAACTTCGGCGCGCTGCCGACGTTGGTGGGCAAGGAGAAGATCACCGCGGCCTACTCGACCCTGTTCGGGCGCACCACAGTCGTGGAGCTCGTCGTGCCCGGCCTGACGGGGCTGCTCGTGGCGATCGTCGCGCCGGCGGCGCTGCTGGCGGTGAACGCGCTGACGGCGGTGGGATCGGCGTTGTTGTTGCGGGCCATCACCAGCAGCCTGAGCACTCCACGGCCGGTGCGCGGCGCGGGTGAGCTGGCCCAGGACGTGAAGGAGGGACTGCGGTTCCTCTGGCGCGAACCGGTCATCCGGATCCTCACCCTCGTCGGTGCCACGCACTCCGTCGCGAGCGGCGCGTGGATGGCGGTGCTCGTGCCGTTCGCCGACAAGGTCCTCGGGGTGGCGCCGAAGGGGGACGCGCGGCTGGCCGTGCTGTTCAGCTGCTGGGGTGTGGGTGCTGTCGTCGCGTCCCGGTTGTTCCCGAAGGTCACCCAGCGCTGGGGCAACGCGAAGGTGTCGCTCGCGGCGCTCCCGTTGTCGTTGCTCTGCGGGGTTCTCGTGCTCGTCAGCGGACACTGGATCGTGCTGTGCGCGACGGCGACGCTGTGGGGTGTCACCGGGGCGATCGTGGTGATCAACGGCATCACCTACCGGCAGCAGGTCTGCCCGGAGGAGTTGCAGTCGCGGGTCAACACGACGGCGCGGATGGTCGCCTGGGGTCTCGGCCAGCCCCTGGGTGCGGGGCTGGCCGGTGTCCTGTCGGTCGCCGCGGGTGATCCACGAGCGGGGCTCGCCGGCGGCCTGGCGGTGTTGCTGATCGGTGTCGTGGCGGCGTGGGTGTCGCCCGTGCTGCGGCGTCAGAAGTACCGCAGCCAGACGTAGACCCACGCCATGGCGGTGCTCACGAGCGTGACGACGATGCCGTAGCGGGTGAACTGCCAGAAGCTGATCCGGTGCCCCGCGCGGGCCGCGATGCCGAGCGCGACGACGTTGGCGCTGGCGGCTACCGCAGTGCCGTTGCCGCCGAAGTCGGCGCCGAGGGCGAACGCCCACCACAGCGACTGACCGGTCGCGGCGTCGGGGATCTCCGCGACCATGCCCTCGACGACCGGGGTCATCGTGGCGACGTACGGGATGTTGTCGAAGAACGCGCCCAGTACGCTGGAACCGAACAACAACGCGGTGGCCGCGGCGAAGTAGTTGTCGCCGAACGCCGTGACCGCCCAGGTGCCGACGGTCTCGATGACTCCGGTGTGCACGAGTCCCGCGACCATCACGAACAGACCCATGAAGAACGTGAGCGTCGGCCACTCGACCTCGGCGAGCACGTCGTTCACGTCGGCCCGCGTGACGAGCAGCATCACGCCCGCGCCGACCAGCGCGACGATCGCGGGGTCCAGGTGCAGCACGGAGTGCAGGCCGAACCCGATCACCACACCGGTGAAGACGATCAGGCAGCGCCGCAGCATCGCGACGTCGGTGATCGCCCGCCGTTCCTGCAACGACATCACGGCTTCGACGTGCTCGGCGTTGTACTGGAACGACTTGCGGAACAGGACTTTCGTGAGCAGCACGAAGACCACGAACACGACGGCGACGATCGGTGCCATGTGGACGATGAAGTCCATGAACGTGAGCCCGGCCCGGCTGCCGATGATGATGTTCGGCGGATCACCGATCAACGTCGCGGCGCCACCGATGTTGGACGCCAGCACCTCGGCGATGAGGTAGGGCTGAGCGGCGATCTTCAGCCGGTTGCACACCACGATGGTCACGGGTGCGACGAGCATGATCGTGGTGACGTTGTCCAGGAACGGCGACGCGATCGCGGTGATGCCCATCAGCATCACCATCAGCCGGTACGGACGGCCGCGGGCCTTCTTGGCGGCCCAGATCGCGAGGTAGTCGAACACGCCGGTCTGCTTGACGATCCCGACGATGATCATCATGCCGAACAGCAGGAAGATGACGTTCCAGTCGATGCCCGAGTGTTCGGAGAAGAACACCTCCGAGCCCGGGACCAGGCCGAACACGGCCATCAGCCCGGCGGCCACGAGAACGACCTTGACCTTGTTCGCCTTCTCGGTGGCGATGAAGAAGAACGCGACGAGGAAGATCGTCAGGGCGAGTGCGGCGCTCACGGATCTCCCAACCCGATGGCTGTCACCGCCGGCGCGAGTTCAGCACGCCGGCGGTGACGGGGGACAGATGGTCCGGTGGGCTCAGTCCTCGCCGCTGTAGACGGCGAGCGAGGTGATGAGGCGGTCGAGGGTGATCGCGCCGACGAGCGCTCCCGCCTCGTCGACCACGGCGACGAGCGGACTGTGCTGGCGAGCCATCAGGGCGGCCACCTCCAGCAGCGTCGCGTCGGCGCGCACGGTCGCGGGTTTGGCACGGTGGTTCGGCGCCACGTCGCCGACGGTGCGGTCGCTCAGCTCCATCCAGAACAGGTCGGCGGAGCCCTCGTCCACGACGCGGGCGAGCGCCGGATCCTCCTGGTAGGACTGGGGAACCGCGAGCCGCAGCACCTGCGTGCCCGGCAGCACCGTCCACGGCCGGCCGCGATCGTCCACGACGATCAGGCCCGGCAACCGGTTGACCGCCATCACCCGCACCGCCTTGGTGATCGGGTCGCCGACCGTCACGGTCGGAACGTTGATGGCGATGTCGCGTGCCTGCATGGCATCAGCCCGTTCGGTGCGTCCGGCCAGTTGTCCCGCTGTGGACATGGTCGCCTCCCGTCTCCAGCCAGGTCGTGGTCACAGTCTTGGCGGGACGGCCGTCCGGAACTATCGGGTTCAACACCCATTTCGGACGTTGCGGACATGTAGTCAGGGCTTGCGGTTCAGGCCGACCAGGCCGGCCACGATCAGGCCGGCGGCGACGAGAAGCGCGTGCGGCGCGGTGATTCCGGCGATCAGCAGGGCCAGTGCGACCCCGAGCAGGACCCAGGGCAGCGGCCGTCGAGTGCGGGTGGTGTGGTCGATGTGGACCATGGCGCCTCCCAGCGGCGGTCGGAGGGGTTGTGCCGTCCACGATGCCCGGTTCATGCTGTTCAGGCGATCCGTCCGGGCACTCAACCTCCCGCCGTCAGGAGGGGTGGTGCGGGGCGGATTTGGGTGTTGCCACGGATGTACGCCAGGGCCGTTTGCGGCCAGCCTCGCAGGCGTGTTGGGCAGTGATCACAGTGCGGCGGTGCGCGCGCCGTCCCCGGAGCGGACCTATCGGCCGGAACTGCAGGGTCTGCGCGCGGTGGCCGCACTGCTCGTGGTCGTCTACCACGTGTGGCTGGGCCGGGTGTCCGGCGGCGTCGACGTCTTCTTCCTGATCTCCGGGTTCCTGGTGACGGGGCAGCTCGTGCGCGCCACCGGGCGCGGGCGGATCGACCTGCGCGCGACGTGGAGCAGGATGGCCAAGCGCCTGCTGCCGGCCGCCGTCGTCGTGCTCAGCGCCACGCTGGTCGCCGCGGCGGTGCTGATGCCGGAGAACCGCTGGTCGCAGACCGTGCGCGAGATCGTCGCCTCGGCGCTGTTCCTGGAGAACTGGCAGCTGGCCTCGGACTCGACCGACTACTACGCGCAGCACGAGCACGCGAGCCTCGTCCAGCACTTCTGGTCGTTGTCGATCCAGGGGCAGTTCTACCTGCTGTGGCCGTTGCTGGTCCTGGTGGTGACGCTGCTGCGCGGCTCGCTCTCACGCGTGCTGCTCGCCGTTTTCGCCGTGTCGCTCGGCTTCTCGGTGTGGCTCACGGCCGTCGACCAGCCGCTGGCCTACTTCCACACGGCGACGCGGATCTGGGAGTTCGCCTTCGGCGGCCTGCTGGCGCTGGTGGTGTCGCGCATCGATCTCTCCGGTCCTCTGAGGACGGTCCTCGGCTGGGCCGGTCTGCTGGGACTCCTGGTCTGCGGGGTCGTGCTGGACGTCGGCGCGGCGTTCCCGGGCTTCCTCGCGCTGTGGCCGACGACGTGCGCCGCCGCGGTGATCGTCGCCGGAGCCACCGGCAGCCGGTTCGGCGCGGACCGCCTGCTGGCCGCCCGGCCGTCGCGCTACCTGGGAGATCTCAGCTACTCGCTCTACCTCTGGCACTGGCCCGTGCTGGTGGGGTGGCTCGTGATCGGCGGCCACAGCGAGGTGAGCCTGCTCGACGGACTGGCGATCATCGGCGCGTCGCTCGTGCTCGCGGCGGCCACGCACCACCTCGTCGAGGAACCGGTCCGCAAGTCCCGCTGGAAGGCGCGCACGCTCATCGCGGTGCTGCTCGTGCCGTTGCTGGCGGCGACGGCGTTCCTGCAGCCGGTGGGCCCGCGCGAGGTGGCCGCGCAGGTCGCCGCCACGGACTTCGCGGCACTGGACGGCCAGCGCTGCGAGAAGTCGGCCCGCGACCAGGAGCTGGAGGTCTGCTACGGCCCGGCCGACGGCACCCCGGCCAAGCGCGTCGTGCTCGTCGGCGACTCGCACATCCAGCAGTACCTCGCCGCCTTCGCGCCGATCGCGGAACGCCGGAACTGGCAGCTGGTCGCCATGCTCAGGGGCGCCTGCCCGTTCTCCACGAAGTCGGAGAAGAACCCCGACGACCAGTCGTGCGTGCGGTGGAACGAGAGCGCCGCCAGGGAGATCATCGACCTGCGTCCGGACTTCGTCTTCACCCTCGCGACCCGCAACGTCCAAGTCGGACTGACCGAGGTGACACCGCCCGGGTTCGTCGAACGCTGGCGCCAGCTCGACGCCGAGGGGATCCCGGTCGTCGCGGTGCGCGACAACCCCCGCTACAGCTTCTCGGTGCTCGACTGCGTGCAGGTGCACGGACCGGCCGCCCGGTGCGGTGCGCCGAGGTCCGAACTGCTCTCGCCCGTGCCGCCCTACGCGCACCTCGAAGTGCCGGGCAACGTGTCGTTCCTCGACTTCAGCGATGAGCTCTGCACCGAGGACCAGTGCCCGCCGGTGAAGGGCGACCTGCTGGTCAACTTCGACGACAACCACGTGAGCGCCACGTTCATGCGCTCGTTGTCCGAGGTGGTCGAGGAGGCGCTGGCCGCCGTCACGGGGACGTGATCAGGTCCCGAGCAGCTTGGTGACGCCGAACTCGAACCGCTCGTCGAACGACTCCTCGGCGAGGAACGGCAGCACGCGGCCCAGTGCCGGCCGTTCTCCCACGTCGAGCGCGGCCGAGCCGTTGGGCAGCGCCTGTTCCTCCTGCGCCAGGCCGAGCACGAAGTAGATGACGCCCCAACAGGTCCAGGCCGCGTCGCGCTCGGAGAGCCCGCCGTCGAGCAGGGCGGCGACCAGCGCCTCGGCGGTGTCCAAAGTGGCCGGTTCGGCGGCGTAGGTGCCCGCCACCACCGCGGCGCCGTCGCGATGGGCGAGCAGGGCCAGCCGGTAGCGGCGGACGATCTCGGCGGCCCGGTCGCGCCAGTGCTCCGGCAGGCCGTCGAGCGAGACGCCGGCGACGATCGCGTCGGCCATCAGCTCTTCCAGCCGTGCCTTGGTCTTCACGTGCCAGAGCACGGTGTTCATCCGCACGCCGAGCTTCTCCGCGATGGCCCGCATCGACACCGCCTCGGCGCCGCGCTCATCGAGGATCTCCAGCGCGGTCCGCACCACGTCCGCTTGACTCTTGGTCACTGACCTAGTCTACTCGACCGCATCGAGTGTTGGTCAGTGACCAAGGAGAGTGGGAGTCATGCACGACGTCGTCATCGTGGGCGCCGGGCCGACCGGGCTCTGGCTGGCAGGGGAGCTGAGGCTCGGAGGGGCCTCGGTCGTGGTCCTGGAGACCCGGCTCGAACGGGACGTGAACTCCAAGGCGCTCACCATCCACCCCCGCACGATCGAGATCCTCGACTGCCGGGGCGTGGTGGAGCCGTTCCTGGCGGAGGGCCTGCGCATCCCGAACGGGCACTTCGGCGGGCTGTCCGACCGCATGGACTTCTCCGTGCTGGACACGCCGTACCCGTTCACGCTGGCGCTGCCGCAGGCCCGCACCGAAGAACTGCTGGAGCAACGCGCCGTCCAACTGGGCGCCGTGGTGAGGCGCGGGTGCCGGGTGAGCGGCCTGGCCGGTGCCGGTGTGGAACTGGCCGGTGGCGAGGTGGTCGAAGGGCGGTACGTCGTCGGCTGCGACGGCACCCGCAGCACTGTCCGGGAGGCCGCGGGCATCGACTTCCCCGGCACGGACGCCACGACGTGGGGCTGGCTCGGCGACGTCGTCCTGGACTCCCCGCCCGAGCGGGGGTTCGCGAGCGTCACCGGCCCGGACGGCGGACTGATGGTCGTGCCGCTGCCCGGTGGCGTGCACCGGATCGTGGGCGGCGACCCCGTCACGAACCGGCCGGAGTGGCCGGGTGAGCTGACCCTCGACGAGCTGCGCCGCACGGTGAAGGCCATCGCGGGCACCGACTTCGGGATGCGCGACCCGAGGTGGTTGTCGCGCTTCGGGAACGCCACCCGGCAGGCCTCCGCCTACCGGTCCGGCACCGTGTTCCTCGCGGGCGACGCCGCGCACATGCACTTCCCGACCGGTGGTGTCGGCATGAACGTCGGCATCCAGGACGCGCACAACCTCGGCTGGAAGCTCGCCGCCGTCGTCGCCGGACGAGCCGACGACTCGTTGCTCGACACCTACCACGACGAACGCCACCCGGTCGGCGCGGATCTGCTGCGGCACACCAGGGCCCAGACCGCGCTGATGACGGCCTACTCGGCCGAGGGCCAGGCGTTGCGCGCGGTCGTGAGCGGGCTCATCGCCTCCGCGCCGGACATGTCGCGCGAGCTCGCCGAACGGCTCTCCGGGCTCGACGTCGCCTACACGACCGGCAGGAGGGTGCCCGACCAGCCGCTGCCCGACGGCGACACGCTCTTCACACGGCTGCGCGGAGGCGGTCACGTGAAGATCGGGCCGGGACTCGTGCGGCCGGACGGGCACCTCACCGTCAGCTGAGGTGGTGCACCTCCTGCAGTCCGTAGACCGGCGTCGGCAGGCCCTCGAACCGCGCTTTCAGCTGCAGCGCCAGGAAGAGCGAGTAGTAGCGCGACTGGTGCAGGTTGCCGCCGTGGAACCACAACCCCGGCTGCTGGGTCGGTTTCCACATGTTGCGCTGCTCGCCCTCCCACGGCCCGGGGTCCTTGGTCGTGCCGGAGCCCAGGCCCCAGCACTTGCCGACCCGGTCGGCCATCTCCTGCCCGGCGAGGTCGGCGACCCAGCCGTTCATCGAGCCGTAGCCGGTGGCGTAGACGACGACGTCGGCCTCCAGCTCGGTGCCGTCGGCGAGCACGACGGCGTTCTTCGTGAGGCGGTCGACCTGGCCGCGGACCAGCTTGATCTTTCCGTCCGCCACCAGTTCCGAGGCGCCCACGTCGATGTAGTAGCCGGAGCCGCGCCGCAGGTACTTGAGGAACAGGCCGGAGTCGTCGTCACCCCAGTCGAGGTCGAAGCCCGCCTTCTCCAGCCGCTCGTAGAAGTCCGCGTCGCGCTCCTTGATCCGCTGGTACACCGGGATCTGGAACTGCGGCAGGATCCGGTAGGGCAGCGAGGCGAAGATCGTGTCCGCCTTGTCGGTGGTGACGCCGGCGGCCACGGCCCGTTCCGAGTAGAGATCACCCAGCGCTATGTCCATCAACGAGTCCGAACGCACGATGTGCGTCGACGAGCGCTGGACCATCGTGACGTCGGCGCCGTGCTCCCACAGCGCCGCGCAGATGTCGTGGGCGGAGTTGTTGGAGCCGACCACGACGGCCCTGCGTCCCGCGTAGGCCTCCGGTCCGGGGTGCCGCGAGGAGTGGTGCTGGTCGCCCTCGAAGAGCTCCGCGCCGGGGAACCGCGGCACGTTCGCCTTGCCGGACATGCCCGTCGCGAACACGAGCTGCTTCGGGTGCAGCGTCACGGTCTCCCCGTCGCGGTCGACCGTGACCGTCCACTGTGCACCGTCGAAGGTCGCCTCCTTGACCTCCGAACGGGTCCAGTACGGCACCTCCATCACGCGCGTGTACATCTCCAGCCAGTCCGCGATCTTGTCCTTGGGCGCGAACACCGGCCAGTTGTCCGGGAACGGCAGGTACGGCAGGTGGTCGTACCAGACCGGGTCGTGCAGGCAGAGGCTCTTGTACCGCTTGCGCCACGAGTCGCCGGGCCGGTCGTTGCGCTCCAGCACCAGCGCGGGCACCCCGAGCTGCCGCAGCCGCGCACCCAGCGCGATACCGCCCTGCCCACCGCCGATCACCACCACGTACGGCTGCTCCGCGTACCCGAGCTCCGCCTGCTCGCGTTCACGTTCCTCTGCCCACGACCGGCGGTCCTCGATCACGCCGTGCCGCACGCCCTTGGGCCGCGTGTACTTCTTGAGCTCCTCGAACCCCTTCAGCTCGTGCAGGCTCGTGAGCAACGTCCACGCACCCTCGTCGTTGAGCCTCAGATGCCCGCGGCACCGCCCCACCGCCGTGTCGAACTCGATCCAGGCCTCCACGACCCCGTCGGCCTCGGCCGGCGTCTCGGCGGTGCGGAAGTGCTCGGGATCGGTGCCGTCCAGACAGGCGCTGAGCAGGTCAGCGACCCCGTCCCGCCCCTCGACGGTCTTGATGTTCCAGGTGAAGGCGACCAGATCGCGCCAGTAGCTGTCCGTCGCGAACAGCCCGGCGGCCGCGTCGACGTCACGAGCCTTGAGCGCCGCCTCGAACTCCCCGAGCCAGGCGTCGACCCTCGCCTGCGCCGTGCGATCCATGGTCTGCGTCATCGCGGCTCCTCCTCGCTCGTCCTGCCTGCATTCACCTCCTTGCTCCAGGTCGGCGAAACCGTTGCACCGGATTGCACGCCTGGTTCATGCTCGACACGTGAGCGTGCCCAGGGCAGTGCCGCCCGGTCAGCACCTGCCCACGTATGCCC
This sequence comes from Lentzea sp. NPDC058436, assembly GCF_042721515.1. Classification (NCBI taxonomy): domain Bacteria; kingdom Bacillati; phylum Actinomycetota; class Actinomycetes; order Pseudonocardiales; family Pseudonocardiaceae; genus Lentzea; species Lentzea sp. NPDC058436. The sequence goes on from NZ_JBHXLF010000001.1 coordinate 204,613, forward strand.
GTGAGCTCGTGCGCATGCACGACGCGGTCATCGCGGGCAGCCGCTCCACCCTGCGCCCACGAGCCCTGGTGTCCCGCTCCTGGAACCGCGTCCTGGACCTGGGCCTGCGAGCCGACGACGTCAACACCCGCAACTGGCTCGGCGACGCCGAGACGGGCCGCCGCCAGTCGGAGTCACCGCTGCGCGAGGTGGTCCCCGACCTGCGCACGATCGTGGGATCCCTCGCCGACGCCTCCCAGTTGCTGCTGGTGGTCACCGACCACGAGGGCGTCATCCTGTGGCGCTCCGGCACCCCCGCCGTCCGCCGCCGCGCCGACGCCCTGGGGTTCTACGAGGGCGCCGACTGGACCGAGGGCCGCGTCGGCACCAACGCGATCGGCACCGCGCTGGCCGAGGCCGCACCCGTCGAACTGCTCGCCGGCGAACACTTCGAACAGGGCCAGCACCCCTGGTACTGCACGGCCACACCGGTGCACGACCCGCGCACCGGTTCGCTGCTCGGCGTGATCGATGTGAGCGGCCCGGCCCTGACCCTGCACCCGGCCATCGGTGCCCTGGTCGAGACCGGGCGGCTGCTGGCCGAGTCGCGGCTGTGGCGGTACCACCAGGAGCGGCTGGAGCGCCTGCGGTCGGCGGTCCTGCTCACCGGGCCGTCGCTCGTCGTGGACGACCACGGGTGGGTGGCCGCGTCGCACGGGGTGGCGGTGGGGTCGCGGATCGCGGTTCCCGTGGCCGGCCAACCCGTTGCTGTGCCCGGGTTGGGGGCTTGTACGCCCGAACGTCTTGCGGGCGGGTGGTTGATTCGTCCGTCCTCTTTGGATCGGACCGTGTCGTTGGAGCTCGACCTGACCCGGACTCCGCAGGTGCGGTTGTCCGGTGGTGATGCTGACTGGCGTCGCACTGTTACTCGGCGGCACGCGGAGATCCTGGTGTTGCTGCACCGGGCCGGACGGGACGGCTTGTCCGCGGACGCGTTGAGCCAGGCGTTGTACGGCGATGCCGATCACGTCGTGACTGTGCGGGCCGAGGTGTCGCGGTTGCGGCGGTTGCTGGGGGCGTTGGTGGAGACTCGGCCCTACCGGTTGTCTGCGGACGTGCGGATGACCGTCGTCGGCTAGCAGGTTCCCTTTGCGGCGCCCGAAACCTGCTTCAAGCCGAGCAGGGACGCCTTCGACCCGTCCCAGTGGATCCGGCCGGTCCACTGGCGCAGGCAGAACGATGCACCCTGGTAGGAGTCCCACGTGAGCGACACGTCGCCGTCCGCGATGGTCATCCGGCTCACGGTCGAGTGCTCCGCGTCGGTGATGACGTCGCCGAGGTCGATCGAGCCGAGCACCTTCGGCCCCGGCCCGTAGAGCACGACGTGGTTGGGCCAGCCGACCCCGCCGCGGGAGCACTGGAAGACCGCCGCGGCGTCCTGGGTGCCGTCGCCGGTGAGGTCGCCCAGCACGATCGTCTTGGGGAGGAGCTCGACCAGGCCGTCGTTCGCGGGGATGCCCGGCAGCGAACCCCTGACCAACTTGCCCGCGGGGTGCTGGCACATGCTCGGCACGGGCGCCGAGCTGAGTTCGGCGGCGCTGACCGGCTTGCCGCTGCCGTTGAGGGCGATCTTGAACTTGTCCGTGCCCGTCAACGACATCAGTGCACCCTGCAGTCCGCCGAACACCAGCGCGACCCCGCTCGACAACACCAGCAGCACGAAGCTCGCGGCAGTGGAAAGCCCGCCGCCCAACGCCTTGGCCATCGGTTCGAGACACGTCAACGCGGCCTTGGCGAGCGCAGCCACCGCGTCGGCACCCGGCTTGGCGTCGAGCTTCGCCGCCTCGACGGCGTCACCGAGACAGCCGAGCGCAGCGGCGTTGTCGGTCACGGCCCCGAGGTCGACGTGGAACAGCGCCATGATCGCCTGCACCGCGAACACCAGGTCCATGACGAGCCACGTGCCGACGTCGACCTGACCCTCGACGGTCGCGGGCAGCGACGACACCGGGAACGTGTACTTCATGCCGCTGCCGGGGATGAGCAGGCCTTCGGCGTACGGGCGCTTGGTCGCCAGCGCGTGGTACCCGGCGAGCACCGCGGCCTTGGCCGGGTCGATCGCGGCCTGGGGTTCGAGCGTGGCGGACGGCGCGGCGCGCACCCGCCACGGCAGCGGGGAGCTGCTGGTCAGCTCCACGGTCATCCGGCCGTCCCCGACCGTGACGCACGGCCACAGGACCGGCTTGGCGGACGCCGAGTAGTCGCCGTCCATCGTGATCTTCATGCCGGACGGGTCGGTGGCGGGCACCCCGGCGCACTCCGGTCGTGCCGAGGTGATCCCCAGCGCCTTGCCGACGAAGTCGTCGACCACCCGGCCCGCCGCGCGGAGGTCGACGAAGGTCGGCCAGAACGAGCTCAGGTGGTCCGTGGTGGCCGTGATCGTGTTGGTGGCGGCGTCGAAGGAGGCAGGCACCAGGCGCGGCTCGGACCCGTCCGACGGGGTGGTGACCAGGACGGCGTGCTGACCCTCCGGCGGTGCACCGGTGACCGGGAACTTCAGTTCGAGGGGCTTCTCGGGCTGCCTGCCGCCCAGGGAGATCTCGATGCCGGCACCGGTGTTCGCGGTGATCGTCGAGCTCAGGCCGGGCGCGGACGCGGTGGTCGAGTGAGCGGTGAGGGTCGTGCCCTCCGGTGCCACGCCGGCCGGTCCGTGGATGCGGACGCCGTCGACGGTGAGGTCGACGCCGTCCTTGCCGACGGTGGCGGAGTTCGTCACCGACGAACTGGTGCGGAACCAGCCGTGCTTGATCGCGACCACGGCGGTCGTGGCGCACGCGAGCACCACGGCCACGGCGATCCAGATGGTCGTCCGGCGACGGGACTTCGAGGTGCTCACCCCTGCTTCATAGGACGGGCCGGTCGCGCCGTTACTCCGTTGGGCCGAACGAGTGGATCGGTGCAACGGACCACCGCACGCCGGCCACTTCGGGGTGTGCGCAGATACTTCACCCTGGGGTTCGTGGTCCTCCTCGTGGCGGGAGGAACCGGTGTCGCGGCGGCGCAGGACGGCGCCGAGGTCGAGATCTTCTGGGACCGCAACGCCGACGGCGTGCGGCAGAACGACGAGCCGCCGTACGGTCACGCGTTCTTCAACTCCAGCAGAGGGCCTGACGTCCGCATGCACTACACGGACGACCACGGTGTGGCGAAGCTCGAGCCGGGCGTGTGGAGCGTCGGCTACCCCTCGGACTCGCTGGTGGTCACGACGGCGGCGAGCGCGGAGGTCGCCTCTGGCGACAAGATGACGATCGGCGTGCACGGCGGCTCGATCTGCGGCACCGCGTGGCTCGACGAGAACGCGGACGGTCAGCGGCAGGACGACGAACGCCTGCTGGGAGGACACGAGATCCGGGCGCGCCACCCGGAGAACGTCGGGCTGGACCTCAAGACCACGACGGCCGACGACGGGACGTACTGCTTGCGCGACCTCCCGGTGAACCACTACCGGCTGACTTCCAACGACCGCCTCGGCGTCGACAAGACGACGTGGGGCGTCGCCCACTGGCGGGCCGAGGACGCGGACGAGGAGCAGTTGTCGAAGTTCGACGTGTCGAACGGGGAGTCCGCGATCCTCAAGATCGACACACCGGGCCAGGACATCAGCGGTGTCGACACGGCGTTCGTCCATGCCGGCGAGAACGTGGTGAAGCCCCTGGGGATCACGGTCGTGAACGAGGACGGCACGACCCACCCGCGCGATCTGAGGGTGGGGGAGCGGATCAAGGTGATCGGTGAGTTCCGGGCGACGGGTCCCGCCCACGACAGCTACCGGGGGACTCTCGGGCTTCCGGAGGGGTTGAAGGTCCTCGGGACGGAGGGCATCCCCGCGACGGTGAACGAATGGAACGGAGTCGAGGTCGGGTTCTCCGAACGGCGTGCTCCCGGGCAGGTCGAAGAGGTCGTCGTGTTCGCCGTGGTCGAGAAGGCGTTCGAGCACACGACGGTGACTCTCAGCGCGAACCGCGACCACGTGACGGTGCAGATCCGGGCCGTCGCCGACGCGCAGCCCGCGCAGTCCGCGCAGCCCGTGCGGCGGGAGACGGCGGTGCGGTGGAACCTGGTGGTGATCCCGGTGCTGCTGGGCGCGGTCCTCGCGGTCTGGTGGTGGCGCAGGAGGAAGACCGGGTGACGGGTCGCGGCGCCCCGCGCTCGGTCAGCGCCGCGACCCGTGCTCAGCCGATCAGGAGTGCGGGCACGTGTCCCGGTACTCCTCGATCAGCGTGCTGCGGCCCGGCGCCGGGCAGAGGAACTGCTCGTAGCGGGTGTCGTTGTCGATGAACCGCTTGAGCCACGAGATGCTGTACTTCGCGATCGTCGTGTTGTTCGAGTTCGGCGCGAAGTGCGAGGCGTTGTTGAGCTCCAGGTACGCCTTGTCCAAAGTGGACGGCAGCGAGTTGTAGAACGGTTCCGAGTGCGAGGAGACCGGGGCGACGGAGTCGCTCTCGGCGCCCACGACCAGGGTGGGGACCCGGACGGACGACCAGTTCTTGGTGGTGTGCCAGCCGGTGAGCGGGATCGCCGCCTGCAGGGCCGGGCGCTGGCTGGCGGCGCGGAGCGTGCCGCCGCCGCCCATCGAGTGGCCCATCACGCCGAGGCGGGACGAGTCGATCCTCGAACGGACGGTGCTCTGGCCGGTCAGGTAGTCGAGCGCGGCCAGGAGTTGGGACGCTCGGCTGTCGGGCTGGTCGTAGATCGTGTTGGTGTCGATCGTGAAGACCACGAAGCCCTGGGAGGCCAGGCGCGGGCCGAGCCAGGAGATGCTCGACTGCGTGCCGGTGTAGCCGGGGGAGATGACCACCGCGCCGAACGTGCCGGCCGACGTGCTGGTCGGGTAGTAGATCGTGCCGCCGCCGAAGCCGCTGACCAGGGACGACACCGAGGTCTCCGACACGGCGAACGAGCCGCGCAGGGCCTCGATGCTCGCGTTGGAGGGGGCGGGGCCGCGTTCGTAGGGGTTGTCGGCGGCCTGGGCGAAGGTGCTGCCCAGCAGCGTCAGGGTCAGTGCGACGGGGAGCAGGGTGCGGAGTTGCACGGCGTTGTACACCTCATTCGGCAGGGGGAACGGGGGACGACCTCGACCCTGCAACCCCGGTCACCGGGTCCGCATCGGTGCAACCACCGGTCTCGGTGAACAGCTTCGATCGAAAAACTAACGGTGGTAGGTGAATTTGGGCGCTCCCTCTTCCGGTGGAGCGGTTGCCGCCGTAAGACTGGGCCGATGCTGCGTGGCCGAGAGCGGCAACGCGTCGCCGTGGACGCGTTGGTGGACCGTGCGCGCGTTGGGCGCGGCGGGGTGCTTGTGCTGCGTGGTGAGGCCGGATCGGGTAAGACGTCGCTGCTCAACGCCGTGATGAACACTTACGACGCGTTGTTGTGCCTCGATGAACCTGAGCTTGATGACGACCTTCTGCGGCTCGCTCGGGACGTAGTAGGTACGCGGGCAGCACTGCTCATCACCACCGAGGGGGAGTCGGGCGGGCTGCCGAGCGTCACGCTCGACGCGCTGGACGCGGAGACGAGCGTCCGGGTGCTGCACGACCTCGTGCCCGGCCTGCCCGCCACCCTCGCCGCGGACCTCGCTGACCTCGCCTGCGGGAACCCGCTGGCGCTGGCAGAGCTCGCCGGTTCGCTCACGTCCGCGCAGCTCGGCGGCATCGCGCCGGCGCCGGACGTGCTGCCGGAGAACAGTTCGCTGCGGCAGCGGTGGCGGGCCAGGTTCGACTCGCTGTCCCCGCAGGCGCAGCACGTCGTGGCGCTGGCCGCGGTCGACGAGGAGGTCGACGCCGAGACGCTCGACCTGGACGCGGTGACCGAGGCCGGGCCGTTGTTCGACGTGCGCAGGCTGGTCCGGTCCGCGCTGCGGATCGACGTGCCGCTCGCGCGACGACGCCTGGCCCACGCCGAACTGGCGGAGACCCTGCCGCCGGGCGCCCGCCGCACGTGGCACCAGGCGGTCCTGACCCGTGATCCCGGGCTCGCGGACGTCCTGACCGCGCACGCCGAGCACGCCCGCCGCTGCGGTGACTTCGCGACGGCCGCCCGCGACCACGACCGGGCCGCGAGCCTCACGACCGATCCCGAGCAGAAGGCGCACCACCTGCTCAGGGCCGCCGCCGACCACTGGGCCCACGGCGCGCCGCACCGGTCGCGGGCCGTCCTGCGCACCGCCACGAAGATGACCGCCACCCCGGAGCTCAAGGCGCTGATGGACCTCGTCGTCGGTGGCATCGACCTCGGCGAGAGCCTCCCGGACGTGGCGGCGGACCGGCTGATCCGCGCGGCGAAGGGCCTGGTCGGCACGCGTCGCGTGCTCGCGGTGGCGGCGCTGGGGTTCGCGGGCGAGGCGGCCAGCATCGCCGGTGACCACCGCCGCTACACCGCCGTCGCCGAGTTCGCCAAGGAGATCCGCGCGCACGACGAGCCACCGGCCACGCGGCTCACGCTCGACCACCTCGTCGGCATGCTGGCGACGTTCGACGGCAGGCACGACGAGGCGTTGCCCGCGCTGCGCACCGTCGTCGACCTCGCGGACCAGGTCCCCGGTCCGCAGGCGCGGATCTGGGCCAGTCAGGCCGCCTACGTGCTGGGGGACGCGACCCGGTCGTTCGAGATGGCGACCAGCGCGGTGACGGCGGCGCGGGAGAGCGGGTTCACCGCGCTCGTGCCGTGGGCGCTGGTGTACCGGGCGCTGTCGGCGTTGCTGCTGGACCAGCACGCGGCGGCGTTGACGGCGGCGACCGAGGGCGTGCACGCGGCGACGGCCATCGGCCAGCACAACGCCGTCGTCGACCACCTGACGATCCTCGCGCTGCTGGCGGCGTTGCGCGGGGACTCGGAGACGGCCCTGGACCGCATCGACACCGCGACCGAGCAGATCACACAGCGCGGGCTGACGCGGCCGGGCACGTTCGGCGCGTGGGCGTTCGCGTGCGTCGACCTCGCCCGCGACCGGCCAGCCGACGCGCTGGAACGGCTCCGGCTGAACCCCGGGCACGCGGGCATCAGGGTGATGGCCGCGCCGCACGTCGTGGAGGCCGCCGTCGCCTGCGGCAGACCGTCCACAGCGGACAGAGCGCTGGAGCCGTACGAGAAGTGGGCCGGTTCAACGGGAAGCGCGGTGCGGCTGGCTCTCTCGCACCGCTGCCACGGCCTGCTGGAAAGCGGTACGGCCGACGAGCACTTCGAGGAAGCCATCAGGCTGCACCGGGCCAGCGGCACGGCATTGGAGCTCGCGAAGACCGAGCTGCTGTACGGCAATCGGCTCCGGCGCGGGCGCAAGCCCAAGGCGGCGCGCGAACACCTGCGCGACGCCGTGCACATCTTCCAGTCCTACCAGGCTGATCACTGGGTCGACCGGGCCCGCGCCGAGCTGCGCGCGGCCGGTGACTCCACGGGCGAACCGAAGAACCACCCGCGCCTGACGCCTCAACAGGCGCAGATCGCGCGCCTGGTCGCGGAGGGCGCCACGAACCGCGAGGTCGCCGCGCGGTTGTTCCTGAGCCACCGCACCGTCGAGCACCACCTGCGCAACATCTTCGCGCGGCTCGGCGTGCGGTCGAGGGTCGAGCTCACCAGGAGGCTCGACGACAGTGTCTGACCGGACAGCGGAGGATGGAAGTTTGCGCGAGAAGTACCGGCACTGGCAGCGGATTCCGACCCGGTGGGCGGACAACGACGTCTACGGCCACGTGAACAACGTCGTCCACTACGCGTTCATGGACACCGTGATCAACACGTGGCTCATCGACGCCGGGCTGGACATCCAGGCGGGGCAGGAGATCGGGCTGTGCGTGGAGTCCCACTGCAACTACCGCGCCTCGGTGTCGTTCCCGGAGGCGCTGGACGCGGGCCTGCGCGTCGGGCACCTCGGCCGGTCGAGCGTGCGCTACGAGGTCGGGTTCTTCCACGAGGGACGCGAGGACGTCGTGGCTGAGGGCCACTTCGTGCACGTGTTCGTGGACCGCGCGACCCGCAAACCGGTGGAGATCCCCGCGCATCTGCGCACGGCGATGGAAGGTCTGGTGGTGGCGTGAAGACGCGAGGCGCGGTGCTGACCGGGGTCGGCGGACCGCTGGAGATCGTCGAGCTCGAACTCGACCCTCCCGGTCCCGGCGAACTGCTGGTGCGCGTGCACGCCACCGGCCTGTGCCACTCCGACCTGTCCGTGATCGACGGTTCGCGGATCCGGCCGTTGCCGATGGTGCTGGGCCACGAGGCGGCGGGCGAGGTCGTGGAGGCAGGCCCGAACGCCGAGTTCGCGCCGGGCGACCACGTCGTGCTGTCGTTCGTGCCCGCGTGCGGTGCCTGCCGGCGGTGCGCGTCGGGCCGGCAGGCGTTGTGCGAGCCGGGAGCCGCGGCCAATCGAGACGGAACATTGCTGAGCGGGCAACGCCGCTGGACCCTCCCGGACGGCACGCGCCCGCATCACCACCTGGGCGTGTCCGGGTTCGCCGAGTACACGGTGATCTCCGACCGGTCGGCCACGCTCGTCCCGCCCGACCTCCCGCTCGACATCGCCGCGCTGTTCGGCTGCGCGGTGCTGACCGGTGCGGGCGCGGCGTTCTACAGCGCCGACGTGAAGCCGGGGGAGAAGGTCGCGGTGTTCGGGCTCGGGGGCGTCGGCCTGGCGGCGGTGCTCGCGGCCGTGACGGCGGGTGCCACCCAGGTCGTCGCGGTCGACGTGGTCGAGCACAAGCGCAAGCTCGCCCTCACGCTCGGGGCGACGCACGAGGTCGCTGGTGGCTCTGACGTGGTCGAACACGTCCGGGACCTGACCGGAGGCGGCGCGGACAAGGTCATCGACACCACCGGGGTCGCGGCCGTGCTCGAACAGGCCTACGCCGCGACGGCCGTTGGCGGCACCACGGTCACCGTCGGTCTGCCGCACCCGGATCGGACCGTCAGCCTGCCCGCGCTGAACCTGGTCGCCGAGGAACGCACGCTCAAGGGCAGCTACCTCGGCTCGTGCGTGCCGCGCCGCGACGTGCCCCGTTTCGTCGACCTCCACCGCGCTGGACGGCTGCCGGTCGAGGGCCTGCTGTCCGGGCGGCTGGGGCTCGGCGAGATCAACGACGGGTTCGCGAAGCTCGCATCCGGGGAGGCCGTGCGGCAGATCGTCGTGATGGAGTGATGCCCGTTTTCGCCCATTCGGGCATTTGTCGGGCAGGACAGTTCCGGTAACAGGTGTTGACCACTGCCGCTGTCCTGCTGCACGGTGAGAGCGCTCTCATGTTCGTCGCTTCTCGCAACGGGGCGGAAGCGATCCCTGCACGGACAAGGAGAAGAGCATGCGTTTCACCGTGCCCAGAATCGTGCCCGCGCTGGCGCTCGTGCTGGTCGGGACCACCTTCACCGTTCCGGCCCAGGCGTCGGAGAAGGAGATGTCACCCGGCCTGCTCACCGCGATGAGCTCGGCGTTCGGGCTGACCGAGTCCCAGGCGCGCCTGCGTCTGGAGAAGGAGAACCGCGCGTCGCAGATCGCGCCGCGCGCTGAAGCGGAAGCCGGCGCCGCGCTCGCCGGCAGCTGGTTCGACGAGGCGAAGAACCGCCTGGTCGTGGCCGTCACCGACAAGGCCGCCGCGCGCAAGGTCGAGGCCACCGGTGCCGAGGCCGTCGTCGTCGGCCGTTCGGCGAACTCGCTGGCGGCCCAGAAGAACCGCCTCGACGCGCTGTCCGCGACCGGCGCCGTGCCGTCCGCGGTGGCGAGCTGGCAGCCCGACGCCCGCACCGGGACCGTCGTGGTGAACGTCGAGGCGGGCAAGCAGACCGCTGAGGTGGCCTCCTTCCTGGAGAAGGCACGTCAGCACGGCGCCATCACCGTCCGCACCGAGGGCGTGCAGCAGCCGCAGACGTACGCGGCGGGCACGGTCGGCGGCGACCCGTACTACACCGGCAACGTCCGCTGCTCCATCGGCTTCTCGGTGCACGGCGGCTACGTCACCGCGGGCCACTGCGGCGGCAACGGCGCGGCCGTCTACGGCTGGGACCGCTCGTTCCAGGGCAACTTCGCCGGATCCTCGTTCCCCGGCAACGACTACGCGTGGGTGCGCACGGGCGGTGGCTGGTGGACCGTTCCGGTCGTGCTCGGCTGGGGCCGTGTGCCGGACGCGCTGGTGCGCGGCTCGTGGGAGGCGCCGGTCGGCACCTCGGTCTGCCGCTCGGGTTCGACGACGCAGTGGCACTGCGGCGTGATCCAGGGCCGCAACGAGACCGTGAACTACGCGCAGGGCGCCGTCTACCAGATGGTCGGCACCTCGGTCTGCGCCCAGGGCGGCGACTCCGGCGGTTCGTTCATCACCGGTGACCAGGCGCAGGGCGTCACGTCCGGCGGCTACGGCAACTGCACCAGCGGTGGCCGCACCTGGTTCCAGCCGATCAACGAGATCCTCAACGTGTACGGCCTGAGGCTGCACACGGCCTGATGAAGAACTCCCGGCTGTCCACCGCTTCGCGCGGTGGACAGCCGGTGATTTTCAGCGCGCGTTCACGTGCAGCGCGAGCGCCGTTCCGGCACCGAGCGTCGTGGTGAACCGGCCCTGCGCGTCGATCGTCACGCGCACGCAGCCGTTCTCCTGGACGTTGCAGTAACTCCCGGCCGGCAATGCCGTCTGGAACGTGCGGCTCACCGGGAACGTCTCGCGGTTGATCGCGACGAAACCCTTGGTGCCGCGGCCGAACGCGATCATGTCGTACCCGTTGTCCTGCCAGTTGTTCACGTCCGTGCCCGCCACGGTGTTGCGGAACCCGACCATGTTCGCGATCTGCGTCCACGCGTGCTGGCACTTCCAGCCGCTGTAGCAGACGTTGTTGCCGGGCGGACCCGCGTCCTTGTCGGTGAACTCGTAGCCCGAATACACCTGCGGCGCACCGTAGTTCCACGCCAGCATGAACACGTTCGCCAGCGTGTAGGTCGAACCGTCCTTGTACGTCAACGTGGACCCGTTGCGCTCGGTGTCCCAGTTGTCCACGAACGGCCGGGCCTGACCGCTGGGCAGGAAGCCCCACGTCTGTCCGAAGTTGCGCAGGTAGGCGAGGTTCTCGTTCTGGAAGACCCGCTTGACGTCGTAGGCGTAGCGGAACTCGTCCACGTCACCAGAACCCGTGTACTCGCCGGGCTGCACGGCCTCACCCGCGCCGTAGATGACCTCGTGGACCCAGAACACGTTGGGGTTGCTCAACTTGCCCTTGATCGCGGCGAGATCGCCCGCCGCCATGTGCTTGGCCGCGTCGACCCGGAACCCGTCGACTCCCATGCCGATCAACCGGTTGAGGTACGCCGCGATCGTGCCGCGCACGTAGTCGCTGCCGGTGTCCAGATCGGACAGGTTGACGAGCTCGCAGTTCTGGACGTTGTAGCGGTCCTGGTAGTTGTTGATGGCCGAGCGGCACGAGTGGAAGTCCCAGTCGCTGTAGTAACCGGGGTAGTTGTACTTGGAGTAGCCGGAGCCGCCGGTGCCCGTGCCCGATCCGGCGCTCATGTGGTTGATCACCGCGTCCGCGATGACCTTCACACCCGCGTTGTGGCAGGTGGTGACCATGTTCCGGAAGGCGTTCTCGTCGCCGAGCCGTCCGGCGATCCGGTAGCTGACGGGCTGGTAGCTCGTCCACCACTGCGGACCCTGGATGTGCTCGGTGGCGGGAGAGACCTCGACGTAGCCGTAGCCCTTGGGGCCCAGCACGTTCGTGCACTCCGACGCCACGCGGGCGAACGGCCATTGGAACAGGGTGACGGTGACGTCCTTGGCGCCCGGTGGCGCCGCAAGACTTTGCACCGGTGTGGACAGTCCGACGATCAGCAGCACCGCCAGGAGGGTGCGCGAAGCCGAGGAAACCACGTTGTCTCCTTGCTGCAGGGGTTCACCTATGGTCGTAGCACCCGCAGGCACACCGGGCAAAGCGTTGCAAGAACTTTCCGGAGCAATTCGGCCGTCTAGGCTTCGCTCAGCAGGTCCCTGACCTCCTGAGCCTCGCGCACTGCGCCAAGTCGTTCAAAGATGGACAAGGCCTCTTGTAACGCGGTTTCTGCCGAAGCTCGCTGGTCTGTGTCCAGCAGAGCCCTACCGAGAGAGTAGAGCGTCCCAGCTTCGCGGTTGGGTTCTCCCAACTTGCGATACGTCCGCAGGGCAACCGCATGGCGGCTGATCGCTTCCTCGAGATCGCCTTCGCGCAGCAGGACCGTGGCGATGTTGTTGTGTGTCTGCGCCACACCGCTATCGTCACCCATTCGCCGACGCAGGTCTAAAGCTTTCTCGTACCACGCCAACGCCGAGGTGGGATTCCCATTATCGCGCTCTGCGTTCCCGAGGTTGTTGAGTGTCTGGCCGATGCCGCGCCAGTCAGCGATTGCCTCTCTGATGGCTAGGGCTTCAGTATATGCGACGAGGGCGTCCGACGGGCGGCCCGCTCTGCGATAGGCGCTGCCGAGATCGTTCAGTGCACCAGCAAGACCGAAATCATCGTCGAACGTGCGGTACAGCGCCAGGGAACGCTCTAGGTTGACGATGGCTTCAGTGAACTGCCGGGTGCGCACGTGAACGTTCCCGACTTCTGCCAGCATCTTCGCTTCCTTGGCTCGATCTCCAGTGGACTGCGCCAAGTTGAGGGCTAGCTCGCAAACTTCAAGTAGTTCCTTAGGGTGCCAACGGATCTCGAAGTAGGACCAAAGACTTCGTACGAGAGGGAACAGAATTGCGGGCTGTCCCCGTTCGGCAGCCAACCTTGCTGTCTCAGTCAGGACTGCCCAGGTGCGGTCTAGCCACACGGCAGCGTCGTCGCGGCCGCTGAAGGGAGTCTGTCTGGGGAGGTCTCCCGCCGAGCGGTGTTTACGCGCAAGGTTTGCTTTGGTCGAGTAGTGAACCATCATGCGACTGAGCGCGACATCGGCCTCGCAGTCTGTTTTCGCGTGGTAGCTCGCGTAGAGCCGGACGAGGTCGTGGAAGGTGAACCAGCCGGCATCGGCACCTGGTTCGATCAGGTGCGCACGGACCAGTTCCCTGAGCATGACGCGAGTGCGCGACAGCGGCCGGTCAGCCAGCGCTACGGCGCCTTCCAGCGGAAACTCGTCGGTGGGGTGAAATGACAGCAGTCGAAAAAGTCGGCGTTGTTCCTCGTCAAGTGAGCGATAGGACAGGTCGAACGCGGCGTGCACCGCTCGGCTGTCGCCGTCGTCGAGGAGGTCGAGACGATGCCCCGCATCGGCGAGTTCGGTTGCCCATTCGGTGTGAGGATCGACCTTGATGAGTGCTCGCATGATCCGCAACGCGAGTGGGAGCCGTCCGCACAATGCCGCCAGCCTGGCGTCACCGACCAGTTCAGTGGCCACGGTCTCGTCCAGCAAGCCCAGTTCGAGATGGTGTGCCTCGTCCAGCCCGGACAGTGTGTGTCTGCTGGTGATCGCCACACGGTGTCGACTACCTGGTAGCAGCGGTCGCACCTGAGCGGTGGAGGAGGCGTTGTCCAACACGATCAGCATGCGCTGCCGGGAGTTGAGTATCGAACGGTAGAGCGCGGAGCGTTGGTCTTCAGCGGGAGGGATGTGGCGGCTGTCGACGCCGAGCGCGCGTAGGAAGCTGTCCAGAGCTTGGACGGACGTGACGCGCCTGGCTTCGTCGTAGCCCTGCAGATCGATGAAAAGGACGCCGCCGGGGAAGTCACCGTCCTCAGCCGCCTGGTGAGCGGCGTGCAGGACAAGCTCGGTCTTGCCGATACCCGCCAGTCCACCGACGGCACTCGATATCACCGCCGGACCTTCCTCTGCCCACCGGGATCGAAGGGCGGCGAGTTCGGCGGTTCGTCCGCGGAAGATCGTGGTGACGGGTGGCAGGCCGTACAGCGCGGTCGTCGGGGGTGTGATGGGGTGCAGGTCGATGCGGTCCACATGGCCGGCCTGGACCACGTGGCCGTGGACGTCGCCGACCTCGTTGCTCACAATGCACGGTAACGGCGGCCGGTATCTCAACGCTGTAGCCCATACGAGGTCAAACAGAACGCGCCCGGAAGTACGCCCACCCGACGAGCGCCGCCGCCATCGCGGTCAGCAGGAGCCCGCCAACGGTCACCGCCTGCTCGAACTGCCCGGTCTGCTCCGCACTCCACCTGGGCTGCGCGATCCCACCGGCGAACAGCACGGCCAGCACGGTGCCGCTGACAGCCACCCCCGCCGCCGACGTGACCTGCGACGCCGTGTCGACGAGGGCGGCGCCGATCGACGTCCGGTTCTCCGGCAGGCCTTTGAGGACGTTGACGCCCGCGACGGCGCCGACCACGCGGATGCCGATGGCGACCAGCACCAGGGCGAGGGCGACAGGCACGTAGCCAAGCCGTCCGAACAACGCGTACACGGCGAGGCCGGCCACCACGGCGAGGGCACCGAGCCACACACCCCGGTCGAGCCCGGCCCAGCTCACGAACCGGTTGACCACCGGACCGGCCGCGATCAGCACCGCGACCTGCGGCAGCATCCCGGCGGCGGCGAGCGCGGGGGACCAGCCCCAGTCGAGCTGCAACTGCAACGTCACGAGGTATGTGAGCCCGGCGGCTGCCAGCCCGGTCGCAGCCTTGTAGGCGAGACCCGCCGAGACCAACGGGTGGGCGACAAGCTTCAGGTCGAGCAACGGATGGCTGGCCGTGCGCGCACGCACCACGTACGCCACTGCGGCCACCACGGTCATCAAGGCGGCCGCCCACGCCAGTGACGAGCCTTCGACGAAGAGGGTCGGGACGACGAGCGCGAGCACGATGGTCGCGGTGCCGAGCACGCCGCCGAGGTAGTCGGCGGGGCCGCGGTGCAGGTCGGTGTCGGGGCCGATGCCACGGCCGATGCCCGCGAACGCGAGCACCGCGATCGGCACGTTGATCAGCAGCAACGCCTGCCAGGGCGCCACGGCGAGCAGGAAGCCGCCCAGCGGAGGGCCGATCGCCAGGCCGACCAGGCCCACCGTCGAGATGAGCGTCATCGCGCGGACGCGCAGGTCGTCGGACCGGAACAGGCGGAACGCCAGTGCGATCGAGCCCGGCGTGGTCATGGCGGCGGCGACGCCCATCACGGAGCGCACGGCGATAAGGCCGCTCACGGACGTGACGAACAGCGTGGCAAGGCTGGCGACGGCGAGCAGTGCCAGGCCGGCGAGCATCACGCGGCGGCGGCCGAAGCGGTCCGCCACGGCGCCGAACACCAGCATCAGGCCGCCGAACACGACCGCGTAGGAGTTCGACACCCACTGGAGCGCTGTCGTCGAGGCGTGGAGGTCGCGGCCGATCGTGGGCAGGGCGACGTTGAGGATCGAGTTGTCGAGCATCTCGAACAGGAACACCGCGGACAGGCCGGCGAGGGCGATCCAGGCCTCTCGCAGCGACCGCGGTGGTACGACATGAGTAGTCACGAACACTGTTCTACTCGCGAACACTGTTCGGGTCAAGTAGGGTGAGTGCCATGAACCGGAAGGCCTCGTCCCGCGAGGAGTGGGCGACCCAGATCGCGTCGCTGGACCAGCGGACGCCCGCGCGCAAGGAACCGATCACGGTCGGCCGCATCGTCACGACGGCGTTGGCGCTGGTCGAGGCGGAGGGCTTCGACGCGCTGACCATGCGCCGCGTCGCTGCCGCGCTGGGGACCGGGCCCGCCTCGCTCTACGCGCACGTGCGGAACAAGGCCGAGCTCGACGACCTGCTGATCGGCGCGCTGAGCAGGAACGTGTCGCTGCCCACGCCCGACGCTGGGCGGTGGTCCGAACAGGTTCTCGACGTGTGTGGTCAGCTGTGCGACCAGTTCCTGCGCTATCCCGGGATCGCGCGGGCGGCGTTGTCCGCGCCGCCCACCAACCTCGACACGCTGCGGATCACCGAGGGCTTGCTGGCGATCTTCCTGGCCGGTGGCGTGTCGCCGAGGTCGGCGGCGTGGGCGATCGACGCCGTGCTGCTGTACGTGAGCGCGTACACCGTCGAGTCCTCGTTGCGTGGGGAGGTGGATCGGGGTGAGGTGCTGGAGCGGCTGCGGATGTTGCCGGCGAGCCACTTCCCGCACATCGCCGAGCACGCGGGTGAGCTGAACTCGGGTGACGGGCACGAGCGGTTCGAGTTCGCGCTCCGGTTGATGCTCGACAGCGTCGGAAGGAACTGAGACGCACGCGAGGTGTGCCTGAGCGTCCATTGAGGGCGTGCGCGATGGATGCGAATTCGTGTGTTCATGCGAGGTGGCGCACAGCGCAAAGGGCGCGGAAGTGTGCGAAGGGGCCGAATTTGTGCCCCGTGTCCTCACCTTCCTTGACATGAACCTTCGCGCTGTCTGATATTGCCATGCGGCGTGCTCAGGCCATCGCCTTCTTGTGTCGTGAACACCAAATCGCCGCAGTCGTGAGGAATGATCAATGACCGCAGTAACTGGGTCGTCGCGTGCGTTCGCGCGGCCGGACGTCGTGCCCGTCAACCCGACGCAGATGAGTCAGCCCGCCTTCCTGCTGAACGCTCCGTTCTCCTATTCGACGGAAATCGCGAACAACATCTGGATGGAGGAGATCGCGGAGGCGGCTCGCGTTCCGGACCATCACAAGGCGATGGCGCAGTTCATGTCGCTGTACAACCACTTCGCGGCCGAGGCGTTCGTGGCGGTGCTGCCGACGCCACGTGTGACGGGGCTGCAGGACCTGGTGTTCACGGCGAACCTCGGCCTGGTTCTGGACCACCTCCCTGACCGCAACACGGTGCTGATCTCGAACTTCACCAGCGATCCGCGCAAGGCGGAGACCCAGGTCGGCGTCGACTTCTTCCGCTCGATGGGCTACGAGGCGATCGTGCCGCCGACCAGGTTCGAGGGCGAAGCGGAGATCAAGCACCTGCACGACAACGTCTACGTCGGCGGCCACGGTCTGAGGTCCGATCCGGAGACCTACGACTGGATGGCGAGCAACTTCGACATGACCGTCGTCAAGCTGCGGATGACCGACCCGTACCTGTACCACCTCGACTGCAGCGTGTTTCCCGTGACCAGGGACAGGACGCTGGTCTGCACCGCGCTGTACGAACGCGCCGAGCTCGCTGAACTGGAGAGGTACACGGAGATCATCGACGTCTCAGTCGCCGATTGCTACGCGGGCATCTGCAACTCGGTGCGACTGAACAACACCGTGCTGATCTCCTCGCACCTGCACCATCTCCGCGCAGGCACGGAGGAGTACGAGCGGGAAAGGTCGAAGGACCAGCGCATCGAGGAGATCGCCTCCTCTCTCGCGCTTGACGTGCACCACGTCGACCTGGCGGAGTACGAGAAGGGTGGCGCCTCCCTCTCGTGCTTGGTGATGCATCTCAACCGAGTTTCCTACGAGTCCTGACCGCGACTGAGCCCTGCTCTGCGGGTCAGGACCCGAAGCCGTACCCGAGCCGGTTCATCGCGCGCAGCCACAGGTTCTCCTCGCCGTCGGCCGCGTCTGCGCGGGCGTGGGACCAGCGGGTGAGCTGGACGCCCGCGTACCGGAACGGCTCTGGTGGGAAAGGCCTCGGTCGCTCGCGCACCATTGTCAGATCGCGGAGCTCCGGTTCGTCGCCGTGCAGCAGTTCGAGCATCACGCGCGCGCCGAACCTGCTCGCGCCCACGCCCAGACCCGTGTAGCCGGCCGCGTAGGCGACCCGGCCGCGGTGCGAGGTGCCGAAGAAGGGACTGAACCGCGTGCACGCGTCGATCACTCCACCCCACGAGTGCGTGAACCGGATCCCTTCGAGCTGGGGGAACGTCTCGAAGAAGTGAGTGGCCAACGTGTTCGCGGTGGCCTTGCGGCGTTCCAGGCTCTCGTCGATCCGGTTGCCGTAGTGGTAGATGGCGTCGTAGCCGCCCCACAGGATTCTGTTGTCGGCGGTGAGCCTGTAGTAGTGGAATTGGTGCGCCGCGTCGAACACGCCTTGTCGCCGTTGCCAGCCGACATCGGCCAGCTGAGCCTGCGACAGCGGCTCGGTGACCAGCACGTAGTCGTACACCGGGATGAGGTACCAGCGCAGCCGCCTGAGCAGCGGCGCGAACACGCTCGTTGCCAGCGCCACCTTCCTGGCCCGCACGGTTCCGGTGAGGGTCGTGACCGTGACACCGGCGCCGTCGACGTCGATGCTCGTCGCTCGGGTGTGCTCGTGCACGCGCACGTTCGCGGCAACGCACGCGCCGTGCAGTCCGTCGACCAGGCGGACTGGGTCTACCAGCGCCGAGCCTTCCGGATCGGCCAGCGCGCCGACGTAGGTCGGCGAGTCGATCTCCTTGCGCACCTCTGCCGCGTCGAGCAGTGCCGGTGCGCCACCGAACTGCTCGACGAATCGCGCGGTCTGGCGAAGGTCGTCGAGCTGCCACGGCTGGGTGGCGACCAGGAGCTCGCCTGGGCGTTGCCAGTCGCAGTCGATGCCGTAGCGGCGCACCGCTTCGCCGATCTCGTTCAGGTTCTGCCTGCCCAACGCTTCCAGTCTCGGCATCTCACCGGCGAAGCGGCGCACTCCGTTCGACGTGGTGTGGGTGAGGCACGGCGAGACGAATCCGCCGTTGCGACCGGACGCCGCCCAGCCCACCTGCTCGGCCTCCAGGAGTACGACATCCAGGTCGGGATCGCGCTCCTTGGCGAGCAACGAAGTCCACAAGCCGGTGTACCCGCCACCGATCACGACCAGGTCGCACGTGCGGTGGCCGGTCAGCTGCTCGCCGGCGTGGCGGTGCCGATCGACTCCGTCGAGCCAGAACGGCCTGCATTCAGCGTCCGCGATCGAGGGGTGGACCTCCACGTCCTTCACGGCTCGTCAATGTGGCGCACGAACTGGCTGTACTGCAAACGGCCCGACTGCAATCCTGCAGAAAAGTGCACGACCTCGTGTCCGAACAGTCAGCAGGGCTTGTCCTGGCGTCCGCGGCTTTCGATGATGACGTGAAACCGAACGAGATCTGAAGTGTTGAGGCCTTGTCATGTCATCGATTCTCAAGTCTCGCTTGGGACATCGTCCGGTTGAACGCTGCGGTGAGATGTACGACTTGTTCAGCGATCCGGATTTCCTGTTTCGCACCGTGACGCCCGAAGTCCTCGACACGGCCGCCATTGACGCCTTGGTCACGGCCGACAACACCTGGCTGATCGACCAGGACGGCTGCGCCGCGGGCCTGTGGTCGTTTCGGAGCATGGAGATGTACGGCTGGGGAGTCTCGCAGTTCTGCGGCTTCTACGAGCTGTTCTACCGGCTGAGGAGCGATCTGCCAGTGGAGGACTGGGTCGAAGGTTGTGAGGCGGTCATCGGCTACCTGGCCGGCAGGAACGACATCGTGAGGATCACCCTGCCGGTGCCGGAGTTCGACGAGACCGGACGGAACGCCGCCGTGGCCATGGGATTCACGTCCGCGGGTGTCCTCCGGGACGTGGTCGGTGCCGCTCGCTCGTCCTGCGGTCAGATCGCCTACACGCGGGTCTACGAGCAGGACCGGTCCACGTGACCGCGCACACGTGCCGCCTGACCGGGTACCGGCGGCGTGCGGAGGAGTTCCACCGCGGCCGGTGGCTGGTGGGCGATCTGGTGTCGTTCCGCGACGATCGGCGAGTTCCGCTGTTCCACGACGAGCCGCCCGAGACCAGGTCGGTCTCGCGAACCTTGGTCTCGCCGGGGCACGCCTGGGTGAGCTTCACCGGCATCGACTGGATCGACCGCCGCGCACGGCTGGAGATGCGCGTGCTCGACGCCGGCCCGTCGGATCGTCTCGACGCCCTGGTGGCCGAAGCGGTCGAGGTCGCGTTCGGCAGGTTCGGCCTCCTGCGGCTGGAGGGCTGGGTCACCCCAGGTCACTACGACGTCGCGCCCGCACTGCTGGACAACGGGTTCGTGATGGAAGCGGTTGTGCCGCACGCGATTCGGGTCGACGGGAAGCCAGTCGACCGGCAGATCTGGGGGAAGGTGGGCGAGAGGTGACCCGCTCTCCGATCACCCTGGTGCCCGTGGAGGTCGAACCGGACGCCGTGGACGAGTTGCGGCTGCACGGGGACGAGTTCTTCGGGATCGACCTCGCACGGCACAACTCGGGTGTCCTGGTGACGAAGCTGGCGGATCTCGGGGTCCGGTTGCTGGT
Organism: Lentzea sp. NPDC058436; assembly: GCF_042721515.1. NCBI lineage: Bacteria > Bacillati > Actinomycetota > Actinomycetes > Pseudonocardiales > Pseudonocardiaceae > Lentzea > Lentzea sp. NPDC058436. The sequence continues at coordinate 224,723 of NZ_JBHXLF010000001.1, forward strand.
AGCCGAGTGGGACGGCGTGGCGTCCGGTTTCGCCGGCTACGCCCACAACCCGGCGAACCTGCGCCAGGCGGCGGTGTCCGTCAGCGCTCGCGACCGCGAGCGGACCACCGAGCTCCTGGCCGAACTCGTCCGTCTCCTGCGCACCACCGCGAGGACACGGTCTTTCGTCAGCGTCCTGCGCGAGAACACCTCCGCGCTCGGGGCGCATCTGGCCGCCGGCTTCACCGAAGCAGGACGGCTTCGTGCGCGCCGATTCCACGACTTCCGCTACCACGACGAGATCGTGCTGTACCAAGAGGACGACAGCTGACGATGACGCAGAAGCCCCCGCTGCTTGATCTCGTCAGGATCCGGCACCTGCGGCAGCCGGACATCCCCGGCCGGGTCGCCGCGATGAGTGAACCGAAGGCCCGTGAGAACATCGGCAGCCTGCCCGCGCTCTACAACGCGAGCGAGAAGACCGCCTTCTTCACCGGTCTCGTGGAAGGTCAGGATCCCGAGCGCGTCGAGCTCGTCGTCACCAAACGGGACAGCACAACGGTTGCATACAGCCAACTCTCGGACATCGACTGGACGCACGGAACCTGCGAGATCGTGGTGCTCGCGCTGCCCGAGTTCAGGTTCGGGTTCGGACTGCTCGCGTTGCTCAAGACCTACGACTTCGCGTTCGGCACGCTCAACCTGCGCAGCGTGCTGAACGACGTCAACGACGGCAACCGGATGATGTCCTCTCGCGAAGTACTGCTCGGCAAAGCACAGGTGATCATGCCGAACGCACACTTCACCGAGGGCCGCGTCCGGGACTCGTTCCAGTGGACGGAGACGCGTGCGGAGATCGCCGCCCGATTCGGGTTCGAGCTCCCCGGCCAGGAAGCGGTGGCGCTGTGACGGGAATCGGCGCGAAGCTGAAGCAGGCGTTGGCCGGCGACCCCCGCACGCGTTTCATCCACCTCACCAACTTCGAGGTCGAGCGCGACTGGGCCCGGGGCAGACCCACCCTGCCCGGCGCGGGTGTGAACTCACGGCCGCCACTGTCAACCGCATGGAGGAGATGGGCCTCTTCCTGGCGGACGAACAGGACTTCGTGGTGCTGAAAGAAGATCTCGACCCGCAGTACCGGGCTTACCTGCGAGACCTCGGTGTGCACGGCGGCGCCGTCCTGTGCCCTGAGGAATCCGAGCCGGCCCGCAGGATCACGGAGGACGTTCTCGCCTCACCGAGGTTGATCGACCGGCTGCGCGCGCTGGCGGACGGGAACACCTACCTCCTGCCCTTGGGCGTGTCCGCTCGTGAGGAAGTGCTCTCGGAACTGACTGGTCTGCCGCTCGCCGCGCCCGGCGCGGAGGCCTGCGAAGCGGTCAACAGCAAGGTGTTCAGCAGAGCGATCGTCGACCGCACCGGACTGCGCCAGGTTCCGGGTGCGTCGTGCTTCGACCTCGACGAGGTCGAAGCGGCGATCGCCGAGCACCTCCTGCCGGGCGGCCGCGTCGCCGTCAAAGAGGCGATGGGAGTCTCCGGCCGCGGCATGGTCGTGGTGGACGATCTCTCACGGGCGCAGCGGCTCATCGCCATGATGCGCAAACGCTCGACCACAACGGATCTCGTGGTGGAGCGGTGGATCGACAAGACCATCGACATCAGCTACCAGTTCGTGGTCGACCGGACGGGAACTGTCTCGTTCGAATCGGTGAAGGCCGCTGTCGCAGGGCCTGGCGTGCACAGCTGCAACCGCTTCCCGGTTGATCTGCCCGCCCCCGTTCTGGACGAGATCCGCCACGCGGCCGATGTCATCGGCGCGGAACTGTTCCGGCACGGCTACTTCGGTGCTGCGGGAGTCGATGCCGTGCTGTCCTCGGACGGACACCTGTACCCCTGTCTGGAGATCAACGCCCGCTTCAACATGGGCCACTACCAGAACGCCATGGCGGAACAGTTGCCGCCACCGCACGCGGCGGCGGAGGTGGGCGCCCTCGACATCGCCCTGGACGCGCCGCAGACCTTCGGCGAGTTCATCGCACCCGTGCGGGACCTGCTCATGAGCGTCGGTGAACGGTGCGGGGTGGTCATCACCAACTTCGCCACCGTCAACGCAGGCGCGGCTGACGGCCAGATGTTCCGCGGTAGAGTGGGCGTGCTGTGCGCCGGAAGGGATGCCGCCGACGCCGCGGCGTTGCGGGCGGAGTTCGCCCAGCGGCTGACGCCGGGCGGGGTGCCGGCATGAGCCTCGACTTCTCGGCGCTGGCGGCTGAGTTCGGCACACCGCTCTACGTCTACGACGGTGACGTGCTGCTGGAGGACTTCGCGACGTTGCGCGCGCTCGTCCCGGGCCCGATGGAGATCTTCTACTCCCTCAAGGCGAATCCGAACATCACCGTCTTCGACCTGTTGCGCCGCAGGGGAGCCAGGGCCGAGGTGTCGTCCCTCGCGGAGCCGCGCACGGCGCTTGCCGCCGGAGCCGCTCCTGAGGACATCATCTTCCTCGGGCCGGGCAAGACCGAGGCTGAACTGGCAGCGTGCGTGGACGCGGGGGTGTACTCGGTGGTGGCCGAGTCCTTCGCCGAGGTCGAGTTGATCGATCAGCTGGCCGCGCGACGCGACGTCGTCCAGCGGGTGATGCTGCGGATCAATCCCGCACGGCCACCGTCGGCAGCCAGACTGGTGATGGGTGGTAAACCACGCCAGTTCGGGGTCGACGAGGACCTGGTCCTCGGTTCAGGTTCCAGGCTCGCCGAGTACCGTCACGCCGCTGTTCGTGGTGTTCATGCCTATTTGGGCACGCGGTTCCTCGACGCGAAGTCCGTCGTGGACAACACGCGATACGTGCTCGACCTCGCGCTGAGAGTCGCTGAGAAGACCGGAATTCTCCTGGACGTCGTCGATGTCGGAGGTGGGCTCGGGGTTCCGTACTTCGACAACGAGTCCGCGCTCGACACCGGCCTCCTCACGACCGGGCTCGGCGAGGCGGTCGCGGAGTTCCTGACCGCTCGACCGGGCACCAGGTTGATCATGGAGGCGGGGCGGTTCCCCACCGCGGGTTGTGGCACCTACGTGGTCTCGGTCCGGTCGGTGAAGCGCTCTTTCGGCGAGAACTTCGCCGTCACCGACGGCGGTACGCATCAGCACATGACAGCGGTGGGCATCGGTTCCGTCATCAAGCGGAACTTTCCTGTCGAGCTGCTCAGCCGGGCGTCCGCGGCACCGGCTGAACCGTGGCACGTGACCGGCCCGCTGTGCACCCCGAGCGACGTCATCGCGAAGGCTGCTCCGCTCCCGGAGTTGCGGGAGGGTGATCTCGTCGGAGTGCTGATGTCCGGTGCCTACGGTCCCACGGCCTCACCCGGCCTGTTCCTGGGGCACGGCCATCCCGCGGAGGTCGTGGTGCTCGGCGGTGAGGCACGACTGGTCCGCGCCCGTGACACCGTCGAAGACGTGCTCTCCCACCAGATCCTCTGTGACTTCTCCACAACGACACCGATCGGAAGGTGATTCCATGCTTCGCGCCGCCGCTCTGGCCCACGTGGCGAACGCAGTCGCCGCTGTGCTGAACCGCGAGCCCCAGCCGTTGAACGAGCAGGACAGGCTGTTCGACGATCTCGCTCTCGATTCCATGACCATCATGGAGCTCCTGCTCGCGCTGGAGGACGAGGCCTCGATCGGCATCGACCCCGACGAGCTGGGCGTGGGGGTGTTCGACACGGTGGGCACCCTGACGAGTTACGTCGAGTCGAAGCTCGCATCGTCCGTGACGACGTGAGCTCCGCGAAGTCAGGTGGGGCACGATGATGGCGGGCATCGGGTTGTCCCGGCTCGCGATCTCCGTTCCCGAGCACGTGGACCGGGTCGAGGACGTGCTTCGCGACAGCGGCGCCGGCGACCACGAGGTCCGCATGTTCACCAGACTGTTCAAGCTGCTCCACAGTCCTTCGTGGGCTCCTGAGGAGAACATCGACGGTCTGCTGGTGGACGTCGGTCGTGAGGCTCTGGCCGGAGAACGTGCTGACCTGGTGCTGTACGCGCACTCGTTGCAGACGCAGGAGACGAACCTCCGGCCCGGGTTCGCGCAGCGCCTGCTCGAAGGACTCGGGCTCGGGACGGTGCCGTTCTTCGGCATTTCCGGGCTCGCCTGCACTTCGGTGCTCCGAGCCGTGGACCTCGCTCGTGACTACCTTCGAACCCGTCCGCAGCATCGCGGTCGCGAACGTGGACTGGGTCATGCCTCACCTCGTGAACGCCTTGGCGTGGAAGCTGTTCAGCGAGCAGTCAGGCATTCCACACGAGCGGTTCCACCTGGATCTTCTCGCCCCGCAGGGACACGTGTTCGGCTTGGACGCGCTGACCTCGCTCGAACACGCCGACCGCCTGGGGAAGCTGCGGCCGGGCGACCGATGCGCGTTGCTGGCTGTCGGGCAGGGTGCGTACGTCCACGCGCTCCTCGTCGAGGTGGTGGACAACGGAAGTGGCTGACCTCTACGTCGAAGCGATCGCCTCGGCCGTCGTGCGCGCACCTGTCTTCCGCACGCGGGACGAGTTCACGGGCGACCCGATGCTCAGCGACATCGCCGATGCCTTGGAGTACCTGACCGAAAGCCGGGGCGGCTCCCCGGCGCACCTGCGCTTCTTGCCGGACGAGTCCGCCAACGACGTGGCGGCACTGGCACTGGACCGCATCGGGACTCCGCCGGGACCTCATCCTCTCCGTGTTTCCCGGTCGGGAGGCGAGGTCGACCCGGTCGTCGCGTTCCTGCCGACCTTGCTGCGGGAACGCGACTGGTTCACCGAGTCGCTGGTGTTGACGCACCTGGAGGATCTCATCGGCACCGCGGTGTGGGAGTTCCTCAGCTGGTCCGCAGGACCGGAAGGCGTGACTGTTCTGATGGTGGACCAGCCGACCATCGCTGTCGTCGACGACCAGCCGGAAGCGTTGACCGCGGTCGCCCTGCGCGTCGCGACCCGGTGGGGGGACGAAGGTGTCTGCGTGGGGCACAGGAACTCCCCCCGACAAGGCGGCGAACCGGTTCGAGGGACGCCGTGGCTGCGATTCGTGGCTCGCGTTCGCAACGGCCGTGTCAGCGGGTGAGGTCCGTGCGGGAGAGACCGCTCTGCTGTACACGCACGGCGTCACGCAGCAGGGCTGGGTAGTGCTCGAGGTCGGGCAACCGCCGGCCTCGCGGGAGTGACCGGGGTGGTCACCACGATTCCGGTTGACCCGGTGGCCAAGCCGGGACTGGTCCTGACCGCGCAGGTCGTGCTGCTGTCGAGTTCGCCGTTGCTGACCATCGCGCTGATCGGGCGGATGCCCGTCGACGCGATGCACGTGCGCGGTCTCTACCAACCAGTGACGTTCGTCCTGTTCGCGGTGGTCATCGGCCTCGGCACCACCGCACAGGTCGCTACGGCGAGGGCGGTGGGTTCAGGTGAGCGCCAACAGGTGCGCGGGATCCTGACCAGCCTGCTCCGAACCGGTGTGCTGGTCTCGCTCGGGTTGACCGTCGCCTGCCTGTGCCTCGTGCCCTTCGTCGATCACCGGTTGCTGGCGCTGATCGGTGCGATGACCATGACGGTGCCGTTCTCTGTTGCGGGGGAACTGACGTCGGGTGCGTTGCTGGGTGCGGGTTTCACGGGAGTCAGCACGGCGGTGGCGGCCGCTCACGTCGTGCTCCACGGCGCAGTGGTCGCCGTCGTCGGACTGGGCTTGGGTGCAGGGCTGGTCTCGCTCCCGATCGCGGCGGTGGTGGCGGGAGGAATGGAGTTCCTGGCAGGCGCTCTGTTGTTGAGGCGCAGGGGACTGCTGGCCGGATCAGCGGTGAGCGTGTCCATGAGGCCGTTGCTCCTGCAGGTCGGACTGCCTTCGGCGGGAACGTTGCTGGTGCTGTTCGGCGTCACGCTGGTGCTCGTCGTGATCGTGACCCCGTTCGGTCCGGCCGCGATCACAGCTGTGGCCGTGGGGGCGGTGGTGGAGGAACTGGTGCTCGCACCGGCATTCGGCTTCGGCATCATGATGGGAAGCCTGATGAACCGTGCGCTCGCCGCCGGTGAACGCGAGCGGGCGTGGTCGGTCTTCCGCCGAGGTACGGCGCTGGCCGCTGCTGCCTACGCCGTGCTCGCACTGGCGATGCTCCTGGTGGGACAGTGGCTGGCGCCGTTAGTGACGAGTGATCCCGCCACGAGCGCGGCCGTCGAGCACTGCTTGGGCATCGTGGGTCCCTCTCTGGGTGCCGCCGGGATCACGGTCACCATGCTCACAGTCGTGCAGCAGCTCGGCTTCGGCGCGCTACCTCTGCTGCTGAACGTGTTGCACTACGTCACGGTGCTTTCTGTCGGCGCGGCGTTGATCGCGCACGGCTCGCTCGCCGCTCTGTACTGGACGATCTCCCTCGCCGCCGTGGTGAGCGCCGCGGCAGGCGTTCCGCTGGCCTGGTGGATCACCCGCCGGGCGGTCTTCCGGCGATGATCTTCTGCCCGGAAGGTCCGCCCCTCGCGCGACGGCCGGTTGCCGGAAGGGGCAGGATCCCGCGTACTCGCGTCCCACTTCTCCTGGACGCCCGCCCTCGGTCGAAGCGGCCTGCCTAATCTGCCCTGGTTTCTTGACAGGAGTCCGCGTCGGGTGGAGGAGTTCATGTCGCTGGGGAAGGACGAGGTAGCAGAACGTTTCGGAGCTGGTGGGATCCCGTCTGCGGCTCGACTGTCCGTCCGGGATCGAGAAGAGCTCCTGCCGCTTCGGCAGATCTGGACGACCGGCTTGCACCCGGCCGATCGCAGGGCGTTCGACAGTGCCGTGAAACTGGTGCGAGACGCCGACGTCGGCAATGTTCTGGCTGGTGTGGCTTCTCGTCTGGATCGGCGGGAACGCGAGTCCTTCGCGTCCTGTTGCGACGTTTCACACGTGGCGGTACTCGTCTTCCCCCGCTCGGCCGGCAAGGCCCTCGCCGAGATGCGGGCGCGAGGACTGACCGTGGACGAACCCGTTCCCAGTGTCGTCGTCCGCGATCGGCTGGCACGGCGGTACGGACTGCCGGCGCAGGCGTTGGACGTCGGCATCCTCCAGGTTTCGGCGGGCGTTGATGACCGGTTCGTGGAAGTGTTCCTGCTGGAGGTCGGTGCGGACACGGATCTCGTCGCGCTCGCCGAGCAGGAACGGTTGCAGCGCAACGAGTCTCATGTGGCCCTGGACGTGCGTTCGCCGAGTGAGGTGGTGCTGGCCGGGTTGCGGAGCATTCTGCTCGACCAGGCGGCGCTGGTGGCCGATGGCGGGGGATACAACAACTTCGAGGACTGCACCGTCCTGTACTTCCGCGATCCCGATCGCACGGGCCGGCGGTTGGAGATCCGGGCCCGCGGGTACTGGCCCGGGGTGCTCGCGGGCCATTCGCCCTCGTCCGCCGTGGACGACGTGGACGACGTGGCCAAGCGGCTGTTGACGTTGATGACCGGTGCCTGGGCCACCCAGGCGATCGCGGTGGCCGCCGAGCTCGGCCTCGCCGACGAGCTCACGACCGTCAGAGCCACGCCGGTGGAGGAACTGGCCACGCGGCTGGCCGTCAGCCGGGACGGGCTCACCCGGCTGCTGCGGTACCTCGCGTCGCTGGGACTGGTCGAGCGACGCGGTGACGCCTACGTGCTGACGCCGCTGGGGGAGCCGCTGCGGAAGGTCGCGCGTCACTCGTTGCGGCCCCTGGCGTTGATGTACGGCAGGCCGTTCTACGACTCCTTCGCCATGCTGGGACATTCGGTCCGCACGGGGGAGGACGGGTTCGCGGAGATGTTCGGAGAGGGGCACTTCGACCACTTCGCGGCACGTCCAGGCCTGGCGGAGATGTTCGACGCCTCGATGGCCGCCAGCTCCTCGATGCTCGAAGTGGCCGCGGAGGCCGCGGACTTCGCCGGCGCCCGAGTCGTCGTGGACGTCGGAGGGGGCAACGGCGAACTGCTGAGCCAGGTCCTGACGCGCCGGCCACACGTGCTCGGCGTCCTGGTGGAACGCGAGCACGTGCTGAAGCGGGCCGAGCAACGACTCCTCCGCGCCGGACTCGCCGGTCGGTGCGAGTTCGTCGCGGGTGACTTCACCGAGTTCGTGCCGCCGGGTGGGGACGTGTACCTGCTCTCCCGCGTTCTGCACGACTGGGACGACGAGCGGTGCCTCACGATCCTGCGCCGGTGCGCGGCGAGCATGGACGCCGGAGGGCGGTTGCTGATCGTGGAACGGCTGTTGAGCGAGAACGGGCGGCCGTCGCTCGCGGACGCGTGGGACCTGCACATGCTGTGCAACGTGGGCGGGCGGGAACGAACGGCATCCCACTACGGGCAACTGCTGGACGCTGCCGGGTTCGTGCTCACCGAGGTGTCCGGTCTGCCACTCGACGGCAGTCTGCTGCACGCCCGCAGGACCACCGCACCGAACGGAGCGCGAGCGTGACCCTCTCCACGGCCGACTACCTCGTCGACGTCCCCGCTGACCCGGCGGACCACCGGAGTCTCCCGCAGGTGTTCGAGGCGGCGGTGCGAGCTCACGGTGACGCCACCGCCGTCCGGACGGCGGACGGCACGCGGTGGACGTGGAACCAGTGGCGCGCCGACTCACGGGCGTTGGCCGCGGGCCTGCAGGGGCTGGGCATCGGCACCGGCGACGTGGTCGGGGTGCACCTGCCGAACTCGTGGGAGTTCCTCGTGGTGCACGTCGCGGTCGCCGAGCTCGGCGCCGTGATGCTGCCCCTGCACATGGCGTACGGCGACGCGGACCTGATCTCCCTGGCGCGGCAGGCCGGGGCGCGGATGCTGTTCGTGCCGGCCGCGAACCGGGCTCGTCCGTCCGATGTGGAGTCGGTGGAGCACGTCGTGGTGGTCGGTGGCGCGGAGGGCGAAGCGAGCGGCCGGATCTCCTTCGGTTCACTGGTCCGCGACCACGGCGACGATCTCTTCACGCCCGCGCCGGACCCCGGGCTCCCGTTCGTGGTCCTGCCGTCTTCCGGCACGACCTCGGGCCGTCCCAAACTGTGCCTGCACAGCCACGGCGCTCTGCTGTCCAACGCAGCACGGGTGGCGGACGAGGGCGAGACCCGCAGTGACGACGTCCTGCTGAGCGCCAGCCCGTTCACCCACCTGTTCGGCCTGTTGTCGGTGCACCTTTCGTTGCTCACCGGTGGCAGCCTTGCCCTGCTGCCGAAGTGGGATGTGGAGGCGTGCCACGACCTGGCGGCTCGAAGCGGGGGGAGCGTGTTGTTCGCCGTTCCCGCGCAGCTGCGCGACCTGACACGACGGCTGGCCGGTGGCGAAGCCCGGTCGTTGCGGTTGCGCGAGGTGCGGACCGGCGGTGCGGCCGTGCCCGGCTCCCTGGTGGCCGACGTCCGGCGGCTGACCGGGGCGAGCACCATCGTGCAGTGGGGCATGTCGGAACTCGGCGCGGGTACCGCGACCCGGCACGACGACCCGCCCGAGATCGCGGCGACCACGATCGGCCGGCCGTTCCGCGGCAGCGAAGCCCGTGTCGTGGACGAGTCCGGCCGGGCTCGTCCGCACGGTGAGGTCGGGGAACTGCAGTACCGGGGCCCGAACCTGTTCCGGGGCTACCTGGGTGATCCGGAGACCACCAGGGCGGCGATCACCGAGGACGGCTGGCTGCGCACGGGTGACCGCGCCCGCCTGCACGCCGACGGCACCCTCGGCTACGCGGGGCGGGACGCCGAGGTGATCAACGTCGGCGGGCTGAAGTTCAGCGCCTCCGAGGTCGAGGTCCTCCTCAGCGACCTGCCGCAACTCGCCGCGGTGGCGGTCGGGAGCCGTCAGGACGACAGGCTCGGGCAGTACCCGTGCGTGGTCGTGACCCTCCGTCCCGGCGAGACCACCGACCTGGCCACCATCCGGGCTCACCTCCTCGCGAAGAGCACGGCCGAGTACAAGCTGCCGGTCGAACTGGTCGTGGTGGACGACCTTCCGCTCACCCCCACCGGCAAGATCTCGCGCGGCGGCCTGACCTCGCTGCTCGACCGGGACACGCCGAAGCCGGTGAGCCGGTGGAAGGACGGCCTGCCGGCGCTGGGGGAGGCCGAACGACGGCGTGCGGCGCGGACCCTGGTCGGCGAACGGCTCGGCGAGCTGTTCCCGGACCTCGCCGTGGACGACGACACCGACACCTTCCGCAAGCTCGGAGTGACGTCACTGGGCGCGGTGCGGCTCGCGGTGGACCTGGCGAGCGCCACCGGGTTGCCGGTGGCGACGACCGTGCTCTTCGACCACCCGACACCGGACGCGCTGGCGCGGCACCTGGCGGATCTCGCGAGCCGGGAGGCGAAACCACCCGGCGACGCAGCGGGCGAAACCGTTGCCGGCGGCGGATTCGGGGACGACGATCCGATCGTCCTCATCGGAATGGGGTGCCGGTTCCCCGGCGGCGTGCGGTCTCCCGAGGACCTGTGGAGGTTGCTGTCGAACGGCGGCGAGACGGCCGGGCCGTTCCCGGAGGACCGGGGCTGGGACCTCGACCGGCTTCGGCATCCTGACCACCGCCACCCGGGCCGTTCCACCACCCACCTCGGTCACTTCCTGGAGGGCGCCGACCAGTTCGACGCGAGCTTCTTCGGCCTGTCGCCGCGCGAGGCACTCGCGATGGATCCGCAGCAGAGGGTGTTGCTGGAGACCAGCTGGGAGGCACTCGAACGAGCGGGTCTCGACCCGGCGGCCCTGCGCGGGTCCGACACCGGTGTGTTCGTCGGCCAGATGGCGTCCGACTACGGGCCGAGGGTGAACGAGGCCCCCGAGCTCTTCGACGGCCTGATGCTCACCGGGAACGCGGGCAGCGTCGCGTCCGGGCGGATCTCCTACACCCTGGGGCTGACCGGTCCGGCGTTGACCGTCGACACCGCCTGCTCGTCCTCGCTGGTGGCAGTCCACCTGGCCGTTCAGGCGCTGCGGCGGGGCGAGTGTTCGTTGGCGCTGGCGTGCGGAGCGACGGTGATGACCACGCCGGCGTCCTTCGTGGACTTCAGCCGCCAGGGCGCGCTCGCCGAGGACGGCCGGTGCAAGGCGTTCGCCGCGAACGCGGACGGCGCTGCCTGGGCGGAGGGCGTCGGGGTGCTGGTGCTGGAGCGGCGGTCCCTGGCCGTTCGGCACGGGCACCGGATCCTGGCCGTGATCGCCGGTTCCGCCGTGAACCAGGACGGCGCGAGCAACGGTCTGACCGCTCCCAACGGACTCGCCCAGCAACGCATGCTGCGCGCGGCTCTGGCGGACGCGGGTCTGTCGGCCGGTCAGATCGACGTCGTGGAGGCCCACGGCACCGGTACCCCGCTGGGTGACCGGATCGAAGCCGCGGCGCTGCACGCCGTGTTCGGCACGGACCGGGAGGCCGGCAGGCCCCTGCGGCTGGGGTCGGTGAAGTCGAACCTCGGGCACGCGCAGGCCGCCGCGGGCATGGCGGGAATCATCAAGACCGCGATGGCGCTCAGGCACGGCCAGATGCCTCGCACGCTGCACGTCGGCTCGCCGGACCTGCCTGATCTGGAGGGTGACGCCATCAAGCTGCTGGTGGAACCCGTGCCGTGGTCTCGATCCGGCCGCGTGCGCCACGCCGGGGTGTCGGCGTTCGGGATCAGCGGCACCAACGCCCACGTGATCCTCCGGGAACCACCCGCCGAGGAGAACGCGGACCACGCGGTCGCCTCCGCGCCTGCGCTCGTCCTGTCCGCACGAAGCGCCACCGCGCTGCGGGATCTGGCCGCGGCACTGGTGCCGGTCGCCGAGAGCGCGGGGCCGGCGCGGGTGGCGTCGGCGGTGGGCTCGGCCAGGACCTCGTTCGAGCACCGCGCGGTCGTCGTGCCGCGGCAAGCCGACGGGCTGGTGGCGGGGCTGCGTTCCGTCGCGGCCGGGACGGCGTCCGCCGACGTCGTCACCGGGCGGGCGCGCTCCGGGGGACGGACCGTCTTCGTGTTCCCGGGACAAGGCACGCAATGGGCGGGAATGGCAGCGGACCTGCTGGACGAGTCGGACGTCTTCGAGAAAGCCCTGACGGCGTGCGAAGACGCGCTGGCGGTGCACGTCGACTGGTCTGTGCGGGGCGTGCTGCGCGGCGAGGGCGGACAGCCGTCGCTGGACCGGGTGGACGTCGTCCAGCCCGTCCTCTTCGCGGTGATGGTGGCGCTGGCGGAGACGTGGCGTTCGGCAGGGGTGCGGCCGGACGCCGTCGTCGGGCACAGCCAGGGCGAGATCGCGGCCGCGCACGTGGCGGGCGCACTGTCGCTGGAGGACGCGGTGATGGTCGTCGCTCGTCGCGCGCGTGCGGTGAGCGAGCTGGCCGGCGGGCGGATGGCGGCGATCGCTCTGCCACGCACCGAGGTCGAGGGCCACCTGGCTCGTTTCACGGGGAGTCTGTCGGTGGCGGCGGCGAACGGTCCCTCGTCGACCGTGGTGTCCGGGAACGCCGACGCGGTCACCGAGTTCGCGCACCGGCTGTCCGCTCGTGGTGCGCGGACGAAACTCCTCGACGTCGACTACGCATCGCACTGCGACGAGGTCTCCGTCATCGAACGTCGTCTCGCACGGGACCTCGCGGGGACACGGCCGATGTCCGCGGCAGTGCCGTTCTACTCGACCGTCGTGCCCGGTCCGTTCGACACGACGGGCCTGACGGCCGGGTACTGGTACCGGAACCTGCGCCGGCCGGTCGAGCTGAACGCCACCGTGGACGAGCTGCTCCTGGCCGGTCACACCGACTTCGTCGAGATCAGTCCGCACCCGGTGCTGCTCCAGCCGATCGCGGAGGCGGCGGAGGCGGCGGGCCGGCGCGCGAACGTCATGGGCACGTTGCGTCGCGACGAGGGCGGGCAACGCCGATTCCTGTTGTCCTTGGCCGAGGCGTACGCGCACGGCGTCGCGGTGGACTGGACGACGGTGTTCACCGAGAAGGCGCCGCAGGACGTCGACCTGCCATCCTACCCGTTCCAGCGGGCGAGGTACTGGCTGCCGACCGCTTCCGCCGATCGTCCCGCCACCGCCGTCCGGCAGGAGGTGGAGCCCGCAGCCGCGCCGAGCAGCGAGGCCGCGCTCCTGGACCTGGTCCGGAACCAGGTCGCGGCGGTGCTCGGAGGTGCCGAGGTCGGCCCGGACGACGAGTTCGTCCCGCTCGGCGCGACGTCGTTGACGGCCGTCGAGCTGCGCAACGCGCTCGCGACGGCGCTGGACGTCTCGCTGCCCGCCGGTGTGGTGTTCGACCACGGCACACCCCGCGCTCTCACCGCGCATCTGTGGCACCTCCTGCGCGAGGGCGATCCTCCACAGGAGACGCTGACCGGTCTCTACCGGCACGCGTGCCGGACGGGGAACGGCGTGGCGGCCGTCGAGCTGATCAGCGCCGCGTCCCGGCTCCGGCGGACGTTCGGGGCCGCACGGGCCCGCGATCACGCTCCCGAACCGGTGCGGCTGAACAGGCCCGGGTCGTCGCCGGTCCTGGTCTGCTTCCCCTCGCTGGTCCCGGCAGGAGGACCGCACGAGTACCGCGCGCTCGCCACCGCGGTGCGGGACCGGCTGGACGTGATCTGCCTGCCCCAGCCGGGATTCGCTCCGGGCGAGCCGCTTCCCGAGGACCTCGACGCCCTGGTCGCCGCTCACACCGCCACGCTCGAACGACTCACCACGACCGCACCTGTGATCCTTTGTGGACATTCCTCCGGCGGGTGGGTGGCGCACACCGTCGCAGCACGGCTGGCCGGAGCGGCCGGGCTGGTGCTGCTGGACAGCTACTGGCCCGACGACCACCTCCACGCCGCGTTGCCGGGACTTCTCACCGGGATCGCGGCAAGTGGGCAGGTCGCCGACGAGTTCGGAACCGAGCACCACCGCCTGACCGCGGCAGGGGCCTACCTGCGCCTGCTGAACGGCTGGCGGCCGGCACCCGTGCCGACGCCCACGCTGCTGGTACGGGCCCGCGAGCCGCTCGGCGTGGCCATGACCCCGTGGCAACTGCCGCACACCGCCCGCGACGTTCCGGGCGACCACTTCACGATGCTCACCGAACACGCCGGCGCGGTGGCCGAGGCGATGTCCGCGTGGTCCTACGACACAACAGGAGCAGACGCGCACCGATGACCACCTCACCGTCCGACCGGCTCGCCGACCTGTTCGCCGGCCTGAACCTCGACCAGGACGACCCGGCGGCGCCCTACCTCGGTCTGCGACGACTGCAGTCCGGACTGGGCGTGACCCGGCCCCTGCTGACCGACGTGGCCTGCCTGCGGTCTGTGCTGGAGCTCAGCGCCATGACCGATCCGCGGCTCTTCTTCGCCATGCTGCTGCACCACTGCGTCGCCATCGGTGCCGCTCTGGACCACGGCGCGGCCGAGCGGGACGTGGACGATCTGGTGTCGGCGCGATGGATCGGCGCCGCGCTGATGAACGAACTGGGCCACGGCAACAGCTCGTCGCGGATCCGCACCGAGGCGGAGTACGACCCGGTGACGCGCGAGTTCGTCCTGACCACACCGGGGCCGGAGGCGGCCAAACATCCGGCCGCCGTGGCACTTCCCGGGTTCGCCCGCCTGGGCGTCGTGAGCGCGCGGCTGCTGGTCGGCGGGCAGGACCGCGGCACCTCGCTGTTCCTGGTGGCGCTGAGCGACGAGGACGGGCCGAGCGAAGGGGTGACGATCACCCCGTACGACGGAGCCGCGCCGGTGCCGATGGACTTCGCGTCGATCCGGTTCGACGGGGTCAGGGTGCCGTTCGAGCGCTGGCTGTCCGACGGAGCCTCCATCGACGCCGACGGCACGTACGTCGATCCGCTGGGCGATCCCCGCGCACGGAGCCTGCGCGGGGTGAGCATGGGCCGCTTCACGTGGGGTGGGAGCTCGACGGGCGTGGCGGCGGTGGCCCGCGCGAGCGCGGCGATCGCGCTCACCAGAGTGCGGCACCGCCGGACGCTGGACCTGCTGGGCGGCGAGGTCGTCGCCCTCGACCACCTCAGCACGCAGCGCCTGGTGTTCGGCGCCCTCGCCGCCGCGCTCACCGCCACCGTCGTCGCCAGGGACCTGTCGGAGAGGTGCTGGCAGATCTCACCCGCCGGTGGCCTCGGCACCGGGCCGTCCGCAAGCGACCTGCGGGCGATGTCGCTGGGCAAGGTCACCGCCAGCGTCCTCGCCGACAGCGCGGTGGCGCGGGCCAGATCGGCCTGCGGTGCGTCCAGCTTCTTGCCGCAGCACAGGTTGATCGGCTACCACGCGCTCACCGGGGTCTTCCAGTCCGCGAGTGGTGACAACAGGCTGTACCTCCTGAACGCGGCGTGGTCCATGGCGACCGGATCGGACTACGAACCCCCGGACGACACCGGTGACGACGACTGGATCTCCCTGCTCCGAGCCAGGGAACGGCTGTTGCACGCGGAACTCACCGCGGACCTGACCCCCTCGTTCGAGGTGTGGAACGAGCGAACCGAACTCGCCCAACGGTTCGCTGAGGCCCACAGCGCCCGTGTGAGCGCGGAATTGCTGTACGCGGAGTGGCACCCGAGTCCGTTGCTGATGGACCTCTACGAGCTTCGTTGTCTTGAGCTCGTGTCGGCTGACGCGGGCTGGTTCCTCGCCCACGACCTGGTGTCCGCGGCGGACGTCCTCGCGTTCCCCGCCCACGTCAACGCCATCTGCCGAGGTCTGGTCCCGCGCGCCGACGAGTTGCTCGTCCTCCTGGAGATTCCCGCCGGGCTTCTCGGCACGACGGGATTCCTGCGGGGCACGTGAGATCGTTCGACGGGTTCCCGGTTTCCCTCGTTCTGATGTCCGGCGGGGCAGAAGGTCCTGCTCCTCGGACCGGCACCGGCGTGTGCGGCCGATGATGTGGTCTCGTCAAAGCGAATGACCGCACCAAGCCTCGCGTTTCGCGAGCCGACGAGTTCCGAGTGGACGTTCGATCGATCCACATAGGACATCACTGACGATGGAGAGCTGCCATGGGCGATCACGACGTCGCGATCACTCCCGAGAGTTCGACGGTCTACCTGTTCGCGGAAGCGATGGGGTACCTGAGGACCGCCTGTCTGCGCGCGGTGGCGCAGCTCGGTGTGGCGGACCACCTCGGTGACGAACCCCGGCCGGTGGAGGAACTGGCCGAGGCGACCGGCACCGACCCGGACTTCCTGCGCCGGGTGCTGCGGTTGCTCGCGACCAGGAACATCTTCCGGCAGGAGCAGGACGGGCGGTTCTCCCTGCTGCCGCTCGGACAGGGGCTGCGCACGGACTCGCGGTCGTCCGCGCGCTGGGGCGTCGTCATGAGCGCGATGAACACGCACTGGAACAGCGCGTTCGGGCTCGTCGAAGGCATGCGGACGGGCAAGCCCGCGTTCGACGAGCTGTACGGCACACCCTTCTTCGACCACATCACGAGCGACCGGGAGGCGGGCGCCGAGTTCCACCGGGGCATGGACAGCTTCTCCGGCGCGGCCCGCAGGCTCGCGCTGGAGGCCTACGACTTCCCGTCCACCGGCACGGTCGTGGACGTCGGTGGCGGCCACGGCGGTTTCCTGCGCGACGTCCTGTTGCGCCACCCCGGTCTGAACGGCGTGCTGCTCGACCAGGCGCACGTGTTGCCCGGCGCGTCACCCGAGGACGTCGATCCGCAGCGGTGGACGGAGATCGCCGGTGACTTCTTCGTGGACGTGCCCGAGGGCGGCGATGTCTACGTCCTGTCGTACGTCCTGCACGACTGGAGCGACGACGAGTGCGTGCGACTCCTGAGGAACTGCCGCGAGTCGATGGCGCCCGGTGCGCGGATCGCCGTGTTCGACGCCATCGTGGAACCGGGCAACGAGCCCGACGACGCGAAACTCCTCGACCTCGTCATGATGATGCTCGTGCCCGGCAGGGAACGCACGGCGGAGGAGGTCGCAGACCTGCTGCGGCAGGCGGACCTCAAGCTCGATCGCGTCGTGGCCACGGAAGGGCCGCTGTCCGTCGTCGAGGCGACAGCCGCCTGACTGGCACATCACGCTCACCAGCGGTCTTCTTGCCCGTCGGGGCAGAATCGCGGGACGGATTGCCAGAGCGGTCGGCGGACTCCGCGATCGCGACGAGCCGAATGCGAAAGTTCGGAGGCTGAGCAGACGGAATCCTCGTTGTGGGAGGCGTCAATGACAGTCCGGTTCCCCTTCCCGTCGTACCCGTCCGGCTGGTACCGGGTTTCGAGCAGCAAGGACCTGATGCCGGGCAAGCGCCGGACGGTCCACTACTTCGGCCGTGACATGGTGTTGTTCCGCGCCAAGTCCGGCGGGGTGAGCGTCTTCGACGCCTACTGCCCGCACATGGGTGCCCATCTCGGGCTGGGGCGCGTCCGGGAGGACAACCTGGAGTGCGCTTTCCACGGCTGGAAGTTCGACGCCACCGGTTCCTGCGTCGAGGTTCCCGGCGGCAGGAGGATCCCGCCGAAGGCGAAGCTGAGGACCTGGCCGGCCCGAGAGGTCAACGGCCAGATCCTCGTGTACCACCACCCCGAGGGCGAGCCGCCGTCCTGGGAGGTGCCGGAGTTCCCCGAGAGCAGCGATCCGCAGTGGACCGGCTTCGGTCGCGGCCAGCGGTGGGAGATCAGGACGACCCCGCAGGAGCTGGCTGAGAACGGCGTGGACATGACGCACTTCTCGTACCTGCACCACAAGCAGTTCCGGTTCAACGAGAGCCTGTCGGTGGAGACCGACGGACCCTTCTTCATCCACCGCACCTTCCAGTCCTTCAACGTGTTCCAGCTGGCCCGCAAGCTCGTCGGGGCGGAGATCGCGGGCCCGCTCGACGTGCACATGTACGGACTTGGCGTCGTCTGCAACCGCATCTCGGTCGACGCGAAGGTCAGGCTGAGCTACACCTACGTCTTCTACCTCACCCCGGTCGAACCCGAGGTGCTGGAGATGACCGGGGTCATCTCGGTCAAGCGCTCCAGCGGACGGTTGTTCACGTACTTCCTCGGGCGCAAGGGGATGCACGAGGGGAACCGGACGCTGAAGGAGGACAAGCGGATCCTCGACAGCAAGATCCACCTGCCCCGACCGCACCTGGCCGAGGGGGACGGTCCGATCATGCGGTTCCGGCGCTGGGCGGGGCAGTTCTACACCGGCGAGGAGTCTCCTGGCAGACGCGGAACGCAGGACACCGCGACTCCGGTGGCGGGCACCTGACAGAGCCTCGTCACCACCGGCGCAGCCGGGGGATGCCTGCGTTCTCCGCACGTCTCGCGCTTGTCGAACGTGTTCAGCTGGGCCTCAGCCGCGTGCCGTTGACGGTCGTCGTCCGCGTTGCGGGATGATCGACGTGTGGACCACGCGGACGACCGGGAGCAGGACGCGCTTCCGTCCGTCTCGAACACGGTGTCCGGTGCCGTCACCGGGAACGTGACGCAGATCGGTTCGATCACCGGAAACGTGCACTTCGGCGACGTGCACGTGTGGCAGGGCGAACCGGCGAGGTCGCGCTACCGGGAGGTGGTGCGCCGCCTCGCCCCGGCCACGCTGGCCGACCGCGAGGCGGAGCTCGCCGAGCTGGCCGGCTTCTGCACCGCCGAGGTGACGCCCACCGCCTTCCGGTGGTGGCGTGCCCCGGCGTGGGCGGGCAAGTCGGCGCTGATGGCGACGTTCGTGCTGGCCCCGCCGCCGGGCGTGCGGATCGTCTCGTTCTTCGTGACCGCCCGGCTGGCGGGGCAGAGCGACAGGTCCGCGTTCCTCGACAGCACCCTCGAACAGCTCGCCGCCCTGCTCGGACGCGGCACACCGCCGCCGGTCAACCGGGAGGCACACTTCCTGGGCCTGTTCACCGAGGCCGCACGGTGGTGTGCCGATCAGGGCGAGCGGCTCGTGCTGCTGGTCGACGGTCTGGACGAGGACCGCGGCGTCACCGGCACCGACTTCCACAGCATCGCCGCTCTGCTCCCGCCGGAACCGCCGCACGGTGCACGGATGATCGTCTCGGGCCGTCCCCACCCGCCCGTCCCCGACGACGTGCCCGACGCGCATCCGTTGCGCGACCCGGAGATCGTGCGGACGCTCGCTCCGTCCGAGCGCGCCCGCGTCGTCGCGATGGACATGCGTCGCGAGCTGGACCGGCTGATCAGCGGCCCGCAGGTAGACCAGGACCTCGTCGGGTTGCTCGTCGCGTCCGGCGGCGGGCTGACCGCAGCCGACTTCGCCGAACTGATCGCGGACCCTGGGTGGCCGTCCTGGCGCGTCCAGGAACACCTGCACAGCGTCGCGGGTCGCAGCTTCGCCCCGCTGGCCGGTGCCTACCTCCTCGGTCACGAGGAACTGGCCGTGACGGCGGCCGCCCGCGTCGGCGAGCAGCGGTTGAGCGCGTACAGGAACCGGTTGCACGCATGGGCCGACACCTACCGCGAACGCGGGTGGCCCGCTGAGACACCTGTCCACCTGTTGCAGGCGTACCACCGGGTGCTGCTCGGGGCTCAGGACGTCGAACGGCTGGTCGGGCTGGTCAGCGATCGCGCCCGGCACGAACGCATGGCCGAGACGTTCGGCGGGCACCACTCGGCCATCACCGAGATCACCGCGGCGCAACGACTTCTGCTCTCCGGTGATCCGGTCGACCTGCCGGCGATGGTGCTGCTCAACGTGCGCCGGCACTTCCTGGCGAGCCAGGACGCCACGATCCCGCACACCCTGCCCATGGCCTGGGCGGCGGTGGGTGAGGTCGACCGGGCCAGGTCCCTCGCGCGGTCGATGACCGAGGACTGGGAACGGCAGGTCACCCTGGTCGAGGTCGCGACCGTGCTCGGCGTCGAACATCCCCGCTGCTCACAACTGCTGGACGACGTGGAACAGATCGCGGCTGAGGGTGGTGAACACTCGACCGTGCAGCTGGTCGGTGTGCTCGCATCGTGGGGCTTCCTCGACCGGGCCCGCGTCCTCGTGCGTTCTCTCATCGCCGAGCACGACGTGGAAACGCAGCTCGTGCAGCTCGTCAGGGCGATGACCAGGGCGGGGGACCTCGACCAGGCGGAGTCGTTGCTCGAGCTCGTCGGCACCTCGGTACCACGGCCGGAGCTGCCCAGGATCTCGCTGCTGAAGCACCCGCCGACCCGGGAACAGGTGAAGGCGGGTCTCCTCGCCGACCTGGTGGTCGCGTTGGTCCGGCGTGGCGAACTGGACCGGGCGAGGGCGATCAGCGCCCGGATCGGCGACCCGCTCCACCGGCGCCTCGCGGTGGCCGTCCTCATCGGGGCCTCGCCGCCGGAGGAGGGCGGACGGCTGCACGACGAGGCGCAGACGACACAGGACGACAGCGACCCGGCCAGGGCCCGTGCGGGTGCGGTTGTGTGCACGGCGGCCACGGGTGCCTACGACCTCGCTGTCTCGCAATGGAAGGAACTACCCGCACCACTGCAAGCGGAGGTGCACACCGCGCTGATCGACCAGTGTCCGACCCATGTCGCTGTGGAGTTGGCGCTGGAAGCGGACGCGCTCCACACCGGCGCGCTGCTCGCACGTATCGGGAGCACGCTCGAGCCCGGCCTGGAGCTCGCGTGGGTCGCGGAAACGGCGTTGGAGCACCTCAGCAACGACTTCGCCAGGATGTCGCCGCGTGCCCAGTACGGACTCCGGGACCTGTTGCCGCTGTTCGAGCGCACCGGCCCGCACTCCATGGCTGAGCTAGAGGACATCGTGGACTGCATGCCGGACGTCGAGGTCCGCCACGACGTGTTCGCGCTGCTGGCCGAGGCGGCGGTCAGGCGAGGCGATCTCACCGATGCCCGCCGGCTGTTGCTGGAACTGGTCGAGCTCTTCACCGTCGACCAGGTCCTCGAATCGTCGATCCCCGACCTGCCACCGCACGCCGACTTCGACGAGGCGGAAGAGCTGGTCAGGTCGCTGGAGGAGATCGCGTACCCGCTGGCGGGGCTGGCGGTCAGCGCCGCCAGAGCCGGCCACACCGACCGAGCGCGGCGTCTCGCCACCGCTGCGGAGGACGTCGTCCGCACCCGCAGGGCCAGGCCCCTGTACCGCTGGCTCTCCTACCTGGTGCCGACGATCCGCAGCAGGCGCCGCGCCGCACTGGTCGCCGAACATGCGATCGCGGCGCTGGCGGCACAGACGACCGTGGACTTCGTGCAGGAGAACGCGACCGCGTCGCGCCTGATCGACGCCACGAGGGCGCTGGGCCGACCCGATCTCACCGCACGTGTCCTGCACGCGCTCGGTGATCCACTCGACGCGCCTGATCTGTTCACGGTCGCGCTGCATCGAATCGGCGCCCGGCTTCGTCGATCCCGACCCTCCATCGCGCCCGTTCCCGCGCGGCAGATCGCCGAACGGCTGCTGGAAGACGAATGGACCGAGCACATCGCTTCCATCGCCGCACTCCATCCCGACCTGCCTGAGCGCGTCCACGACCTCGTCCTCGACCTGGCCGAGTCCCGCTGACCCCCCAGATCATCAGGAAGTCGTCCACGCGTAGAGCCGTGGTGCCGGCGAGGTGGAACTGGCGCATCACGGCGGCGTTCGCCGGACCGCTGCCGCGAACGCGACCAGGATTCCCGCAGCGGCGCCGGACTGGGAGCGTGCTGGGACCTGCTCCCACCTGCGCTGTCCTGTGGAAATCGCATCTCCGCGTTTCCATTTTCGCTTAAGGGACTATCAAGCCTTCCCCAAATGAGATGCGGTCTTCGTCGTACGGTCCCTAACCTCGATCCATGAGGCTTGTGCTCTGGATCACACTCGCCGGCGCCTGTGCGCTGAGCGGTGACCACGTGCTCGCAGCCGTCATGGCGATGCTCATCGTCGGCTGCGCGACTGACCGCGTGCGCTGAACTGTTCAGCCCTCGCTGTACAGTTCAATTTGTGCTGACCTGTGAAACGAGGGAAGCGGCCCTGACCCGCCTCGGCCGCGCGCTCGCGGACCCGACGCGGTGCCGCATCCTGATCACCCTGCTCGACGGTCCCGGCTATCCGGCTCAGCTCGCTGAGAAGTTGGGGCTGAGCAGGTCGAACGTGTCCAACCACCTGTCGTGCCTGCGCGGCTGCGGCTTGGTCGTAGCGGCCTATCAGGGGCGGCAGGTGCGCTACGAGCTGGCTGATCCGCACCTGAAGCGCGCGATCAGCGAGCTCGTGGACGTCGTGCTGGCCGTCGAACCTGGACCGGACTGCGCCGATGAGTGACGCCTGCTGCGCGCCCGTCTTGGACGAGCGCAAGGTCGTGCTGCGGCGGCGGGTGCGGATGTTCGTCGCCGCCACGATCACCTACAACGTCGTCGAGGCGGTCATCGCGCTTGCGGCCGGCACTGTTGCGGGGTCCACGGCGCTCATCGGGTTCGGGCTGGACTCCGTGATCGAGGTGGCGTCGGCGACGGCTGTGGCCTGGCAGTTCGCCGGGCGTGATCCTGAGAAGCGCGAACGCGCGGCGCTCAGGGTGATCGCGCTGTCGTTCTTCGCGCTGGCCGCGTACGTGTCGGTCGAGTCCGTGCTGTCGTTGGTGCAGGGCGAACGGGCCGGGCACTCGTCGGTGGGCATCGTGCTCGCCGCGGTCTCGCTGCTCGTCATGCCCTGGCTGTCCTACGCGCAGCGCAGGGCCGGTCGTGAGCTCGGGTCGGCCAGTGCGGTGGCGGACTCGAAGCAGACGTTGTTGTGCACCTACCTGTCCGGCGTGCTGCTGGTCGGGCTCGTGGTCAACAGCCTGTTCGGCTGGTGGTGGGCGGACCCGCTGGCGGCGCTGGTGATCGCGGCGGTGGCGGTCAAGGAAGGTCGTGAGGCGTGGCGGGGGCACCACTGCTGCTGACCGGTTTGCGGGCGACGAGCCGTTCGACGACGCCGAGCTTGAAGCGCTCCCGTTGCTCCACGGCCAGGCCGCGCGCTTCGACCAGGTGCAGCGGGCGGCGCAGGAAGTGCTCGCCCGCCATCGGCACGGTGATCCGCTCCAGCAGCCACTGCAGACCCCGTGTCAGGTGCCCAGAACCGGCCACGTGGTCCAGGAGGATCAGCCGTCCGCCCGGCCGCAGCACCCTGACCATCTCGGACACCGCGGTCTCGTGGTCGGGGATCGCGCAGAGTCCGAGCGTGCAGACCACGGTGTCGAACGACGCGTCGGCGAACGGCAGGGCGTGCGCTGTGCCCTGCCGCAACGTCACCTCGCGGTCCAGGTCCCGGGCGCGCGACCGGGCCAGGTCGAGCATCCGAGAGCTCAGGTCCAGGCCGGTGACCACGGCGGAAGCCGGATAGTGCGGCAGGTTCAGGCCGGTGCCGACGGCGACCTCCAGCACCTCGCCGGTCGCCTGGGAGCACGCCCACTCGCGGGAGTCGCCGAAGACGCGGCGGTCCAGCACGCCGATCTCCCGGTCGTAGGTCGCCGACTTGCGGTCCCAGTAGTTCTGCCACCGCGCTTGGTCCATGGCGAACAGCGAAGCATTCGCGGCCGGTGTGCGCGAGGATCTGGGCGTGCGAGTCGTCGTTGTCTCCGGGGGCGATCCCGGTCATGTCGTGCCTGCCATCGCGTTGTGCCTGAGGTTCGCCGAGGCCGGTGACACGCCGGTCCTGCTCACCGGCGACCGCTGGGTCGACGCGGCCAGGTCCGAGGGGATCACGGCGTCGCGCGTTCCCGGGTTGTCGTTGGGGGACCTGAAGGACGCGCCGGACCTCGGGCTCGCGCTGCACGACCAGGCCGGCGAACTGGCGTTGGCGCTCGTGCCGCAACTCACCGCCCTGGAACCGGACCTGGTGGTGTGCGATGTTCTGGCGCTGGGTGCGGGCATGGCCGCCGAACTCGTTGGTGTTCCGTGGGTTCAGCTTTCGCCGCACCCGCTTTACGAGCCGTCGAAGTGGCTTCCGCCGATGGGCAGCGGACTCGAACCCGGGACCGGGGTGCGCGGCCGGCTGCGCGACGCGGTCTTACGGGCGTTCACGGCCCGTTCGCTGCGGCAGGGTGAGAAGCAGCGAGCCGTTGTGCGGCAACGGATCGGGCTTGCCGGCGAAGCGCCCGGACCGGCGGCGCGGTTGATCGCCACGCTGCCCGCGCTGGAGGTGCCGCGTCCGGACTGGCCACGTGACGCGCACGTCGTCGGGCCGCTGCTGTGGGAGGCGAGCCGGGAGACGCTGAGCCCGCCGCCCGGCGACGCGCCGCTGGTGATGATCGCCCCGTCGACGGCGTGGACCGGGGCGCGGGGCATGGCCGAGATGACGCTGGAAGCGTTGCAGGACAAGGCTGTGCGAGCCGTGGTGTCCACTTTCGCGCCCGCGCCGGACGGGCTGCCCGAGTGGGCGCGGTCGGGACCGGGCAAGCAGGACGAGCTGCTGCGCCAGGCCTCGGTGCTGGTGTGCGGTGGTGGGCACGGGATGCTCGTCAAGGCGTTGCGCGCCGCCGTTCCCGTCGTGGTGGTGCCGGGTGGTGGCGACCAGTGGGAGATGGCCAGCCGGGTCGCGCGGCAGGGGAGCGGGCTCGTCGTCCGCCCGTCCACTGTGGAGGGTCTGCGGGACGCCGTGACGCGGGTGCTCGACGATCCCGGATTCGGCCAAATGGCGGCTCGCGCGGCGGCCACGATCGCCGATGTTCGATGTCCTGTGCAGGTGTGTCGGACTATGTTGGGTCTTGCGCGTTGAGAGCGCTCTCAGTTCAATGAGCCCATGCGCGTGTCAAAGACGATGCTCGTGGTGGCGGCGTTAACGATCTCAACGACCTGGCCGGCGGTGGCGCACGAGCAGCGCGCGGCGAACCTGGACCCGGTGACGGAGAGGCAGGAACGGGCGGCACCCGACCTGTACCCCTCCGTCGGAGCGGGCACGAACTTCCTCAACCACTCCGAACTGCTGGGCGGCGTCCCGGAGCCGGCCTGGTACGAGGCCAACATCCCGTTCGTGGACCTCCCCGACCGGGAGATCCGCGACACCTACTACTACCGCTGGCGGACCTACCGCGAGGCGCTCAAGTACACCGGCCCGAAGGACGGCTGGATCGTCTCCGAGTTCCTCGGCCCGGTCGGCTACTCGGCGCCGAACGGCGGCATCGTCGCGGCGGCGGGCCACCACGTCTACGAGGGCCGCTGGCTGCGTGACCACCGCTACCTCGACGACTACGTCGACTACTGGCTGCGCGGCGCGGGTGCCGGTCCGAAGCCCGCGACCGACTTCCTGAACAAGAACACGACCGACTGGGCGCACCAGTACTCGTTCTGGGCCGCCGACGCGGTGGCCGCGCGCGCCGCGGTCGACGGGCGCTCCGGGTTCGCCACCGACCGGCTGCCCGAACTGGTCCGGCAGTGGCAGCGCTGGTCTCCGCAGTTCAACCAGGACATGGGCCTCTACTGGCAGACGCCGGTCTGGGACGCGATGGAGTACACCGCCAGCTCCTACCAGAGCCCCGACCCGTACCACGGCGGTGACGGCTTCCGGCCGACCCTCAACGCCTACCAGTACGGCGACGCGCGGGCGATCGCCGAGCTGTACCGGGCACGCGGTGACGCCACCTCGGCGCGCCAGTACGACCAGGCCGCCGAGGCGCTCAAGGCCAACCAGGAGAAGTGGCTCTGGGACGACGCCGGCAAGTTCTACAAGCACGTCATGCGCGACAACAACCCCGGCCGCACGAAGCTCGCCGACCGCGAGTCGATCGGCTTCGTGCCGTGGTACTTCCACATGCCGCCGGCCGCCAACAGCGCGGCGTGGGCGCAGCTCACCGACCCGCAGGGGTTCGCGGCCACGTACGGTCCCACCACCGCCGAGCGCCGCAGCCCGTGGTTCATGAAGGACGCGCTGAGCGGGTGCTGCCGCTGGAACGGCCCCAGCTGGCCGTACGCCACCAGCCAGACCCTGACGGCGCTCGCGAACCTGCTGATCGACTACCCGGCCCAGTCCTACGTCGACCGCGACGACTACCTGTCGGTGCTGCGCGGCTACGCGTTGACCCAGCGCAAGAACGGCCAGCCGTACGTCGCGGAGGCCCACCACCCCGACGAGAACCGGTGGATCTACGACGGCCAGGGCCACAGCGAGGACTACAACCACTCGACGTTCAACGACAACGTGCTGTCCGGACTGCTCGGCATCCGCCCGCAGATCGGCAACGAGGTGCAGATCGCACCGCTGGTCCCCGCCTCGTGGAGCCACTTCGCCGTCGAGAACGTGCCGTACCACGGCCACAACCTCACGGTGCTGTGGGACAGGGACGGCACCAAGTACGGCAAGGGCGCCGGGCTGCGCGTCTGGATCGACGGCACGCTCAGCCACACCCAGTCCGGACTCGCGGCCGTGCGCCTGACGATGCCCGCCCGTGCCGGCGCGGATCTGCAGGAGCAGGTCGACGACTTCTCGAACGTCAGCCGGACCGGTCTCCCCACGGCCCGCGCGTCCTACAGCTACAGCGCGGACCCGCCCACCAAGGCGATCGACGGCCAGGACTTCCACCTCGACGTGCCCGGCACGCGCTGGACGTCGTACGGCAGCCCGAACGCCTCGGACTGGCTGGAGGTCGACCTCGGCGCGCCGACGGCGATCTCCGATCTGCGCGTGGTGTTCTACGACGACGGCGGAGGTGTGCGCGTGCCGACGACGTTCGACCTGCAGTACTGGAACGGCCAATGGCGTGACATACCCGGCCAGCAACGAAGTCCCGCGCAACCGGTGGCCCGTCAGGTGAACCGGATCCAGGTGCAACCGGCGCTGACCGCGTCCCGCGTGCGGATCCTGCCGCGCAGGGCCGACGGGGGAGCCGTGGGCATCACGTCGTTCTCGTCGTGGCGAACGCCCGTGCAGGGACTGCGGGCCACCATCCCGGACGAGCTCGCGATCCGGGGCGGTGCGGCCGAGACGACCACCACCCTGACGGCGCAACAGACGGTGCGCGACGTCCGTGCCGCGCTCGCCGTGCCGTCGGGCTGGACCGCGACGGCGCTCACCCCTGCCACCGCGGCACAGCTCCCGGCAGGCCAGAGCCTGGTCACCCGGTGGCGCGTCACGGCACCTGGTCTGCGGCTGGGCGAACGGGCGCCGATCCGTTTGCTGGCAACGGTGTCCGGTGACAGCGGCGCGACCTCCGCGTTGAGCTCGGCGCAGACCGTGTTCGATCCCGCCGACTACGGCAGGGTGCTGTGGGACGACACGTTCGACACCGCTCGCGGTTATCGCGTGGACAGCCCGTTCGGTGAGGCGGCACCAGCTGTGAGGGTCGCGAACGGCGTGCTGACCGCGAGTGCCGGGTCTCGTGCCGGTGCGGTGCTGGCCGCGCCGGTGGCCGGGGACGCGCGCGGCACCGCCGTGATCGTCGAACCGCGGTCGTTCGCGGGCTCGGCTCCCGAGGACAGCCTGTTCCTCGGCCAGACCGCCGGCAACCGCGACTTCGCCCTGGCCTGGTTCAACAACGCGGGCAAGGCCTCCGGGGTCGACGTGACGGTCGGCGGTGTCCGGCGCGGTGACGAGGCGACCGGCGGCTGCTGCGCGACCCTGAACTGGGCCGCGGGCGACCGGCTCGCCGTGGTGCTGGAGGCAGGTCAGCTGACCAGCTGGCAGCAGCACGACAACAAGTGGTCGCTGCTGCGGTCCGCGCCGATCGGGTCCGTCGTGGACCCGGCGGTGGTCGCGGGCTGGGCGCCGGGTCTCGGCCTGAGGCTGGACGCGGGCGCGCTCACGATCGACCGCTTCACGGTGCGAGCGAAGGCCTAACCGCAGACGCGCCCGACCAGCACGGCCCAACCGGTGACCAGATCGGTCACCACGGCCTGCGGGTCGGGCGCGTTCTCGTCCTGGCTGCGCAGGTAGAACAGGATCGGCCCCTCCAGCGCCGCCACGAGCTGCACCGCCAGCGCGCCGCTCGCCGCGTCGGCCGGGCAGGCCTCGCTCAGCAGCATCTGCACGTGGAAGAGCGATGGGCTGTCACCGGCGGGAACCGGCTGGCCGGGATCGAGCGCCGCGCGGGCCAGCACGGTGTGCCGGACGAGGAACTCGATCCGCGCCCGCCCGAACGCGACCAGCCGCTCGACCGCGGGTGCCCCCGGCCCGAGCGGCGGCGGCCCGCTCATCAGCAGCTCCTGGAACCGCGTCTCCTCCTCGTCCAGCAACGCGAGGAAGATGCCCGCACGGGTGCGGAAACGCCGGAACACGGTGCCCTTGCCGAGCCCGGCGCGGTCGGCGAGCCCGTCCATCGTGACCCTGTCGGCGCCCAGTTCCGCGACCATCTCGCGCGCGACCTCGATCAGGTGGGCGCGGTTGCGCGCGGCGTCGGCCCGCTCCTCGCGAGGACGACCCAACGGCAGCGCAACAGGTTCCACGGTTCGAACGCTACCGGTAACGCTCCGGGCTGGCCCGCGATCTTCAGACCGAGCCCGGTGACGGAGGGGGTCTGCTCGATGGGGCGCAAGGGAAGGCGCAGACGAGCACGACGGCGCGGGGCGGCGGTCAAGTGGTACGCGTCGCCGGTGTTCGTGGCGGTCGTGAGCATCGTCGGTGTGGCGGTGGCCGTGGTGTCCCTGGTGGTCGCCAAGGCGGCCTACGACCAGGACGCCGCCGGCAAGGACGCCTCGATGACGCCCAGGGTGAACGTCGTCGGCCACGAGCTCACGTCCGTCGACGACGTGGCGGCGGAGTTGTCCGAGGACGTCGACAAGCCGACGGAGAAGGTCTCGGTGAAGGCGCTCGCCGTCGACGTCGTGCTGGAGAACCTGCACGACCAGTCCGCGCTGATCACGCGGGTGGACGCGGAGGTGCGCGGTGTCCACACGGTGCAGGCGTGCGGTGGCGGTCCGCTCCAGATCACCGCCCAGTACCACGTCCGGATCCCCCAAGACGGTGCCGGCCGGAAGTTCGGCAGCGACGTGAAGTTCGAGGTGGAGGGCAAGCGGAAGGACAGGTTCGTCGTCTCCGTGGGCCCGGAGAAGGTCATCGAGACCGACCTTGTCCAGATCTTCCACCTCGACCTGCTGCTGCGGCTCCAGAACGGGGAGACGTTGCGCGTCAACGACATCATGCTGGCGGACGGCGGTTCCGCTGAGGACGACGACAACGTCGTGGTGGCGCTCGCCACGAAGGCACGCGGGTTCACCGGGTCGAGGGAGTGCCTGCTGAGGGCGCGGCAGAAGGTCGACCAGGCCGTGGCCGCGCGTGCTGCCACGCAGTCTCCGCGGTTGGCCGCCCTGCACGCCAGGCTGCACGCCGTCGGTTATTGAGGAGGCCCTGCCCCTGACCAGCGGTTGTCACAGATCGCCGCGCCATCCCGTCTACCTGACGACGACGTCAGAAGAGGAGTGCGGCGATGCGGGTGGCAGTGGCTGGGGGAACGGGGGCCGTCGGCAGGCACGTGGTGCGTGAGCTGGAGCGGACCGGCCAGGACGCCGTGGTGCTGTCCCGGTCGTCCGGTGTGGACCTCACCACCGGGGACGGTCTCGTGGAACGGCTGAAGGGCTGCGACGCGATCATCGACGTCAGCAACCGCATGGCGTTGCGGGAGAAGGCCGCCGTCGAGTTCTTCGGCACGGTGACGCGGAACCTGCTCGACGCGGGCGAACGGGCCGGGGTCCGTCACCTCGTCGCGCTGTCCATCGTGGGCCTCGACAAGGTCGACACCGGTTACTACAAGGGCAAGCGCAGGCAGGAGGAGCTGGTCGGCGGCGGGTCGCTGCCGTGGACGATCCTGCGCGCCACCCAGTTCCACGAGTTCGCCGAGCCGTTGCTGGACCAGGCACGCGGGCCGTTCGTCGTGGTGCCGAGGATGCTGTCCCGGCCGGTCGCGACCGTCGACGTGGCGGCGCGGCTCGTGGAACTGGTGGGGCGGCCCGGCGGGTTCGTGCTGCCGATCGCCGGGCCGCGGGAGTGGCGCATGGAGGAGATGGCGAAGCGGCTCGCGAAGGCCAGGGGTGACCGCAAGGTCCTGATCCCCGTCACGCTGCCCGGCAGGGTCGGCAAGGCGATGACCGGCGGTGCCCTGCTGCCCCAGGGCCCGTTCACCGAGGCCACGCGCACGTTCGAGGAGCACCTCGCCGACGTCGAGGCCCGCGTCAGCTCCCGGCGCTGAGCCGCTGCCTGATCTCGGCCTTGAGCACCTTGCCCACCTTGGACCGGGGCAGGTCGGGCCAGATCTCGACCTGCTTCGGCGCCTTCACCCCGCCCAGCCGTTCCTTGACGAACGCGATCAGCGCGGCCGGGTCGGTGTGCCCGGCGGCCCGCAGCTGCACCACGGCGGTCACCCGCTCGCCCCACTTCGGGTCGGGCAGGCCGACCACCGCGCTGTCCTGGACCGCCGGGTGCGCCTGCAACGCCTGCTCGACCTCGGCCGAGTACACGTTGAAGCCGCCCGTGATGATCATGTCCTTGGCGCGGTCGACGATGAACAGGAAGTTGTCGGCGTCGAGGTAGCCGATGTCGCCGGTGTGGTGCCAGCCGTGCGCGCTCACCTCGGCCGTGGCCGCCGGGTTCTCGTGGTAGCCGGCCATCACCAACGGCCCGCGCACGACGATCTCGCCGCGTTCGCCCACCGGCATCAGCTTCCCGTCGGACGCCATGATCGCGACCTGCGTGAACGGAGTCGGCCTGCCCGCGGAGGACAGACGTTCCGTCGCTATCGAGCCGTCGGGCCGGAAGTGGTCGGCGGGGGAGAGGGTGGCGATCATGTTCGGGGCCTCGGTCTGCCCGAACAGCTGGCCCATGACCGGCCCGATCCGGTGCAGCGCCTCGGTCAGCCGCACCGGGGACATCGGCGCGGCGCCGTACCAGAGGCACTGCAGCGAACTCAGGTTTGTCGAGTCGAGCGCGGGGTGGTCGAGCAGGCCGTAGATCACGGTCGGCGGCAGGAACGCGTGCGTGATCCGGTGGTCCTCGACCAGCCGCAGGAACTCGCCGAGGTCCGGCGCCGGCATGATCACCGTCTCGCCGCCCAGCGACATGATCGGGAACGTGAGCACGCCCGCCGTGTGCGTGAGCGGGGCGAGCGCCAGGTAGCGAGGCCGATGGCCGATCGGGTAGCCCATCAGGGTCAGCGCGGTCGCGGTCTCCAGGTTGTGCGCGGTCAGCCGCACGCCCTTGGGGCGCCCGGTCGTGCCGCCCGTGCCCGCCAGCACGCACAGGTCGTCGCCGGCCACCTCCACGGGTTCCGGCTCGCGTCCGAACCGCGACAGCCAGTCCGCGAACGTGACGGCGCCCTCGACCTCGCCGTCCAGGCACACCAGCGTGGTCAGTGCGGGCAGGTCGCCGCGGATGCGGTCGACCAGCGGCGCGAACTTCTCCTGGAAGAACAGGCAGCGGCACCCGAACAGGTCGAGCAGCTCCCGGTTCTCCGCCGCCTCGTTGCGGGGGTTGACCGGGCACCACACCGCACCGGCGCGGGAGATGCCGAACACGCACGTGAGCGCGATCGGGTCGTTCGCGGACAGCACCGCGACCCGGTCTCCCGGCGCGATCCCGCTGCCCTGCAACGCCCCCGCGATCACGCGGGAGCGTTGCTGGACCTCGGCGTAGCTCTGGGAGACGCCGTTGATGGTCAGACAGGGCGCGTTGCCACCGAGCGACGCGCCCTTGTCGAGGTAGTCGCTGAGACGCATCAGCGGTGCACTTCGACGATCGGGTCGAGGACGAGACCGAACGACCGCAGCGCGCCCAGCAGCTCACGGTGCCCGAACGCCTGGCAGCCCGAGGCGAACCCGACCCTGCGCGGCGCGTCCTGCAACAGGTGCACGGCGGCGTGCACGTTCAGCAACGCCGTCTGCTTGTAGTTGCAGTTGCCGTGGATCACGCACGACGCGCGGCCCAGCGGGCCCGAGGCGTGCACGGAGTCGAGCGAGATGTTGATCCGCGGGTTCTCGCGCGGGGGCATCTCGCTGCGCACCTGGGCGGAGAACGCGTCGACGATCTGGTACTTCTCCTCGTCCGTCTTGCCCTCCATCTCCTGGAGCGCCGCCGTGACGATCTGCGGCACGCCGAGCATCAGCGGCCGGTTGAACACGCCGCCCAGCGCCCGCACCGACGCGACGCGCGGATCCCTCTTGAACCACACGGGATGCGCCGTTCCGCCCCACGGCAGCGCGAGGCCCAGCTCGTGCTGGCCGGGCACGACGAGCTCGTAGAGACCCGCGTCCGGCGGCCATTCCACGTACTCGTTCTGCTCCAGGTAGTACGCCTTCGCGAACGCCGCGTTCGTCAGGATGGTGTTCGTGGAAGCGACTGTGGGATAACCCTTCCAGAACACCCCGATGTCCAAAGTGTCCAGTCCGGGCTGTTCCAGGCAGATCTGCGCGGCGATCTCGCCGACCGTGTACATCTGCGCGATGCCGGGGGAGAGCAGCAGGCGCTGCTCGGCGAACGCGGCGCCGTACCGCGCGTCGGCGTCGATCATCCAGTCCTGCTCGCCGTTGGTGTCGGTGTAGTGCGCGCCGACGTTCAGGCTCGCCTTCACCGCCTCGTGGCCGTAGCGGGAGAACGGGCCGACGGTGTTGAGCACGACCTTGGCGCCGGTGAAGGCCTCGGTCAGCGCCTCCTCGGTGTGCTCGACCTCGGCGATGTCGTAGGACACCGTGTCGATGCCGGGCACCGCGTCGACGGCTTCCTTGACCCTCTTGCCGTCACGGCCGACGGCGAGGAACGGGATCCCGTACTCGCGCAGGTACTCGCAGATCAGACGTCCGGTGTAGCCGGAGGCTCCGTAGACGACGACAGGCTTGTCGGTAGGCACGGTCACATCCCCATTCCGCCGTCGACCGGAAGACCCGCTCCGGAGATGAACTTCGAGGCATCCGACGCGAGGAAGACCACCGCGTCCGCCATGTCGTCGACCTGCCCGAGCCGGCCGAGCGGCGTGAGCTCCACGACCGCGCCGACGGCGGCCTCGACCGAGGGGAACAGGCCCAGCTCGGCGCAGTCGACGGCCAGCTGGTTGCCCATCGTGGTGGGCGTGAGGCCGGGGTAGATGCAGTTGACGCGCACGCCGTAGCCGAGCTTGCCGGACTCCGCCGCCGCGACCCTGGTCAGCCGGTCGATCGCGGACTTGGTCGCCGAGTAGACGCTGATGCCCGGGAAGGCGATGGTCGCCGCGACGGAGGCGATGCTGATGATCGAACCGCCGTTGCCCGCCGCGCCGCCGGGACGCATCGTGCGCAGGCCGTGCTTCAGGCCGAGCGCGGTGCCCAGCACGTTCACGTCGAGCATCTTGCGGACGTCGGCGGGGTCGAGCTCGGTGATCAGGCTGGTGATCTCGATGCCCGCGTTGTTCACGAGGATGTCGAGCCCGCCGATCGCGTCGACCGCCGTGCTCACCGCCGAGGCCCAGCTCTCGTCATCGGTGACGTCCAGCGGCACGAACTCCGCCGTCGCGCCCGAGTCGCGCAGAGCTTGAGCGGTCTGCTTGCCCTCCTCCTCCAGGACGTCGCCGATCAGGACCGACGCCCCGGCCGCCGCGAGGGCCTCCGCCATGCCTGCGCCCAGTCCTCGCGCACCCCCGGTGACCAGCGCTTTCCGCCCTGTCAGCTGATAACTCGTCATTGAGTCGCCTCCTCGGTGAGATGGCTCACACACTAGCTATTCCTTGACAGTCGTCAAGTTTTTCCTTGACGACTGTCCAAGATTTTTTGGACGAGTGGTCAAGGTTTGTCGCAGTGAGCGGTAGGCTCCGAGGCGTGACAGAAGTCGTTTCGCGCAAGCAGGACCGCATCGCCCGCCGGCAGGTCGACAAGTTCGACGCCCGGCGGACGGAGCTCGCCGTCGCGACCCTGCACACGCTGGCGGAGCTGGGGTACGCGCGCACGAGCCTGCGGGAGATCGCGCAGAACTCCGAGTTCTCCCACGGCGTCCTGCACTACTACTTCGCCGACAAGCGCGACCTGATCACCGAGGCGGTCCGCCAGTACGAGGTGGTCTGCGTGACGCGCTACGACGAGGTCGTGGCGAGCGCCAAGTCCGCGGGGCAGCTGCGCGACGAGTTCGTGGCGATGTTCTTCGACACCCTGGAGCAGGACGCGGTGCTGCACCGCCTCTGGTACGACCTGCGCAACCAGAGCCTGTTCGACGAGTCGTTCCGCGCCGACGTGCTGGAGATCGACAGCCACCGCGAGGCCATGGTGTGGCGGGTGGTCAACCGCTACGCCGAACTGGTCGGCGGCACCCCGGCCGCGTCGCCGGCCATGATCTACGTGACGCTGGACGGCATCTTCCAGCGGGCTTTGCTGCACCACCTCACGGGCAACGCCGACACGGTCGCCCAGTTGCGCACCGAGCTGCCCGCCGCGATCGGCCTGCTGGTGACCACCGCCGAATAGCGCGTGTCCTCCGCGTATCGAAAACCGGATACGGGACGGCAACGCCGTGTTCCCTTGACTTGGGGGCATGGCAACAGGCATCACGATCTACGGGTGCGAGCGGGACGAGGCCGTCCTGTTCCGGGAGATGGCACCCCGCTGCGGAGTGACGCCGACCATCACCGGCGCGGCGGTCTCCGAGAGCAACGCTGAACTGGCCCTGGGAAACCACTGCGTCAGCGTCGGCCACAAAACCCCTGTCACCAACGCGACACTGGTCGCGCTCAGCCGCGCCGGCGTTCGGTACGTCTCGACCCGCAGCGTCGGCTTCGACCACGTCGACGTCGAGCACGCCGCCGGCCTCGGCATCACCGTCGGCACCATCGCCTACTCACCGGACAGCGTCGCCGACTACACCGTCATGCTGATGCTGATGGCCGTGCGGGGCGCGAAGTCCGTGCTCCTGCGCGCAGACCGGCACGACTACCGGCTGAACGCGGTGCGCGGCAAGGAGTTGCGCGACCTGACGATCGGCGTGATCGGAACAGGGCGCATCGGCGTTGCGGTACTGGACCGGTTGCGCGGCTTCGGGTGCGGCGTGCTGGCGTTCGACAGCCGGCCGCGCAACTCCGCCGACTACGTGCCGCTGGACGAGCTGCTGCGGGTGAGCGACGTCGTCACGCTGCACACGCCGTTGAACGCGGGAACGCACCACCTCCTCGACCGCGACCGCATCGGGTCGATGAAGCGCGGCGCGGTCGTCGTGAACACCGGACGCGGTCCGCTCGTCGACACCAAGGCACTCGTCGAGGCGCTGGAGAGCGAACGGCTGGGCGGCGCGGCGCTGGACGTGCTCGAAGGCGAGGAAGGGCTCTTCTACGCCGACTGCCGTTCGAGGAAGTGGAGCGGCGAACCGTTGGCGCGTCTGCAGGAGATGCCGAACGTGATCATCAGCCCGCACACCGCCTACTACACGGACCACGCGCTGAGCGACACCGTGGAAAACACACTCATCAACTGCCTGAGCTTCGAAAACGGGGGAGACGCATGACCGAGGTGAAGATCGGGATCATCTTCGGCGGGTCGTTCGAGGAGCATCCCGTGTCGGTGAAGTCCGCGCGGGAGGTCGCGCGGAGCCTCGACAGCACGAGGTACGACCCGTACTGGATCAAGATCACGCGCGGCGGCGACTGGCGGCTGTGCGCGGGCCCCGGTGCGGAGGACGGCCGCCCGGTCGTGCTCTCGCCGGACGGTCTGCTCGTCCTGGAGGACGGGCGGTTCGAGACGGTCGAGCTGGACGTCGTGTTCCCCGTGCTGCACGGCAGGCTGGGGGAGGACGGCGCGGTGCAGGGACTGCTGGAGCTGTGCGGCATCCCGTACATCGGTTGCGACGTCCAGAGTTCCGCGCTGTGCATGGACAAGTCGCTCACGTACGTCGTCGCGCGCGACGCCGGGGTCGCGACGCCGAGGTTCTGGACCGGGGTTCCCGAGGACCCGGCCTACCCGGTCTTCGTGAAGCCGGCCAGGTCGGGTTCGTCGTTCGGCGTGACCAAGGTGTCCACAAAGGATGAACTGGGCGTCGCGCTGGAGGTCGCCCGCCGGTACGACCCGAAGATCGTGGTCGAGGAGGCCGTGACGGGCGGTGAGATCGGCTGCGCGGTCCTCGGCAGCGGCGACGACCTGGTCGTCGGCGAGCTGGACAGGGTCGCGCTGACCCACGGGTTCTTCCGGATCCACCAGGAGGACTCGCCCGAGACCGGTTCGGAGAACTCGGCCTTCGTCGTGCCCGCGGACATCTCGGCGCAGTCGCGCGCTCTCGTCCAGGAGACGGCCAAGGTCGTCTACCGCGCGCTGGGCTGCTCGGGTCTCGCGCGGGTCGACATGTTCCTGACGCCGGAGGGAACGGTGGTGCTGAACGAGGTCAACACCATGCCCGGCCTCACCTCGTACAGCCGCTACCCGAGGATGATGGCGGCCGCCGGGCTCTCGCTCGGTGACGTGATCGACCGGCTGGTGTCGCTGGCGCTGACGGGAAAGCTCCGGTGAACGCCGACTTCGTGTTCGTGGACGTGCCCGGAATCCGTTGGGACGCCAAGTACGCCACGTGGGACAACTTCACCGGCAAACCGGTCGACGGCTACCTGGTCAACCGCGTCGCCGGCACCCGCGCGCTGGTGAACGCCCTCGAAATGGCGCAGGAGAAGGCCGAGTCGCTCGGCTTCGGCCTGCTGCTGTGGGACGGTTACCGCCCGCAACGCGCCGTGGACTGCTTCGTGCGCTGGGCCGCGCGCCCCGAGGACGGCCGGACCAAGGCGCGGTTCCACCCGCACATCAGCAGGGCCGAGATGTTCTCCCTGGGATACGTCGCGGCGAAGTCGGGCCACAGTCGCGGCAGCACCGTCGACCTCACGCTCTACCACCTGGGCAGTGGCGAACTGGTTCCCATGGGCGGCGACCACGACCTGATGGACCCGATCTCGCACCACGGCGCCGCCGGGGTCGGTGAGGTGGAGGCGGCGAACCGGCAGCACCTCTGCTCGATCATGGAGGCGTGCGGGTTCCGGCGCTACGACAGCGAGTGGTGGCACTACACGCTGGCCGACGAGCCGTACCCGGACACGTACTTCGACTTCCCGATCGCGTGATCTCCGTCAGGGCAGGCTGGAGACCACGGCACCCCGCTCGTCCAGCACGCGGATGCTCGGAACGTCCTGCGCGTCCACCGAGAGCACGATGCGGGGCCTGCCCGCGGAGTCGTTCAGCGCGAGCACGGAACCGTCGGCCGTCGACCACACCAGCTCGACCCTGGTCGGGGTGGGCGGAGTCTGCTCGACGGGCAGGCTCGGATCCGGCATCTGCTTGAAGAACAGGGCCGTCGCGCCGTGCTCGCCCTGCCACCGGGTGGCCAGCGTGAGCGCCTGCGCGTTGACGTAGTCGAGCGAGAGGCTCGCCTCCGACGCTCCGGCGACGATCCCGCCGCGTTCGGAGCCGTTCTCGTCGTTGAAGATCAAATAGGTGCCGCGCTCTGGTCCTTGACGCTGCTCGGCGGGGATCGTCCTGCCGCCGATGAGGATCGGCGGGCGCCGCGTGTCGGCGAGCAGTCGTTGCCTGCCTCTGTTGTCGCGCACCGTGAACGAGTTCTGGTCGCCCCGCGCTTCGGCTGCGGGAGCGGCGACGGCGGTCGCCGCGGCGGCGAGGGCGGCGCCGCGCACAGCGGCGCGCCGGGACAGGGGTGAGGTCATGCGAGCAGTCAACCGGTGGCGGCCGAGATGATCACTGGGGCTGGCCGCAGTCCCGCTGGTGGTGCTGCCCCTACGGTTCCGGGTGCAGGCCAGGGCCCGGTTCCGCGTGAGGGGCGATCGGGGTGGGGCTGAGCGCGGTGTCGTCCTCGCCGTCCTCCAGCAGGGTGGCGGCGGCACCGACGACGCGGACGTCCGGAGTGCCGATCACGCTGTCGTCCTTGTCGTCGTAGTCGAAGCGGGCCAGGACGCTGCGCATGGCCTCGATGCGGGCGCGCTTCTTGTCGTTGCTCTTGACGACCGTCCACGGCGCGATCTCGGTGTCGGTGGAACGCAGCATCGCGACCTTGGCCTCGGTGTAGTCGTCCCAGCGGTCGAGCGACTTGATGTCGTTGGGGCTGAGCTTCCACTGGCGCACCGGGTCGATCTGCCGGATGACGAACCGGGTGCGCTGTTCGCTGCGGGACACGGAGAACCACAGCTTCACGAGCAGCACGCCGTCGTCGACGAGCATCCGCTCGAACTGCGGGGCCTGCTTCATGAACAGGTCGTACTCGGGCTGTGTGCAGTAGCCCATGACGTGCTCGACGACGGCCCGGTTGTACCAGGACCGGTCGAACAGCACGATCTCTCCCGCGGTCGGTAACTCGCGGACGTAGCGCTGGAAGTACCACTCGCCGCGTTCGCGCTCACTCGGCTTGTCGAGCGCGACCGTCCGCGCGCCGCGCGGGTCGAGGTTCTCGGTGAACCGCTTGATGGTGCCGCCCTTGCCCGCGGCGTCGCGGCCCTCGAAGAGGATCACGAGCCGTTGCCCGGTGTCGGCGACCCAGTGCTGCAGCTTCAGCAGCTCGATCTGCAGCAACCGCTTGAGCCGGTCGTACTCCGGGCGCGGCATCCGTTCGGTGAAGGGGTAGTTCTCCTGCCACGTCAGCACTTCGCGGCCGTCGGCGTCGCGGAGAACGGGTTCGTCGGCGTCCGGGAACTCCGCCGTGTAGCCCTCGGCGAGCAGGTCCGCGGGATCAACAGTCACGTCGGTCACGAAAACGTACATACCCGACGTAAAGACGGCGAAACTCGGCCGAACGCGTATTTGACTGAATGTTCGGTAACATGGCGGGATGGCACGACCACCCCGCATCGACGACGCCGACCTCCTGGACCTGCTCATGCCGGTGTTCCGGGAGAAGGGCTTCGACGGCACCGCGATCGGCGACCTCTCGGAGGCGTCGGGACTGCAGCGCGCGAGCCTCTACCACCGCTTCCCGAACGGCAAGGAGGAGATGGCCGAGGCGGTCCTCGCGAAGGTGGGCGAACGGTTCCTCTGGATCCTCGGGCCGATGCGGGAGGACGCCGACGTCGCCAGGGGAGTGGCCGAGACCGCACGCCGCCTCGGCGACTTCTACGGCGCGGGAGCCTTGTCGTGCGTGCTCGACACCATGACCCTCGCCGGCACCCCGGAGAAGGTCAGGAACCAGGCGCGCCTGCTCGCGACGACGTGGATCGACGCGATGGCCGACGCTTCCCGGCGCGCGGGCCGCGACCAGGCAGACGCCCTCCGTGCCGCCAAGGAGGCCTTTCTCCGCGTAGAGGGCGCGCTGGTGCTGGGGCGCGTGCTGGGCGACACCGACGCGTTCGCCGACAGCGTGGCCCTCCTGCCGGGCATCCTGCTCCCGGACTAGCACCTCGTCACAGGTCGAGAACCAGTCTGGGACACCGGGACCGGGACACGCAGATCATCATCGTGTCCTGCGGGGTGTCCAGGTAGTCGTCCCGGTGGTCGGGGACGCCTTCGAGCACCCTCGTTTCGCACGTGCCGCAGAACCCTTGTGCACACGAGTAGTCGGCCTCGACCCCGGCTTCCAGCAGTGCGTCCAGCACGGACACGCCGTCCTCGACCCTGACGTCCACTCCGGACCGTGCACAGTGGACGTCGAAGGCGTTTCCCCCTGGTTGCTCGGCTTCTGGGGTGAAGCGCTCCACATGCAGCGTGCCGGGTTCCCAGGTGGCGCAGGCCTTCTGCGCCGCTTCGACCATGGAGTCGGGGCCGCAGCAGTAGACGGCCGTGCCGGTGGTGGGAGTGCTCAGGATCTCCGCGATGTCCATGCGGCCCTGGGTGTCGCTCGGCACGAGGTGGACGTGGTCTCCCCGTTGCCGGAGGTCGTCCGCGAAGGCCATCGTGGTCGCGGATCTGCCGCCGTACCAGAGGGTCCAGGGGATGCCGGACCGTTCCGCCTCGGTGATCATCGGCAGGATCGGTGTGATGCCCACCCCGCCCGCGACGAACACGTAGCGGGTGGCCGGGGTGAGCTCGAAGAGGTTCCTGGGTGCGCCGGTGGTGAGGGTGGTGCCGGTCGGTGCCTGGTCGTGGAGCCATCGGGAGGCGCCGCGGGAGTGTCGCTCGCGGAGGACCGCGATCTGCCAGGCGGACCGGTTCGCCGGGTCGCCGCAGAGGGAGTACTGGCGGGTCAGGCCGGTGGGGAGGAACACGTCGACGTGGGCGCCCGGACGCCACGGCGGGAGGTCGCGTCCGTCGGGGGCTTCGAGGGTCAGGGCGACGACGTCCCGCGCGACCTGGGTTCGCGCGGTGATCGTGAGGGTCAGCGGGGTGGGCTGGTCGGCGGCGGGCTGGTGAGGCCGGAAGGCAGCCGCCTCGTCGGCTCGCCTCTCGGTCAACGCCTCCATCGCGCCGTCCCCGATCCGCAACGCGCCGTCCTCGGCCTGCTCCGCGCCGTCCCCTATCCGGTCCGCGCCGTCCTCGCCCAGCCCCGTCGGCGTAGCCATCGTTCCTCCACTCATATTGCCCAGTTGGAGATACCGAACGTACGGTAAAAAACATCACCGCAGTTCAGCGAGGTGTCCCGCATCACTTGATTTTTACCGATCGTTCGGTAAAGCTGGCCACCGTCAGCCGGAACGAACAGACGAGGAGCAGGTTTCATGAGCAGCAAGACCGCCGTTGTGGTGCTGTCCGACCCGTCCACGGGCACCGAGGAGGCGCTGGGCCGCGTGTTCAACGCGCTCGCCACCGCGTGGGAGTTCGCGCAGGGCGGTGAGGCGCTGGTGCTCTTCCAGGGCGCGGGCACCCGGTGGCCCGCGGTGCTGTCCGAGCCGGAGCACCCCGCGCACGAGCTGTACGCCGCGGTGAAGGAGAAGGTCGTGACGGTGGCGTCAGGCGGGTGCGCGACCGTGTTCGGTGCGACGGAGGGCGTCGAGGTCGCGGACGTCAAGCAGGTCAGCCAGAACCAGGCGCCGGGTACGCCCGGTGTCGCCAGCATCAGGGAACTGGTGCTGTCCGGCTACCACGTCCTGACCTTCTGACGTCGTGGCCGACCTCGTCGGCCGGCTCGCCTTCCACCCCGGCGAGCTCGAAGCGCAACGGGTGGCCGGTACCTCCGAACTGGCGGCGAGGGTCCGGCCGATCATCTCGGACGCCATCCCGCGCGGGGCGTTCGACTTCCTCACGCGCCAGCGGATGCTGGTCCTGGGCGCTCAGGACCTCGGAGGACGGCCGTGGGCCACGGCCCTGGTCGGGCCGGAGGGGTTCCTGAGCGCGCTCGACCCGCACACCTTGCGCGCCGGCGCGACCGTGGTGCCGACCGACCCGCTGGCCGAGGCGCTGACCGGCGAAGCCGACGTGGGCACGCTCGCCATCGACCTGGTGCTGCGCAAGAGGTTGCGGATCAACGGCCGGTGGCGGCCCGTGGACGGGGGCGGCGAGCTGGACGTGCACCAGGCGTTCGGCAACTGCCCCAAGTACATCCAGGCCCGCGTCATGCCGGACGGGCCGGCCGGACCGCGACCCGTCGTCACCCGGAGCGAGGTGCTCGACACCCGTCAGGCGGTGCTCGTGTCGACGGCCGACACCTTCTTCGTCGCGACGGCAGTGGAGAGCGGCGCGGACGTGTCGCACCGCGGCGGCAACCCCGGTTTCGTCCAGGTCGTCTCGTCCACCGAACTCACCTGGCCCGACTACGTGGGCAACGCGATGATGATGACCGCGGGCAACCTCGGGCGGAACCCGTTGGCGGGCCTGCTGTTCCCGGACTGGGAGTCGGGCTCGACCCTCCAGCTCACGGGCACGGCCGAGGTGCGCCCGTCGCGGAACGCGGACGGCCCGGCCACCGGGCAGGAGACCGTCTTCCGGATCACCGAGGCGGTCTGGACCGAGGACGCCTTCCCCGCCGGCTGGTCCGAGCCGGTGTACTCGCGCTTCAACTGAGACCGAAGTGGACGGTGACGATGAGCAGCCGCTCGCACCTGACTACCCGTGCCGCGCGAGCGGGTGCGCACAGCCCTCCCGGCGAGGCGCTGCCGCTGGTGCCCGCGTTGCACCAGGCGACGGTGCACGGCTATCCGGATCTGGCGTCGCTGCACCGGGTTCTCGACGGCGAGCAGCACGGCCACGCCTACTACCGGTTCGGCCACTACAACGGCCAGGTGCTCGAACAGGCCGTGGCGGACCTGGAGGGCGCGGACGGCGCGGTCGCCAGCGCGTCCGGCATGGCCGCGATCAGCTCGACGGTGCTCGCGCTGGCCGAGGCCGGTGATCACGTCGTCGCCGACCGCAACGCCTACGGGGGCACGCGCAGCCTGCTCGGGGTCGACCTGCCCCGGCTCGGCATCACGACGACGCTGGTGGACGCGGCCGATCTCGCCGAGGTCGGCCGTGCCGTCACTCCGCGCACGCGCCTCGTGCTCGTCGAGGCGCTGACCAACCCGACGGTCCGCGTGCCGGACCTGCCCGCACTGGCGGAGCTGGCGCACAACTCCGGGGCGAGGCTCGTGGTCGACGCCACGTTCGTCACGCCCGCGCTGCTCCGGCCGCTGGAGCACGGCGCGGACCTGGTGTGGCACAGCGTTCCCAAGTACCTGGGCGGCCACTCGGCGGCGATGGGCGGTGTCGTGGCGGGGGACGCCGGCCTCGTGGACAGGATCCGGCAGTCGGTCGTCCACCTCGGCGCCACGCTCGGCCCGTTCGACGCCTGGATGGCCTTGCTGGGACTGAAGACCCTCGGCCTCCGGATGCGGGCGCACTCCCGCGGCGCGACGGAAGTGGCCGGCTTCCTCGCCTTGCACCCGGCGGTGACGCGGGTGCACCACCCCTCGCGCCCGGACCACCCGCAGGCCGGCACCGCCGCCAGGCTCTACCCGGACGGCACCGGCGGCATGCTCTCGTTCGAGCTCGCGGGCGGGCGGCGTGCCGTGGACGACCTCATCGCCCGCCTCGGGCACGCGATCCCGCTGTCCCCGAGCCTCGCCGACGTCGCCACGACGCTCGTGCACCCCGCCACGACCACGCACCGCTCGCTCCCGGTGGACGAGCTCGAAGCCCTGGGCGTCACGGGAGGTCTGATCCGCCTGTCGGTCGGCATCGAGGAGCCGTCGGACCTGATCGGCGAACTGACCACGGCCCTCGCGGGCAACTAGTCCTCTGTGGACGTCGCCGCCGCGATCAGCGCGATCAGCTGCCGCCGGAAGTGCTCGTAGTCGTCCACGGCCCCGAGCAGCGTGTCGGACTCGCGTTCCTCGCGGCGGGCGGCGGCGAGGGCGCGGCGGCCCGCCGGGGTGATCTTCACCGACGTGCGCCTGCGGTCCTTGGTGTCCTGGCTGCGCACCACGTGGCCGCCGCGGTCGAGGTGGTCGATCGTGCGGCTCATGGTCTGGTCGGTGACGCGGCTGAGCGTCGCCAGTTCCCGTTGGGAGCGCGGGCCTTCTGCCAGGTGGTGCAGGGTGATCATGCCGGCGTGGGTGAGGCCGCGGGTCGCCAGGAAGTCCTC
Source organism: Lentzea sp. NPDC058436 (assembly GCF_042721515.1). Lineage (NCBI taxonomy): Bacteria > Bacillati > Actinomycetota > Actinomycetes > Pseudonocardiales > Pseudonocardiaceae > Lentzea > Lentzea sp. NPDC058436. The sequence goes on from NZ_JBHXLF010000001.1 coordinate 267,891, forward strand.
GAAGCGCTTCTCGACGACGCGGGCCGCGACCGACAGGAGCCTGCCCGTGGGCCAGGAGGCGACGTCCGCGCCCACCTGGTCCGGGCGGTCGGCCACCGCCAGCTCGTCTCCCTCGGCCACGGTCCCATCATCCCAGACCCACCCGGTCACCCCACGCCGGTACCGAACGGCATGCCGGTCACCGGCGTGTCGCCTCCGATCGCCGCCGCGATGGCCGCCGCCGCGGGCGGGTAGGCCAATTCGCCCAAACCACCCAACGGTGCTGTCGACGGCACGATCGTGACGTCGATGTCCGGGACCTGGCCGATCCTCGCCCACCGGTAGTCGCCGAACGTCGACTCCGCGACCTGTCCCTCCCGGACGGTGATCTGCGCGCCGAGCACCGTGGACAGCGCGTCGACCACGCAGCCCTCCACCTGGGCGCGGACTCCGGACGGGTGCAGCGCCACGCCCACGTCCACGGCCGCGTGCACGCGCAGCACCCGGCGCGACGAGGGCTCGGCGACGGCGATCACCGCGATCGCGGAGCCGTACTCCTCCAGGCAGGCCACGCCACGTGCGGTGCCGGGCGCCGGTGGCCTGGTCCACCGGGCGCGGTCGGCGACGGTGTCGAGCACCCGGTGCAGCCGGGAGCCCGCGGGCAGGAGCGACCGGCGCAGCGCTACCTGGTCGAGGCCGGCCCGTCGGCCGATCTCGCTGAGGAAGTTCTCCTCCGCGTAGACGAACTGCCCGGCGTAGACGGACCGCCAGAACCCGGTGCGCAGGGGAGCGGGCCGCACGGCGACCGTGACCTCGCCGGGCACGGCGTAGGGGAAGTGGTCGCCGCTCGCCTTGATCAGGGCGGGGTTGGAGAAGATCGGCAGGACCGTCAACGGCCAGGTGACGACCTCGTGCGCCCGCCGGACGGGCAGGCCGTCCGGACCGATCTCCGCGGACAGCCGGTGCACCGACATCGGCCGGTACGAGTCGTTGCGCATGTCGTCGACACGGGTCCACAGCACCTGGACGGGAGCACCGGCCCGCCGCGAGCAGGCCACCGCCTCCAGCACGGGGTCGGGTTCGATGCGCCGCCCGAACGCTCCGCCGGACGCCGTCGTCTCCACCCGCACGGACGTGGCGGGCACGCCGAGCTGGCGGGCCAGCTGGGTGCGCAGCGAACCGGGGTCCTGCGTCGGTGCCCAGACGGTCAGCCCGTCCGGACGGACGTGCGCCGTGGCGTTCATCGGTTCCATCGGCGCGTGGGCGAGCAACGGCATCTCGAACACCCTCTGCAGGCCATCAACAGGGCTCTGCGCGGGCAACGCCGCCTTGAGGTCCGCGAGCCACGCACGGCTGTCCGCGGTGGGTGTGCCGCCACGCCAGGTGATCCGCAGCGCGTCGCGGGCGCGCAACGCCTGGTGGGTCGACCTGGCGATCACCGCCACGCCGCCCTGCCCTTCGGCCGGTGCGGTGAGCGTCAGAACGTCGACGACTCCGGGCATCGCACGGGCGGCGGTGTCGTCGATCGTGTCCGGAACCGCGCCGAGCCACGGCGGCCGCGCCACGACCGCGACCAGGCCGCCGGGTGGCCGCGAGTCGATGCCGTACCGGGTCTGGCCGGTTGTGATCGCGCGGGCGTCCACGCGTCCGCCGCGCGTCCTGCCGAGCAGCCGCCACCTGTCCTGCGGCGTGAGCTCCACGGGCACGGTGGCGGGGTCGAGTGCGGCCGCGGCGTGCACCAGCGAACGGTAGGGAGCCCGCCCCCGGCGCGGGTGGTGCACAGCGCCGTCTCGGGCCGTGCACTCGGCGACGGGGACGCGCCAGCGTTGCGCGGCGGCGGTGACGAGCAGGCAACGCGCCGTCGCGGAGGCGGTGCGGATCGGCGTGAAGAGCTGCCGCACCGAGGTCGAGTTGGCCACGCCCTGCGGACCGAACCGCTCGGTGTCGCCCGGCGCCTGTTCCAGCGCGACGTCATCGGCCTCGACGGCCAGTTCTTCCGCGACCAGCAGAGCGACCACCGTGCGCACGCCCTGGCCCGTGTCCGGACGCGGGACGGTCGCGGTGATCCGGCCGGCGTCGTCCAGCCGCACGAAGACGTTCGGCACGAGCTCCCCGGCGGCGAGCGCGGGCACCGGCACCGCGACGACCAGCGCTCCGACTCCCGCGCCGCGCAACAACGTCCGCCTGCTGATCACCGTTCCTCCCTCATGATCCGGCTCGCGCGGCGCACGGCGGCGCGGATGCGGGGATAGGTGCCGCACCGGCACACGTTGTCGCGCAGGGCTTCCTCGATCGCCGCGTCGTCGGGGTCCGGGTCGCGGGCGAGCAGTGCCGCCGCGGCCATGACCTGGCCCGGCTGGCAGTAGCCGCACTGCGCCACGTCGAGCTCCCGCCACGCCCGCTGCACGGGGTGGTTCCCGTCGCGGGACAGACCCTCGACCGTCGTGATCCTGGTCTTCACGCTGTCGGCGGCGGTGCGCACGCACGGCCGCGCCGCCTGACCGTCCACATGGGACGTACAGGCGCCGCACAGGCCGACCCCGCACCCGTACTTGACCCCCGTGAGCCCCAGTTCGTCGCGCAACACCCACAGCAGGGGAGTGTCGCCGTCGACATCGACCTCGTGCCGTTCACCGTTGACGCGCAACAGATATCGGGCCACCGCGCTGCCTCCTGATTTGTTCAGTGCGCTGAACGTATCACGACGAACCGTGCATAATGCTCAGCATGCTGAACGAACTGAGGCGGTCCGGTCGCGGCGTGATCGTCTGGGGTGTGGTGGCGAGCGCGCTGCTCACGGGCCTGGTCTGGCTGCTGGGCCAGCGGCTGCACGGGGTAGCTCTGCTGCCCGACCAGGGCGCCTCCTGGTACTACTGGAAGCTGCCGGACCCGACCTTCTGGACCAGGGCGTCCGCCTGGGTGGGCTACGCGGCGCACCAGCTCGTGTCGTGGGGCCTGATCTACTACGCCCAGACGCGAATCAGGCGCTACACCACCGGTCTGCACCGGATCAACGTCATCGCGCTCGCCGCGAACGGCGGGTTCATCGCCCTGCACGCCCTGCAGACGCAGCTGTTCTACGACGGCCTCGCCCAGGACGTCTCGATCTTCAGCTCGCAGGGCTCCGTCGTCCTGCTGCTGGTCGTCGTCCTGCTGATGGAGAACCGCCGCCGCGGCCTGGTGCTCACCTGGTCCGCGCCGATCTCCGCGCAGGTCGTGGACTTCGCGCGCCGCTACCACGGCTACCTGTTCAGCTGGGCCGCGATCTACACGTTCTGGTACCACCCGATGGAGTCGTCGAGCGGCCACCTCATCGGGTTCTTCTACATGTTCCTGCTGCTCGTGCAGAGCAGCCTGATGTTCACCAGATCCCACACGAACCGCTGGTGGACCATGACCCTCGAACTGCTCGTGGCCGTGCACGGCACGCTCGTCGCCGTCATGAACTCCGGCCCGAACGGCATGTGGCCCATGTTCTTCTTCGGGTTCGTGGCGATCTTCGTGCTCACCCAGATGCACGGCGTCGGCCTCAGCACGACCACGCGGTGGTGGATCGGCGGCGCGTTCGTGGTGGCCGCCCTCGCCGTCTACTCCTGGCGCGGTCTGGGCAGGATCGACGAGGTGGTGCGGATCCCGTTGATCGAGTACCTGCTGGTGGGCGTGCTCGCCCTGCTGATCTGGGCGGGCGTCAGGCTGGCCGGGGTGATCACGGCCGGCCGGTCACCCCGAGGACCGGGTCGCTGAGGCGAGCAGCTTCGCCGCGACGTCGCGGAGCTTGGTGTTCGCGCGCTGCGACTGCTCCACGAGCATCCCGAACGCGTCTTCGGCGCTGCACGTGTGCACGGCCATCAGCACGCCCTTGGCCTGCTCGATCACGGCACGCGACTCCAGCGCCCGCTCCAGGTGCTCGACCTGGCGCTGCGAGCGCTTCCACCGCTGGGCGTTCGTGATCGTCGCGGACGCCGCCGTGGTGAACAGCCGCATGAGTCCTTCGTCGAACGGGTCGAACGCCGTCGCGGTGCGGCTGTAGATGTTGAGCGTCCCGATGTGCCGCGCCTCGGCGTCGTCCGAGGCCGGCAGCACGACCGGCACCGACAGGTAGGCGCGGACACCGGCGGCCTCCGCTGCGGCCTCGAACTCCGGCCACAGTTCGAGGTGCTCGCCGGTCACCGCCCGCACCGGGATGAGCTTGTGCGCCGACTCCAAACACGGACCGCGGCCCGAGTCGTACTGCGTCTGGTCGACCTCGACGAGCTCCTGGTCCGTCGCTGCTGCCGTGTAGGGCTGCTCCTCCGTGACGACGGACACGGTCACGGCGTCGGCGTCCGGCAGGGCCCTCGCCGCCGTGTCCGCGACCCGCTGCAACGCGTCCTCGATCGACTCCTCGCCGAGGAGAGCGTCGTGCAGGTCTGTCAACGCCTCAGTGGCCTCGTCCAACCGGGCCACCGCGTCCGGACGTTCGTCGCTCACGGGTCTCACGGATCCTGCCTGCACGTAGTCGGCCATGCCGCGGTGCCCCTTCATCAGCTCTGGAGTCCACGGCGCCGGCTGCTTGACGCACGTCCAGCAGATCCTACGACCACTCGCAACGCGCGCGCCAAAAACCGGCGCCGTCTGCGGGTTGCTGCAAGGTCTCAACTTCCCGCGGACGGCGCCGGCCGGACCACCCGAGGGAGGTCCTCCGTGCGAACACACGCGCGTGTTCGGCGTTTTGTCAGTACCCAGCCGTCGCGGAATTCACACCGGTGACGCGGATCTCTCCGTGAGCGGGTCCATTTCGGACGCTTCCTGGGAACCGGTACTCGATCTGGGAGCGGCCGGTGAACAGCCGCCAGCAGGTCTCGGCCAGGTCGTCCGGATCGAGGACGCGCAGGCCGGTGGTGCCGCCGGTGATCTCGGATAGCTGCTCGGGGGTCATGGCGTCGTAGGACTCGCTGCCCCTGATTCAACGCGGCCAGGGTGGCGACGCCCGCGTACACGCCAGCGTCGGCGACCTCGCCGTGCAGGGAGTGGACGTAGTTGCGGATCGCCGCCATCGCCGGTCCGATGCCGCTGATGAACGGCTGCGGCTCGGCGGCGGTGAAGCCGCCGGTCACGACGAACCCGCCGCTGCCGCGCTCGACCATCTCCGGGATGACGGCGGCGGCGATCTCCACCGGGGTCAGCAGGAACAGGCCGACGAGCGGGGCCAGGGTCGTGCTGTCGAGCCGGGTGGCGGGGATGAACGACGTGCCGCCCGGCAGGGCTGGTACGACACGAAGTCGACGCGCCCCCAGCGAGCCCGGATCGCCTCGACGACCGCGCGTCCGTTCGCGGGGTCGGACAGGTCGGCGGGGAACGCCGCGGCCTCGACGCCCTCGGCGGCCAGGTCCCGCACCAGCGCGTCCAGCCTCTCGGCCCGGCGGGCGACCAGGGCGACGCGGTAGCCCTCCCTGGCGAACCGGCGGGCGAGCGCGGTGCCGAGACCGCGGCCGGCGCCGAAGATGGCGATCACTTGTGACATAACAGGTTTCCTCGTTCTTCGGGATCAGAAGTCGACCGCGGCGGCGGTGTCCTTGGCGGCGTCGATCTCGCTGAGGCGAGCGGTGAGCGCGGCGTGAACGGACTCGTGGGAGTCGGAGCCGAGCACCAGGCGGCGCGGCGCGGGCTCGGTGGCGGCGGAGGCGATGATCGCGGCGGCGACCTTCACCGGATCACCCGGTGCGCCGGCCGTCACGCTGTCCGTCGAGGCCAGGAACCGGTGCAGCTGACCGACGACGGTGCCGGCGTACTCGGGCATGGGCTCGGCGATGCTCAGGTTGGCGCCGAACGTGGTCCGGACGACGCCGGGTTCGACCATCGTGATGCCGACGCCGAACGGGGCGACCTCGGGGATCACGGACTCCAGGAAGCCTTCGACGCCCCACTTCGTCGCGTGGTACGTGCTCGCGCCCGGTGTCGTGATGTGCGCGCCCATCGTCGAGGTCTGGACGAACCGGCCGCCGCCCTGCGCCCGGAAGTGGGGGAGCACCGCTCGCAGCAGCTGGATCGGCGCGGTCAGGTTGAGCGCGATCTGGTCGTCGATCACGGCGTCCGTCAGCTCCTCGGCTGCGCCGACCGAGCCGCGCCCGGCGTTGGAGAACACCACGTCGACGCGGCCGAGATCGCGGAACGCGCGGCCGACGACGGCACGCAGGGCGTTCATGTCGGTCACGTCGAGCCGTGCCGTCCACAGCTGGTCGCCGTACCGCTCGGCCAGGTCGGGCAGAGGACTGCGGGCGGTCGCCGCCACACGATGGCCGGAGGCGAGGAGCTGCTCGGTCACGAGCCTGCCGATCCCCGCGGAAGCGCCGGTCACGAACCAGGTCCTGGAGGTCATCCCGTACTCACCCTCAAATAATTCAACTAGTTGGTTGGATTCGGTGGAGACCGTAGAACCGCGCCTCGGTAGATGTCAACCATCTAGTTGGTTTAGAGTTGCGGGCATGAGCTACGACTCGGCGGCGACCCGTGCCCGGCTGCTGGACGCGGCCTACGCGGAGTTCGTCAAGGTCGGCCTGGCGGGAGGACGGGTGGACCGCATCGCGGCCGCCGCGCAGGCCAACAAGCAGGCGATCTACGCCTACTTCGGCTCCAAGGAGGCGTTGTTCGACGCCGTCATGGCCGACCGGCTGCGCGTCCTCGCCGACGAGGCGCCCCTGACCGCCGACGACCTGCCCGGCTACGCGGGGGCGCTGTTCGACGCCCTGGTCGCGGACCCCGGACTCCAACGGCTAAGCCAGTGGCGCATGCTCGAGTTCGACGAGCCCTCGGAGGGCGAGATCGAGGCGCACGTCTCGAAGGCCACCGAGATCGCCGGCCGCACCGGCGTCTCCCTGACCACGGCGACGGACGCCATGATGATCGCGCTGGCGGCGGCGCTCGCCTGGAACACCACGGCCGTCAGGATCCGCAACCCGCTCGGCGAGGACCCGGCGCGACGGCAGGCGGAGCACCGCGAGGCCGTCGTGACGGCCGTGGCCGCGATGACCGGCGCCCTGCTTCGTTAGGGCGTGTCCCGGAGGTCCCTGCCACCGGACGAACTTCCCTGGACCGGGTCACCGAACCAGCGGGTGAGGTGGTCGTCCAGGTCCCGCTGGTTCTCGCCGATCCACGCGACGTGCCCGTCGGGACGCAGCAGCAGCGCCGCGACGTCCACCCCCGCGGTCGGGTCGGCGACGAGGTCGACCCGGTCGGCCCACCTGTCGGCGGTCAGGCTCTCGGTGCGGTCGAGCACCAGGCCGCGCCCCTGGCGGAGCCGGTCGTAGAGCCGTCCCTGCTTGAGATCCAGATCGGGCAGGCGGCGGCCGAGCAGGTCCGGGCCCTCGCCGAAGTCGTAGCGGACACCGGTCGCGGTGATCTTCTCGATCAGGTGCCGGTTCACCTCGTCGAAGTCCATGAGCTCGGTGAGGAGCCTGCGGACGGCCCGCGGGCCCGCTTCGGGGGAGGCCAGGAGCACCTGGGCGCGGGTGTTGTTCAGGACGTCCTCGGCGACCGGGCGGCGTTCGGTCTCATAGGTGTCGAGCAACCCCTCCGGCGCGTGGCCGTGGATCTGCGCGGCGAGCTTCCAGCCGAGGTTGACCGCGTCCTGCACGCCGAGGTTCAGGCCCTGGCCACCGGCGGGCGGGTGGATGTGCGCGGCGTCGCCGGCCAGCAGCACCCGTCCGGCTCGGTAGCGCTCGGCCAGCCGGGTGGCGTCGCCGAAGCGGGACAGCCAGCGCGGGGAGTGCGCGCCGAAGTCGGTGCCGGCGACGGCGCGCAACGCCTGCCTGAAGTCGTCGAGCGTGGGTGGTGTCGCGCGGTCCTCGCTGACGCCCGCTGCCGGGACGACGACGCGGTAGACACCTTCGCCGAACGGGCCGAAGCTGAACACCCTGGGCGTCCGCTGGACCTCGGCCACCCTGGCGGCGATCTCCTCCGGCGGCGCGGTGGCCGCCAGTTCGCCCATCAACGTGTCGTTCCGCGAGGGCTCGCCGGGGAATCCGACGCCGAGCAGCTTGCGCACGGTGCTGCGCGCGCCGTCACACCCGACGACGTACCTTGCCCGCAGTCGTTCTCCGTCCTCCAGAACGACGGTGACGCCTTCGTCGTCCTGGTCGAGACCGGTCACGGCGGCTCCGTGGCGCACCTGCGCGCCCAGTTCGAGCGCGTGGTCCTCCAGCAGGCGGTTGGCGAGCGGCTGCGGGATGCCCAGCAGCACAGCGGACTCCAGGCCCGGCGGTGCCGGTTTCGGGATGGCCGCGAACACGCCGCCGACCGGCCGTTGCCGCCCGCGTTCGAGGAAGCGGTCCAGCAGTCCGCGCATCGCCATGATCTCAAGACTGCGCACGTGCAGGCTCACCAGGCGGGCGAACGACGGGACGGGCTCGGTCTCCTTCTCCAGCACGAGCACCCGCACGTCGTGCAGCCGGAGCTCGGCCGCCAGCATCGCGCCGGCCGGCCCGCACCCGGCGATGATCACGTCGAACAACGAACCACCTGTCTGAGTCCCGATGTCGGCGGCCCAGTGTGGGCAGCGTCGCGGTGGGCCGCAAGCGATATAAGTCGAGGGCGGGCGGTGTTTCCGTTTCACCCGATCGGGTATTCGGCGGTTCCCCTAGGAGCTGGACGGTGAGACGTGGCGAGAACGCCATCGAAGGACGACTGGAGTCCGACGGTCGGTGTCGAGGAGGAGTTCCTCCTCGTGGATCCGCAGACCGGCGCTCCGGTGAACCTGGCGGACGAAGTCGTTGTCATCGCACGGGAACAGCTCGGGCTCGACCTGGAGCACGAGCTGACCGGAGCGCAGGTGGAGATCAACACGACCGTCTGCCGCGACGTCGCCCAGGCCCGCCGTGAACTGCTGGAGCTGCGCCGCCTGGTCGCCCAGGCCGCGCGGACGGCCGGATGCCGTGCCATCGCCGTCGGGGCGCCCCCGCTCGGAGAGGCGACCGGTGAGGTGACGGACAGCCTCCGCTACCGGCGGATCGCGCGGGAGTTCGGTGCCCTGGCGGAACAACAGCTGATCTGCGGGTGCCACGTCCACGTCGAGGTGCCCGACCGCGAGACCGCCGTCCAGGTCTGCAACCACGTGCGGCCGTGGCTGCCCGTGCTCGCCGCGGTGACGGCCAACTCGCCGTTCGCGGGCGGCCAGGACACAGGCTTCGCGAGCTGGCGTTCGACGGTGTGGTCGCGGTGGCCCGTCTCGGGGCCTCCGCCGGTCTTCGAGTCGTGGGAGCACTACGAGGAGCTCTGCGACACCATGATCAAGGCGGGCACCGCGCTGGACAGGGCGATGGTCTACTGGGACGTGCGCCCCGCGACCGACCTGCCGACCGTGGAGGTGCGGGTCTCCGACGTCGCGGCGACCGTGGACGAGGCCGTCCTGCTGGCCGCGCTCGTCCGAGCCCTTGTGGCACAGGCGGTCGTGGACGTCGGACGCGGCGTGGAGGCCGAACCCGTTCCGCAGGAGACGCTGCGGCAGGCCTGCTGGAGCGCGGCCAACGAGGGCCTGCGCGGAAGCGTCCTGGACGTGCTGTCCGGCGAACCGCGGCCGGTGCGCGAGCAGCTCGGCGACCTGACGCGCCGGCTGACCCCGGTGTTCGAGGCGAACGGTGATCTGCCTGCGGTGCAACGAGGTCTGCGGCTGCTCGACGGTGAGGGCGGTGGCGCAGACCGGCAGCGCCGCGCGTTCCGGGACGGCAGGGTGGAGTCCCTGCTGGGCCTGCTCGACGTCGACAACGCCGACCGCGCCGATCCACAGGAGACCACTGCCTGCTGAGGCCCCGCTTCCCGTTGCGTACCATGTTTTGTACTCGCCGGGGAGCGAGAACCGGAACAGCGTCCGAGGCCAAACAGCGCGCCTGCGACGCATGGCAAGAAGGTGGCCATGAGCGCGTTTGGCGTACACGAGCACTCTGCGGACGAGGACCTGAGGACGCTGTTCGGGCAGTCCTCCGCTGTTTTCGCGACCTTCACGGGACCGGAGCACGTGGTGGAGTCGGCCAGCCCGGCCTTCCTGGTCGCGTTCGGTGAAGATCGCGAACCGGACTTCACGGCCCTGCTCGACGAGACCTACCGCAGCGGTGAGTCCCGTACCCGCCGGGACGTGCGGGTCGTGCTGGGTGCCGGCCCGCACGAGGCGTTCTTCGACCTCACCTGCGAACCGCGTCGTGACGCCACGGGCGAACTCCTCGGCGTTCAGGTCATCGGCGTGGAGACCACCCAGGTCAGGCACGCCCAGAGGCTGACGGCCGAGCACCGCGCGCTCCTGGAGCAGATCGCCAGGCAGGCGCCGCTGTCCGAGGTCCTCGACGGGATGGCCCGCTGCATCGAGGAACTGGCGCCGGAGGAACTGCTGGTGTCCGTGCTGCTCGCCGACCCCGACGGGCGGCACCTGCGGCACGGCGCCGCGCCCAGCCTGCCCGCGTTCTACAACGAGGCCATCGACGGGATCGCCACCGGCGAAGGCGTCGGCTCCTGCGGAACGGCCGCCCACCGCCGCGAACAGGTGATCGTCACCGACATCGCCGCGGACCCGTTCTGGGACGACTTCCGCGACCTGGCACAGCAGGCGGGACTCGGCGCCTGCTGGTCCACCCCGATCCTGGCCCGCGACGGCGGCCTGCTGGGCACGTTCGCGATGTACCACCGGACCGCCCGCGTGCCGCAGGACACCGACCTCGCCCTGATCCGGCTCTTCGCGGGCACCGCGGCGCTCGCGATCGAGCGTCACCACCTGGACGTGGCGCGCCAAGCCGCCGAGGAGCAGGCGGAAGCGGCGAGGGAAGCGCTTGCTGAAGCCGTTCGGGCGGAACGGGAACTGCGCGCGGACGCCGAGCGGCGCGCGGACGCCACCGCGGAACTCGCAGGGCAGATGCGCACCGCCGCGGCCGAGCAGTCCGGTTCGCCGCACCCCGAGCGGTGTCAGCTCGGTGGCAGCACCGGGTGCGCCTCGCCGGCCGAGATCAAGGTCGCCGACTCGTGGGGAGACTCGGCGTGGGGCTGTGCCGTCCACGTCGAGGAGGTGCTGATCCACGTGCGGTCGGTCTTCATCGCGAGCGAGGAGCTCGGCGGGCTGGGCGCCTACGTCAACCGGTAGGGCCCGGGACGAAGTCGGAGCCCTGGGGCTTCGTCGTGTGCGCGAGCCCGGACAGGTCGAGCACGCGCGCCGGAGCACCGGTCGCGACCAGTGACAGCACCCGGCCGTGGTCCTTGGCGGCCACCATCGCCTGCAACAGCAACGCGATGCCGGAGCTGCTGAGGTAGCCGACGCCGGTCAGGTCGACCTCGATCGGCTGGTCGTCGCGTGCGCCGACGCGTTCCAGCAGTGGCAGCCGCAGACCGTCCACGGTGGAGATGTCGAGGTCGCCGTTGAGCAGGACCACCTGCGCGTGCTCGTGGTCCTCATCGGACAGTCCACTCGCGACGGACGGGGTGCGCGGCGCGGCGGGTTCGGTGCGGGCGTCCGGCACGGCGGGGACGTGGAACCGGATGGTCGTGCCGTCCTCGCCCGCCAGGATGTCGCTCTCGTCGGTGACGGCGCGGATCATGCTCAGCCCCCTGCCGCGGTGGCCCTTGTCCTCCGGGGGCGGCCGCCACCGGCCCTGGTCCGTCACGGTCACCCGGACGCCGACGCCGGTGCTTTCGAGCTTCGCGTCGAAGTCGCCCGTGCCGTCCGGATAGGCGTGGTCCACCACGTTCGACGCGGCTTCGCCGAGTGCCAGCTCCAGGTCGTACGCGGCGTCCTCGGACAGTCCGGCCAGACGGGCCCAGTCCGTGGCGGCGCGGCGCAACGGGGAGAGCTGGTCGGAGGTGGCGGGCAGGTGCAGCAGCAGCGGGGGAGGCAGGTGCCGGGCCACGACGAGGGCCACGTCGTCGGACTGGCCGTCCGCGAGCATCGTGTCGATGACGCGCCGGGTGAGGGAGGCGGGGTCGAAGTCGAACGCCCCGTCGGCGGCGGCGGTGAGCCTGCTCAGTCCGTCGTCGAGCACCTCGTCACGGCGTTCGACCAGGCCGTCGGTGTAGAGCACGACCGAGGCGCCGGGCGGGAACGCCGTCGCGTGCTGGCTCGGCAGGGCCGGTCCACCGGCTCCCAGCACGGGTCCGTTGTCCGCCGTCAGCAGGCGGGCTCCCGACTCGTCGACCACCACGGGAGGTGGGTGGCCGGCGGATGCCCAGCACAGTTCGCCGTTGGTCCAGTCGAAGACCATGCAGGCGCAGGTGCTCCCGGCCGCGCCGTCCACGCGTGCCGCGAACGCGTCGAGCCGTCGCAACGACTCCGCGGGCGAGTGACCGTCGAGCAGGTAGCTCGTGAGCGCGCTGCGCAGCTGACCCATGATCGCGGCCGCGGTGGGGCCCTTGCCGACGACGTCGCCGACGGTGAGGGCCACGCGGGTCGTGCCGATCAGCACGACCTCGTACCAGTCGCCGCCGATCTGGGAGTGCCGCGCGGCCGGCAGGTAGCGGGCCGCGGTGGCGAGCCGCGGCAGGGCAGGGAGTTCGCGGGGGAGCAGGCTCTCCTGCAACGCGGCCGCGATCTCGTGCTCCCGTTGCAGACGCAGCTCTCGTTCGGCGTCGACGCGCTGCCGTTCGGTGACGTCCCTGCCGATCGCCTGGAGTCCCCTCGGGGTGGACTGGACGCTGAGCTCAAGCGCCACGTCCGTGCCGTCGGCGTGGCGCATCGTCACGACCTGGGAGGCCGAGAGGTCCTCCGGCAGGCCGCCGACGAGCAGATCGGCGATCGGGGTGCCGATCAGCTCGTCGGACCGGTAGCCGAGCAGGTGGCCCGTCGCCGGGTTCGCGGCCACGAACCGCAGGTCGTGGTCCAGCAACCAGATCGCGTCCGTCGCCCGGTCGACGAGCAGGCGCAGGCGTTCCTCGCTGTCGCGCAGCGCCCTGTCGGCGTGCGCCCGTTGCATCGACTCCCAGCAGCGGTTCACCACGACCGACACCAGGTCGACCTCGTCGCGGGTCCACTGCCGGGCGGTCGCCTGGTGCACCGCCATGGCGGCGACGAACCGGTCGGCGCGGAACAGCGGCAGGCAGATCACCGCGCGGATGCCGGTCACCCGGTACGCGGCGTGGTCCTCGGCGTCGAGCCGCTCGTCGTTCAGGGCGTCGTCCACGACCCACGGCTCGCCCGCGCGCATGGCCGTCAGCGCGCCGTTGCCGAACTCCCGCATCGCGAACCGGCCGGGCAGCGGAGGCAGGCCGGTGGCGTGGTCGCCGGTCATGACGAAGTGGTTCTCGTCGGCCTCCGTGCGGGCGTACGCGCACCGGTCGGCGCCGATGTGCTCGCCGAGCAGCCGGGTCGCCAGTGCCATCAGGTCTTCCGCGTCGTCGAGCCGCTGCGACTCGCGGTCGAGCACGTCGAGGAACCGCTGCCGTTCGTCGGCCGCGTGCCGTGCCGTCACGTCGATCAGCACACCGCTGCGCAACGAGCCGTGCACCCGTGCCCGTTCCATCAGCCAGACGAGGGCGCCTGCGGCCGTGCGGACCCGGTAGACCGACTCGTAGTCGGCGTCCGAGTTCCAGCGCAGCCGCTCGCTCTCCTCGCGGTCGTCGGGGTGCGTGACGCCCGTCCAGAACCCGGAGTCGAGCCAGAGCTGTCGCGGGTGACCGAGCACGCGCTCGACGGAGCCCGACATGAACTTGACGGCACGGCTGTCCGCGTCGCCGCGCCAGACGACCAGCGGCAGGTCGTCGACGAGTCCGGGCTCCGGTTCGGTCATCGTGCACTGCCTCCAGAGCGGTTCCCGGAGTGGTCGGTCATGCCGCGGTTCTCCCCACGTTCGGCTGGAGGCCACGGCGCCGGCTGCTTGACGCACGTCAACCGCATCGTACGGCCGTTCTGGCTATACCCAGGAGCCGCACGTCTCAAGCCCTTCTCCGGTGGACGTTCCGCCGGCACGTGGCGCGTTCATATCCCGCGAACCCGCCCGCCGAAACGCCCGGCCGGTGATCATCACCCATCGAGTGATCTTGTCCGCTTCCGGTCGTGCGGATCCGCGGCGGCGTCCTTACGGTCCAGCCTGCGGTCGTCAGGCCGCTGCACCACCAGGGCTCGCCGCCCGCTCACCTGTCCAGCGGCGCGCCCTGTCCACGTCACGGACGAAACCCCCCGCCGGACAGGCGCCGCTGCAGGCGAGAGCGAGGCGGGGTGCGAAAAGGGACATGCGTCATCTCCGTGGCAACTTCACCGGTCGTGCCGTCCTGCTCGCCGTCTCCGCGACGGCGTTCGCGACGGCCTTCGTCACCGCGACCGGCACGGCTTCGGCCTCGGCACCGGTCGACTGGGACCGGATCGCGCAGTGCGAGAGCGGCAACAACTGGTCCACCAACACCGGCAACGGCTACTACGGCGGACTCCAGTTCAGCCAGTCGACCTGGCAGGCCAACGGCGGCGCGGGCCGCGCCGACCAGGCCTCCCGCGAGGAGCAGATCCGCGTCGCCGAGAGCGTGCTGCGCACCCAGGGAATCGGAGCATGGGGAACGTGCGGGCGGCGGGGAGCCGCTGCCACGCCGCAGCCGGTCCGCCAGGGACGGCCGACAACCGGTCGTGCCGTGCAGCGCGCCGTTCCCGCAGCGCCGATGGCCGCGCCGTCCACGAGCAACCCGGACGGCGACTACACGGTGAAGGACGGGGACACGCTCAGCCGCATCGCCTCGGAGCAGCGGGTGGAGGGCGGGTGGCAGGCGCTGGTGGAGAAGAACGCCCGGTTCCTGACGAACCCGGACCTGATCAGGCCAGGGGACAAGATCGCCACGAAGTGACGATGGTGCTTTGAGACTTCGGCGCGGGACCCTCGTGGGCCCGCGCCGAAGTGCGTGCGGGGCCTGTGGTTTGCGCGCCCGACGACTCACGGCCGCGATGCGACCTGAGGGGTAATTCAGGTGGAGGTCAGGGGTAAACCCTGATGGCAGGACGCCGGGACACGGGCAGTCTTGAGTTGTCCGGGGAGATCCGCAGTTCGAGGAGAGCAATGACTGAATCCAGGTCCGAGACCGCCCGCACCGCCGTCGACTCGGTGGTCGACGCCGTTCGCGGGCTGGTCAGCGAGGGCATCAACCGTCGTGTGGTCGTGCGCGACAGCAAGGACGACGTGGTGCTGGAGGTGCCGGTCGCGATCGGTCTGGTCGCGGCGCTGGCCGCGCCGGTGGCCACGACGATCGGTGCCGGTGTCGCGCTCGTCGGCAAGTGCGGGATCACGCTCGAAGACCGTCAGCGGCCTGGCAGCGAGCCGGCCACGACGGTCGACGCCGAGCAGGTGTAGCCCGGCGGGGGAGCGCGCAGGGGGTCGGCAGGGGCCGGCAGGGGTAGTAGGGGTGAAGGCAGCGGCGGTCCGGTGTGTCCGGGCCGCCGCTGTTGTGTGCGGGCTAACAGGCCGGCGTGTGTGGGCGACGGGACTGCCGTGTGCGGGCTAACGGGCCGGCGTGTGTGGGCGACGGGACTGCCGTGTGCGGGCAGGTGTCGCGGCCACCGTCGCCGCGCCCGGCCCCGGCCGGCATGCGCCGTTCGCTCAGGCCGGCATGTGCCGTTCGAACCACGCCAGCACCCTGGTCAGGAAGTCGATCTGCGCCGGGTAGCTCCGCACGCCGTGCCCCTCCTGCGGGTAGACGACCAGCGCGGACGGCACGCCGTTCGCGCGGAGTGCGCGGTGGAACTCCTGGGCCTGTCCGGGTGGCGTGCAGTTGTCGATGGCGCCCGCCACGTTGAGGCACGGGGTGCGCGCCTTGCCCGCGTGGGTCACGGGGCTGCGGTCGAGGGTCATGACCTCGCGCTCCGCCGGGTTCGCGCTCAGGAAGCGGGCGCCCCAGGCGGCGACGTTGCTCGTGAGGTTCTGGCTGCGCCAGTCGGTCACGGGGGCGATCGGGACGGCGGCGGCGAACCTGTCGTCCTGGGTGACGAGCCACGACGACATGAAGCCGCCGTAGCTGCCGCCGATCAGGCCGATCCTGGTGGGGTCGGCGATGCCCCGGTCCACCAGCGCGTCGATGCCGGACAGGATGTCGTGGGTGTCGGCGCCGCCCATGTCACCGGCGACCATGGCCGCGAACGCCTGGCCCCGGCCCGAGCTGCCGCGCGGGTTGGGGTTGAGGACCGCGTAGCCGCGCGACACCAGCAGCGGGACCCACTGGGCGCGCATCGACCACATGTCGCGGAACTGCCAGACCGGGCCGCCGTGGACGTTCACCACGAGCGGGAACGGGCCGTCGCCGTCCGGGGTGCACAGGACGCCCTCGATCTCCAGGCCGTCGGGCGCGTGCCAGGTCACCGGTGCGGACGTGCCGGCGACCGACAGCAGGTAGTCGGTGCCGGGGTGGGCGGTGGTGGCGAGCACCTGGCCGTCCAGCACGAGCTGCTGGGGGAGCCGGTAGGAGTCCTGGATCGTGCACACGCGGCCGTCCGCGGTGAAGGCGCCGTCGGTGTGGACGGCGGTGCTGCCGCCGCAGGCGAGGGCGGTGTCGAAGACCTCGGACACGCTGCCGTCGGCGACGGTCAGCACGCCGGCGACCGAGTTGAGGTGACGTTGTCCCAGATAGCCGAGCCGGGCGTCGTCGATCCACTCCAGCCGGGTGACGTCGACGGAACGCGTGTCGGCCTGGCGCACCTCGCCGGACTCGACGTCGACCAGCAGCAGGTCGCCCGCGACGAGCCAGCGGTCGCTGCACACCGCCTGCGCCACCGCGACGAGCCTGCCGTCGGGGGAGCCGGTGGGCAGACCGAGCTGGACGTCGCTGGTCAGCAGGGTGCGCGCGGTGCCGTCGAGGTCGATCAGGCTGAGGGCCGCCTCGTACCAGTCGTCCTCGCCGGGGCCGGTGGACGTGATCGCCACGACGCGGCCCGAGCCGCTCCAGCCCGCCTCCCAGCAGTTGAGGCCCTCGGGGGACAGCCGTTGCAGCGCCCCGGTTCCCGGCGTGCACAGCCACAGGCTGCGCCACGCCTCGTCGCCGACCTCCTCCTCGACGTGGGGGAACCACGGTTCGCCCGCGTCGCTGTGGTTGGTGCCGGACCCCTGCCCGCCGGAGAGTTCGGCGCCGAGGCCCGCGACGCCGAGCAGGACCCGCCGGCTGTCGGGGGACCAGTGCAGGTACTCGACGGTTCCGGGCACGACGGGCGCGGGCTCCGCCTCGCCGAGGTCGCCGTCGGTGCGCAGGTGCAGCTGGAACACCCCGGCCGTCGCCCGGTCGGCCAGGAACGCGAGCGTGCGCCCGTCCGGGGAGAACCGGCCCGAACGCGCTGAGCCGCCCTGCGCCGAGATCTGCCGGAAGCGGCCGCCGGTGGCGGTGTAGAGCGCGGTGCGCGGCCGGCCGTGCAGGTCGTCCAGGACGTCGGCGGTCACGACCGTGCGGGTGCCGTCGCGGGTCACGTGCGGTTCGCGCAGGTTCGACGGCCTGCCGAACCCCGGCGCGTGCGCCGCGCGCAGGTGGCGCAGCACGACGTCACCCTGTTCTGCTCCCTGGGACATCCCGGTCACTCCCTCCACCCGCGCGCAGGTGCCGCGGGGAACGTTCGACACAGGACCTAGCGCGGGCGCGCCTGGTCGCGGTAGGCGGCGGCCAGGGTGCGCAGCTTGAGGCCGAGGTGCAGCACCAGGCGGTCGTCGCCGTTGTCGAGGCCACACCCGGTGATCTGCTCGATCCGCCTGAGCCGCTGGTACAGCGTGGCCCGGTGGATCGTGAGCGAGTCGGCGGTCCGCTGGATGTTGCCCGCGTGGTCGAAGAACGTCATCAGCGTGTCGATCAGCACGGCGTGGTTGTCCGCCTGCTCCAGCGAGGCCACCGCCGGTGTGAGCGCCGTGTTCAGCAGGTCGTCCGGGGGCAGCTTCAGCAGCAGCTCGTACGGTCCCAGCTCGCCCCAGCGCGCCAGGTCGCCCGCACCGGGGAGCAGCAGCGCGGCACGGGCGGCCAGCGTCGCGTGCTCGTAGGACACCCCGACCGACCTGAGGTCCGTGACGCTGTTGCCGAGCCCGAACGCGAGGCGGGCGGCGGGATCGGTGAGCCGCCGCAGCCTGGCGGTGACGCGCTCGGCGATCGTGTCCACGAGCGCCCTGGCCGGCGGTTGCCGCTGGACGAGCAGGAACCAGCCGCGGGCGCGGTTCGCGACCATGAGCGCGACGTCGTCCGTGACCGCCCGGACCCCTTCTTCGAGCGCTGCCTCGAACGCGACCTGGTGCGCCGCGTCCCTGTCCGCCTCACGGCGCTGGACCGCGAGCACCGTGAAGTGGCCGAAGTCGTCCCCGAAGAGCTGCTCGGCGTGGAGGTCCTCGATCGCCTGCGCCCGCACGGCGGCGTCCGGGGAGACGAGCTCGCGGAGGATGGCCTCCTGCCGTGCCTTCGACCGCTCGTGCAGCAACAGCCGCCGGTAGAGCACCGTGCCCGCGGTGGCGGCCGCGTCCGCCGCCGCGGCGATCTCGGACTCGGTGAAGGCGCCGTCGGGGTCGATGAGCCACAGGTAACCGAGGAGCATGCCGTCGCACCGGACCGGCGCGCACAGCCGCGGCAGGACGTCGTCGAGCTCGACGACTCCCGGCGTGGTCCAGCGGGCGATGCCGGCGGCGAAGAGGGGTTCGGTGATGGCGGGCTCGATGGACCGGTCCAGCACGGACCGGATGCGGACCGCGTCCTCGTCGCCGAAGTGGCGGCTCGCCGCGATCAGGCGGATGGACGGGTCGTCGATCGCGACCGACCGGTGCAGGCGTTCGGCGAGGCCGTCCACGATGGACTGGAGGTCGGCATCGCTCACCACGTTCCCCTTCCGCGCCCGCGGTCGACAGTTGTCGAGTCTGACGGACGGACGGCCTTCGTGCAGCCGTCAAGCGTCGTGGTGGTGCGGCCAGGACTGTCGACATCTGTCGATGGTGGATCAGCTACGGCTCGATCGGGAACTGACCGCGGCGCCAGTGCCAGTGGCGGCCCGCCCGCAGGTGGTCGACGATCGCGCGCTGCAGCACGGTGTCGCGCGGCAACCGGTCGAGCGGGGTCGTCAGGGTGCGGAACACGAACCGCCGCACCTCGACGTCGGCGTTGATCCCTTCCGGCGCCTCGTAGGGCTCCAGCTCGAACCGCTGCTGGAACCGGACGATGTTGGAGTCCGCGGGGAGGTACTCCCGCAGTTGGGGGTCGAGCAACCACGAGCCGCAGGAGAACGCCGTGTGGTGCTCGTCGGGGAAGTGGCGCGGGAAGAACGCGCGTCCCTCGGCGAGCGACGAGTCGACGGCGTCCGGGGTGAGCGGCCCGGAGTCGGGGATGTGCAGGGAGATCGTGGTGCCGCGGTGGTGTTGCAGGCGGCCGAGCTCGTAGACGCCGCCGCGCGCGTGCAGGGTCAGCCAGCTCTGCATGACGGGCCAGCCCTCGCCGCGCATCCGCCGGTCGACCGCGAGGTTGCGGCCGAGGTCGGCGAGCGTCGTCCACGACACGGCGCTGTTGATGCCGTGATCGCGGTGGTACTGAAGGACGACGTCCACCAGGGCCAGGTAGACGTACACGTAGAGGTGGCGCCAGGCGGGGCCACGGTCGCGCGGCAGTGCCGGACCCGGTGGCAGCCACCCGTGGCCGCCGAGGTCCGCCCGCACCAGTGCGGTGGAGCGGTCCAGCAGCCAGCGCAGCTCCGGAGTCCACAGTGGAGAGTCCGGGACGGGCCAGGCCTCGATGATCTCGGCGGCGTCGTCGCGCGGGACCGCGAGCCGGTCGAGCAGCGCGGGTGCCCCTGCCAGTGCGGGCACCGGCGCGGACGGCCGGTCGCCGGCGCGGCGGTGCACGCGTTCGACGTCCTCGGCAGGAACTCCGAGCCGGGCCGCGGTGTCCTCCAGATCCACCCGGCCGACCCTACCGCGAACCGTCGTTCACGGGCCTCGCGCTCTCGTAGGATTGGGCGGTGTTCGCCCTTGTGCGGTCGGTGTGGGACGAACCGCGGCCGGTGCCCGCCGCGGCTCGGCCGTGGTGGGATCGGGCGCTCGTCGCCGTGCTCCTGGTGGTCGCCGTGCTGGAGGCGGTGCTGCGCCAGGACCTGACCTCGCGGGCCGGTTCGCTGCTCGTGGCCGTGGTGCTGCTGCCCCTGCTGCTGGTGCGCCGGACCAGGCCGCTGGTCGCGGTCGCCGTCGTGTTCGGCGTCGCCGCGGTCGCCTCGCTGGCGCTCGAGGGCGAGCCCGAGCTGAACGTGATGGTGTTCATGGTCCTGTTCCCGTTCTCGTTGTTCCGGTGGGGATCCGGGCGGGAGGCGGCGATCGGGCTGGTCGTCATGCTCGGCGAGGTCGGCCTGTCGGCGGCGCTCGGCCACGCCGTCCCCAGCACGGCGGTGGGCGGCACCGCCGTGCTGGGGACGGCGTGCGCGCTCGGTGCCGCGGTCCGGTACCGGGGCCGGGCACGGGCGCGTGAGCTCGAACAGGTCAAGCTGCTGGAACGGGAACGGCTGGCCCGCGACCTGCACGACACGGTGGCGCACCACGTGTCGGCGATGGCGATCCGGGCCCAGGCGGGACTCGCGACGGCGGCGTCACGACCGGAGGCGGCGACCGAGGCGCTCGGCCTGATCGAGTCCGAGGCGTCGCGGGCGCTCGCCGAGATGCGCACGATGGTGAGAACCCTGCGCCACGACGAGTCCGCGGAACTGGCGCCCAGCCCGACCGTCGCCGACATCGCCCTCCTCGCGAGGCCCGGCGGGCCGGGACCCGAGGTGGCTGTCGTCGTCGACGGCGCGGTCGACGACCTGCCCCGGTCGGTGGGAACCGCGCTCTACCGGCTCGCCCAGGAGTCCGTCACCAACGCGCTGCGGCACGCCCGGAACGCCACGCGCGTCGAGGTGCGGGTCACCGTGGTCGACTTGTCGGCGCACCTGCGGGTGAGCGACGACGGTGACGCGGACACCGTCCGCGGCGGCGCACAGGGCCACGGGCTGATCGGCATGGCGGAACGCGCGGACCTGCTCGGCGGCTGGTGCGAGGCGGGCCCGAACCCGGACCGAGGCTGGACCGTCACCGCCGTGCTCCCGCTGACGAGGGTGGCTCGATGAACGTCAGGGTGGTCGTCGCCGACGACCAGGAGATCGTCCGCACCGGACTCGCGATGATCCTCGACGCCCAGCCGGGCATCGAGGTCGTCGGCGCGGCGCCGGACGGGCGGCAGGCCGTGGAACTGGCCAGGCGCCTGCGGCCCGACGTGTGCCTCCTCGACATCCGGATGCCGGGGATCGACGGGATCGAGGCCACCCGCCTGCTCGCCGGGCCGGGCGTCGCCGAACCGCTCGCGGTCGTCGTGATCACCACGTTCGACCTCGACGAGTACGTCTACGCCGCGTTGCGGGCCGGTGCCAGGGGTTTCCTGCTCAAGGACGCCGGTCCCGCCCTGCTCGCCCAGGCCGTGCACGCCGCGGCCGCCGGTGACGCGCTGATCGCCCCCAGCGTCACCGCACGGCTCATCGAGGCGTTCGCGGACACCGGTCCCGCGGGTCCCGCCGTGCAGCCGGTCGAGCCGCTCACCGAACGGGAGGAGCAGGTCCTCGCGGCCGTCGCGGGCGGGCGCACCAACGGCGAGGTCGCGACGGAGCTCCACATCACGCTCAGCACCGTCAAGTCCCACATCGCCAGCCTGATGGCCAAGATCGGTGCCAGGAACCGGGTCGAGATCGCGATCTGGGCGTACGAGACCAGGCGCGTCCGGGGCGGTTTCCGGCAGCGGTCAGCCGAAAGTACGACGACCGCGCCGGACCATCGGCCAGGATGATCGAGGCCCATCTTCCGATGAGGTGAGACCGCCTCCCGCGCCACGATCTGGTGCATGACCTCCTCGACCAGAGCGGACAGGCTCGTCCCCGCCGCGATCATCCTGTTCAGCCTCGTGCCGGTGCTCGGCGGCGCCCTGCGGCTGGGCGAGCTCGGCGGCGGCGCGGAGATCACGCCGGACAACGCGCGGTTCTTCGCCTCACCTGTGCCGGTGGTGGTGCACGCCGTGACCGTCAGCGTCTACTGCCTTCTCGGGGCGTTCCAGTTCGCCCCCGGCCTCCGCCGCCGCAGACCGGGGTGGCACCGCGCGGCAGGGAGGCTTCTGGTCCTCTGTGGACTCCTGGGAGCACTGTCCGGTTTGTGGATGACGGTGTTCTACCCGAAACCGGCCGACGTGGGCGCCCTGCTCACCGGCGTCCGGCTGGTGTTCGGCACGGCGTGGGTGGTGTTCATCGCCCTCGGGTTCGCCGCCATCCGCCGCCGGGACGTGACCGCGCACCGCGCGTGGATGATCCGCGGCTTCGCGATCGGTCTGGGCGCCGGCACGCAGGCGGTGGTCCTGGGGTCGTGGATCGCGGCTTTCGGCCCGCTCGACCAGCTCTCCAAGGCGGTGCTGATGCTCGCCTCCTGGCTCGTCAACCTCGCCGTGGCGGAACGGCTCGTCCGCCGCCAGGCCCGTCCGCGCACCGGACTTCTGATGGGAGAGAAGCGATGAAGGCGATCGTCCAGGACAGGTACGGGTCACCGGACGCGCTGGAGGTCCGCGACGTGGAGCCCCCGACCGCCTCCGGCGGCGAGGTGCTCGTGCGGGTGCGCGCCGCCTCGGTCAACGCCTACGACTGGCACGTGATGCGCGGAGATCCCTACCTGGCGCGGCTCTCCGGGATCGGCTTCGGCGGGCCCCGCGCCAGGATCCGCGGCCGCGACTTCGCCGGCACGGTGGAGGCGGTCGGGCGGGACGTGCGGCGCTTCCGGCCGGGCGACGAGGTGTTCGGCGACCTCGGGACCGCGGACGGGGCGTTCGCCGAGTACGTGTCGGTGCGGGAGGACTTCGTGGAGGCCAAGCCCGGCACGTGGACGTTCGAGCAGGCGGCCGCGGTACCGCTGGCGGGGCTCACCGCGCTGAAAGGCCTGCGCGACACCGGAAAGCTCCTGCCGGGGCAGCACGTCCTGGTCAACGGCGCGTCCGGTGGCGTCGGAACGTTCGCGGTGCAGATCGCGAAGTCCATGGGCGCCACCGTGACCGGCGTGTGCAGCACGAGGAACGCCGACCTGGTCGCGTCGCTCGGCGCGGACCACGTGGTCGACTACACCAGGGACGACTTCACCAGGAGCGGCAACCGCCACGACCTCGTCCTCGACCTGGTCGGCAACCACTCGCTGACCGGTCTGCGCCGCGCGCTCACTCCCCGCGGGACGATCGTGCTGTCCGGCGGGGGAGTGTTCCGCGGCGGCAGTCTCGCCGGGCCCATGTGGCTGATGATCAGGGCGAAGCTGCGGGCGCCGTTCGTCCGGCACGGCCTGCTCGTGCTCACCACCTCGCCGGACCGGGAGGTTCTCGCGGCGCTGCGGCACCTCGGCGAGTCGGGAGACCTCACGCCGGTGATCGACCGCACCTATCGGCTCGACGAGGCGAGGGAGGCTCTCCGCTACGTCGAGACCGAACACGCCCGTGCGAAGGTCGTCATCGCCATGTGAGACGCGGCGAAAAGTGGGAATTTCGCGGATTGTGCTCCGTTCGGTCTCTCCGCGACTGGTGCCGGAGCCGAGTGCCCAATTGCCGCGGAGCCCGTCCGGCCGACGCTCGTCACGTCCCGTTGGCGTAGATATCCGAGGTGTCGTGGAATAACGGTATTCGGAGACGGGTGACCGAATTCTGAGAATGGTCATCGAGAGGCGCGCGCGAGGATTGCGGCGTTCTGACCGATGTCGCTATTTTGGCCCCGCTGATCACGAATCCCCCACGCGCGTTCCGGACGGAAGGTCTCGGGATCATGGCCACCTGGGCTCAGCGTCGGCAGTTGTCGGGACTCCACCGGAAGATCGCGGCGCTGGGGGTGGTCCTGCTCCTCGCGGTGGGCCTGCTGCCGTCGCTGCCGCACCCCACCGACCTCGCCGTGCTGGCGACCGGCGCGCCGGGTGAGGGGCTGGTCGACGCGCCCGCGCATCCGGAGGGCGCGTCGTTCGACCCCAACCAGCTCAAGGGCATCCAGGCGGCTGATCCCGGCTCGAAGGTCAACCTGGTCCAGCCGCCCTCGGCGAACAACACCGGGGACGCCCAGCTCGGCTATCCGATCGAGGTGCCGCCGGGACGCGCCGGCGTCCAGCCGAGCGTCGCCCTCGCCTACAGCTCCTCCGCCCAGAACAGCTGGGCCGGAGTCGGCTGGGACCTGCCGCTGCAATCAATAGCAATCGACACGCGATGGGGAGTGCCGCGTTATCACGGCACCCTCGAAACCGAGACCTATCTGCTCAACGGGGAACAGCTGACTCCCGTCGCGCACCGCACCGAATTGCAGGCGCGGACGGCCGAAAAGGTGTTCCACACCCGAGTCGAGGGAAACTTCAGCAGAATCGTCCGGCACGGCTCGAATCCGCGTGACTACTGGTGGGAGGTGACGGCGAAGGACGGTACGAGATCGATTTTCGGCGGCGCGCCCGACAGCGCGGGGGACGCCACGACGCTGAAGGACGACACGGGCAACATCGCGGTCTGGGCGTTGCGCGAGGTGCGGGACACCAGCGACAACTTCGTGCGCTACCACAACGTCCAGGTCACCGACGCCGGCGTCAGCGGCGGCACGGTGCCCGGCGTCAACCTCTACCCGAAGCGCATCACCTACACCGGCCAGGGCAAGATCGAGGGCCGCTACTCGGTCACGTTCGTCCGCGACCGCGAACGCGGTGAGTCCCGGCGCCAGGACGTCCAGATCGACGCCCGCAACGGCTTCAAGCAGGTCACCGCGGACCTGTTGCGCCGCATCGAGGTCCACCTCGACGACAAACCGGTCCGCGCGTACGAACTGGACTACCGCACGGGCGCGTTCGCCAAGACGCTGCTGCGGTCGGTGTCCCAGTTCGGCGAGGACCTGCGGATCTTCACCACCCACACGTTCGACTACTACGACGACGTCCGCACCGGCGACGGCGACTACCGCGCGTTCTCGGACGCGACCGGGTGGACCGTGCCCGACGACTCGCTCGGCGCCTCCGTGCCCGACGGACGGGCCAGCGCACTCGCGGCCAGCACGTCCAGCAGCGCCGGCGGTCACCTGTACGTCGGGTTCAACCCCGCCGTGCCGCGCAAGGCGGGTTCGGCGGGTGGCAAGGCCGGGTACAACGCGGGGTCGTCCGAGGGCCTGCTCGCGCTGACCGACGTCAACGGCGACACGTTGCCGGACAAGGTGTTCCGCACCGCGGCCGGGGTGTTCTACCGGCCCAACCTGTCCGGGCCCGGCGGTCAGCCCAAGTTCGGCGACACGCCCGTGAAGCTGACGAACCTGCCCGGCATCTCGTCCGGCTCGACCCGCTCGGTCACCACCGGCGCCGAGTCCTACGTCGGCGTGGCCGCGCAGCTCAACCACGTCTCCACCACCAGCCGCACCGACCGGTACTTCTCCGACGTCAACGGTGACGGTCTCACCGACCTGGTCAGCAACGGCAGTGTCCTCTTCGGACACCTGGACGCCTCCGGCACTCCCACCTACACCGCGAACAGCAAGGACACCCCCGTCCCGATCGGCACCGGCCGTGCGAGCGGCACCGTCGTGGGCGACCAGACCGCCGAGTTCGAACGGCAGGTGGACGCCTTCCCACTGCTGGACGGCGTGCGGCGGTGGATCGCGCCCTACGACGGCGAGGTCAGGATCACCGGCGGGGTGAAGCTGACCGGCGACGCGGACCAGAAGGCCGACGGCGTCAGGGTCGCCGTGCAGCACGAGAACACCGAGCTCTGGTCGCGGCGGATCATGCCGGGCGACCGGACCGAGCACGTGCCGTCCGGCGTCGACGCCGTCCAGGTGCGCCGCGGTGACCGGCTCTACTTCCGCGTCCAGTCCGTGCTGGACGGGAAGTTCGACCAGGTCGCGTGGAACCCCGACGTCACCTACACCGGCATCCCCGCCGGCACCGACGTCAACGGCCTCGACGTCCACCGCTACCTCGCCTCGCGCGACTTCACGCTCGGCGGCCGCCCGTCCACCGCGACCGCGCCGGTGACCGGGACGCTGCACCTGTCCGGTGACGTGTCGAAGGTCGGCCCGACCACCGACGACGTCTCCGTCGTGATCACCCGCAACGGCCGGGACGTGCTCACCGGCAACCTTCCCGCCGCGAACGGCGGCACGGTCCCGGTCGACCTCGACGTCCCGGTCTCGGCGGGCGACACGCTGTCCTGGCGGCTGCGGGTCGACTCGCCGGTCGACGCGGGCGCACTGCACTGGGTGCCGTCGGCGCACTACACGGCCACGGAGAGCGGCGTGCCAGTCGTCGACGGCAACGGCCGGCCCACGCTGACGATCACCCCGCCGTTCGACCTGGACATGTACCCGGTCAGCACGCTGACGGCGCCGCAGGGCTCCTACACCGCCACGCGGTCCGGTGAGCTGACCGTCGAGCCGAACCTGGTCTTCGGGCAGGCCGTGGACGCGCGGGTGGTGTTCACGGTCAAGCGCCGCGGCGCGCTGCTCGCCAAGAAGGTCGTCGACGTCGTGGACGGCCGGGTTCCCGAGCCGGAGTCGTTGCGCGTCACCGTGAACGCGAACGAGGGCGACGAGCTCTTCTTCGACTTCTCGACGCTCGACACCGCGCTGCCCGCACGGCTGACGTCGCAGTCGGCGTCGGTCAGCACCGACGGCGTGACGTTCGAACCGGTGCCCAGCGCGCTGCACGCCTCCGCCGAGCAGGGCGCGTTCGCCCAGCCCTACCGCGGCTGGGCGGTGATCGGCTACCAGGGCAACCGCGACCGCGCCGCCGCCCCGATCGACCAGGCCGACCTCGTGATCGACCAGCGCTACCGCGACCGCATTCCCGCCGCGCCGAAGGAGTCCGACGTCCCTGGGTTCGAGGGACGGGTCACGCCGCCGAACGCGGTGATCCTCGCGCCTCAACCGGATCGCGGACGCTGGGGCAGCAACGACGGCAACACCTGGATCGGCGGCGACGGCGCCGCGAGCTCCCGGCTGGGCACCGACCGCATCGACGTGGCGAACGACGCCGACTTCGCCGGTGCGACCGGCGTGTCGAGGGTCGGGCGCAGTCAGCAGATCTCGACCACGTTCGGCGCCCAGCTGCCGGGCGTCCCGATCGGCGCGGGCGCGAGCGTGGCCCGTGGCAGCAGCACCGGCCAGGTCGACTTCCTCGACCTCAACGGCGACAAGTTCCCCGACGTGGTCGGGTCGGCCGGGATCCAGTACTCCGACATGACCGGTGGTCTCGGCGCCACCCGCGGCAGCCTCGGCACCGCCTCCGTGCGCGAGTCCGACTCGCGCGCCTTCACCGCGTCCGCCAACGCCGGCAGCCCGGCCCGCACGTCCGCCGACGGCCAGGGCAACGCGGGACCGTCCGCCGAGTCGTCCGCGACCACCGCGGACTCCGGCAGCGAGATGCCCGGCCTGGGCATCGGCGGCAACACGGGCGGCGGCGAGTCCGACGCCAGGTTCGACCTGCTGGACATCAACGGGGACAGCCTGCCCGACCGCGTCCACGACAACGGCACGGCGGCGCTCAACCTCGGCTACCGGTTCGCCGCGCCCGAACCCTGGGCGGGCGGCCCGCTGAACGACACCAGCAGCCGCAACTCGTCGGTCAACCTCGGGTTCAACACCGACTTCTACGGCCTGGCGGGCGGTGCGTCCGCGGGGACCGGCACCAACAGGAGCCGGGCGAGCCTGACCGACATGAACGGCGACGGCCTGGCCGACCGGGTGTTCTCCGACGGCGGTGGGCTGACCGTCGCCATCAACACGGGCAACGGTTTCCTCGCGCCGGCACCGTTCCAGGGCGGCCTCGACGGCGTCAGCGCCGACTCCGGATCGTCGCTCGACGCGGGCGTGTACTTCACGTTCGGCTTCTGCCTCGGGATCTTCGGGGGCGGCTGCGTGGTGTTCAACCCCGGAGCCGACGTGTCCACCGGCATCGGCCGGTCCGAGCTCGCGCTGGACGACGTCAACGGCGACGGCTACACCGACCACGTCCGGTCCACGAAGGACAGCGAGCTGGTCGTCGCGGAGAACCGGACCGGGCGGACCAACCTGCTCAGGTCCGTGAACCGGCCGCTGGGCGGGAAGTTCGACCTGGACTACCGCCGCGACGGCAACACCACCGCCCTGCCGCAGTCGCGGTTCGTGCTGTCGAGCGTGCGGGTGCACGACGGTCTTCCCGGCGACGGCCAGGACGTGCAGCTCACCACGTTCGACTACGAGAACGGCCGCTACGACCGGCTGGAGCGGACGTTCCTGGGCTACGGCCGAGTGGTCCACCAGCAGCGCGACGCCGGCGCCGGGGACGCGGTGCACCGGTCGGTGACCAGCGACTACCGCACCGACAGCGTCTACGCCCGAGGGCTGGCGATCCGCACGCTGACCAGCGACGGTGAGGGCAGGCTGTTCTCCGAGTCCGTCAGCACCCACGTCCTGCGCGACGTGAGCACCGGGCGGCCGGTCGACCCGGCCAGCACCACCGCGACCGTCTTCCCCGTGCTGACCCGCACCCAGCGGCTGTTCCACGAGGGTCAGGCGACCGCGCCCAAGTCGACGTACACCGACACCGAGTACGACGACGTCGGCAACCTGACGCGGATGCTCGACACGGCGGACGCCGGCGCGGCCGACGACGTCGAGACCAGGGTCGGCTACTCGGCGACCGACCCGGCGTGCCGCGAGCGCAACATCACCGGTGTCGCCAACTCCGTGCAGGTGGTGGCGGTCGCGTCCAGGAAGGTGATGCGCCACCGTCAGGCCACTGTGGACTGCCGCACCGGTGACGTCACCCAGCACCGCGCCCTGCTGGCGGACGGCTCGAAGGCGGTCACCGACCTCGAGTACCTCGGCAACGGCAACCTCAAGGCCGTGGTGGGGCCCGCCAACAAGACGGGCCAGCGCTACCGGCTGGACTACGGCTACGACCCGGTCGTCGGCGTGCACGTCGAGACGATCGTGGACAGCTTCAACCTCCGTTCCGTCGTGACCCACAACTACAAGTACGGGCTGCCGGAGACGACGGTCGACGAGAACTTCCAGCGGGTGCACTACAACTACGATCGCGTGGGCCGGTTGGACTTCGTCGCCGGGCCGTACGAGATCCCCGAGAACCGGGTCACGATCGACTTCGAGTACCACCCGGACGCCCCCGTGCCGTACGCGGTGAGCCGGCACGTCGACAACACCGCGACCGGGGTCCGCGACGACACCATCGACACCGTCCAGTTCGCCGACGGTCTCGGCAGGGTCGTGCAGACGAAGAAGGACGCGAGCGTCGCGTCCCAGCCGGGTGCCGCGCCCGAGCAGTCGATGATCGTGTCCGGCCGTCAGGTGTTCGACTTCCTCGGGCGGGTCGTCGAGCAGTTCCACCCGGTCACCGAACCCAAGGGAGACACCAACACCACGTTCAACGCGGCGTTCGACGGCGTGCGGCCGACCAGGACGGCCTTCGACGTGCAGGACCGCGCCGTGCGGATGGAACTGCCGGACGGCACCGCGTCGTCCACCACCTACGGGTTCGGGACGGACCGGTCGGGGGCCACCCAGTTCGAGGCGGTCGCCACCGACGCCAACGGCAAGCAGCGCCGCACCTACGCCGACGTGCGCGAGCTGACCACGTCGGTCAAGGAGTCCAACGCGGCGGGCGGCCAGCCGGCGATCTGGACGAGCTACGCCTACGACCAGACCGGCCAGATCGTCGCCGTCACCGACGACCGCGGCAACGTCACCAGGGCCGCGTACGACGACTTCGGCCGCCGCACGGTCGTCGACAGCCCGGACTCCGGCAAGACGGAGACGGCGTACGACCTCGCGGACAACGTGATCTCCCGGGTCACGCCCGCGTTGCGGGACAAGCGCAAGGCGATCGAGTACGACCACGACTTCACCCGGATCACCGGGATCCGGTACCCGATCTTCACCGGCAACAACGTCAGGTACACCTACGGCGCGCTCGGAGCTCCCGACAACGCCGCCGGGCGGGTCACCGAGATCCGGGACGCGGCCGGCACCGTCACCCGCGAGTACGGGGCGCTCGGCGAGACCGTGAAGGAGACCCGCACCCTCGGCGGCAGCGCGCCCGACGCCGGAACGTCGTTCACCACCCTCAACCGGTTCGACGCGTTCCACCGCCAGCTGGAGACGACCTACCCGGACGGTGAGAAGGTCACCTACGGCTACGACAGCGGGGGACAGGTCACGACCGCCGCTGGCGTCAAGGACAACCGGAGCTACACCTACCTGGCCCGCCAGGACTACGACAAGTTCGAGAGCAAGGTGCTGACGGAGACCGGCTCCGGGGTCCGCACCACCTACAGCTACGACGAGAACGACCGGCGGCTGGCCACCTTGAAGTCCCGGCAGTCCGACGGCCGCGAGTTCCAGAACCTCTCCTACCGGTACGACGACGTCGGCAACATCACGCAGCTGGCCAACGACGTTCCGGTGCCCCAGAGCAAGGAGCTCGGCGGGCCGAGCAGGCAGACCTTCACCTACGACGACCTGCACCGGGTCACCTCGGCGACCGGCGAGTACCGCAACACGGCGGACAGGCTCGACCGCTACAAGGTCGACCTGACCTACGACACCGTCCACAACACGACGAACAAGGCGCAGAAGCACGAGTTCGTGAGCCCGTCCGGCGTCGTGCGGCCGCAGGGCGACACCACCTACACCTACCGGTACAGCTACACCGGCCGTCCGCACGCGCCCGCCAGGGTCGGGCCGGACACCCACGGCTACGACGCTGGCGGCAACCTGATCGACATCGTCACCAGGGACGACGACAACGCCGTCCAGGCCTTCGTGGGGCCGCTGACCGACGAGTCCACTTCGGATGAACGGACGCAGCTCGTCTGGGACGAGGAGAACAGGCTCGCCTGCGCGCACAAGGACGAGCGGAGCACGGTGAAGCAGGAGCCGTCCTCCTGTGAGAACCGCGCCGATCCGCTCGTGCGCTTCATCTACGACGACACCGGCAACCGGATCGTCAAGGAGGGCGAGGGCACGCACGTCTCGCCAGGCCGGAACTTCAGCAAGGCGGGCGGGCAGTCGTTCAAGCACGTCTTCGTCGGTGAGCAACGGCTGCTGAGCAAGAAGGTCGAGCGCACGGTCGAGGACGAGCTGTTCTACTTCCACACCGACCACCTCGGCTCGGCGAGCTACGTGACCGACACGCGCGGGAAGGTCACCTCGCACCAGGAGTTCTTCGCCTTCGGCGAGACCTGGGTCCAGGAGAGCACGGCGCCCGCACCCGTGCCGTACCAGTACAACGGCAAGGAGTTCGACGACGAGACCGGCCTCTACTACTTCGGGGCCAGGTACTACAACCCGAGAACCCAGCTCTGGCAGAGCCCCGACCCGGAACTCGGGTCCTATCTGGACGGTCAGACCAACGACGGTGTGACCCGCTCGGCGAACCTGGCCGCGTACACCTACTCGTACAACAACCCCGTCCGGCTCGTGGATCCCGACGGCCGTGCCCCCGAGGACAAGTGGCTCGAGGAGTACGAGAAGACGATCGACGAGATGCCGGCCAGGTACCAGGCCCGGCGGGTGCTCACGGAGTCGGACCCCGACGGGTTGCAGATCGCCCCGGAGATCATCGGCGGCCTCGTGGACCAGCGGTTCTGCGAGCGGATGGGCGTCGACTGCGGCAAGGCGATGCAGTTCATCGCGGGCGTGACGATGATGGCCGCCATCGGCGTCAACTCGAACGTCCCCACCAACGCCGCGACGAACGAGTCGGCCAAGCTCGTGCAGGAGGCGACCAAGCGGCAGCTGTCCCGCGGCTGGGACGAGATCATGAAGAGCCTGAAGGGAGACCAGGCCACCGCCTATCAGAACGCGCTGAAGAACGAGGAGTGGGGCAAGGTGCGGATGTGGAAGGGCGCCGCCCTGCACCAGGCCGTCGCCGCCGACCTGCAGGCCACCCACGGCAGCCGGTTCAGCTACAACGCGAGCCGCGGCCCGGACTACCACGACACCAAGACGGGGGTGAAGGTGGAGCTGACGACGAGACGCGGCTACCTCCCGCACCTGTTGAGGGGAGGGGAGTACCTGCGGGCACCGCACGTGTTGTACAAGCAGAGCAACGTGCCGTGGACGCGCGTCATGCGGTCGTTCCTCAGGAGCCGGTAGCATCCGGTGCATGGGTGTCGGGCACGGAAAGCTCTACGGCACAGCGTATTCGACGGTCTCCGGCGATCTGGCGGACGTGCGGTTCCCCCAGCTCGCCGGAGAACCCGGCGTCAGCCTGGACGGCGCGGTGGTGCAGCGGGTCGACTTCTCCGCGATGAGGTTCGCCCGCTTCACCGCGCACGACTCGGCACTGTCCGAATGCGACTTCACGGGCACGGTGTTCGACGATGTGTCCCTCGGCGCCACCACAGGACTCACCGAAACCCCTTGGGACCGACGGAACTGGCCGCGCACCACGTACCGGGACTGCGTGTTCCGCCGCACGAGGTTCGCCCGGCACACCTACTTCGGCAACGCCCGGTTCGAGCGCTGTCTCTTCGACGGCGCCCGGTTGCGCGACGTGGTGTTCACGCAGGAGGCCGAGTTCGTCGACTGCGTGTTCCGCGGCCCGATCTCCCGCGTCAACTTCTGGGGCAGGCCCGGCGAGCACGAGGCCGCCCTCGGCCGGGACCGCAACGAGTTCACCGGCAACGACTTCACCGGCGCCACCCTGGAGTGGGTGGCGTTCAACCACGTCGACCTCCGCGCGCAGCGGCTGCCCGGCGCCCCGTCGTACGCCCTGCTGGACGACGTCTCACGCCGTGTCGACGCCGTTCTCACCGCCGTCGCGACCTGGCCGGACGCGGACCATCGCGAGGAGGCGGCGTTCAGCCTCGGCCTGCTGGCCGAACAGGCCGCCCGGTACAACGACGACCTGCGGCTGGTCCGCAGGGACGGGCCGGAGCTCGGCCGGACGCTGCCGGTGGAGCTGCGCCAGGAGCTGTTCGACCTGCTCCGCTCACGGGGATGAGCCGCCGGGTACGAGCAGGCTTCGCGCCGACCTGACGAACTCGGCGACGAGCGGGTCGTCGTCCGCCGCGCGGGTCGCGACGACGACCTGGGTGGGCTCGCCGTCCTCGACCGGGACGGCGACCAGGCCGGGGCGCAACGTGAAGCGGTGGTCGTTCGCCGGGACGACGGCGAGAGCGCTCCCGTCGGCGATCGCCTCCAGCTTGTCGTCGAAGGTGTCGGCGAGGGTCGGGCCGAGCGGGGCGGGACCGCCGCGGCGCGGTTCGAGCCGCCAGAAGCGGGTCCACTCCTCGCCCATGCCGGTGCAGCCGACGAGGGGTTCCGCCAGGACGTCGTTCGTGGACACCGACTTCCGGTCCGCGAACCGGTGCGCGGCCGACACGAGCACGGCCAGGGACTCGGCGTAGAGGGACGTGACGGTGAGGTCGTCGGCGGGGATCGGCAGCGGTGCGCGGATGACCAGGGCGTCGACCTGCCCGTCGCGCAGGGTGCCGGCGTCGCGCGAGCTGAGGTGCCGGGTGCGGACGTGCGCCCGCGGGTACCGGTGGCGCAGGTCGCGGACGGCCGGTGTCACGACGAGGTCGTCGGCGTAACCGATGGTGATCGTGCTGGCCGGGGCGGCCGCGCGGGCGGTGAGCACCGCCTCCTGGGCGCCGTGCAGCAGCCGCAGCGCCTGGGGGAGGAACGCCGATCCCGCCGCGGTCAGCCGGCTCCCTCGGGGGGTGCGTTCCAGCAGACGCACGCCGAGCGCGTTCTCCAGGCGTTGGATCTGGCGGCTCAGCGAGGGCTGGGCGACCCGGAGCTCCTCGGCGGCGCGCGCGAAGTTCAGGTGCTCGGCGACCACCGTGAAGTACCGGACCAGTCGCAGATCCAGGTCCGCGGGCATGGTCTCAGCGTACTGAGTCATGCGATCGCCGCATGACCTCGTGCGCAACGGGTCTTGGACGTCCGCGCCAGCCGGCTGATGTCCTGGGGACATGACCATCGTTCTCGTCAACGGCGTTCCGGTCACCCCCGCCGTGTGGACGCCCCTGATCACCGAACTGCCAGCGGACCTGCGGCGGGAGGTCGTGCTGCTCGCGCCTCCCGGCTTCGGTTCGCCGCTGCCGGAGGGCTTCGGCGCCACGTTCGACGAGTACCGCGACTGGCTGGTCGCCGAACTGTCGCGAATGGACTCGCCCGTGGACCTCGTCGGCCACTCCCTGGCCGGCGGGTTCGTGCTGGAGGTGGCGATGACCCGTCCCGACCTGATCCGCAGCTGGGTGAGCGACACCGTCGCCGGGTACGAGCCGGACTTCACGTGGCACGAGCTCGCGACGCTCTGGCAGTCGCCGGGCGACGGCGAGCGTCACGTCGAGGAGCTCTTCTCCGGTGACGCCGGCGAGCGGACCGCGCGCATGGTCGAGTGGGGACTTCCCCGGCCGACGGCCGCCGAGGTCGCGCTGGAGCAGGGACCGCGGATGGGCGAGGCGATCCTCGCGCTGTACCGGTCAGTGCCTCCGGAGGTGTTGCTGGAACGCGGCCGCGACCTGCCCGCCGCGGCGGCGAAACCCGGTCTCGTGCCGATCGCGACCGAGGACCACACCGTCGGTGACGCCGCACTCCGCCGTCGCGCGGCGGAGCGGGCCGGCGCTCGGGCCGTCGAGCTGACCGGGCAGGGCCACTGGTGGATGCTCGACGACCCGAAGCGCGCGGCGCAGGTGCTGACCGGTTTCTGGGGTTCCGTCAGCCGGACAGCGGCAGCAGGGTGAAGAACTCGGCGGCGCGTTCCAGAGCCTCGACGTGGACGCGCTCGTCGGTCTGGTGGGCCAGGTTCGGGTCGCCGGGGCCGCACAGGACGGTCGGCAGGCCGGTGCCGGGCTGGAGAACCGAACCGTCGGAGAAGTAGCTGACCCCGGCGATCTTCGGTGGCCGCCCGAGGACCCCTCCGAGGACGTCCCGGGCGGTCCGCACCAGCGGATCGGCGCTGTCCGTGCCGACGGCCGCGTAGTCGCCGGTGACCGTCATCCGCGCGTCGAAGCCGGGGAGGGTGAGCTTCAGCTCGTCGAGCACCGCCTCGATCCTCTTCAGCACCACGGCGTGGTCGAGGCCCGGCACGCTGCGGAGGTCAACCTGCGCGGTGCACCGGTCCGGCACGATGTTGACGACCGAACCGCCCTGGATGGTGCCGACGCTCGTCGTCGGCGCGCCCAGCAGCGGATCGGTCACGGAGCCGAGGTCGAGCGCGGTCAGCCGTTCCAGCAGGGTCGTCATGTGCGTGATGGCGTTGACGCCCTGCTCGGGCATGGAGCCGTGAGCCGCCCGGCCGACGGTCACGAACTCCAGGAACAGCGCGCCCTTGTGCGCGACCACGAGGTCCAGGTCCGTCGGTTCCGCGATCACCAGACCGCCGACGCCCTCCAGCACACCGCGTTGCCCGGCGGCACGGGCGCCCGCGCAGTCGACCTCCTCCCCGGCGGTGGCGAGGAAGTGCACGTCCCCCAACGGTTGTGTGCCGGTGCGCGCGAGAGTGGCGATGCCGACGAGCATCGCGGCGAGGCCGCCCTTCATGTCCACGGCACCGCGTCCCCACAGCACGCCGTCCTCGTCCACCTCGGCCGCGTGCGGCGGGCGCGTCCACCGGGCGGTGCCCAGCGGGACCGTGTCGAGGTGCCCGCAGTACATCAGCGGCGCCCGCTCTCCCTTGCCTCGCAGGACGAGGTGCAGGTTCGCGCGGCCGTCGCCCAACGGCTGCAGGTCGCCGCTCAGCCCGCGGGCGCGGGCGTACGCCAGGGCGGCCTCCGCGGCCTCCCGTTCGTTGCCGGGCGGGTTGACCGTGTCGATCCGCAGGAGCTCGCGGGTGAGGTCGAGGACGTCGTCGCGTCCGGGGAGGGGCGGGGACGCTGCTCGGTCGGTGCTCAAGACGGGTTCCTCCTGTGCTGGGCCGGACCGCATCATGGAGGGACTTGGCCTGGTGACGACACGGCCAAGTCGGAGGTGTTGGCATCATGGGTCCCGACCGGCTCGCGACGTTGCTCGAACCGTGGCTGTCCGACGGCGGCGCCGCCTACGTCGCACTGTCACTGGGAGTGCGCGGTCTCGTGCTGGACGGCCGGCTGGCCAGCGGCACGCGGCTGCCGTCCGAGCGCTCCCTCGCCGCGACGCTGGGGATGAGCCGGACGACGGTGAGCGCCGCCTACGACGTGTTGCGTGCCGAGGGATACCTGCGCAGCGCGCACGGCGCGGGCAGCCTGATCACCATCCCGTCCTCCGGCGTCCAGCGGCCGGACGCCCGTCCGGGGGAGCCCGCCGACGTCCTCGACCTGACGGTGGCCGCGCTGCCCGCTCCCTCCCAGCTGCCCGGCGCGGTGACGGCGGCAGCGTCCGACCTCTCGGCGCAGCTGGCCGGCCACGGCCTGCACCCGTTCGGGCTGCCCTCGCTGCGCGCCGCGGTGGCGAGACACCTCACCGGTCGAGGCCTGCCGACCGAGGCCGGCCAGGTGCTCGTGACCAGCGGTGCCCTGCAGGGCTGGAACCTCGTGGTCCGCGCCGTCTGCGGTCCCGGACGTCCGGTTCTGGTCGAGCAGCCCACCTATCCCGCCGTGCTCGACGCTCTGCGCGCCCACCACGTCCGTCCCGTGCCGCTGCCGGTCACGGCGTCCGGGTGGGACAGTGCTCCCGCCGGCATGTCCGCCGCCCACCTGACGCCGGACGGCCAGAACCCCACCGGGCTGGTCGCCGGGGAGGACGCCCGCCGGAGGATCCTCGCCGAGCTCGGGGACGCGGTCGTCGCGGTCGACGAGACGTTCGCCGACCTGGTGCTGGACGGGCCCGTCGCGCCGCCGGCCGCGGTGCTGCGGCACGACGTCGTCACGCTCGGGTCGATGAACAAGGCGTTCTGGGCGGGCCTGCGGATCGGGTGGATCCGCGCGGATCCGGCGCTGCTGAACCGGCTCGCGCACGAACGCGCGTCCGTCGACCTCGGCAGCCCCGTGCTGGACCAGCTGGTCGCCGTGCGGCTGCTCGACGACGCGTCCGCGATCCTGGCGGACCGGCGCGACCTACTACGTCGCTCGCGTGCCGCGCTCGAAGACGCCCTGCGCGTCCGTTTTCCGGACTGGCGCTGGACTTCGCCGCGCGCGGGCATGGCGTTGTGGATCGAGCTGCCCCGGCCGAGCGCGACCCGGCTGGCGGCGTCGGCGCTCGACCTCGGCCTCCGGATCACCGCGGGGCCGCGCTTCGCGGTCGACGGCACGGCCGACCGGTGGCTCCGGGTGCCGTTCACGTTGCGCGCCGGGCAGGCGGAGACCGTGGCGGACCTGCTCGGGCAGGCGTGGGAGCGCTCTTCCTCGCCCGTCTCGCGAGAACCGCGAGTGCCTGGGTGGACCGCCTGAACCGTGTCAGCGGACCGGGGTGCCCGCGCCCAGCAGTTCGGTGTGCCACCGTTCGAAGAGGCTCACCAGGTGGGTCTCGCCGGTGCGGACGACCGTTCCGTCGAAGCCCGACGTCAGGGAGGCCAGCCAGCCGAACCAGACCTCCTTGGTGCCGTCGCGCTGCTCGACGACGATGAAGTTCAGGAACGGTGACGGGAGGTTGCGGACCGTCACCGCCTCGTAGACACCGGTGGATCCGGCGATCGCGGCCTTCCTGGCACGGGCTAGGTCGGAGTGGTTCGGGCTGACCACCTCGCGGTAGGTCAGTCCTCTCGCGAGCGCCTCGCGCAGTGCCACGTCCCACGCGGAGCCGGCGCCGTGACGGGCGGCGACCTCCACCTTGGGCGGCGAGATCCTGGTGTTCGCCACCGTCCGCGCCGTGGCGACGAGAGCGGTGAGAGTCGCCATGGCCTCGTCGCCGGTCTGCCGCGTGAGCAGCCCGAACGCGGGCAGTCCCGCCTCCAGCCGTGCCGACTCGTTCCGTAGCGAACGTTCCAACTCGGCCTTGAACTCCTCCTGCTGGAAGTAGAGGGCGACGAGGAAACCCAGGCACAGGAACAGGATCGCGAGCGCGGTGCTGTGCCCGGTGCGGAGATCGCGCGCCACACCCAGGAACGACCACAGCGAGTCGAACGACGGCAACGCCATGCTCACGACACCGAGGACGATTCCCACCGCGACGGACACCAGACCGCGCCGCGACCGCTTCCGGTCTGGCAAGCGCACTCACCCCCCCGATCGTCATCCACCGTGAGATCGCCGAGTTGCCCGGCGCCGCTACACCTCCAGGACCTATTGGTGCTTTTGATGGATGTGCTGGTCTGTTCGCTTGATCCGCTCACCTTGAGTTGTTAACGTCCACACCCGCTTGTGGCACGGGTCACACGACGACCGTGCCTTCGGCCTGCCTCGAAAACCGTGGCGACCGTCAACAACGATGTTGATCCGCGCGAGGAGCCGGGATGCGATCGTCCAAATTCGTGGTGCCCTTGATCGTGCTGCTGGTGGCGGCGTGCGGCGGGCCTGCGGCGGGGCAGCAGAACAAGCCACCTGAGAGCGCTCTCGTAGGCGTCACCATGCCGACGACGACGTCGCAGCGGTGGATCAGCGACGGCGAGAACATCAAGCGCGACCTCGAATCCCGGGGACACCGGGTCGACCTGCAGTACGCGCAGAACGACGTGCCGAACCAGGTGAAGCAGGTCGAGAGCCAGATCGCCGCCGGCGCGAAGCTGCTGATCATCGCCTCGGTGGACGGCGCGGCACTGACCAAGCCGTTGCAGATGGCCTCGGAGGCCGGCATCCCGGTGATCGCCTACGACCGGCTTCTGCGGGGCAGCCCGTACGTCGACTACTACGCGACGTTCGAGAACTTCCGCGTCGGCATCTACCAGGCCGAGTCGCTGCTGACCGGGCTGGGCCTGCGCAACGGCGACGGCAGCCCCGGCCCCGCGGCGGGGCCGTTCAACGTCGAGCTGTTCGCCGGCTCCGCAGACGACAACAACTCGGTGTTCTTCTTCAACGGAGCCATGTCCGTGCTCAAGCCGTTGATCGACGAGGGCAAGCTGGTGGTGCGCAGCGGCCAGACGGAGTTCCAGGCCGTGACGACGCTGCGGTGGGACGGCGAGACCGCCCGCAAGCGGATGGAGGAGATCGTCACCACGGCCTACAAGCAGCGCAACAAGGTCAACGGCGTGCTGTCGCCCTACGACGGCATCTCGCTCGGAATCCTCACCGCGCTGAAGAACAACGGCTACGCCCCCGGCCAGGGCTTCCCGATCGTGACCGGCCAGGACGCCGAGCTGGGTTCCGTGAAGTCCATCATCGCGGGCGAGCAGTACTCGACGATCTACAAGGACACCCGCGAGCTGGCGACGGCCACGGCGTCCATGGCGGAGGCCGTGCTGAAGGGCCGGACGCCGCCGCAGCTCAACAACCTCAACGACTACGAGAACGGTGTGAAGATCGTTCCGGCCTTCCTGCTGAACCCAGTGAGCGTCGACAAGTCCAACTACCACAAGATCCTCGTGGAGTCCGGGTACTACAGCGACGACCAGCTGCGTTAGCGGGCGGTGGCCGGCCGCTCCTGGCCCGCGAAGATCGCGACCGGGTCGCCGGTGAGCCAGGCGTTCTCGATCCGCAGGCGGTGGATCAGCCACCGCCTGCCGTCCCGCGTCAGGCTGACCTCGTAGCGGTTCTTCAGCAACGCGAACACGGAGTGGTCCGCGGTCAGCAGGTGCTGCGCCTCGACCAGCGCGGTGAGGCGCGCGGTGTCGCCGTCGACCACGACCCGCGGGTTGGTGACCTGGTGCGTGGTGTCGACCCGGCCGGTGAACAGGGCGAGGATCGTGCCGACGATGGTGTCCCTGCCGGACATCAGCGGCGGTTCGGCGCCCCACTTCACCGCGGTGGGGCGGAAGTCCAGCTCGGCGTCCGCGGTGAACGCCGACGCGAACAGCTTCCGGTCCTTGAGGTCCTGGCCGAGTGCGAAGCGGTACAGCGCGTCCACGACCTCCAGGTGGTCGCGCGGTTCCTCTGCGGTCATGCGGTGCTCCTTTGTGGATCGATCTCCCTGCAGCCTCCGGTGCGCGACGAATCGGAACAACGTCGTTCCGTGCCACAATCGTGAAGCTGGGATCAACGATCGGCGGGGGAGTCGGTGTGCTGGAACGGCACGAGCTGGAGGCGTTCCTGACCCTCGCCGAGGAGCTGCACTTCGGTCGCACGGCCCAGCGCCTGCACGTGTCGACTTCGCGGGTCAGCCAGACGATCCGCAAGCTGGAGCGGCGCGTCGGCGCCCCGCTGTTCGACCGGACCAGCCGCCGCGTCGAGCTGTCGCCGCTGGGCCGCCGGCTGCACGACGAGCTGTGCCCGGCGTGGACCGCGATCACCACCGCGATGACGGCGGCGATCGAGGCCGGTCGCGGGTTCACCGGCGCGGTGCGGGTCTGTTTCACCGGTGCCGCGGCCGGGCAGCTGCTGGTCGGCGCCGCCGAGCTGTTCCGCGAACGTCATCCCGGCTGTGACATCGAGATCCGCGAAGCCCAGCTGGCGGAACTGATGCCGTGGCTGAGCGCGGGAGAAGTGGACCTCGCGCTGACCGCTTTCCCCGTGCGGTCGCCGGGCATCGAGTCCGGGCCGGTGCTGGTGAGCGAGGCCCGGTTCCTCGCCGTGCCGGTCGGGCATCGGCTGGCCCGTCACGGCGCCGTCTCCGTGGACGACCTCGCGTCCGTCACCGTGGTGCGGTTGCCGGACACCCTGCCCGAGTCGCTGCACACCGACCACGTCCCGGCCTCGTCGGTCCACTTGGGACGGTCCGCGGCGACTTTCCAGGAGGCGCTGACCCTCGTGGGGGCCGGACTCGGTGTGTTTCCGGTCGGTGCCCACGTGCGCCGGTACTACGCCCGGCCGGACGTCGCGTACGTGCACCTGCACGACGCGCCGCCCGTCGAGTGGGGCCTGATCTGGCGCGGTGACGGTGCTACCGCACGGGTCAGGGCGTTCAGCGACGCCGCCCGCGACCTGGTCGCCTAGTCGGCTCTATTGCTTCAGTGTTGACCAAACTCAACGCTTGACGGCGGCCGTGCTGCCGCGCACGACCAGGTTCGTCGCGAGCTCTGCCCGGGAAGCGGTCAGCTTCTCCCCGCGGATCAACGAGATCAGCATGCGGGTGGCCAGGGCGCCCATGTCCCGCAACGGCTGGCGGACAGTGGTCAGCGGTGGCGCGGTCCACGGCGCGAACGGCAGGTCGTCGAAGCCGACCACGCTGACGTCGTCCGGCACGCGCAGGTGGTGTTCGTGCAGGGCCTGGTACGCGCCCAGGGCCTGGAGGTCGCTGCCCGCGAAGATCGCGGTCGGCGGGGTGGGCAGTGCCAGCAGCGCCTTGGTCTGGAGGTAGCCCTGCTCGTGGCGGAAGTCGCCGTGGCGGACCAGGCGCGGGTCGTGGGGGAGTCCGGCCACCTCCAGCGCGGCGCGGTAGCCGGCGAGTCGGGCCTTGGTGCACATCATCTGCTCGGGGCCGCCGATGACCGCGATCCGCCTGTGCCCCAACGAGGTCAGGTGCTGCACGGCGGAGTAGCCGCCGTGCCAGTTGGTCGCGCCGACGGACGGTGCCGTCGGGTCCTGCCTGCCCAGGGCGTCGACCACGACGAACGGGATGGACAGGCGGTTGAGCTCGGTGCGCTGGCGAGCGCTCAGGTCGGACAGCACGAGGATCACGCCTCGGGTGCCGCGGGCGGTGAGCGACTCCAGCCAGCCCTTGCCGGGTGTCGGCGCGGCGTGCACGGCGGTGAGCACGAGGTGCATGCCGTGTTCGCGGGACACCTCCTCGGTGCCGGCGAGGATCTCGGTGGCCCAGGAGCTGTCCAGCTCGTTGATCACCAGGTCGAGCAGGGCCGCCCTGCTGCGCCGTGGTTTGGGCGTGGCCTTGTGCGGGCGCTGGTAGCCCTCCGCCGCCACGATCCGTTCGACGTGTTCGCGGGTGCTCGCGGCCACGTCACGATGACCGTTGAGGACCTTCGACACCGTCGGGACGGAGACCCCGGCGATCTCCGCGATGTGCGCCAGAGTCGGTCTGGCGACCTGTTCCGCAGTCACGCCACGACACTAACGATCCGGTCAAGCAACGACTTTCGACATTCTGAACAGCGAGTTTTCGGAGCGGTACCGAAAGCTGGACCGTTTTCGGAGGCGAAACCTTGTTGGTTGCGAACGCTCGTTCCTAGCGTCCTGCCGCATGAGCCAACGCAGACTTCGCCTCGCCGCCGTCGCCGTGGCGGCCCTGCTCGCCGTCACCGCCTGCGGCACCGGCCCCGCCGCGTCCACCGGTCCCGTGGAGCTGACGTTCTGGACGTTCCTCGACAACAGCGCCGAGGTCGCGATCTGGAACGAGGCCAACCCGGAGACGAAGATCAAGGCGGAGAAGGTCCCCGCCCAGGACTACTACGCCAAGCTCCAGGCCGCGGTGAAGGCGGGCAACGCGCCGGACGTCGCGCTGGTCGAGTACCAGTTCGTGCCGTCGATGATCGCGTGCGGCTGCCTGGCCGACCTGACCGGCAAGGTCGGCGGCGGGCTGCGGGAGCGCTTCCCCGAGTGGGTGTGGAACCAGGTCAACCAGCAGGGCAATCTCTACGGCGTGCCGCAGGACATCGCGCCGATGGCGATGTTCTACCGCACTGACGTCTTCACGCAGTACGGCCTGACCGTGCCGAAGACCTGGGACGAGTACACCGCCCAGGCCGAGAAGCTGCACGCCGCCGACCCGTCGAAGTACCTCGCCACCTTCGCCACCAACGAGGCGGGCCAGTGGGCGGGACTCGCCTGGCAGGCGGGCGCGCGCTGGTTCGGCACCGAGGGTGACAAGTGGACGGTGTCGATGAACGCGCCGGAGTCGCGCCGCGTCGCGGACCTGTGGCAGGACCTGATCAGCCGCAAGCTCGTCAAGGCTGAGCCCGACTTCAGCACCGGCTGGGTGTCCGACCTGACGACCGGCACCGTCGCGAGCTGGGTTGCGCCGGTGTGGGCGGGCTCGTACCTCAAGGGCGGCATGGCGGCGAGCGCCGGCAAGTGGGCCGTCGCCCCGATGCCGCAGTGGGACCCCGCCAACCCGCAGGTCGGCAACTGGGGCGGGTCGTCGATCTCGGTGACCAGCAGCAGCAAGCACACCGACCGCGCGGCGAAGTTCGTGGAGTGGCTGAACACCGACCAGCAGTCGCTGAACTCGCTGATCACGAAGTCGTCGATCTTCCCGGCGGACATGTCCGGGCTGCTGGACCCGTCGTTCACCAAGCCGCAGGAGTTCTACGGCGGCCAGAAGATCTACGAGGTCTTCGGCGAGGCCGCGAAGCAGGTCAACCCGAACTTCACCTGGGGACCGACGATGACGAGCGCGTTCCCGGCGTTCACCGACGAGTTCGGCAAGGTCGCGGGCGGAGGCCAGACCGTGGCCCAGGCGCTCGACGCGTTGCAGAAGCGCACCGTCGAGGA
This sequence comes from Lentzea sp. NPDC058436, assembly GCF_042721515.1. NCBI lineage: Bacteria > Bacillati > Actinomycetota > Actinomycetes > Pseudonocardiales > Pseudonocardiaceae > Lentzea > Lentzea sp. NPDC058436. Next base: position 311,172 of record NZ_JBHXLF010000001.1, read on the forward strand.
CATGGGCAAGCAGGGCTTCGCCGTCGGAGGCTGACCGCAGACCCCCGCTCGGCGCCGTCGCGTCCTGGGCACGGCGCCGGGTGGGTCCCACGTCATTCGGGTGGCCGATCAGCTGGCTCCGCCTCGGTGTTGTCGGGTCCGATCTCGGCGCCAGCCGGACAGACCCTGCCGCACCACCGGACGGGCCCCACCCAGCCCCGCTACCACCGTTCCTGATCGAGCACCTGCCTGGAAGGGCATCTCCATGACCACCCTCGCCCCGCCGCGGCCAGGCCAGCCGACCCTGCCGCCGATCTCCCCGCCGAAACGCCGCCGCCGCACCTCCGCGCCGCTGTTCTTCCTGCTGCCGTTCGCGGTCTGCTTCACGGCGTTCTTCCTCGTCCCGATCGGCGTCGCGGTGTGGCAGAGCCTCTTCCAGCCGCGGCGCGACGGTCTGCTGGGCACCACGACCGAGGCGTTCGCCGGTCTCGCGAACTACCTCGACGTGCTGGGCGACCCGAAGTTCCACGAGGGGCTGCTGCGCGTGCTCGCGTACGCGGTGCTGACCATCCCGCTGATCATGGTGGCGGCCACCGTGCTCGCGCTGCTGCTGGACTCGGCGCTGGTGCGGGCGCGGAAGGTGTTCCGGCTGCTGGTGTTCCTGCCCTACGCGGTGCCCGCGGTGATCGCGACGCTGCTGTGGGGGTTCTTCTACCAGCCGCAGTTCAGCCCGATCGTGCGCACGTTCGCGGCGTTCGACTGGGCGAGCCCCGACTTCCTGAACGGCAACGCCGTGCTGCTGTCGATGACGAACATCGCCGCGTGGGAGTGGATCGGCTACAACATGATCATCGTGCTGGCCGCGCTGCAGGCGATCCCGGTGAGCGTGCACGAGGCCGCGAAGCTCGACGGGTGCGGCGAGGTGCGGCTCGCGGTCAGGGTGAAGCTGCCGATGGTGTTGCCCGCCATCGGGTTGAGCCTGTTGTTCTCGCTGATCGGCGCGTTCCAGTTCTTCAACGAACCGGCCGTGCTCAAGCCGTTGTCGGCGACGATCACCAGCTACTACACGCCGAACGTCTACGCGTACCAGAAGGCGTTCGCGGAGGGGCAGTCCGGCTACGCGGGCGCGATCGCCGTGTCGCTGGCCGTGGTGACGTTCCTGTGCAGCCTGTACTTCCTGCGGCTCGGCCGCCGGCGCGGGGTGATCTGATGCGGAACCTGAAGACCCTGCCCGCGCACGTCCTGCTCACCCTCGCGTCGGCGTACTTCGTGCTTCCGCTGGTGTGGCTGGTGATCTCGGCGACCAAGGGGCGCGACGAGCTGTTCAGCACCTTCGGGTTCGCGCTGCCGGAGCGGTTCGCGTTGTTCGACAACATCGGTCAGACGCTGTCCTACGAGAACGGCATCTACCTGCGCTGGACGGTCAACACGCTGCTGTACGCGGGCGGGGGAGCGCTGGGGGCGACCGCGCTGGCCGCGATGGCGGGGTACGCGCTGGCCAAGTTCGCGTTCCGGGGTGCGGGCGCGATCTCGTGGGTGATCATCGGTGCCGTGCTGGTGCCGGTCACGGCCCTGGCGTTGCCGCTGTACTTCCTGATGTCCGCGGTCGGCCTGCAGAACACGCCGTGGGCCGTGCTGCTGCCCAGCCTCGTGTCGCCGATGGGTGTCTACCTGTGCCGCCTGTACGCGATCTCCTCGGTGCCCGACGAGGTCCTGGAGGCGGCACGGATGGACGGCGCCTCGGAGTGGCGCGTGTTCCGCACGGTGGTGCTGCGGATCATGTCACCGATCCTCGTCACCGTCTTCCTGTTCCAGTTCGTGGCCATCTGGAACAACTTCTTCCTGCCGCTCGTGATGCTCAACTCCCGCGAGCTGTTCCCGCTGACGCTCGGCCTGCAGGACTGGAACACCCAGCCGCAGGTCGGCAACCAGGTCATCTTCCACCTCGTCGTGACAGGAGCGTTTCTGGCCGTGGTGCCGCTCGTCGTGTGTTTCCTCCTGCTGCAACGGCATTGGCGGCAGGGCCTGGCCCAGGGGAGCGTGGTCGCGTGACGGCCACGCGCACGGGCGTCCGGCTCGCGCACAACCCCGTGCTGCCGGGCTTCCACCCCGACCCGTCGATGATCCGCGTCAACGGCGAGTTCGTCGTCGCCACCTCCACGTTCCAGTGGTTCCCCGGTGTGACGTTGCACCGCAGCACGGACCTGGTCACGTGGGAGCCGTTGCCGCACCCGCTGACCCGGCGCGCGCAGCTCGACCTGCGCGGTGTGCCGGACTCCGGCGGAGTCTGGGCACCCGGTCTGTCGTATGTGGACGGTGTGTTCCACCTTGTCTACACGAACATGCTGGGCTACAACGTCGACGGCTTCTACGACTCGCCCAACTTCCACGTCCAGGCGACGTCGCCGCACGGCCCGTGGACGGATCCGGCGCCGCTGCACGCCAGGGGCTTCGACCCGTCGATGTTCCACCACGAGGGCCGGTCGTGGCTGCTGTCGATGCAGTGGGACCACCGGCCGGGCAGGCAGCGGTTCTCCGGCATCCTGCTGCAGGAGTTCGACCGGGACACCCGGACGCTCCGTGGTGACGCGGAGGTCATCTTCACCGGCACCGAACTGGGTCTCACCGAGGGACCGCACCTCCTGCACCACGACGGCTGGTTCTACCTCGTGGTCGCCGAGGGCGGCACGAGCTGGCAGCACGCCGTCACGGTCGCCCGCTCGCGCGCCCTCACCGGTCCGTACGAGCCCGACCCGGCCGGTCCGATGCTCACCAGCGCCGGGCACGAAGGGCTGGAGCTGCGCAAGGCCGGCCACGGCAGCCTTGTCCGCGACGAGCGGGACCGCTGGTTCCTCGCCCACCTCGCCGCCCGTCCCGTGGACGCGGCGGGCCACTGCGTCCTGGGCAGGGAGACGGCGATCCAGCGCGTCGAGTGGGTCGACGGCTGGCCGAGGGTCGCCGGGGGAGTGCCCGCCACGTCGGTGGTGGTGCCCGACGACTACCCGGAGCAGCCCGCGATGACGTTCGACGAGCAGTGGCAGACCGTGCGCCGCGCACCCGACCCGTCGTGGCTGTCGCGCAGCGAACGCCTGGGCGCGGTGCGGTTGCGCGCGGACCAGTCACCCGCGAGCCGGCACGACGTGAGCCTGTTCGCGCGCCGCCAGCGGTCGTTCACCGACGAGCTCGCCGTCGTCGTCGAGGCGGAACCGGTGCACTTCCAGCAGATGGCCGGGCTCATCCACTACTACGACTCGGCGTTGTGGCACTGGCTCCAGCTCACGCACGACGAGCGCGTCGGCCGCTGCCTGACCGTGCTGTCCTGCGACCACGGCACGCTCGTCGACCCGCTGGCCGGTGCCGTGATCCCGTGGCCGCACGACGGTCCCGTCCGGATGCGCGCGACGGTCGACGGCACCGAGCTGCGGTTCGCCGCCGCCCGCCTGGACGGCTCGTGGCAGCCCGTCGGACCCCTGCTCGACACCCGCCTGCTGTCCGACGAGTACGCCGCCCGCACGGCCGTCGCCGGGAGCACCGGCACCGCCGTCGAGGGCTTCACCGGCGCGTTCCTCGGTGTCTGCGCGACCGACCTGACCGGTCGCCGGATGGTCTGCGACGTCCTGGACGCCCTCTGATCCCCTGCAATCGAAGGAGAACGCACATGGGTCAACGACGATCTCTGTTCACCCTCGTGGTGGCCGCGGCGCTGGCACTGGGCCTGGTCCAGCCCGCCGGCGCCGACCCGAACATCCCGGCGAACGACAAGATCCGGATGTTCGTGGGCCAGGACAGCGACACGCTCTCGGACTACAAGCGCGACGTGCTCACCGGCGGCGTGCCCCAGCCCGGCGGTGTCACGCTCTACACGAACCTGGTGCTGGGCGGGAACCCCGGACCGCTGGCCGGCATGAACGGCCCCGTCAACTGGGGTTCCGGCACCGTCGACTTCGCCCGCACGCTCAACGAGTACCCCGGCGCGTCACTTGCCGTCGGCCTGTACCTGTCCGACGCGTCGGCGGGCTGCGGCAACCAGCCGTTGCGCGCCATCATCGGCCGCAACGACCCCGACGTGGTGCAGGGCAACCTCGTCGCGCAGTACCGCGCCAAGGTCGACGAGATGGTCACCAAGCTCAAGTCGTACAACCGGGAGATCTTCCTGCGCATCGGTTACGAGTACGACGGGCCGTGGAACTGCTACAACGCTGACTTCTACAAGCAGGCGTTCCGCTACATCAAGGGCCGCATCAACGCGTTGGGCGCCAACAGGATCGCGACGGTCTGGCAGTCGGCGGCCTGGCCGCTGGACGAGCACACCGGCAACCCCGAGTGGAACTACGTCGTCACCGCCCCGAACCACTTCGACGTCTGGTACCCCGGCGACGACGTGGTCGACTGGGTCGGCATGTCCGCGTTCTACGGCAGCACCTACAACCGCTACCAGTGGTCGTGCAAGGCGCCGAGCACCAGCCCGCGCGCGTTGCAGGACAGGATCCTGAACTTCGCCAGGGGCCACGGCAAGAAGGTGATGATCGCCGAGGCCGCGCCGCAGGGCTTCACGACCGGCAGCAAGACGCAAAGCTGCATCTTCTCCAAGAACCCGCAGCCGGTCAGCGGCCAGACCATCGTGGACACCTGGTTCAACGACCTGTTCTCCTACGTCACGGCGAACCGCGACACGATCCGCGCCGTCGCCTACATCAACACGAACTGGGACTCGCAGACCCAGTGGCAGTGCAACGGCGCCCCGGCCGGGCAGCCCGGCTGCTCCAACGGCTACTGGGGCGACTCGCGCGTGCAGGCCGACCCGACGGTCAAGGCGAGGTGGATCGACGAGATCCGCAAGTCCCAGTACGTCAACGGTTCCGGCACCACGCCCCCGCCACCACCGCCCCCGTCCGGGCGCAAACTGCTGGTGGGCCAGAGCAACACCGCCGCGTGGCAGGACCTGACCGGTGCGACCGGCGCCGACCCCGCGGGCGGTTCGGTCTACTACGGCGTGCGCGACGGCGGCTTCGCGGGCCAGTCCGGTTCGTCCTCGCACCTGGCGTACGCCGACTTCCTGGCGGCGCGGGGCAAGCAGATCCAGGTCGGCATCAGCTGGAAGGACTACCCGCCGGCCTGGAACGGTGACCCGAACACCCAGCTGCAGGCCTCCCGGCAGGCCACTGTGGACATCGCGAACGGCCGCTACGACAACCAGTTCACGGCGCTGACGAACTACATCAACGCCCACCGCGGCTCGACGTTCCTGCTGCGGCTGGACTACGAGGTCAGCAGCGCGTTCCACTGCGTGAACGGCAGCGACTGCTCGTCCTACCGCAACGCGTTCCGCAAGCTCGTCCAGCTGATCGACGCCCGCACGGGCGGCGCGAACGTGAAGTACGTCTACCACCCGGTGCGCGGCGAGTTCGACAAGCTCTACCCCGGTGACGACGTGGTCGACCAGGTCGGTCTGAGCATCTTCAACCAGGACCTGTGCCAGCCCTTCTGGGAGAACGGCACGGCGTACTGGAACGGCGAGCAGAACACCGCGAACCGCACCTGCCTCGGCTACTACGACGCGATCGTCAACGGCAACCGCAACGCGATCCGGCACGAGTACCCGGTCGACCTCAACGTGCTGCGGATGCTCTGGTGGTCCAAGCAGCACAACAAGAAGATCGTGCTGTCGGAGGTGGGCGTGCAGCGCATGAACGCCTCCCTGGACGGCTCCGGGCGCCAGTCCGACGCCGACTACCGGACGTTCGTCGACCGGCTCGGCACGCTGCTGAACTACCGCGGGCCGATCCCCAACGGCGTGGTCGACGGCCGGCAGACCGACTTCCTCGGCACCGGGTACGACTTGTCCGACGTGATCGACTCGGTGGTGTTCATCAACCTGGACTGGAGGTACGGGTTCGACGGGAAGGTCGGCGCCAACCCGCCGTTCGGCTTCCCGTCGACCTCGGGGTGGTTCGTGAACTCGCTGGTGAGCCAGAACCCGCAGGGCCGTGCGGCACTCTGCGGGTTGCTGTCGGCGAGCTTCTCGACGCGCTGCGCGTAGCGCGGTGACCACAACCCGGCAAGGGTTGGTGGTCACCGCACCAGCGCGCTATCCGGCGGCGTTCATCAGGTCCACCGCGCTGTGCTGGCGGGCGCCGTCACTGCGCTGGAACGGCCCCGCCCACGGCTGGTCGTAGGCATCGGCGCTGGACCGGTCCCTGGCGTGGGCGGTGTCGGCCTGGCGGCGCAGGTAGGAGGTGTACGGGTGATCGGCGAGCGTCCTGTTCAGCGCGGCCAGGCCGCGCACGTAGATGCCCTTGAAGGACGGGACGTCGCCGCCACCGCCGTCGTCGAACAGGATGCCGCCGGGGTTGAGGAACGTGCTGCTGGTCGAGGCGTCCGCGAGGGTGCGCGCCTTGGCCAGCAGGCTCGCGTCGCCGGTCGCCCGGTGCAGCTCGACCAGCGCGGCGAGCGGCACGCCCTGGTTGTAGCTCCACGGCGTGAGGTTGTTGTTCGCGCAGCTGGAGTTCAGGCCGTCGTTGACCAGGTTGGCGCCGTTGATCATCTTGCTGTTCTGGAACCAGGTCCAGCCCGTCCTGGCGCGCTGCAGGTAGGTGGTGTCGCCGGGGATCCTGTTGTGCAGGGCGGCGTTGAGCTGGACGTACAGCGAGTTGGCGATGGCGTTCTTGTAGGTCTTGCTGGAGCTCCACCAGATCCCGCCGCCGCACACCGAGTCCCAGAACCGGTGGATGTGGTTCGCGCCGGCCCTGGCGGTGTTCAGGTACCTGCTGTCGCCGGTCAGGTCGTAGGCGGCCAGCCACGCGAGGCCCCACCAGGCGACGTCGTCGTTGTAGTCGTTGATGAAGTCGCCCTGCCAGGCCGCGCGGTTGAGGTCGTAGGTGCGGGCGATGGCGTAGCGGTAGCTGCTCATCCCGGTCACCCGGATGTTGTCGATGATCGCGTTCAGGGCGTTCGCCGAGTTCCACCAGCCGGTCGTGTCGAACAGACCGGTGTTCAGGTTGTAACGTTCCATCAGTGCGGTGGCCGCTGCCGTGCGGCGCTCACCGGCGTTCCACGTCGTGCGGTACCAGCTCGTGCACGCGATCGCGGACGAGCCGGCCGGGCGTCCGCAGGCCCGCAGCAGGCCCACTCCGAGGCCGACCCAGTCGTCCACGTTGAACATCATCGTGCGCCACGTGCCGAAGCCCGCGGGAGCGGCCGTGTTGCCGAGCCGGGAGCCGGAGCCCCAGCTGACGCCGGCGTCGAAGGAACGGTCCAGCCACACCTCGTCGCCCTGCTGAGCGGCCGAGACGACCGCCCAGCCCATCGCGTCGGTGTCGTTGAAGCGCAGGGAGATCTGCCTGCCGCCGACCGCGACGGTCTGGGCGAGGCGGTCGGCGGGTGCGAGCGCGGGATCGCGGGCGTCGCAGTACCTGTTGCAGATGACGGCCGCCGCGGCCGGCGGGGCGTTGCCCGTCGAGGGCGGGCCGGCGGTCGTCGGAGGCGCGCCGGTACCCGGCCGGTACGCGGAACGTCGTGCGGTGAGGGGGAGCGAGGGGTCGCGGTCGTCGCAGTAGTAGTCGCAGTCCACAACGGACAGGACCGGTGGGGCGGCGGTCGCCGGCGGGACGGCCACGACGACGGCGGACACCATCAGGGACGCGAGAAACGCAGCTCTCAGCATGAGAACCTCCCGGTGCAGGGTGGGCGGCTCGGTGATGGGTGAGAGCGCTCTCAAGTTGAGGCTAGGGTTCCGGCGATTCGGGCGTCAATGCTTCCGCCGGTCAGATTTCTGTCAGGCTCTCACGATCTCAGCAAAACACACTCGAACATTCCTCGTGTTGACTTTGTCGATTCAGACCGCAGATTTCTGGTGTTTTTTGGCGGTCTGTCTTGAGTTACGATCTCGTGAACGATCCGCCCAGCAGGGTGTCGTCGCCACCTTCCGAACCCCGTGCGTTCCTCTTGGGACGCCACGTCGTCGTGCCCACCTCCAGTCCCTGTCTGAAGGAGTTCGATGCGTTCCCTCGTCGCCTGCGCGGCGGCCGTCCTGGTCTTCGCCGGTGGCATCGTCGCCACCGCCGCCGGCCCGGCGTCCGCCGCCATCGTCCCCAAGACACCGCCGCTGACCACTCCGTGGACGAGCCAGGTGTCGACCACCAACCCGCTGCCGGAGTACCCGCGCCCGCAGATGACCCGCCCGGAGTGGCAGACCCTCAACGGGGAGTGGGAGTTCCTCAACCCCGCCACCGACGGGGCGGGCAACGTCAACCGGAACGCCGCACCGCCGCTGGGGCAGACGCTGCCCGAGCGCGTGCTGGTGCCGTACCCGATCGAGTCGGCGCTGTCGGGGATCATGCGCAACGACAACCGCGACCTGATGTTCTACCGGCGCACCTTCACCGTGCCGCCCGCGTGGAACGGCAGACGCGTCCAGCTGCACTTCGGCGCGGTCGACTACGAGGCGACGGTCTGGGTCAACGGCACCCAGGTCACCACCCACAAGGGCGGCTACGACCGGTTCGAGGTCGACGTCACCCCGCAGCTCAACGGCGGCACGAACGAGATCGTCGTGCGCGTGTACGACCCGACCGACGGCCGCGGTGAGAAGCAGCCGATCGGCAAGCAGGTCAACGACACCAGCCGGATCTTCTACACGCCGTCGTCCGGCATCTGGCAGACCGTGTGGCTCGAACCCACGGCGCCGACGTCGATCTTCTCCGTCGACGTGTACCCGAACCTGTCCAACAACACCGCCAGGGTCAGGGTCTTCACCCGCGGCAACAACGCCGGGCACACCGTGCTGGCGGAGGCGATGGCCGGCACGAGCGTCGTCGGCAGCGCGACCGGTGGCTTCACCGAGTTCTCCGTGCCGGTGCCGAACGCGCGGCGGTGGTCGCCCGACGACCCGTACCTGTACAACCTGAGGGTCTCGCTGCGGAACTCCTCCGGCGGCACGGTCGACCAGGTCGTGAACTACTTCGGCATGCGCGAGGTCGGCACCAAGCTCGTCGACGGCGTGCTCCGGCCGACCCTCAACGGCGAGTTCGTGTTCCAGATCGGCACGCTGGACCAGGGTTTCTGGCCCGACGGCCTCTACACGGCGCCCACGGACGCCGCGCTGGCGTCGGACCTGCAGAAGCACAAGGACCTCGGCTTCAACATGGTGCGCAAGCACATCAAGGTCGAGCCGGCCCGCTGGTACTACCACGCCGACCGCCTCGGACTGCTGGTGTGGCAGGACGTCCCGTCCACGCCCGCGTTCGACCCGAACCGCACGCCGGCGCAGATCGCGCAGTTCGAGACCGAGGCCCGCGAGATCATCGACGAGCACCGGTTCTCGCCCGCCGTTGTCACCTACGTGCCGTTCAACGAGGGCTGGGGCGAGTGGAGCCTCGCCGACACCCGGCGGGTCACCACGGACCTGAAGAACTACGACCCGACCCGGCTCGTCAACGCGCACAGCGGCTACAACTGCTGTGCCTCCAAGGGTGATCCGGGCACCGGCGACATCGTCGACTGGCACATCTACACCGGACCGGACGCGCCACGCCCGTCGGCGACGCGGGTGTCCGTGCTCGGCGAGTTCGGCGGGATCGGCCTGCGCTCGCCCGGCCACGAGTACAGCCCGAAGAACGACTTCTTCGCCTACGAGCAGGTGTTCAGCGCGGCCCAGCTGAACGACCGCTACACCGGCATGGTCCGCGACGTGAAGCAGCTGATGACGACGAAGGGGTTGTCCGCGTACGTCTACACGGAGATCACCGACGTCGAGGGCGAGTACAACGGCCTGCTCACCTACGACCGGCGCGTGCAGAAGGTCGACACGAACCAGTTGCGGGCCGCGCACGGCGACCTGATCGCCGCATCGCGCAACCTCAACTCGCCGGTCGACTTCACGCTCGGGCACGTGCGGTCGTTGCGGGTGACCACGCCGGGCTTCACCGACCGCTACCTGCGGCACTCGAACTCGGTGGGGCGCACGGACGTCGTCAGCGCCACCAGTTCCGACGGCGACCGCCAGGACGCGTCGTTCCGCACGGTGGCGGGCCTCGGTGACGCGCGCTGCTACTCGTTCGAGTCGGTGAACTTCCCCGGCCGCTTCCTGCGGCACGCCGGCAGCGTGGCGCGCGTCGAGGCGTCCACCGGCGGGTCGTTCGCGGCGGACGCCACCTGGTGCGCCCGCACGGGTCTGGCCGCGGGCGGCACGTCGTTCGAGTCGCTGAACTTCCCCGGCTCGTACCTGCGCCACTACGCGGACAACGTGTACCTGGCCCGCAGCGGTGGCACCAACGCCTGGGACACCGCGACCGGGTTCGCCGCCGACGCGACGTGGGGAACGGTGGATCCGGCGCTGTGGCGCAGTTCCGTGCGGCTCACCACGGACGTGCGCCAGTCGTTGCAGGTCGCGACGTGGGGTCACACCGACCGCTACCTGCGGCACTCCAACAGCCTGGCGTACACGGAGATCGTGAACGGCGGCAGCAGCGCCACGCTCAAGGCCGACGCGACCTACACGGTCCGCCGCGGCCTCGCCGACTCGTCGTGCTACTCGTTCGAGTCGGTGAACTTCCCCGGCCAGTTCCTGCGCCACGCCGACAGCCGGGTGCGGAACTCGCCGAACGACGGCTCGGCGCTGTTCCGCTCCGACGCCACGTTCTGCGCGCGACCCGGAGTGGGCGGCACGGGCGTGACCCTGGAGTCGATCAACAAGCCGGGCTCGTACGTGCGGCACTTCGAGTCCCAGGTGTACGTCGCCTCCGGCAACGCGGAAGCGGGCTTCGACCGGCCGCAGACGCTCACCGCGGACAGCAGCTGGACCATCGCGGCGCCCTGGGCTCCGTAGCTCCCACCGGCCGGGGTGGTCCACGCGACCACCCCGGCTCTTCCCTGCGCAGTGAGGAGTTCGACATGGTGCGACGACGCACGGCCGGCCTGATGGCAGCCCTCCTCGCCCTCGGGGTGCTCGCGCCCACGGGTGTGGCGACCGCGGCGGAGAGCAACGGCGGCACGAGGGTTCTCGCCCTCGGCGACTCGATCACCGACGGGTTCAACGTTCCCGGCGGCTACCGGATCAACCTGTGGCGCGGCCTGGCCGCCGCGGGCCACCTCGTCGACTTCGTCGGCAACCGGTCCAACGGTCCGGCGGACCTGCCCGACCACGACCACCAGGGCCACCCCGGCTGGCGCATCGACCAGATCGACGCCATCGTCACCTCGGTGCTCCGCGAGACCACACCCCGCACGGTGCTGCTCCACCTGGGCACCAACGACATCGTGCAGAACCACGACCTCGCGGGCGCTCCGGCGCGGCTGAGCGCGCTGGTCGACCACATCCGCGCGGCAGCGCCCAACGCCGACGTGTTCGTCTCCTCCGTGGTCCCGCTGACCGACCCCGCCCTGGAGGCCAGGGTCAACGCCTACAACGCCACCATCCCCGGCATGGTGCGGGGCAAGGGATCCCGCGTCCACTTCGTCGACATGCACGCGGCCCTCACGACCGCCGACCTGGCCGACGGCGTGCACCCCAGCCGTGCCGGCTACGACAAGATGGCCGCCCGGTGGGCCTCCGCGCTCGCCGCCGTGCCCGGATCGGCGGGAGACGACGGGGCGCCCGTCGCCCTGCCCGGCGGTGCGCGTTCGCTGCGGGTCACCACACCGGGCTTCACCGACCGGTACGCACGGCACCAGAACGCGTTGGGGTACACCGAACACGTCGACGCGGGCAGCTCGGCGCTGCTGAAGTCCGACGCCACCTGGCGGGTCGTCCCCGGTCTCGCCGGCGGCTGCCACAGCCTGGAGTCGCGCAACTTCCCCGGCTACTACCTGCGGCACCAGAACAGCCGCGTGAAGATCAGCACCGATGACGGCACGGCGCTGATGCGCGCCGACGCCACGTGGTGCGGCAAGTCCGCTCCGACCGGTGTGCGGCTGGCCTCCTGGAACCTGCCCGGTTCCTACCTGAGGCACATCGGCAGCGAGCTGTGGCTGGCCACGCCGGGTGGATCCGGTCCGCAGGACTCGGCCGCGAGCCTCGTTCCCGACATCGGCTGGTCGTTCGACGCCCCCTGGGCGCCCTAGGGTTCTGCGTCGAAGTCCGATCCGCGACGGCCGGACTTCGACGCTCCCTACGCCCCGCCGAACGACTCGACCGCCTTGGTCAGCTCCCCGACGGTCTCCACGAGCGGCGCGACGGGCTTCACCATCCCGTTGATCCGCTCCAGCACCCGTGCGATCACGCCCTTGTCGGGTTCGGGTGACTCCAGCTCGTCCTGGAGCTCCTCCGCGGCCTCGTCGACCTCGTCGGGGAGCTCGGCGCGGTGGCGTTCCAGCAACGTCATCAGCTCGGCCACCAGTTCGTTCGTCGCCGGTGAGGCGGTGAACTGGAGGCCGTGGCTGATGGCGCGGGCGTTCTGGCCCACTGCCTGGTTGCCCACGTTGCTCACCCCGCCGAACTGCTGGACGCCGTAGTTCGGGGAGCTGTCGGGCATGGGTTTCCCTTCGGTCACTGCGGTTTCGGGGTGGCGGGCTCGGGTGGGGCGAAGTGCGCGGTCGCGGTGGCCTCGCTGCCGACCGCCTGGTTGCCCACGTTGCTGATCCCGCCGGTCTGGATGATGCCCTGGTTGAGGATGGTCATCTGGCGGTTGCGGAACTCCGTGGTGTCCACACCGCGTTCGTCGAGGAAGTCGAGCAGCGCGGCCAGCACGTGCCGTTCGATCAGCTTGAGGTGCTTGGCGGCGTCGGTCTTCTGGAAGTAGTTGTGGTAGTTGGTGTCCGTGGCCTCCTCGCGGACGCTGAACCGGGCGCCGTAGCTGTACCCGAGGTCCTGATCGGCGATCGCGCGCTCGACCGTGCGGTGCCGTTGCCACCGCCAGTGGAAGGTCGCGTCCCGCAGTACCCGGAACGGCGCGCGCGGCACCGCACCCGCCAGCCCGCTCGCGGCCCTGGCCAGCATGCGGCCCACCGCGCCCGCGGTGAGCACCGGGCTGATCCGGTCGACGTCGTGGTACTGCTGCCACAACGGACCCAGCACGGTCCGGTCGCACTGCAGGTACAGCAGCCGCCCGTCGGTGGAGAAGTGCAGGAACGTGCTCGCGACCACCTCACCGCCCCACGACGGCACCTGCGCGCAGAGGTAGTGCCTCGCCGAGCCGTGCGGGCGGGCGGCGAGCCGGGCCAGGTCGTCGCCCGCCAGATGCTGCACGGGCGCCTGGTCGCGTTCGGGCAGCAGCGCGGGGTGCATGACGAGCGCGTTGCCGCTGACGAAAGCGCGTTCGGTGAGGAACAGCCCCGGCAGCTCGTCGGGCTCCACTCCTATGCCCGCCAACCGGTCTCGCACGTGGGTCACCAGTTCGACGGCGTCGAGCGGCACGACCTGCTCCTCGCCGGCCTCGGGCTCCGGCCGCAGCGACGGCAGGGCGAACGACCACGTGGACACGAGCGAACCGTGGCCGATGAACGGCGTGAAGCCGTCGTAGACGGTCACGTTGCCGCGTTCGGCCTCGTCGATCGCCTCCAGCCGGTCGGACAACCAGGCCTGGCTCGCCGGCAGCGGCGGCGCCTCCCGCGGCTGGAACGCCGACCGGGTGAGCTCGCTGAGCAACGTCTGGCGCGTCTGCCACTCGCTCCACACCATCAGCGCGTACATGACGAGACCGATCAGCAACGCGACCCACGGCAGGCCGACCAGCCAGTCGTCGACCGGCGGCTCCGGTCGCGGACGACCCCGCGTCGGTTCAGGAGCGGTGCCGAGCGCGGACACGATCTGCACGGTCACCAGCACCAGGATCGCGAGCGTGATGAGCGCCAGCACGACATCGCGCAACCGGCGCGACTCCGCGGCACGCTTGGCGAGCCCGCCGGAGACCGGGAGCACCACCAGCAACGCCAGGATCGTCCACAGTGGAGAGATCACCAGTGCCAGCGCCGTCGCCGCGAGCAGACACCAGTCGCGCACCCGCCGCTGCCTCATGCCCGCCAGCGCGTGCAACAGCACGGCGCGCAGGGAGAACCCGACCGACGGCGCGGCGGCGTGCAGGTCCTCGTGCAGCAACGCCTTGCTCATCCGCTCGGCGAAGCCCTCGTCGGTCCTGGCCGCGACGCACAGGTAGCGGGTCGTGTCGTCGGGGGAGAAAGCGGTAGGGCGGCTCATCGGATCCCCTTCACCACAACGACTTCGGTGCGTTGGCACGGTTCTCGCGGCTCGCCGGCCTCCGGCGCCGGTTGGTGACGACGGCACCCAGCACCGACCCGAACACCACGCCGAACGCCGCGCACGTGCCGAGCTGGGAGAGGAAGAACTCCTCCGGCCGGTCGGGAATCAGGTAGGGCAGTGTCGCCCGGTCGTCGAGCAGGGTCACCGAGACGAGCGCGGACGTCAGGCCCGCGACCACCGAGCTGAGCGTGGTCATCCCCACGGTGGCGACGAACAACCCCCTGCCGCCCGCCGTCTCACTGATCCAGCTCGACACCTTGTTCAACCCGGCGACGGCCAGCGCCACGAACAACGCCGTCCGCAGGTTGGCGAACCAGAAGAAGAACGGGCCCGCCTGGTCGATGTCGACGAACCAGGCCGGGTACGAGAGCAGCACGGTGGCGACGCGCAGCACCGAGTCGGAGTCGGACAGCGCGAGGTCGAGGTTCAGCCACGGGTTGCCGACCAGCGCGACGAAGCCGAGCAGCACGGCGACGCCGGGTTCGAACAAACGGCGTAAGTGAGGTTCCCCCTGGCCTGTCACACCCGCAAACCTAGATCTTCCAACGGTTTGGCTGCGACGGCCGATTGGCGTATGGGTGGCGGCGGGGGAGTTGCACCTGCGGGCGGGACCGCCGCTACCGGGGCTTGCAGCCGCTACGACTGCCCACCGGCACCGCCGCCACCGCCGTTGCTCCCCATCCGAGCCGAACTCGCCCGCACCGCCAGCTCGAACCCGGCCACGTGCAGCCGTCCCGGCACGTCCGCCCCCTCGACCCGGTCGATCAACCGGCTCACGGCCAACTCCGCTATCTGCCGCTTGTCCGGCGACACCGAGGTCAGCGGCACCAGCCCGTACGCGCTGTCGTCGATGTCGTCGAACCCGACCACGGCGATGTCGTCCGGCACCCGCAGCCCTGCCTGGTTCAGCGCGTGCATCGCCCCGAGCGCCACCGGGTCGTTGGCGCACAGCAGCCCGTCGACCGGGCCGGATCCCTTGGCCGCCAACAGGTCCGTGACGGCGGCGAAGCCGTTCGCGCGGTGGTAGCCGTCCACGTCCACCACCTGCCGGAACGGGAGGGCGGCCGCGGTCAGTTCCAGCTGGTAGCCCTCGATGCGCTGTTCGGCCATGTCGGAGCGGAAGTCGCGGGCGCGTCCGATGAACGCGATGCGGCGGCAGCCCTGTTCCACGAGGTGGCGGGTGGCGGCGCGGGCCGCGGCGACGTTGTCGATGGCGATCCGGTCCGTGCCGGGGATGTCGTGCTCTCCCAGCAGGACTAGCGGGCCGGTGTCGCTGTTCTCGATGTCCTCCGGCTCGCACGCGGAGGCGCTGAAGAGCAGGCCGTCGACGAGCTGGCGGTCGATTCGTTGCAGCAGCGCGGCTTCGCGGCCGCGTTCGCCGAGGGTCTGCATGACCAGCACGGTGTAGCCGCGGCGTTCTGCCTCGTGCACGACCAGGCGCGCGAGCTCGGCGAAGTAGCCGACGTCGAACTCCGGGAAGGCCAGGGCGATCAGGCCGCTGCGTCCGGTGCGCAGGCTGCGGGCCGCGCGGTTCGGGCGGTAGCCCACCTCGTCGATCGCGGCCAGCACCCGGCGGCGGACGTCCTCGCTGATGTGCTGGTAGTCGTTGACGACGTTCGACACGGTCCGTGTGGAGACCCCCGCCCGTAGCGCTACGTCGCGCTGTGTAGCTGCCACGGTCACTTTCCTCCAAAGCCTGGTTGTGCTTGTCCTGCGAGTTTGCCACGTGGTAGGAATGTGCCACGTGGCAAACGGGGCGTGTCGCCCAGATGGCGTGAGCCGCGGACCACCTACCGACCTCAGCGTGGAGGCGTTCGATGGTGACGCTCAACAGGCGGCAGGCGCTCAGGGCGATGGCTCTCGGCGGGACCGCTCTGGCGACCGCCGCGTGCGGCAGCCCGCTCGCGAGCGGACTCGTGGCGACCCCGCTGGAACCGGAGAAGGTCGCGTTCTGGAACCTCTGGTCCGGTGGGGACGGTGCCCGCGCGCAGACGATCTTCGAGCGCTACCGGGCCGCTCACGGCGCCGGGGCGCTGGAGGCGACCACGCTGGCCTGGGGCAGCCCGTACTACACAAAACTCTCCCTCTCGATCGTCGGTGGACGGCCACCGGACGTCGCGGTTTGCCACCTGTCCCGGCTGCCCAACTTCGTCCGCGCGGGACTGCTCACCGAGCTCACGCCGGCGATGCTGGCGGGCGCGGGCATCGACGGCGCGCAGTTCGACGCGTCGGTGTGGCGGTCCGGCCTGGTCGGCGGCAAGGCGTACGGCCTGCCGGTCGACATCGGCGCGCTCGTCCTCTACTACAACACCGACCTCTGCGGCCGCGCCGGACTGCTGGACTCCGCCGGTCGCCTGAAGCCGATCACCACCGAGGCGGACTTCCGCGCGGCACTGGCCGCCACGGTCCAGGCGGGCGCCAAGTGGGGACTGGTGTCCCCGGTCATCTCCGACCCGTCGTCGAACTGGCGGATCTTCGACACGGTGTACACGCAGATGGGCGGCCCGCCGCTGCTGGGCGACGACGGCACGCGGGTCACGATGGACGACCGGACCGCCGCGGAGAGCCTGCGCTGGCTGCGGCAGCTGACCGAGGAGGAGCTGAGCCCGGACACGGCCACCGACGTCACGTCCGTGTCGCTCTTCGCGTCGGGGCAGAGCGCCTTCCTCGTCCACGGCGCGTGGCAGGTTCCGACGGTCGTCGACTCGAAGGTGCCCTTCTCGCTCGCGCCGATCCCGCAGCTCTTCGGCAAGCCTGCCGCGTTCGCCGACAGCCACATGCTCGTGTTCCCCCGCAACGACTCCGGGCAGGGCCCCGGCCGTGCGCTCGGGTTCGCGAAGTTCTTCCTGGAGAACACGGACGTCTGGGCGCAGGGCGGCAGCCTCCCTGTCTACCGGCCGGTGCTGGAGGGTTCCTGGTTCCGCGACTACGAACCGGTCGCGAGCACCGCCCCGACCAAGGACATCGCCATCTACGACCCGCCGGCCTGGTACGCGGGCGCCGGCTCGACGATGCAGACGCTGGTCGGCGCGCAGGTGGCGCTGGCACGGCAAGGGCTCGCCGGCCCGGACGAGGCGGTCCGCGCCATCCGGGACGCGCTCGCCGGGTACGCCGCCACTCCCAGCCCCCTGTAGAGACCGGAGGACCGCCATGACCAGCGCCACGGTGGCGCCCCCGCGCACACCACCGTCCACACAGGACTCCATCGAGACCGTTCCGCGCACCCGGCGCAGTACGGCGCCGTGGCTGTTCCTCGCCCCGTTCGGCGTGCTGTACCTGCTGTTCGTGCTCGGGCCGACGGTCTACGGGTTCGTCCTGTCCTTCTTCGACACCAGCCTGGTGAAGCCGGGACTGGGCGACGCCGTCGGCTTCGGCAACTTCGCGGCGCTCCTCGCCAGCGCGGACTTCTGGGACGCGCTCTGGAACACCGTGCGGTTCACGCTCTACACCACGCCATTGCTGGTGGTGCTGAGCCTGCTGCTCGCCGTCCTGGTGAACCGGGTCGGCAGCGGCAACCGGCTGTTCCGCTTCGCCTTCTTCCTGCCGTACATCCTGCCCTCGGCGACGGTCGCGCTGATCTGGCTGTTCATCCTCACGCCGGACAGCGGTGTGCTCGCGACCGTGCTGAAGGCCGTGGGCGTCGCACCGCCGGCCTGGCTCGGCGATCCGGACTGGGCGATGCCGTCGATCGCGGGCGTCACGCTCTGGTGGACGCTGGGCTTCAACTTCGTGCTGTACCTGGCCGCGCTGCAGGAGATCCCGCGCGAGCTCTACGAGGCCGCGGCGATCGACGGCGCGGGCCCGTGGCAGCAGACCACGCGGATCACGTTGCCGTTGTTGCGCCGCACCACCGCTCTGGTCACGGCGCTGCAGCTGATCGCGTCGCTGAAGGTGTTCGACCAGATCTACCTGATGACCATGGGGGCCGCCGAGACCCGACCGGTGCTGGAGTACGTCTACGACACCGGGTTCACCGACTACCGGGTGGGCGCCGCGTCCGCCGCGTCGATGCTCTACTTCCTGCTCATCCTCCTGGTGTCGGGGCTCTGGCTGCTCGCCACCCGCCGCCGTGACCGCGAGGTGATCCGATGACCGCGCTCAGCGCAGCGGCGCCTGGCAGGCACCGGCCCGCCGTCTCCGCGACGAGGACCTTCGACCTGCTGTGCCTCGTGGTCGTGGCGGTGTTCGCGTTGCTGTGGATCCTTCCCACGGCGTTCGCGGTCCGCACCTCGCTGGTCGAGAACACGACTGCGGCCCAAGGCGCCACGGAGATCATCGGCAGCGGCGATCTCACCCTGCACTCGTACCTGGCGCTGTTCGCCCAGGGCGACATCCTGAACTGGTACCTGTCCAGCGCGATCACCTCGGTGCTCACCGTCGTGCTGACGCTGGTGAGCGCGAGCATGGCGGCGTTCGCCCTGTCCCGGCTGCGGTTCCGCGGCAAGCGGTCGGTGTTCCTGGTCGTGCTCGCGGGCATCGTGATCCCCGGTCAGGTGCTGATCGTGCCGTGGTTCCGCGAGCTCGGGGCGTTCGGGTTGCTGAACACCTACTGGGCGGTGATCCTTCCGCAGGTGCCCTCGGCGATCGCGGTCTTCGTCTTCAAGCAGTTCTTCGACGGGATCCCGCGCGAGATCGAGGAGTCCGCGATGGTCGAGGGCGCCGGACCGTGGACGCTGTACCGGCGGATCGTGCTGCCGCTGAGCCGTCCCGCCATCTCCGCCGTCGCGATCTTCACGTTCGTCTGGACGTGGAACAACCTGCTCTGGCCGTTGATCGCGGTGTCGAACCCGGCGCTGATGACCATCCCGGTGGGACTCGCCACCGTGCAGGGCTCGTTCGGCGAGCGCTACGCCGACGTCATGGCGTCCTCGATCCTCGGCGCGCTGCCGTTGATCCTGCTCTTCCTGTTCTTCCAGCGCCGCATCGTCGAAGGCGTCACCAGCACCGGCCTCAAGGGCTGAGCCGGGATCCGAAGGAGCTCACCGATGACCCACCCCCGTCCCCAGCTGACGCGGGCGAACTGGACCGACCTGTGCGGCGAGTGGGAGTTCACCCACGACGACGCCGAAGCCGGACTCGACGAGAACTGGCACGTGATCGGGGCGGTGTTCGACCGCACGATCACCGTGCCCTACCCGCCGGAGTCGGCCGCGAGCGGCATCGGCGACACGGGCTTCCACCCGGTCGTCTGGTACCGCCGCACGTTCGACGCCCAGGCGGGCGGGCACCGGGTGCTGCTGCACTTCGGCGCCGTCGACCACCGCGCGTCGGTCTGGGTCAACGGGCAGCTGGTCGCGACGCACGAGGGCGGCCACACGCCGTTCTCCGCCGACATCACCGCCGCCCTGCGCGACGGCGCCGAGCAGGTGCTGGTCGTGCGGGCCGAGGACCGCAACGACCCGCACCAGCCGCGGGGCAAGCAGGACTGGCGGGCCGAGCCGCACGACATCTGGTACCACCGCACCACCGGGATCTGGCAGCCCGTGTGGCTCGAACGGGTGCCGCTGGTGTGGATCGACTCGGTCCGCTGGACGCCGAGGCCGTTCGATGGCCTGGTGGAGCTGGAGGCCGGGTTCGGCGGCGTGCCGGACGGCCACCGGCTCGGCGTGCGGCTGCGGCTGGGCGACGAGGTGCTCGCCGAGCAGTCCGCGGTCGTGCGCGGTGAGCGCGCGCGGCTCACGATCAGCCTGCCGGTGGCGGAGAACCGCCAGGAGCTCGGCCGGCTGCTGTGGTCGCCGGAGCACCCCACGCTGATCGACGCCGACCTCGAACTCTCCGGCCCGACCGGCACGGACGTCGTGCACAGCTACCTCGGCCTGCGCACGACCGGTGTGCGCGAAGGCCGCTTCACGCTCAACGAGGCCCCGTACTTCCCGCGGATGGTGCTGGCCCAGGGGTACTGGCCGCAGAGCCACCTGGCCGCGTCGGACGAGGAACTGCTCCGCGAGGCGCAGCTCGTCAAGGAGCTCGGCTTCAACGGCGTGCGGGTGCACCAGAAGGTCGAGGACCCCCGGTTCCTGCACCACTGCGACCGGCTCGGCCTGCTCGTGTGGGGCGAACTGCCGAGCACGTACGCGTTCTCGGCGACGTCGGTCGACCGGCTCAGTCGCGAGTGGACGGAGGTCGTCCTGCGCGACGTCAGCCACCCGTGCGTCGTGGCCTGGGTGCCGATCAACGAGAGCTGGGGCGTCGACCACATCGCCACCGACCCGGCGCAACGGGCGCTGGCGACGGCCCTGTACCACCTGACCAAGGCGCTCGACCCGACCCGGCCGGTGATCTCCAACGACGGCTGGGAGCACACGGTCAGCGACATCTACGGCCTGCACGACTACACCCCGACCGCCGCCGGACTGCTGTCCCGCTACGGCGACGCCGCCCGCGTCGAGTCCACTTTGGCCGGTTCCGGACCGGCGGGGCGCAGGCTCCTGCTGGAGGGCCGGATCCCCGGCGTGCCGGTCATGCTCTCCGAGTACGGCGGCCTGAGCTTCACCCCGCAGGCGGGGGAGGAGTGGCACGGGTACGCCACGCTCGCGGACGCAGACGCGTTGCTCAAGCGCTACGACGAGCTCACGTCCGCACTGCTCGAAAGCCCTGCCGTGGCGGGGTTCTGCTACACCCAGCTCACCGACACGTTGCAGGAGACCAACGGCCTGCTCACCGCCGACCGGCAGCCCAAGCTCCCGGTCGAGGAAGTCCGCCGCATCAACCGCCGCCCCGCAGCCGCGATCCCCGTCGAGGAGATCGCGCACGAGTACCACCAGGCAAAACGCCGCTCCAGCGGCGAATGACCGAATCCAGGAGGCGACAACGATGCGTCTGCGAGCGTTTCTGGCCATTCTGATCAGCGTGTTATCGGTGGCAGGTGCGGTCACACCGGCACAGGCCGCCGCGGGGACCGAGGTCGGTGCCGGGATGTACCCGCGAGTGGTGCGGCTGCAGCACTCCGGCGCGGCGAACGGGACCTACGTGTCCAGTTCCGTCGCGTTCCCGGCGGACCGGCCGCACGGCGTCGCGAGGATCTACTCGAGCACCGACGGCCGCAACTACCGCAACATCGCGACGATCTCCGACGCGACGGCGTCCCGCGGCATCTGCTGCGGCACGCTGTACGAACTGCCCGCTCCCGTCGGGAACCTCCCGGCGGGCACCCTGCTGTGGTCGGCGTCGTTCGGCGGTGACAACCACAGCGCGAGCCAGCCGATGGTGATCCGCGTCTGGCGCAGCAGCGACCAGGGCAGGACCTGGCAGTTCCTCAGCACCCTCGCCACCGCGCGCAACGCCGGCGGCCTCTGGGAGCCCGAGTTCTCCATCGCGTCCAACGGGCGCCTGGTCGCCCACTACGCCGACGAGACCGACGCGAACCACAGCCAGAAGCTCGTCCAGACGACGTCCGCGAACGGCGTCGACTGGACGGCCCCGACCGACGTCGTCGCGGTCTCCAACCGCGCCGACCGTCCGGGAATGCCCGGCGTGCGGCGGCTGCCCGACGGCACGTTCCTGATGACGTACGAGATCTGCGGCCCGACGTACAGCTGCGCGGCGTTCCTGCGCACGTCGTCCGACGGGCTGCGCTGGGGTTCGGTCACCGCGGCAGGCACCCGTCCGGTCACCGCGAACGGCACGCACTTCCGCCACACCCCGACCATCGTCCTGAAAGGATCGACGATCGTCCTCATCGGACAGGTTCTGGTGAACTCCGGTGGCACCGCGCAGACCGGCAACGGCGGGGCGATCCTCGTCGGCACGCTGGGCGGCACCTGGACGCAGCGGGCCGCACCCGTCACCGTCGCCGGTCCCGTGGTGGGGTCACCCGGCCCGGTGCAGAACTACAGCCCGTCCCTGGTGTTCTCCGCGGACGGCCGGACGCTGGTCGAGGTGACCACGGCCGACAAGGCGGGCCTCAGCACGGTTTACGCCGGCACCGCCGCTTTCTGAGTGAGTTCGCGGTCGAAGACGTCGCGCTCGACGTGCATCTGCCACAACGCGTCCGCGATGTCGGACGGGTCGATCTCGGTGAAGGCGGTGTCGTGCGTGAGCGCCCCCGACCGCAGCGCCTCGTGCACCGCGCTGCCCGTGATCATCGACCCGATCTGCAGCGTCGCCGCGTGCACGCCTGATCCCGCGATCTCCTGCGCGAGGCTCCGCACGTAGTTGCGGGTCGCGGCCATGGCCGGCCCCACACCGCTGAGGTGCGGGGCCGGCCTGGTCGCCGAGGTGCTCTGGGTGATCAGAATGCTGCCCTCGCCGCGGCCGGTCAGTTCGCCCAGCACGGCCCTCACCAGGGCGATCGGGGTGAGGAAGTACAGGTCGAGGTGCCGTTGCATGGTCTCCGGGGTCAGGTCGGCGGCCGGCATGAAGCTGCTCAGGTCCAGCGGCGCGTACGAGACCACGTCGATCCGCGTGAAGTGGCCGCGGATCGCGTCGATCAGGGCGGGGATCCCGGACGGCTGGGCCAGATCGGCCGGGAACACGGCTGCCTCCACACCCTCCTCTTCCAGTTGGCCGGCGAGTGCGGTGAGGCGGTTCTCGTTGCGTGCGACGAGGGCGACCCGGTACCCCTCGTGGCCGAAACGCCGGGCGACGGCAGGGCCGTGGCCGGTACCGGCGCCGAGCACGACGATGGTCTTGGACATCAGCGACTCCAGAAGTTGACGGTGTTCTCAACTTATCCGAGAACTTGAGGTTGCTGTCAACTTCCGCTCCGGTTCCTCTAGGCTGGCCGGTGTGACCACGGAGGGGACGGCCCCGTTGCGCAGGGACGCGCGGCGCAACCAGGAACGGCTCGTCGCGGCGGCGGCCGAGGTGTTCCGGGAGAAGGGGCTGGAGGTGCCGCTGGAGGAGATCGCGCAGCGCGCGGGGGTGAGCACCGGAACCCTCTACAACCGCGTCGGCGGGCGGGAGGCGTTGATCGACGCGGTGATGCCCGCGCTGGTCGCCGAACGGATGGGCGAGGCACTCGCGCTGGCGCAGGCCGCCGAGGACCCGTGGGAGTCGCTCGTCACCTACGTCACGGTCCTGTGCGAGCAGCAGGCCACCGACCCGGCGTTCCGCGACGCCGTCAGCCGCCAGACGCACGACGCTCCGGAACTGGCCGAGGTGTGCGAGACCGGGTTCGGGAAGGCTGCAGGGTTGCTCGACCGGGCTCGCCAAGCCGGTGCGGTGCGGGCGGGAGTCACGGCCGACGACCTGGCGCTGGTGATCTTCGCGAACGCTCTGGTCGTGCGGGAGACCGCCGCGACCGCACCGGAGGCGTGGCGGCGCGTGCTCGCGTTCAGCCTCGGCGGGCTGCAGTCCGGAGCCACGCACCCGTTGCCGGGGTCAGCGGGCTGACGTCCGCTCGTCGTACTCCCGTTGCGCGGCCATGACCTCGACGCTGTTCGCGACGGTCCACTCGTACAGGCCGAGGAACGGCGCGCGGAACGACTCGCCCAGCGGGGTCAGGGAGTACTCCACGCCGATCGGCGAGGTTTCGAGAACCCGGCGCCGGATCAGGCCGTTGCGCTCCAGTCTGCGCAACGTCTGGGTGAGCACCCGCTGCGTCACGCCGTCGAGCTGCCGCTTGATCTCGTTGAACCGCGTCGGCCGCTCCAGCACCGCCAGCGCCATCATCGACCACTTGTCGGCGACCTGGTCGAGGATCGGGCGGCTGGGGCAGTCGACGCTGAACCGCGGGGCGTCGGTCGGCTGGGTGGTGTCCATGGGGATCCTTGGTGCTCCGAAAGTGCGTTATTGATCATTCGCGGGTCGCGGACCAGTGTGGGTATGCATCGCAAACCTACTGGCTCATCGACAACCTGGGACCCATTGTGAACCTGGACGCGTACAAGACCCTGAGCGTCGCCGTCGACTCCGGCATCGCCCGGATCACGCTCGACAACCCGCCCGTCAACGTCCTGAGCGGCACTCTCATCCGTGAGCTGCACGAGGTGCTCGGTGCGCTGCGAGACGACCGTTCGGTCCGCGTGATCGTGTTCTCCAGCGCGAACCCGGAGTTCTTCCTGGCGCACGTCGACATCCACATCCTCGACGAGATGGACGGGCTGGAGGAGCTCGCCGGGCGGAGCTCCGGCGCCAACCTGTTCCAGGGCGTCGGCGAGCTGCTGCGCCACCAGCCGCAGGTCACGATCGTCGAGCTCGCCGGCAAGGCCCGCGCGGGCGGCGCCGAGTTCGTCGCGGCGGCCGACCTGACCTTCGCCGCGCGGGAGACCGCCGGGCTCGGCCAGACCGAGGTGCTGATGGGCATCGTCCCCGGCGGCGGCGGAACCCAGTACCTGCGCGAACGGGTCGGCCGCAACCGCGCCCTCGAACTGCTGCTCACCGCGGACCTGGTGGACGCCGACACCGCCGCCGCCTACGGCTGGATCAACCGCGCGGTGCCCGCGGCCGAGCTCGGCGCGGTGGTGGACGGGGTGGCGCGGAAGATCGCCGTGCTCTCGCCGGAGATCATCGCGGCGGCGAAGCGGCTGGTCCCGCCGTCGGACCTGACCGACGCCTACCAGGCCGAGCACGACGCGTGGGCCGAGCTGGTCAGCGGGCCCCTGCCCCTGCGGCTCATGACGCGCGCTTTGGAGCACGGCGTGCAGACGCCGGAGGGGGAGCGCGACCTGGAGTCGGTCATGCGAGCCGTGGCCACCGCCGTTCAGGACTGACTCAACGCCCGTTCCATCGCGCGGCGCGCCCGCCCGGCCGCGGCCGGGTCGTGCTGCAGCTGCATGGCCGCGTTCAGCGCGAGACCGGCGGCGAGGATCTCGAACAACGCCTGCTCGACGTCGAACCCCTCGGGCAGCTCACGCCGCTCGACCGCGGTGACTAGGTCGGCCCGCAGCTGCTCCTGCCAGCGCGACCACGCCTCGGCCACCGCGTCGCGCACCGCGCCGGGGCGTCCGTCGTACTCGCTCAGCGCCGCGGTGAGGAGACAACCCCCGGGCAGCAGCGGTTCGGCGAGGTAGTGCACGGAGTTGTCGCACAGCACGCGCAGGCGGCCCAGGCCGGGTTCTTCGACCAGGGCGGGCTCCACGAACCGCACCCAGAAGTCGACGAACGCCTTGTCCAAAGTGGAGATCTGCAACGTCTCCTTGGTGCCGAAGTGCTTGTGCACCCCGGACTTGCTCATCTCCAGCTCGTCGGCGAGGCGGCCGATGGTGATGCCGTCGAGGCCCTCCTCCGACGCGATCGCGGCGGCACGGCTGAGGATCCGGGCTCGGGTGACCAGTGCCTCGGCGGCGGAGCGGCGCGGTGACATGTGACGAGAATAGCGTACGCACGTTCGCTATTGATTTGGAGAACGCTCGTACGCTAATTTCGCCGCACAAACGACGAGGGAGTGCGACGTGCGGGTACGACGACTGGGCTGGGCGGGTCTTGAGGTCGAGGCGGCGGGCAGGAGGCTGCTCATCGACTACGTGGAGGACCTGACCCCGCTCTTCACGGGCTGGAAGCCGGGCATCGGGCTGACCAGGGCGAGCGGGCAGGCCACCGCCGCGCTGGTCACCCACCTGCACCGCGACCACACCGACGCGGCGGCGCTCGCGGGGACGCTGACCAGGGGAGCGCCGATCCTGCGTCCCGCACGGGGTCATGGCGACGACGTGGACAACGTGGCGACGTTGCTGAGCGAGCGCGAGCTGGTCGAGCACGGGCTGGCCGCCGAGGTGGTGGACACCTGGTCGGTGCGCGAGTTCGGCCCGTTCCGGGTCACGGCGGTGCCGTCGATCGACGGGCTGGGCGACCCGCAGCTCAACTGGGTGGTCGAGGCGGACGGGCAGCGCCTCTTCCACGGCGGCGACACGATGTTCCACGGCTGGTGGTGGCTGGTCGCGCGCCGGTTCAGCCCGTTCGACGCGGCCTTCCTGCCCGCCAACGGCGCGGTGGTCGACGCGCCGCACCTGC
Organism: Lentzea sp. NPDC058436; assembly: GCF_042721515.1. Classification (NCBI taxonomy): domain Bacteria; kingdom Bacillati; phylum Actinomycetota; class Actinomycetes; order Pseudonocardiales; family Pseudonocardiaceae; genus Lentzea; species Lentzea sp. NPDC058436. The sequence continues at coordinate 337,237 of NZ_JBHXLF010000001.1, forward strand.
AGCCGCCGAGCCCGGTGACGGCGGCGATGAACCCGTTCCAGGCCGCCGCGGCCGCCGAGATCCTGGGCGCCCGGTACGCGGTTCCGATGCACTACGAGACCGAGCAACCGGTCAAGCTGCCCGGCTACGTCGAGGTGGACGACCCGGCGGCGGAGTTCCGCGAGCACGCCGGGCAGCGGTCGCACGTGCTGGCCGTCGGGGAGTGGCTGGACCTCGCGGCCTGAACGCGTGCGGGGTGGGGCCTTCCGGTGAAGGCTCCACCCCTCGCAGCTGGTCCGGCTGTCAGGCGCCGGTCGTCGCGAGCCCGTCGCGGAACCACGCCGGCATCGCCTCGTCGGCGCGCGGGAACCACTTCTGCTCGGTCGCGAAGTTCTCCTGCGACGGCGCCTCGTCGAACTTCGGCGCCTCGTCGCGGTTGTAGTTGATGCTGTACCTGCCGGGCGGGTCGAGGACGTACTCGAACTCGATCCACGAACCGAGGCCCTCGGCGTACATGCCCTTGCGCAGCTGCTGGAACTTCCGCCACACCTCCGGCGGGAACGACCAGCCGCGCACGGAGCCGTCGGACATCTTCACGCCCGTGTCGGCCTCGCTGTGCGGGCCGATCATCTTGGCGCGCAACACCAGACGCGACCACCCCTGCGGAAGGGTCGGCAGGATCTCCTGCGTGATCTCCGCGAGCTTCTCCTGCTGCTCGATCGGGCTGAGCTCCGGCCAGTTCGCCATGCTTGTTCGCTTCCTCCTGGATCGCCGTCGGGCTCGGTCAGCCTACTGACCGGCCTCGTGTGCGCGTTGCAGGTCGAGCCCGCGCTCGACGGTCTCCCGCAGCCAGTCCGGCACGTGCTCGTCCGCGCGGGGAAAGGCTTCCAGGTCGCGCACGAACATCATCGGGTGCAGCTCCGGCGACCACCGCGGGTCCTCGTCGAAGTTGAACGTCACCTCGGGCTCACCGCCGCGGCGCAGCACGAACCGCGCCGAGAACCACGTGCCGCGGTCCTCCTCGTACATCTCCTCGCGGAGCTCCTGCAGCTGGTCGGTCAGCTCCGCCAGCCGCACCTCGCCCGCGAACCGCCCCTGCGCGTCCTGCGCGGACGAGGCCAGCTCGTAGGACAGGACGTTCGCCCAGACGTCGAGGGTGACGCGGTTCCACCCGACCGGGGCGCCCGCCTCCAGCGACGAGAGGACGTCAGCGACCCTTGTACCTGGTCTGGGGTCCATAGTTCACCTCCGGCCGGTTCGGGAAGACGCGTTCCTTGGTCACGACGTTCTCCACGACCGGCTTGTTGTCCGGCCCGAGCTGGACCGTACCGTCCGCGTTGCGCGCGTACGTGACCTCCTGCCAGCGCATGGTCACCTCGCTCGGCACGCCGTCGGCCTCGCGCGTCGCCCGCACCTGGTAGTTCTGGACGTCCTGGTGCGGCTGGCTGGAGAACGCGACGAGCTCCGTCTCCTTGGCCCGCCACGACGGCTCGTGGAACCAGCCGTCCCGCGCGTTGCCGGAGTTCGAGCCCGCCATCTGCCCGTGCATGTTGAGGTACTCGCCGAACCCGCCGAGCTCGTTGGCCAGCAGGTGACCGCCTGCCCACTTGACGCGCGAGTTGTCGATCTCCTCCTGCGTGAGCGTCCGGTCCGGCGGATCACTCGGGTACGCGGCCTCACCCTCCTGGTACGCGCGCTGCTGGGCACCCTTGCCACCGTCGTCGTCGCGGTAGTTCTTGTTCTGCCCGCCCGCCTCGACATCGCCGGTCATCGAGTCGGTCTGACCGTGCTGGTCGGTGTGGAACGCCAGTGACTTGTCGCTGTTGTGGTAGTTCGGCACCTGGTACTTGGCGTCCGGCAGCAACGGGTGGCTGAGGTCGGGGTTGAACCCGGACCACTTGCCCTTGCCGTCGACCGCCATGTCCTGCCGCCCCGGCGTCGCCTCGACCCACTTGACGTTGCCGTCGCCGTCGGTGACGAACGTCGTGCGCGTGCCGTTCTCGTTGACCACCGGGTACTCGGTCCACGGCTCCAGCGGCTGGTGGTCGCGCAGCGGCACCGGCACCGGGTCGGGGTTCTCGATCGGCTGCAGCCGGTCCGGCTCGGTGTTGCCGTCCGGCACCGTCTCGCGGTCCCGGTGCGGCGCCTGGATCTCCTCGTGCCGGTTGAGCGGCTGGCGGGGCGCGTCCGGGTTGTTCGGGTCGACCGGCTGGTGCGTGGGCCGGTCGAAGTCGACGAACCGCTCGTTGAACGCCGGGTCGTCCGCCGGGATGACCCGGTCCCTCGGGGGCGGCGTGTACTCGGGGTCGTCGGTGGGGTCGTTGTTGTCGTGGTTCTGCGGGTTTTCGGGGTCGCTGGTCTGGGGGTCGTTGTTCTGGGGGTCGTCTCCGCGGTCCCTGGCGTCGGCGCCGTCGGTGTCGCGGTGGCTGCCGGGCGCGTAACCGTCGTCGCTGGCCCTGGTCCTGCTGCCGTCGGGGTGGTGCGTCTCCCACTCGCCGTTCGGAGGGATCCGGGGCGAGCGCGTGCCGTCGGGCGAGATCTCGGGATCACTGGTGAAGACGCGACCGTGGCTGTCGGTCCACGCGGGCTTCGTAGGCGCAACCACAGGGGCGTCGAGGTGCCGCGACAACTGCTGCGCGAAGTCGTTGCTGCCCGCGTCACACCCGATGAGCCGGACCGGCCGGCTGCCGTCGTACCCGCCGCGCCGCAACATGTCGGCGTACTCGGCGGGCGTGTAGTCGTGCCCGCCGATGCGAGCCCGGCCGTCCGGCGTGACGTGCACGTCGGCGGTGAAGAACCGCGGGTCCTCCGGCACCCGGTGGGGCAGGTCGCCCATGTCTGGGTCGCCACCGTGGTGCGACACACCGGCAGGCGTCTGCTCGGCGTGCCGCTCGTGCGCCTGCTCGGGGGAGGGCCGGTCCTCGGGGTGCGAGGTGGGTGCGTCGCCGTCGTGGCTCGTGTCCGCGTCGTGGTGGTTGGGGGTTTCGGTGTCGCGGTGGGGGCTGTCGGGGCCGTGTCCGGGCCCGTCGGGACGGGTCGAGTCGGGAGTGGTGCTGTCGGGTCGGGTGCTGTCGGGTCGGGTGCTGTCGGGCCGGTTGGAGTCAGGTCGCGTGGAGTCCGGCCGAGCACCGTCCGGCCGAGCACCATCTGGGCGGGTGCTGTCTGGACGGGTGCTGTCTGGACGGGTGCTGTCGGGACGGGTCGAGTCGGGCCGCGTCGAGTCAGGCCGGGTGCCGTCCGGCGTGGTGCCATCGGGACGGTGGTGCGGCTGCCCAGGTGCGTCGGGACGCTGTCCGGGGTGCGTTGTAGGTCCGTCGAAGCCGCGCGGACGGGCACCGTCGGGCCGTCCGGCATCGGGCCGTCCGGCATCGGGTCGGCTCGCGTCGGGACGGTGCTGCGGCGCGGGCGAGTCCGGCCTGCTCGACCCGCCGGGGTGGCCGGCGGGTGCGTCGGTCCGCGGACGGGAGGCGTCCGGGCGGGGGCCGTCGGGGCGCGCGCCCGGACCGTCGGGCCTGGTGCCCGGTGAGCCGGGAGCGTGGCCGCCCGGCGAGTGCGGGGTGGGGCCACCGGCGTGTGGCGTGCCTCCGCCTGGCGTGAAGCCGGGTTGCTGCGGCACGTTCGGGGTGCTGGGAGCGTTCGGGGCGTTGGGGCTGGTGTGCGGGGCGGAGGGGCCGTCCGCGAAGGTCGGTGTTGTCGTCGATTGGGGGCGGGTCGGCGCGTCCGGGCGGCCTGAGGGTGACGTCGTGCCCGGTCCGTCGGGCGAGCCCGCGCTCGGGCCGCCGTGAGACGACGGTGCGGCCGGGCTGTGCGGTGCTGCGGGACCGCCGTGCGGTGCGTTGGGTGCTGACGGCGCGCTGGGCCCGGAAGGTGCGTTGGGACCGCTGTGCGGGGCGGAAGGCGCGTTCGGCGCGCTGAAGTTCGGCTGCGACGGGCTCGACGGGCGGGCCGACGACGGAGTCGTGTCCGGGGTGCGCTGGGACGGCAGGCCCGAGCCCGCGTCACCGCGCGAGCCCGGCGTGCCGGTCCAGCCCTGCCCGCCGCCTGCCGGTGGCCGGCCCGCTGCCGGGGAGGACGGGGTGTTGCCGCCCGCGTTCGGGGCGCCGCCGCCCATGGGGCCGGCCTGGGACGGGGTGGTGTCCGCTGTGCGCGGTGCTGCGGGGGCGTGTGGGGCGTCCGGTCGTGCCGGGGCCTCGGGGGGAGCGACGGAGGACTGGACGGTCTGGCCGGTGTTGCGCGGTGCGGGAGCGTCCGGAGTGGACGAAGGCGCGGCCGGGGAGTGCGGCGCACCTGGGCCTGAGGGTGCGGAGGGGGAGGACGGGGAGCTGTCGGGCGAACGCGGGGCCGACGGGGTGTCCGGGGTCGACGGGCTGTCGGGCGTGCGCGACGGCGAGGGAGCCGAGGGCGGCGACGCTGACGACGGCGCCGAGCTGTCCGGCGAAGAGGAAGGAGAAGACGAAGGCGAGCTGCTCGGAGAGGACGAAGAAGGCGAGCCGTCCGGTGACGACGGAGAGGAAGGCGAGCTGTCGGGCGACGAGGACGAAGGCGCGCCGCGTCCACCGGAAGGCGACAGATCAGGCGCGTCAGGCCGGTGGAACAAGCCACCGGGCTTGATGGACTTCGTCGAGATCACGTCAAGACCGGTCACCTTGCCGACCAGCTTGCCGACGACCTTCATGATCTTCGTGAAGATCTCGACCAGACGGCCGAGCAGCGGCGAGACCTTCTTGATGGTCTTGATGAGCTTCTGGATCAGCTCACCGATGCGCGTGGCCCACTTCGAGATCGCGGTGACGGCCTGCGCCACGATCACCGGCGTGCCGAAGCCCAGCGTGAACACGGCCTCCAGCACCCACGCGATCAGCTTGCCGACGAGGTCGGCGATCAGGTCGCGGACCATCTCGCGCACGAACGCGACGACCATGCCCATCACGCCGACGACGGTGCCGACCGAACCGGCGGCCGAGGCGGCGCCGGACAGCGCGTCGTTCTGGGCTCCCGCCGCCGCGCGGTACGAGTCCGCCGCCGGGCCCTGCCACGAGGCGGTGGCCTGCACGGCCTGCTGGTACTCCTGCGAGACCTTGCCGATCTCCTCCGCGACCTTGTTCCACGTCGCCGAGTACGACTCGATCACCGGCGGGTCGCCCGCCAGCCAGTCCAGCGCCTCCTTCAACGGCTGCATGTGTTCCATCAGGAACGAAGCCGCGGACGAGAGCAGAGTGCCGAACGGGTCGATCGCCATCGAGGCCGCGTCGGCGACCAGGCCGACCATGCCGAGGCCGCCCTCGACCCAGTTGCCGTCCTTGAAGCCGTTGAACGTGTCCATCGCGGACTCCGCGATGGAGATGCCCGTCATCCAGCCGTTGTCACCGGTACCGGCGTTCATGAACCCCGACGGCGCCGCGTCGGGCTGGACCACCAGCGGATTCGACATCACCGGCCCCCGAGGGTGGTCGCGCGGCCGGACGGCCGTTCGTCGATCGAACCGGCGATGGCGTCAGGCACCGGGCCGTCCTCCCCGAACGTTGCGGTACGTACTCGTCGACAGCATGACGCAGCGTTCAGCCGCCCGGTTCCCGCGGATTCCGGAATGGTCTGGACAGCGCAATGCCGCTGCGACCAAGGGCCTATTCGTCGTCGGGTTGAATGATCATCAGCCGGAACGTCGTCGACGGCGACTCCCGCCCGCACGTCTGCAGGATGTGCCAGGCCAGGTTGCCGGGGCCGTTGTCGAACTGGGGGAGGCGCTCCCTGCTGATCCCGAGAACGCCGTCGGGGCTCTCGTCGAGGAGGTCGGGCGTGCCCACGAGCACGGCGAGGCCGAACGCCAGCACGTCCGCGCGCAGGTCGTCGTCGAGGTCGTCGGTGAGGCCGATCATGCAGCGCGGGTCGCCGTTGCCGTCGGAGCCGAGGCCGACCAGGCCCGCGAGTTGCAGGCTGCGGGCCGCCGGCACGTCGAACACGCGGATGTTCGTCTCCATCGCCAACGCCATCAGCCTGGCCACCGGGGTGGTGAGCAGGGGGTCGTTGATGGTGGCGTCGTCTGCGGGATCCGTGGGTTCGCCCATGATGCGTTCGATCGTATGGCGACTGCGCCCACGCCGCGCGCGGCACTCAGTCGTGCACCGGGTACGGCGAGAACGTGCTGTGGTTCTCGTCGATCGCGAGCGTGCGCCCGACCTGCGGGAACGCGCGCTGGGCGCAGCCGATGCGCGGGCAGGTCTTGCAGCCCGGCCCGATCGGCACGGCGGCCTCGTGGTCGTCGAGGTCCAGCCCGGCCGAGTAGATCAGCCGTGAGGCGTGCCGCAGTTCGCAGCCGAGGCCCACGGCGTAGGTCTTGGTCGGGGTGCCCCAGCGGTGCGGCCTGCGCGTGACGGTGCGAGCGATCCAGAAGTAGCCGCGCCCGTCCGGCATGACGGCGATCTGCCGCAGCACCCTGCCCGGCGCGCTGAACGCCTCGTAGATGTTCCACAGTGGACACGTGCCGCCGGTGCGGGAGAAGTGGAAACCCGTGGCGGACTGGCGTTTCGACATGTTGCCGGCGCGGTCGATGCGGATGAACGAGAACGGGACGCCGCGCGACCGCGGCCGTTGCAGGGTCGAGAGCCGGTGGCAGATGGTCTCGAAGCCGAGGCCGTAGTGGTCGGTGAGCCGTTCGACGTCGTAGCGGAAACTCTCGGCGGTGGCCAGGAAGTCCTTGTACGGCAGGATGAACGCGGCGGCGAAGTAGTTCGCGAGACCGATTCTCGTCAGGGTGCGGGACTGCGGGTTGCGCACCTCGGCTGCCAGCGACGTGAGCAGGTCCCCGTGCTCGGCGTAGGCGACCTGCACGGCCATCCGGAACGCCTGCTGGCCCGGCCGCAACCCCGTGGACAGGTGCAGCACCCGTGTGGCCGGGTCGTACCGGTGCCGTTCGTCCGCGGTCTCCAGCCGGGAGACGCGGATCCCGTGCGCGGCAAGGCGTTCGGTCAGCACCGTCCGCACCTCGCCGCGTCGCAGCCGGCACTCCTGGGCGAGCTGTTCGGCCGGTTCGTCCAGGACGGCGATGTAGTTCTGGCGCTCGTAGAAGAAGTCGCGGGCGTCCTCGTGCGGCATCGTCACGGACACGGCGTCCTCGCTGTCGCCGGTGAGCAGCGTGAGCTGCTCGGACGCCTCGCGGTAGCGGCGGTGCAGCGCGATGACGGCCCTCGCCGCGTCGGGGGAGGAGCCGGCGAGCTCGGTCGGGACGGGCGCGCCCAGGTCCGAGAACACCTCGCGCAGTTCGGCCAACAGCCGGTGGGCGTCGTCGTGGGCGAAGAAGCTCGCGTCGACGCCGAACACCTCGGTGATCTTCAGCAGCACGGGCACGGTCAGCGGGCGCGAGTTGTGCAGGAGCTGGTTGAGGTAGCTGGGGGAGATCTCCAGCAGCCTCGCGACCTCCACCTGGCTGAGCGCGCGGTCGGCGATCAGCTGCCGCAGCCGGTGCCCGACGAAGGTCTTGTCCATGCGCGGACTATAGCCAACGAATGGCTTCGCAAAGTTCGCAAAATCGTGCGCAAACTTGGCAGAACTTGGCTGATTGCGGCCCTCGACCAGCGCTGAAGCGCAGATTTAGGTTCATTCGCAACGGACCGACCGGTGTTGGCAAGGAGATCCACGATGACCGAGGCGAACGAGCAGGCCCAGCAGCTGGCGCAGCAGTGGTCCACCGACCCGCGGTGGCGTGGCATCGAGCGCACCTACAGCGCCGAGGACGTCGTGAAGCTGCGCGGCACCGTCGTCGAGGAGCACACGCTGGCCCGGCGCGGCGCCGAGAAGCTGTGGGACCTGATCAACAGCGAGGACTACGTCCACGCGCTCGGCGCCCTCACCGGCAACCAGGCCGTGCAGCAGGTCAAGGCGGGCCTCAAGGCCATCTACCTCTCCGGCTGGCAGGTCGCCGCCGACGCGAACCTCTCCGGCCAGACCTACCCCGACCAGTCGCTGTACCCGGCGAACTCGGTGCCGCAGGTCGTGCGCCGCATCAACAACGCCCTGCTGCGCGCCGACCAGATCACCCACGCCGAGGGCGACCACAGCGTCGACTGGCTGGCGCCGATCGTCGCGGACGCCGAGGCGGGCTTCGGCGGCAACCTCAACGCGTTCGAGCTGATGAAGGCCATGATCGCGGCCGGAGCGGCTGGCGTGCACTGGGAGGACCAGCTCGCGTCCGAGAAGAAGTGCGGCCACCTCGGCGGCAAGGTGCTGATCCCGACCGAGCAGCACGTCCGCACGCTCAACGCCGCCCGTCTCGCCGCCGACATCGCGGGCGTGCCGTCCGTCGTCGTCGCCCGCACCGACGCCCAGGCCGCCACGCTGATCACCAGTGACGTCGACGAGCGCGACCGCCCGTACATCACCGGCGAGCGCACCGCCGAGGGCTTCTACCGCGTCACCAACGGCATCGACCCGTGCATCACCCGCGGCCTGGCCTACGCGCCGCACGCCGAGCTGCTGTGGATGGAGACCTCGAAGCCGGACCTGGAGGTCGCGCGCCAGTTCGCCGAGGCGATCAAGGCCGAGTACCCGGACCAGCTGCTGGCCTACAACTGCTCGCCGTCGTTCAACTGGCGCAAGCACCTCGACGACGCCACGATCGCGAAGTTCCAGCGCGAGCTAGGGCACATGGGCTACAAGTTCCAGTTCATCACGCTCGCCGGTTTCCACTCGCTGAACCACTCGATGTTCTCGCTCGCCCAGGGCTACGCCGAGACCGGCATGACCGCGTACGTCGAGCTGCAGGAGCGCGAGTTCGCGTCCGAAGTGGACGGTTACACCGCGACCCGGCACCAGCGCGAGGTCGGCACCGGCTACTTCGACCTGGTCAGCACCGCGATCAACCCGGCCAGCGGCACCACCGCGCTGAAGGGCTCGACGGAGGAGGAGCAGTTCTGATGCTGAACCACCGCATCGAGGTCGTCGGAGAAGCAGACCCGACCATCCTCACCCCCGAGGCGCTCGACTTCCTCGCCCAGCTCGACCGCGAGTTCGCCGGCCGCCGCGCCGACCTGCTCGCCGCACGCCGTCACCGCAGGGAAGACCCGGCACCGCTGGGATTCCTGGACGAGACCAGGCACGTCCGCAACGCGGACTGGTCCGTCGCCGGTCACGTGGCCGGCCTGGAGGACCGCCGTGTCGAGATCACCGGCCCGCCGACGCGCAAGATGACCGTCAACGCGCTGAACTCCGGCGCCAAGGTGTGGCTCGCGGACTTCGAGGACGCCACCGCACCGACGTGGGAGAACGTGATCGGCGGGCAGCGCAACCTGCTCGACGCCGTCACGGGCAGGCTCGACTTCACCGAGAACGGCAAGCGGTACGCGGTGGGCGAGGAACCCGCGACGATCGTGGCCCGCCCGCGCGGCTGGCACCTCGTCGAGAAGCACCTGGTGTTCGACGGACGCCCGATCGCCGCCGCGCTCGTCGACTTCGGCCTGTTCCTGTTCCACGCGGGCCGCGAGAAGCCGTTCTTCTACCTGCCGAAGCTCGAGAACCACCACGAGGCGAGGCTGTGGAACGACGTCTTCGTGCGGGCGCAGGAGATCCTCGGCATCCCGCGCGGCACGATCCGCGCGACCGTGCTGATCGAGACGATCACCGCCGCGTTCGAGATGGACGAGATCCTCTTCGAACTGCGCGAGCACTGCGCGGGCCTGAACGCGGGCCGCTGGGACTACCTGTTCAGCGTCATGAAGAACTTCCCGGACCAGGCGCTGCCCGAACGCGCGCGGCTCACGATGACCGTGCCGTTCATGCGCGCCTACACCGAACTCCTGGTGAGCACCTGCCATCGCCGGGGCGCGCACGCGATCGGCGGCATGGCGGCGTTCGTCCCGAGCAAGGACCCCGACGCCAACGCCGTCGCGTTCGAGAAGGTCAGGCAGGACAAGGAACGCGAGGCGGCGGACGGGTTCGACGGCTCGTGGGTCGCGCACCCCGGCCTGGTCCCGGTCTGCCGCGAGGTGTTCGACGACGTGCTCGGCGGCTGGCCGCACCAGCTCGGCCGCCTGCGCGAGGACGTGCGGGTCACGGCCGCCGACCTGCTGGACTTCTCCAGCGCGGGCGACGAGGTGACGGAACCGGGGCTGCGCAACAACATCGCGGTCACCGTCCGGTACCTCGACGCGTGGCTCGGCGGCACGGGGGCCGTCGCGATCTTCGGGCTGATGGAGGACGCCGCCACCGCCGAGATCTCCCGCTGCCAGGTGTGGCAGTGGCTGCGGCAGGGCCTGTTCACCCGCGAGCTCGTCGAGAAGATCCTGGACGAGGAGCTCCTCGGGCTCACCCACACCGACGCGGTGCGCGAGCTGTTCACCGACGCCGCGCTCGGTGAGGACCTGCCCGCGTTCATCACGCCTCGTGCGTACGCACACCACCTCACCAGGGTCGCGGTGGTGTGAGGCTCGCCCGCGTGCCCGAGCGGCGTGGCAGCGTGGGAAGGGGAGGTGGTGCCCCCGGCCGAGAACCCGGCCGGGGGCACCGCTGTCTCCACCGCCGGGTCAGCGCGGGCGTCGGTGGCTGAGGCTTGCCGCCGCCCGTCAGGCTGAGAACCACCTGGGCCGCGAGACCGGTGCTGTCGGGATCGGCCGCCCCGCTCCACCCCCGGTAGCATCCGGGAAATGCCCGCAACCCCTCTCGGTGAGTTCCTCCGCGCCAACCGGGCCCGCCTCGACCCGGCGGACGCGGGACTGGCCGGAGCCGCCGGCGGCCGTCGCGTCGCGGGACTGCGGCGCGAAGAGGTCGCCGTGCTCGCCGGAGTCAGCGCCGACTACTACGCGCGCCTCGAACAGGGCCGGGAGCGCAACCCCTCGGCACAGGTCCTGTCGGCCATCGGGCAGGCGCTGCGGCTGAGCGGCGACGGCAGCGAACACCTGTTCCGGCTCGCCGGCCTCACCCCGAGGACGGCACCGGACCAGGCGAGCGAACAGGTCCACCCCGCGTTGCTCACGCTGCTGGAGGCGTTTCCCGCCTCCGCCGCCTACGTTCTCGGCCCGTCGTTCGACGTGCTGGCCACGAACACCCTCGCCGCCGCGCTGCTCGCCCCTTTCGGCGGGATGCGGAACATGGTGCGGGTCCTGTTCACCCACCCCGAGGCCAGGAACGTCTTCGTCGACTGGCCCGTCGTCACCAGCGCCACCGTGCACGCGTTGCGCCTCAACGCCGGGCGCTTCCCCGACGCCGGGATCGCCTGCCTGGCCGAGGAGATGTTGCTGCGGTCGCCGGAGTTCCGCGAACTGTGGAACGACCAGGCCGTCAGCGGCCTGACGCGGGCGTTCAAGGTCTTCGTCCACCCCGGCGCCGGACGCGTCGAGCTGACCTACCAGACCTTCGACGTGCAGGACGCCCCCGGCCAGCAGTTGCTCGTCGGCACCGCCGAACCCGGCAGCCCCAGCGCCGAGGCCCTCGCCTCCCTGCGCTGAAGGTGGGTGTGCCACACCCGGGTAACGGCGTCCTTCTTCACGCGTGAGTTCCTCTGTTGACTCGATCCCGTCGAACAGGTTCGAAGGGACGAGTTTCATGCAGATCGTTGTCATCACCGGGGGAAGTCGTGGCCTGGGTGCCGCCGCGGCACGGGCGTGCGCACGCCGCGGCATGGGCGTCGTCCTGACGTACAAGGCGAATCCCGAGTCGGCGGCCCAGGTGGTCGCCGAGATAGCCGAACACGGCGGTGAAGCGCTCGCGTTGCCACTGGACGTCTCGGACGTCTCCTCGTTCGGTGAGTTCCGCGAAGCCGTGCGGGCAGCGGTGCGGGAGAAGTGGGACCGCGAGGGGATCGACGGGCTCGTCAACAACGCGGGCTACGGCGTCTACACCCCGATCGAGTCGGTGTCGGAGGCGGAGTTCGACGCGCTGCTCAGCGTGCACCTGAAGGGCCCGTTCTTCCTGACCCAGACGTTGCTCCCGCTGATCGCGGAACGCGGTGCCGTGGTGAACATGACGAGCGCGACCTCCCGCGTGGCGACACCGGGCGTGGCTCCGTACGCGAGCTTCAAGGGAGGACTCGACGTGCTGACCCGCTACATGGCGAAGGAGTTCGGCGACAGGGGAATCCGCGCGAACGCGATCGCGCCGGGCGCCATCCGCACGGAGCTGGGCGGCGGGCTCACCCCCGAGTTCGAGGCGGCGCTGGCCGGTGAGACGGCGCTGGCACGGGTCGGCGAACCGGACGAGGTCGGCTCGGTGGTCGCCACCCTGCTGTCGGAGGACGGGCGCTGGATCAACGCCCAGACCATCGAGGTCGCCGGCGGGTACCGCATCTGACCGCCGGCCGCGGCTTGAACATTCCTTGAACCGGACCTGAAGCGCGCTGTCCCAGCATTCCCCTCCGAAGGACCAGCGATCCTGAGGACGGGAGATCCGCGTGCTGAACAAGCGCACCACGGCGTTCGCGCTGTGCGTCGCGATGGTCGGCTCCCTGCTGAGCGCGCTCCAGGCGTCGGCCGCCGCACCACCGCAACCGCCATCCGCGAACGAGTCCGAACCAGATCAGTCCACTGTGGACCCGCGGCAGCGCGATGCCGTGCTGTCGCCGGGCTGGAGCACCTCCCGCGACCTCGCCTGGACCACGAGCGGTGACTCCACCGGCCTGCACCTGCTCGTCGCCGAGGCCGCCACCGGCTACACCTGGCGCACGGCGGCCACTCTGGGCGAGTCGTGGATCGACACCGACCAGTGGATCGGCAACGCCTGCGTGACCGGTTCCGGCCAACGCGCCGTGGTCGTCTACGCGCCCCGGCACTTCACGAACCGCGCCCACCTGTTCGACCGGGGCGCCTTCGCCGCCGTGGTGGACCTGACCAGCGGGCACGTCACCAAGCTCGGCACCACCGTCTCGCTGGCCTACTACAACCCCGGCTGCGGCACGGGGGAGACCGCGGTGCTCACCCAGTCCGGCGTCGTGGACTTCGGCGCCACCAAGCTGAACGTCGTCGACACGACCACCGGCGCGGTCGTGCGCTCTCAGGAGCTCAAAGGCGAGGTGACGTCCGCGATCCCCCTCGGGGACGAGATCGCCGCCGCGTGGGGTTCCCGCGTCGTGGCCGTCGACGCGGCCGGGAAGACCCGCGACCTGACATCCGCGGGTGGCGTGCCCTTCCGGTTGCGCGCCGACGCCGAGGGCGGCGTGGTGTTCATGGACCGCGACGGTGACGACGGCCGGGTGCGCCGGGTCGCGCGAGGCGAGGTCGCGGAACTCGCCCGCGGGGACTGGGCCGCGTTGCGCGTCACCGGCGGTGTCGGCGGCAGGGTGTTCGTCACCGGCAAGTCCGAGAAGATCGGCGCGCTGCCCGCCTCCGTGCGCAGGATCGACGTCGAGGCCGACGCCGAGGTGTCCACGCTGGGCGGGATCGCGTTCGGCCACCGCGTTCCCCGGCCCGGTGACCGCGCGAACCCCGAGGACGGCGTGCGGCTGGCCGCGCGCGTTCCCGCCACGGGCAAGGACGTCGAGTTCCGCGTCCACCCCGCCGCCCGGCAGAGCGCCGACGTGGCCGGGGGCCTGACCGACTCACCCGCCGTGATCGCGAACGGGCAGGCCGCCGCGGACCCGTCCACCGATCCCGTCGACCACGACCGGCGCTGCTCGATCCAGCGCAACGACGTGAACCTCCAGGTGTACCAACCACATTGGAGCCAGGTCGAGTGGGCGGCGGAACTGGCCGTGCAGAACAGGCTCACCACCACGCGGCCCGCCAACTGGAAGAACTCGGGCATGACCTCGTCGTGGTCGCCGCAGGTGATGTTCAAGCCCTACGACCTCACGGGCGGCGGCAGGGTTCCCGCGCAGATCATGCTCGGCGTGCTGGCCCAGGAGTCGAACCTCTGGCAGGCGTCGTCCCTGGTCGTCGAGGGCGTCACCGGCAACCCGCTGATCGGCAGCTACTACGGCGCGGAGGACGGCTGGACGATCAACTGGGCCACCGCCGACTGCGGGTACGGCGTCGCGCAGGTCACCGACGGCATGCGCAAGGCGGGCACGCCCGGCGCCGGGACCACCCTGCCCGCAGACCAGCAGCTGGCGGTCGCGGTCGACTACGCCACCAACATCGCCGCCGGTGTGCGCATCCTGCAGGACAAGTGGAACCAGACGAGGTCCATGGGCATCAACCTCAACGGCGGCGACCCCTCGAAGATCGAGAACTGGTTCGCCGCGCTGTGGGCCTACAACAGCGGCATCAACCCGCAGGCGAGCACCGGCAACACCACCGGGTGCACGCCGAGCCCCACGTGCACCGACGCCGCGGGCAACTGGGGACTGGGCTGGTCCAACAACCCCGCCAGGACGGACTACCCGCCGGACCGCGCGCCGTTCCTGGACCACGACAGCTACGAGGACGCCAAGAACCCGCAGTGGTGGCCCTACCCGGAGAAGGTCATCGGCTGGGCGGCGTTCCCCATCGTCAAGTACACCGGGGGTGACGGCTACGAGGCCGGCTACAAGCAGGCGTGGTGGACGACCGAGGAGCTGCGCACCGGTGCCAAGCCGCCGCTGAGCACGTTCTGCGTGCTCTCCGCGAGCACCGGCAACCGCTGCAACCCCAACAACCTCCAGACCAGCGCCGAACCCTGCACCACCTCGGACTTCCACTGCTGGTGGCACAGCGCCGCGCAGTGGAAGAACTGCTCCGGGACCAACACGCCGTGCGGCAACGCGGCCGACGTGATCGCCGCGCCGGGCACACCGGAACCACCCGACGCCGACGTTCCCGGCGCCTACACCGACGAGTCCCGCCCGCGCCGCTCGCCCAACTGCACCACGGCCGGATTACCCGCCAACGCGCTCATCGTCGACGACGCACCGACAGCGCCGTTGCTGCGTGCGGGTTGCCAACGGCCTTGGAGCAACTCGGGAAGCTTCGCGCTGAACTTCCCCGCGCACACCGACGGCCTCTACCACTCCAAAGTGGACTTCCACCAGCTCGGAGCCGGCTTCGGCGGGCACTTCTGGTTCACCAGGACGCGCACGTCCAGCTCGATCAGCCGCAACCAGTTCGTCAGCGGGACCTGGACGCTGGGCAGGACCCTGAACCAGTGGGCGCGGGTCATGGTGCACGTGCCCGACCACCAGGCGCACAGCCAGCAGGCCAAGTACACGATCAACCTCGGCAACGGCCAGGCGCGCACGAGGGTGATCCTGCAGAAGACCCGCTCCAACAAGTGGGTGTCGCTGGGCGCCTTCCAGTTCGGTGGCACGCCGTCGGTGTCGCTGAGCTCCATCACCCGTGACGGCGACGGGAGCCAGGCACTGGCCTTCGACGCCATCGCCTTCCAGCCGCTGAGCGGGAAGCCCGCCGAGCAGATGGTGGTGATGGGCGACTCCTACACCTCCGGCGAGGGCGCCTCCACCAACGCGCTCACCGACTACTACCAGGAGACCGACGACGCGGGCTACACCGGTCCCGCCTACCGCAACGCCTGCCACCGTTCGGTGCACTCCTGGTCGCGGCAGGTGACACTGCCGGGGCGGACGCTGTCGATCGGCCAGCAGGCCGACTCGTGGGACCAGACCATGGACTACCACTCCACGGCCTGTTCGGGCGCACGCACCGAGAACGTGCTTCCGTCCTCGACCGCCAACGCCTGGGGCCGTGCGGGCACCGGCAACTTCCGCGAACTGTCCCAGCTGGACCGCGGTTTCGTCGACGCCGACACCACCACGGTGGCGGTGGGCATCGGCGGCAACGACGCCCACTTCACCGACGTGCTGCGCAAGTGCGGCATCGAGTCACCGCACCCGTTGCACGACTGCAGCTTCATGCAGATGGCGGGCGAGGACTGGGTCGGCGGCGGGGCACCGATCGCGATCTCACTGGGAGACGCGGTGCGCCAGGTGATCAAGGAGCGCGTCAAACCGTCGGTGGACACCCTGCTGCGGGAGATCAGGGTCGCCGCCCCGAACGCGCGGATCGTCGTGATGGGCTACCCGAGGCTGTTCCCGCCGGGCGGGCCGCGCGACGTGGGCTGCACGGTGTTCCCGGGGTTCAGCAACTGGGACATGACCTTCATGAACAACATGGCCGACCTGCTCAACGACGCGCTGCACGAAGCCGTGACGACCATGGTGCACGCGGACCGGCGCATCCTGTTCTCCGACCCGCGCGACGAGTTCGAGCTGGAGAACGCCTGCACGCACAACCCCGACCACCAGACCATCCACCAGGTGGTGCTGGACAAGACGCTGGGCGAGGACCCGAACGCGACGGTGTCGGTGCAGTCGTTCCACCCGAAGATCTCCGGTGCCCGCAACTACGCCGACGCCTTCGAGCACACCCAGCTCGTGAACACCATCGGCGCAAAGATGCCCGTGCCACCGGGCAAGGAGGTCGCCCTGGCGGTGCTCGACGACCTGAGGACCTATCCGGCGGGAAGTCCGACCGGGTACGACCGCACGCTGTTCCCGCACTGGCGCAAGGCGGTGGACGCCTGCGACGGGCGGGAGGTGTCGCTGCGCCGCGACGCCACCACCGTGAACGCCGCGTGCCCCGTGGTCTCCGGAGAATGGACCAGCGCCTACGACGGACTGGTGCTGAAGGACCCGTCGAAGGTCGCCATCGACCACGTGGTGCCGCTCGCGAACGCGTGGCGGTCCGGGGCCGACACCTGGACGGAGGGACGCAGGACCGTGTTCGCCAACGACATCGAGCACTCGCAACTGCTGGCGGTCTCGGGCACCAGCAACACCTCCAAGCTGGACCGGCCACCGGACGCGTGGCTGCCCAGGACGAGCTACCTGTGCGAGTACGCACGGGCCTGGACCTACACCAAGAGCATCTACCACCTGAACGTGACCGACGCGGAGTACCAGACCCTCGCGGAGATCCTCGACACCCGGTGCTGACCCGCCTTCACAGGGCCGCGTGCAGGCGTACCAGGTCGTGGAAGGAGTAGCCGTCCGCACCGTCCACGACCAGGAGGTGCAGGTCCACCAACTGCTCCAGCAGCCGGTGCGCCTGCCGTGGCGGCAGGTCCAGCAGCGCGGCGGCCTCGGCTGTGCCGAACCGGGCGGGCGCACACCGGGCCAGCAGCGAGTGCGCACGCCGTGAGTGGACGTCCAGAGCAGCGAGAGAGGAGTCGAAAGCGTGCAGCAGCCGCAGTTCCGCCACCACGTGCGCGGGGTCGGACAGCAGGGAGGCCAGGTCCTCCACCGTCCACAGGGGACGGTTGCGCAGCCGGTTCGCGGCCGTGCGCAGTGCCAGCGGGAGGCCCCCGCACAGCGTGGTGACCTCTCCGACCTGGGCGGTCGCGGGCAGGGCCGCGGCGGTGCGGAACACCTCGCCGGACGCGGCGGGGGACAGCGGTTCCAGCGAGAGTGGCACGGCGCGCCCTCCCGCCGTCAACCGCCGTCTGCTGGTGATCACCACCGCGCAGCCGGCGCCGCCCGGCAGCAGCGGCACCACCTGCTCGTCGCCGGAAGCGTTGTCCAGCACCAGGAGCACCCGTCGCCCGGCCGTCAGGCTGCGCCACCTCGCGGCGGCGCTGTCGACGTCGCCGGGCACGTCGTGCACGCCGAACGAGCCCAGCAGGTGCCGCAGCGCGTCGAGCGGTGTCACCGGTGCCCTGCCGGAGGTGAAGCCGTGCAGGTCCAGGAACAGCAGTCCGCCGGGGAAGCGCGTGCCCAGGTGGTGCGCGGCGCGCACCGACAGCGCGGTCTTGCCCACCCCGGCCATGCCGTCGACCGCGCACACCGCCGGTTCGCCGCGCGCCGCGGACACGGTGCGCACCAACGCCTTCACCTCCTGGTCGCGGCCGGCCAGGCCGGCGAGGTCGGCGGGCAACTGGGCGGGCACCGCGACCTCGGCGTGCGGTCGTTGCTCGGTCTCGCCGCGCAGGATCGCCAGGTGCAGCCGCTCGACGTCGCCGGAGACGTCCAGCCCGTGGTCGCGGGCGAGCGACGTCCGTGCCCGCCGGTAGACCTCCAACGCCTCGGGGGTGCGCCCGGCCCGGTGCAGCGCCAGCATCAGGTGCTCCACCAGACGCGGCCGGTGCGGGTGGGCGCGGTGCAGGTCCAGCAGTTCGTCCACCGCGGCGGGCAGGCCCAGTCGCCTGCGTGCTTCCAGTCGGTCCTCCACGGCGCCCAGCCGCGCCTCCTCAAGACCACTGGAGAGCACGTCCCGCACACCGTTCGTCGTGATGCCGGCCAGCGCGGGTCCGCGCCACAGCGCCAGCGCCTCGTCCAGCGCGACCAGTCGCCGCGCGTCGTCACCGGCGGTGCGCGCCCGCCGCAGCAGGGCACGGAACCGGTGCGCGTCCACCCGCAGCGGATCGCAGTGCAGCGCGTAGCCGTCGCCCTCGCTGACCAGCCGCACCTCCTCGTCCGCGGCGTGCCTGCTCAACGCCGAGCGCAGACCGCTGACGATGCCGTGCACCATGCGCCTCGCCGACCGCGGCGGCCCGTCGCGCCACACCACGTCCACGATGCGGTCGGTGGCCACCGCGGAGTTCGCCTCCAGTGCCAGCAGCGCCAGCACGAACCGGTGCTTGCGCACCCCGACGTCCACCTCCGCTCCGCCGGATCTGGCTCCCACCGCTCCCAGCAGCACGATCTCCACCCACACCCCCAGTGCTCCCATGCCGAACGCGGCACAGCATGGACAGGGGGCGCGCACTCCGTGAAGGATGTTTGCACTGACGTGGAAACATCCTGCTGGGGGCCACATGCCGTTGTTGCGCATCCACTTCACGATGCGGGACATGGGCAGGACGCGCCTCGCCGACGAGGGCGACCCGCTGTGGGAGGTGATGCACAGCGGCTTCCGGCTGAACTACCACGACGAGGACCCGACGTTCGGCCAGTGGAAGCGCTCCCTGCTCGCGAGCGGGACGCCCGAGGTGCGCGCCGGCGCGGCGTTGCTGGCGGTGCTGGCACCACGCGGCCCGTACTTCCCGGACTTCCTCACACCGCCAGAGGCCTCCCGCGGTCTGGAGGAGGGCCTGGAAGCGATGCGGTCGACCCCACGAGGCCGACTGCGCGCGGAACTGTCCCGCCTGGCGGAGAACTCGCCGGTGCCACCCCGTTTCCAGGCGCTGGCCGAGGGCAAGCCCACCGTCCTGCGCGGCATGGCCGCCGTGCTGCGGGCGTTCCACTCCGCGGTGATCTCCCCGCACGACGGCGCCGTCCGGTCCGCGGTGGCCGCCGACCGCGCGCGCCGTTCCCGCGTGCTGGCCGAGCAGGGCGTGGAGGGCCTGCTGGCGACGCTGCCGTCGGCGCGCTGGACGTCGCCGGTGCTGGAGATCGAGTACGGGGTCGACCGGGACCTGCACCTGGACGGCCGCGGACTGCTCCTGGTGCCGTCGTTCTTCTGCAAGCGGCTGCCGCTCTCCCTGGCCGACCCGGCCATGCCACCCGCGCTGATCTACCCGATCGACAACGCGCTGCGCTGGGAAAGCCTGGCCGCGCACCGCCCCGGCGGCCTGGAAGCGCTGATGGGCCCGACCCGCGCGGCCGTGCTGCAGGCGGTGGGGGAGCGCGCGGGCGTGACCACCACCCAACTGGCCAAGCGACTCTCCGCGTCACCGGCCTCGGCCAGCCGCCACACCGCCGTGCTGCGCGCCGCGGGCCTGATCACGACCCACCGCGACGGCCCCGCGATGCTGCACACGTTGACACCACTGGGAATCGCGCTGCTGGAGACCCCCAAGCCGACGCGGTAGCCGCGCGCCCCTTCACCCAGAACCCCCGTGCCGGGTCCGTCTGACCCAGACCACGGACGCCGCCTCCCGAGACCGGGAGAGCGGCAGCTCGACCATGCCGGAAATCGTTGAACGGCAACAAGATCCCATCGTCCAAAGGAGATAGTCGTGCGCAGTGCGGCGAGTGTGAAGACGGCGATCACGAGACTGCTGCTCGTGTTCGTCATGGCCGTGGCCGGGATCATCATCGGCGGCCAGGGTGCGGCCCAGGCAGCGTGCAACGGCGCGGGCTGCACGGGCCTGGACCCGCAGGCGCAGGGATGCACGGCGACCGACCTGGGCGGCACCTACTACCTGGAGCCGGGCAGCCAGCGCTACAGCATGGTGGTGCGCACCAGCAGCGTCTGCAACGCACGCTGGGCGAGAATGATCATCGACGTCAACCCGTGCTGCTTCGCGCGTGAGCTCGCGGTCGAGACCCAGCGCCTCGTCGGCAGCACCTGGGTGGCGCTGGACTTCCGGACCGTGTCCATCGGGTCCGGCGTGGTGGGGAACTTCTGGACGACCATGGTCGCCAACCGGTCGGACGACAGGGTCCGGGCCTGTACCCAGATCGGTACCACCGGGTGGACCTGCGGGGGCTGGGCCAGCTGATCCGGGCTGTGATCGGAGCGGCGGCGTGCTTCCGGGCGACCTCGGTCCGCTTGGAGGCGCGCCACGCGCTTCAGTCGCCCCAGCACGAGCCCGCAGGCCGTCGGCTGCTTCAACACAGGTTCAGCGCGGCGGCACGACGCCGTCGGTCCGTTCGAGGTCGGAGATCCACAGAGCGAGTGCCGCCTGTGCGTCCCGCAGGGTGCGCGCCGGCTCGCCGAGGCCGCGCAACGCCAACCGCCGCTGTTCGAGCCGGGAGCTCCGGAACTTCGGAAAGGCGAGCTTGAGGCACGTGTCGATCATGTCGGCGTGGTAGTGCAGCAGCTCGGTCACCCGGAACTCCAGTGACGCGCGGTCGGCGTCGCCGATGAGGTCCAGGGCCCACCCGCGCAGCCGGCAGTAGTCGGACGCGACCCGGCCGCCCTGGCGGGCCACCTGCGCCGGGACCTCGCCGGGCTGCGCGCAGGCTTCGATGATCTGCTCGGCGGCGGTTTGGAGTGTGACCGCACGGGTGGCCACCTCCAGCAGCGATCGCAGCGCGACCAGACGCGTGGCGGCGGGATCCTTCGCACCTGTCACGGCCGCGCCTCGCCGCGGGCGCCGTCCCGGAATCCGCATGTGATCCACCAGCCTCGATGCGCCGGCCCGGAAGCATCCAGTATGAACCGCCACGAGGTGCGCCACCAGGCACCGGATGGGTCTCCGGCCGGTCGGGCGTTGCCGCTCGCGAATCCGGTTCCGCGCATCGCCCAGGCCTCTGGCCAGGCAACCCTGGCCAGAGGCCCGCAGCGCCATGGCCGCGTCGATCAGCTCCGAGGCTCGTCCTCGATCACGCCGACCTGCTCGGGGTCCTCCGGAGCGGGCATGTGCCGGATGCTGTCACTGCCCTTGTGGTCGTGGGCGCGGTCGTACCGGGATTCCAGCACCCGGCCCAGCTTGTGCGCCGCCCCGGCGTAGGCGTCGTCCACCGTGGTCGCGTGGTGGGTGACGGCGACCGGCTGCTTGCCTCCCGGCCGTGCCTCGATGACGCACTTCTTGTCGTCCGGCTTGCCGCCCCCGTCCTCGCTGAGGTGCACTTCCACGCGGGTCAACCAGCCGCTGAACCGGGACAGGCTGCTTTCCAGGTCCGTGGTCACATAGGTGGCCAGTCGTTCGCCACCGTGGACGTTGTGGTCGGTGTTGACCTGGATCTGCATGAGCACCCTCCGGAACGGGACAGAAATGGTCCTGGTCGATACCACGGGAGCGGCGGGTTCAAACTCTTCGCCGTTCAGCGCCTCTACAGGAGCCGCAGCTGCCGCAGGTCGCTGACGTACTTGAGGACCAGTTCCCGGGTGATGCGCGGGATGTCGCCGGACTCGCCGATCTTCTCCTCCCTCACGGCCTCCCGGAACCGTCGGGTGAGCGACGCGTCGGCGCCCTTGGGCTCTGCCGGTGTGCGGTAGGCGTGCAGAAGGGGCAGCAGCGAGTGCTGGCGTGGCGCGTCCGGCAGGTCGCGCACCGCGAACTCGAAGCGGCGGCGCCACTCGTCGTAGTCGTAGACCCGCGTGAGGGGATGGCCGGCTTCCACCAGCCAGTCGACGAAGGTGTCCAGGGAGATGCCGTCGTCGTGCGGGTTGAACACGTGGTACGTGCGGTAGCCCTCGGTGTCGCGGGTGCCCAGGACGCTCACGGCCTCGGCGATGAAGTCGACCGGCAGACCGTCGTAGTGCGCGCTGAACGCCGTGCCGCGGTAGAAGCTGGCCGGGGCGAGACCGGTGGCCAGCAGGCTGAACACCAGCCTGGTGAACATGTCGGGCACGTTCAGCTGACCGGTGAAACGGCTGTGGGTGAGGATCATGTCCGACCGGAACACCGTCACCGGCAGCCCGCACTGCTCGTGCGCTTCCCGCAGCAGCACCTCGCCTGCCCACTTGCTCAGCGAGTAGCCG
Organism: Lentzea sp. NPDC058436; assembly: GCF_042721515.1. Classification (NCBI taxonomy): domain Bacteria; kingdom Bacillati; phylum Actinomycetota; class Actinomycetes; order Pseudonocardiales; family Pseudonocardiaceae; genus Lentzea; species Lentzea sp. NPDC058436. The sequence goes on from NZ_JBHXLF010000001.1 coordinate 359,439, forward strand.
TTGGCGTAGTCGTCGTTGAGGTGGCGCACCGCGCCCATCGAGCGGACGTCGGCGGTCTCCGTGAACTCCCCTGGAGGAACCTGGTTGCCCACGCCCACTGTCGACACGTTGGTGAACGGCTTGATCCGGTCTGTGAGCGCGAACCGGATCAGCTCGGCTGTGCCGACCACGTTGGGGCCGAAGAGGTGCTCGTAGGGCAGCACGTGGTTGACGAGGGCACCGGGGTGCACGACGGCGTCGACCTCGCCGGCGAGCCGGTGCCAGGTCTGCGCGTCGAGCCCGAGGGACGGTTCCGCCAGGTCGCCCGCGAGCACCTCCAGGTGCCCTTCGGCCAGCTCGCGGTAGAGCGCGAGCAGCGTGGCGTCGCCTGAGTCGAACGTGGCGTCGAGTCGTTCGCGGGCGGCCTTGTCGTCGACACCGCGCACGACGCACACGAGCTTCCCGCCGGTGCGGGAGAGACGTTCGAGCCAGTCGAGGCAGAGGAACCGGCCCAGGTAGCCCGTCGCTCCGGTGAGCAGCACGACCCGTGGAGGTCCGCTCGGGCGCGGCAGGGCGGAGGTCGCTGCGATCACCGACCGGTCGAGGAAACGGTCGAGGGTCAGGTCGGCGGCCCGGATCTCGGTCGCTTCCGCGCCGTGGACCGAGGCGAAGGTGGGCCTGGCGCTGCCGGACGCGCGGTGTGCCGTCACGTACGCGGCGATGTCCCGCAAGGTGCCCGACGGACCGAGCAGAAGGCTCACCGGGACGTCGATCCGGTAGATCTCGCTGAGCAACGAGGCGAACGAGACCGCGGACAGCGAGTCGCCTCCGAGTTCGGCGAAGCGCGCCTCGCCGTCCAGTTCCGCGCCGCTGTGGCCGAGCATGGCCCGCGCCGCTCTCGTCACCGTCTCGCCGACCGGTTGATCCGGTCCGCCTCGCCGCAACGCGCGCAACTCGTCCGTCTCGCCGCGAGCCAGGTCCGCGTAGAGGGCCTCCAGTCTCGCGCCGTAGCGCTCGCGCAGCCGCGGTGGCAGCAGTTTGCGCACGTCGGACAGCAGGCCGTTCTCCGCGCTGAACGGCTCGGTCTCGACGAGGAAGTCGCGGGGGATCTCGTACGGTTCGAGCCCGGCCCTCACCGCGGTCCGCCGCAGCGCCTCGGCGAGGTCCTGCCGCAACGCCTCCGCGTCCGCTGCCTCCCGCACCGCGGCGTCGGCGGGCACGATCACCGCCAGCAGGTACGCCCTGGCACTGCTGCCGTACACGTAGATCTGCCGGATCAGCGGATCGGCCGTGTACTCCGCTTCGAGCTTGGACAGGGTGACGAACTCGCCCTGCGACAGCTTCTGCACGTTGTTGCGGCGGTCGACGTAGACCAGCTGGTCCGGGCCGGTCAGCGCCATGATGTCGCCGGTGCGGTAGAAGCCCTCCGCGTCGAAGACAGCCGAGGTCACCTCCGGCCGCTTGAAGTAGCCGGGGAACATCGACTCGGCCTTGAGCAGCAGCTCGCCGCGCGGGTGGGGCTGGTCCGTGTGGAAGTAGCCGAGCTCGGGCACGTCGACCAGGCGGAAGTCGACCACCGGAGGACGGAGCAGCTTGCCGTCGCGCAGGACCGTCCCGAACTCCGTGGCGCCGTAGCCCACGGTCAGCGGGCCGCTGAGGCACTCCTCGGCAAACCGCTTCATCTCCGCGGAGATCGCCGCGCTGCCGACCAGCGCTTCGACGATCCGGCCGCCGAGAACTCGGTCGCGCAGCTCCTCCTTGACCGCGGCGTCCAGCTCGCGTTCGTCGGAGAACGCACCGGCGCGCAGTTCCAGCAGACCCTGGTACTCGTGGAAGAGCATGTCGAAGACGCGCGGCACGGCCATCAGCTGCGTCGGCCTGGCCAGGGCGATGTCCTCGAAGAGCGTGGAGAGGTCGCTGCGGGCGGAGAAGTGGACAGTTCCCCCGTTGCCCAAGGTGCCGCTGATGATCGTGCGGCCGAACGCGTGGCTCATCGGCATGTAGCTGACCGTGAGCACAGGGAAGTCGGCGGCGGGTCGTTTGCCGCCGGTCCACAGCTTGCGGACCGACTGCTGGGTGTAGATCGCTCCCTTGGGACTGCCCGTGCTGCCCGAGGTGTAGATCAACGAGGCCAGGGGGTCCTCACCGGGCTCAGGCACGTGCACCGGCAGGACCGGCCGCTCCCGGCCCTGGCCGAGCACCTGCGCGAAGGTGGTCACCTCAACACCCGTCCCGGCCAACGCCTCCTCGAACTCGGCGCACGCGTCGCGTTCGTCGTCGACGTCGGGATTCAGGTCGAAGACCAGAGCGAACCGCGCCCCCTCGGCCTCGCGCAGCAGCGCGGCCGCCCTGGGGAGGTGTTCGACGCTCGTGGCGAGGACCACGGGACGGGTCTCGGCCATGATCTCGTGCAACTGCGCGACCGCCGCGGTCGGCTGCAGCGGCACCGTCACCGCGCCGAGCCTGATCGCCGCCAGGTCCACCGTCATGTACTCGCCGCTGGTGAACCCGATCGTCGCCACGAAGTCGCCGGCGCCGATGCCGCGAGCCGCCCACTCCGCCGCGAGCGCGCCCGCGTCGGCCCACAGCTCGCGGTAGCTGCGGGTGCCGAAGCCGGGCAGCAGTCGCCGGGTGCGGCGGCCGGTCGCCGGATCGGCCACCGTCTCCAACTCCCGCACGGCGATCGCGGGACGGTCGGCGTAGGCGGTCATCAGCCGCTCCACCGTCGTTCCCAGCGCGAGGCCCGGTTCCTGGATCCGCGCCGTGACCGCCGGATCGGGAATGAGGGCGCGCAGTGGCGGTTCGTTCGCGAGCACCGCGTTCACGAGCTTCGCCTTCGCTGATTGCGCGCCCGCGGGATCCACGCTCACTGCTGTCACCACGTCCGTTCGATAGTGAGGCCGTGTACCGATCTGGTGGTGTAGACGATCACCGGGCGACAGCTGGTGTCAAGATCGATTCGGAGTAAAGTCGTGGTCTCACATCGTGTTCAGGGCACTTGCGGAGGTGCGTGTGTGCGAAGGAGGCTTGGACGGTCGGTGTCTATGCGCGACGGTGACAGGGCGTTGAGCATCACCGTGTGCCTACCGGAATTGGCGTAGTTGGGCGGCACGGACTGCGGCTGCGAGTTCTGCGGGTAGTTCGACCACCACGACGTCGATGGCGAACGCACGGAGAGCGTGGGCTGCCCAGGATCGGGCGGCGGTGAAGTGGCGGGCAGCTTCCGGATCGCACAGGCACAACACCAGTCGGGGTGCGACTGGCAGGCTGGCAGCGACGTGCAGCAGCTTGAGGGCGTCGGCAAGTACCTTGTGCTTCTGCGCGACCTTAGGTGGACCCTGATGGGCCCACACCTCCACCAGGATCGACAGCTCGTCATCGGCGCCGTCAATCTCGACCCGCACTCCCTGATCGAGTGGGATCCGCCTGGGCTTGAGCACGACTCCCAGGCGCTTGCCCAACAGGTCGAGCATGACTCGCTCGGCCAGGCGTTGCTCGCGGCTGTCGCTCGCCGCTGGTGCATCGCCCTCCAGCACGGGCTCCACCACGTCTGGCGGCCGGTCTGGGTTGGCCGTGGCCTCTGACGGCTGGCCATCGGCGCGACGAAGGTCGTTGACTATCTTGCCGTCGGGACCGATGTACCGGCGCAATCGACCAGCCCGTTCCAGTCGTCTGCAGACCTGGTTGATCGTCTGCCGCGGGCTGACTCCAAGTCGGCGCGCGAGTTCGTCGTCATCGAGAGCAACTCCGCTCCGGCGCAACTCATCCAGCACACGAACGGCAACAGTCGGCACAGTCATGTCCGCACTGTGCCGCAGATCTGATGGCCTGTGTTGCAGCTGCGTTGCGCAGGTGCGCACCCGGACTTCTAGACCGCACAGGGCATTGCGGGTCAGATGTGGAGCGGGAGCTCAGGCGAGCGCTTCGTGATCCAGCAGGCGGATGCCGCGTCCCTCCAACGCCGCGCGCGAGCTGGCGGCCGTGCTCGTGACGACCGCGACGTCGACACCCTGCTCCCGCAGTTCGTGCCAGCGCTCGAACGTAGCGCCACCAGGCCCGAGAGCGACACGGGAGAGCGGCAGGTCGTTCTCGTCGACCTCAACGACGACACCGACCGTGCGGGGCGTTGGAGAGGGCGCGCTCCGACGAGTCTCGGCGATGAGTTCGGCGAAGCGGCGGCCGACGGGCTTCACGCGGTTCTCGGTGTCGAGCAGGCCGAGGGAGTACTCCAGATCCTTGTAGTCACCCAGAGAACGTGAGACGTCGTGCGAGCACCACCAGGTGATCGCGAACAGGTCGGTGGTCGTCAACGCGGCCTCGACCGTGCGTGCGCAGAACTCGGGCATCTCGGCCTCGGCGAGGTTCATCGACGGCGCGCCGACCTCCTGCAGCCAGACCTTGCGAGCAGGGTCGGTCGCGAACGCCTTCGACAGCTCGATCATCCACTCGGCGTGCCGCACCGACTGGGGCGAGAGCGCGCCGTAGCGGGCGGCCGTGCCGTTGAAGATCCACGAGTGCACGGTCGTCATGTCACCGAGGCGGCTCGCGTGCGTGGGGACGAACGGGTGCGCGTCGCGGTACCAGAGGTGGTCGTTCTCGCTGTGGGTCACGACGTGGCGGGGGTCGCGGTCGCGTGGTGCGGTCAGCAGGGTGGTCAGCCAGTGGCTCACCTGCTCGGTGGTGGCCGGCATCGCGGCGGGGTTGGGGAGCTGGAACTGGTTGAGCTCGTTGCCGAGGGTGAGGCCGAGGAAGTTCGGCTTGTCGCGCACCGCGTCGTAGACGGCGGCGACGAGCGCGGCCTGGGCCTGCACGGCGAGCTGGTCGGTGAACATGTTGCCGTTGTGCCAGTTGACGAGCCAGGCGGGGACGAAGTCGAACCCGGACATGTGCCCCTGGATGACGTCGACCGCGATGTCGAGCTCGAACTCGGCGGCGATGTCGGCCACCAGGGCGATGTCGTCGAGCGCCCGCTGCCGGATGAGGGTGCGGTTCGGTTGCAGCACGGGCCACAGCGGGAAGACCCGCACGTGGTCGGCGCCGAGGCCGGCGATCGCCGCGAAGTCCGCGCGCACGGCGTCGGGCTCGACGGCCATCCACTGGAACATCCAGTCCTTCGACGGGGTGTAGTTGACGCCGAACCTGGGGACGGTCGTGGTCAAGAGCTTTCCTCGCGGTTGTTCGGAGCGGGCGCCGTGGACTCGCGCACGAGCAGACGGCGACCGCTGACGGTCTGGGCGGCGGCGTCCTCGCCGCGGACGAGTCGTTCGAGCAGGGCGACGGCGGCGCGGGCGCTCTCCTCGACGGGAGCGTCGAAGGCGGTGAGGCGCGGGCGCACGATCGTCGACACCCAGGAGTCCTCCCAGGCGATCACCGACAGCTGTTCCGGTACGCGCACACCGACTTCCGGCGCGTGGGTGACGATCTCGGCGGCGATCGTCTCGCTGTCGACGATGATCGCGGTCGCGTCTCCCAACCGGCCGAGCAGATCGGCGACGGGATCGGCCGCGACCGGGTTCCACGCCGCCACGCCCGCCTGCACGCCGCGTGTTCTTGCGGCAGCGCGGAAACGCTTGTTCCTGGCACGGGTGTGGGCGAGGCCCGGGGCGTCGGTGACGCGCGTGATGGCCTGGTGGCCGAGCGCGGCGAGGTGCTCGATCGCCTCGGCGAACGCCGTTCCGTCGCTCACGGTGACCGCGGCGACGGGACCGGGGACGGGAGCGCCGAGCAGTGCCGCCGGGGCACCGAGCTGTTCGACGAGCGCCAGCCGCGGGTCGTCGTCACGCACGTCCACGAGCAGGAACGCGTCGACGCGCTGCTCGCTCCACCACTGCCGGTAGACCTTCTCCTCCTCGTCGGCCCGCACGAGGGTCAGCGACAGCGACCACCCGATGTCGGCGAGCGGTTCGGTCAGCCCGGCGAGCAGGCGCATGAAGAACGGGTCGCGGCCGAACGTGCCGCGCGACCGGGCGATCACGAGACCGAGGCTCCTGCCGCCCTGGCCGGACACCTTGCGGCTCGCGATGTTCGGGCGCCAGTTGAGCTCGTCGGCCGCGGCCAGGATCCGGGCCGCGGTGGCCTCGGAGACGTTCGGCCGTCCGTTGAAGACGTGCGACACGGCGGACGGTGAGACGCCCGCGAGCCTCGCGACGGCGGCGATCGTGACGCGTTTCGCGCTGGGTTCACTCATGACACCGCCGAGGTTAGGTCGTTGACCATTTCTTGTAAAGCGGTATACCTTGCTCGCCACTTGATGTGTACCGCTATACAAGACCACCCCGCGGAGGCCACGTGTCGAATGCCATCAGCAGGCGCACGTTGCTGCGCGCCGCGGTCGGAGCGGGCATCGCCGCGCCGTTGCTCTCGGGGTGCGGCGCGCTCATGCCCGCCTCCGGCAGGCCCGGCGCCCTCTCGGTGCACACCCAGCTCAGCGGCGCGGTCGCGGGCGCCCAGGTCTTCGCCGACGCCGTCGCCGGGTACGAACGGCGGACCGGCCGCACGGTGGCGCTGCTGAAGAACGGGTCCGACCTGCCCATCGTCTTCGAGACCAGCTCACTCGCCGGTGAGGAGGCCGACGTCGCCCTGGTGAACCTGCAGGGCAGGACGCTGTCCTGGACGGGCCTCGGCGCGACGATCCCCGTCACCGGGCTGCTCGACGAGTGGGGACTGCGCGACAAGATCATCCCCGAGGCGTTGCAGGAGTGGACCGACGGGAGCGGCAACCTGCGCGCCTTCCCCTTCACGCGCACCAACTGGCCCGTCTCGTTCAACACCAGGCTCCTCGAACAGGCCGGCGTCCAGATCCCGACGACGTCCGACGAGCTCATCGTCGCGGCCGATGCCTTGCGCTCCAAGGGAATCGGCCCGGTGACGGTCGGCGGGTCCGACTGGAGCGGGCAGAAGATGTTCCTGCAGATCCTCCAGGGCTTCCTCACGACGGAGGAGGCGAAGAAGGTCTTCGCGAGCGGCAAGCTCTCCGAGAGCCCCGGCGCCGTCGCAGGAGTCCAGCACTTCGTCGAACTGCGGGACGCGGGCGTCTTCGTCGACGACGTCCAGGGCTACACCTCCGACTCCGAGCTGACGCAGTTCAACACCGGCAAGGCCGCGATCGTGCCGGCGATGTCCTCCGCGCTCGCCAAGGTGCCCGCCGAGCGGGCGAAGGAGGTCACCGTCGGCGGCTGGCCCAAGCCGTCGCGCGGTGGCGTGCTGGAGCACCCGAGCGTGATCCGCAGCTTCAACGGTCACGGCATCTGGATCAGCGAGAACGGCGCGAAGAAGCTCGACCTGATCAAGCCGTTCGTGCAGCACCTCTACAGCGACGAGGTCACCGACGCGATGATCCTCGGCTCCGGCAGGGACATGAGCCGGATCACCACCACCGTCAGCAAGAACTTCCCGCTCGTCGCGCAGACGTCCCGGCTCACGGAGCAGCAGGTCTCACCCGTCCTGCTGCCCGACCTGCTCATCCCGCAGAACGCGTTCGAGCCGATGATCCAGGCCACCGCCGCGGCCTACGGGCCGATCTCCGCCGAACGCGTCATCGACGTCTTCGAGCGGGCCTACGCCACGGCGTGAGGAAGGACCCCACCTTGACCGCACTGACCGAAGTGGCCGTCACGGCCGCTCCCGAACCTTCCACGCCACCCGGCCGTGCCGCGCGCCCCTCGCTGCGAGAGCGCTTTCCCGGCTTCGCCCTGCCCGCGCTGATCTGGTACGCGGTGTTCATGGTCGGCCCGGTCGTGGCGATGATCGTCATCGGCTTCCTGTCCTGGCCGGGCATGCTCGTCGAGCCGGGGTTCGCCGGCCTCGACAACTTCCGCCGCGTGTTCGCCGACGAGAACTTCTGGACCGCCGCGGGCAACTCGGCGCTCCAGATCGTCACCGGGCTCCCGGTCATGATCGTGCTGGCGTTCCTGCTCGCGTTCTACGTCGTGCAGAAACCGCGTGGCCACAAGGTGTTGCGCTACCTGCTCTTCATCCCCGCGCTCATCTCCGCGCCGGCGACCGCGATGGTCTTCTACGCGATGCTCAACCCGGACGGCCTCCTCAACGGGGTGCTGCGCCCGCTCGGCTTCGACGGCACCGCCTGGCTCGCCGACCCGTCGACCGCGCTGGGCGCGATCGTCGCCGTCGAGCTCTGGAGCGGGATCGGCTACTCGGCGGTGCTCATCGCCTCGCGGCTCGACGGGGTCGACTCCGAGATCGTGCAGGCCGCGCGCATGGACGGCGCGGGGGACTGGCGGATCGCCTGGCGCATGTACTGGCCCATCGCCCGCGACTTCATCGGTGTCGTCACGATGCTGCAGTTCCTGTCGATGCTGTTCAACTCGGCCCAGACCGTGCTGCTGCTGACCCAGGGCGGTCCCGGAACGTCGACGACAACGTTGTCCTACCTCGTGTACCGCAAGGCTTTCGTCGAGACCGACCTCGGCTACAGCCAGGCCGTCGGTCTCATCCTCTTCGTGCTGGGCCTGCTGGGCATGGGCGCGATCCGCAGGGTGCTCCGCGCCACCCACTGACCTGATCCCTTGGAGAGTTCACCATGGCCCGGACCGCCCTCCGACCACTGAGCGACCGCGTCGGCTCGATCACCAGCGGCACGCTCGCCTGGATCTACGCCGCCCTCCTGGTGGTGCCCTTCTACTACTTCATCGTGTCGTCGTTCAAGACGAACGAGGAGATCTTCGAGTCACCGCTGGCGTTGCCGGGGACGTGGGACTTCGGCAACTTCGCCACCGCGATCCGCCAGGCAGACCTCGTCCTCGCGGTCGCGAACTCGGTGATCACGACCGTCGGCGCGCTCGTCCTGACGCTGCTGCTCGCCCTGCCCGCCTCGTTCGCCCTGGCCCGTTCGACCGGCAGGCTAGGCAAGCTCGTCGAGAACGTCTTCGCGCTCGGCTTCCTCATCCCGTCGTTCGCCGCGCTGTTCCCGACCTTCCTGCTCGCGGCGTCGCTCGGTCTCTTCCACAGCCGCACGTTCGTCGTGTTCCTGCTGCCGGCCACCGCCCTGCCGCTGTCGATCGTGATCCTCACGTCGTTCATGCGCACGATCCCGCGCGAGCTGGAGGAGGCGGCCTCGATGGACGGCGCGTCGACGCTGCAGGTGCTGCGGCAGGTGTACCTGCCGATCTGCGTGCCGGGCATCGCGACCGTGCTGCTGCTGAACTTCCTGTCGTTCTGGAACGCCTACCTGTACCCGTTGATCCTCATCGGGCCGGACACCGCCCAGCGCACGATCCAGGTGGCCCTGCCGACCCTGAAGGTCGACGCTGGCACCGACTACGGGGTCCTGATGGCGGGCACGTTGTTCACGCTGCTGCCGGTGTACCTCGTCTACACGGTGTTGCAGCGGCAGATGCAGCGCGCACTGGTTTCCGGGGCTGTCAAAGGATGATCTCGGCGACATCACTTCCCCTGCGGGTCCGGATCGGGCAGGTCAACCAGCGCCTCAAGGGCTGGGAGGCGCTGCGCTGGGTCGACGGCGCGCCGCGCGTGACCGACGTCCTGCGGCGCGAGGTCGACCGGTTCGGCGGCATCGGCGCGATCTACGGCGTCCTGCGCGCCGATCCGTGGTCCGGTGTCCACTGGCACAACGGGATTCCTCCCGAACGCAGCGCGGAGGCCTGCGCGGCCGTGCAGGAGTACGTGACGCGCAACGGTTGCGGCGTGCCGGTGCTGTTCGTCGAGGAGGCCCCGCACGGCCTCCAGGCGCTCGGTGCGACGACGCTGCCGGTCAACCTTGCGCTCGGTGCGGGAATGGACGTCGACCTGACCGAGGAACTCGCGGCCGCGGTCGGGGCCGAAGCGCGGGCGCGGGGCACGCACGTGGCGCTCGTGTCGGGTCTGGACGTGTTGCGCGATCCCCGTTGGGGCCGTGCAGAAGAATGCTTCAGCGAAGACCCCGCACTCGCCGCGATGCTGGTGGCCGCGACCGTGCGCGGAATGCAGGGACACGTCGCCGTCGTCGCCAAGCACCTCGCGGCCCAGGGAGCGGGGATCGGCGGTCGCAACGGTTCTGGTGCGCCGATCGGGCCTCGTGAGCTCGGCGAGGTCCACCTGCGGCCCGCCTTCGCCGCCGCACGCGCCGGTGTCGCCGGTTTCATGGCCGCCTACAACGACATCGACGGCGTTCCGTGCAGCGCCAACCGCGACCTGCTCACCGGCACACTGCGCGAGGACTGGGGCTGGAACGGCATCGTGATGGCCGACGGCACCGCGATCGACCGCCTCCGCGACAGCGCACCCGACCCGGCCGCCGCCGCGGCCCTGGCCTTGCGCGCGGGAGTGGACCTCAGCCTCTGGGACGAGGCGTTCACCCACCTCGACCAGGCACTGGAACGCGGACTCCTCGACGAGAGCGACCTGAACCGGGCCGTCGACCGCGTGCTGGCCCTGAAACACCGCGTCGGCCTGCTGGACGCCGCACCGGCGCCGGTGCGCGACTCGGCGAGCCTCGTCGACCGCGCCGCCCGCCAGGCCGTGGTGCTCGTGCACGGCGAGCTGCCGCTCGACCCCGCCTTCACGGTGGCGCTCATCGGCCCCAACGCCGACGACCTGGACGCGCAGCTCGGCGACTACACCGCGCCCCGGCCCGCCGATGATCCCGCCGCGTCGACCGTGCGCTCAGCCCTCGTGGCACGGCTCGGCGACGACCGCGTGCTGCACGCCCCCGGATCCCGTGTCCGCACCGCACTGGGCCCGGAAGCGCTTGCGGCAGTGGAATCCGCCGCCGATCGCGCGGACGTGTGCGTGCTGGTGCTCGGCGGTACCAGCCGCCGCGGCTACACCGACGAGTTCGCGGACAACGGCGCGGTCGAGGGACCGGCAGCGGACACGACGAACGGCGAAGGCGTTGACCTGGCGTCGATCGCACTGCCCGAGCCGCAGCTCGAACTCGCGCGCACGGCCCGTGAGAGCGGCAAACCGGTTGTGGCCGTGGTCGTCGACGGACGGCCACGCGCCCTCACCGAACTGGCCGCGCTCGTGGACGTCCTGCTCGTCGTCCCGTTCCCCGGTCCGAGCGGTGGCGCCGCCATCGTGAGCGCGCTCTTCGACGGCACGGCCTCTGGCCGGCTGCCCGCGTCGTTCCCCGTGGCGGACGGCGTCTTCCCGGTCGCTCACGACGAGCGGCTGGAGACCGCACGCGGCTACCTCGACCACCGGCATCCGGTCGGAATCCCGTTCGGCAGCGGGACTTCCGTCGCCGCCGAGGTGCGCGAGGCGACGCACAGCATCTGCGCCGAGGAACTCGCCGCCGGCGGTTCGGTGCTGGTCAGCGTCGACATCTCCGATGCCCGGCCCGCTGCCGTGCCGCTCTACGGCCGCCGTCACGAGCTCGGTGTGCGACCCCGCCGCCGAACCCTGCTGGCCGTGCGGCGCGTGCGGGCCGAGACGACGATCGAGTTCGAGCTGGGCCTCGACGAGCTCGGGTCGTGGGCGACCGGACGGCCCGTCGCGGTGCCGGTGGAGATCGGCATCTGGAGCACCGGCGAGACGGACGAACCGCCACACGCCGTGCGGATTCGCGTCACCGACGAGAACGGAACCACGCCGTGGCAACGGTAGACGACACGATCAGCGCCGCGGCGGCCCGCGTGCGCACCACGGCCGGTGACCGGATCGGGGACATGGTCGAGGCGGCGTTGCACCGCACACTGCGGGACACCATCACGATCGGCGAGGACGGCAGCGCGTTCGTCATCACGGGCGACATCCCCGCGATGTGGCTGCGCGACTCCACCACCCAGCTGACGCCCTACCTGAGGTTCCTGGCCGACTGCCCGGAGTTGGCCGCTCTCGTCACCGCCGTCGTGCGCCGCCAGTTCGCGTGCCTCGACCACGACTCCTACGCCAACGCGTTCAACGACGGGCCGACCGGCGCGCACTACGAGCCCGGCGACCTCTGCGACGACCCGCACGTCTGGGAGCAGAAGTACGAGGTCGACAGCCTCGCCTACCCGGTCACCCTCGCCCACGCGCTATGGCGGGCAACGGGTTCCGCCGACGTGTTCGACGCTCGCACGCACCGCGTCCTGCGCACGATCGTCGCGCAACTGCGCCGGGAGCAACGGCACGACGAGTCGCCGTACCGCTTCGAACGGCCCGGCGCGATCCCGACCGAGACCCTGGCACGCGGTGGGCGCGGCACACCGGTCGCCGTCACAGGCATGACCTGGAGCGGGTTCCGCCCCTCCGACGACGCCTGCACCTACGGCTACAACATCCCGGCCAACCTCTTTGCGGCGCAAGCGTTGCGGGCGGTGGCCGAGATCGCCGACGAGGTCCACGACGACCCGGAACTCGCGACCAGTGCTCGCCTTCTGTCCCGCCAACTCGTTGAAGGCGTGGAAGCGCACGGCATCGTCGAACGCGACGGCGTGCGCGTCTACGCCTACGAGGTCGACGGGCTCGGCGGTGTGCTGTGCATGGACGACGCCAACACACCGTCGTTGCTCTCGTTGCCCCTCCTCGCGCCGGACGTGGTCGACGACGAGGTGCAGAGGGCGACGAGGGCGTTCGTCCTGAGCGACGCCAACCCGTACTACTTCCGCGGCCGGGTGGCGAGCGGCGTCGGCAGCCCCCACACGAAACCGGGGCGTGTGTGGCCGATCGCCCTCGCCGTCGAGGGACTGACGGGCACCCCGGCCGACCGGCGACGGCTGCTCCAGCTGATCGCGGACACCGACGCCGGTACGGCCCACGTCCACGAGAGCTTCGACCCGTCCGATCCGGAGGCGTTCTCCAGGCCGTGGTTCTCGTGGGCGGACTCGATGTTCTGCGAGCTCGCGCTGGTGGTCGCCGATGACGTGGAGAACGCGCAGCTTCCTTGAACACCGGGATGTCTTGCTGGAACGGCAAGATCGCGTGCCAGATCAGCGCGTGCCGGGAAAGCTGAGCTCATGTCCACTTCGCGACCACCGCTCGGAACCGACGCCGCCGCGTTCTGGCAGAGCCTTTACGCCTCCCGGCCCTCCACCGACCCCACGCCGAACGTCCGCCTCACCGAGATCGCCTCGGCCCTGCCTCCCGGTGACGCCCTCGACCTCGGCAGCGGCGCCGGCGGCGACGCGCTGTGGCTGGCCGGCCGCGGCTGGCACGTCACCGCCGCCGACATCTCCGCCGCCGCCGTCGAGGGACTCACCTCCCTCGCGGCCTCCCACGGCGTCGGCGACCGGATCAGCGCGGTGCGGTACGACCTGGGCAGCGGTTTCCCGCCGGGGGAGTTCGACCTGGTCTGCGCCCACTACCTGCACACCCCGTTCGAACTGGACCGCACGGCCGTGCTTCGCTCGGCAGCACACGCGTTGCGCGTGAACGGGCGGCTGCTCGTCGTCGACCACGGTTCCGCCGCGCCGTGGTCGTGGGACCAGGGCGCCCACCACCCGAGCCCGCGGGAGATCGCCGGGAGCATCGGCCTCGACCCTGCCAGGTGGACGGTCGAACGAGCCGACGCGCCGCGCCGGACCGCGACGGGGCCGGACGGGCAGCAAGCCGAGGTCGTCGACCACGTCCTGCTCGTCCACCGCACCGCCTGAGCGAAGGAGGCCCGCAGTGCCGACCACACGACGACGCCGCGACACCCCGCCGCCCCGAACCGGCGGCAGCGAGACCGAGGTCCTGCGCGGGTTCCTCGACTACCTGCGCGCCTCGATCGCCGCGAAGGTGGACGGCGCGCCCGAACCCCAGGTCAGGACCTCGGTGGTGGCCTCCGGCTCCACCCTGCTCGGCCTGCTCAACCACGTGACATGGGTGGAGCGGGCGATCTTCCTGGGCGAGGACGTGACGAACTGGAAGGCGACCTTCCGTGCCTCTCCTGACGACAGCGTCGCGGATGTCGTCGCCCGCTACCGGCAGACCGTCGAGAAGGCGAACGAGGTGCTCGACGGTTGCTCCGACCTCACCGCGCCGGTGCCGCGGTCGCAGCCGGGGAAGCGTGCGCCCAGCCTGCGCTGGGCTCTCACGCACATGATCGAGGAGACCGGCAGGCACGCGGGGCACGCCGACATCCTCCGCGAACTGATCGACGGCAGCACCGGACGCTGACGCGCCTCGGCGGTCATCGGGGGCGCGCCGGGAGGATGCCGACGTGGTAGGCGAGAGCGACCGCGTGCGCCCGGTCGTGGGCGCCGAGCCGCAGCCGGGTCTCCCGGACGTGCGTTCTCACGGTGGGCACGGCGACGTTCAGGCTGTTCGCGATGTGCTCGTCGTTCTTCCCCTCGGCGACCAGGGCGAGGACCTGGCGTTGCCGGGAGGTGAGCACCTCGCGCCCGCGAGGCACCCGGTGGGGCCTGGGGCTGTTCAGAGCCTGCACGAGCCGTGGGTCGAGCACGAGCCTGGGATCGACGTAGTGGCCGGACAGGGGCGTCTGCAGGATCGCGCGGAACATCACCGTCGCGTCGGTCTCCCTGCTCAGCAGGCAGTGCGCTCCGGCCGCCCTGGCGACCCGCACGCAGGCCGGGGTGTGGTCGCGTTCGCGGAAGAGGACCGCGACTCGCAGCTTCGGGTTCGTGGTGACGAGCTCCTCGGCGAGCAGGCTCTGCGGGTCGATCGCGCTGTCCAGCAGGACCACGTGCGGCTGTGAGGACCGCACGGTGTCGCGGATGACGTCGGGATGATCGGTGCCTCCGGCCCATTCCAGGCCGATCGTGCGCTGGACGACCGTGCGCAGACCTTCGCGGAACACCGGAGTCGCGTCCGCGGCGAGGACTCGGACGAACACGGCCTGCGTCGACGTCACAGAAGGCCGCCGAACCGGCGCGCGTCCTCAGTTTCCCGACCGCTCACCGGCGGCGTTGTTCGAGGCGTCTCCGATCCGCGGAGCGACTCCAGGCCCTCCTCGTGCAGGGACGCGATGCGCTCCTGCGCCTGCTGTGCCACGTCGTCCAGCCACTGCTGGTGGGTCGGCTCGTTCATCGTCTAGGCCGTTCGGTTCAGAGCCGGATGGGCTGAAATGGTGGGACTCCAAGTTAGGGCTACATGACTGTAGCAGTAACTAGGTCGCGCGGAGTTGTCGACGCCATCGCTCTGAACAGCGTGTTTACCCTTGGAGCTGGGGAAGTGGGAAGTCCGGGTCGAGCTTCACCCCGATGGCCTGCAGCGCCACGTCGAGCGAGCCCCAGGCCCACCCGGTCAGGTGAGTGACCAGTTCGTCGCGGCCGAGGAGGGGATCGGGCGACGTCGCCCAGCGGACCGCCGCCGTCTCGACCATCCCGATCAGGCCGAACGCCAGCGGGTCGGCGATGCGCGGATCCCCGCCCAGCAGGGCGATGTACGCGGCGAGCAGTTCACGCAGCTTCTCGCCGATCAGCAGGCGCACCGTGATGGCCGGCTGCTGCTCGCCCGTCTGCGTGTTGAGCGACCGGGACACCAGGTACTGGTAGAGGCGGTCGTTGGCGGCGAACCACACGACGTAGGTGTGCACGATGCGGGAGATGATCTCGCGCGCACTGCCCTCGGGGTGGTCCATGGTGGGCGCCAGCTCCCCGACCAGCATCTCGCCGATCCGATGGGCGACCGTGTCGTAGAGGTCCTCCGCGTCGGCGAAGTGCCTGTACAGGGTCGGGCGGGCGATGGCGGCGCGTTCGGTGATCTGCTCGGTCGACACCTGCGGTCCGTGCTCGGCGATGGCGAGCAGCGCGGCCGCCACGACCTCGTCGCGGCGCGCCTGACGTTGCCCTGCCCATCGGGCGGCTCGTCCGTCCACAGTGCGACCTTGTCCGTCGTCGTTGCGCGTTCCCGGGTATTGAACCCACAGCCGGCGGAACTCGACAACCGGACCGGTAAACGGTTCGCCGTCGACGTGAGTCTTCAAGAGTGATGGCTGACTACGACGACTTCGCCCGAGCGCAACTGCCGCGGTTGCTGCGGTACGCGACGATGCTCACCGGCGAGCGGGAGCAGGCCGCTGACCTGGTGCAGGACGTGCTGGTCAAGATGTACCGGCACTGGGCCCGGATCAGCCGCGCGGACCACCCCGAGCGGTACGTGCTGCGGATGGTGACCAACGGCTACCTGTCCTGGCGACACAGCTGGTCCGCGCGTGTGATCACGTCGGGCGACCTCCCCGACGAGGCACGGGCGGACGACTTCGCGTCGGACCACGCCGCGCGCGAGGACATGTGGCAGCGCCTGGCGCGGCTGCCCAGGCGCCAGCGGGCCGTGGTGGTGCTGCGGTACTACGAGCAGCTGCCCGACTCCGAGATCGCCGGACTGCTCGGCTGCGCCCAGGCCACCGTTCGCGCACACGCGCACAAAGCACTGGCCTCACTGCGAAACGGCTTGGTCATCGAACAGATGGCGGAGGCCGGGGAGACGCGATGAACATCGAGAACCTGATCAAGGACACCTTCACGGCGCGCGAGCACGACGCGCCCGACAGCGACGCGGTGCTCGCCGCCGCGCGCCAACGCATCGACAGCAGGCGCTCCGGCCTGAGTCGGCCCTTGGCGGTCGCCGCCGGTGCGACCGTGCTGACCCTCGGCGCGGTCACCGCGGTGGTGCTGAACCGGCCGGATCCCGTGGAGCAGTCCCAGCAGATCGCCACCGCCAACGGCTCTCAGGGCAGCCGAACTGCACCTGCGGAACAGGCCGCGGCGGGCCTGAAGATGCCCTACTCCCTCGGCTGGCTCCCGCCGGGATCGGTCGCCCACCGGGCGCAGCGGATCAACATCGGCTCCACCGCGGCCAACCCTGCCGCGCCCCTGTACGGCGGCGAGTACATGCTGACCGTCACGGCCGGCGGCCAGGTCATTCAGGTCGACGTCCAGCAGTTCCGGATGACGCCGGTGGACCAGGCGATGTTCAAGTCGGGGCCGGGCGCGCCCGTGACGATCAAGGGGCAGCGCGGGGTCGAGAGCGCGGTGTCCACCGGGCCAGGTGGGTACGAGCTGTACGTGGAGCACCCCGACGGCGGCTCGATGTACGTGAACGTCTCCGCCGCGATCGGCAGCACCGCGCCCGCGCAGCAACTCGTCGACGCCGGCCGCCGGATCGCGGAGAACATCCAGTTCCCCGGCACGACGACGGTCACCCCGGCGTACGGCCTGCGCGACCTGCCCGACGCGATGCGGATCTGCGCCTTCGGCGTCGAACACAGCCCGGACGGCCCCCTGGCCGCAGCGGGTACCAACACGAGCTACTCGCTGGGCACGTGCACCGTCCAGCCGACGGTCCACGTCACCAGCGCTGTCGCCGGTCAACCGACCGGCACACCGGGACGACCCGTGCAGGGCCACGCGACGCTCTACGCCGACGACAACGGCTACCACCGGGTGTGGGTGCTCGACGCGCTCGGGGGAGCCCCGATCGTCGTTGCCGGACGGGCGCACCAGGCCGAGTTGTACGACATCGCCGAGCGGCTCGTTCTGCCGCGCTGACCCCGAGCGAACTCCGCCGCGATCCACGTCGGCCGCGATGCCGTAGAACCGGCACCGCGGCCGACGTGCGGTCAGGTGGTGCAGGCGGCCTGGTTGAGCGTCACAGCCGAGGGTGCGCCCGCCGTGCCGTTGGCGGTGAAGCCGAGTGACACGGACGCTCCCACGCCGAGCGAGGGGCTGTGGGACGGCGCGGTCACGGTGACCGTGGTGCCGGACTGCGTGAAGGTGCCGTTCCAGCCGCTGGCGATCGTGGCGCCGCCGGGCAGCGTGAACACGACCTTCCACGGGTTGGCCGCGCTCGTCGCGGTGTTGGTGACGGTCAGGGAGCCCTGGAAGCCGCCCTGCCACGAGTTGTCGAGCTTCCAGGCGGACCTGCACGCGCCGGTGCCGCCGCCCGGAGTGGTCGTGGTCGTCGTGGTCGGGTCGGGAGTTCCTCCCGTGGGCGGGATGAGGTACGGCTGCAGGATGTTCTGCTTCGCCTGGTTCACCGTGGTCCAGTCGTCGCCGACGATGCCGCCCGTGTCACCGGAGTTGGGGTTCCACGACCAGTAGGTGAACGAGATGCCGTTGACCCCGGTCCCGGTGTAGGCCATGAGGTTCTCCAGCCACACCTTGTCGACCGGGTTGGCCAGCGTGGTGCCGAACTCGCCCATCATCAGCGGCGCGATGTTCTGCTTGTGCAGGTATCCCCAGTACTTGTCCCAGATCGCCGGCATGTTCGCCGGGTAGTCGGGCGCGCTGAACCAGGGCTGGTTGTAGACCGAGGTGGCGTACTCGTGCGGCGAGTAGACCAGCCGGTTCGGCACCGACAGGCGCACCGGGAACTGGCCCGCCTTCGACAGGTTGCCGCCCCACCAGCCGCAGTCCTCGTCGTTGGACGGGTCGCCGTCCCAGACGTTCGACAGGCCGCCGCTCGGGCAGCTCACGCCCTCGACGAAGATCAGCCAGTTCGGCTGCACGCCCAGGATCGCGTTGCCCGCGCGTTCGGCTGCCAGGCGCCAGTCGCGGGCGGTGTCGCCGCAGCCCCAGCACGAACCGGTCGCGGCCGGGTTGGTGCCCTCGGCGTGCGGCTCGTTGTGCAGGTCGGCGCCGATGACCGTGGTGTTGCCGGCATAGCGCTGGGCGAGCGTCTTCCAGTCGTTGATCCACGTGGTCTCCGGCACGCCCGCCGTGTACCAGAGGGCGCTCTGGCCCGCGCTGGTCGGCCGGTGGCGGTCGAGGATGACGCGCATCCCCTTCCGGCCCGCGTGCTCGATCACCTTGTCGAGGATCTGCAACGGCGAGAGCCCCACCAGGTCCGGATTGGTGTAGTCGTTGATCCCGGTGGCCTTGGCGTCCGGTTTCAGCGCGTCGTTGGAGAACGGGACGCGCAGCGTGTTGTAGCCGAGCTGTGCCATCTGGTCGAGCTGCTGGCGCCACGTGCGGCTGGACCACAGGCCGTGGAAGGTCTTGTTGTCGGTCTCCATCCCGAACCAGTTGATCCCGGTCAGCCGCACCGTCGCGTTCGTGCTGTCCAGGATCTTGCTTCCGCTGGTGTGCAGGTAACCCGTGCCCGTGCCGCCCGCCGCGGCCACGGCCGTGGTCTGGCCGGCCGCGTCCGTCACGAACAGTCCGCTCGCCACCACCACGGCCGCGACTAGCGCGCCGAAAACCTCGTGCCGCCGTCTCATGCACTCTCCTTGGGAACTCATGTCCGCACCCGGACTCTGGGAGCGCTCCCAGAATCCGTGCGGTCTCAGGAGTGGTCAACAAGACGGCGTGTTTCGGTCCACTTTCGACGTTCGATTCGACTCGAAGCGGTCATTTCGCGGCTTTTTTCGCTTCCTGCAACGCGGTGCGCCACGCGTCGTCCGCGCGCTTGCCCTGTTCGACGGACTGCAGTGCCGGGCCGAACACGTTCTCCTGGATCTGCCCGTCGGCGGGGCCTTTGTGCTGTGCTGCCTTGACCTTCTGCACCTGCGCGGCGTACAGCGCGCCCGCCCTGACGTTGCCGAAGTAGTCGTTGACGTGCTCCACCAGCGCCCTGTTCTCCAGGGCCTCGACCTGGCTGGGGAACGTGCCCCTGGCCTGGAACGCCCTGATCTGCTGCTCCGGCGCGGTGAGCCACGCCGCGAGCGCGGCCGCCTCCTTCGGGCTCCTGCTCTGCTTCGGCACGGTCAGGTAGGAGCCGCCCCAGTTGCCGCCGCCGTCGGGGAACGCGTCGGTGACGGCCCACTTCCCGGCGTTCTCCGGTCCTGCCTGGGTCTCGATGACGCCGAGCATCCAGGACGGGCACGTCTTGGTGGCGAACCTGCCGAGCTTGAACCCGGTGTTCCACTCGGTGCTGAAGGCGGTCAGCTTGGCCGACTGTCCTTTCGCCACGGCGTTCGTGACGGCGTTCCAGTCGGCGCGGATGTCCGGATTGGACTCGACGACCAGGTTGTCGGAGGAGTCGAAGTAGCCGACGTCGTGCTGGTTGTGCATGGCGTTGAAGATCTGTGCCGCGCTGTCGAACCACGCGACGCCCGAGATCGCGGCGACGAACTTGTCGCCGGCGGCGAAGTAGCTGTCCCACGTGGCGAAGAGCCGTCCGACCTCCTCGGGTTCGGAAGGCAGCCCGGCCTCGGCGAAGAGGTCCTTGCGGTAGCACATGGCCAGCGGGCCGATGTCCGTGCCGTAGCCGATCAGCCTCTTGTCCCTGGTGGTCGCGGCGTCGGCCTTCCACTTCAGCCAGCGGTCCGGCGTCACGCCCTTCGGGCCGATCTCCATGAGGTCGTTGAACTGGTCTGACCTGGCCATGACCTGGCTCAGGTAGCCCTCCTCGACGGCCTCGACGTCGGCGAGACCCGAGCCGGCACCCAGTTTGGTGAAGAGGTTCTGGTGGTGCGGGGCACCCTGGCCCGTCTTGCGTTGGGTGATCTTGATGTCCGGGTGGGCGGCCTCGTAGTCCTTGAACAGTTCCTCGTAACCGAACTCGTTGAAGGTGGCGACCGTCAGTTCGGTTCTTCCGTCGGCGGTCCGGTTCGCCGCCCCACCGGCGCCGCAGGAAGCGGCGACGGTGGAGACGACGACACAGACCACCACTCTGGCCCAGTGGCGGGGACGCACGTGGAAACTCCTCTAGCGGCGGCGGTAGAGCTGGGAGCGCTCCCAGTTCAGCGAGTCTCATATCGGCGGTCCGGGGTGTCAAGCGGCTTCGCGAGTTGCGTGTCTCGGGGGCTGTGGCCGGGAGTCGTCGTCGCGTCCGGTTGGTGGGATCGAGGCGTGGATTCGTTATGGACACAAAGGTTTGGTGAAGAAGGTGGGTTCACGGAGGTGAAACAGTGGCTGGTCGTGAGTGGCATGACCGGCCTGGCTGTGCCGTCTCGAAGCCCGAGTGGCGAGGCTCGATGTGGGTACCTGGCGTGACCAATTTTGCTGGGAACGCTCCCAGAGGCTGTTCCGACTCTGGGGGAGTGGCAACACCCCGTCGGTAGTGTGGGCCTCATGCCCAAGAAGCTGATGATCGGTCTCGCGGTCGTGCTGATCCTGATCGGCGGAGTCTGGACCGCTCAGGGTCTGGGGTACCTGGCGGGCAGCTTCATGACCGGTCAGCAGCTGTGGACGACGATCGGGCTGCTGTGCGTGTCGGCCGGGGTTCTGATGCTGATTCCGTGGCCGAAGAGGCGATGACGCACTGCCGCGTCAGGATCACGGCTGCTGAGGCGTGCCGCCCAGTGCGCCGATGACCGCGCGAACCACCAACTCGGCCCGTGAGGCCCCGGCGAGGTCCGGAGCGTCGTCGGGGAGTTCGTGGACCTCGTGAAGGATCGCGAGGTAGACGTGACGGCACCATTCCGCGCCGCGGGCGGTGATGTCGCCGGCTGCTCGCAGGCGCGCGAAGGTCTGCTCGAGCCCGGCCGTCACCTCGGAACTGAGGCCGGGGCGGCAGTCGTCCTGGTCAGCGGTCAGTTCCATCGCGAACCGGTGGCTGACCTTGAGGTCGAAGACGATCTCGGTGAGCCGCCGGAACTCCAGCAGGGGTGATGTCGCTTCCGCCCGCGACTGCTCCAGGGCGCTGACGTACCGCTGGTTGAGCCGCTCGGACAACGCCTCCAGCAGCACCTGTCGCGAGGCGAACCGGCGGTGCACGGTGACGCGGGTCAGGCCGGCCGCCTCGCCGATGCGTTCCAGCGATGCCGTCGGGTCGACGGCAAGCACGTCCTCCGCGGCGGCGAGGATCCGCTCGGTGTTGGTTTCCGCGTCTGCCCGCAGGCGTCGCGAAGTCGGCTTGGTCACCGCTAAACGATACATCGCTGTCACAGCTCTTGCGTATCCGTTGCACCTGTGTATCACTTAAAGGGAGAAGTCACCCCAGAGAGGAACCCAGTCGTGGATCTGCAACTCGCAGGCAAGCGCGTGCTCGTCACCGGAGCGAGCAAGGGCATCGGGCTCGCCGTCGTCCAGGCCTTCGTCGCCGAGGGCGCGTCCGTCGTCGCCGCCGCGCGTCGCAACACCGCCGAGCTCAAGGAGACCGGCGCTCACTTCATCCCGGTCGACCTGTCCACTCCGGACGGTCCACGTGAGCTGGTCGAGGCGGCGCTCGCGCTGGACCCGCGAATCGACGTGCTGGTCAACAACGCCGGCGGCGGCGAGGTGACGGACGACGTGTTCTCGGATCCGCTGAGCGGAGACGACGAGACCTGGGCGAAGGTGTTCGACCTGAACCTGGGCAACGTGGTGCGCACCACCCGCGCGGCGTTGCCCGCGTTGATCGAGGCCAAGGGCGCTGTGGTCAACATCGGCTCCGTCAGCGCCGACCTCCCGCACACCTCGCCGCTGCCGTACTCGTCCGCCAAGGCGGCGGTGAAGGCCTTCACCCGCGGCCTGGCCGAGGCGGTCGGGCGTGCGGGCGTCCGGGTCAACGCCGTGTCCCCAGGAGCCACGCGGACGAACCTGATGCTGGATCCGCAGGGCTACATGGCGGCCGTCGCGGCGAACCTGGGCATGGACCACGACGTGTTGCTGGGCGCGCTGCCTGAACAGTCGGGCATGCTCACCGGCAACCTGATCGACCCAGGCGAGATCGCCCGTGTGGTGCTGCTGCTGGCCTCGCCGACGATGCCGAGCGCCGTCGGGTCGACCTGGTCAGTGCACGGCGGCGCGGTGAAGAGCGCCTGAGTTCGTGGCGGAGTCCGCCTGCCGGCCGGGCCTGTCCTGCTCCGCGGGAAGCAGATCAGCCGTTCCGAACGTCAGAGCCCGGTCGGATGGATCATCCGACCGGGCTCTGACGTGGTCCGATGCGGGCCGCGGGTGGAGCGGCGGCACGCGACGGAACTAGGCGGGGACGATGTTCTCCGCCTGCGGGCCCTTCTGGCCCTGCGTGATGTCGAAGGAGACCTTCTGGCCTTCCGTGAGCTCGCGGTAGCCCTGGGCGGCGATGTTCGAGTAGTGGGCGAAGACGTCGGCGCCGCCACCGTCCTGCTCGATGAAGCCGAAGCCCTTTTCAGAGTTGAACCACTTGACGGTTCCGGTGGCCATGGTGCGCTCCAAGCATGATGTGGCGCCCGCACCGTGCGGGCGCCTGGGTGTCCGACATGGTCGAAGGGCCCCGAACAGCAAAACGCCCGTGACCTGTGATCACGGGCGACCGGTACCTCGGAACCATGGCAGACGCCTACAGGATACACGGGCGGACTTCGCGACCGGCACCATGGCGGGCTACGGACGCCATCGGTTCTCGATCCGGTGCGCCCGAGCGAGAGCGCGCCCGGCTGACAGCGCCGCCGTTCCGAACACTCCGACCGCGATGATCAGCCACGGGATCACGCTGTACGCGAACCACGGCCAGGTCCACGCGGGCGGCCGGACGCCACCTCCCACGATGCCGGCGTTCGTGACCTTCTGGTGCCGGGAGCAGTCGACGACAGGTCCGCACGCGGCGGCGTGGCGTGGGGCACAGATCGCTTGCTCCGACTTGAGCGTGCCGTAGCGGCATGGTGTCCACTCGGGCCCGTCATCTGTGGATCATGGAGGATCGATGAGTTCCACTCAGGGGCGCGGTGGAGGCTCCAAGCCCACCGTGCTCGACCAACTGGGCGGGCCGATGGGTTTCGTCTACTCCGCCGTGCCGGTGATCGTGTTCGTGGCGGCGAACGCGTTCCTGTCGCTGCCCCTCACGATCGGCATCTCGATCGGGGTCGGCCTGGCGCTGTTCGCGTTTCGGTTGACGCGCGGGGAACGTGTGACAGCGGCTGTGGGAAGTCTGGCCGGCGTCGCGGTGGCTTCCGCCGTCGTGGCGTGGACCGGGTCCTCACGGGATTTCTTCGTGCTGGGGATCTGGTTGTCGCTGGCGGGGTTCGTGCTGACGCTCGCCTCGGTGCTGGTTCGGCGGCCGTTGACCGGCGTGATCTGGAACGCGATGCACGGGGGCGCGCATCCTTGGCGGACCGACAGAGCCGTGCTTCGGGCGCACGACATCGCCACCCTCGCCGCGGCTCTCGTGTTCGGTGCGCGCTTCCTGGTCCAGCAGTGGCTCTACCTGGACGAGAACACGGGCCTGCTCGGCGTCGCCCGCATCGCGATGGGCACGCCGCTCACCGTGCTGGCCGCACTTGTCGTCATCTGGGCTTTTCGGCGCAGCACCAAGCGGCTGCACGCCAACAGGTCGCCGGAGGAGATCCCGGCTGATCGCCGCTGAAGATCCGCCGTGGCCACCGGTGCGCGTCAACGACGGCCGCGCAGTCTGGTGGCCGCGGCGAGAACCGGGATGCTGAGCGTGGTGATCGCGGCGCCGAGCGCGGTGTCGGTCGCGAGGATCCACCGGACGGTTCTCATGCCCAGAGCGAGAACTTCGGCACCGCGGTGACGCATGCCTTCTTCGAACTGGTGGACGGCGTCGGTGATGGTGGTGGTGCCGTCGAGGTGTGCGAGCAGGCTGGCGGCGTCGCGGATGGCGGCGCCGGCTCCCATGCCGGCGGTCGGTGGTGTCGCGTGGACGGCGTCGCCGAGCGCGGTGACGCGGCCGGTCGGCCACGGCGCGAGATCCGCTGCCCTGGTCGAGGCGGCGTTGAAGCGAAACCCCGCCACGCTGCGAGGATCTGCTCGGGCGATGACCTCCAGGGTGTGGTCGGCCCACCCCCGCTCGCGGAACCCGCCCAGCAGCGCGGTCTGCAGCTCGTGGTCGCGCAGGGCGCGCAGCGAGTCGGTCTCGGCGGATTCGGGGAACATGGCACCCCAGATGTAGGTGGGGCCGTTGGTCACCGACATCCGCAGCTCCGGAGCGTGGAGCGCGGCATTGCCGATCGGGTCCAGGAAACCGATGTACAACGCCGTGCCGCGCGGGCCGATGGCCAGCCCTGATCGTCGCCTCAGCCGCTGCTGCTCGGCAGGGCCGAGATCGCGCAGGAGCGTGCGGCCGGAGAACCCCACGATGCCCGCCGGCCTGTTCGTCGGCCCTCCCGCCAGGTGGCGGGCGACCACCGAACGGGTGCCGTCCGCACCCACCACGAGGTCTGCGGAGACAGGTGCCCGATCGGTGAACAGCACCTGGGGCCTGCCGTCATCGTCGTGGCCCGCCCCGGAGACGGTGCGGCCCAGGTGAAGGGAGTCTCCGGCCGCCTCGGCCAGCAACGTGCGCAGGGTGATCCGATCGACGTCCACACTGCGGCTCTCGCTGAGGTCCGGCCCGTGGCCGAGCAGTCGCCCGCGGCGATCCCAGAACGCGTCGCGCTCGCGCAGCCGCAGTGCGGAGCTCGATGCCAGCAACCGCCGCATGATGGCCGGTTCCACGAGTTCGCGCAGTGCCGCCTGCGCACGCTCGTCCAGCGTGATGTGGTAGCCGCCGGTCGCCGTCACGTCGGTGTCGCACTCCAGCACGGAGGCCTCGAAACCCCGGCGGCGCAGACCCGCTCCCAGAGCGAGGCCGCCGATTCCGCCGCCCACCACGATCACCCGCATGTCCACCCGTTCCCCTTGGTTCCACGTGCCGTACGCGACTCACCGTGGCACCGGTAGTGGACACCGAGTGGCCACTACGGGTCAGATGGATCGATGGCGAGAACCTCGGAGCGCGCGTTGCGGTTGCTCTCCCTGCTCGGATCAGGACGTCTGTGGCCACTGCGTGAACTCGCCGACCGGCTCGAAACCAGCGAGCGCACCGCCCGACGTGACATCGAGACCCTGCGCGGTCTCGGCTACCCGATCACCACCACGCACGGGCCGGACGGTGGCTACCGACTCGCTCAGCACACGCTGCCACCGCTGCGGTTCGACCAGGACCAGGTCACGGCGATCGCGGTGGCACTCCAAACCGCGCCGACGACGGTGTTCGGACTCGCGGACGACGCGGAGCGGGCGTTGGCCACGCTGCACCAGGTCATGCCGGCCGCCCTGCGCACGTCCATGCAGTCGCTGCGCCTGACCCGGCTGCGCAACTACTGGGAGTTCCCGGCCCCTCCCATCGACCAGGCCGTTCTCGCCGCGGTCGGAACCGCTGTGCGCCAACGGCATCTCCTCCTGGCCGAGATGCTGCGCCCGGACGGCGCGCGGCCTGAGCCCGCTGATCCAGACTTCCGGCAGGCCCGCCGCGTGGAGCCTCATCACCTGGTCGTGTGGGCCGGCCGGTGGTACGTGGTCGCCTTCGACCTCTCCGACCACCGCTGGCTGGTCCATCGCGTCGATCGCCTGCACGTCCGTCCGACCGCGCAACGGTTCGAGGCTCGCGTGCTGCCCGGTCCCGATCTCGCCCACTTCGTGATGAGCACCTACGACCGCGGGGACACCGCGGCCGCCTGGCAGTGCACCGGCAGTGCTCGGCTCACGTTGCCCGCCCAGGTCGTGGCTCGCTGGGCACCCGGCGGTTCGGTGGTGGAACACCTGGACGACGAGCACTGCCGGCTCACCCTCGGAGCCTGGTCGTGGGCGGGGATCGCCGGCATCCTCGCCACCTTCGACACCGAGATCACCGATCTGCACCCTGCCGAACTGATCGAGGCCTGCCGCCACCTCAGACGTCGATGGGCCGCACTCGACGACGCGGTCAGCTTCGGAGCACAAGAGTGACAACGGTGACCGAGTGCGCCGGGAGCGTGGTGGTGAGCCTCGGTCCGCTGACCGCCACCTGCCGGGTGACCGGGGCGACGCGGGTCGGCCGGGTCAGGGAGTTCACCGCGTCGCGCGGGCCGCTGACCGTGGTCACGGTCGCGTTGCCGGACGCGGGTGTCGCGGCGCTGAGGTCGAGGGTGACGTCACGGGCGACCGGGCGGGTGTTGACCAGCTTGAGGTGGACCGTGCGGGTGCCGCCGGACGCCGAAGCGGTCGCCGTGTGGTGCAGTTCGGCGCCGCCGCCGGTCGTCCGGGTCGGGAGCAGTGTCGTGCCGGTGGACTCGGCGAAGACGCGCTGCACCCAGTAGGAAGGCGAGCCGTAGGCGCGGGTGGCGTCGAAGCCGATGAGGTTCGTGGGCCAGTTCGACGCGTTCTCGTTGACGAGAATGGGCGCGTACATGCTGCCGATGACCGTCTGCGGGTTGCGTTCGACCCCGACCAGGAACGCCGCCTCGCCCAGCGCGGCGTCGAAGGTGCCGGTGGGACTGCCCTCGATCGCGCCGTACTCGCCCACGAGGACCTTCGGCGCGTCGGGCGCCTGGTGGTCGTAGCGGTGGGCGTTGTCGGCGAACCAGGTGGGTGACTGGTAGAAGTGCTCGTCCAGCACGTCCGGTCGCCGGGTGGTCACCGGCATCGTGGCCACGAGCCGCAGGTGCGGGTAGCGGGCCTTGATGGCGTCGTGGAACGCCGCGTAGCGGTACCGGTCGTAGCTGCCGGACCTGTCGAACCAGTCCTCGTTGCCGATCTCCACGTACCGCAACGGGAACGGTGCGGGGTGGCCGTCGGCGGCCCGTCGCGCGCCCCAGGGGCTCGTCGTCGGGCCGAGCACGTATTCCAGCTGGTCCAACACCTCCTGGATGTACGGTCCGAGCTGGTCCTGCGGGACGACGGTGCCGTTGAGGGTGTAGCCGGCGAAGACGCCGAGCAGCGGTTCGGCACCGAGGTCCTCGGCGAGCTGGAGGTGCTCCAGCAGGCCCATGCCGTCGGTGGACCAGTAGCCCCAGGCCGTGTTCTGGTGTCCGGGGCGGTTCTCGACCGGGCCGACGGTCTCCTTCCACTTGAACCGGGTGTCGAGAGTGGCGCCCTCCAGGTAGTTGCCGCCGGGGACGCGGAACAGCGCGGGCCGGCCGGCTTCGAGGAGTCCCGCGAGATCGGTGCGGATGCCGTTGGCACGTCCCTTGTGCGTGGGCGGGAACACCGACACCAGCGACAGCCACACCGACTGGTTCCGGATCTCGGGGCAACCGGTGCAGCCACCCGCGGAGATCACGATCTCGGCGGCGGAGGTGGTGGGGGCCTGCGCGCTGGTCTGCAGGGTGGTGGTGAGCCTGCGCCAGCCACCGGTGAGGCCGGTGAGCTGAGCGGAGGCGTGCACGACGCCGTCGGTGCCGCGCAGACTCGCGGTGAGCGGCCCGGTGAAGCCCGGCGTGGCGCGGGCCCACAGCGACACCTGGTAGCGGGTGGACGGCCGGACCGCGACACCCCAGAAGCCGGAGTTCGCGGCACCCACCGAGGCTGTCGGCCCGGCTCGGGTGATGTCGAGGCGCAGTGAGCGGGTGAGCTGGGGAGTGGGACCGGAGCCGTCGAGGGCGATGGCACCCGCACCGCCGAGGGGCAGGGAGCGCCAGCCGGTGAGATCGCCTTCCTGCAACGCGCGGTTGCGCACCAGTTCGCCGTAGAGGCCACCTTCGACGGAGTGGCTGATGTCCTCCAGGATGTAGCCGTACGCGTCCGGTGAGGTCGGCGTACCGGCGGCGGTGGTGTCGACGGTGATGGTGGTCGCGCCGGTCACCGCGGGCACTCGCCAGCGCTGCGGTGCAAGGCCGTTGCAGTCCCACAGGCGCAACGGGGTGCCGTTCGCGGTGACGCCGTTCGGGTCGTCCAGGCAGCGTCCCGAGGCCGGGTTGAACAACGAGCCGTCCGCGCGTGGCAGCCAGCGCTGGTTTGGCGCGCCGTTGCAGTCCCACACCTGCACGCGGCTGCCCGCGGCGGTCTGGCCGCCGGGCACCTCGACGCACCGGTCGAGCACGCGCACCGAGTTGTCCGGTCCGAGGGTGAACCGCTGCCACGGCTTGCCGTTGCACTCGTAGAGCTGCACCTGCGCGCCGTTGACCGACGCGGACGACGTGACGTCCACGCACTTGTCGCCGTTGCCGACGATGAACGCGGAGTCGGTGGCGCCCGGCGGTGTGATCCACACCTGGGCGGTGGAGCCGTTGCAGTCCCAGATCCGCAGCCGGGCGCCGTTGGCGAACACACCGTCGGGCACGTCCAGGCAGCGCCCGGAGTTCGGGTTGAGCAGCGATCCGTCCGGCCGCGGCACCCACTTCTGGAACGGCAGCCCGTTGCAGTCGTAGATCCACAGCGGGGTGCCGTTGGCGGTGCTGTCGCCCGGCACGTCCAGGCACCGGCCCATCGCGCGCACGGTCCCGTCGTCGTGGACCGACCACTGCTGCACCCCCGCGCCGTTGCAGTCCCACAGCTGGACGGCCGCGCCGTTGGCACTTCCGCCGCCCGCGACGTCGGCGCAACGCCCTCCGGACGCGATCACCGGACCGGCCGCGAGTGGCGCGGCGCCGGCCGGGGGAGCGGGCGTCACGAGCGCCGGTACCGCGGCGGCCAGCACCGTGGCGAGGGCAACGGGCAACCACCTGAGCATGGGAAGGCTCCTTTGCCATGGGGTGATAGCGATAACAATGGAGCCTTCCGAGGAGCCTCGGCAAGTACGGCGTCGAAAGTCACCGAAAGTTCGGCCACGGCAACATCAAAAACCGAAAGTGCACCTTACTTTCGTTGTGCACCAGCGTTTAGCGGTTGACGGCCTGGAAGGGGCGCGGCCACGCTGCGATCGGGCAAAGGAGGAGTTTCGATGGCGAAACGCCGATTGTTAGCGCTCATCCTGGCGGCCGTTTCCGTGGTCGGGGTCGCACCAGGGACCGCGCCCGCGGCGGTCGAGCCCAGGAGCGTCGCGCCCGGCGACCTGCTCGACCACGACGCGCTGCTCGCCGAGGTCTCGGGCGGCCGGTCGTGGTTCAAAGCGAACATCCCGTTCCTCGAACTCCCCGACCGCGACATCCAGCGGGTCTACTACTACCGCTACGACACGCTGCGCCGGGCGCTCAAGACCACCCGGCCGGGCACCGGCACGGTGATCAACGAGTTCCAGCCGCCGGTCGCCTGGTCCGCCCGGTACGGCGGCATCTCGCTCAACCCGTGGCACAACAACCGGGACGGTCGCTGGCTGCACGACCGCCGGTACCTCGACGACGACACCGCCTACTGGATCAACGGCGTCGGCACCGCGGAGAACCAGAACTACACCGGGCCGATGGCCGACTCGGTGTGGCAGCGCTACCTGGCGACCGGTGACCGGGACTTCCTGCTGCGGCAACTGCCCGGCCTGGTGAGCTACTACCGCAAGCTGGAGTCGCGCAGGTTCACCCAGGGGCTCGGGTTGTACTGGGAGATCCCGCTCGCGGACGGCACCGAGTTCACCATCGGCTCCTACCAGACCAAGGACCCGTTCGCGGGCGGCACCGCCTACCGGCCCACGGTGAGCAGCTACCAGTTCGGCGACGCGACGGCCATCGCGGCGATCGCGAGGCTGGCGGGTGACACGCCGCTGGCCGAGGAGTTCGAGGGAAAGGCGCGGGCGCTCAAGGCCGCGGTGCAGGGCACGCTGTGGGACCCGGCGCGGGGGTTCTTCTACAGCCGGATGAAGGACAACGCGGCGCAGGAGTACGGGCAGCACCCCGATGGCGGGCCGCGCGACCCCGGCCTGCCGATCCTGCCGGAGGGCACCCTCCTGGACGGTCGCGAGCTCACGGGGTTCGTGCCGTGGATGGTCGGCCTGCCCGACGACACCCCGGCGTACGCGGCCGCGTGGCGGCAACTCATGGACACCAACGGGTTCAACACGCCCAACGGTCCGTCGACCGCCGAGCGCCGGCACCGGTTGTTCAACTTCCAGGCGAGCACGGGTTGTTGCCGCTGGACCGGCCCGCACTGGCCGATGGGCACCAGCCAGACCCTCGTCGCGATGGATCGTCTGCTGCACGACTACACCGCCAACAACGCGGTGACACGGGCGGACTTCCACACCGTGCTCAAGAAGTACACCTCCGCGCAGTTCAAGAACGGCCGGCCGTACGTGGCGGAGGCGGCCGACTCGCTGACGAACCGGTGGATCTACGACGCGCCCGACCACAGCGAGCACTACAACCACTCCGGGTACACCGACCACGTCATCGGCGGCCTGCTCGGACTCCGGCCGCAGACCGGCGACACGCTGGTGGTGGACCCGATGATCCCGTCCTCGTGGGACTGGTTCGCGCTGGAGAACGTGCCGTACCACGGGCACGACGTGAGCGTGGTGTGGGACCGCACCGGCTCGAAGTACGGCAGGGGCGCGGGCCTGCGCGTGCGGGTGGACGGCACGGAGGTCGCGTCGGCACCGGACGTCCGCAAGCTGACCGTCCCGGTCGGCGCGCGCCGGGTCGGCGGCTACCAGCCGGAGGTGAACCTGGCCGCGAACCCGTTCGACGACCGCGAGGACGTGCCGTCGCACGCCTTTCCGGTGGCGACCGCCTCGTTCACCTCTCCCCACGACCGGGCGGTGCGGGCGGTCGACGGATCGATCTGGTTCGACGCGGCCGGCAGCGGGCCCAACTCGCGGTGGACGAACTTCGGTTCTCCCAACGCCTCCGACTGGCTCCAGGTCGACTTCGGCCGGCCGACCTCGATCAACCAGCTGCGGCTGCACTTCTACGACGACACCGGGTCCGGCGCCGTCCGGGTGCCCGCCTCCTACCAGGTCGAGCACTGGAACGGCGCGTGGGCGTCCGTCCCGGACCAGCGGCGCGGCCCGACCTCCGCCAACGACGTGACCACAGTGGACTTCGGCCGGGTCACCACGACGCGCGTCCGGGTCGTGATGACCCACCGGCCCGGCCAGGCCGTCGGACTGGCCGAGGTGGAGGCGTTCGACCGCGGCACGGCGCAGGTACTGCCCACCGCACCGGTGCGCCTGGCCAACAACTCCACCGGCAAGTGCCTCACCGTGCTGGACTCGGACACGGGGAACGGCGCGGTGATCGGCCAGCAGGCGTGCGGTGACGGCGCGAACCAGAAGTTCTCCTTCGTGGCAACCGATTCCGGCTACCACCGGCTCGTGGCGGTGCACAGCGGCAAGGTCGTGGACATCGCCGGCGGTGGTGTCGCGGACGAGGCGAAGACCATCCAGTGGGAGTACCTGGGAGCGGCCAACCAGCAGTGGCGGGCCATCCCGATGGGGTACGGGGCCTGGTCGCTGGTCGCGCGCCACAGCAGCAAGGCTCTGGACGTGCCCGGCTGCCGCGCGGACGAACGGCTGCAACTGCAGCAGTGGACCAACTTCGGCAACGACTGCCAGACGTTCACCCTGCGCTGAAGAGGAATGGTGCTCGGCGATGAGTGACCGGCTGCGTGCGGGCCGGGCCGAACGACACGTGTGTCATGGCAGGAGGAAGTCGTGATCAGAGCCCTTGGTCTTGCAGCCGTGGTCATCGCCGGTGGTCTGGCGCCCACCACGCCGCTCGCCGCCGTGGTGCCCACGGTGGTGGTGAACGCGGGCACGCTCGGTGGTCCGCTGAAGAAGGCGGGGCTCGGGTCGCTGCTGGGCGTCACCGCCCGCACCACCGAGACGCCGGCCTCGTTGCTCTCCCAAACCCATCTGACCGTGTCCCAGCACATGATCGCGCGGTGGAACGAGGGTGAGCGCGCCGGCACCGAGGTCGTCGCTCCGAAGGTGCGCGGCACCGACGTGAGGATGATCGCCCGCTTCAACGACCTGATGGGCGGAAACCCCTGGTACCAGTGGCAGGGCACGGCCCACTGGTTCGAGCGGGTCGACGAGGCCACCCGCCGAGTCCAGCCGTACCGCGACACGCTGCTGGCCGTGGCCCCGTTCAACGAGCCGGACAACAAGCTGCACGGCCTGGCGAACGACGGGGCGGTCCCCGGCGGCACGTACGACGAGAAGTTCAACTGGCTGTGGACGCAGACCGTCCGGCGGATCCGGTCGATCGACGCCGCCATCCCGATCATCGGTCCCAACTGGGAGTTCTACCTGCCGTGGCAGGCCGGTCAGCAGCAGAAGATGCGGGACTTCCTGCGCAACGCCGTCGACACGGGCACCGTGCCGCAGCTGATCGGCTGGCACAACCTCGGCCCGAGCCCCGGTGACCTGCCGGAGGCGCTGACCCGGTACTACCGGCCTCTGGAGAACGAACTGGGAGTGCCCGGCAGGCCGTTGAAGGTCGTGGTGGAGGAGTACGGCCCGCAGACGAACGATCCGGGCACCCCAGGCAACTTCGAGGGCGTGCCTGGCAGCATGGTGCAGTACTGGGCTGATCTCGAACGTTATGACGTCGACTTCGGCGCGATGGCGATCTACACCAACCCCGGACTGCTCGGCAACACGCTGCGGCGCGTCGGCGGCGGTGCCCTCCATCCGAACGGCGGGTTCTGGATGATGAAGTGGTACAAGGACATGCGCGGCTCGAAGGTGCCCGTGAACCGCTGGAACGACACCGCCAACGGGCGCCGGTACCTCGGTGTCGACGGGCTGGCGGCGTGGGACGGGGGTGCCCTGACCGTGCTCGCGGGCGGCGAGGACGGACCGGTGGACTTCCGGATCACCGGCCTGAACGCGCGGGGGCTGGGCGGGCAGGTTCGCGTCCGGGTCGACTCGACGGTGTGGGACAAGGATCCCGCCGAGGTGAACCGGCGGATCGATGCCGGCGGTGACCCCGAGCAGGGAACGTACAACGTCGTCGACAAGACGATGACCGTCGACGGGTCGGGCGCGCTGACCGTGCCCCTGCGACGCATGAACCGCTACGACGGGTACCGGATCACCGTCAGCCGGGCAGGGGCTCCCGGCGCGTACCCGACCAAGTACGAGGCGGAGAACGCGGCGGTGACGTCGGCGGTGCGCCACGGCGGGGCGAACGGGCGGCTGGCATCGGCGGACGGGTACGTCGGGGGCATCGACCACACGGACAGCGCGGTGAGCTTCAGCGTCGACGTGCCGTCCGCCGGCATCTACGACATGACCGTCCGCTACGCGGCGGGAGCAGGAACCGCCACGCACCAGGTGTTCGCGAACGGCATCCCTCAGGGCTCCGTCGGCTACCCGGCGACGGCCGGATGGGCCAACACGGAACTGGACACCACGGCGAAGCGGGTCTCCCTGCGCGCCGGCCGGAACGAGATCCGGTTGACCAGGGGAACGGGGTACGCCGAGGTCGACTACGTCGATGTGCGGCCGGACGCTCACCGGTACGAAGCGGAGAACGCCGCGGTGACGTCCGCGCGCCTCGCGCCGTACTGGTCGAACTACCTGCCCGACTACGTCGCCGGTCTGGACCAGGCCGGGAGTCAGGTCGAGTTCACCGTCGACGCCCCGGCCGCCGGAACCTATCGGCTGGAAGTGGGATACGGCAACGGATCTCCGTCCACTTCGGACCATGCCGTGCTGGTCGGCGGCGTCGAGCGCGCCGTCATGTCCTACGCGCCTTCGGGGAGTTGGTTGAACTCGGAATCGCACGACCGGGCTACGAAGGTCACGTCCGCCCTGGTGCCTCTCAACGGCGGCTCCAACCGCGTGACGCTGCGCAAGCGAACCGGGTTCGCCGAACTCGACTGGCTCACCGTGCGGCTGCCGTGACGAAGGCGCTCCCTCGCGGGAGTTGAGGCGGTCCACGCCCGGATCGGCGGCACGGCCTGTGGGCTAGTGTGCCGACGTCCGACGCGGCACGCGTGCTGAAGGGGCTGACTGTGAGACTGCTGTCGACCGGCGGCAGGGCGCGCCGGTTCTCGGACGTGCCGCTGGCGGTGGTGTGCGGGCTGGCTTCGCTCGGGTTGCTGGTCGCCGCGTCTCTCACGGTGTCCGGCGATCCGGCCGCGGTCGGCTTCCCCCAGCCCGGAGGCCCGGCGTGGTGGTGCACGGCCGTTGTCCTCGTCGTGCAGGCCGCGTGCCTGGTGCGGGTGCGTCGGTTCCCCTTCGCCGGACTGACCGCGGTGGGTGGCGCGCCGCTCGTGCTGGTGCTGGCCTTCCCCAACGGGACGGCCAGCCTGTCGGCGCTCGCCGTCGTGGTCGCGCTCTACCTCGTGGTCTCCGCGAACGCGTTCCGTCCTTTGTGGCTGGTCCTGGTGCACGTCGGGGCGCTGGCGGCCGTGACCCAGTTCGTCAACGAGTTCCGCCTGAGCTCCGGGTCGGTGCCGGTGGCGCTCGGCGGGGCCGTGCTGCAGGGACTGGTCGTGGTGGCGCTGGGCGCGTTGCCCGGCACGGCCGTGGCGGCGCAGCGGGACGCGGGGGAGGCTCGTCAGCGAGAACTCCTCGCGCAACGCCGCGAGCGGGAGGCGCTGCTCAAAGCAGAGGTCGAGCACCAACGCGTGGCGATGTCGCGGGAACTGCACGACCTCGCGGCGCACCACATGTCCGGCATCGCACTCGTCGCGGGCACGATCGCACGGCAGATCGACTCCGATCCCGTTGCCGCCAAAGGACTCGCGCTGCACGTGCGGGAGCAGAGCAGCGGAGTCCTGAACGACCTGAGGCGCCTCGTCGGCCTCCTGCGGGAGGACGCCGACGGGGCACCGACGATCGAGTCCCTCGCCGCCGTGCCGGACCTCGTCGCGGCCCGGCGTGCCACCGGGATGCGGATCGACCTCGTCGTGTCCACCGAACCGGAGAACGCCGGAGTGGGGCCGCTCGCGCAGCTCGTCGGGTACCGCGTGGTCCAGGAGGCCCTGTCCAACGCCGCGGTCCACGCACCCGGTGCGTCCTGCGTGGTGGAACTGGGGCCGCGGCACGACGACCGGTTCACCGTCGTCGTGCGCAACACCTCCGGACGAGGGCCGGACCCCGGACCCGGCGGCGGCTTCGGACTGGTGGGCATGGCAGAGCGGGCGCAACTGGTCGGAGCCGGGATCCAGTACGGTGCTACCGCCGACGGCGGCTGGGAGGTGCGGCTGGCCCTCCCCGCGGGCGATGCCGTCAGGACCGCGCCGCAACCCGTGCAGGAGGAGTCCGGATGATCCGCGTGCTCATCGCCGACGACCAGCACCTGGTCCGTGCAGGGCTGTCCGCGTTGCTGAGCGCCGAGGCCGACATGGAGGTCGTGGGCGTCGCCGCGGACGGCACCGAGGCCCTCAGGCTGGCGCGGGAGTCGGTGCCCGACGTCGCGTGCCTGGACATCCGGATGCCGGGACGCTCAGGCATCGAGGTGGCCACCGAGCTCTGCGGCCCGGACGCCGATCCGGCGGTCCCGGTTCTCGTGCTGACCACCTTCGACGTCGACGAGTACCTCTTCGGCGCGTTGGAGGCGGGCGTGTCGGGCTTCCTGCTGAAGGACACCGAGCCGGACGCGATCGTGCACGCGGTCCGCCAGGTGGCCGCGGGGCGGGGGACCCTCGACCAGACGCTGACCCGGCGGATCATGCGGGAGTTCGTCCAGCGCCGCCGCCTGCACCCGGTGACCGCCGAGCGGGCAGGCGACCTGCTGACGCAACGGGAACACGAGATCCTTCTCCTGCTCGCTCAGGGGATGTCCAACGAGGAGATCTCGAAAGTGCTCGTCGTCGAGGTGTCCACGGTGAAGTCGCACCTGGCGCGGATGTTGCCCAAGCTCGGTGTGCGGTCCCGGCTGCAGGCCGTCGTCTGGGCCTATCAGAACCGGGTGGTCGCGGTCCCCGGTCCAGGGGACAGGGTGGCCGTCTCCTCGTAGCCGAGCCGGCCCCTGGTCGCGACGACGATCACGACCGCCGCGGCCACCGCGCCCCCTGCCATCGTCACGACCGCGCGGTTCGCGTCGATCGAGGGGAAGACCTCGGACCAGACGATCGAGGCGAAGTTGTTGACGCTCACGTGAGCCAGCATCGCCAGGGGCAGGCTTTCGCCGGTGCGGTTGAACACCCACGTCATGACGATGTTGAACGCGACGCAGAACACCGTGAAGGCGACCGGGCGCGTCCAGCCGGCGTCCGGCCATCCGCCCCACTCCGTCAGGAACAGCGGGAAGTGCCAGACCGCCCAGATCGGCCCGAGGACCATCGACCCCGCCAGCGGACCGAACCTGCGCTGGACGCGAGGCAGCGCGAAGTCACGCCAGCCGGGCTCCTCCGCGAGGCCGGTCGTGACCATCTGCACGAGCAGGCCGGGCACGTAGGCGGCGAGCACGACCACCGACGGCGTGCGCAACTCGCCGTCGGTGGCGACGATG
This sequence comes from Lentzea sp. NPDC058436, assembly GCF_042721515.1. Taxonomy (NCBI): domain Bacteria; kingdom Bacillati; phylum Actinomycetota; class Actinomycetes; order Pseudonocardiales; family Pseudonocardiaceae; genus Lentzea; species Lentzea sp. NPDC058436. Next base: position 396,118 of record NZ_JBHXLF010000001.1, read on the forward strand.
CCGGAGACGAGCATCACGGCGGGCACCCCCACCAGCGAGATCACGTACCACCGCGGAGCGGCCCGCCAGCGCCACATCCGGCGCACCCACTGGCGCAGACCGGCCCGCCCGTCGGCGATCGCGGTGACCAGGAACGCCGAGCCGATGGGCCCGAGGTAGGCGCCGGGAAGCACACCCGCGAGCTGACCCGTTCCGAGCACCTGCGGGAACTGGAAGTCCCAGACCCCCAGACCGTCCTGGGACAGGATGTAGGGCAGCCACGCGAGCCAGCTCAGCGCGTTCGCGAGGAGGAAGAAGCTCAGCAGCGGACTGCGCCGCACCACGCCCAGGACGCCGCGTCCCTCGGGTGTCGATCGTGGGGCCGGGCCGCCGGAGGCAGGTGCCTGCTGAGGTGGGTTCCAGCTCGGGTTCGTCATGTGGCATGACCGTAGGAATCCCGGAGGTCCGGCACGAGCGGCGAAAGTTCGATCTCGGGCGGTTCCATCCAAAGACGCAAGGCCGAGGTGAGTCGTTGCACTTATTCAATACGGCGAAGAAATGTGCACAACAACCACTTGAAGTCCCGGTCGAATCGAATTTCCCCGTCCGCGTTCGGCGTACCGCTTTCGCTTGAGAAAACGAGAAAGATATTGCTCGCAGATCGCTCAGGGGTGTAACTTCTCGCGCTCCAAGCCGCCTGACCCGCAGCCCGCAAATGGGGCGCCATTCCGGTCATGTCGTGCGCTCTGAAGAGTCGAGTGGAGTCCGTTGCCCGACACAGTGTTCCGCGGGGTCAATGCCCTGCTCGCGGTGGTTCGCGACCTTCTGCGACGCCCCGGATGGTCACGTCGTACCCCTTACGAGGTCCGGGGTGACCGGCCGGTGCCCCTGATCTGCCTGGTGCGGGGCGACACGGCCAACCCCGTGCTCCAGGAGCTGGAAGACCACCTGGACGGTGCCGCGCGATCTCGGATCCCGTACGCGTTCGTCGACGCCGAGGTCGCGGGAGAACAGGTCGCCGCCCGCTGGGAGGAAACCCTTCGCGACCAGCCGTTGCTCCCGCTGCTGGACGAGCTCCGGCACAGGTTGATGGCCGACAGGTTCGGCAGCCGGCGGCTGAGCAGGTTCCGGCGCTACCGGCTCACGGACTGGCTCACCGGCCAGAGACTCCCTCCGGGTGAGAACCGCGATGAGCGCGAGGACATGCGGACGATGCTGCGCCGCTGGCACGCCTGGGAACGGGCGGCCGGGCCGGATCTGGGACTGACTGACGCGGTGGCGGGGCAGTCGGCCGTGGCGAAGATCGCGATGGCGCTGTTGGTCGCATGGCACCGCCCACTGCGGTTCTGGTTGTGGTCCAAGGGGCTGGGCAAGGAGCCGCGCTGGCTGATGAGACAGCCGTTCACCATGCCGGGGCACTCCACGAACTTCACCGGGTTCGCCGAGCGGCTGACGGTCGGCAGGCGCACCGAGGAGAACCTCGAGCAGATCAAGAAACTGCTCGTCCACTCCTTCCTCCAGGACCTCCGCGTCGCCTACGGCTCAGGCACCGTCAGGTTGCGTCGTTGGCGCCGTACCGCGTACACCCTCGTGCTGCTGGAGAACATCACCGAGGACAACGGCGGTTGGGAACTGCTCCGCCTGATCAACGACGTCCGCAACGAATCCACCGAGCACGACCCGATGCTCGTCGTCGCCACCTCGGCGCGCCAGCCGGACTGGCTGGCGGCGAGCGGTCCGCCGAAGCCCGTCAGCCGGGCTCAGAACGAACTCCAGGCCTGGTACGACGATCTGCCCGCGCGGAGGCAGGCGCTGCGCGACGACGCGCGGTTCATCTGTCTCGCGTTGCCGGACCCGGCCGAGTCCGGCCCGCCGCCGAGCGACGCGGACGAGTCGGCCTGGTACACGGCGGGACCGATGCGCCCGCCGGCGGTCCCGCTGCTCGTTCGCCGATCGTTCCTGGCGACCGCGCTCGTCATCGTGCTCGGTGTGGCGGCTGTCGCCGGCGGCCCGTGGTTGTGGACCGGGATCGTCCAGGACTGCCTGCCGTCGCCTCGGGCGGCGGTGGCCGTCGAGTGGGTCGGCGGGCAGGACGGCGAGTGCGTCGGCCTCAGCGACGGAGCGGCCCAGGTCTTCGGTCGTGACGAGATGTTGCGCAAGGCACAACTCGCGGTCTTCGAGCAGAACAGGAAGGCCGAGAAGTTGCACGCGGCCAAACCGGACCGGCCGATCGTGAGCATCGTGTACTTCTCCGAGCTCACCAGCCCCGAGAACGCCTTGGGCACAGCGGACTCGATCAGCGAGGAACTGACCGGCCTGCTTGCTCAGCAGTACCAGCGCAACGTGCTGAGCGACAGCTCCCCGCCCCTGCTCCGGATCATCATCGCCAACGGCGGGTACAAGATGACCCAGGCGCGTCACGTGGTCGACCGATACCTCACCCCGCTGTTCCAGGACGACCAGACCGTGATGGGCGTGGTCGGCATGGGGCGGACGGTGAAGCAGACGGAGAGCGCGATCGGTGCCCTGGGCGACCTCGGGGTGCCGGTGATCGCGACGTCGCTCACCGGGCAGGGGCTGGCCGGCCGTTCTCCTGTCTACTTCCAGCTCGTCGCGGGCAACCGCGCACAGGCGGAACTGGTCGTCGCCTTTGCCGGGGACCCGGCCAAGATCACCGGCTACACGCCCAAGAACTTCGCCGACGACGGTTATCTGAACTCGTTGCGGGAAAATCTGGAGAAGGTCAACGTCACGCAGTTCGCGGAGTGGTCTGGCAGCTCGGACACGGTCGCGCCTCGCTGCGGGGCTGATCAGGTCGCGTTCTTCGTCGGCAGGGAGACCGACTTCGAGGGCTTTCTCCGCAAGGTGCTGGACACGTGCAAGGAGGGAAACCGGCCGCAGCTCGTCGGCGACGACGCGGTGGCTCGATTCGTAGCCCGGCGTGCGCGTGCGAACGAAACCAATTACAGCAAAGTCAAACTCTATTACGTCTCTCTGGGTGGCCTGGTGATTTCCCAGAATCGCGACTGCTTCACTTCTGATGCCGATGCGAGACCTCTGTGTGCCATCTTGCGACGTCTGCGCAGTGCTTCAGACGATGATGGGGTGGCGTGGCAGCAGTTCGGGAAGGCGCTGGCCGGGAACTCCGTACCGTGGATCGGCGAGCGGGTCGGTATCGCCTACGACGGCGCCGGACTGTTCCTGCGCGCGGTCGAGGAGAACAAGCGTCGCAATCGAGAAGAACCGAGTGGTCGCGCGCCCAACCGCGCGGCGATCACACAGGAACTGCGGGAGTTGCCGTGCCCGCAGAAGGACAAGGGCCCGAAGGACGAGAAGTGCTACGAAGGGGAGTCCGGCAAGCTCGACTTCAGCACGAACCGCTCTGGCGAGACCAGGCCCATCTCGATTCTCGCCGTCGAGGACCTTCAGCAGACCCAGAAGGTGCCCACCTGTGTTGTGGTCCGTCCGGAAGGCTACGAGTGCGACTAGTGCTCAGGTCGCGAGAGTGGTCGGTCGCTCAGCAGAGGCAACGACATCACGGCTAGGGCAGCAGCGTGTCCGGCGGGATCTGCAGGGCGATCGTGATCAACGAGTGCACGCGCGTCGCGATCACCGCGAGCAGGCCCTGCATCTCGGGGGCCGCGCCGTCCGCCGCCGTCTGGAGGGTCTGCAGGTCGACGTCGATGCGGTCCAGGATGGCCGCGACGTCGGCCTGGCGGGCCGTCAGCGCCGTGGAGATCTCGTCCAGGGGAACTCCGTGGACTTCCAGACGTTGGACCAGGTGGATCCTGTCGATGTCGGCGGGGGAGTAGAGGCGGTAGTTGGACGCGGTGCGCTGGGCAGGGCTGATCAGCCCTAACGTCGTGTAGTAGTCGACGGTGCGGATGCTGACGCCGGCTCGCGCGGCGAGTTCACCGATCTTGAGCAGAGCTTCGCTCACGTGCACCTCCTCTTCAGCAACCATACAGTGCCACGTGCTACTGTTGGAAACATGCCTGATGAAGCCGACGTAGACGGCTGCAGTAGTACGCCGGGGCGAGCCCGGCGAATCGTTCCGAGTGCCGCGGGTGCGGCATGTTGATCTTCTCCGGCCTGCTGGCGATCGTGGCGCTGACCGCCGCCACCGGCTACTTCGTCGCCCAGGAGTTCGCCTACATGGCGGTCGACCGCGGTCGGCTGCAGCAGATGAGCGAGGCGGGTGACAAGGCCGCCGACCGCGCTCTGCGGGTGACGCAGAAGCTGTCGTTCATGCTCTCCGGTGCCCAGTTCGGGATCACCGTCACCGCGCTGCTGGTCGGTTACGTCGCCGAACCGCTGCTCGGCACGGGCCTCGTGAACCTGCTCGGGCTGCCCGAGTCGTTCGGCGTGCCGCTGGCCATGGCCGCAGCGCTGATCTTCGCGACGATCGTGCAGATGGTGCTGGGCGAGCTGCTGCCCAAGAACCTCGCGATCGCCAAGCCGGAGGCCCTCGCGAAGTGGCTGAGCTCGTCGACGCTGGTCTACCTCAAGATCGCCGGTCCGGTGATCCGCCTGTTCGACGCGACCGCCAACAGGCTGCTGCGCTCGATCGGCATCGAGCCCGTGGAGGAGCTTCCCCAGGGCGCGACGCCGGAGGACCTCAAGCAGATCGTCGGCGACGCGGGGGACCAGGGGCACCTGGACCCGGAGCTGGCCCAGCTGCTCGACCGCGGTCTCGACTTCCGCGAGCTCGTGGCGGAGCAGGCCATGACGCCCCGCGTGAACGTGCACTCGGTGCGGTTCGACGAACCGGCGTCCCGCGTGGTCGAGCTGCTCGACACCGGCCACTCCCGGTTCCCCGTCGTCGGCAGGGACGTCGACGACATCCAGGGCGTCGTGGGGCTGGCCGAGGTGCTGACCCTCACGCCGGAGCAACGCCCGGTCACGCCGATCGGCGAGATCGCCTCGACCGCGCTGGTCGTGCCCGCGACGCTGCCGCTGCCCGCCGTGCTGGAGCGCCTGCGCACCGAACGGCGCCAGCTGGCGTGCGTGCTGGACGAGTTCGGCGGGTTCGCCGGGATCGTCTCGCTGGAGGACCTGGCGGAGGAGCTCGTCGGGGAGATCCACGACGAGGACGACCTGGTCGAGGACGCGATCGAACGCGTCGACGACTCCCGCTGGCAGGTGCCAGGCCGGATGCGGCTCGACGAGATCGAGGACGCGACCGGCGTGGAACTGCCCGAGGACGACGCGTACGACACCGTCTCCGGCCTCCTGCTGCACCGGCTCGGCCGGACCGCCGAGGTGGGAGACGAGATCGAGGTCGGCGACGTGAGCCTGCTCGTGGGCGCGGTGACGCGCAACGTGCCGGACACCGTCGTGCTGACCGTGCGGATGCGGGAGGAAGCCCGATGAGCATCGGAACGGCACTCGGGATCTCCGTGGTCCTATTGGCGCTCAATGCCTTCTTCGTGGCGGCCGAGTTCGCGTTGATCGCGGCCAAGCGGCACCGCCTGGAGCAGGACGCGGAGACCTCACGTGCGGCCCGCGCGGCCGTGGCGGGTGTGCGCGAGCTGTCGCTGATGCTCGCCGGCGCCCAGCTCGGCATCACGCTGTGCACGCTGGGGCTCGGCGCGCTGGCCAAGCCGGCGGTCGCGGACCTGTTCGACCCGCTGCTGCAGCTGCTCGGCCTGCCGGAGGCGTTCGCCTACGGCATCGCGTTCACGCTCAGCCTCGTGCTGGTGGTGTTCCTGCACATGGTCGTCGGCGAGATGGCGCCGAAGTCCTGGGCGATCTCCCACCCGGAGAAGTCGGCTCTGCTGCTGGCCCTGCCGTTCCGGGCGTTCGCGCACTCGGTCCGCTGGATCCTCAGCGGCCTGAACTCGACGACGAACGGCCTGCTGCGCCTGATGAAGGTCGAGCCGCAGGACGAGCTCGCGCAGGCGCACCGGCCGGACGACCTGCGCATGCTCGTGCGCCAGTCCGGTGAGCACGGCCTGATTCCCGAGGGACAGCAACGGTTGCTGACCCGCATGCTCCAGGTGCAGAAGACGACGGTGCGCGAGGTCATGGTGGCCATCGAGGAGGTCTCGACGGTCACCGAGGACACCACCGCGCGGGAGATCGAGCAGAGCAGCCTCCACTGTGGACGTTCGCGCTTCCCGGTCAGGAACGAGGGCGGCGAGTTCGTCGGCCTGGTGCACATCCGCGAGGCGATGCGCGCCACCGCCGCGGGCAACGACCCGCAGGCACGGGAACTCATGGCCCCGGTGCTGACGTTGCCCGACTCGATGCCCGTCGCCGCCGCCGTCACCGCGATGAAGGCGGACAGGGCGCAGCTCGCGCTCGTGTCCGGCGACGAGGGCGTGGTCGGCATCGCGGCACTGGAAGACCTGCTCGAAGAGCTCATCGGCGACTTCGACGACGAGACCGACGCGCCGCGCGTTGCGGTGCGGAACTGACAACCCCAGTCCCCGCAGGAGGAGACTTGTTCAAGCGGATGCTCGGCGCATTTGGTGTCGGCGGACCGTCCGTCGACACCGTGCTCGACTCACCGCACGCCGCCCCCGGCCAGCTCGTCACCGGGCAGGTGCGGATCCAGGGCGGCAGTGCGGACGCCGAGATCGGCCAGGTCGTGCTCTCGCTCGTCACACGTGTCGAGGTGGAGCACGGCGACCACGAGTACGGCGGTGTCTCGGAGTTCTTCCGGATGGTCGTGCAGCAGGGCGTGCGCGTGCCCGCCGGACAGCTGCAGGCGATCCCGTTCCAGCTGCCGATCCCGTGGGAGACCCCGATCACCGCGGTCGGCGGCGGCCAGCTGCCCGGCATGACCGTGGGCGTGCGGACCGAGCTCGTGATCGCGGGCGCCCCGGACAAGGGCGACCTCGACCCGGTCCTGATCCACCCGCTGCCGTCGCAGGACGCCGTGCTGAACGCGTTCGGGCAGCTCGGCTTCCAGTTCCGCAGCGCGGACGTCGAGGCCGGCCGCCTGCACGGCGTTCCGCAGGAGCTCGGCTTCTACCAGGAGATCGAGTTCTTCCCGCCGGCGCAGTTCGGCGGGGCGGTGAGCCAGGTCGAGCTGACGTTCGTCGCCAGCCCGCACGAGCTGTACGTGATCCTCGAAGCGGACAAGCGCGGCGGCATGTTCTCCTCGGGCGGTGACGCGTTCGGTCACTTCCGCGTCTCGCACCAGGAGGCGCAGGGCACCGACTGGGCGTCGGCCATCAACGGCTGGCTCGCCCAGGTCGCGCAGCGCGGCCACGCGAACCCGGCGTTCGGCGGCGGCCACAACCCGGCGTTCGGCGGCGGGCACGGCGGCGGCTACAACCCGGCGTTCGGCCAGCCCGGCTACGGTGGTCACCAGCAGCACGGTTACGGCGGTCACCACGGCTACGACCAGCACGGACACCACGGCCACCGCAGCGGTCCCGGCATCGGCGGCATGGTCGCCGCGGGCGCGGCGGGCGTGGTCGGCGGCATGGTCGTCGGCGAGGTCCTGGAAGAGGTCTTCGAGGACGACGGCGGCGACGACTTCGCCTTCGGCGAGGAATGATCTGACCGTTCCGGTCCCGGCGCCCTTGATGGGCGCCGGGACTGGAGCGATAGTGGAGACGGAGCACGGCAGACCTGGAGGTCCGCGATGGCGCTGGCAGACCACGAGAAGCGTGAGCTCGAGGAGATCGAGCAGCGCTTGTTCGCCGAAGACCCGAAGTTCGCGGCCAAGCTCACCAGGCCGTCCGTGCTGGCGTTCCTGTCCGGCCGGACCATGCGCCTGCTCGGCGGTCTCCTCGTCTACCTGTGCGGCCTGCTGGTCGTGATCGCCGGGGTGACGTGGTCGTCCGTCCCGGTGGTGGCGCTCGGCGCCGTGGTGTGCGCGGGCGTGTTCGCGGGCCTGCTGTTCCTGGCTTGGCGCTCACACCGGGACTGACCGGCCGGCGCCGGCGCGTCAGGTGCTGATGTCGACGACGATGCCGGTGTGCCCGTCGGGCACGACGTCACCGCCGCCCTCGACGAACTCCGTCCCCGCGGGGAACGCGGTCACTTCGACGCGCGGCAGGTCGTCCGTGCGCTCGAAGATCGCTCCGGGGCCGCACCTGTGCGGCACCGGCGTCGGCAGCGGGTAGCCCGCGGCCACCACCGCGTCCAGCTGCCCCGGGAACACGTCGTTGATCGGCCCCTTCCGGACCGTCACGATCGCGCGGCTCGGCGACGGTTGCGGGCCCCGGCCGCCGTAGCGCCGTTCCCTGATGACCTCGCCCTGCCTCGCCCCGATCAGGTCGGCCAGCCGTGCGGTGCGGCGATGCGCACGCGTCGCTCCGAAGAACCCTTTGGCCCCCATCGCGTCCCCCTCGGTCCACCTGTCATTGGACCACGAGAACCGTGCGCTCGAACGCCCCGCCGTGCGCCGCCGCGTGGGCGACCGCCTCGTTGACCTGGTCGAGCCCGAACCGCGTGATCCGCTCCGGCGAGAGGTCCAGCGCACCGGTCGCCACGAGCCGGATCATGCCGACGTTCGCCGTGCGGGGGAACATCCACTGGCCGCGCACGGTCACCGAGTTGCGCATGATCCAGGGGTACGGCAGGGCGAGGTCGGGGCCGCCGAGCATGCCGACGCCGCCCATCAGCACGACCCGCCCGTACTCGCGCACCGTCATCGCCGCCGCGCGGGCCGCCGAGCTGGGTGCCTCGGGCGGCAGGAGGTCGAGCACCAGGTCGACGGGACCGGCCGCGGCCATGGCTGCGCGGTCGGTGTCCTCGTCGCCGGTGAGCTCGACCGGGGTCACCCGTGCGCCGAACCGGTCGACCAGCAGGTCGAGGACCTTCCGGTTGCGTCCCGGGGTCACCACGTGGCCCGCGCCCATGGCGAGCGCGACGGCCACCGCGCTGCTGCCCAGGTTGCCGGTGGCGCCGCTGATCAGCACCGTCTCGCCGGCGGCGAGCTGACCGGCCAGCAGTCCGCCGTACGGGATGGTGTGCACGGCCAGCGCGGACCAGCGGGCGAGGTCGGTCGTTCCGGCGGGCAGGCGGTAGGCGTTCTCGGTCGGGATTCGCATGAGCTCGGCGAACGGGCCGTCGTGCAGGTGGCGGGCCAGCCGTGCGCCGCCCTCGCCGCGGGAGCTCCAGCCCTGCAACGTGATGTCGGGGGTCAGGGCGTCGTCGCGGGCGCGCACCGTCGAGTCGCACCAGACCAGGTCGCCCTTCTGCAGCCTGGTCGCGTCCGGTCCGACGTGGAGCACGCGGCCGATGCCTCCGACGCCCGGCACGACCGGTGGTTCGAGCGGGTAGCGCCGTTCGCCGCTGAACACCTCGTCCGCGTACGGCGGCACGCAGGTCGCCAGGACCTCGACCAGAACCTCGCCGGTGCCGGGCGTCGGATCGGGAACGTCGTGCACCACAAGGGGAGTGCCGAACGCTGTCAATGTGGCTGCTCGCATGGGAAAGCCTTTCTGGGAGTCCTCCGCCACGCTAGGTGCGGCCGGGGCATGCGGGAAGCGAGGATCGAGCATCTCTGGTATGCCTGGTCGGCATGGACCTGTCGAGCACGAACCTGCGGGTGCTCTGCCAGATCGCCGAGTCGGGCAGCTTCACCGCGGCCGCCGCACAGCTGGGTTACACGCAGTCCGCCGTGTCACGGCAGGCGATCGCCCTCGAACGCAGCGCCGGGGTCACGTTGTTCGAACGGCGGACCGACGGCGTGCGGCTCACCGAGGCCGGACTGACGCTGCTCCGCCACGCGCGCACGATCCTGGAGTCGGTCGACGCGGCCGGGCGCGACCTGACCGGTGAGGCGCCCCGCACGGAGCAGGTGCGGCTGGGACTGGTCCCCAGCGCCGGACCGGTGGTCCTGCCCGCCGTGCTGGCCCGACTTGCCAGGACGGCGCCCCAGGTCCAGGTGATCACCCGCGAAGGAACCACGCCCGGCCTCGGCCGCGCGTTGCGCAGCGGTGCGATCGACGTCGCCGTGCTCACCTCCCGTCCGCCGCACCGGCCGCCGGACGGGGAGTCGCCTCGCCTGCACGTCACGACCGTCGAGGACACCGAACTCGTCGTGGCGGCACCGGCCACCGGCGTGTTCGCGGGCCGCACGTCCGTGCACGTCGACGAGTTGGCCGCGGTGCCCTGGATCGCCAGTCCGTCGTCGAGCGCGGAACCGCTGCTCGGCGTCTGGCCGGGCCTGGGCCGGGCTCGTGTGGTCCACAGCGCGCGGGACTGGCTGACGAAGCTGCACCTGGTCGCGGGCGGGTTCGGGGTCACGACGATTCCGGTGCGCTTCTCGGCGGTCGTTCCTCCGGGGGTGATGGCGCTGCGGGTCGAGGGCGCGCCACCCGAGATCCGCCGGGTCCTCGTGGCCCGCCTGCCCGGAGCCGTCACGCCACCGGTCGCGGCGGTCGTCGAGGCGATCACCTCGACCGGTCAGTCGTGATGCGCCTTCAACGCCCGCGGCAGGAAGATCGCCACCAGCAGGGTGCACAGCATGCCGCCGCCACCCGCGATGATCAGCGTGGTGGGCGCGGAGGTGGCGTCGAGCAGCAGACCGCCGCCGACGTACGAGAACGCCGCGGCGAACCCGATGGTGCCGTACAGGTTGCCGAACACGCGGCCGAGCATCGCGGGCGGCACCATCCGTTGCAGCAGCGTGCTGGAGCCGACGTCCATGCCCGCGATGCCCAGGCCGCGGATCGCCTGCACGGTGAACGCGGCCGTGACGGCCCAGGCGAACCCGGTCAGGAAGTTGCCCGCGCTGCTCACGAGGAACCCGCCGATCAGCAGCACGACCACGGACGCCTTCGAGGCGTAGCGGGTGAGCAGCGCGTACCCGATCAGCAGGCCGATGCCGACGGCACCGAGCAGCAGACCGACGGACGAGTCACCGGACCGCAGGGTCTCCTTGGCCAGCAGCACGAGTGCCACGTCGTCCACGCCGTTGAACGCCACCACCGCGCAGAACCCGAGGGTGATGATCCGGATCGCCCTGGTCCTCGCGATGTAGCCCAGCCCTGACCTCGCCTGCTCCAGCAGGGTGGCGTCGTCGCGGCCGGGGTCCGGCACCGGGGGCATCGAACGCACCGTCGTGAGCACCAGCGCGGACAGGAAGAACGACGCGGCGTCCACGACCAGCACGCCCTGCACGCCGAGGAACGGCAGCAGCGCGGCCGCGATCAGCGGGCCGACGGCCTCGGCGGTGTTCGCTCCGAAGCCGATCACGGAGTTCGCGGTCTCCAGGTGCGCGCCCGGCACCATCGCGGGCACCGCGGCACGGGACGCCGGCATGAAGATCTGGCCCGCGATCGCGCGCACCGCCACCAGCGTCAGCAGCAGTGGCAACGGCGGCAGTGACAACGCGATGAGCAGCACCAGCGCGCCCTGCGCGACGTCACAGGCGATCATCACCCTCTTCAGGTCGAACCGGTCGGCGATCGCGCCGGTGAGCGGCGCGATCAGCGACGGCACGAAGTCGCCCGCCAGCAGCAACAACGCCACCGCGATGGCCTGCCCTGTCGAGTTGGCCACGTGGAGCATCAACGCGACCATGCTCAGCGAGTCGCCCGCGTACGACACGGTTCGTGCGGTGAACAGGGCGCGGAGCGGACCGTTGGTCCGCAGCATGCGCCAAGCGCCCGTGGTGGTCTCGCTGGTCGACATCTGCTCCACATCCGGTCCCTGAACCCAGACCCTATCGAGGGGGTCCACCGGATTTCGGCCCGTCGACGGCCGCTAGTCGGCTTCCTGCCACTCGGCGAGACGAGCGGCGCGGACGTCCTCCGGCAGCACCTCCGCCAGTTCGCGCAGCAGCGGCAACGGAACCGTGGAGTACTCCGGGAAGTGGTGGTAAGGCTTGATCATGGGGTGGAAGCGCGCCGGCAGCCCGCCCGATCGGGCCAGCGCGGTCAGCGCGGTGGCGATGCGCTGGCCGGGTACCCGGAACGCCAGGTCGTAGCCGTCCACTTCGGACACCGTCGGCAACCAGCCGTCGAGGAACGCCTCCGCCTGCGGGCGGTGGCCGGCGAGGGCGTCAGCGAAGACGGAGCACAGCGCGAGTGTCACGGCGGCCTCGCGCCGGTCGCCCTGGAAGTGGCGCGTGGTCAGGCTGATCGACTCCTCCGCGCTGTCCGGCCGCCGGGAGCTGAACACCTCGCCCAGCGCGTCCCACGCGTCCACCTCGGCCAGGGCGGCGAGTGCGGACTTCTCGTCGTTCCGGGCGAGCAGGGCGTCTTCGAGCACGAACCACAGCAGGCCGCGGGAGGTGCGCCGGTTCAGCTCGCCGGTCGAGGTGCCGAGCAACCGGTGGGCCGCGTCGAGTGTTCCCGGGACGTCGACCCACAGGTAGTCGGCGTCCGCGCCCGTGATGGTGCCCGGTGAGGAGCGCAGCGCGGTCTCCAGGGTGGTGCGCTGGGCCGCCGTCAGCTCCTCCGGTGACAACGGGCGGTAGCGCTCGGCGCTGGGACGGAACTGCCGTGCCATCCGTTCGAGCAGCCGGGAGTGCAGGTTCGGCCGGCCGTTGCCGGGCGCGGTGAGCAGTCCGTCGTCGTCGGTGCCGAAGGTCCACGCCGCGGCGGCGAGGTCGGCGAGGTCGCCCGTCCACACGTCGTGCACCGGGTACTCGCCCTGCGCGAGGTGGTGGAGCAACGCCAGCGAGTCGTCGTCGGCGAATCCTGAGTAGACGAGGCACGCCGCGGCGGCGGCCCGCACGTGGAGCGACGGGCTGGTCGCCATCAGATCCCGCGCCGCGGCAACGTGATCCACCCGCGCGTCGGTGCGCCGTGCGACTCCGGGGGCGACCCCGTTGTCCCGTGCGGCGAGGAAGCCGTGGGCCAGGCACAGGCCCGCGGTCGCGTCCGAGGTGAGGGCCGGCAGTTCCTCCGGTTCGCGGCTCAGGAGCACCAGCAGTCGCAACGCCTCGTCGTCGCCGGTGCGGGCCCACATCGCCTCGACGTCGGCGGCGAACTCCGCGACGGCTCCGGCGTACTCGCTCGTGGCCCTGCGGACGTCGTCGGGCCTCGTCACGAAGTGCGTCTCGCCGACCGCGATCCTGGCCAGGAACATCAGCGCCATCGTGTTGTTCCGGCGGACCAGCCCGGCCAGGAACGGGATCGCGGCCTCGGACGCGGTGTAGACCGAACCCTGGTGCGTGGTGGCCGCGTACAGGCCGTACACGCCGAAGTTCCGGTCGCCGGCGTCGTCGCTCGTGAGCGCCTCGATGAACAACGGCGTCTCGTGAGCCGTGTCGTAGGCGTCTTCGAGGGCGGCCCAGTCCACGTCGTGCAGTCCAGCGGGAGGCGCGGTGGTGCCGCGCAACGGCGGCCGCTCCTCGCCGTCCTCGTCCTCGGACTCGAACTCCGGCGGGTCGAAGGCGGGCAGATCATCAGCGTTGAACACGGTCGTTCCCACCAGGTCTAGGAGAGTGGATCGACGCTAGCAAAGCACGCGTGACCGACAGTCACGCATTAGCACTATTGCTTCAGTGTTGACCAAACTCAATCTCACCTGATCCGGCGGTTTGAGCTCACCTCACGAGATCGCGAACCGCACCGGAGAACCCCTCAGGGCATGAGCGGGGCTGGGAAGAAGTGGATCGGCGTGCTGTGCGCGGTGGTGGCCGCCTCCGCGACTCCGGCGGCGGGTGCGGAGGTGCCGCCGGCGGAGCGTCTGCGCGAGGCGGTCGTGGCGCAGAACTTCAAGGACGTCCTCGACCTGAGCCCGCCGGATGCGCCCGCGTTGGAACAGCGCGAGGATCCCTCGCCCGCCGAGCTGGTGAACCGCGCCCGGTCACGCGCCGAGGGGAAACCGCTGCACCAGACGCCGAACCTGGACGTGGCGGTCATCGGGCTCGACCCCGCCGGCCGGCCGACGACGGTGGCGAACGTGCTGCTCAGCCCCCAGCACCCGAACGGCGTGGTCGTGCCGATCGCCATCCCGGGGTTGTCGACCACGCAGGTCCGCTACCGCTGGTGGAACGACCGCGAGTGGGACGTCGGCGGCGGTGTGGGCACGCGAGACGTGCTGCCCGGCAGGGAGAACGCGCCGATCGACTTCACCTCGCCCTACCCGGCGTCGGTCCTCAAGCTGCTGGTGGGCTTCGGCGTGTTGAGGCTGGCGGATCGGGGTCTGGTCGACCTCGACGCCGACTACGCCTACGAGCCGAACCCGGCGCGTGAGGTGTGCGGCGGGGCGTCGGTGAAGAAGGTCCGGCAGCTCTTCGACGAGATGATCACGAAGTCGCAGAACGAGTCCACGTGCGCGCTGGTCAAGCTGCTGCACGATCGCAACGCGGTGGACCACCTCAACCAGACGTTCGCCGATCTCGGCCTGCCGACGCTGATGCTCACCGGGACCCTCCCCGGCAACGGCGGCAGCTGGGGAGGCGCGAACATGAGCGGCCTCGACACCGCGAAGCTCCTGCTGCTGATCAACGGCGGCGCGGACGTGCTGTGGACGACGGACCAGGGCAAACCGGTCACCGCGGGAGAGCTCTCGCCCGCGTCGCGGACGTTCTTCCTGGAGACGCTGGCGGGGCAGGGGCACAACGAGATGCTGTCCACGTCGAACTGGTGCGGCCGCGACTACCCCGTGCAGGGCATCCCGCAGCAGGTGCCGTCGCGGTGGGTCGAGCCGGACGGCACCGTGACGGTCGGCGGCGCGGTCTACGACCGGGACGTGCGGCCGTGCAACGAGGGCGCGGAGGTGACGTTCGCGCACAAGACGGGCTGGACGAACACGTCCGGTTCGGACGCCGGCATCGTGAAGTCGTTGCCCGGCAGGGACAAGCGGGACTACATCGTCGTCGTGTTCGGCAACCTCGGCATGGACTACGCCGACCCCGTCCGTCCGGCCGATCCGCCCGGCGTGTTCCCGGTCCTGTACACGCAGAAGTACGCGCAGCTCGGCAAGGCGATCGACGCCGTCATGAAAGCCCCGTGAGCGGTCACCACGGCAGGTCGCGGTGCACGGGTGCGTCCTCGTCGAGGTCGACGAGGACGCGGTGGAGGTGCTGGGCCGCCGTGTCGAGCACGGACTCGTCGACGGTGCCGAGGGCGTGGGCGATCGCCTCGCTGACGGCCGTTCCCGTCTCGCGCGCGATGGCCGTGCCCTGCTCGGTGAGGCGCACGATGCTGCTCCGCGCGTCGGTGGCGTTCGTCTCGCGGGTGATGTGCCCGTCGGCCTGGAGCCTGCGCAGGATGTTGCTCAGGCCGCCGGTGGTCAGCAGCAGCTGAGAGGACAGCTCCTGGGGCCGTGCGTCGCCGTTCGCGGCCAGCGCTCCGAGCACGTCGAGCTCGCCGCGGGACAGCCCGTGCTTCTTGAGCACGTCGACGATCACGCGCTCCAGCAACGTCTGGAGCCGCACGGCGTGCTGGGCGAGTGAGAGCGAGGACAGCTCGCGGGGCGACGGCATGGGGGAAGCCTACCCGACTGCTTTTGTGATAGCTTTCGCTAAAGGTAAATCGAGGAGGGGTCATGACGACGGCGATCGAGAACGTGCGGGTGTTCGACGGCACGGCGGTGAGCGCGCCGCGGCGGGTGGTGTTCGGGGAGACGGTGTCGGGTGACGGCGCCGGCACCGTGGTCGACGGCGAGGGCAAGGTGCTGCTGCCGGGGCTGATCGACGCCCACGTGCACGTCGTGCGCGGCCGGACCGAAC
This sequence comes from Lentzea sp. NPDC058436, assembly GCF_042721515.1. NCBI lineage: Bacteria > Bacillati > Actinomycetota > Actinomycetes > Pseudonocardiales > Pseudonocardiaceae > Lentzea > Lentzea sp. NPDC058436. Next base: position 411,692 of record NZ_JBHXLF010000001.1, read on the forward strand.
TGGAGGATTTCGCCCGCGCCGGGGTGACGACGGTGCTGGACATGGCCGCGTGGCCGATCGCGTTCGTCGACGAGATGCGGAGGCAGAAGGGCGTGGCGCAGGTGCTGAGCGCCACGATCCCGGCCGTCGGACCGGGTGGTCACCAAGCCCGGATGCCGGGCTTCCCGGCGGAGGGGATCGTGACGACTCCAGGGGAGGCGCGGGCGTTCGTGGCACGGCGCGTCGCCGACGGGGCCGACTACCTGAAGATCGTCACGGAGGCGGCGCCGCCGGAGGGCATGGACCAGGCGACCGTGAACGCGCTCGTCGAGGCCGCGCACGAGCACGGGCTCCTCGTCGTCGCGCACTCAGTGACCACGGGCGCGTTCCGCATCGCGGTGCAGGCCGGTGCGGACGTCAGCACGCATGCGCCGCTCGACGCCGTGCTCGACGACGACACGATCGCCCGGATGCGGGAGATCGGGATGGTGTCGGTGCCGACGCTCACGATGATGGAGGGCAGCGCGAAGGCGTTCGCGGGGGCCGGGTTCCGCTACGAGCACGCGCGGGACACGGTGACGAAGTTCCGCGACGCCGGGATCCGGGTGCTGGCGGGGACGGACGCGAACTCGACACCGGGTGCGCCGTTCGCGCCTAAGCACGGCGAGTCCCTGCACCACGAGCTCGGGCTGCTGGTCGCCGCGGGGCTCACCCCGGTCGAGGCGCTGGCGGGAGCGACGTCGCTGGCCGCGCGGACGTTCGGCCTCGGCGACCGCGGGGTGATCGCGGAGGGGATGCGCGCGGACCTCGTGCTGGTCGACGGCGACCCGTCGGCGGACGTCACGGCCACGCGGAACGTCGCCGCCGTCTGGGTCGCGGGAGAGCGCGTCCGCTGAGCCGCGCCGTGTGAAACCCGTTGGCCTCAACGGGTTCACACTGTCAGGTGAACGATTTGATCTTCGCACCCGCTGTGCCTCACTCTGCCGCAATCCCGACGAGGTGCGAGCGAGAGGTGCCATGGAGCACGAGGCGAACTGGTTCAAGGGCGCGGTCTTCTACGAGGTGCTGGTCCGCGCCTTCTGCGACTCCAACGGTGACGGCACGGGAGACCTGCGCGGCCTGGCGTCCAAATTGGACTACCTGCAGTGGCTGGGCGTCGACTGCCTCTGGTTGCCGCCGTTCTACGGCTCGCCGTTGCGCGACGGCGGGTACGACATCAGCGACTTCCGCGGCGTGTTGCCGGAGTTCGGCACGGTCGAGGACTTCGTGCACCTGCTGGACGAGGCGCACCGCCGGGGCATCCGGGTGATCACCGACCTGGTGCTCAACCACACCTCGGACGCGCACCCGTGGTTCCAGGAGTCGCGGCAGAACCCGGACGGGCCGTACGGCGACTTCTACGTGTGGAGCGACGACAACGACGCCTACTCCGACGCGCGGATCATCTTCGTCGACACGGAGTCGTCGAACTGGACGTACGACCCGGTGCGCGGGCAGTTCTTCTGGCACCGCTTCTTCAGCCACCAGCCCGACCTCAACTACGACAACCCCGCCGTCCAGGACGCGATGCTCGACGTCCTGCGGTTCTGGCTGGAGATCGGCATCGACGGGTTCCGCCTCGACGCCGTGCCGTACCTGTTCGAGCGCGAGGGCACGAACTGCGAGAACCTGCCCGAGACCCACGACTTCCTGCGCAAGTGCCGCAAGGTCGTCGACGACGAGTTCCCCGGCAGGGTGCTGCTCGCCGAGGCGAACCAGTGGCCGTCGGACGTCGTGGAGTACTTCGGCGACCAGTCGGTGGGCGGGGACGAGTGCCACATGGCGTTCCACTTCCCGCTGATGCCGCGGATCTTCATGGCGGTGCGGCGCGAGTCGCGGTTCCCGATCTCGGAGATCCTGGCGCAGACGCCGGCGATCCCGGAGAACGCCCAGTGGGGCATCTTCCTGCGCAACCACGACGAGCTCACGCTTGAGATGGTCAGCGACGAAGAGCGCGACTACATGTACTCCGAGTACGCCAAGGACCCGCGGATGAAGGCGAACATCGGCATCCGCCGACGGCTCGCCCCGCTCCTGGAGAACGACCGCAACCAGCACGAACTGTTCACCGCGCTGCTGCTGTCGCTGCCCGGCTCGCCCGTTCTGTACTACGGCGACGAGATCGGCATGGGCGACAACATCTGGCTGCAGGACCGCGACGCCGTGCGCACGCCGATGCAGTGGACCCCGGACCGCAACGCGGGCTTCTCGTCGTGCGACCCCGGCCGGATCTACCTGCCGGTGATCATGGACCCGGTCTACGGCTACCAGGGCCTGAACGTCGAGGCGCAGACCCGCAGCCAGTCGTCCCTGCTGAACTGGACGCGGCACATGATCGAGGTGCGCAAGCAGCACAGGGCGTTCGGTCACGGCGACTTCACCGAGCTCGGCGGCTCGAACCCCACCGTGCTCGCCTACCAGCGCACGCTCGGCGCCGACGTGGTGCTCTGCGTCAACAACCTCTCGCGCTTCCCCCAGCCCGTCGAGCTCGACCTGTCCGAGCACGCCGGCGCGGTGCCGGTGGAGCTCACCGGCGGGGTGCGGTTCCCGGCGATCGGCGAGCTGCCGTACCAGCTCACCCTGCCCGGCCACGGCTTCTACTGGTTCCAGCTGACCTCCGACGTGGAAGGTGGCGACAAGAAGTGACGACGAGCGAGGCCGTCGAGGTCGTCCCGGCGCCGGACCAGCTGGAGCGCTGGCTGAAGGCGCAGCACTGGTTCCGCGGCCGCGGGCCGGTCACCTGCGAGCGGGCGACCGTCCTGCGCGACGGCGACCCGGCGCTGGTCCACGTCGTGCTGGCGGCCGACGGACGCCGGTACCAGGTGCTGCTGGGCCTGCGCGACAAGCTGCCCGAGCGGCTGACGCACGCGCGGATCGGCGTCGCGGGTGGGCGTGACGCGTACGAGGCGGTGTACGACCCGGAGCTGACCGCCGTGCTGCTCGACCACTTCGAGAAGTCCGCCGAGGTGGAGGGCTTGCGGTTCCGCGGCGCGCTGCCGCCGAGGTACACCGACGCGCCGGTGGGACGACCGTTCCCCGGACCGCAGCGCAACTTCTCGGTCGTCTACGGCCGGCGGCACGTGCTGAAGTTCTTCCGCGAGCTGGAGCCCGGCGACAACCCGGAACTCGTGCTGCACAACGCCCTGCAGTCGGTCGACGACCCGCACATCGCGCCGCCGCAGGGTGCCCTGGAGTCCGATCTGGACGGAGTGCGCACGACGTTCGCCGTGCTGCACGAGTTCGTGCCGCTCGGCGCGCTCGGCTGGCCGATGGCCACCGCCAGCGTGCGGGACTTCCTCGCCGGACCCGACGACGACCCGCAGGCGGCGGGTGGTGACTTCGCCTCCGAGGCGGCCAGGCTGGGACGGGCCGTCGCGCGCGTGCACACCGACCTGCGCGAGACGCTCGGTGTGCGGACGGCGGGGCCGGACGAGCGGGTCGAGTTCGTCGCGGCCCTGCACCGCCGCCTGGACGACGCGCTGACCGAGGTGCCCGCGCTGGCCGGGTTCGAGGCGGGCCTGCGCGCCCGGTACGACGCGGTGCTGGAGTCCGGCGAGCCGGTCCGGCCGCAGCGGGTGCACGGCGATCTGCACCTGGGCCAGGTGCTGCGTTCGCCGCACGCGTGGGTGCTCGTCGACTTCGAGGGCGAGCCTCACGGTGGCGCCGCGGAACGCGTCCGGCCGCGCCCCGCCGAGCACGACGTGGCCACCGCGCTGAGGTCGTTGCACTACGCGGCGGCGCAGCTGCTGGTCGGTGCGGACGACGCCACCACCCTGCTGCCCAGGGCCGCGCGGTGGCTGGCGCGCAACCGGAAGGCGTTCTGCGACGGCTACTTCGAGGTGTCGCCGGAGCTGCGGCCGGACGGTGTGCTGCTCACCGCCGTCGAGCTGGACCGCGCGGTGCTGGAGGTGTGCCACGAGCAGCGATTCCGTCCGGAGTGGACGGTCATCCCGCTGTCCGCGATCGCGGAGGCCGTGACCGGCGAACCGGTCTGGCTGGTGTGACGCACGACCCCCGGGGTGGTGGCACCCCGGGGGTCACCTGAGTGCGGGACGCAGAGCCGCCGCGGTCAGCACCGTGCAGACCCCGGCGAAGGCGATGGCGTGGCCGATCGGGACGAGCTCGGCCAGCCCGCCCCAGACGGCGGGGCCGATGCCCTGGGCGGTCATCAGGCCGGCCGACAGCAGGGTGAACGACTGGCCGCGCCGCGCCTCGGGGACGGCGTCGCGGAACTGCGCGGCGATGCCCAGGCTGAACGCGAACCCCGCCCCGCTGACGGCGAGCAGCGCGCAGCAGGCCACGACCGGCACGTCGAACGCGAGTCCTGGCAGGGGCAGGCCGAGCAGGGCGATCAGTGCCGGTACCGCCCGCCTGCGGGTGTCCGGGGCGAGGAAGCGGGCGACCAGGAACTCTCCGACGATCATGCCGACCGGCAGTGCGGCGAGCATGAGTCCGGCGGCGGTGGTCGTGAAGCCGCGGGCGAGGGCGTAGGAGATGATCAGGCTCTCCGCGCCGACGACGAACGCCGGTGGCAGCCACTGTGCGAGCAGCAGCACCCGTGTCGTGCGGTCCGCGAGCAGCCGCCGTGCTCCCGACAGGCCTTCGCGGACCACGTTGCCGGAGCCGGGGACGGCGGGCAGGGCGGGCATCAGCAGTCGCACCGCGGCCGCGGACACGACGACGGCGCCCGCGCTGATCAGCAGTGCGTTCGAGGTGCCGACCGCGGCCACCGCGATTCCTCCGGCCGCGAGCCCTCCGAGTTGCGCGCACGACATCGCCATCGACATCACCGAGCGCCCGATGACGTAGGCGTCGCCGTCGAGCACGTCGGCCATCAGCCGCCCGGCGGTGCCGTTCAGGGCGGGGCCGAGGCAGCCGACGAGCGTGATCACGGTCAGCACCACCCACGTCGGCGGCGTGACGAGGCCGAGCAGGCCCGTGGCGGCGCCGGTCAGCAGGTAGGAGGTGACGATGAGCGTGCGCGGCCGGACGCGGTCGGCGAGCGGACCGAACAACACCCCGGTGAACGCCTGCGGCACGAACGCCAGGCCGAACACGAGCGCGGCCAGCAGCGGTGACCCGGTGCTGCTGAAGACCGCGGTCGACAGCGCGACGGTGCGCAGGACGTCGGCGGTGATCACGATCGCGCGGGTGGCCAGCAACTCGCGGAACACGGGACGGAGCAGCACGTGCCTGAACGTCACGCGATCGGTGGTGGACATGGTGCCCAGCCTCCGACCGTCCTGTTCGGAGTGCGAGAGATTCGTGTGCGGGCGTAAGGTCTGGTCGTGCTCAGGTTCACCGCGGGTGCTGAAGACCTGGTGGCGAGCCGGTTCGCCATCGCTCCGCTGCTGGAGCTGGAGAAGCTGCTGCGCAGGCTGTCCGGCGCCGAGGGCAGGCCGATGCCGCGCGACTGGTCCGACCGCCTGCGCCCGGTCTACCGGCGGCTGCGCGCGGACACCGAGCTGGACGCGGTGCTGGCGTTGTGCGTGCCGCACTACGGACCGGACTTCGTCGCGCCGCCGCCGCGCAGCCTCGCCCAGACCATCGGCGACGACCTGGAGGCGGTGCGCGCCACACCGCTGTCGCTGGCGCGCGACGAGATCGCCGAGTGCCTGCGCCGCCGTCCCACCGACGACCGGAAGGTCCTGTCGGTCCTGCGCGGGCGTGACGTCGTCGCACGGGTCGCGGACGTGCTGGAGATCGCGTGGCGGGAGCTGCTCGCCGAGGACTGGGTGCGGCTGCGCGCGATCCTCGAACGGGACGTGGTGCACCGCGCAGGCCTGCTGAGCAGAGAGGGCTGGGCCGCCGCGATCGCCGGGCTCGACCCGCGGATGCGCTGGCACGACGGCGCGATCGAGATCCGGCTGCGCGCCGCGAACGCGACGGTCGACCTGCGGGGCGAGGGCCTGCTGCTCATCCCGTCGGTGTTCGTGTGGCCGAACGTCGCCGCGTACACCGAAAGCCCGTGGCCACGCGCGTTGGTCTACCCGGCGCGCGGCATCTCGGCGCTCTGGGAACCGGGTGTGCCCGCCGATCCCGGCGCGGTCGGCGACCTCATCGGCCGATCACGGGCACAGCTGCTGGCCGCACTAGACGCACCGGCGAGCACGACCCAGCTCGCGAGAACCCTCGCCATGGCACCCGGCGCCGTCGGCGACCACCTCGCCGTCCTGCTCCGGGCGGGCCTGCTCGGCAAGGCGCGCTCCGGTCGTTCCGTGCTCTACCGCCGCACGCCGCTGGGAGACGCTCTCGCAGCCCAGCAGTGATCACCCGGTCGTCGCCACGAGCGTGGTGGCCTCGGTGAGCGCCTTGACGTTGCGGCGCACCAGTTTCCGCAGAGCTGCGGGCTTCGGGTCGGCGGCGCGGAGCCACTCGGCGCGGGCGAGGCGCCAGGCGGACACGGCGGATTCGAGCGCGAGGTCGAGGACGTGCTCGGGTGCCTTGTGCAGCCGGGGGAGCAGGTGGGCGCGGAACTGGCTCACGGTCCTGGCGCAGAGTTCGAGTCCGACGGCCTCGATGCCGGGCACCGAGTCGTGCAGCCGCGCCGCCAGGACGAACCGCGCGTGCCAGTCGTCGTCGAACCGCGTGGTGGCCTCCGCCAGCGCCTCGCCGACGAGCTCGATGGCCGGTGCGGTGCGCGCGGAGCGTTCGAACAGGTCCATGGCGGTGGCGAACAGGTCGTCGTCCAGCGCGATGACGGCGTTCTCCTTGGCGGGGAAGAAGCGGAAGAAGGTGCGCCGCGACACGTCCGCCCGTTCGGCGATGGCGTCGACCGTCGTGGCGTCAAAACCGTTCTCGGTGCACAGCTCCAGCGTGGCCGCCACGATCGCGCCCCGCCGCTCGACCTTCCTGCGCTCGCGCAGCCCCATCTGTTCCACCGGCCCAGTCTAGCGGCACCGGGTGTCACGTGGCACGTTGCGCCTTATGGCACGGTGTGCCACTTTGGAGAGCATGAGAGCGATCGTCGTAGAGGACAGCGCGCCCGGCCGGATCCGGCTCGCTGACGTGCCCGAACCCGTTCCCGCGCCGAACGAGGCGCTGGTCCGCGTCCACGCCGCCTCGGTGAACCCCGGTGACCTCGCCGAGGTCGACAGGGCACCGGCAGGCCTGGTCGTCGGCTGGGAGGCGGCCGGTGTCGTGGAACGTGAGGCGGCGGACGGAACCGGCCCCGCCCGCGGCACGAGGGTGACCACCTTCGCCGCGTCCGGCGGCTGGGCGGAACTGCGCGCCGCCCCGACCGAGTGGCTCGCCCCCGTGCCCGACGGCGTGGACCTCGCCGACGCGGCCACCCTGCCGGTGGCGGCGGGCTCGGCGTTGCGGGCGTTGCGCGAGATCGGCCCGGTCCTCGGCCGCCGCGTGCTCGTGACCGGTGCGACCGGTGCGGTGGGCGCGTACGCCGTGCAACTCGGTGCGGTGGCGGGCGCGGAGGTCGTGGCGGTAGCGAGGGATCTCGGTCAGGCCGAACGACTGCGGCGGCTGGGGGCGACCGAGGTGGTCGACCGCCCGTCGGCCGCATCGTCCCGAGTGGACGGTGTGATCGACAACGTGGGCGGCGACGTGCTGGTCGACGCCTTCGGGATGCTGCACGGCAACGGTGTGCTGGTGAGCGTCGGCCGAGCGGCCCGTCACGACGTGCTGATGCCGCCGGACCTCCTGCTGAGCGAGTGGGACCGGATGCGGCGGGACATCCGCACGTTCCTGCTGCTGCACGAGGACCGGCGGCTCGACCGGGACCTGGCCGTGCTGGCGCGGTGGGTCGGGGAGGGGCGGCTGCGCGCGTCCGTCGACCGGGTGGAAGACCTGGAGGGCGGGGTGGAGGTGCTCGCCGGTCGCAGTTGGAAGGGAAAGCTGGTGCTCCGCGTGGCCTAGGGCTGCCGTGTTGGGGCTGGGGCTGGGGTGCAGGGGTTGGGCGGTGGCTGGCGTGCCGGGAGAGCGGGCTGGCGTGTCGGGAAAGTGGGCTGGCCTGCCGTGGGTGGGCTGGAGAGCATGGCCGCGGAGGGCCGTGAGCTTGTCCTGGACATGATCCGGCCACCCCATTGACCGGGAAGTTCGGCAGCCAAGACCATGAGAGCGTTCCCACGAGCGCGGGGAGTGTGGTCGGCTTGCTGAACTTCGTCGTGGCCTTCCTGATGGTGCTGGCACCGGTCTCGGCTCCACCGGGCAGTTCTCCGCCCAGCAACCCACCTCCCAGCAGTTCTCCACCCAGTAGCTCCCAGCCCAGCAGTTCCCAGTCCAGCGGCTTTCAGCCCGGCAGTTCCCAGCCCACCGGCTCTCAGCCCAGCGGCTCCCAGCCAGCCGTCCCGCCTCCCAGCAGCCCACCCAGTTCGTCGGCCATCTCGGCGGCGGCCGTGGTGTGCGTGCTGTCCTGCGACACCCTCGACCCCTCCCGCGCCGCGCAGGAGATCTTCCCGGTGCCCGAGAAGCAGATCAACGGCCGGCGCCTGGTCCTGCACGTCTCCGACCGCGACGGCATGGCGTGGGGCAGCATCGACAACGGCGTGGCCGGTGACTCGGTGTGGCTCGACCGGTCGTGGGACGGCGGCGCTAGCTGGGAGGGGTTGCTGGGCAGGGCGAGCATCCCCGGCACGTGGACCGGCACCAGGACGCTGATGTACAACATCACCGACCCCGGCCACCACCGGCGCGGCCTGATCCGCGCGTGCGGTGACGCCGCGGCGGTGACGTGCACCGACTGGATCTACCCGACCGTGTGCGACGTGCTGTGCGACCGGACGAGTGCCGCGCAGGCCAGCGGGGATCTGCAACCCGTGCCGCCGACGACGTTGTTCGGCCGGGTCATCAGGCTGCACACCGACGCGAACGCGATGGCGTGGGCGAGCATCGAGGCCGGTGGCGCCGGGGACGAGGTGTGGCTCGACCGCTCCTGGGACAGCGGTGCGAGCTGGCCCGGCGGGTCGTCGCTGGGTCGGACCGTCACACCGGCGGGTGCCGTCTCCACGCGTACCACCATGTTCGCCACCAGGGATCCGCGTGGCCGTCACTTCGGCGGGGCGGTCCGGGCGTGCGGAAGGGAGGCGGCGCACCAGGAAGGCAGTTGCACGGCGTGGGCGCGGCCGGTGCCGACGAGGACGCGTGCTGCCGCCGACGCACTCCTGTACTCCTACGACCCGACGACCGCGTGGTGGCCGACGAGCTGGTGGAACTCGGCGACGACGTTGTCCGCGGTGATGGACTCCGGGATCCGGGACTACGACTGGGTGATCGCGCGCACGTTCGACGTGAACCGCGGCACGTTCGCGGCGGGGCAGCGCAGCACTGACCCGGTCGAGGGCAACTTCATCAGCCGTTCGATCGACGACAGCGCCTGGTGGGGCCTCACCTGGGTGGCCGCCTACGACCACACCGGCGACCAGCGCTACCTCGCCATGGCCACCACGATCGCGGCGTACGTGCACCAGTACTGGGACACGCGCACGTGCGGCGGTGGCGTCTGGTGGGACCGCGAACGCACCTACAAGAACGCCGTCACGAACGGCCAGTACCTGCGCCTGACCGCGGCGATCCACCGCCGCACGCCCGGCGACTCCCTGTGGCTGCAACGCGCCCGCACCGCCGCCGACTGGTACCTCGGCAGCGGGCTGGTCAACTCGGCGGGTCTCGTCAACGACGGCCTGACCGGCGACTGCCGCAACAACGGCCAGACGGTGTGGACCTACAACCAGGGGCTGGGCATCGGCGGGTTCCTGGAGGTGTGGCGCGCGACCGGTGACACCAGATACCTCGACACCGCGAAGCGTCTGGCGGACTCGGCCATCGCGAGCCCGGTGCTGACCCGCGGCGGCGTGCTCACCGAGTCGTGCGACGTCGGCTCGAACTCGTGCGACGACAACCAGAAGCAGTTCAAGGGCATCTTCGTGCGCTACCTGAACGACCTGGCGAAGGCCACGAACTCCGCCGCCTACCAACGGTTCGCGCGCCAGCAGTCCGACTCGGTGTGGGCTGCGGACCGCGACGCGCTGAACCGCATCGGTCAGCGCTGGGCCGGTGGCAGCCCGAACCAGCAGGACTGGCGCACGCAGGCGAGCGGGCTGAACGCGGTGATCGGAACCTGAGACCTGTGTCGAGACAGCCGGAACCCAGCTGCCCTTCGCGGTTAGGGTGGGGCCGTGGACCGAATCGCGGGATCGTTGTACGGGTTGGCCTTCGGGGACGCGCTCGGCAAGCCGACGGAGTTCCTGACCGTCGCCGAGATCAACGAGCGGTTCGGTCCGTCCGGCCCTGACGACCTGACCGGCGATCCTGCCCTGGTCACCGACGACACCCAGATGGCGCTCGCGGTCGCGTGGGCGCTGCACGACGCCGATCGGCTCACCGCCGACGCACTCGAACCCCTTCTGCGGGAACGGTTCGTCGCGTGGGCGCACAGCCCGGAGAACAACCGCGCGCCGGGCATGACGTGCCTGCGCGCGGTCGGCGGTCTGGCGGAGGGCACGCCGTGGGTGGAGGCGACGATCACCGGCTCCAAGGGGTGCGGCGCGAACATGCGGGTGACGCCGGTGGGTCTCGTGCCGGGGCTCGACCTCGACGTGCTCGCCGGGGTGTCGCAGCTGCAGGCCGCGATGACCCACGGCCATCCCACGGCGCTGGCCGCGTCCGAGCTCACCGCGTACGCGACACGGCTGCTGGTCGACGGCGCGGACCTGGCCGACGTGCCCGACGCGCTGCTGGCCCGCTGCCGCGACCAGCGCACGACCTACCGGGACGAGTGGCTGGGACCGCTGTGGGAGATGCCGGGCGCGACCACACCGGCCGACTTCATCGTGCGCGGCTGGGACGAGTGCGTCGTGGCCCTGGAGCAGTTGGTGGCCGCCCTGGCCCGGCCGGACGACGGGCAGGACGCGTGCCTGGCCACCGGTGAGGCCTGGATCGCGGAGGAGGCGCTGGCGACGGGCCTGTACTGCGCGCTCCGGCACGCCGACGACCCGGTGCGGGCGCTGGTGCGGGCGGCCAGGACCAGCGGTGACTCCGACTCGATCGCCGCGCTGGCCGGGGCGTTCGTTGGTGCCGCGCACGGGCTGGACGCCTGGCCCGCGGACTGGGTCGCGCGCATCGAGTACGCGGACCAGTTGGCCGCACTCACCTCTGGTCTTCGAGCCAGTGGCGCCACGTCTTCCGCGTGACCTTCTGGCCGGGGCGGTCGGCGAGGTCGAGGAGGAACCGCGCCCCCAGTCCGACAAGAGAATCGTCCGCGCCCGTGAGAGCGTTCAGCCTGACACGGAACTCCTCGTCCGCGATGTGGCGCACCAGGACGGGGTACATCCATTCCTTGCAGCGGTAGGAGCGGTGCAGCACGTCGACCAGGAGGTCGGCGGCCTCCCGTCGGCCTTCCACCGGCACTCCGCCCCGCCCCAGGTGCTCCAGCACCGCGTTCTTCCGCGTCCACGGTGACCACAGGTCCGACGAACGCCACTCGTCGGGGTACAGCGCCTCCCACCGCAGGTACAGCGCCAACAAACGCCACTGCTCCGCGCTCACCGCGTTGTTCCTGTTCCGGCAGAGCCAGAACTCTTCGAAGTGCGAGAAGAGCGTCTGGCCGGAGCGACTCCTCACCAGTTCCCGGTGGCGAGTCAGGGCACGGACGCGGGCGGTGTCGTCCGGGGAGATCAGGTCGAACATCCACGCATGCGTCAAAACGCGTCCTCGGTGAAGTCGCTCGGCGCGTCGTCGTCGAAGTCCCCGCGCGGCCGGCGTGGTCGCTGCTGACCGGCGGCGACGATCTCGTCGAGGTTCTGCCCCTCCTTGATCGCCGTGTAGGCCCGCTTCAGCGACGGCATGCTGGTCTGCATCGCCCGCTGCACGTCAGGATCGGCGACGGCCCTGCCGGAGGTGATGTCCTGCCAGGACATGGCGCCGGAGTCGACCTTGCGCTGCAGGTCCTTCAACGCGTTGGGCGCGTCCTTCGACCGGGCGAACTTCTCGATCTCGGCGACGTCGGCGGGGGACAGGTCGGCGCCGCGGGTCTGCACCCTGGACGCTTCGAGCGCGACCTTCTCCAGCCGCGAGCCTCGCGCGTCGAGATCCTGTTGCCACGACTGCAACTGCTGCCGGGCGCTCTCGTACGGGAACGTCATTCCGCACCTCCCGAGGCGGCAGGAGTGCTTTGCTGCCAGTGCTTCTCGCCCTTCGCGCCGGTGTACTTGTCGTGGGCCTTGTAGCCGCTCTTGGCCACGCCCCACGCGCCGCTGCCCACGGCGGACACGCCGTCGCCCAGCTTCTCCTTGCCGTCCTGCCACGTGTCGACGACGTCGAAGAAGTCGTTGACGTCGCGCACGTCCGGGATCCTGGACAGCGCGGTGCCCATCAGCTTGATGCCGTTGATCATGCCCTGGACGCCCTCGATGAGCGTCTGCATGGACTGGATGAGCTTGCGCACCTGGTCGACGATGTTGACCACGTCGTAGACCATCCACACCGCACGGCCCCAGCCGACGACCGGGATCCACGCGGTCATCGCGGCCTTCATCAGCTTGTCGCAGATCTTGTCGAGCAGCGTGAGAGCGAGCTTCGCCGCTGAACGGCAGGAACTGGCCATGTTCTTGAAGCGGTCGCCGATGAACTTCGCGACCTGCGAGTCCCACTCGATCGCCGTGGTCCACGTGCGGCGCATGCGGTTCTCGAAGCTCTGCGCGGCGCCGCCGTCCCAGCTCGGCGAGAGCTCGCCGATGCCGTTGTTGACGTTGTGCCGCACGTTGTCGAGCGCCTTGGCGACGCGGTCCCACGCGGCGGCGTTGGCGTCGATCTTCTCGAAGTCGCCCGCCAATGGCATGACCAGGTCGCGCACCAGGTCGTCGCCGGTGACCTGCTGGTAGATCCAGTTGACGCCCTGGATCTTCCACCCGGCGGCCTCGATCAGCTCCTTGACGGTCTGCCGGCCGGGGCGGTCGTCGGGGGTGGCGCGCAACGCGACGTTCGGGTCCTCGACGTCCTGGTACCCGTTGCTGACTCCGCCGGTCATTCGCCGACCCCCAGGAATCTCTCCAGCCAGGACGGGGGCTCCATCTTGCCGCCCGCGGTGTCGATCAGGCAGACGCCGACCTGGTCCGCCTTCTCGTAGGCGTTGGCCGACTTCACCAGCGACTCGGCGTCCTGGTTCATCTTCCCGGCGGCGGCGTCCAGCGTCTCGCCGTACAGCCGCGCCACTCCGATCACGACGGGATCGAGCAGCGACAGCAGCCCGGTGAACCCGGACGTGTCCCCGCCCTTGACGACCGCGTGCTCCCGGATCGTCAGGAAGTGCTCGGCCTGACGTTCGAGCAGCTTGCTGTAGCCGCGCAGTTCGTCGGGCACTACGTGGAACTTCTCTCCCATGGCGGTCATGACGCCTGCCTCCATCCGCGGTTCCGTCGTGTTCGGACATGTGGACAACTCGAATCCTTGCCACCCCCTGCCAGGGGTAGGACCGGGCAGGTCTGGTTGCCGTGGCCTTGCTCGGACACGGTCGAACGCATGAGTGACAAGCTGACCTTGGGTGACGTCGAGATCACCCGGATCGTGGAGTACGCCGGATCGGTGCGGATGAGCCCGGCCGAGTTCTTCCCGGACAACGGAGGGTACGACCTCGAAGACCTGCTCGTCCCGGACTTCCTCAATCCCGCGACGAACGAGTGCCGCGCCGCGATCCAGACGTGGCTGCTGCGCAGCGAGGGACGGACGATCCTGGTCGACACCGGGGTCGGCAACCACAAGGAACGGCCGTACGCGCCGGTGTGGAGCCGCCTCGACACCGGGTTCCTCGACGACCTCGCCGGTGCCGGCGTGCGGCCCGAGGACGTCGACCTCGTGATCAACACGCACCTGCACGTCGACCACGTCGGCTGGAACACCCGCCTCGACGGCCGCACGTGGGTGCCGACGTTCCCCAACGCCACCTACCTGATGCCGCGGCGCGACTTCGAGTTCTGGAACCCCGCCAACGAGCACACGTCGGTGCTGGGGCGGGGCAACCAGAACGTGTTCGAGGACAGCGTCGCGCCCGTGTTCGAGGCCGGGCTGGTGGAGCTGTGGGACGACAGCCACCGCATCGACGGGAACCTGCGGCTCGAACTCGCCGCCGGGCACACGCCGGGGTCGTCGGTGGTGGTGCTCGGGTCACGCACGGACAGCGCGCTGTTCGTGGGGGACCTGGTGCACAGCCCGATGCAGATCCTGCACCCCGACGTGAACTCGTGCTTCTGCGAGGACCCGGTGCAGGCGCGTGCCACGCGCCGCAGGTTGTTCGGGCGGGCCGAGGACGAGAAGGCACTGGTGTTCCCCGCGCACTTCGGCGGCCACGGCGCGCTTCAGGTCAAACGGGACGGATCCGGGTTCACCGTCGAGGAGTGGGCCGGGTTCTCCCGCGTCTGACCGTCCACCTTGGAGGAATGATGAACGTCGTCACACCCGCGGGCGCCGTGAGGGGTTCGCGGCACGAGGCCGGGGAGGTCTACCGCGCCATCCCGTACGCGGTGACGCCCACCGGCGCCGCGCGGTTCGCCGCTCCCGTACCGCATCCGGGCTGGACGGGGGTGCGGGACGGCACCCGGCCCTCACCCACGGCACCCCAGCCGGCGAGGGACTTCGGCCGCCTCGACATGACCCCGTACTTCGGGCCCGGCTGGGTGCCGGGGGAGTACCTCACGCTCGACGTGCACACCCCCGCCGCGGGCAACGGGAAGCACCCGGTCATGGTGTTCGTCCACGGTGGCGGCTTCGTCACCGGCTCCACCAGCGCCGCGCTGTACGACGGCAGGTCGTTCGCCCGCGACGGCGTGGTGCTGGTGACGGTCAACTACCGGCTCGGCGTTCCCGGCTTCCTCGACCTGCCGGGAGCGCCGCCCAACCGCGGCCTGCTCGACGTGCTGGCGGCGCTGGCCTGGGTGCGCGACACGGTGGAGGTGTTCGGCGGCGATCCCGGCAACGTCACCGTGTTCGGCCAGTCCGCCGGGGCCACGCTGGTCGGGGCGTTGCTCGCAGACCCTCGGGCGCGAGGCCTGTTCCGGCGCGCGATCATGCAGAGCGGCAACGGTTCCGGCGCTTTCACGCCGGAGCAGGCGGCACGGGTGACGGCCGCGCTGGCAGAGGCCCTCGGTGTCGCGCCGGAGGAGTTCGGGGACGTTCCCGACGAACGCTTCCTGGCGGCGTTGCCGTCGCTGGCAGGGCTCGACCTGACGACCGCCACGGCCGCGGACCCGTTGGCGGGCCTCAGTCCTTTCAGTCTCGTGCTGCCCGTCCAGCCCGCCGACGCGCTGCCGGACGAGCCGGTGGACCTGCTGATCGGCACGAACACCGAGGAGGGGCGGCTTTACCTGGTACCGAAGGGAAACCACGACGCCGCCGAGGCCGAGTCGCTCGGCAGGACGCTGTTCGGCGACGGCACCCTGCGGATGATCGAGGCTCACGGACGGGCCCACGTGTACTCGTTCGGTCACCGCTCGACGGCGCTCGACGGGCAGCTGGGAGCCGCGCACACCGTCGAGCTGCCGTTCGTCTTCGACGTTGCCGGCGACCCGGTCCTGCACGGCGCCACCGGGCTGCTCGGGCCCGGCGCGGCACCCGAGCAGCTGGCGGAGGACGTCCACGGCGCCTGGATCTCCTACGCCCGCACCGGTGATCCCGGCTGGGACAGGTGGCCCGTCGTGAACGAGTTCGGACGCTGACCGGTCAGTGCAGCCACCTCGCCAGGGAGACGAGCGTCGACTCGACGCTCGTCTCCATGTCGTTCCGGAGGGCCTCGACGTCGTGGCGGGTCGTGCCGAGCACCGGGTCCATGCGCAGCAACTGCCACTCCTGGGTCACGACCGACCCGTCGCCGTCCACGTGCATGGTCCACCGCCAGCGCACGATGCCGTCGTCCAGCCCGCCCACGACGAACGAGAACTCGGCGCCCGGTCGTGCGGCGAGGACCTGCGACCGGCTGACCCACTCGCGCTCGCCGCGCCGGTTGTGGCCGCTGAACCAGGCGCCGGGTTTCGGCCCCGCGCCGTCGTCGTAGGCGACCTCGGACGCGCTCGGGCTCCACAGCCCGATCAGCGAGACGTCGCTGATGATCTCGTAGAGGCGCTCCGGTGGTACGGGAACCCAGGCGCGGCGCCGAAAGCCGAACTCCGCCGGGTCGAGGTCCATCACTTCGAGGGTCGATGTCATGCGACGACCCTCGCCCGGCGACGGCAGGGCCAGCCAGACCGGACGTTGCCTACCACTGGCACGGTCAGGCTCGGGTCGCGCGTTCTGCGCATACTGGCCTCATGAGCGGACAGGGACAGCTCGCCGAGTACCTCCAGGCGTGCCGGGCGAGGCTGACGCCGGACCAGGTCGGGCTGCCGACCTACGGTGAACGGCGGCGCGTCCCCGGCCTGCGCCGCGAGGAGGTCGCCGGGCTGGCCGGTGTCAGCGCGTCCTACTACGTCCGCCTGGAACAGGGGCAGGCGCTGCACGCGTCGCAGGAGGTCGTGGCGGCACTGGCTCGCGCGTTGCAGCTGGACCCCGACGAACACGCGCACCTGCGCGAACTCGCCCAGCCGCGGCGCAAGCGGCCCGCGCCGAAACCACCGGCCGAACGGGTCTCACCCGACACCGCCGAACTCCTCGCCGCGCTCGCGCACGTGCCGGCGATCCTGCTCGGCCGGCGCGGCGACGTGCTGGCGTGGAACGCCTTGGGCCACGCCCTGTTCGCCGGGCACCTCGACTTCACCGCCCCGCAGCGTCCCGCCGACCGCCCGAACATGACCAGACTGGTCTTCCTCGACGCGCACACCCGCGCGCTGTACGGGAACTGGGCGGCCAAGGCCCGCGCGGTCGTCGGCAACCTCCGCCTCACCGCCGGCAAGCACCCGGACGACCGCGACCTGACCGCACTCGTCGGTGAGCTGGCGACCCACAGCCCCGAGTTCGCGACGATGTGGGCGGACCACCGCGTGCGGGCCTGCGACAGCACCGCGCACCGGATGCTCCACCCCGTCGCCGGCGAGGTCCTGGTGAACCAGCAGACGCTGCGCATCCCGCACGCCCCGGACCAGACGCTGACCGTGGTGACGGCGCGAGCGGGTTCGGCGGCCCAGGCCGGACTGACCCTGCTCGCCCAGGCCGTCGCGACGCGCGAGGCGGCTGACCGCGCGGACCTCGCTGTGCGCTGATCAACGCCGGTGACAGTTGTCGCTCAGCTGTTCCCGGCGGTGCGACAGCTGTCGCTCGTTCCTCGGCCCGCGCGTGCCTAGGTTGGGTGACGATCCACTGCGGACGGAACACCAGGAGTTGACATGAAGTCTGCCCTCCCGCAACGCGTCGTGGTGGTCGGAGCGGGCGCCGTTGGGCTCTCGTGCGCGTGGTTTCTGCAGGAGCACGGCGCCGACGTCACCGTTCTCGACCGCTCGGGTGTCGGAGCGGGTGCCTCGTGGGGCAACGCCGGCTACGTCATCCCGGCGATGGCGGCACCGCTGCCGGAACCGGCGATGCTGCGCGCGGGCGTCCGGGGCCTGCTGACGCCCGGCTCGCCGCTCGCGGTGAGCCCGCGGGTGTCCGCCGCGACGCTGGCGTTCCTGGCAGGCTTCACCCGGAACTCGACCGGCGCGCGCTGGCGGCGGGGGATGTCCGCGCTGGCCCCGCTCGGCCACGGGACCATCCGGGCGTTCGACGACCTGATCGCGGGCGGTGTCACCGCCGACGTGCGCGAGGAGACCCTCCGGATCGGCTTCACCGCAGGGGAGAGCACCGCCGGTCTCGAACACGAGCTCAACGCCGCCCGCGACCTCGGGCAGCAGGGCGGCTACCGGACGACCGCGGGGCACGAGGCGCCGTTCTCCCACCACGTCAAGCAGATCGTGCACGTGGAAGGTCAGCGGTTCCTGGCGCCCGGCCCGTTCCTCGACGCGCTCGCGGACTCCGTGCGCAAGCGCGGCGGCGAGATCGTCGACGGCGCCCAGGTCCGGTCCGTCGGCTTCGGTCCCGGTGGGCTGCAGGTCGACACGTGGGGAGGTGCACCGCACCGCGCCGACGCAGTGGTGCTGGCGACCGGGACGTGGCTGCCGGAGCTGGCCAGGCCGCTCGGCGTCCGGGTTCCGGTCCAGTCCGGTCACGGCTACTCCTGCACCGTCGCGGTCGAGGAGCCGGTCACCTCAGCCGTGTACCTCCCCGGCGTCCGGGTGGCCATGACGCCCTACGGGGGCCGGCTCCGCGTCACCGGGATCATGGAGATCGCTCCGCCCGACCAGCCGTTCGACCACAGGCGCCTCGACACGGTCCTCCGCTCGATCCACCCCCTGATCGACGGCGCGGACTGGGACGACGTGCGGGATCCGTGGATCGGCGCACGGCCCCTCACGCCGGACGGCCTGCCGTTGATCGGTCGGACGAAGCTCGACGGTGTGCACGTCGCGGGCGGGCACGGCATGTACGGGATGACGTACGCGCCCGTCACGGGCAAGCTGCTGGCCGAGCAGATCATGACCGGGACCGGGCGGCGCGAGCTCACGCCGTTCGACCCGCTCCGCTCCGCCCAGGTCGTGTCCCGAAAGTTCGTCCGGTGACAGGCGCGGGCGAGAGACCCGGAGACGGCGCCGCCGCGATGCCCTCATACCGGGCGTATTCGGACATCGCGGCGGCGCCGTCTCCGGGGCCCTCGGCCGCTACTGTCGCCCGAGGAACTTTCGGGACACGGCCTAGGCCCGCATGGCCTTGAGCCCCGCGATGATGGTCGTGACGTGCCTGCGGAAGGCGTCGTCGACGGTGTCCCGCGCCGCGTCCGCGGCGAGTGCGCGCACGGGGGAGTCGTCGGCGAGCCGCAGGTCCTCGACGTACGCCGACCCGTCCAGGTTCGTGCGCCGCGACACGATGGCGCCGCCCAGCGCGCAGGACCCGAGCAGCTCCGTCGCGTCGCCGGCCTGCCTGATGGTGAACCCAGCCTCCAGCAGCACCTGGAGCATGGTCTCGGCGAGGGGCGCGAAGGTCAGCGACGTCCCGACCGAGACCACGTCGGCCGTGCTCGCGAACTCGATGAAGTGTCCACGCAGGACGAACGCGGCTTCGACCAGCCACTCCTCCCACGGTCCAGGAGGAGGTACCTCCAGGCGTCGCGAGGCGTGGGCGACGATCGCGGACATGAGCTCGGCGCGCGACGAGAAGTAGTGGTAGATCCCGGCGTGGGTGACGCCGAGCGACGCCGCCAGCGCCGGTATCGAGAGCTCCTCCGGGGCGAACCTCTCCGCCGCGAGCAGGATCTGCTCGCGGCTGATCGTGGGCTTGCGTCCACCGCGGCGCCGAGCTGCCGGCGGGGAACCGTTCTCCAGGTCTTGACGCGCCATGACGTCGGAGTATACAAAACCTTCAGTTGTAGTTAACAGTTGAAGGTAACTGAACCGCCGAGTGACGTTCCAGCCAGGGCGGCAGCCGACTGCGAGAGGAAGAACATGTCGATCCTTCTGACCGGCGCCACCGTCATCGACGGAGTGGCCGAGCAGGCCGTCGAAGGCCGGGCGATCCTGGTGGAGAACGGCCGCATCACGGCGATCGGCCGGCGGGAGGACCTGCCCGTGCCCGCGGACGCCGAGATCGTCGACTACAGCGGGAAGTTCATCATCCCCGGGCTGATGAACGCCAACGTGCACCTGCTCGTCAACGCGTTGTACGAGACGCTCGTCCGCTACGACGGGCGGTACGAGGACCTGATCGTCGAAGCCGCCCAGGTCGCGCTGAAGGCGGGCATGACGACGGTGTTCGACACCTGGGGGCCGAGGCGCGCGCTCATGGCGGTCCGGGACCGGATCAACCGGGGCGAGACCGTGGGCAGCCGCATCCGCTGCGCCGGCAACATCATCGGCTTCGACGGTCCGTTCTCGGCGGACTTCGACGGGAGGATCGCCGGGGTCGGCACCTCGTACTTCGTCGACCGCGTCAACGCGGCGTGGGTCGAGAACACCGGCCGGCACCTGATGTGGATGACGTCCGAGGAAGTGGCCGCGGAGGTGCGCCAGTACATCGAGCGGGGCATCGACTTCGTGAAGTACGCGTCGAACGAGCACGGCGGGCTCGCCGCGGGCGCGTTCCTCGTGTTCTCGGAGCGCACCCAGCGCGCCATCGTCGAGGAGGTCCACCGCGCCAAGCTGACCGTGCAGTCGCACGCCACGTCCGTCGAGGGGCTGCGGATGTCCCTGGAGGCGGGCTGCGACCTCGTGCAGCACCCCAACACGACAGGGCCGACCGAGATCCCGGACGACGTCCTGGAGTTGTTCGGGCGGAGCAACTGCGGCGCCGTCGTCTTCCCCGTCACCGACAACGGCCTGGAGTTCCTCAAGACGTCCATTTCGGACTTCGAGTGGACGATGTGGAAGTCGGCCGACGCCAACATCCGCAACCTCATCAGCTCCGGTGCGAACATCGTCCTGGGCAACGACGGAGGCATCTTCGCCCCGGAGGTCCTGCAGGAGCCGCTGATCAAGGGCACCTGGAACGG
This sequence comes from Lentzea sp. NPDC058436, assembly GCF_042721515.1. NCBI lineage: Bacteria > Bacillati > Actinomycetota > Actinomycetes > Pseudonocardiales > Pseudonocardiaceae > Lentzea > Lentzea sp. NPDC058436. Next base: position 432,156 of record NZ_JBHXLF010000001.1, read on the forward strand.
GATGCCCGAGGAGGAGGCACTGGGGCGCCTGTCGTCCGGCCACTTCGTCTGGCTGCGGGCGATGGAGGAGAAGGGCATGGCGCCGATGGCCCTGCTGCGCGCGGCGACCCGCAACGTCGCCGAGGCCTACCACGTCGCCGACGACCTCGGCACGCTCGAAGTCGGCAAGATCGCCGACATGGTCGTGCTGGACCAGAACCCGTTGCAGGGCGCCAAGAACTACGAGAGCATCCACGCCGTCATCAAGGACGGCGCGCGGGTGGACCTCGGCGCACTCCCCGAGCAGCGGCTCCTGACCGCGGACCTGCCCGGCCCGCTGGAGGAGGAGGCCCGCTACGCGAAGGCGCTGCACCACGGCGTTCGCCTGCCGGGGTGCCCGAGCTGCCTGACCGCGAGGCACTGAACGAACGCGAACTTCCCCTGTGGCACAGGTGCGTTGCCGCAGGGGAAGTTCGCGACGAATCTCAGGCGATCTCGTCGGCCACCGCGGTGACGTCGAGCTCGACGCGGAACGGCGGGTGCAGCCCGGTGACGATCGTCGTGCGGGCGGGCCGGTGCTCGGGGTCGGGGAACGCTTCGAGCCAGACCTCGTTGTAGGCGGGGAAGAGCGCGGCGTCCGTCAGGTAACCGGTGACCTTGAGGATCCGCTCCGGCCGGCTTCCTGCCTCGGTGAGCACCTGCCGGACGTTGCGGAACACGGCGCGCGCCTCGTCCTGGAAGGTGCCCTCCACCGGCCGCCAGTTCTCGTCGACACCGACCTGACCCGACAACAGCAGCAGGTCGCCGTGGCGGCGGAACGAGGATGCGGGCGGTGGGGTGACAGCGTCCTGGGCCATGAAGCCTCTCCTTGAGCTGGATGACGACGGCCGGGCGGCGGATCGGTCCGAAGTGGATGGACGCGAGCCCGGCCTGCGGTGAATCATCCTGCTGCGCGGGCGCTTCGGCTTACGACAGGTGTCGAACCACGAGCCGTGCAGGCGCAACCAGTGTCACGTGCCGCCGACACCCGTCCGGCCTATCGTGCTGGGAATGATTACCGAGACGGAGCTCGCGGGCCGGCTGTCGGAGCTGGCCGGGAAGTTCGGCGTGACGGGCGCTTCGGTCGCGTTGTGGCACGACGGCAGGCTCGTGCGGGCTCAGACCGGGACGGCCAACGTGGCGACCGGCGCTCCCGTGCGGCCGGACACGCTGTTCGCCGCTGGCTCCGTCACGAAGGTGTTCACCGCGTCGCTGGCGATGACGCTCGTGGACGAGGGCCTGCTCGACCTCGACGCGCCCGTGCCGGCCTACCTGCCCGGCTTCAGGTCGGTGAACCCGGAGCGGTCCGCCGCGGTGACCGTCCGGATGTTGCTGAACCACTCGTCCGGCCTGCCCTCCAACCACCTGCCGGACCTGGCACCGGGGGAGGACGTGCTCGAACGGTTCCTGGACGAGCTTCCCGGCCTGCCGGTGACGGGAGTCCCCGGTGAGCGCTGGTGCTACAGCAACATGGGCATGAGCACCCTCGGCCGCCTGGCGGAGGTGATCACCGGCCAGAGCTTCGACGCGGCGCTCGACGCCCGTGTCCTGCGTCCCCTCAGCCTGAACGCGACCGCCGACGCCGACGAACTGCTGCTGCGTTCGACCGCCGTGGGCCACGTCGTCGACCCCGTCACCGGTGTGGCGGCACCGGTCTCCCGCCTGCGCCTCGGGCCGGAGAGCGGCCCGGCGGGGTCCCGCCTGTGGCTGGACGTGGACGCGCTGATCCGGTTCGGGCGCACGCACCTCGACGGCACGTCGCCCGACGGCCACCGGCTGCTCAGCCCCGAGGCGATCCGGCAGATGCGCACGCCCCAGTTCGACGACTACTGGGGCTGCCTGCCCATGTACGTGAACTGGGGACTCGGCTGGGCCATCGTGCAGGAGGGTCCCGATCTGGTCCTGGGCCACGCCGGGGCCAACAACGGCATGCACTCCAACCTGGTCGTCGTCCCGGAGCGGAAGGCGGTGCTGGCGGTGCTCACGAACAGCCAGACCGGGTCGCAGCTGTACACCGCGCTGTGTGACGGCCTTCTCGAAGAGTGCTTCGGCGTCCGGGTCCCGGAACCCGTGTCCTCTCCGGAGTCCGCGGCCGAGGTCGACACGGCGTTGTTCGTCGGGCGGTACCGGTCGCCTGACGGTGACGTCTTGGTCGACGTGCGGGACGGACAGCTCCACCTCGAACTGATCCGCACACCCGCGCTGCTCGAATGGGAGCGCGTGATGGGCAGCCCGACCGGGGGCAGCCGGGCGTTGCCGCTCGTCTGCGTCGACGCCGGGCAGCGCCGGTTCGTCCTGGAGCTGGACGGTCCGGGAACGGTCGCGCCGGTGCGGTTCTTCGACCCCGGCCCCGACGGTCGCCCCACGTTGGTCAGGGCGGGAACGCTCTACGAGCGGACGTCCTGAGGCCGCGCCAGGATTGGACGCTGTGGTCCAGTAGTCGGGTATCGTGCGCCTATGAGCACCTCGGCGATGACGGAGAAGGGGCGGCGCACGCGCCAGCGGATCATCGACGCCACCGCCGAGCAGATCCTGGCCGCGGGCATCGGCGGCACCACCCTGGAGACCGTCCGCGCGGCGACGCTCACGAGCAAGAGCCAGCTGTTCCACTACTTCCCCGGCGGCAAGACCGAGCTGATCCGCGAGGTCGCGCGCTGGGAGTGGGAACAGCTGCTCGCCGCGCAGGAGAAGGAGATCGGCGACCTCTCCACGTGGGAGTCGTGGCATCGGTGGCGCGACGGTCTGCGGCGCTACTACCTGGACGAGGGCAGGTGGGCGTGCCCGATCGGTGCCCTCGCGACCGAGGCCGCGGCGGCAGATCCGGAGACCGCGGCCTTCATGGCGTCGGCGGGGGCCCAGTGGCGTGACGCGCTCACCGCGGGCGTGCGGCGCATGCGGGACGCCGGGCACCTGAGCCCCGACGCGGACGTGAACGCGATCTCCGGGGCCGTCGCGGCGTTGATCCACGGTGGAATCATGCTGAGCCAGCCCAGCCGGTCACCGGACCCGCTCGTGGCCGCGCTGGACCAGGTGCTGTCGCCACTGGTCGCGGCCGCCTGACCGGACGCGGAGGACGTGCCTCCACGTCCGGTTCGCCCGCTAGTCGGCGACCCGTCGGCGCGTTCCCGACTCTGACGCCGCCGCGACCGCCCCGATCAGCCGCGCGTTGTGCAGTGCGTGGGAGAACCCCGGTGTGTCACGGGATCCGGTCGTGAGGTCCCTCGCCAGGCTCGCGTACACCTCGGCGACGTTCGTGGCCGGGCTCGGTTCCGCGGCGACGACCGGCGCGTCGGGGGCCTCGAACGCCACGCTCGCCGTGAGCGTCAACGTGCCGCCCTGGAAGCCGTAGATCGTGCCACCCGTCAGGCGGAGCCGTCCTTCGCTTCCCCTGACCTCCAGCAGGAACTCGGCGTCCTCCACGGGAACACCGCCGAGGACGCTGGCCGTGAACACGGCGCCTGAGGCCGTCCTGCCGAGCACGTCGACGTGATCGGGGACCTCGCGCGGACCCGTGGCGCCGGTGTCCGAATAGGACACGACCGGCCACAGCGTCTCGGCGCGGGCGTCGACCTCGGTGACCTCACCCAGCACTGCCTCCACGAGGTCGAGGGTGTGGCCCGCGGTGATCGTCAGCAGGTTCGCGCCGGCCGCGGCCTCGTCGAAGTAGCGGTACGCCTCCAGGGAGACCGGGCCGACGCCGAACGTGGTCGAGACGATCCGCGCCGTCAGTGGACGCCCGATCGCCCCGCCGGACACCAGTTCCGCCGCACGCCTCGCCGCGGGGTCCAGCCGGCCCTGCAGACCGATCGCGGTCGCGGCCGATCCCGTGAGCGCGGCCAGTTCCCCGGTCTCGGCCACCGACGACCCGAGCGGTGCCTCGCAGTAGACGGCCTTGCCCGCCTTCAGCGCCGCCGCCACGAGTTCGCGGTGCGCGGGAACGCGAACGGCGACGGTGACGACGTCGACCGACTCGTCGAGGATCATCTGGTAGGGGTCGGCGAACCACAGCGGAGCGCCGAACGCCTCGGCGGCGGCACGGGCGCTCTCCTCCCGGCGGGTCGCGACGGCCACCAGTTCGGCGTCCGGGTGGTTCTGGAGCGCCGGCACGTGTGACACCTGCGCCCAACTCGCCTTCGTGTCGGCACCGATGATGCCGACACGGACCTTCTTGCGTGCCATCGACGAACTCTCCTCGGATCCCAAGGATGGACCGTGCGGTCCATTCTGTTGGCCACGCTACGCGAAGTGGACCACGTGGTCCAGTCAGGTGGGAGTGACTCAGGCGGCGCGGCGCTTGCTGACCGGGCGCAACCGCACGCGGCGCTGTCCGCGAGGCTGTTCCGCGCGTTCCGTCGTGGCGGAAGAGTCCGTGACGTCGTCGGAGTCGCCCTGTGCCAGCGGTGTGCGGCCGCCGGGGCCGCGGTGGGTGAAGTGCACGAGGGCGAGCAGGCCGAGACCGACCACCAGCAGCGCGTGGCTGAACACGCGGGCACCGGTGGCGGTGCCGCCGAGCAGGTCGCTGGCGGAGTACGGGATCAGCACCGCGACGAACGCGCTGACGACGGGCAGCATGCCGGAGGTCGCCGCCGGGCGGAGCGCGGCCCAGAGCAGGCCGAGGCCGATGGCGAGGTTCCAGGCGGTGCTCTCGTTGAACAGGTGACTGCTGTCGACACCGCTCGTGTGGCCGCTGTGCGCGGAGCTCGTGCCGACGACCTGGGACACCCCGAGCGTGAGCTGGGCGATGGCGACCACGCCGAGCAGAGCCCGCGGGGTCCAGCCGCGTGGCGTGGGCGGCGTGATCGGGGGAGCGGCGTCGAGGATCGCCGCGGTCAGGTCCGGGACCGGGGTGGCCGGCCTGATGCGGAGGCTGCGGGTGAGGGCGGCCGCGCTGTCGTGCCAGGACCGGCAGGACGTGCACGTCTCCAGGTGCGCGTCGACCTCGTCGGCGGGCACGCCTTCCGGCTCGCCGTCGAGGCGAGCGGAGAGAGCTTCGCGGCAGATGTCGCAGTCCACACGGACATTGTCGGCCATCAGGTGTTAATAGTTCCCGGGCAACTGTGAGTTACTCTTCGGGATCGTGGCGACTTCGAGGGGTGACGACGAGACAGTCACCGCGTGCGCGCTGGCCGCCGGTGCGGGTGACCGCGACGCACTCGAGCGATTCATCCGGTTGACGCAGCGTGACGTGTGGCGGCTGGTGGCGCACCTCGCGGACGTCGGAGTCGCGGACGACCTCACGCAGGAGGTCTACCTGCGCTCGCTGCGCAGCCTCCCCGGCTTCGAGGGCCGTTCGTCCGCCCGCACGTGGCTGCTGTCGATCGCCCGCCGCACCGTCGTCGACCACATCAGGTCCGCCGTCGCACGGCCGTCGATCGCCTGGTCCGCCGACTACCAGGTCGCGTCGGACGCGGGCAGGGCCGCCGAGCACGCGCGGTCGGCGGGGTTCGAGGACGTGGTCGAGCTCAACGTGATGCTCGCCGGGCTGTCCCCCGAACGCCGCGAGGCGTTGCTGCTCACCCAGGTGCTCGGCCTGTCGTACGCCGAGGCGGCCGAGGTGGCGGGATGCCCGATCGGCACCGTCCGGTCGCGGGTCGCCAGGGCGCGCGAGGACCTGATCGGCGGGCGCGGCCACGAGGACGTCGACGTCGTCTGAGGCACCTGTTCGGGTGACGTCCGGGAACTTTCGCGCGCCGCGGCCCGACGAACTGTGCAAGGAACACGCCGAGCCGGTCCGCACCCACTGGGTCGGCGTCCCCTGCCATCGAGAGTTGTGCGACTCCCGAGAGCGCGGCGGCCGTGTGAAGGCCGCCGCGCTCACTCCCATGAGCGGGGCCTGCTTCCTCGCGTGGTGCTCACATGCATGCGCGGGGCTCACTCCCATGCGTGGCGCTCCCATGCGGCACCCGCGCCCACCTGCCAGCGGCACGCCAGGTGCGTCGCACTCACCCCGTTCGCCCACGCCCCGGGCAATCCCGCACCCGGCTGAACCCCGCCGCCCCCACGTCCGTACTCCCCGGCGTGAGGACGCAGCGCACCGACGACGCCGACATCACCAGCCTCGCGCTGCGAGCCGGGGCGGGCGATCGTGCGGCCCTGGCCGACTTCGTGCGCGCCACCCAGGCCGACGTGTGGCGGTTCGTCGCGCACCTGGCCGCCGACGTGGGGCTGGCGGACGACCTCACCCAGGAGACGTACCTGCGGGCGTTGCCGTCGTTGCCCGGCTTCGAGGGGCGCTCGGCCGGTCGCACCTGGCTGCTCGCCATCGCCAGGCGGGTGGTCGCCGACCACATCCGGGCGGCGCAGGTGCGGCCGCGGCTGCACCACAGCGCGGAGGTGCCCGAGCCCGCGGTGCCGGGGTTCGCGGACCGGGTGGTGCTCGACGAGGTGATCGAGTCGCTGGACCCGGAGCGGCGGACGGCGTTCGTGCTCACTCAGGTGCTCGGGCTCTCCTACGCCGACGCCGCTGTGGTGTGCGGGTGTCCGGTCGGCACGATCCGGTCGCGGGTGGCCAGGGCTCGTGAGGACCTGGTGGACATGCTGGGCGACGACCGCGCGGGCCGGCGGATCTCCTAACGTCCGGAACGGGCGCACAACGCGCTCGTCGCCAGTGCGAGTGCGGCCAGCACGACGATCGCCAGCGAGTACGCGTGCACGTGCGAGTCGAGCGGAACCTGTTGTGCGCCAGGCACATCGCCCAACGCCAGCCGGTAGCACACGCCGATGGCGGCGTAGCCGGAGGCCAGCGCCACCTGGACGACGGTCGACGCGATCCCGGACGCCGCGCCGGCGTCGTCCTCGCTGACGCGCGCGAAGATGCCGGAGATGACCGGCGCCACCACCACGCCCTCGGCCAGGCCGACCAGTCCGATGGCGATCGCGAGCAACACGTCCTGGTTCTCGGGCGGTGTCCGCACGACGACGAGGTGCGCCAGCAGCGCCACGGCCAGCAGGAGGCAGCCGGCCACCGGCAGCCGAGTGCCGAACCTGGCCACCAGACGCGGCGTGCACGCCGAGCCGAGCGCGAACGCCACCCCCAGCGGGACGAACATCAGGCTCGCGGTCAGGGGCGAGCGGCCGAGTCCTGTCTGCACGTAGTAGGTGAAGACCAGGAACAGTCCGGAGTTCCCGGCGAAGAACGCCGTGATCGCGGCCAGCCGCAGCCGCACACCCGGCGCGGCGAGCACCCTGCCGGGGAACAGCGGTTCACCGCCACCGGCCGAGAGCTTCCGTTGCTGGCGCAACAAGAGCAGGCCTGCAGCCACTGCGATCAGCGGCATCGCCCACAGCCACGAAGGCGAGCCGGGTTCCGAGCCGAGGACGAGAGGCACGAGCAGCGAAGGCAACGCCACGGCCGTCAACGCGGCGCCCGCGAGGTCGAGTCCCGGCCGCAGGCTCGACCGGCTCTCGGTGATCGTGGCGCGGCCGAGCAGCAGGATCATCAGGCCGATCGGGACGTTGACCAGGAACACCGCCCGCCAGCCGAGCCCGGCGGGGTTCCAGTGCACCAGAAGGCCACCGCCACCGAGTCCGGCGATCACCCCGAGCCCGACCACGACGCTGTACCAACCGATGGCGCGCGTCCGCTGGGACTCCTCGCGGAACAGGGTCTGGATGAGCGCGAGCTCCTGCGGCACCAGCACCGCGGCGGCGAGGCCCTGGACGCACCGCATCGCGATGAGCACCTCGGCGTTCGGCGCCAGCCCGCACAGCAGGGAGGCGAGCGTGAACACCGCCACGCCCGCGAGGAACGTCCTGCGGCGGCCCCAGCGGTCGCCGATCCGCCCTCCCATCACCAGGCCCGACGCGCACGCCAGCACGTAGCCGGCGCCGACGAGCTGGATCTGCCCGAACGTGGCCGGGAGGTCGTGCTGCACCGACGGGGCGGCGACGGTCACGATGAACCCGTCCACCTGCCCCATGAACGTCGCCGCGAGCACGACCGCCAGGCCGAGCCATCTCCGGACGGCGGTGTCCTGGATCGTCATCCTGACTTCCTGTTGTGCGCTGGGAAGAAACCGGTTTCGGTGAAGTGGTCGAGGTAGACGTCGAGCACCGCGTCCGTGACGCCGAGATCCCCGACGGCCTCGTCCCGCCCGAACACGACAGCTGCGGAGCCGCCCAGCGCGGGGGCGTGGGTCGCCGCGATCGACAACCGGTAGTCGCCGTCGTCCGCCGACTTCTCGGCGGCCTCGGTGAGCCGCGCGAGCCAGTCCGTCCGGCTGAGCGTGTCGAGGTGGTGGCCGCGGTGCCGCAGCCGGTCGATCACGTGTGCCACGTCGAGCGGCGTGGTGCTGGTCAGGTGGTAGGTGCCGGTCCTGCCGGCGACGAGCAGGCGCACGACGGACGCCGCGACCTGGTCTGCGGGCACGACGTCGGCGAACCCCACGACCTCGGGGGCGGCGTTGATGACGACCATGCCGCGCGCGAGGTTCCACAACGCGTCGTCGGTGCTGACCGCGCCGGTCCGCGAGTGCCCGCCGACGCGGCTCGGCCGGTGCACCGCGACGGGCACTCCGCGTTCGCCCGCCAGCAGCACCAGACCCTCGGCCACCCACTTGCTCGCCACGTACCCGTTGGGCAGCAACGACTCCGGCGTGACCCGACGCGACTCGCGGACGACAGCAGGATTGCCGTCCGTCGCGACCGCCGTGTCGACGGTGGAGACGAAGTGCACCGGTTTCAGGCGCCCGGTGGTCGTGAACCGCAGCACTTCGGCGGTGCCCTGGACGTTGGCCGCGCGCAACCGCGGATAGGAGTCGAGGTGGTTGACCCTGGCGCCGTTGTGCAGCACCACGTCCACGTCGTTCGCGAGCCGTTCGAACTCCACAGAGGACAGTCCGAACGCGGGCAGTTCGAGATCGCCGCTCAACGGAACCACGCGGTCGAGGCCGTGCTCACCCAGCCCGTACCGGCGCAACGAGGTTCGGACGCGGTCGAGCGGATTCTCCCCGCGCACCAGGCAATGCACCCGCGCGGACGTGCTGTCGAGGAGTTCGCGCAGCAGGAACGAGCCGAGGAACCCGGTGGCCCCGGTGAGCAGCACGGAGTCGACCTGCTCGGCACGGGGCAGGTCCGCCACACCGATCGCGGGGTCCAGGTCGACCTCGGCGGCCAGATCGATGTCCGCCCACGGATGTGTTGTCAGCGGTGCCACGGCGTCAAGACGGACAGCCAGCGCCGCGACGGTGGGGGAGTCGAAGACGTCACGCAGGCCCAGCCGCACACCGAACTCCGCGCGCACCCGGCTGAGCAGCTTCGCGACGAGGAGCGAGTGCCCGCCCAGCGCGAAGAAGTCGTCGTCGGCGCCGATCTCGTCGACGCCGAGGGTGTCGGCGAACAGAGCGGCGAGCGCCCGTTCCCTTTCGGTGTCCGGTTTTCGGCCTGCACTGAGGGACGGTTCCGGAAGTGCCCCGCGATCCAGCTTCCCGTTGACCGTGAGCGGAAGCCTCTCCAGCACCACGTACACCGGCGGCACGAGGTGGTCCGGCAGGTGTGCGGCCGCGTGGGAGCGCAGTTCAGCGGCGCCCGGAGTTCCCGCGCCCGGAACGACGTAGGCCACCAGCCGGGCACCGCCGGGCCCGTCGCGCGGCACCACGGCCACCTGGGCGACGGACGGGTGGGCGGACAGGACGGCCTCGACCTCGCCGGGCTCGATCCGGAAGCCGCGGATCTTGACCTGGTCGTCGGCCCTGCCGTGGTACTCCAGCAGACCGTCCCGCCAGCGCACCAGGTCGCCGGTGCGGTACAGGCGGTCTCCCGGTCCGCCGAACGGATCCGGTACGAACCGCCCGGCGGTGAGGTCGGCTCGGTCGTAGTAGCCCAGGGCCAAGGGGACGCCACCGACGCACAGTTCCCCGATCACGCCGGGAGGGACGAGCCGCAGCGCGCGATCGACCACGTGGCAACGGGTGTTGGCGATCGGCCTGCCGATCACCGGCGTCGGGCTGTCGGAGAGGCGGGACCACACCGTGTCGACCGTGCACTCGGTGGGGCCGTAGAGGTTGTACGTCGTGATGCCGGTGGCCTCGCGCATCGTCGTCCAGAGCGCCGGGCCCGTCGCCTCGCCGCCGAGCGCGATCACCGGCGGCCGGTGCCGGCCCTCGTCGAGCAGTCCGGCGTTCAGCAACTCCTCGGCGTAGGTCGGGGTGATGTCGAGGAAGCCGATCCGGTGGGTGTCGACGTACCGCAGCAGCGCCTCCGGATCCCGGCGGACGTCGTCGGAGACGAAGTGCAGTTCGTGGCCCGCGAGCAGCCACAGCAGGCCCTCCCACGACGTGTCGAACGACAGCGACGCGGTCAGGGCGGCCCGCACCACGCCGTGCTCGGCGGCGGGTTCGATGATGGTCGTGCGGTGCTGGTGGAACAGGTTCACCATGCCGCGGTGCGTGATGACGGCGCCCTTGGGCCGGCCGGTCGATCCCGAGGTGTAGATGAGGCACAACGGATCGTCCGGCGTGACAGCGGGGAGGAGTTCGGTGGGTGGCGCGGTGTCGTCGAGGGTGACCACCGCGCCGGGAAGTCCGGTGGCGAGGTCGGGCGTGGTGACGACGACCTGCGGCCGCGAGTCCTCGACCAGGAACGCCAGTCGTGCGGCGGGGTATTCGGTGTCGGCGGGCACGTAAGCCGCGCCCGCCCGGAGCGTGGCGAACAGCGCGATCACCGCGTCCGCCGTGCGGGGTAAGAGGTGCAACACCCGTGTGCCGGGCCCGGCTCCCCGCGCGGCGAGGACCTGGGCCAGCCGGTGCACGCGCTGGTCGAGCTGCGCGAACGTCAGCGTGCCGGAGTCCGTGACGAGGGCGGTGCGGTCCGGCGTCCTGGCGACCGCGGCCGCGAACAGGTCGTTGATCGTGCCTTCTGGCCAGTCGCGGGCGGTGGCGTTCCACGACCTCAGCGCCTCGCGTTCGCGGTCCAGCAGCAGCTCGGCGGCACCGACCGGGGCGTCGGGCCGGTCCAGCAGCCGGCCGAGGAAGGTGCCGATCCGTTCGGCGTGCGCGGTCAGTTCCTCGACGTCGTACAGGGACGGGTTGCCGTCGAGGGCGATGGTCAGACCGGTGCCGTCGGCGCGGTGGTAGACGTTGAACGCCAGGTCCTCGACCAGCCCGGCCGACACGTTGCGCACGGAGGCCGGTGTGCCGTCGAACCGGAGGCCGTAGTCGAACGGCATGATGTTGGCGGACGGCCCGAAGAGCTTGCGTTCGTTGTTGAGCAGACCGAGGTCGCGGCGGAGTTGTTCGTAGCGGTAGCGGTGGTGCCGGCGGCTGCTCCTGAGGTGCTTCGAGACCTGCCGGGTGACGTCGACCAACGACGGGTCGTCGGCGAAGCCGGTGTAGAGCTGGACGACGTTGAGCACCATGCACGGCACCCGCAGGGCGACCGAACCGGTGCGCAGCATCACCGGAACGGCGAGTGACACGTCGTCGGCGCCGGTCATCCTGTGTACGTAGGCCGACAGGGCCGCGATCAGCGCGTCGGTCCAGTTGCCTCCCGCGGACCTCGCGACCGCCCGCAGACCCTCCACAGTGGACCTGTCGAGGTTCGTCCAGGCGCGCTGGACGTGGTGGGGGAGCGGACCGGTGCTCCCGGCGAGCGTCACCGGTGCCGGACGGTCCGCCTGGTACTCCGCCCAGAACTCCTTGTCCCGCGGGTGTTGCGGTGAGGCGAGGTACGCGGCCTCCTCGTCCAGCACCGACCGCAGGGAGCCGAACTCGTGCGGTGGAGGCGTTTGGCCGCGCTGCCCAGCGGTGTAGACGTCGGCCACGCGGCGCGCGACGAGGGACAGGCCGTACCCGTCGAGCAGGACGTGGTGAACCCGGTGGTACCAGAGGTGGCGCGACGCGGAGAGCCGGAAGATCACGTGCGCGAACAACACGTCCGCGGCCAGGTCGACCGGCCGCGCGACGTCCTCGGCCATCCACGCTTCCGCCGCGGCCAGCGGATCGGCGGCGTCGGAGACGTCGACCACCTGGACCTCCCAGGAGGGCGGGTCCACCACCTGCCGGCCGTCGACGAACCGCACCGACAACGCCTCGACCTCGCCGACGGTGTGCCGGATGGCCCTTGCGAGCACGCCGACGTCGAGAGGGCCGTTGATGTCGGCGTACTCGGCGGTGTTGTAGGCGGGGGAGGCCGGGTCGAGCTGCTGCCCGGCCCAGATCCCGTACTGCGCCGACGTGAGCGGCCAGGACTCAGCCACCGGCCGGCCTCAGCACGTCCCACCACGCGCGCAACGTGGGCTTCTCGGCCAGCTCCGCGAAGCTGATCGAGGCTCCGTGCTCGCGCCACTGCTCGATGAGGTCGACCAGGGTCACGGAGTCCATGCCCTCGTCGAACAGGTCGGCGGTGTCGGACAGCTCGTCCGGCTCCAGGTAGAGCTTCTCGGCGATGTCGGCGCGGACCGCGTCGAACGTCAGCTGAGCCATTCGTCCCCCTCGTCAGTTGACCTGGCGGTCACGGCCGGACCAGAACCGCTCGCGCAGTTCGCGGCGCAGGATCTTCCCGCTCGGGTTGCGCGGGACCCGTTCGACGAAGTGGAACTTCGACGGGATCTTGAAGCTCGCGATCTGGTCGCGGCAGAACACGAAGAGATCGCGCGGCCGGACCTCCACGCCGGGCCGGGGCGAGACGAACGCGTGCACCGCCTCGCCGAACTTCTCGTCCGGCACGCCGATCACGGCGACGTCCGCGACACCGGGGTGCTTCGCCAGGACGTTCTCGACCTCGGCGGGGTAGATGTTCTCCCCGCCGACGATGATCAGGTCCTTGAGCCGGTCGCTGACGTAGACGTACCCGTCGTCGTCCAGCCGGCCGGCGTCCCCGGTGTGGATCCAGCCGTCCACCAACGTCTTCGCGGTCGCCTCGGCCAGACCCCAGTACTCCAGCATGTGCGCGGGAGTGCGCAGGCAGATCTCCCCGACCTCGCCGACCGGCACCGGTTCGCCCGCGTCGTCTACCACCTTCACCTCGACCGCCGGGTACGGCCTGCCCGCCGCCCTGAGCCGGTGGCTGCCGGCGACGTGGTCGGCCGGTGGCAGGCAGACCGCGGTGTTCCCGGTCTCGGTGAGGCCGTAGATCTGCGCGAAGTCGCAGTCGAACACCGGCAGCGACTCCCGCAGCAACGCCTCGGAGATCGGCGACCCGCCGTAGACGATCTTGCGGACCGACGCGAACGCCTCCTTGCTCGCACCCGGTTCGGCCAGCAGCATCCGCAGCATCGCCGGAACCACGCACGCCGTGGTGACCTCCAGGCCCTTGATCAGCTCCACCGCGCCGGTCGCGTCGAACCGGGGCATCGCGACGTTGGTGATGCCCGCCGAGAAGCCCTGGGTCGCCCACCAGACGCCGCCGACGTGGAAGCCGGGGATGCCGATCAGGCTGCGATCGCCCTCGTGCCAGTCGATCCAGTCCAGGCCCGCCTCGGCGAGGGAGTCCCGGATGGCGAAGAAGCTGCGCTGCGCCAGCACGACGCCCTTCGGCAGGCCGGTGGTGCCGCTGGTGTACAGCTGCACGACGGCGTCGTCCGGGCCCGTGACCGGCGGCAGGTCGGTGTCGGGATGCCCGCTCGTCCACGCCGCGAAGTGGTTCGCGGACGACCCGAGCACGGTGATCCCGGTCGTGTCGTCGACAGCGCCCCGCAGATCGTCGTCGACGAAGACCAGCGTGCTGCCCGAGTCGCGCAGAACGTGCTCGACCTCGGGCCTGGTCAGGCGGAAGTTCACCGGCACCAGCACGGCGCCGACCTTCGCGGCGGCGAAGTAGGTGGCGTAGTAGTGGACGGACTCCACGCCGAGATAGGAGATCCGGTCGCCGCGGCCAACACCGGCGGCGAGCAACGCGTGCCCGATCCGGTTGCTCTCGGCGTGCAGTTCCGCGTACGTGAACGAGAGCCCGGCGCAGGTGATCGCGGTGACGCCGGGCCGCCGGGCGGCGTGGTGGCCGGGGATCCGCGCGACCGTTCGCAGCTCCGGGTGGTGGACGGACATCGGTCAGCTCCCCACGATCGCAACGCGCACGGCACCCGAGCAGGCGCCGCCGCGGTCGTCCCAGCAGCGGAAGGTCGTGTCGAGCGACACCAGTGGATCGGCGTCGGGACGGAGCCTGCGGCGCTGGACCTGCCCGACGGTGAGCTCGAAGTGGAACTCGCGCGCGTCGATCGGCCGGCGGAACTCGCACGCGAACCGGGCGATCAGCACGTCCGGCAGTTGCCGGCGCCAGAAGTCCTCCATCGTCCAGTCCGAGAACTCCGGCGCCAGGCCGTCCCGCACGATCGTCGCGATCACCTGGTACAGCAGCTGGTTGAAGCAGATGCCCACCTCGACGGAGTTCAGGTGCCCGGTGTCGTCGATGTAGCACGACTCCGGGATCCGCATGATCCCCTTGCCCCGCACCACATCGCCGTCCCGCTCCACCGCGGCGGAGGTCAGGTAGCGGCAGTGGGGCTTGTAGCAGCGCAGCACCTCGTCGAGCAGGTCCGCGTCGCTGATCGTGGCCGGCGCGGTCATCTAGGCCTCCTGGCCGTCGTAGACCGTGACGCGGTAGGAGACCGCGGGCTCGTTCGTCGCGGTGTGCAGGGCGCGGTGGACGAGGCTGCGGTTGTCCCAGACGAGCAGGTCGCCCTTCTCGTAGGTCTGCAGGTGGATCGCCGGGTGCTCGAACTCGCGGTCCAGCTGGCCGGTCGACGCCAGCAGCTCGCGCAGCAGTTCCGGCTGCTCCCGGCCGTCGGCGTCGGTGATGGAGAGCGTGAAGCCCTCGCTGACGTAGAGGATCGTCTCGTCCGTCCGCCGGTGCGCGTGCGCCGTCGGCAGTCCGACCGGGGGAGTCTTGGCGTCGACCTCGTCGATGATCTCCGACAGCGGCCGGTAGACGTCGCTGGGCCGGATCTTGAAGTAGCGGCGCACGCTGTGCCAGGCGGTGGTCTCCTTGGCCGCGAGCTTGAGCTCCTCCGGCAGGTTCTCGTAGGCCCTGGTGAGGTCGATGAAGAACGTGCCGCGGTTGCGCGTCGGCAGGACCTGCGGGTAGATCAGCGTGATGTCGAACGGCCTGGGCATGAACTGGTAGTCGGAGTGCCAGAACTTGCCGGTCTTCGGCACGCCCACCTGCTTCTCCCCGTCGCTGACGTTGGAGGAGACGAAGACCTCCTTCACGTCCGGGTGGTGGTAGATCGGCTCGTAGTAGGTCTGCGGTGTGCCCAATCTCGTGCCGAGGGCGAGAAACCCGTGCGGGTCGAGCTCCTGTCCTTTGAGGACGACGATCTTGTCGCGGTAGACGGCGTCCTTGAGGGCTTGGACGTCGTTGTCGGAGGTGGAGTCGAAGTTCTCGACGACGACGCCGATGCCGTCCTGGTTCGAGATGCGCATCAGAGGCTCCCCGCCTTCTCGGAGGTGACGTACTCGACGAGGGCGCCGACCGTGGTCAGGGTCGGCAGTGCCTCGTCGGGGATGGACACGTCGAACGTGCGCTCCAGCTTGAACAGCAGGTCGACGATGCTGAGCGAGTCGAGGCCGATGTCGTCGAGCCGCGCCGCGGAGGCCACCTCGACGGTCTCGGAGCTGATGTCCCTGACGAAGCTCTCGACGACGGTGAGGACTTCCCGTTGTGGCACTTGTGCTCTCCTTGTCAGTTCGTGAGATCCGGCCAGGTGAGGGCGGCGGCGCCCCAGGTCACGCCACCACCGAACGCGGACAGCAGCACTCGGTCCCCGGCGCGCAGCTCGCCCGCTTCGTGCGCGTGGGCGAGCGCGAGGGGAATGGAGGCCGCGACCGTGTTGCCGACCGACGAGACGTTGGCGTAGACGCGGCCGGGATCGATGCCGAGCTCGGTGCCCACCGCGCGCAGGATGCGGAGGTTGGCCTGGTGGGCCACGAACCGGTCGACGTCATCGATGCTCCAGGCCGCCTTCTTCAGCGCGGTGCGCGCGGCGTCGCTCATGCGCGTCACGGCGTGGCGGTAGACGGCTTGGCCCTGCAGGGAGAGGTACTCGCCCGCGCGGACGGTGATCAGGTCGGCGAGAGCGCCGTCGCTGCCCAGTTCGACGGCGTGCAGCGCGCCCGGTTCGGCCGGATCGCCCGCCCTGAGCACGACCGCGCCGGCGCCGTCACCGAACAGGGGAGCCGTCGCCCGGTCGGTGGGGTCGACGACGGTGGAGAAGGTGTCGGCGCCGATCAGCAGCACGGACCGGGCGGCACCGCTCGCGATGAGACCCTCCGACACGGCGAGGCCGTAGACGAACCCCGAGCACACCGCGTCGATGTCGAACGCGGGCACGCCACCGAGGCCGAGCGCGCTCGCGACCACCGGAGCCGTTGCGGGACAACGACGATCCGGCGTCGAGGTGGCGACGACGACGGCATCGATGTCGTGGTTGCGGCCTGCGGACGTGAGCGCGGCGGCACCCGCTCGCACGGCGAGGTCGGAGGTGGCGGTGCCGGGATCGGCGGTGTGGCGGGTCGAGATGCCGGTGCGACTGGTGATCCAGTCGTCCGACGTGTCCAGTGTGGACGAAAGGTCCTCGTTGGTGACGACATTCGGCGGTAGGTGGGCACCGACTCCGGCGAGTACGGCGGTAGCGGCAAGCGGCGTTCTTGCGTGCATGGACAAAGGGTCGTGCGGAGAGTGTTCGCGGTTCCCGCGGATTTCACCCGGAGGTGGGTGACCGCGATCACCGGCAGAACTCCCGCGTCACGGAAAGAAAAAATGCCCGGGAACTTCCGCGCACCTCCGCTCGACCACTTCGTCGTGACCACCAACTCGCCAACCCGCCGTGGCGCTGTGCTGACACTGGCCGGAGCCCTGCTCTCGTTGAGTGCGTGCGGCACCGCCGGTTCGACCGCGAACGCGCCGAAGGAGACCAGCGCGCCCGCACCCGCGACCGCCGCGCCGACGGCGTACCCGCTGACGATCGAGAACTGCGGCCGCAAGCTGACCTTCGACAAGGCGCCCAGCCGCGTGCTGCTGCTCAACGGCACCTCCGTGGCCGAGGTGGAAAGCTTTGTCGCACTCGGCATCCAGGACCGCATCACGGCGAACAGCCAGTCGTACGGCGTGTCCGACGACCCGTCGCTGGTGGCGAAGGTCAAGGCCGTCCCGACCGGTGGGCTCACCCTGAACGACAACTTCGAGGTGCCGCGCGAACAGGTCCTCGCGCTCAAGCCCGACCTCGTGATCTCCACCTGGGCCGGGGGGTTCGACGACAAGATCGGCTCGATCACCCGCGACCAGCTCACGCAGGCGGGCATCGCGAGCTACGTCACGCCGGTCAACTGCGGCAACGGCGACCCCACCGCGAGCCCCGCGGACCAGCAGAAGTTCAAGGAGCAGTCCGTCGAGTCGTCGAACGAGCTCCTCCTGCAACTGGGCCAGATCTTCGACGTCCAGCAACGCGCCGCGGACCTCGTGAACGGCACCCGCGCCGAGATCGACCGGATCGGGCAGCGCGTCGCGGACCAGCCGAAGAAGAACGTGCTCGTCGTCTACCCCGGCATGGCGATGATGAACAGCAACGGACTCCCGGCGGTGTTCGCCGGCGGCATGTACGACGACATCGTCGCGCGCGCCGGCGGCGTGAACTCGTTCGCGGGCAGGACGACCGCCGAACTCGCGGAGATCAACGCGGAGGCGCTGGCCTCGGCGAAGGTCGACCTGCTGGTCGTGGGCCTGTTCCAGGAGTCGGAGAAGGCCGACGCGCTCGCGCAGGAACTCTTCGCGAAGTTCCCGCAGTGGGAGGCCTCGAAGAACAAGAAGTACACCTCCGTCTCGGACAGCTTCTACCTCGGGCCGCTGAACGCACTGGCAGTGAAGAAGATCGCGGATGCCGCGCACGGCAACCCGTAGCCCGCACGCGGTCTCCGGCTCCGGCTACGCCGTCCTGCTCGCCGGCCTCGTCGTCGGCCTGGTCGTGTCGGTCGCGTTCGCGATCGGCACGGGCACGGTCGACGTGCCGGTCGGACGGGTGGCCGGTGTCCTCTGGGGACACACGGGCGGCGACACGGCGGGCCTCGACCCGTTGACGAACCAGATCGTGTGGGACTTCCGCACGCCCAGGGTCCTGCTCGCGGCACTGGCCGGAGCCGGGCTCAGTCTCGCGGGCGTGTGCCTGCAAGCGTTGGTGCGCAACCCGTTGGCCGACCCGTACCTGTTCGGCGTCTCGGCGGGCGCGTCGCTCGGAGCCGTGATCGCACTCACCACCGGAGGCGTGCTCGTCGAGGGTCTCGGTGTCGCCGGAGCGGCGTTCGCCGGGTCGCTGCTCAGCCTCGTCGTCGTCTTCGTCATGGCGCAGCGCGGCGGGCGGCTGCTCGGCAGCAGCCTGGTGCTGGCAGGAGTCGCGGTCGCCGCACTGGGCAACGCGGCCACCAGCTACGTCCAGCTGCAGGCCAACCCGACCGAGCTGCGCCGCGTGATGTTCTGGCTCCTGGGTTCGGTCTCCGGGGCCTCCTGGGACGACCTCGGCGTCCCGGCCGTCGCCATCGCGCTCACTGCGGCGTGGCTGCTCACCCAGGGCCGTTCGATGAACGCGCTGTCCGTCGGCGACGACACCGCGGCCGGGCTCGGGGTGAACGTCCACCAGCTGCGGATCCTGTTGCTGGTGGCGGCTTCCCTGCTCACCGCCACCGTCGTCAGCGTCGCGGGCGGCATCGGTTTCGTCGGCCTGATCGTGCCGCACGCCGTCCGTCTCGTGGTCGGCCCGGACCAGCGCAAGGTGCTTCCGGTCTCGTTGCTCACGGGTGCCGTCTTCCTGGTGCTCGTCGACCTCGTCACCCGGACCGTCGACAAACCCAACGAGATGCCCATCGGCATCTTCACCGCCGCCCTGGGCGCACCGTTCTTCCTGGTGCTGCTGCGCAACCGGAAGAAGGTGTGGCGATGAAGGTCGTGGCCGACGGCGTGCACGTGCGCATCGGTGACGCCGTGATCCTCGACCGCGCCGGCTTCGAGGCGGAGTCCGGGCGCATCACGGGGATCATCGGCCCGAACGGTTCCGGCAAGAGCACGCTCCTGCGCTGCCTCTACCGCGCGCTCAGACCGACCTCGGGAAGCGTCCACATCGGACAGGACGACGTGTGGCGCTCCAGCGCGCGCCAGGCGGGACTGCGCACCGCCGTCGTCGCCCAGGACCACGACCTCGACAACGACTACTCGGTGCTGGAAGTCGTCTCGATGGGCCGCAACCCGCACAAACGCCTGCTGGACCGCGAAACCACGGCGGACGGCGAGATCGTCGGGAACGCCCTCGCCCGCGTGCGGATGGACTGGGCCGCGCACCGGATCTTCACGACCCTGTCCGGCGGTGAACGCCAGCGCGTCCTCGTCGCCCGCGCCCTCACCCAGCAGGCGCCCGTGCTGCTGCTCGACGAACCGACCAACCACCTCGACGTCGGCGCGCAGCTCGAACTCCTCGACCTCGTCAGGGAACTGGAGCTCACGACGATCGCCGCACTGCACGACCTCGACCACGCGACGACCTACTGCGACCGGCTGATCCTGGTGCACGACGGGGAAGTCGTCACCGCGGGACCGCCGGACGAGGTGCTGACGCCGGAGCGCGTGGCCGAGGTCTTCGGGGTGGAGAGCGCGATCGTGCCGCACCCGCTGACGGGCAGGCCGCACTTCGTGACCGCGTCGCGCTCTCACCCGGAGGTCAGGCCTGCTGCTCCACCCGCCGGCGCGAACGGACGAAGCCGACCACACCGTCGATGACGAGGAACGCGAGCAGACTGATGCCGAGCAGCGGAATCGCCCAGCCGATCGCGATCAGCACCAGCGGCGCCGGGATGACGAACCACAGCGGGAGCTGGGTCCACGCTCCGCGCTTCGGTGCCGCACCGAGAGGAGCCCGGCGGTCGGCACGGGTGGGCCTGCGCTGCCACCACATCCGGTAGCCGAACACGATGAGCGTCAGGATCGCACCGGCCAGCAGGAACAGCACGAGCTGGTTCACGAGTCCGAAGAGGACACCCATGTGGGCCTGGATGCCCCACGACGACAGCTTCGCGAGGAACGGCCGGTCGGCGAAGTCCGCGCGGGCGGTGACCTGGGCGGTGGCGGGGTCGACCGCGACCTTGTCCTGGCGCATCGGCCACACGGCGTCCGTCTGCGCCACGGACCACGCCGTCCCGGTCGCGCCCGGCGTCAGGTCCACCGGTCCGTCAAGACCGGCGGCGCGGGCGGAGCCGAGGACGCGGTCGAACGTCGCGGGGTCGACGGGCTCCGCGGGAGGTTCGCCGGCGCCGTGCCCTGAGTGCTCACCCGAGGGCGCGCTGCCCGTGGAACCGGGGAGCTTGGTGTCGAGGACGGGAGCCTTGGCGTTGAGCGCGGTCAGGGCGGCGCTGAAGTTCTCACCGGCGTACGTCGACCAGGTCAGGCCGGTGGCCGAGAGGAACAGCGTGCCGACCAGGGCCCACATGCCGAGGCTGGCGTGCCAGGAACGGCTCCTGCGCACGCCCTTGGCGCCCTTCTCCGGCAGGAGCAGCGCACGGGCCTTGCGCTTCGCGGTCCGGCGGCGCTGGATCCACAGCACGAGCCCGACCAGTGCGAGCACCCACAACCAGCTCGCCGCCAGCTCCGAGTACAGCGTGCCGGGAACACCGAGGTTGAGGTTGCTGTGCAGGTTGTCCAGCCAGGTCGTCGCGGGCGTCGCGCCGAACCACGTGGTCAGCTGGCCCTGCACCTCGGCGGTGTAGGGGTTCACGTACACGGTCTTGCTGTGCTCCTCGGGGAGCCCGTCGAGCGCGAACACGACCCGCGTCGTGGCCTCGGGGTCCTCGAAGAGCTGCACGCCGGTGACGACGCCGTCAGGTAGGGCCGCCTGGGCCGCCGCCACCTGGTCCGCGACCGGACGGGCGGCGCCTCCCACCGAGCTCACCCGCAGCTGGTCGCCGTACAGCACGCCGTCGATCTGCGGGGCGAACGCGTACAGCATGCCCGTCATGGCCGCTACGACCAGGAAGGGGCCGACGAGGATGCCGGCGTAGAAGTGCAACCGGCGCAACAGCGGCACGACGGAGATCGTGCCGCTGTCGCGGCGTGTCTCCTCTGTTCGTTCGACCTCGACTGCCGGAGCGGACATGTGGCACCTCTGCAGGGGTGGGAGCGCGGGTTTGGAGCGGTAGTCGTTCGCGCACGCCGTTTAGTTCCCGCGACTTCGCCGCGGTGATCCTGCTCATGGCCGCACCACGTGGGTCGTCGCCTTGCCGAGAGGGATCCGCCCGTCGCTGGAACCGTTCTGCCGCAACGCTCACACGGCGGTGGCTAGCGGTTCGGGCGCAGCGCCAGGACCGCCCACACGACCTTGCCTCCGCCGAACGACGGCATGACGCCCCACGCGCGGCTGAGCTCGTCGACGACCTCCAGGCCCCGGCGGCCGGGAACGTCCGTGCGCGAGGCGGTCAGCACCGGCGGCTCCGCGCTGCCGTCGGTGACCGCGAGGGTCAGCCGGCTCTGGCGCAGTTCGACGCGCAACACGCACTCGGTGCGCGCGTGCCGGATCGCGTTGTCGACCAGTTCGGTCACCACGAGCAGCGCGTCCCGCACCAGGTGGGGCAGCTCCCACTCCTCGCACACGTCGCGCACGGCGTTCCGCGCGATCAACGCGGCGACGAGCGTGTCCGGCAGCGCGAGCTTGCGGAACCGGCGCAGCGGTCGCTCCTGGGCGAGCTCGACCGCCGAGATCAGGTCGGGCGCGGTGGCGACGCTCCGCGTGACCGCGCTGAGGT
This sequence comes from Lentzea sp. NPDC058436, assembly GCF_042721515.1. Taxonomy (NCBI): domain Bacteria; kingdom Bacillati; phylum Actinomycetota; class Actinomycetes; order Pseudonocardiales; family Pseudonocardiaceae; genus Lentzea; species Lentzea sp. NPDC058436. The sequence continues at coordinate 453,878 of NZ_JBHXLF010000001.1, forward strand.
GCAGGTCGCGCCGGTGCCGTTCGGTCTCCGCGATGAGCACGACCGGGACGTCCGGCCAGTCGGAGACCTTCAGGCAGACCGTGGTGAAGACGGACAGCATCGCCGCGGAGGCCGTCTCGAAGTCCGGGCCCAGCCGCACCAGCAGGGCGGCCGGTGCGTCCGCGGCCTGTTTGAGCAGTGCGTCGCGCAGCGCCGGGTAGGACGACAGGTCGAGGCGTCCGACCGGCGTCGCGACCACCATGCCCGCGAGGTCCGCCGTCTGGACGCTGATGTCCGTCAAGAGCCGGTTCCCTCCCTCAGATCGGACCGCAGCAGGTGCTTGCGCAGCACGTCCGCGGCGGCCATGGCCTCTTCCTCCTGCTCGGCGTACCGGTCCGCGATGCGGCCGCGACCGGACTCCCGCGCCTGACCGGCCATCCGCCGGGCGAGCGCGATCTTCTCCTCCAGTGTGCGCACAGCGGTCCACATCGCGCGCTCCAGCCCTCCGCTGTAGGCGTCGAGCAGGGCGTCCGGGGTCCACGCGTGGCCCACCAGGCAGCGGTGGTGGCCGCTCCCGGCGGGGATCTCCAGCAGCGATCCCGCGCAGTCCGGGCAGGTCAGCGTCGTGGTCCTGCCGAGCTCGGGGATGTCGCCGAACGCGGCCCCCGCGTCGTCTCCTGACACCTCGACCTCCATCCGCAGGGTCTCGGACACCGAAGGCGCCACGACGGCGGCGTCCTGCGCGACGTGACCGGCGATCACCGCGCCCATCTCGGCGACGGCCGCGACCTGGTCGACGGTGACCTGCTCCAGCACGCTCTCCGGCATTCCCGGGTAGAGGGCGTCGCCGGGGGACTGCACCAGCCCGAGACCGCCCTGGTTCTTGATCGCGGCCATGCCCGCCACACCGTCGTCGAGCGTGCCGGACAGGACCACGCCGATCGCGGCGGGACCGGCCGAGAGCGCGGCGGAGCGGAACAGCACGTCGACCGCCGGCCGGTGGCCGTTCTCGGTGGGACCGCGCGACAGGCGGAGCACGCCGTTCCGCACCAGCGTGTGGTGGTCGGGTGGGGCGACGTGGATCCTGCCGTGGCGCAACGGCATGCCGTCCCGCACCGCGACCGCCGGGAGCGCTCCGCCGCGGCTGAGGATCGCGGGCAACGCGGACGAGCCGCCGGCCGGCATGTGCAGCACGACCACCACGGCCGCGGGCAGGCCGGCGGGGAGCCCGGCGACCAGGGACCGCAGGGCCTCGACGCCACCGGCGGACGCTCCGACGACGACCAGGTCCCTGCGCACGGAGCCTCCTCACCCACGCGACCTCGCGCGGGGTACCCCGGCCCGGCACCTCCCTCACACGCCGCGATGCCCAGGTCACGTCCCCGGACGTTCGGCCGTGGCACTGCGAACGCGCCTGAGCGCCAACTGGGCCTCGATGCGCGCGATGAGCTCGCGTGCGGTGAACGGTTTGACCACGTAGTCGTGCGCGCCCGTGGCGAGGCCCTGCGTCGCCTGCGACGTGGCGCCCAGCGCGGTCAGCAGGATGATCGGCGTGGCGCGCAACGCGGGATCGGCGCGCACCCGTTCGATCAGCCGCACGCCGTCGAGGTGCGGCAGGACCACGTCGCTGATGATCAGGTCGGCCGGATGCCCCGCGAGGCGGTCGAGCGCCTGCTCGCCGTCCGCGGCCGTGATGACGTCGTACTGGTCGCGCAGCAGGCGCCCCAGGTAGTTGCGCATGTCCGCGTTGTCGTCCACGACGAGCACGGTGGCGCGTTCTCCCGACAGCACCGGCGGTTCGTCGCCGACGAGCCAGGACTCGGCCTCCTCGGCGAACGCCTGCCGCATGCGTGCTGTTTCCTCCCCGGACCTGCCGGCCTGAGGCCGGGAGGCGCGATGTGGCTGCACATAAGGGATCCACACGGTGAACGTGCTGCCGTGGCCGGGTTCGCTGCGCACGCGGATGCTCCCGTGGTGCAGGCCGACGAGCTGCCGCACCAGGGCGAGTCCGATACCGGATCCCTCGCGGCTGCGCGCCTTGGCGCCCTCGATCCGGTGGAAGCGGGTGAACAGGTGCGGGATCTCGGCGGGGTCGATGCCGGTCCCGGTGTCGGTCACGGTCAGCTCGACGTGGTTCTGCCTGGGGGTCAGCGCGACGGTGATCGAGCCGGTGAAGGTGTGCTTGAGCGCGTTGGACAGGAGGCTGAGCACGACCGTCTCCCACATGGCCGGATCGAGCCGCACCGGCCGGCCCAGCGGCGGGCATTCGACCACCAGGCCGAGGTCCGCGCGCTGGATCGCGGAGCGCAGCACTCCGGCCAGTTCCGCGGTGAGCCCCGCGAGGTCCTCGACGTCCTCCAGCACCCGCGGGTTGCGCCCCTGTTCCAGCTCCGCGAACGCCAGCAGCGTGTTGACCAGGCGGAGCAGGCGCAGTGCGTTGCGGTGGGCGATCCGTGCCGTGTCCCGGTGTTCGGGCGGCAGGGTGGTGAGTTGTTCCTCCAGCGGCAGCAGCAAGAGGGAGAGCGGCGTGCGGAACTCGTGGCTGATGTTCGCGAAGAAGGCGTTCTTCGCGCGGTTCAGCTCGGCGAGAGCCGCGACCTGGCGCTTCTGCTCGCGGTCGACGCGCGCCGCGGTGAGGGTGGCGGCGACGCGTTCGGCGATGAGGTCGAAGAACTGCCGGTGGGCGACGTCGAACGGGGCGTGGGAGCTGACACCGAGCACGAGCAGGGCGGCGGGCACGCCGTCCCTGACCGGGCTGACCGGCAGGATCATCGCGGTGCGCGGGGGCTGCGGCCACGTGCCGGACACCAGACCGGGGAAGCGCGTGAGCAGGTCGTCCACGACCTGCGGTTCGCCCGTGCGCATGCTGTTGTGCAGCGGCCACGCCGACGGCCGGTCACTGGTGACGAGCTGGTCGAGTGCGGGGCTGTCGTCGGTGAGACCCGTGGACGCGGCCAGGTGCGCGCGGACCCCGCGTTCCTCGACCAGGTAGACCAGAGCGAACGGGACGTCCTGCGGGTTGGCCGTCAGCGCGCGCATCAACCACTGGCAGACCTCCTGGTCGGTCGTGCTGTCGCCGGCCTCCCGCGAGGTGGCGGCGAGCCCGTGCAGCGTGGTGAGGCGGCGGGCGTTGCGGACCTGGTCCGTGGTGTCGACGAGGGTGGCCAGCACTCCGGCGACGCGGCCGCCGTCGCGGACCGGGGAGTAGGCGATGGTCGCGAAGAGCTCCTCCGGCGTCCCGTCGCGGCTCACGACGAACGACTGGTCGGCCAGGCGCCTCGCGGTTCCGGTGTCGACGACCTGCCGCACCACCGGGCCGATCGTCGCCTCCGCGTCCGGCCAGACCCGCAACACCGAGCGGCCCAGGGCCTCGGGATGGCGTTCGCCGATGACGTCGCGGTAGGCGTCGTTGTACAGCTGCAGCAGGTCCTCGCCCCACATCAGGCTCATGGGCACCGGGGTGGCCAGGATCGTCGCCACGGTGTCGCGCAGCACGGCGGGCCAGCCGTCGACCGGGCCGAACGCGGTGGCACCCCAGTCGGTCGTGCTCATCAGGCGGCCGAGGTCGCCACCACCGGCGAACATCGCCTCGGTGGCGCGGACCGCGGGGGTGGGCACCGGCCTGCCCGCGCCGACCACCCGGTCGAGCAGGTCGGGCAGTTCTCCCAGTGGCAGCACCAGGTCGGCGGCACCGGCCTTGATCACCGCCGAGGGCATGCCGAACGCGGTGGAGGTGAACTCGTCCTGCACGATCACGGTGCCACCGGCCTGCCGCACCGCGCGGGCACCGGCCGTGCCGTCGTTGCCGAGACCCGTCAGCACCAGTGCGAGCACGTGGGCGCCCATCGACTGCGACGCCGAGGTGAACAGCTCGTCCACCTGCCCGTACGACGAACGGCCCGCCACCGGCTGCACGGTCAGCGTGCCGTCCGGCTCCAGGGACACCCTGGTCCGGCCGGGGCACAGGTGGACGGTTCCCGGTTCGAGCAGTTGCCCGTCGTGCGCCCAGACGACCGGGTGCCGGGACACCCGTTGCAGCACCACGTCCAGAGCGCTCGCGCCGGGGCCGAGGTGCTGCACGACCACGACGGGTGCGGGCAGATCCGTGCGCAGACCGCCCAGCAGCACCTGCAGGGCCTCGGCGCCGCCGAGCGAGGCACCGACCAGCACCACCTGGTAGCGGGCGGACTTGGGATCCACGGTGACAAGCGTATTGGGATCCGCTCGTCCGGACGACCCCGTCCTTGCGGCCGTTTCGCTCGCCGCGTACGTGGGCCGCGGCGGTTGTCGCACGTGTCGAATGGGAATAGCGTGGAAAGAGCTCCCCCGAACATCGATCACCAGACGAGTCATCCACAGGTTCTCCGGGTTGGGCAGCGGCTCACGTCGGCGCTTCGCGCGGTTTGCCGATGGGAGGTGGCCATGAGCTACCGGTTCGACGGACCGTCCGACGTCCTGACCGCGCACACGACCGACCACGACGGGGTCGCCGTCGTCGCCCTGACCGGCGAAGTCGACATGCTGACCGAGGGGATCGGCCTCGACGAGGTCCTGGCCGCGGTCGAGAAGTCCCCGGCCGCGCTGGTCGTCGACCTCCAGGCGGTCGGGTTCTTCGGTTCGTCCGGCATCAACCTGCTGCTGGTCGCGCGACGCGAGGCCGAGGCGAGGAAGATCCCGCTCGCCGTGGTCGCCGAACATCACGTCGTGCTGTCTCCGTTGGCCGCGACGGGCGTCGACCTGCGGCTGCGGCTGTTCCCGGACCTCGCGGCGGCGCTGCGAGACGTGGAGTTCCCCCTGCGTGCCGAGTCACCGACGAGCTGACCGTGGCCGGCCGCGCGGAGGAGAAGCTGCGGATCCGTGCTGAAGAGCGCGAACACTGCACGGTGGTCCTGCTGGACGGAGTGCTCGGGCACACGACCTACGCCCAGCTGCGCGACTTCATGCTCAAGTGCGCCGTGGAGGCGCCGCGGGCGTTGATCGTGGACCTGAGCGACGTCACGATCGCGGTGACGAGCGCGCTGAGCGCCTTCACCACCGTGTGGCTGCGCATCAGCGACTGGCCGGCGACCCCGATACTGGTCGCGACCGGACCCCGGCACGTCGAACTGCTCCGGCACACGGCGATCCGCCGGTACGTCGGGGTCTACGACGACGTCGACCAGGCGTTGCTCAACGTCGAACGGCCCGCACCGCGCAAGCGCGCGGCCCGCGAGCTCCCGCACGATCCGAGCAGCCCGCGTGCGGCCCGAGTGTTCGTGCGCGAGACGTGCGCGGTCTGGGAGCTGGCCGACCTGCTGACCAACGACGCCGTGCAGGTGGCGTCGGAACTCGTGCAGAACACCGTGCAGCACACGTTCTCCGAGGCCCGGCTGCGGCTCGAACTGCGGCGCGGCCGGCTCACCGTGGCGGTCGGCGACGACAGTGCGGTCACCGTGGTGCTCGGCGACCCCGGCTGTCCGGACAACTTCGGGCGCGGGCTGCACGTGGTCGCGCAACTCGCCAGGACGTGGGGCTGCGTGATCGACAGCGCCGCCGGCAGCAAGACCGTGTGGGCGGTGCTCTGAACCGTCATCCGGGCGGCGTGATGCGCCCCGCGACGCGCCTGCGGGTCGCCTCCGCACGGACGCGCGCGGCCTCGGCCCTGGTGAGCGCGGCGTCGGCACGGGCCTGCGCGGCCTCGACCCTGGCTGTCGCACCGCTGTGGTACAGGTCGTGCGCGGGGGAGAGGGTGCTGGCCAGCCGGACCGTGAACGTCGCCGGCGCGCGCCAGGTGTCGAGGTCGTCACACGTCTGCCGGGTCAGCCGCAGGCCTGCCCCCGTGCGGCGCGGATCGGCGACGCCCGCAGCGGGGCGATATCCGGCGCCGGGGTCGTCGAACCCCCGGCCGCCGTCGGTGATCCGGCACTCCACGGAGTCCGGCGAGACCCACAGCAGGACGTCCACCGGTGGCCGGCCGTGCAGGTAGGCGTTGGTGAGGACCTCGCTGACCGCGGCGACGAAGTCCGTGCGCGCCAGCGCCGGCAGCACACCCAGCGCGGCGGAGACCTGCTGCCGGATCGGTCTGAGGTCGCTGATCGACGCGGAGCCGAGGACCACGAGCACGGGGTCGGCGGGCGGAGGGACGAGCGGTGCGCGGACGGCGAGCGCGGCGAGGACGGCCTCGGGATCGTCGTGACGCCCATGGCTCTCCGCCAGCGCCGCGAGGACGGCGTCCGGCGTGGTGCGGCGGTCGAAGGCGCAGATCAGGGTGACGGCGTCCGGCGCGAACGTGAGGTTGCAGACGGCCTCGAAGCGGCGCCACCGCGTCCTGTCCGCGTCAGTGGCGCCGTGATCCGGTTCGACGAGCACCGTCATCGGGCCGCTCTCCCGCACCAGGCGGTCGAGGAGGGCGATCGCGGTGCCGGGCCTCGTTCCGGCGCGGGGCCGCGGCAGGCTCGTCGTGGCGGACCCAGGCGCCAGTGCCGCGGTGATCAGGGCGTTGTGCCGCGGCGAGCAGCCCAGCACCAGCGGGAGGCCGGGCCGGTGCGCCGTGAGCACGTGCTCGACCAGCTCGTCGGCCGACCCGTAGAGGAACGCGCTGTGGAAGCTCATGACCGGAGCTGCCCGATGACGGCGACGACCGCGATGCTCTGCCAGTCGACGGCAGTGGCCGCGTCCAGTGACCCCGTCGTGGTCAGGAGGACCACGCCAGGCAGGTCGGTCCGTGAGATCCGAGCCATGGCAACCACCTTAGGGGCAGCGTCAGCTGCTCGGCGTCGTCGAGACCGGATGGTCACGCGCGACGGCACCGCCGGGCGAAGTGCCCGGCGAGACGGGGTCGCAAGACCCTTACCCCCAACGGGATTCGCCACGAGCATGGACGCGCGCATCGGCGCCGGGATGGCGCGGTTGTCACGAACAGCTCCGTTCCCGAAGCGCCGATGCCACCAACTCCTGCCGGGACAACGGTCAGACCCCGTTGATCAGTTCGGCCACCGCCGCCGACCGGGGCTGGAACACGTCCAGCACGCCGACCGCCCTCAACGTGGGCACCAGCTGCCTGAGCTGCTCGACGATCTCGTCGTGCTCGGCACTTCCCGGCTCCGCGTCGTCGAGTTGCTTCACGTTGGCCACGAAGGCGGCGACGGCGCCCTTGCGCACCTCCAGACCGCCGAGGGTCGTGCGGTCGACACCGTCGGGCAGAACGTCCTCGGGGCGAATCGGCTTCGGCATGGCTCCTCCTCCACTTAAGCGTGCACGGTGCACGCACTTGACGCTAGCGCAACCGCGTGCACGGAGCACGTAAACTTCGCCCATGTCACAGGACGACCGGGAGTCGGCCGCGGCGCGGGCGATCGCCGCGACGCTCGGCACGCTTCTGCTGCGCGCCAACCGGATGCACCTCTACGACGCGCTTCTCGACGGGCACTCCGGCGTCGACCGGTGGACGTATCCCGTGCTCTCGGGCCTGGCCCGGCTCGGTCCGTCGTCCGCCAGCGAGCTCGCCGACCAGATCGGCCTCGACCGCACGGTGACGACCCGCCACGCGACGCGGCTGCAGGAGGCCGGTCTGCTGACGAGGCGGCCCAGCACGTCCGACCTGCGGGCCACCGTGCTCGAACTGACTCCTGAAGGCGAGCGTCGCGTGGAGATGCTCCGGTCTCGTCTCCACGACCTGATCCTGGCCGCCGTCCCTGACTGGCCGGCGGCCCGGATCACCGCGTTCGCGAAGGACTTCGAGCAGATCGTGAACAACCTCGTCGACCCGTCCCCCTGATAGTTCGGTCTGTTGCTTCTATCGACGCGCGTCGATAGAGTCCGCCCTGTTGATTCGAAATTCTTCGATACAAGGAGGCGCAGCGGTGGACGAGTCGCTGGTTGTCGTGGTGGGTGCGGGGCCCGCGGGCCTGTCCGCGGCGGCGAACCTGGTCGAACGAGGTGAGCGGGTGCTCGTGCTGGAGGCGGGGGACCGCGCCGGCGCGGCCGTGTCGCAGTGGAACCACGTCCGGCTGTTCTCGCGGTGGAGCGAACTCGTCGACCCGGCGGCCGGGCGACTGCTGGAAGAAGCCGGCTGGACACGGCCGGACGGCGACGCCTACCCGACCGGCGGGGAGTGGGTGGAGAGCTACCTGCGGCCGCTCGCCGGGGTGCTGGGCGACCGGGTGCGGTTCGGTGCCCGCGTGGTGGGCCTGGCCCGGCGCGGGCGGGACCGGATCGTCGACTCCGGGCGCGCGGACGAGCCGTTGACCGTGCACGTGGAGACCGCCGACGGGGAGGAGCGGATCACGGCGCGAGCGGTGATCGACGCGTCCGGCACGTGGGGTTCGCCGAATCCGCTCGGCGGAGACGGACTTCCGGCGGTGGGGGAACGGTCGGCTTCCGCGCGGATCACCTACCGCGTGCCGGATCTCGTGGCCGAGCGCGATCGCTACGCGGGCAAGCGGATCGCGGTCGCCGGCAGCGGGCACTCGGCGCTGACCGCGTTGGTCGTGCTGGCCGAACTCGCCGAGCAGGAGCCCAGCACGGAGATCGTGTGGCTGGTGCGCCGCGGCGAGGTCGGCACCGTGTTCGGTGGCGGCGAGGCGGACCAGTTGCCGGCGCGCGGTGCGTTGGGTCAGAGGGCGAGGAAGGCGGCGGAGGCCGGGCACATCACGACCGCGACCGGGTTCCGGACCGCGGCGGTCGAACGGTCGGCGGACGGCAGGCTGGTGCTGGAGTCGTTCGGCGGCCACCGCGTCGAGGGCGTCGACGAGGTGGTGGTGCTGACCGGGTTCCGGCCCGACCTGTCGTGGCTGTCGGAGATCCGCCTCGACCTGGACCCGGTGCTGCAGGCGCCGAGCCGGCTCGCGCCGCTGATCGACCCGAACGTCCACTCGTGCGGCACCGTGTACCCCCACGGCGAGAACGAGTTGAGGCACCCCGAACCAGGTGTTTACCTGGTGGGCATGAAGAGCTACGGCCGCGCGCCGACGTTCCTGTCGCTGACCGGCTACGAGCAGGCCCGGTCCGTCGTGGCCGCGATCGCCGGGGACCACGAGGCCGCTGCGCGCGTTGATCTCGTGTTGCCGGAGACCGGGGTGTGCGGCGGCGCGGGCGTGTTCGACGCACCGGACGAGCAGACCGGCGGTTGTTGCGGAGCGCCGGAGGTGCTGACGATCGGTCTCGCGCCCGGTGCACGCTGAGGCGGTGGCGCGGTCCGGCTCCGCTGCCGGACCGCGCCGCGTGCTGGTCGTGCTGTGCGCCACGGAGATCATCAGCTGGGGGATCCTGTACTACGCGTTTCCCGTGCTGCTGCCGACGATCGGCGAACGCACGGGGTGGTCGCACGCCGCGATCACCGCCGGGTTCTCCGCGGGGCAGGTCGTCGCGGGCCTCGCCGGCATCCCGGTGGGCAGACTGCTCGACCGGCACGGCCCCCGCGCGATCATGACCACCGGCTCGGTCGTCGCCGTGCTCGCGCTGGTGGTGCTGGCGACCGCCGAATCCCTGGTGTGGTTCGTCGCCGCGTGGCTGCTGGCGGGGGTCGCCATGGCCGGGGTGTTCTACGCCCCGGCGTTCGCCGCGCTGACCCGCTGGTACGGCGAGCGCCGCGTGCCGGCCCTGACCGCGCTCACCCTGGTGGCCGGACTGGCGAGCACCGTCTTCGCACCGCTGACCGCCGTGCTGAACGAGCACCTGGACTGGCGCGCCACCTACCTCGCACTGGCCGGTTTCCTCGCCGTCACGACGATTCCGCTGCACCTGTTCGGGCTGCGCGCGCCCTGGCCCGCCGCCGGCCACGAGACCGTCCACACCCCGTCGGCGGTGGCGCGCAGCAGACCGTTCCTGGTGCTCGTCGTCTCGATGGGCCTGGCCGCGTTCAGCGTCTACGCCGTCGTGATCAACCTCGTCCCGCTGCTGACCGAACGCGGCATGACGACCTCGGCCGCCGCCGTCGCACTCGGCCTCGGCGGTGTCGGCCAGGTCCTCGGCCGGCTCGGCTATGGAAGGCTGTCCGCGAGGACGACAGTGCGCACCCGCACGCTGCTGGTGCTCCTGGCGGGCGCGTTCGTGACGACTCTGCTCGGAGCCGTGCCCGGACCAGCCCTGCTGCTGATCGCGGGCTCGGTCCTCGCGGGCGTGACGCGGGGGATCTTCACGCTCGTGACGGCCACGGCGATCACCGACCGCTGGGGATCAGTCCACTACGGACAGCTCAACGGCCTGCTCACCGCGCCGATCATGGTGATGTCCGCGATCGCGCCGTGGGCAGGCAGCGCGCTGGCGGTCGCGCTCGGAGGTTATCCGGCGGTGTTCGCGGTGCTGGGCGCGATCGGCGTGCTGGCGGCGGCGCTGTCGACCGCCGGCGTGCCCCGCCGTTAGTCGAGCAGTTCGGACAGCAGGCCGCGCACCCGGCGGTCGATGTCGTCACGGATCGGCCGCACGGCGTCGATGCCCTGGCCCGCCGGGTCCTCCAGCTGCCAGTCGAGGTAGCACTTGCCGGGGAACACCGGGCAGGTGTCACCGCAGCCCATGGTGATCACGACGTCGGACGCCTCGACATCGGCGGTGGTGAGCTTCGACGGGACCTCGGCGGTGATGTCGAGTCCCCACTCCCGCAGCGCCTCGGCGGCGGCCGGGTTGACGTTCTCCGCGGGCTCGGAACCTGCCGAGCGGACGGCGATGCGGCCCATGCCGTGGTGCTGCAGCAGTGCCGCGGCCATCTGGGAGCGGCCGGCGTTGTGCACGCAGACGAACAGCACCTCGGGGGTCTTGGACACGGCGGTTCTCCTGGGCGTCGGGTTCCTCGGATCGAAGTTCGTCGATGCAGATCACACTCGGTGTATCGACTTTTGTCAATCCAAGCGGTTATGGTCTTGCTCATGACGAGCCAGGACCAGACGCTGCTCGACTCGACGACGGCCGCCCGCCTGTTCAAGGCACTGGGCGACCCGATCCGCGTCGAGCTGGTCGGCCTGGTCCGCCGGACCGAGGGCCAGGAAGCCTGCTTCTGCGACCTCGCCGACCAGTTCGACATGCCGCAGTCCTCCCTGAGCCACCACCTCAAGATCCTCGTGCGGGCCGGTGTGCTCAGCCGCGAACGGCGAGGCACGTGGAGCTGGTACCGCATCGACAACGCCGCCATCGACACCCTCGCGGCCGTCCTGGCGCCGGGTGGGCCGCTGCGCGACAGCAGCGCCTGCTGCGACTGATCCGACCGAACCGACCCGGTGACCCACTCGCCGGGTGCTGACCGCTGCCCGGGAGAACTCGTTGACAACCAAGGAAACCGTGGTGCACCGGCTGTCCTTCCTGGACAGACTGCTGCCGGTGTGGATCGGCGTCGCCATGGTCGCGGGACTGCTCGTCGGCCGGTTCGTCCCCGGCCTGCAGGGCGTGCTCGACGCGGTGAAGATCGGCGAGGTGTCCCTGCCGATCGCGCTCGGACTGCTGGTGATGATGTACCCGGTGCTCGCGAAGGTCCGTTACGACGAGCTCGGCACCGTCACCCGCGACCGCCGCACGATGCTGCTCTCGCTGGTGCTCAACTGGGTTCTCGGTCCGGCGCTGATGTTCGCGCTGGCGTGGATCTTCCTCGCCGACCTGCCCGAGTACCGCACCGGCCTGATCATCGTCGGCCTCGCCCGCTGCATCGCCATGGTCATCATCTGGAACGACCTCGCGTGCGGCGACCGGGAGGCCGCCGCGGTGCTCGTGGCGCTCAACTCGGTGTTCCAGGTCGTCATGTTCGGCGTGCTCGGTTGGTTCTACCTCGACCTGCTGCCGGGTCTGCTCGGCCTCGGCACCGCGTCGGCCGGCTTCTCCGCCTGGGAGATCGCGCGGTCGGTGCTCGTCTTCCTCGGTGTCCCACTCGCCGCGGGTTACCTGAGCCGCAGGCTGGGGGAGCGGTCGAAGGGCCGCGAGTGGTACGAGTCGGAGTTCCTGCCCCGCGTCGGCCCCATCGCCCTGTACGGGCTGTTGTTCACGATCGTCGTCCTGTTCGCGTTGCAGGGCGGGACGATCACCAGCCGTCCGCTGGACGTCGCCCGCATCGCCCTGCCCCTGCTGGTCTACTTCGCCGTCATGTGGGCCGGTTCGTACGCTCTCGGCAAGGCTTGCGGGCTGTCCTACGAGCGGACGACCACGCTGGCGTTCACGGCGGCGGGCAACAACTTCGAGCTCGCGATCGCCGTCGCGATCGGGGTGTTCGGCGTGACCTCCGGGCAGGCGCTGGCCGGCGTGGTCGGGCCGTTGATCGAGGTGCCGGTGCTCGTCGGACTCGTCTACGTCAGCCTGTGGTTGCGGCGACGGTGGGCCGCTCGGGTGTGAAGTCCTGGCGCTCGCCCACGCCGCTCAGCACCGCGGCCATCCGGTCGGTCGTCTCCGGCCGCGCCCAGTAGTAGACCCACGTGCCGCGGCGTTCGCAGTCGACCAGCCCCGCCTGCCGCAACAGCTTGAGGTGGTGGGAGATCGTCGGCTGGGAGAGCTCGAAGGCCGGTGTCAGGTCGCAGACGCAGATCTCGGGCCGTGAGGCGATCATCGACAGCAGTCGCAGGCGCACCGGGTCACCGAGCGCCTTGAACATCACCGACAGCTCCGCGGCCCGCTCCGGTCCCAGCGACCGCTCCGGCGGCTGCTCACAGCAGTCCCCTTGCTTCGACATGCTTCAATGCTGACGGGTCAGGCCCTGGTCCACAACGTGATGTCGCTGAGCGAGAGGTCCTCCGGCATCCCGCGAGCATGCCGGAGGACCGGATCACCCCAGCGTGCGCACGCGGACGGTCGCGATCTCGAACGGACGCAGCTCCAGGCCGATCGTCTCGTCGCCTCGCCAGGCGGGCCCGTCCAGCTCCCGTTCGAGGAGGTCCGTCCGCCACGCCGACGAGAACGGCGTCCCCAGCCCGAGGGTGACCGAGGTCCGGGCACCCCGCGCCTCGTACAGCCGGACGACGAGGTCGCCGGACCTGTCCTCGGCCAGCTTGACCGACTCCACCAGCACGGACGGCGAGGACACCGTCACGATCGGGTCGACCGCGTTCGCCGGGTTTCCGCGCACGGCGCGGGCGGGCAGGTTGAGCCGGTACCCGGCGGCCGCCGCCTCGACCACGGTCGGGGCGAAGCCGATCGTGCTGTGGAAGACGTGGGTTCCCTGGTCGGCGTCGGGGTCGGGGAACTTCGGCGCGCGCAGCAGGGACTGGCGGATCCGGGTGGTCGTCCCGCCGTCCTCGCGGGTCGACCTGGTCACGTCGTGCCCGTAGGTGGACGAGTTGGCGACCACCACGCCGAAGCCCGGCTCGCCGACGTGCACCCAGCGGTGCGCGACCGTCTCGAACCGCGCCGCGTCCCACGAGGTGTTCGCGAAGGTCGGGCGCAGGACGTGCCCGAACTGGATCTCGGAGGCGAAGTGGTCGGCGCGCACGTCGACCGGGAACGCGAGCTTGAGCAGCTTCTCCTGCTCGTGCCAGTCGACGGCCGTCTCGATCTCCAGCTCGTTCGCGTCGGCGGCGAGCCGGAACCTCTGCACGATCTCGGAGTCGCCGTAGGCGCGCGTCACGGTCAGGGCGTCACCGTCGATCCGGATCGCCGTCGCGTCGCGCAGTTCGGTGACGGTGTTGGCGTAGGAGCGGTCGATGTCCCACGCCTCGAACATGAGGGGCTTGTCCCGGAAGACCTGCAGCAGTGCCGCGGCCTCACCGGGCGCGACGAGGTCGCGTCCTGAGTGGACGTCGGTGAGCGAGACCAGCAGGCCCGCGGCGTCGAACCGGGCGGAGACGAGGCTGTTGGCGAGCACGTAGCCGTCGGCGTCCGCGACCGGCGTCACGGACAGCCTCGGCTCCGGGTCGACGGCGGCGGCCAGTGGCCGCACACCTCGCTCGGCGACCGGTGCCGCGTTGAACACGAGGGTCGCGTCCCCGTCGCCGGCGAGAGCCCGCTGGGCGGCCGCGATGATGCCTTCCAACTCGTCGCCGACGCGCCGGTAGTTGTCCTCGGCCTCGTCGTGGACCCACGCGATCGCGGAGCCGGGAAGGATGTCGTGGAACTGCTGGAGCAGCACCGTGTGCCAGATGGCGTCCAGCTGCTCGTAGGGGTACTCGACCAGGCCGCGCGTGGCGGCCGTCGCGCTCCACAGCTCGGCCTCGCGCAGCAGGTGCTCGCTGCGGCGGTTGCCGAGCTTGGTCCTGGCCTGCGAGGTGTAGGTGCCCCGGTGGGTCTCCAGGTACATCTCCCCGGTCCAGACCTCGGGACGGGTCAGGCTCGCCTTCGCCTCGGTGAAGAAGTCGCCCGGCGAACCCAGCGTCACGCGCGGGGACCCTTCGAGGTTCCGCGTGCGGCGTGCGGCGGCGATCATCTCGCGGGTCGGGCCGCCACCTCCGTCGTACCACCCGAAGAGGGTCATCGAGACGTTCGACGCCCCCTTCTCGGCGTACTGGCGCTGCGCCTTGGCGAGGTCGGCGGCGCCGAGGTCCGAGCCGTAGGTGTCGTTCGGAGGGAAGTGGGTGAAGATCCGGCTGCCGTCCAGACCCTCCCACCAGAAGGTGTGGTGCGGCATCTTGTTGGTGTCGTTCCAGGACATCTTCTGGGTGAGGAAGCTGTCGGTCCCGGCGGAGCGGGCGATCTGCGGCAGGGCGGCGCTGAAGCCGAACGAGTCCGGCAGCCAGGACTCGCGCGACAGCAGGCCGAACTCGCGCAGGAAGAACCCCTGCCCGTGCACGTACTGGCGCACCAGCGCCTCGCCGCCCGGCATGTTCGTGTCGCTCTCGACCCACATGCCGCCCACCGGGACGAACCGGCCCTCTGCCACCCGCACCCGGATGCGTTCGAAGAGGTCCGGGTAGTACTCCTTCACCCACGCGAACTGCTGCGCGCTGGAGCAGGCGAACGTGAAGTCGGGGTCGGCGTCCATCAGGTCGAGGACGTTGGAGAACGTGCGCGCGCACTTGCGGACGGTCTCGCGCGTCGGCCACAGCCACGCGGAGTCGAGGTGCGCGTGGCCGACCGCGACGATCGAGTGCGCGGTGGAGTGCGCGGGCGCGTCGAGCGCGGAGGAAAGCTGTTTGCGCGCCGCCGCCGCGCTTGCGCGGACGTCGTCCGGGTCGATCGTGTCGCACATGGCCTCCAGCGCGCGCAGGATCTCGGCCCGGCGCGGGAGGGACGGTTCGAGCTCGCGCATCAGTCCTGTCAGGACGGACACGTCGGCGAGCAGGGCGTCCACCTCCAGGTCGCGTTCGACGAGCATGAGGCCGCGCAGCGTGTAGATCGGGTCCGAGCCGGCCGTGGACTTGCTGCCCAGGCGTGCGGCGTGAGGCCGGGCGACGGGTGCGAGGGTGCCGGGGAGCGCCGCCGCCATGCCGCCGGCCGCCGCGGCGGGTGCCGAGGCGAAGAAGTGTTCGAGCATGTTCGGGTTGGACGCAGCCTCCACGTAGAGGTCGACGGACGTGCCGTCCACGTCGACGACGCGGTTGAACGGCTCGATGCCCTTGATGATCGTGCCGTCCGGCCGGTAGGCGAGGCCCTCGGCCTGGAAGGCGGGCAGGAGAGGGGAGAACCCCAGGTCGACGAACAGCTGCACGGCGCTGCCCGCCTGACCCCAGTCGTCCGGCACCGAGCCCGTGACGTGGAACCACGTCGTACCCCACGGCTTGCTCCAGGTGCGTCCGACCTCGAACGGCTCGAAGTCCTGGTTCACTGCTTCCGCGAACGGAACGGGCTCGTCGGGCACCTCCCACGCGGTGATGGCGACGGGAGCGGTCCGGATGAACAGGGCGGGCGTCACGTGATCGCGAACGGTGTTCCCGACGCGCTGCTCGACCTGGACGACGTTGTCATGCATGAGGCCACGCTAGCAGCAAAAGCTCCATGTGGAACTTTTTTGGTAGGGTGGGCCCGAACGACTGAGCGAGGAGGCCTAAGTGCCGCAGGGTGAGCGCGCGGAGAAGACCGAGGACGCGGGGGAGGAGGCGGCGCGGCAGCGGGGCCGGTACCCCAAGGGGATCCTCCGCCGGCAGCAGATCCTCGACCGCACCATCGAGGTGTTCGCCGAACTCGGGTTCGAGGGCACGAGCCTGCGCGCCATCGGCGAGGCGATCGGGGTGAGCCACGCGGCGCTGCGGCGCTACTTCGACACGCGCGAGGAGCTGTTCGTCGAGGTGCTCCGCGAGAAGGACCGTGAGGCGCTGGCCAACGCCCGTGCCGACGTCGTCGAGACGATCGACTTCGCCTCGCACCTGGAGGACTACGTGTCGCGGGCGCCAGGGCTCGTGGCGCTGCGGCACGGCATGGTCGCGCGGGCCATCGAGCCGGGCAACGAGCACTCGCGCGCGTTCTTCGCCGAGCGCTACGAGTCGATCCGCAAGGAGGCACTGCTGATCCTGCGCCTCGCCCAGGCCGTGGGCACGGTGCGGGACGACATGTCACCGGAGGTGGCCGCGTCCCTGGTGATCGCTGCGATGGACGGGCTCTCGACGCAGTGGCTGCTCGATCCCGAGGTGGACATGCGCGAGGGCATGACGCTCCTGGAGCACCTGCTGAGGCCCGTTCGGAACTAAAAAGCTCCACGTGGAACTTTTCGGGTTATCGTGTTGGCCTTGCCTGGGACAGCACGTCCCGGGCTCGCCTGCAGAGGGAAGTCAACGTGGACGAGTCAAAGCCCCTTTCTGCGCCCGCCACCGCCGGTTCGACGACCGCCACGTCAACCGGTGCGCCGCCGTCGCGCTACCCCCGGATCGCGATTCCGCTGGCGATCCTGGGCTTCTCCATCGCACTGGTCCCGCCGCTGGTCATCACGATCGCCCTGCGGCTGCGGGAACTGGACCTGGACGGCGCGGGGGCGGCACTGGGCCTGGTGCTCGGGGTCGGCGCGTTCTTCTCCCTGCTCGCCAACCCGCTCGCCGGCCGCTTCTCGGACCGCACCACCAGTCGTCTGGGCATGCGCAAGCCGTGGATCTTCGCGGGAGCCGCCCTCGGCTACGCCGGGATCCTCGTCATCGCGTTCGCCCCGAGCGTGCCCGTGGTGGTCGTGGGCTGGAGCATCGCGCAGATCGGCCTGAACTTCGCGCTCGCGGCCCTGGTGGCCATGCTTCCCGACCAGATCGGTCCCGAGAGACGCGGCCGCACGGCGTCCTGGATCAGCCTGGCCCAGAACGTCGGCGGTGTCGCCGCGACGTTCCTCGTCCAGCTCTTCCCTGCGGGGCCGGTGCAGTACCTGGTGCCCAGCCTGATCGGCGTCGTGCTGATGGTCGCCGTGATCGCCCCCGTGCGGGACCGCGTCCGCACGGAGCGGGTGCGCGAACCCTTCGACCTCCGCGCCGTGCTCGGCTCCTTCGTGTTCAACCCGCGCAAGAACCCCGACCTCGGCTGGGCGTGGCTGACGCGGTTCTTCCTGACCACGACGCAGTTCACCGCCACCAGCTACCTCACCTACTTCCTCATCGAGCAGTTCGGCGTCACCGACGAGGAGGCGCCCACCCTGGTCTTCCAGGCGATCCTCGCCAACGCGGTCGGCATCGTCCTGGTCGCGCCGCTGCTCGGCTGGCTGTCCGACCGGCTCCGCCGCCGCAAGCTGTTCGTGATCATCTCGTCGGCCATCGCCGTCGTCGGCCTGACCGTGATCGCGCTGGCGCCGTCGATCGAGGTCGTCCTCCTCGGCGAGCTCGTCCTCGGCGCGGGCCTCGGGGCGTTCTTCGCCGTCGAGCTGGCCCTCATCGCCGATGTGCTGCCCAGCGAGGAGACCGCGGGCAAGGACCTGGGTGTCGCCAACCTCGCGCAGTCCCTGCCGCAGTCGCTCATCCCGGTGGCGGCGCCCGGCCTGATCGGGGCGTTCGGCTACCTGGGCCTGTTCCTCGGCGGAGCTGTGTTCGGGGTGCTCGGCGCGGTCAGCGTGACCCGCGTGAAGAAGGTCCGCTGACCCTGGTCTCGACTAAGTGGGACATCGTCCCGTATGTTAAACGGGACGATGTCCCACTTGAGTTCGGAGAGATCATGGCGGTGACGTACGTGCTGGTGCACGGGGCGTGGCACAGCGGTCAGGCCTGGGCGAAGGTCGTGCCGGGGCTGGGGGCGAGCGGCAGGCCGGTGTTCACCCCGACGCTCACCGGCTACGGCGAGACGCGGCACCTGCTGGGCCCCGCGACCGGGCTGGGCACGCACACCGCCGACGTCGTGCGGCTGCTGGTCGAGGAGGACCTGCACGACGTTGTCCTCGTCGGGCACAGCTACGCGGGCATGGTGATCTCGGCGGTGGCGAACCAGGTCCCGGAGCGGATCGCGCGGCTCGTCTACCTCGACGCCATGGTGCCCGTGCACGGTGAGAGCGCTCTCGACGTGATGCCCGGCGCCCGCGGCATGCTCGGTGACGGCTGGAGGGTGCCCCCGCCGCCGGAGCCGTTCGGCCTGTTCGGCGTCAGCGATCCCGCCGACGTCGCGTGGGTGCGGTCGATGCTGTCCGACCAGACGGTGCGGTGCCTGGACGAGCCCGTCGCGATGGACCACCCGGCTCTCGCCGCGATCCCGCGCACGCACATCCACTGCACGGTGGCGGCGCCGGGGATCGAGCGACGGCCCGTGCCGGCGTTGCAGCCCAACGGTGAGCCGTCCGACGTGCGGGAGCTGGCGTCCGGCCACGACTGCATGATCATCGTGCCGCACGAGCTGACCGAGATGCTGCTCGACCTGGGCGAGGCGTCCTCGCCGGTGGGGGCGGCTCGATAGGATGGGCGGATGAGCGACTCCGCGGTGCGGCGCCGGGCCGACGCGCTGCGCAACGCCGGCAGCGTGCTCGAAGCGGCGGCCGCCGTGTTCGTCACGTCCGGTGTCGAGGCGCCCATCCGCGAGATCGCTGCCCGCGCCGGGGTGGGCACCGCGACCATCTACCGCCACTACCCGACGCGGGCCGACCTGATCCTGGCCGTCTACCGGTTGCAGGTGGAGTCGCTGTCGGAGGCGGGGCCCGCGCTGCTCGTGAGCGAACCCGGTCCGCACCAGGCGCTGACGAGGTGGATCGACCGGTTCGTCGACTTCGTCGTCACCAAACAGGGTCTGGCGTCCGTGCTGCAGTCGGGCGAGTCCTGCTACGACCCCCTGCACGACTACTTCCTCGAACACCTCGTGCCCGTGTGCACGCGTCTGCTGGAGGAAGCGGCGAACGCCGGGGAGATCGTGGCGGGACAGGATGCCAACGAACTGATGCGCGCCGTCGGCAGCATCTGCGCCGGGGCGAACGTCGCCGAGGGAGTCCGTTACGACGTGCGCCACCTCGTGCGGTTGCTGATCAACGGCCTCAGGCCCTAGTTCGAACCGGGCGACGGCCTGGCCTGCCCGGCGAACCCGGTCAGGTGCGCGTAGGCGACCGCGTGGGTCCGGTCCCGCAGGCCGAGCTTGCGCAGGATGCTGGAGACGTGGGACTTCACCGTCTCCTCGCCGACGTGCAGGAGCCCCGCGATCTCGGAGTTGGTGTGGGCGCGGGACAGCAACAGCAGCACCTCGCGCTCGCGTGCGGTCAGGCGGTCGACGTCGCTCGGGGGAGCGGGTGCGCTGAGCGTGTCGGCGAAGCGGGCCAGGTGCCTGCGGACGATCGACGGGTCGATCAGCACGTCGTCGCGGGCCGCGATCCGCACCGCGGCGATCATCTCCTCCGGCGGCATGGACTTGAGCAGGAACCCGCGTGCGCCGGCGCTCATCGCGCGGTGCACGTACTCGTCGGTGTCGTGCGTGGTGAGCACGATGATCCTGGTGCGGTTGCCGGGGGCGGCCAGGATCGCCGAGGCGGCACCGAGACCGTCTCTGCGCGGCATGCGGATGTCGAGCACGGCGACGTCCGGGCGCAGGCGCAGCGCGGCGTCGACGGCCTGGTCGCCGTCCGCGACCTCGGCGACGACCTCGATGTCGTCCTCGGTGTCCAGGATGGCGCGCAGGCCAGAGAGAAAGACGGCGTGGTCGTCCGCTACCAGGACGGTGATGGTCATGCCGGGCCTCCGAGGTGGAACGAGACGGCGGTCCGCCAATTCTTCCCGTCCGGTCGCGGGCCCTGCGCGAGCACCCCGCCGAACTCCTCCGCACGCGCGCGGATTCCGGCGAGCCCGCGGCCCTCGCCTCGCAGCTCACCGTTGGGGGACAAGGGGTTGACGGTCTCGACGTCGAGCCCTTCGGTCGTGTGGCTGACCGTCACCGAGATGGGGCCGCCGTCGCCGTGGCGCAGCGCGTTGGTCAGCATCTCCTGGACGATCCGGAACAACGCGGCGTCGAGCTGCGGTGACAGTGGGCGCGGCGTTCCCGACACGTCCAGCCGCACTTCGAGTCCCGTCTCGCGCAGGCGTTCCACCATCGTCGCGATGTCGGCGAGGCCGGGGTCGCGGTCGGCGGTCGGGCGTTGTCCCAGCAACAGGTCGAGCATCTGCCTGAGGTCGTGCAGCGCGGTGCGGCTGGAGTCCTCGACGGACCGCACGGACCTGAGCGCGGACTCGTCTCCGGCGGTCCGGGTGAGCCGGAGTCGCGCGGCGCCCGCGTGCACGCTGATGGCGCTGACGTGGTGGGTGATGACGTCGTGCAGGTCGCGGGCGATGGCCGCGCGGTCCTCGGCGATCGCGGCGTCCACGGCGTCCTTCGCCTCGCGTTCCTCCTGCTCGGCCTGCCGCCGCATCTCGTCGAGGTAGGCGCGGCGGGAGGTGGTGTAGCGGCCGACGAGCCACGAGATCAGCCCGACCTTGGCCGCGGCCACGAGGACGTACCAGTCGAGGGCGTACCCGCGGGTGAGGTGGGCGAGCACGAGGCCGCCGACCACCCCGAGCAACGACACCACCGCGTGCCACCCCCGCAGCCACGCGCCCGCCCGGTACGACGCGACGAGGATCCCGGCCTCGTTGAGCCGCAGGGACTGCGGCCCGCCGAGCAGGAGGGCGGCCCCTGCGTTGAACACGGCGGCGGCGACCGCGACGGCTCCCGACCACTCCGTCCGGCTGGCGAGTGCGGCGTCCGCGAGCACGATCCCGAGCAGCGCGGCGATCCACGCGACGCTGATCGGGAGGTCCTGCACGAGGAACGACGCCACGTCCGCCGCGACGCAGACACCCGCGACCAAGTAGGACTGGCGCTTCAGGCTGGTCCGCGCACGGGGCAGCGACTGGGCGTTGATCACCCGCAGACGATGTCAGGTGGCGCGGCGCGCGGCATCCCTCGCGCGAGGGAGACGGTTCTCCTCTCGGCGGGGAAGATCGGCGGCCCCGGAATTCCTAGGTTCTGTGCATGCCTTCGATCAAGCCTTCCCGCCGGGTGGTCGCCCTCGGACTCACCGGCGCCGTCCTGCTCGGACTGGCCACCCTGGCCGTGCTCCCGGAGCGGACGACGACCGTGCCGGACGGGGCGGCACCCGGCTCGCTGACGATGCGACCCTGTGAGTACGACACCGAGGCGGGCGCCCTCGCCGCCGACTGCGGCACGCTCGTGGTGCCGGAGAACCGCCGCGACCCCGCCTCCGACCTGATCGCGTTGCCGGTGACCAGGATCCGCGCCACCACGCCGAATCCGGGCGTGCCGGTCTTCCGGCTGGGTGGCGGTCCCGGTGCCACGAACCTGAACTTCCCCCAGGCGAGCAGGCTCACCGGCGAGAGCGACGTCGTGCTCGTCGGATACCGCGGCATCGACGGATCACGTCGCCTGGACTGCCCCGAGGTCGCCCTTTCCATGCGTGCGGGCGACGGGATCGCTGACGCGAAGACCCTGCCCGCCACCGCCAAGGCGTTCGAGCTGTGCGCCAAGCGCCTGACCGAGGACGGCGTCGACCTCACCGGGTACTCCATCGCCCAGCGGATCGACGACATCGAGGCCGCCCGCACGGCGCTGGGCCACGAGCGGATCAACCTGTTCAGCACCAGCGCAGGCACCCGCACCGCGATGATCTACTCGTGGCGCCACCCCGAAGCGCTGCAGCGGTCCGTGATGCTGTCGGTCAACACACCGGGCCACCTGTTCTGGGACCCGGCCACCACCGACTCCCAGTTCGGCCAGTACACCGCCCTGTGCCGCGCCGACGCCGCCTGCTCCGCCCGCACCCCGGACCTCGCGGCCTCGATCCGCGACGTCGCCACCGACCTCCCGGACAGCTGGGGACCACTGGCCATCAAGGACACGAACGTCCGCGTCCTGAGCCAGTACGCCATGCACCACAACGGAAGGGCGCAGGCACCGAACAGCGCGCCGACCGTGCTCGACGCCTACCTCAGCGGCGACACCGGTGCGCTGTGGGCGATGTCCGTGCTGGGGGACATGACCCTGCCGGACTCGCTCGTGTGGGGCGAGTTCGCCTCGTTCGCCATGATCGACGCGCCCGCCAACCAGCGGTACTACGACAACGGCGGCGACCACGGCTCGATCCTCGGCAACGCCTCCACCGACTTCCTCTGGGCCGGCCCGTCGGGCGTCGCGAAGGTGTGGCCGGACAGCCCCGACAACGCCGAGTACCGCACCATGCGGCCGAGCGACGTCGAAACGCTGGTCATCAGCGGTGAGGTCGACCTCTCGACCCCGTCCCAGTTCGCCACCAAGGATCTGCTCCCGTCGTTGTCGCGTGGCAAGCAGGTCGTCCTCGCGGGCCTCGGCCACACGTACGACTTCTGGGAACACCGCCCGGAGGCGGGCCGGCACCTGCTCACCACCTTCTACGCCACCGGACAGGTCGACAGCTCGCGCTTCGACGCCCGGCCGGTCGCCTTCGACGACGTGCCGCTGAGCATGTCCACGGTCGCCAAGCTCCTCGTCGGCGTGGCCGTCGGTGGCGCGCTCCTCGGCCTGGCGGTGCTCGGACTGCTCGCCCGTTCCGCACGTCGTCGTGGTGGGTACAGCTCCAGGGCGGGCGCTTGGATCCGTGCCCTGACGGCGCTTCCGCTCGGCCTGGGCGGCTGGTTCCTGGGCGTGCTGGTGGTGTGGACGATCAACCCGGACGACTTCGTCCTGAGTGCCACGGCGATCGTTCCCGGAACCGGTGTGCTGATCGGTCTCGGCGCCTACCTGGCGTGGGTCCGTCCCGAGTGGGCGCGATCGGTCCGGCGCAGGGGAGTCGTGGTGGCGATCGGCGCGGCGCTGGCGGGCGCCCTGCTCGGGACCTGGGCGATGCCGGGCATGGTCGCCCCGCTCGCCGCCGTCGCCGGTGCCGCCGCGGCCGTGAACCTGGCCCTGGTGCTGCTGCGACGACCCGAAGTGGTGCCGGCCGTGTGACGGTACGTCCACTGTGGACGGGGGGAGGTGACCGGGTCACCTCCCCCCTCGCCGTCAGGCCGTCCTCCTCCGCGAACTCTCGATCGCCGTGCGCCGGGCGAGCCGGTGCGCGCGCCGGATCTGCGCCTCTCCGAACCGCCTGCGGTCGTCGTCGGTCTCCGGCAGGACCGGGGGAACGGCACGAGGCGTTCCGGTGTCGTCCACCGCCACGAGCACGACGTAGGCCGAGGCGACGTGCACGGGCGGCACCGAGCGGTCCCACCGGTCGGCCAGCGCCCGCACGCCGACCTCCATCGACGTCGAGCCCGCCCAGTTGACCTGGGCGTGCAGGTGCAGGACGTCACCCACGCGCACCGGGACGCGGAACACCATCTCGTCGACGGCCACGGTGACCGACGGGCCCTCCGAGTGGCGTGCGGACACCACGCCGGCGAGCGAGTCGACGAGCTTCATCAGCACGCCGCCGTGGACGGTGCCCATCAGGTTCGTGTCGTGGTCGTCCATGATCTGCGACAACGTCATGCTGGACGCGGCAGGGGACTTCGGTGTCACGTCAGCTGCTCCCTGATGCGGCGGGTGGCGGCGACGAGGTTGCGCAACGCGGGCTCCACCTCGGCGTAGCCGCGGGTCTTCAGGCCGCAGTCGGGGTTGACCCACAGCCGTTCACCTGGCACCGCGCGGACGGCCTCGGCCAGCAGACCGGCGGCCTCGTCGACCGACGGCACGCGCGGCGAGTGGATGTCGTAGACGCCCGGCCCGACGCCACGGCTGAAGCCCGCCTCCTGGAGATCTGCCAGCACCTCCATCTTCGAGCGGGCGGCCTCGATGGTGGTGACGTCGGCGTCGAGACCGTCGATCGCGCCGATCACCTCGCCGAACTCCGAGTAGCACAGGTGGGTGTGGATCTGCGTGGCCGGCGAGGCTCCCGAGGTCGCGAGCCGGAACGCGGCCACCGACCAGTCCAAGTAGGACTGCTGGTCGGCCTCGCGCAACGGGAGCAGTTCGCGCAGCGCGGGTTCGTCGACCTGCACGATCCGGATGCCGGCCGCCTCCAGGTCGTGGATCTCGTCCCGCAGCGCCAGGCCGACCTGGAACGCCGTGTCGGCGAGCGGCTGGTCGTCGCGGACGAACGACCACGCCAGGATCGTGATGGGGCCGGTGAGCATTCCCTTGACCGGCTTGGAGGTCAGCGACTGGGCGTAGGAGCTCCAGCCCACCGTGATGGGGGCGGGACGGGACACGTCGCCGTGGATGATCGGCGGCCGCACGCACCGGGAACCGTAGGACTGCACCCAGCCGTGTTCGGTCGAGGCGAAGCCGTCGAGGTGCTCGGCGAAGTACTGCACCATGTCGTTGCGTTCGGGTTCGCCGTGCACGAGGACGTCGAGGCCGATGTCCTCCTGCAGGTCGATCACCCGCGCGATCTCCTCGCGCATCCGCTGCTCGTAGGCGGCGGGATCGGTGCCGCGGAGCTCCTTGCGCGCCTTGCGGATCTCGGCGGTCTGGGGGAACGAGCCGATCGTGGTCGTCGCCAGCCTGGGCAGTCCCAACAGCTCCTGTTGCGCACCGGCGCGTTCTTCGTAGGCCACGCGGGTGTGGTGCTCGGGGCGCAATGTGGCGACACGGGTGCGGACCTCGTCGTCCTGGCGCGGCGACGGCAGGAACCGGGCCGCCTCGTCCGCCCACTCGCCGTCGACGCCGTCGCGCAGGGCCTTGCCGAGCAGCACGACCTCGCGGACCTTCTGGCGGGCGAACGCGAGCCGGTCGCGCACGTCTTGGTCCAGGCCGGTCTCGGCGTCGAGGTCGTACGGCACGTGCAGCAACGTCGACGAGGTCGACACCGCGACGGTGCCGGCCGAGCCGAGCAGCGAGGCGACCTTCGCCAGTGCGGCGCGCAGGTCGGTGCGCCACACGTTGCGGCCGTCGACCACACCGGCGACCAGCGTCTTGTCCCGCAACGCGGGAAGCGTGGGCACGTCACCACCGGCGACCAGGTCGACCGCGAGCGCCTCGACCGGGCTGTGCGCCAGGATCTCGAACGCCGGGCCGAGGCTGCCGTAGTAGCCCGTGACCAGCAGCCGCGGGCGTCCAGGCAGTCCGCCGAGCGTCCGGTACGCGCTGCGCAGCGCGTCCAGTTCGGCGGGGGACCGGTCGGCGGCGAACGCGGGCTCGTCGAGCTGCACCCACTCCGCACCCTCCGCGCGCAGCCGGGCCAGCAGTTCGGTGTAGGCGTCGAGCAGGCCGGGAAGCAGCGCCAGCGGGTCGAAACCGGGGACGACGGACTTGGCCAGCAGCAGGAACGTCACCGGGCCGAGCAGCACCGGTCGCGTCGTGACGCCGAGCTCGCGGGCCTCGCGGAACTCCGCGATCGGCTTGTCGCCCGCCAGTGCGAACGCGGTGTCCGGGCCCAGTTCCGGCACCAGGTAGTGGTAGTTGGTGTCGAACCACTTGGTCAGCTCCAGCGCGACCGCGCCGTCCCTACCCCGTGCCGCGGCGAAGTAGGTGTCCACAGGGGACAGACCGAGGTCGTGGAACCGCTGCGGGATCGCGCCGAACAGGGCGGCGGTGTCCAGGACCTGGTCGTAGAACGAGAACGTGTTGCCCGGAACGGAGTCCAGGCCGGAGTCGCGCAGTTCGGTCCACGTCTGTGCACGCAACTGACGGGCGGTCTCCTGAAGAGCGGCCTCGTCGATCCTGCCCGCCCAGTACTGCTCGACGGCGCGCTTGAGTTCGCGTTTCGGCCCGATGCGCGGGTAGCCGAGAACGGTACTGCCGATGGTGGTCACAAGCTCTCTCCTCGCGAGCGTGCGGAACGCACCGGAATCTCCCGAGGCAGCGCGGGGCAGCACGAAGCAGCCGCGCCCGTGGCCCGCCCGAGAGGCACCGGTGCACCGCGCACCGGGTGGCGCGCGGACCGTCGGCAGGTCTTCGGACTCGTGGGCGCCTGACACGCTCCTACCGGCCGTCGCTTCCCAGACCTGTCGGTCCAGTGCTGTGTGACGGCTTTCGTTCCCACTCACCGCTGCGGGGCAGTCCCGGACTCACACCGGGTTCCCTCTTGCCTCACCTCGGTCCGGGGAGGACCGGGGTGAACCGTCGGCACCGACGAGCCTACTGGCGCACGCCGAGCATGCCCAGCGCCATCCCCGCGTACCGGGATGCGAGATCGTCCAGCGAGAGCGCGCCCTTGGGGGAGTACCAGCGGGACACGCCGCTGCACATCTCCAGCATCGCGAGCCGGGCCACCTGGGGCGCGTCCACGTCCAGCGACGCGATCGCGTCCTGCCAGAACTGCTCGTAGCGGTCGCGCAACGCCACGACCTCCTCGCGCCGAGGGCCGGTCAGCGCGCGCATCTCGCCGTCTACGACGAGCGTCTCCAACTGCTGCTCGGCGTGCGCCCGGACGTGCATCTCGACGAGGCCCGTGAGCCGTTCCACCGGGTCGTCCGTGGCGGAGATCACCTGCTCGGCGGCCTCGATCAGGCGCGTGAGGCTGGTGCGCATGATCTCGGCGAGCAGGTCCTCCTTGGTGCCCATGTAGTGGTACAGCGTCGCCGACGACAGGCCCGCCGCCTGGGCGAGGTCGCGGATGCCGGTGCCGTGGAACCCGCGTGCCGCGAACAGTTCGACCGCCGCCCGCCGCACGCGTTCTTCGGTGCTCATGTGGTCCTCGCTCTCTTGACCGGGACGGTAGCCGACTCCTACGGTCGGACTCAATCGATCGATCGATCGAAGGGATTCGGGTGGTAGTCGAGTACGAGTGCCGGAACGGTGTCGCGCTGGTGCGCCTGAACCGGCCGGAACGCCTGAACGCCGTGGTGCCGGAGCTGGTGGAG
This sequence comes from Lentzea sp. NPDC058436, assembly GCF_042721515.1. NCBI lineage: Bacteria > Bacillati > Actinomycetota > Actinomycetes > Pseudonocardiales > Pseudonocardiaceae > Lentzea > Lentzea sp. NPDC058436. Next base: position 480,856 of record NZ_JBHXLF010000001.1, read on the forward strand.
GCCCTGCTCGGGGCGCTCGACCAGGCCCGCGAGGCGCGCGTGGTCGTGCTGGCCGGGCGGGGCCGGGCGTTCTGCGCCGGGCACGACCTGAAGGAGCCCGCACCGGTCGAGACCGTCGAGCAGACCCGGCTGCGCCTCGAAGCCATCCAGGAGGTGACCAGGCGGATCAGGCGGTTCCCCGGTGTCGTGATCGCGGCCGTGCACGGGTACGCGCTCGGCGCGGGCTGCGAGTTCGCCCTGGGATGCGACCTGGTCGTCGCCGACGAGGGCGCGAAGTTCGGCTTCCCCGAGGTCGGGGTCGGGCTGAGCGTCACCGGCGGTATCTCCGCCCTGCTGCCCAAGCTCGTCGGCCTCGCCCGAGCGAAGGAGTTGCTGCTCCTCGGTGACCACGTGCCCGCTCATCGTGCGGCCGAACTCGGGCTCATCAACCGCGTGACGCCCGCCGGAGAGCACGAGAAGGTGGCGCTGGAGCTGGCGGACCGGATCGCCGCGCAGCCCCCGACCGCGGCGAGTCTCGCCAAGCGGGTCCTCGACCTCGGTCTGGACGCCGGCCTGGAGCAGGCGCTGGCGACGGAGGTCGACCACGCGATCCTCACCAGCCTGTCGGGGGAGTACCGCCATGGCTGACCTCGTCGAGGCGCTGCGCCAGGCGGCGCGGCGGTGGCCCGGTCGGATCGCATGGACCTTCGACCCCGGACGGCGCTACACCTTCGCCGAGATCGACGACCTGTCGTCGGGCTACGCGCAGACCTTGCGCGACAACGGGATCAGGGCGGGTGACCGGGTCGCGGTGCTACTGCGCAACGTGCCCGAGTTCCCGCTGACGTGGTTCGCGCTGATGAAGCTCGGTGCCACGATGGTCCCGGTCAACGTCAGGTACCGCGCGGTCGACGCGGACCACCTGCTGCGCTCGTCGGGTGTGGTGGCGGCGGTGAGCACCGAGGAGTTCCGGCCGCTGCTGGAATCCGTCGGCGCACCCAACACCCACTACGACCTGACGCCCACACCGGGTTTCGTGCAGGAGGACGTCACGGCGCCGGCCAACGTTCAGTACACCTCGGGCACGACCGGCAAGCCCAAGGGCTGCGTGCTCTCCCACGAGTACTGGCTCACGTTGGCGCGCAGTCTCGTCGACCACTTCCCGAGGCTGACCGAGCACGACGTGATGCTGACCGCGCAACCGTTCCACTACATCGATCCACAGTGGAACGTCGTGGCCGCGCTGCTCGCCGGCGCCGAACTGGTGGTGCTGGACGGCTTCCACCCGTCGGTCTTCTGGGCGAAGGTCCGCGAGCACCGCGTCACCTACTTCTACTGCCTGGGCGCGATGCCCGCGTTGCTGCTGCGCATGCCGCCGGATCCGTCCGACCGCGACCACCGCGTGCGGGTCGTGCAGGCCTCGGGGATCCCGCCCGCACTGCACCGCGAGCTCGAAGAACGGTGGGGCGTCGGCTGGTTCGAGGCGTTCGGCATGACGGAGACCGGTGCGGACATCCGGATCACCGACGCCGACCACGACGAGTTCGTCGGCACCGGCTGCCTCGGCCTGCCCGCCGCGCACCGCGAGGCGAAGGTCGTCGACGGCGAGCTGTGGCTGCGCGGCCCCGGCATGATGGACGGCTACGACGGCCTGCCGGACGTGTTCCCCGACGGCTGGTTCCGCACCGGCGACCTCGCGCGGATCGACGACGGGCGCGTCTACCTGCAGGGCCGCACCAAGGACGTGATCCGGCGCAGCGGGGAGAACGTCGCCGCGCACGAGGTCGAGGAGGTCCTGCTGAGCCATCCGCTGGTGCGGCTGGCGGCGGTGGTCGGCGTGCCGGACGAGCTGCGCGGCGAGGAGGTCAAGGCGTTCGTCGTCGGCGACGTGACCGCGCCGGAGCTGGAGGAGTTCTGCGCGGACCGGCTGGCGTCGTTCAAGGTGCCCCGGTTCTGGGAGTTCCGCGACGACCTCCCGCGCACGCCGTCCGAACGGGTCGCGAAGGAGCTGCTGCGGTGAGCTTCACCTGGGACAGCCCGGTGTTCTTCGACGAGCTCGACCTCAACGGCACCCTGCACAACGCGCGGTTCGCCGTGCACGTCGAACGCGCGCAGTCGGCGTTGTTCGAACGGCTCGGCAAGGAGTGGGCGGCGTACGGCGACCGCGACCCGGACCTGCACTACGTCGTGAAGGAGATGCGGGTCGAGTTCCACGCGGCGTTCACCGCGCCGGGCCCGCTGCCGGTGGAGATCGTCGCCGAGGAGATCGGCACGACGAGCGCGCGGTACGGGTTCCGTTGCGGCCACTACGCCAGCGGTCACCGGGTGATCGTGAAGGTCGACCGCGAGACGGGACGGCCCGCGCCCTGGAGCGACTGGTACCGCGAGGTCTTCGAGGAGCTGAAGTGCTAGAGGCCGACCTGCTGCTCACCAACGCGACGTTCGTGACGCTGGACGGGCCCGCGACCGCGGTGGCCGTCCTCGGTGATCGCATCGTGGCGCTCGACGAGGTGCCCGCGCGTCAGGTGGTCGACCTCGACGGCGCCACCGTCACGCCGGGGTTCCACGACGCGCACAACCACATGGCCTGGTACGGGCTTACGCTGTCCGAAGTGGACTGCCGGGTCGAGAGCCTGGACGCACTGTACGCGGCGGTCGAGGCGGCGCCGGACGGGGAGTGGGTCGTCGGTTCCGGCTACGACCAGAACAAGTGCGGCGGTCACCCCACCCGCGACGGCCTCGACCGCGTGGCGCGCGGCCGCAAGGTGTGGATCAAGCACACGTCCGGGCACATGTGCGTGGTCAACACCCCCGTGCTCGCCGAACTCGGCCTCTCCGACCACGCCGTGGAGGTCGACGGCGGACTCGTGGTGACCGACGAGACCGGCCGTCCGACCGGCCTGCTGCAGGAACAGGCGCAGCAGCTGATCAACCCGCTGGTGCTGCCGTACCCGGTCGACACGCTCGTGGACGCGATCGACAGGGCCGGGCGGCAGTACCTGCGCGAAGGCGTCACCAGCTGCGTCGAGGCGGGCATCGGCGGCGGCTGGATCGGCAAGAGCCCGGTCGAGCTGGAGGCCTACCAACGCGCCCGCGAGCAAGGGAAGCTGCACGTGCGGGTCGAGCTGATGGTCGCGGCCGACGCGCTGCACCCCATCACGGAACTCGGCCTCGGGCTCGATCTGGGCATCCGGACCGGGTTCGGCGACGACTGGCTGAGCATCGGCCCGGTCAAGGTGTTCTCCGACGGGTCCCTGATCGGCCACACCGCCGCGATGTGCCACGACTTCGCCGACACCCCCGGCAACCGGGGCTACCTGCAAGGTGCGCCAGAAGCCCTCACCGACACGATCGTGGCGGCACATCAGGCAGGTTGGCGGGTCGCGACGCACGCGATCGGCGACGCCGCGATCGACCTGGTGCTGGACGCCTACGAGCAGGCCCAGCGGTCGTTCCCGCGCGCCGACCCGAGGCATCGCGTCGAGCACTTCGGCGTCTCCCGGCCCGACCAGGTCGCGCGGGCGAGGGCGCTGGGGGTGATCCCGGTGCCGCAGGGCAGGTTCGTCAACGAGATCGGCGACGGCATGCTCCGCGCGCTCGGCCAGGACCGCTCCGCGTTCGCGTACCGCCAGAGGTCGTTGCTGGAGGCCGGGATCGTGCTGCCCGGCAGCTCCGACCGTCCGGTGGTCAGCGGCGCGCCGCTGCTCGGCATGCACGACATGGTCCACCAGCGCACGGCGTCCGGCGCGCCGTTCAACCCGGACGAGGCGATCACCGGTTTAGACGCGTTGCGCGCCTTCACGTACGGGTCGGCATACGCGTCCAAACAGGACCATCTGAAGGGCACGATCACCGTGGGCAAGCTGGCCGACCTGGTGGTCCTCTCCGACAACCCGGCCACCACGGACCGGATCAAGGACATCGAGGTGCTGCGGACCATGGTCGGAGGGAGGTTCCGGTGAAGCTCGTCGAGGCGCGGTCGCTGAGCGCGGCCCAGCTCGGCCGCGTGCGGGAGATCTACGAGGACGGGTTCGACCCGCGCCTCCGCGCGCCGTTCGAGAACCTGCTGACCGACCGCGCTCTGGTGCTCGTCGACGACGCACCGCGCGGCCTCGCGGTGCTGCGCGACCTCGGCGACACCGGGTGGGTGTTCTTGCGCTACTTCGTCGTCGGCGAACGCGGCCGGGGGCTCGGCGAACGCCTCTGGACGTCGCTGCGGGCCGCTCTCACCGGCCGCACGCGGATCGTGTTCGACGTCGAGGATCCCGCCGAACACGGCATCACCGCCGAAGAGGAACTGGTCCGGCGGCGCCGCATCACGTTCTACGTCAGGCTCGGCGCGGTCCTGCTGCCCGCGAACGGCTACCTCCCGCCGCACGGCAACGACGCCCACCCGATGCTCCTCATGGCCGCCGACCTCGACCGGCCGCGCACCCCGCCGATCGCCGGCGAGGACCTGCGCCAGGTCACCTCGGCGGTCTACCGCCACCGCTACGGGCTCGACCACACCCACCCCGTCGTGGCCAGGACGCTGCGCCTGAGCGGCCTGTGAAGCTGCGCGGTGCAACGGAACGCTTGCGTGCTCGAACGCCACCGGACTCGGTAGGTGTCGCACACCCTGTCTGGAACTCCGCCGGAGTCCTAGCGTCGGGATCATGACAGCGGAACAGGTGATCGCGGAGCTGCACGAACGATGGGTGTTCGGCTGGGACCGCCGTGCGGGGGACGCGCCGTTCGACTTCCGGCGCGTTCTCGGCGAGTTCTACGACTGGGAGTCGGATCTCCGCCTCTACGACGACTTCGACCCCGAGCACCGGGTGGCGACGACCGCCGCCGCGTACGGCGCGATCTGGGAGCCCGCCTTCCGCGAGATGGTGTCCGCGCACCACGCCGTGGACGACGGCCCGCACGTGCTCGCCGGTGACGACCTGGCCGCGTCCACGCTGAGGTTCGTGGCCAGGATCGTCACGCCCGACGCCACCTCGGACATCCGCACCACGACCTCGTTGGTGTGGCGGCGGAGGCCGGCGGGCTGGCGGATCGTCCGCGAGCACAACTCGACCGAGGTCCTGCCGGAGGGAGACCTCGACGGCCGGTTCAGCGACTAGTCAGGACTCCGGTTCGGCCACAGGGCTCGGCCGCGCACCGGCCGTCCAACTGGCCAGGATGTCCATGGCCTGCCTCGACGGCGAGTCGGGCGCGGTGCTGTAGACGTACAGCATCGTGTCCGGATCGCCTGGCAGCGCGAGGGATTCGTACTCGACGGTGAGTTCGCCGACGAGCGGGTGGCGCAGCCGCTTGGAGCCGTAGGTGCGCTGGTGCACGCGGTGCTGCTCCCACCACTGGTCGAAGTCGCGGCTGCGTTCACGGAGCTCGCTCACGAGCGCGGTCGTGGCGGTGTCGGCGGGATCCCTGCCCACCTCGAAGCGCAGGCTCTCGACGGCCGCGCGGGCCTGGTCGTGCCAGTCGACGAACAACGACCGCGCGTCGTCGTCGAGGAAGATCCAGCGCGCGTAGTTGCGCTCCTTGGGCGGGATCTGGTCGAAGTCGGCGAACAACGCCTTCGCCATCCGGTTCGCGGCGAGCACGTCGGTGCGGCGGCCGAGGATCAGCGCCGGTTCGCCGTCGAGCGCGTCGATGAGCTGGTAGAGGCCCGGCCGCACGCGCTGCACGCTGCTCGGCCGGCGTGGGGCGGGACCGGCGGGCAGCCCGATGAGGTCGCGCAGGTGGGTGCGCCCGGCCTCGTCGAGTTCGAGGGCACGGCCGATCGCCTCGACCACGGCCGCCGAGGGCGTGATGCGCCTGCCCTGCTCAAGCCGGGCGTAGTAGTCCGTGGACACGCCGGCGAGCAGGGCGACCTCCTCGCGCCGCAACCCCTTGACCCGGCGGACCCTGCCGTCGGAGGGCAGGCCGGCGCGGGACGGGTCGACCTGGCTGCGTGCGCGCCGCAGGAAGTCGGCGAGTTCGCGGTTGAGACTGGCCATGACGTCCATTGTCGCGCAGTCGCGGGAATTACAACTGGACCTCTGAGTCCTAGGTTGCCGCGTCCGAGGTCGCACAGGGCCTGAGATGCGTCCCAACTGGACTGTTCGCTGCGCCAGGCTTCTTCCCATGAGCTTTCCGACCGACTGCCCCGCCACCTGGTTCGTCACCGGCACGTCCCGCGGCCTGGGCCTCGAACTCGTCAGGCAGTTGCTGGAGCGGGGTGACAACGTCGCCGCGACGACCCGCTCGACCGAACGCCTCCTCGCGGCACTCGGCACCGACACGACCCGCCTGCTGCCGCTGACCGTCGACCTGCGCGACGAAGCCGCTGTGGCGCAGGCCGTTCAGCAGACGACCGACCGCTTCGGCGGGCTGGACGTCGTCGTCAACAACGCCGGGTACGGCTTCCTGGCCGCCGTCGAGGAGACCGGCGACCGCGACGTGCGGGACATGCTCGACGTCCAGGTCGTGGGCGTGTGGAACGTGCTGCGCGCCGCGTTGCCGATCCTGCGCGAGCAGCGCGGTGGTCACGTCGTCAACGTCTCCTCGGTCCTCGGCCTGACCTCGGTGCCGGGCTGGGCGCTCTACTGCGCCGGCAAGTACGCGCTGGAGGGCCTGAGCGAGGCGCTCGCCGGTGAGGTCGCGGGCTTCGGCGTCGGCGTCACCATCGTGGAGCCCGGTTACTTCCGCACCGACTTCCTCACCACCGACTCGCTCGCGCTGCCCGAGAACACCACTCCGGCCTACCCCGAGATCCGCGAGATGGTCGAGAACCACCTGAAGCTGCAGGGCAACCAGCTCGGCGACCCGGTCCGCGGCGCCCGCCGCATGATCGAGAAGGTCGTCGGCGGCGACGGTTCGCTGCGCCTGATCCTCGGTTCGGACTCCCACGCCTACGCCAGCGCGAAGGTCCAGGCGCTGCAGGCGACCCTCGACGCCGCCGCGGACACCGCGTCCGCCAGCGACTTCCCCGCTTGACCCACCCCCTGAAACGGAGTCAGCACATGAGCAAGATCCTGATCGTCATGTCCGCCGCCGACGTCTGGGAGCGCACCGACGGCTCGGCCTACCCGACGGGCTACTGGGCGGAGGAACTGGCCGCGCCGCACGAGAAGTTCGTCGAGGCGGGCTTCACCGTCGACTTCGCCTCGCCCGGCGGTGTGCTCCAGCCGCTGGACGCGCACAGCGCCGACCCGGAGATCGCGGGCCCGGAGTGCGCCCACCACGTCGAGCACGCCGAGCGCGCGCTGCGCGAGTTCGGCCCGTTGCTCAAGCTCGACGAGATCAACGTCGGCGACTACGCCGCCGTGGTGCTGCCCGGCGGCCACGGTCCTGTCGTGGACCTCTACCAGGACGCCGACCTCGGCAAACTGCTCACCGAGGCCGACGCCGCCGGGAAGGTCATCGGCGCGGTCTGCCACGGACCGGCGGCACTGCTCTCCGCCGTCGACGCGGACGGCAGGTGGGTGTTCGAGGGGCGCAGGATGGCGGCCTTCACCGACGAGGAGGAGCAGATGTTCGGCACCGCGGAGAACGCGCCGTGGCTGCTCGCGAGCACGTTGCGGGACAAGGGCGCGCTGCACTCCGGCGGGACCGCCTACGAGGCCTACAACGTCCAGGACCGCAACCTGTTCACCGGGCAGAACCCCGCTTCCAGCGCCCCCATGGCCGAAGCGATGATCGCCGCGCTGACCGAGGGGAAGTGACGTGAGCGCCGTGCTCGACCGAGTCCCGAAAGGACTGCTCGTCGCGGGGCGCTGGCGTCCGGGCGCCGCCACGTTCGTCGTGGAGAACCCGGCGACCGGCGAGGCTCTGTGCGAGGTGGCGGACGGGACACCGGCCGACGCTCTCGCGGCCCTCGACGCCGCCGATGCCGCACAACGCCGCTGGGCGGCCGTTCCTCCGCGCGTCCGCGGGGAGGTCCTGCGCAGGGCGCACGACCTGCTGATGGAGCGCATCGACGAGTTCGCCCTGCTCATCACCCTGGAGATGGGCAAGTCGCGGGCCGAGGCGAGGGCAGAGGTCGAGTACGGCGCGCACTACCTGCGCTGGTTCGGCGAGGAGGCCGTCCGGATCGACGGCACCTGGAAGGTCAGCGAGGACGGGACCGCCCGTGTGCTGGTCACGCGGCAACCGGTCGGTCCCTGCCTGCTGATCACACCGTGGAACGCCCCGCTCGCGATGCCGGCGCGCAAGATCGGCCCGGCCGTCGCTGCGGGGTGCACGATGATCGTCAAGCCCGCCGAGCAGACCCCGCTGACCACGGCCGCCTTGGCGGAGGTGCTGCGGGAGGCCGGGCTACCGGACGGGGTGCTCAACGTCGTTCCGACCACGCGGGCGGCGGCGATCACCGAGCCGTTGCTGCGGGACGGGCGGCTGCGCAAGCTGTCCTTCACCGGATCCACGCCGGTCGGACGGTTGCTGATGGCCCAGGCGGCGGGCACCGTCCTGCGCACGTCGATGGAGCTGGGCGGGAACGCGCCGTTCATCGTCTGCGAGGACGCGGACGTCGATGCCGCCGTGGAGGGCGCGATGACCGCCAAGCTCCGCAACATCGGCGAGGCGTGCATCGCGGCCAACCGCTTCCACGTCCACGCCGACGTCGCCGGGGAGTTCACGCGGAAGCTCGTCGCGCGAATGGAGTCGGTCGCCGTGACCGTCATGGGGCCGATGATCGACGAACGCCAGCGGTCCCGCGTGGCCGCGTTGGTCGACGAGACCGTTGCCGCGGGCGCACAGCTGCGGGCCGGGGGAGTCGTGCCGGACGGGCCCGGCTACTTCTACCCGCCGACCGTGCTCACCGGCGTTCCCTCCGGCGCGCGGATCAGCCGTGAGGAGATCTTCGGCCCTGTCGCGGCGATCCGGACGTTCACCTCCGAGGCCGAGGTCCTGCACGCGGCCAACGACACCGAGTTCGGCCTGGTGAGCTACCTCTACACCCAGGACCTGAACCGGGCGCTGCGCATGGTCGAGCGGCTGGAGACCGGCATGATCGGACTCAACCGCGGCTACGTGTCCGATCCCAGCGCGCCGTTCGGCGGGATGAAGCAGTCCGGGGTCGGTCGCGAGGGCGGCAACTCCGGCATCAACGAGTACCTGGAGCAGAAGTACGTCGCCATCGACGCGGGGCGGGCCTGATGGGCAGCACGGTGTTCGACTCGTTCCTGTTCCGCGACATGTTCGGCACCCCGGCCATGCGAGACGTGTTCAGCGATCAGTCCTTTGTGGACTCGATCGTGCGCACCGAGGTGGCGCTGGCCGCGGCGCAGGCACGGGCCGGTGTGATCCCGCAGGAGAGCGCGGACGTCATCGCGGCGTCCTGCGATTCCTCAAGGCTCGACCGCGAACGACTCCGGCGTGACACCGAGAACGTCGGCTACCCGGTGCTGCCGATCGTCACCCAGCTCGCCGGGCAGTGCGGTGACGCGGGAGGCTTCCTGCACTGGGGGGCCACCACGCAGGACGTCATGGACACGGCGGTGATGCTCCAGTGCGCCAACGGGTTGGGCCTGATCGCGGCGGAACTGGACCGGCTGCGGGCGCGTCTGCGGGAGCTGGCCACAGCGCACGCCGACACCGTCACCGCCGGCCGCACCCACCTGCAGCACGCCCTGCCGATCACGTTCGGCTACCGCGTGGCCGTGTGGCTCTCGGCGCTCGACCGCCACGCGGATCGCCTTGCGGCAGCTCGGGAACGAGACCTGATGGTGCAGTTCGGCGGCGCCGCCGGCACCCTGGCCTCGCTGGGTCGGGAGGGCCTGCGGGTGCGCGCGGAACTGGCCGCGGAGCTCGGCCTGCGCGACCCGGAGATCACCTGGCACGTCGCCCGCGACGGCCTGGTCGAGATCGTCACCCTGCTCGCGTCCATCGGCGGTTCCGTCGGCAAGATCGGAACCGACGTGGCGCTGCTCTGCTCCACCGAGTTCGGCGAACTGGCCGAGCCGTTCGTTCCAGGGCGTGGCGCGAGCTCCACGATGCCGCAGAAGCGCAACCCGATCTCCAGCGAGCTCGTGGTCGCCGCCGCCAAACTCCTGCGGGACAAGGCGTCGGCGATGCTCGACGCGATGGTGCAGGACTTCGAACGCGCCACCGGCCCGTGGCACGTCGAGTGGGCCGTGGTCCCCGAAGCGTTCCTGCTGCTCTCCTCCTCGCTGGCCCAGGCCGCGCACCTCATCGCCGGACTGCGGGTGGACGAGGACCGGATGCGCGCCAACCTCGGCCTCACCGGCGGTCTCGTGATGGCGGAGGCGGTGATGATGGCGCTGGCACCGGTCCTCGGCCGCCAGCAGGCGCACGAACTCGTCTACGCCGCGTGCGGCCGGGTCATCGACAACGGCGGCGACCTGGCCGCGGAGCTCCGGGCGCACCCGGTCGTCGTGGCGAGCCTCGGCGAGGACGGGATCGACCGGCTCTGCGATCCCGCCTCGTACCTCGGCAGCGCGGGCGCGATGACCAGGTCCGTGGTCAGCCGCGGGCCTTGAGCATGGGCGACATGTCGAACACGCTGATCACGTGGCTGATCCTGCCGTCGGTGACGGTGAGGTACTCGGTCCCGTGGAGGTTCTTCACGAACGGCAGGTCGACGGCGTAGACGGTCACGGCGCGCGTGTCGTGACCGAGCACGTCGATCACCTCGCCCTTGAGCATCCTGCCCACGAACGGCGCGAGGAACTGCCGGTAGCCCTCGATGCCCTCGATCCGTCCGCTCGGCGCCTCGCACACGACGTCGTCGGCCACGAGGCTCAGCGCCTTCTCGGCGTCGCCGCCGGTCCAGGCCCGGACGTACTCGTCGGCGATGGTCTGCGCGGTCCCGGTCATGACTGGTGGTTCCCTCCTGGTTAGGTCGCGCTCGTCGCGACCTGGTGACCAGAGTGTCGCCGCCCTTATATGTCATCTTCTGTCATGTACGTGGAGAAGAATTCCGGAGCATGAGGTCCGATCGCCTGCTCTCGATCCTGCTGCTCCTGCAGACCCACGGGCAGCTGTCCGCCACCGACCTGGCCGGGCGGCTGGAGGTCTCCGTCCGCACGATCATGCGTGACGTCGAGGCCCTGTCCACGGCGGGCGTGCCCGTCTACACGGTGCGCGGTCCTCAAGGCGGCATCGCCCTGCTGCCCGGCTACCAGACGGACGTCACCGGCCTGACCGCAGACGAGTCCCGCGCCCTGTTCGTGGTGCTCGCCGGCTCCGCGCACGCCGACCTCGGTCTCGGCCACGCCCTGGGTTCCGCGCTGCGCAAGGTCATGGCCGCCCTGCCCGCCCCGCACCAGGGCGGCGCCGACCTGACCAGCAGGCGCGTCCTGATCGACCCGGTCCGCTGGCGGGGGACGCACGGGCAGTCGGACCTGGAGGTCTTCCAACGGGCCGTGTTCGCCGACTGGCGGTTGAGGCTGCGCTACCGGCACGGCCGCGACAACCGCGTGCGCACCTACGTCGTCGACCCGTACGGCCTGGTGAACAAAGCCGGCGTCTGGTACCTGGTCGCCGACCATCGGGGCGAACTGAACCTCTACCGCGTCGACCGCGCCCAGTCGGCCGTCGTCGTCGCCGAACCCGTCCAGCGGCGCGACGGCGTGGAGCTCGACGACGCGTGGGAGTCGTTGCGCCGCCGCATCGACGACCTCCCTTCGCTGCTGGCCGTCACCGCACTGGTGAAGGACGACGTCCTGGCCCTGTTCCTCCGCGTGCACCAGGCGGATCTCGCCGAACCGGAAACCCCTGCCGCGGCCGGGAAACCCGGCTGGAGCCAGGTCGAACTGCGCTTCCGCTCGTTGCGGGCCGTCGAGACCCTGCTCGCCTTCGGTCCCGGTGTCGAGGTGCTCGCCCCGGTGGAGGCACGCATCGCCCTGGCGCGGCAGGCCAGGGCGATCGCCGCGCTCTACGAGTCAGAGGTTTAGACCAATACTGGTAACTGGCAACGGGTGGAAAGTGCCCTGGGAGCCAGTAGATCTCTGTGTGGGCGCAAGGGATCTCTGGAGGGGGCTTATGAGCCACAGGTTGAGACGGTCCGTTGTGGTCACCGTCATCGCGGCGACCGGTTTGGTAGGACCGGGGACACTGGCGAATGCCGCACCGGACACGGCGGCGACGGGTGTCGTCGGATCGGCCGCAGAGGCGAATGCCGCATTGGGTACATCCCCGGCAGGCCAAGGACGCACGATCACCCTCGTCACCGGTGACCAGGTCGTGCTCACCGGATCCGGGCACGCGCAGGTGCGCGCGGCCAAGGGCAGGGAGAAGATCGGCTTCGTCACCCGGACCGACGTCAACGGCGACGTCAGCGTCACGCCGTTCGACGCGCTCGGCATGCTCCGGTCCGGACAGCTCGATCCACGGCTGTTCAACGTCACCCAGCTCCTCGACGACGGCTACGGCGACGCCGAGCGCGGCGACATCCCGTTGATCGTCACGCAGGCGGGCGGCGTCAATGCGCGCACGGTGCGCGAACTGCCGAGCATCGGCGGCGCGGCCGTGGTCGCGGCCAAGGACACCGGGTTCTGGAACACGCGCAACGCCACCAGGATCTGGCTCGACGGTCCCGTGCACGCGTTGCTGGACAAGAGCGTTCCGCAGATCGGCGCGCCGGCCGCCTGGCAGGCCGGCCACACCGGCAAGAACACCAAGGTCGCGGTGCTCGACACCGGCATCGAGCCCACCCACCCCGACCTCACCGGCGCGGTGATCGAGGCGCGGGACTTCACCGGCAGCGCGAGCGGAACCGTCGACAAGCACGGCCACGGCACGCACGTGGCGTCCATCGTGACGGGCGAGCACCCGACGTACCGGGGCGTCGCGCCGGACACGCGGCTGCTCGTCGGCAAGGTCCTCAACGACGCCGGCAGCGGCACCGAGTCCGGGATCATCGCCGGGATGGAGTGGGCCGCGAGCAGCGGCGCGCAGGTGATCAACATGAGTCTCGGCAGCGACGCCCCCAGTGACGGCACCGATCCGTTGTCGCAGGCCGTCAACCGGCTCACCGCGCAGACCGGCGCGCTGTTCGTGATCGCCTCGGGCAACAGCGGTCGCACGCCGGGCTCGCCCGCCGCCGCGGACGCCGCGCTCACCGTCGGCGCGGTCGACCACGCCGACGCGCTGGCCGACTTCTCCAGCCGTGGGCCGCGACTGCGCGACAACGCCGTCAAGCCGGACATCACCGCGCCCGGTGTGGACGTCGTGGCCGCACTGGCGAAGGACAGCCTCATCAGCCGGCTGGAACCGCCGGTCGGGCAGGACCACGTCGCGCTGTCCGGCACGTCGATGGCGACCCCGCACGTGGCGGGCGCCGCCGCGATCCTGGCCGGTCAGCACCCGGACTGGAAGGCGCCGCAGCTCAAGGCGGCCCTGATGGGCACCGCGAAGCCGAACCCGGCGCTGACAACGTTCGAGCAGGGCGCCGGACGCGTGGACGTCGCCAAGGCGGTGACGACGACGGTGCACGCGTCCGTGGCGAGCATCAGCAACGGCATCCAGCAGTGGCCGCACACCAACGACACGCCGATCACCACGGCGGTGAACTACCACAACACCGGCACGGCACCCGTGACGCTGAACCTGGCCGCGGACGTCAAGGACCCCAACGGAAAGGCCGCTCCGGCCGGGATGTTCACCGTCGCTCCGGCGACGCTGACGATCGCTCCCGGCGGGTCCGCACTGGCGACGGTCACCACGAACACGAAGGTCGACGGCGCGGACGGCATCTACAGCGGTGTGGTCACCGCCGGTGATCTCCGCACGCCCATCACCGTCACGCGCGAGGTGGAGAGCTACGACCTCAAGGTGAACGTCCTCGGCTCCGACGGCAAGCCCACGCCGGACTACGCGTTCCGGCTGGTCGACCTCAGCAAGCCGGAAGCACGGGTGCCGTACGACGCATCGGGTTCGTTGACGGTCAGGGCACCCAAGGGCCACTACTACTTCGAGTCCCAGGTGTCCACATCGGACGGACGGCTGTCCGTGGCGATCGAGCCCGACGTGAACCTCGCCGCAGCCACCACGATCACGGTCGACGCACGGCAGGGCAAGCCCGCCGGTCTCCTCCTCGACCGGAGCAAAGCCAAGGCGGGCCAGCGGTTCGTGGAGTTCGCCCGGTCGACCTCCTACGGCGGCAAGGACCACCTGCGCACCACGATCAGCCCGCCCGAGTACGGCGACGTCCTCGTCAGCCCGTCGAGGACCTCGGCACCCGGCCAGTTCCGCTACTCGGTCGGCGGCAGGTTTGCCGAGCAGGACGGCACCGGCAGCTTCGACGCCAGCCCGTACCTCTACAACGTGCGGGGTGACGTCAACGGACGCATGCCGGCCGATCCCGTGCTCCGGTTGCGGGACAAGGACCTGGTCAAGGTCCGCACCACGCACGGCGCCACCGCGCCGGGCACCCTCGGCACCCGCGAGAACATGATCACCAAACCGCTGCCGTACGTCCTCGACGAGCTCTACTCGCCGGAAACGCCGTGGTTCAACGACTTCACGGAGGTGACGACCGCGGGCGAGTACCAGTCGCGGCTGTTCTCCAGCGCACCGACGAGCTTCCCGAAGGTGAGGACCGCGACCGACTCGTTCAACCTGGCGGTGTTCGGCCCCGACCTGCCCTCGAACCCCGGCAGGCCGACCCGTTACGCCAGCCGTTCCACCGACACGATGGTGTTCCAGGTCCCGCTGTTCGCCGACTCCGGCCAGAACCGCGAGGGGTTCTCCGCCCACACCGGCACCTCCACGCTCTACCGCGACGGCGTGGAGATCGGCAGGCTCAACAGCGCCAGCGGGTTGTTCGCGGTGGGCTCCGGCCCGGCCACCTACCGCCTGCGCACGGAGGCGACGAGGGACCGCCAGCTGACCAGCAAGATCGTCGCCGACTGGACCTTCAGGTCCGACACGGTCCCCGAGGGCCCGGCGAAGGCGCTGCCGCTGATGGCCGTGAAGTTCACGCCCGCCGTGGACGGCCACAACCGCGCGAGCCGCACGTCGTCGACGATCGTGCCGTTGTCGGTCAACCACAACACGGGTGTCGAAGCACGGCCGACTTCCGTCCAGGTGTCGCACGACAGGGGAGCGACGTGGCGCACCGCCCCGCTGTTGAGCTACAACGGCAGGTGGGTCACCGTCCTGAGCCACCCGAAGGGCGCCACCTCGGTGTCGCTCAAGGCGTCGGCCAGGGACACCGACGGCAACTCGGTCACCCAGACCGTCGTTGACGCGTTCCTGCTGAAGTGACGGCTTCCGGCCGGGTACCGGTTCCCGGTACCCGGCCGCCACCGCGAACCGGGGAGTTCGATGGACAACGGGCACCGGCTCCG
The DNA here is from genome assembly GCF_042721515.1 of Lentzea sp. NPDC058436. Lineage (NCBI taxonomy): Bacteria > Bacillati > Actinomycetota > Actinomycetes > Pseudonocardiales > Pseudonocardiaceae > Lentzea > Lentzea sp. NPDC058436. Next base: position 496,113 of record NZ_JBHXLF010000001.1, read on the forward strand.
GCTGGACGACGACACCCTGCGCCGGGTGCTGGGCGCGTCGGGCGTTGATCCGCTCACGGCGACCGGCTGGGCGGAGCTGACGGAGGGCACCTACAACACCGCCTACCGCATCCGGCTGGCCGACGGCTCCGGCCTGCTGCTGAAGGTCGCGCCGAGCCCGGACGCGCCGGGCCTCACCTACGAGCGCGACCTCATGAGGACCGAGACCGCCTTCTACCGCGCGGCGGGCGGGCACGCGGTGGTACCGGAGGTCGTGCACGCCGACTTCAGCCGCACCACCGTCGCGGCGGACCTCCTGCTGATGACGGAGATCCCTGGCGGCAACCTGGCGGCGCGCGGTGCCACGACCACACCCGGCGAACGATCCGCGCTGCGCACCGACCTTGGCCGGGTCGTCGCCGGTCTGCACCAGGTCACCGGCACCGGCTTCGGCTACCCGCAGCTGGGCCTCGCCCGCACCTGGCGCGAGGGGTTCCTGTCCATGGTGGACGCCCTGCTGGCCGACGCCGGGAGGTTCGCCGTGCCGCTGCCGGCCGACGACGTCGCCGGGCTCATGCGGTCGCACGCCGCGCTGCTCGACGAGGTCTCCCGGCCCGTCCTGGTGCACTTCGACCTGTGGGACGGCAACGTGATGGTCGACGCCGGGCGGGTCAGCGGGCTGATCGACGGCGAGCGCGCGTTCTGGGGGGATCCGCTCGCGGAGTTCGTGTCGCTCGCGCTGTTCGACGACGTCGAACGGGATCCCGCGTTGCTGTCCGGCTACGGCGCGGTGGAGTTCACGCGCGAGGCCAGGCTGCGGCTGGCGATGTACCGCAGCTACCTCTACCTGATCATGCTGATCGAGGGGACACCGCGGCGGTACTCCGGTCCGGGCCACCAGCACCAGGTCCAGCTGGTCCTCAAGCACCTGAACGCCGAGCTGGCGATGCTGAGGGCCGCCGGCGCTGCGTGAACCCTCGCCAACGGAGCTGAAAGACCACGCGGCGACGACCTGGCCGCACGCCTAGCCTGAGGGCGTGGACGAGAACACGGTCGAGGCCCGGTACCGCGGTTATCTCGACTGCCTGAACGACCGGCGGTTCGAGGACCTCGGCCGGTTCGTCCACGACCCGGTCGTCCACAACGACCGGCGGCTGACCCTCGCGGAGTTCCAGGACCTGCTGCGCCGCGACGCCGCGGAGATACCGGACCTCCGCTACGAGATCGACCTCCTGGCGGTGCGCGGAGATCTCGTCGCGTGCCGGATCACGTTCGACTGCACCCCGCGGTCCTTCCGGGGACTGCCGGCCGCGACCGAGCGGATCTCGTTCGCCGAGCACGTCTTCTACCGGTTCCAGGACGACCGGATCGCCCGCGTCTGGTCCCTGGTCGACCTGGACGCGATCCGCGCTCAGCTCGGCGTGCCGATCTCGCCCTGACCGAGGTGGCGCGCCGTGCCGTTCCACGGGCCGCGCGGGAGCTGACTGGGCAGGCCGCGGCGGAAGTCGGTGCGCAGGATCGTGCAGAGCGAGCGGATCTCGGCCAGCCGCTGCGTCGCGCCGACGGGCGGCCCGGTCGCGATCCACGGCGTGCGGGCCTCGCCGAGGAGGAGTTCGGCGAACGTGTGCGCGATGCCGGCGTGACCGTGGGTGCCGGGGTGGACGCGGTCGATCGACCACATGCGGGGCGCGTGGGTGCGCTCGTCGTGCCACAGGTCGTACAGGACCGCCTCGTGCCGGTCCGCGATCTCGCGCACCAGGTCGTTGACGTGCCGCAGGCGTGAGCGGGTCGCCTGGTGCCGGGTCGCGGAGCCCGGCCAGAACCGGGTGATGTCCGGCAGGGTCGCCATCATCACGCGCGCGCCGCCGTCGCGCAGGGCGGTGACGGTGGCGGTGAGCGCCGTGCTGACCGCGGCGCCGTCGAAGCCCTGCCGGTCGAACGCGTCGTTGGCGCCGATCATGATGCTGACCAGGTCCGGCTTCAGCCGCAGCGCGGGTTGCAGCTGCTGCTCCAGCACGTGCTGGGTGCGCCATCCCCGCACGGCGAGGTTGTCGTACTCCAGGCCCGGCCAGGCCTGGTCGAGCTCGCCCGCGAGGACGTCGGCCCAGCCGCGCAGGCTGCCGTCCGGGCGAGGATCGCCCACTCCCTCGGTGACGCTGTCGCCCAGCGCCACGAACCGCCGCACCGGCTGAGTACTGTCAACCATACTCAGCACGGTAGCCGATCAGCGCCACGACGTCCGGTGGGGTGCCGTGTGACAGAGTGCGCACATGCAGCACGACGGCGCCCACGATGCTCACGAGCTGCGATGGGAGCGCGAGGCCTGGCGGCTGGAACCGGACTCCGCGCAGCGCGCGCTGGACGTGCTCGTGCCGCGCAGCGCCGGGCAGATCGTGCGGGAGGCGTTCTACGGCACCCGGCGCTTCGACGACTTCCTGCGCCACACCGGCATGACCCGCGGCGTGCTGTCGGCACGGCTGCGGGAGCTGACCGAGCAGGGCGTCCTGGCCAGGGTCGCCTACCACGACACAGGCTCCCGCGGCCGTCACGAGTACCGGCTCACGGACAAGGGCCGCGACCTCGCCGCGGCCATCATCAGCCTGCTCACCTGGGCCGACCGCTGGCTGCCCAGCCCGGACGGGCCCACCGTGGTGCTGACGCACCGCGAGTGCGGCGCACCGGTCCGCACCGAGGTCCGCTGCGGCGAGGGCCACCGCGTCGACAGCATCGGCGACATCCGCGCGGAACCCGGTCCCGGCGCGCGGCCGCGGTCCTGAGCGGCCCTACTCCAGCAGGCCGCGCACGAACGCCGCCTGTCCGACGTGTTGCAGGTCGTCCTCCAGGACGCTGACCAGCCGCACCGCCCGCGTCACCGGCGGGTCCCACGCCTCGTCGATCACCGTCGAGAGGTCCGCGGCCTTCAGGTCGCGCAGGTACGTCCGGGTCCGTTCGTGCACGGCCTGGTGGTAGCCGAGCAGCAGGTCTGACGAGGCGACCACCGCGCTGACCTGCTCGGAGTCGTGGCCGTACCCGGTGTCGTCGTGGGGGAGCGGCAGGTCGAACCGCTCGGCCCAGCCGTCGGCGATCCAGGCCTGCGCAGTGTCCGCGAGGTCCGCGAGGTGGTCGTCCTGCACGCGGGTGAGGTGCCAGACGAGCCAGGCGATCGAGTTCGCCGACCCGTCGACCCGATGTGCGAGCTGGTCGCTGGACAGGCCGTCCACGACCTCGGCCACCGCCTGCCGGATCCGGTCGAACCCGTCCAGCAGCAGGTCCGTCGCGCTGATCTCGTTCATGGTCCCGGCTACCCGCGACGACGGGGCCGTGCACATCAGCCGGGAACGCCGGTGCTGCCGCGCTCGGTGAGCCGGGGCTGGAGAAGGCGGACCTCCGCCCCGAGGTCGTGGGTGATCCGGGTCAGCACCATCTCGACGGCGATCGCGCCGAGCTCGCGCGCGGGCACGGAGATCGACGTGAGCGGGAACGGCAGGCCCGCCGCGACGTCGTCCGGGCACAGCGCGATGACCGACAGTCCGGACGGGACGTCGAGCCGGCGACGGCGGAGCTCCAGCAGCAGCGGGCCGAGGACGGCCTCGTTGTGCACCACCAGGCCGGTCACGTCGTGGCCGGGGTGCAGCACGGCGTCGAGGCAGGTGGCGACCGCGTCGTAGCCGGGGTCGCACGGGTGGGTCGTGGCGGCCAGGCCCCGCCGCGCGGTCTCGGCCTGGAAGCCCGCCAGCAGCCGGGTGGCGTAGCTGGTGCCGCGCTCGTACACGGCGGGCGGGGAGCCGATCAACGCGACGGACCGGTGCCCCAGGTCCGCCAGGTGGCTCACCATCTGCCTGCCCGCGGAGGTGAAGTCGAGATCGGCGCAGCTCAGGCCCTCGTGCTCGTCGGGCAGACCGAGCAGGACGACGGGTGCGTCCACGGCACGCAGCTCCGGGACGCGCGGGTCGGCGCTCTCCACGTCCATGACGATGATCGCGTCCGCCATCGACCTCGCGACGACCCGGTGGGCCTCTCCCGGACCGGCCTCGTTGGTCAGCAGCAGCACGTCGTAGTCGCGGTCGCGGGCGGCGCCGACGATGGACGAGACGAACTGCATGACGACGGGCACGTTTTGGCCGGTGTGCAGCGGCACGATCAGGCCGAGCACCTGCGAGCGGTTCGACGCGAGCGCCCGCGCGCCGGCGTTCGGGTGGTAGCCGAGAGCGGCGATGCTCCGCTCGACGCGCCGCCGGGTCTCCTCGGAGATGGTGCGCTTCCCGCTGAGCACGTAGGAGACCGTGCTCATCGACACGCCGGCGTGGCGGGCGACCTCCTTGATCGTGATCATGCCCGCCCTCCGGTCGCCTGGTGGCGATCATCGTAGTGCGGGCGGTTCTACGTCAGGCGGTGAAGCGGATCGCGGCGAGCCGGAAGCCGCCGTGCAGGACGACGCGCAGGTCGTGGACGCCGTCTGCCCGCGCCGAGAGCGGAGCGGACTCGGTCGCCCACGCGTAGCGGTCACCAGTGGCGGCAACGGGAACGGCGGCCAGGAGCGTCTCGCCGGACCACAGCTCCACCCGGCCCGCGGCACCGGCCACCTCGACCTCGGCCGCCACCACGCCGCACAGGTCGACGGCACGGAACCACAGCGTCGTGGGGCGGGAAGGATCGGCGGTGGTGACCGCGTCGCCGGAGGTGCGCGTCGCGTCGACGATCACCGCACCGTCGTGGTCGTCGAAGTCCACGGCGAGGAAGCGGCCCGTGCGCGGTTCCGGTGGCGGTCCGACGACCGTGAGCGGGGCGGTCAGCACGACGTCCTGCGCGGACCGGGCGACGAGCACCTCGTACCGCCCGGGATCCACGACGAACGCTCCGGTGCCGACGTCCCAGTGCGCCAGCTCGTCGCCGGTCAGGCGGAAGGTGAGCACCCGGCTCTCACCGGGCTCCAGCACGACCTTGCGGAAGTCGGCGAGACGCAGCAGCGGTGCCTCGTAACGGGTGCCGAGCGCGCGGACGTAGAGCTGGACGACCTCCGCACCCGCACGCCTGCCCGTGTTGTCCAGCGCCACCGAGACGTCCACGGCCGTGTTCGGCGTGATCGTGTGCGACGACAGGATCAGGTCGCGCCACGCGAAGTCCGCGTAGGACAGGCCGTGCCCGAACGGGTACAGCGGCGCCGCGCGGTGGTACTGGTAGGTCCAGCCCGCCTTGATCACGTCGTAGTCGAGCGGGTCCGGCAGCACGTCGTCACCGCGGTACCAGGTCTGCGGCAGCCGTCCCGCCGGGTCGGCCTCGCCGAGCAGCACCGCGGCGACCGCCCTGCCGACCTCCTGCCCGCCGTGTGAAGTCCACACCACCGCGGGCACGTTCTGGTCGGCCCAGTCGAGGGCGTACGGGTAGCTGCTCATGACCACGAGCACGGTGTCCGGGCGGACCTCGGAAACCCTGCGCAGCAACGTTTCCTGCGCGTCCGGCAACGCGATGCCCGCGCGGTCCTCGGTCTCGCGGCCGTGGATGAGGGGGTGGTTGCCCAGCACGACCACCGCGACTTCCGCGGCCTCCGCCGCTGCCAACGCCTGTGCGGTGCCGTCGCGGAGGACCTCCTTCTCCCAACGCTCGGCGGTCTCCGCGCTCTCTGTCGTGGCGTTCAGGCCGACGGCGTAACGGCCGGTGAGAACGTTCTGCAGCAGCACCGAATCCCCGTCGGGCACGAGGCGGAACGTCTCGCGGACCTCCCAGCTCTTGATCTCGTCCCGGTCCGCCACCAACGAGGTGCCGTCGAGGCCCAGATAGCGCCCGGTCTCCGCCGATCGCAGCGTCAGCACGCCCTCGCCCCAGTCGACGACGTCGAACGCGGTTCCGCCCAGCACCTCGCCGGTCGTGCGCGATCGCAGCACGATCCGGTCCGACCCGTCCACGACGTCCGCCGCGTTCAGTCCACTCGCGACGGTCACCCGGTACGGCAGCGTGCCGCTGTACCAGTCCTCGAACACCACGTCGGCGAGCTGTCCGATCACCGCGATCTTCTTGGTGCGCAACGGCAGCAGACCGTTGTTGCGCAACAACACGATCGACTCCGTGGCGGCGCGCAGAGCGAGCGCGCGGTGCTCCGGGCAGTCGACGACGTCCGGACCTGTGGCGTGCGGATCGAGCTCGGGATCGAACTCGCCGAGCCGGAACCGGATCTCCAGCTGCCGTCGCACCGCGCGGTCGACGTCCGCCTCGGTGATCAGCCCGCGCTCCAGCGCCTCCCGCAACCGTCCCACGGGGGTGGCACTGTCCTCGCCGTGGTCGGTGAAGCTGTCGATGCCCGCGAGCAACGCGGCCGCGTGCGACTCGGCGTGGTCGTCGAAGTAGTGCTCGGGATCGACCAGGTTGGACGGCGCCTCCGCGTCGCTCACCACGAACAGCTCCCGGTCGCTCCAGCCGCGCAGCACGTCGAGCAGCGGACTGACGTGGCACGGGCGGCCGTTGACCAGGTTGTAGGCGGCCATCACGCCGGTCGCGGCACCCGAGGCGACGACGGGCTGGAACGCGGCCAGGTCGTACTCGTGCAGCACGCGCGGACGCAGGCCGGACGAGGTGAGGCAGCGGTCGTCCTCGTTGTTGTAGGCCAGGAAGTGCTTGAGCACCGGGGCCGTGCGCAGGAACCGGGGGTGCTCACCCGCGAGCCCCCGGCAGAACGCGGTGCCGAGCCGCGCGGTGAGCACGGGATCCTCGGAGTAGCCCTCCTCGTTGCGGCCCCAGCGCGGGTCGCGGAGCAGGTTCAGGACCGGCGCCCACGCCTGCAGGCTGTGCGGACCCGTGCCGCTCACCGGGGTGCGGTGGTGGTGGAACGCCCGCAGTTCGACCGACGTGGCCTCGGCGACGCGCCGCACGAGCTCGGGGTCCCAGGTCGCGCCGAGCCCGACCGCCTGCGGGAAGACGGTGGCGGTGCCGAGCCACGCGACGCCGTGCAACGCCTCCGTTCCGGTGCGGAACGCGGCGAGGCCCAGTCGCGGCACCGCCGGCGAGTACTGGTGCAGCATCGCGATCCGCTCGTCGGCCGTGAGGCGCCCGAGCAGGTCGTCGATGCGCTTGCGCCTGGAGAACGCCGGATCGCGGAACGGCGGCAGGTCGGCGGCGGGGACGGACTCGGACACCACGAGGCAACCCCCCGGGTCGATACGGCCAGCGAAGCGTTTCGACGGTGGCACGCAGGGGTTTCTGCTGTCAATGGCCTTGTTTCGGGAGAGCTGCGTCACTAGCCTCGCCGACATCTGTTTAAGCGCTTCGACACTTCGACGACGAAGGATCGGTTCCGTCATGGACATCGAGTTGAACCGCAGAAACTTCCTGAACGCCGCCGTCACGACCGCCGGTCTCGTCGCGATGGCGCCGCTGTTGTCGGCCTGCGGCGGCAGCGGGGCGCAGCGGGCCGGCGTGAACTCCGGGGAAGCGCTCAAGGCCGCGTTACCGGCGTACGTGCCGAACACGGCCGTCAAACCCGACATCCCGTCCGTGGCGGGCGGCCCGGACGTCATGACCGATCCCGGCTTCCTCACCTACCCCTCGAACCGGGTCGCCACGGTCTCCGGTGTGCCGGGCAGGGGCGGGAAGTACTCGGCGGTCACGCCGTTGTGGGGCACCATCCCGTCGGCGGGCAACGCCTTCTACCAGGCGATGAACAAGGCGCTGGGCGTCGAGCTGGAGATGCGGCCGGCGGACGGCAACAACTACAACACGATCGTCCCGACGATGACCGCCGCGAAGAGGCTGCCGGACTGGATCCAGCTGCCCGTCTGGTGGAACCCGAACTTCAACACCGGTGGTCTGGTGGGCAGCCAGCTCGCGGACCTGACCCCGTACCTCGCCGGGGACAAGGTGAAGAAGTACCCGAACCTGGCGGCCATCCCGACGGCGGCGTGGCGCACGGGTGCCTGGGGCGACAAGCTCTACGGCATCCCGTCGTTCGCGTCCGGCTTCCAGATCGCGGGCGCGCTGTTCTACCGCCGGGACGTGCTGGAGGCGAAGGGGATCACCGCCGGCCAGGTGAAGTCCGCCGACGACCTGATGAACCTGGGCAAGGAACTGACCGACGCGAAGGCGGGCGTGTGGGCGTTCGACGACATCTACACGTACTTCTACACCGCGTTCGGCGCGCCGCTGAAGTGGAAGGTGGACAACGGGAAGCTCGTCCACCTGTACGAGACGCAGGAGTTCCTCGACGCCCTCGAATGGCACCGCAAGCTCGCCGTCTCCGGGTACGTGCACCCCGACGCGCTCGCCGGCGACAACGCCTCGGGCACCACCCGGTTCTACGGCGGCAAGACGCTGATCTCGGGTGGTGGCACCGGCGCGTGGAACCTCGCCGACGACCAGTCGGGCAAGGCCGCGAACCCCGCCTACCGCCGTGGCGCGTTCGACTTCTTCGCCGCCGACGGCAAGAGCGCGCCCCGCGTCGACATGGGCTCCGCCACCAACGTCGTCAGCTACCTCAACTCGAACCTGAAGCCGGAGCAGATCGAGGAGCTGCTGGCCGTCGCGAACTACCTGGCCGCGCCGTTCGGATCTGCCGAGTACACGATGGTCAACTTCGGCACCGAGGGCACGCACTTCACCCTGGAGGGCGGGGTGCCGACGCCGACCGACGCGGGCCGCAAGGAGGTCCAGGCGCAGACCTACCCGTTCCTCGCCGCGCCCGCCAACGTGATCAGCAACCAGACCGCGCAGGCCGTCACGAAGGACATCGCCTCCTGGCAGGCCGCCAACGTCAAGGTGCTGGCCAAGCCCGTCTTCTGGGGCATGAACATCAGCATGCCGCAGGCGCAGGCGACCGCGGAGGCCGCGCAGAGCGTCGCCGACACGGTGAAGGACTGCTACCACGGCAAGAAGTCGGTCGCCGAGGTCAAGGAGGTGGTCTCGTCCTGGAAGAGCAGCGGCGGCGGTGACCGGCTCATCGCGTGGATGAACGACAACGTGCTGCAGAAGTTCGGCACCGGGCAATGACGACCGTCCGTCCCGGGCTCTCCTGGCGGACGAGGCTGAGGCGCGACCGGTCGCTGCTCCTGATGACGCTGCCCGCCGTCGTCCTGCTGCTGGTGTTCAACTACGTGCCGTTGTTCGGTCTCGTCACGGCGTTCCAGGAGTACGACCCGCTCGCCGGGGTGTGGGAGAGCCCGTGGGCGGGCCTGTACCAGTTCGAGAGGCTGTTCGGCGACCCGCTGTTCTGGGGCGCGCTGCGGAACACGCTCTACCTCAGCTTCGTGCAGCTGCTGCTGTTCTTCCCGATCCCGATCGCGCTGGCGATCCTGCTCAACTCCGTGCTGTCCCAACGGATCCGGAACTTCATCCAGTCCGTCGTGTACCTGCCGCACTTCTTCTCGTGGGTGCTGGCCGTCACGATCTTCCAGCAGATGCTCGGCGGTGCGGGCGCGCTCAACCAGTTCCTGCGCTCGCACGACCTCGCCACCTGGGACGTCATGACGAACCCTGACACCTTCGCGTTGCTGGTGACCGCGCAGGTGATCTGGAAGGAGGCGGGCTGGGGGATCATCGTGTTCCTGGCCGCGCTCGCCACGATCAACACCGACCTCTACGAGGCCGCGGCGGCGGACGGCGCGGGGCGGTGGCGCAGGCTCTGGCACATCACGCTGCCCGGCCTGCGCGGCGTCATCGTGCTGATGCTGGTGCTGCGCCTGGGAAACGCGCTGACCGTCGGGTTCGAGCAGTTCCTGATCCAGCGGTACGCGGTCGGCCACGACACGGCGGACGTGCTCGACACGTTCTCCTTCTTCTTCGGCATCGCCACCGGCGACTACAGCTACGGCGCGGCGGCGGGCCTGTTCAAGAGCGTGATCTCGCTGCTGCTCATCTGGGGTGCGAACAAGATGGCGCACGCCTTCGGACAAGACGGGTTGTACCGCCGATGACGCTGACCGTGCCTCCTGTCCCCGCCGAGAAACCCGTTGTCGCGCAACCGGTTCGACCCAGGCGGCGCAACGAGCGCCCCGCCTGGGAGGAACCGCCCACCGTCGCCGGCGAGGCCGCGAAGGGCATCACCCTCGGCGGCGTGCTGCTGGTGATGCTGGTGCCGCTGTGGATCGTGGTGGTGACGAGCCTGTCGACCAGGGGCGCGGTCAACCGGGCGGGCGGGCTCGTGCTCTGGCCCGACGAGCTGACGTTCGAGGCCTACCGGGTGATGCTGTCCGACCCGACGGTCCGCACCGCGCTCGTGGTGAGCCTCGGCATCACCGCGGTCGGCACGGTGGTGTCGATGGTGGTGTCGGTCCTGTGCGCCTACGGGTTGTCGCGGTCGCGCTCACCCGGCCACCGCTTCCTGCTGACGTTGCTGATCGTCACGATGTTCGTCAACGGCGGCCTGATCCCGACGTTCCTCGTCGTGGTCGGGCTCGGCGGCTACGGGCAGTGGTGGGCGCTGATCCTGCCGAGCGCGGTGTCGGTGTTCAACATCCTGATCCTGCGGGCGTTCTACGCGAGCACGTCGGCGGACCTGATCGAGGCGGCACGCATCGACGGCGCGGGCGACTGGCGGATCCTGTGGTCGATCGTGCTGCCGACCTCGCGGGCGGTGACGGCGGTGATGGCGTTGTTCTACGGCGTCGGCTACTGGAACTCCTTCTTCAACGTGATGCTGTACCTGCCGACGGAGAGCGAGAAGTGGCCGCTGCAGTACGTGCTGTTCACCTACGTCAACCGCGGCAACGGGATGCCCGGCTCGGTCAACAGCGGGTTCGGCGACCAGTTCTCCCAGACGGCCCCGCTGTCGCTGCAGATGGCCGTGGTGGTGCTGACGCTCGTGCCGTTGCTCGTCGTGTACCCGTTCGTGCAGAAGCACTTCCGCACGGGCGTCCTGACCGGCGCGATCAAGGGCTGAGCCGGTGGTGACCATCGCGGACGTGGCGAGGCACGCGGGCGTGTCGTCCAGCACGGTCAGCTACGTGCTCAGCGGCAAGCGCGCGATCTCCGAGGAGACCCGCCGGCGGGTGCGGACCTCCGTGCGCGAGCTGGGGTACCACCCCCACGCGGGCGCGCGGTCGCTGGCGGCCCGGCGCTCGCACATCATCGGGCTGATGGTGCCGTTGCGCACGGACGTCTACGTGCCGGTGATGATGGAGATCGCCATCGCGGTGACGACGACGGCACGGCAGCACGGCTACGACGTCCTGCTGATCACCAACGACGAGGGCGCCGACGGGGTCCGCAGGATCGCCGCCAGCGGCCTGGCCGACGGCCTGGTCCTGATGGACGTCGAACTGGACGACGAACGCCTCCCGGTGCTGCGCGACCTGGGCGGCCAGGCCGCGCTCATCGGACTGGCCGACGACGTGCGCGGACTGTCCTGCGTGGACCACGACTTCGCCGCGGCCGGCGCGTTGTGCGCGGACCACCTAGCGGACCTCGGACACCGCGAGGTGGCGTTCGTCGGCTACAGCTCCGGGGTCTACCACCGGCACGCGGGCTACGCCGAGAGGACGCTCGCCGGGTTCCGCGTCCGTGCGGGTGAACGCGGACTGCGGTTCGTGCACCGCACCTGCGAGGGCACGTACGAGAGCACGGCGGGAACGCTCGCCCGCGTGCTCGCCGACCGCCCCGGCACCACCGGTTTCGTCGTGCAGAACGAGGGCGCGATCGGCCCGTTGCTCAGCCTGCTGCGCACCAGCGGGCGCACCGTGCCCGAGGACGTGTCGGTGGTGGCGCTGTGCCAGGACCAGCTCGCCGAGCAGTTCGCGCCGCGGCTCACGGCGGTGACGGGGTCCGCGCACGAGTTGGGCCGGGTGGCCGTCGAGCAGATCGTGGGCAGGCTCACCGCGGTGCGCGATGGTGGCCGTCCTGCGGATGACCGCGTGCTGCTCACGCCGGTTTTGACGGTGCGCGAGAGCACGGGTCCGGCGCCCAGCCCTGGTCCCGCCCGTGGATGAGGGCAGGGGCCGGAGCTTTCGCGTCCCGGTCCCGACCGCGCGCGGGAGCACAGCGTGTCCCAAGCCCGGTCCCGACCGTGCGTGAGGGCAGAGCCCACCCCCTTCCCCCATTCCCTGACACGAGGAGCGCCCCCATGTCCCCGCACTTCCGAGACCTCGGCACCGCCCTCGAATGGCGCGCGAAGGGCGAGACCCTCCGCGTCGAGGCCTGGGGTCCCGACGCCGTCCGCGTCCGCGCCATCCCGGGCGGACCGCTGCTCGACGACCTCCCCAGCGCCCTGCTCGACGCACCACCGCCCGCCGAGGTCGAGATCAAGATCGCCGACGACCACGCGATCCTCGTCGCCGGCGCGTTGACCGTGCGGATCGACGGCCGTCCGGAGGGAGAGCTGCAACCCGACCTGTCGTCGTCGGCGGGCCTGCTCACGTTCAGCCGGACCGAGGACGGCGCCGAGCTCCTCGCCGAGCAGCCCGCGCACTTCTGGTGGCCGGGCCCGCGGCTCGCCACCGCGACCGGCAACGGCTACCACCGGCTCGAACAACGCTTCCGCGCCTACCGCGGGGAACGGCTCTACGGCCTGGGGCAGCACACCCACGGGCTGCTGGACCAGAAGGGCGCGGTCGTCGACCTGGTGCAGCGCAACGCCGAGGTGACCATCCCGCTGCTGATCTCCGACCGCGGCTACGGCCTGCTGTGGAACTCGCCCGCGATCGGCAGGGTCGAGCTGGCGGAGACCGGCACCCGCTGGGTGGCCGACAGCGCCCGCCAGATCGACTACTGGGTCACCGCGGGCGGGCCGGCCGACGTGCTGCGCCGCTACGCCGGGGTGACGGGGCATTCGCCCGTGCTTCCCGAGTGGGCCTCCGGGTTCTGGCAGTGCAAGCTGCGCTACCGCACGCAGGACGAGTTGCTGGAGGTCGCGCGCGAGTACCGGCGGCGCGGGCTGCCGTTGTCCGTCATCGTGTGCGACTTCTTCCACTGGACCCACCTCGGCGAGTGGCGCTTCGACCCCGCCGAGTGGCCCGATCCGGCCGCGATGGTCCGCGAGCTCGACGAGATGGGCGTCAAGCTGATGGTGTCGGTCTGGCCGTCGGTGAGCCCGGTCAGCGAGAACTACCACCCGATGCTGAACCAGGGCCTGTTCATCGGCACCGAGTCGGGGCCGGTGGCGCACGCCGACTGGCCGGACAAGGGGCTCGGCGCCTACTCCGCGCAGGTTGCCTTCTACGACGCCACGAATCCGGAGGCTCGCGAGTACCTCTGGGAACGTCTCCGGCGCGGATACCACGACGTCGGCGTCTCGGTGTTCTGGCTGGACGCCTGCGAACCCGAGCTGAAACCCGGCCACCAGAACCACCTGCGCTACCACGCCGGCCCCGGCCTGGAGGTCGGGAACCTGTACCCGCGCGAGAACGCCCGCACCGTCCACGAAGGACTCACGGCGCTGGGGGAGACCGAGGTCATCTCGCTCAACCGGTCGTCGTGGGCGGGCGCGCAACGGTACGGCGCCGCGCTGTGGTCCGGTGACATCGGGACGGACTTCGCCACGCTGCGCGCCCAGATCAAGGCCGGCCTGAACGTCATGCTGTCCGGCATCCCCTGGTGGACCACGGACATCGGCGGCTTCCACGGCGGCGACCCCGGCGATCCGGCCTACCGCGAGGTCCTCGTCCGCTGGTTCCAGTACGGCGCGTTCTGCCCGCTCTTCCGCCTGCACGGCAACCGCGGGTCCGGGCACGGGCTGGAGCCGGGGATGACCGGGTCGCCCAACGAGGTCTGGTCCTACGGGGAGGAGGCCTACGAGATCCTCACCGCTTTCCTCCGGTTGCGGGAACGCCTGCGCCCCTACGTGATGGAGCAGATGCGCACGACCGCCACGACCGGGGTGCCGCCGATGCGGCCGGTGTTCCTCGAGTTCCCGCAGGACCCGGAGGCGTGGCTGATCGAGGACGCGTTCCTGCTGGGGCCTGACCTCCTCGTCGCGCCGGTCACCGAGGCGGGCGCTCGCGAACGGGAGGTGTACCTGCCAGCCGGAGCGAGGTGGACCGACGCGTGGACGGGGGAGGAGCACGAGGGCGGCCGGACGGTCGTGGTCGCGGCTCCTCTCGAACGCATCCCGTTGTTCCTGCGTGACGGCGCGCGGCTTCCCGTGCGGGAGAACGCGTGATCGCGTTCGGCGGTGACTACAACCCCGAGCAGTGGGACGCGCGGGTGTGGAAGGAGGACGACGAGCTGATGCGCGAGGCGGGGGTCAACCTCGTCACGGTCGGCGTCTTCTCGTGGGCGCTGCTCGAACCGGAGGAGGGGCGCTACGAGTTCGCGTGGCTCGACGCGCATCTGGATCGCCTGCACGCCAACGGTGTCCGCGTCGACCTCGCCACGCCGACCGCCTCGCCACCACCGTGGTTCACGCTCGCGCACCCCGACGCCCTGCCGGTCACCGCCGACGGCACCAGACTCGTCCACGGCAGCCGTGACACGTACTGCCTCATCGCGCCCGCCTACCGCACGGCGGCACTGCGTGTGGCCTCCGCGCTTGCGCAACGCTACGGCGATCACCCGGCGGTCGTGCTGTGGCACGTCCACAACGAGTACGCGACGTTGTGCTGGTGCGACCACACCGCCGTCGCGTTCCGGACCTGGCTGCAGGCGCGGCACGGGTCGCTCGACGCCCTCAACGAGGCGTGGGGGACGGCGTTCTGGAGCCAGCGGTACACGAGCTGGGACCAGGTCCTGCCGCCGCGCGCGACCCAGTGGCACCGCAACCCCGGTCAGTCGCTCGACTTCAGCCGGTTCTTCTCCGACGAGGTGATCACGGCCTACCGCGAGCAACGCGACGCCATCCGCGCCCACAGCGACCGGCCGGTGACGACGAACATGATGTTGCCGGGCTACCAGAACGTCGACCTGTGGGCGCTGGGACGGGAGGTGGACGTGGTGGCGATCGACCACTACCCGGACGCGCCGGGCCTCGACGCGGCCGCCGACGTCGCGTTCGCCGCGGACCGCGCCCGCTCGTTCGCGTCCGGCGAGCCGTGGCTGCTCATGGAACAGGGCACGAACACCGTGTACGCGGGAGACCGGGTGCTCGCGAAGGAACCGGGGGAGATCTTGCGGCACTCGCTCGGGCACGTCGCGCGGGGAGCGGACGGCGTGCTGTTCTTCCAGTGGCGCCAGTCGAGAGCGGGCGCCGAGCAGTGGCACTCGGCGATGGTGCCGCACGCTGGCGCGGACAGCCGGGTGTTCCGCGAGGTGAAGGAGACCGGCGCGGTGCTCGCCCGGCTCGGCGTGCTGGCCGGGTCGACCGTCACGGCGCAGGTGGCCGTGCTGCACGACTCCGACGCGTGGTGGGCGCTGAACTCAGACGGGCTGCCGTCGCCGGAACTCAGCTACCACCCGGCGTTGCGCGCAGCACACCGGGCGTTGTGGGACAACGGTGCCGTGGCTGACTTCGCCCACCCCGCGGCGGACCTGGGCCGATACCGGCTCGTGCTGTCCCCGGCGCTGTACCTGCTCTCCGACGAGAGCGCGGAGAACCTGAGCCGCTACGTCGCGGCTGGGGGAACGTTGCTGGTGCAGCACTTCAGCGGTGTGGTCGACGAGTTCCCGCACGCACGGCTGGGTGGATTCCCCACGGCACCGCTGCGTGAGGCACTGGGCATCCGGGTCGAGGAACACCGGCCGCTGCGCCGCGACGAACGGATCACGTTGTCGGACGGCTCCCGCGCCACCGCTTGGAGCGAGTCGATCCGCCTGCAGGGCGCAGAAGCGGTCGCCACCTACACCCACGGCACGCTGGCCGGCTCGCCCGCGCTGACCCGCAACGGCACGGCCTGGTACCTGTCCACGCGCCTCGACCCCACCGCCTACACGGCGTTGGTCGCGGAACTGCTGGACTCGGCCGGTGTCGATCGGATGCCTCCCGGCGTCGAGGTGGTGGTGCGCGAGAACGCCGGACACCGCTGGCAGGTCGTGCTGAACCACCGCGCCGAACCCGTACCGCTGCCCGAACCCGTGCACGACCTGCTCACGGGTGGGGTCCTGAGCGAGCTGATCGCTGGTGGATGCGCCGTGGTGGAGGAACGGTGATCCCGGTGATCGCGGGCATGCACCCCGACCCGAGCGTCTGCCGCGTCGGTGACGACTACTACCTGGCGTGCTCCAGCTTCGAGTACTTCCCGGGCGTTCCGGTGTTCCACAGCACGGACCTGGTGGAGTGGAAGCAGATCGGCAACGCGCTGGAGCGCCCTTCCCAGTTGCGGCTGACGACCGGCACGCCGTCGTCGGCCGGCGTCTACGCACCGACGTTGCGCCACCACGACGGCCGGTTCTGGTTGATTGTCACGAACGTCGGTGCGGGCGGCAACGCGCTCTACACCGCGACCGACCCGGCGGGACCGTGGTCCGACCCGATCCCGTTGCCCGGCGTGGAGGGCATCGACCCGGACCTCGCCTGGGACGCCGACGGGAACTGCTGGTGCACGGTGGCCGGGGTGTCGCAGTACCGCATCAACCCGTCGACGGGCGAGACCTTCGGCGCACCGACGCGGTTGTGGTCGGGCGAACCTGGGGCCAAGGCGCCGGAAGCGCCGCACCTGTACCGGATCGGCGAGCACTGGTACCTGCTGATCGCCGAGGGAGGCACCGAACGCGGGCACGCCGTCTCGGTCGCCCGCGCGAGCACGCCCAACGGCCCGTTCGAGCCCTGCCCGGCCAACCCGGTCCTCACGCACCGCGGCACCGGCGAACCCGTGCAGAACACCGGCCACGCGGATCTGGTGCAGGCGCCGGACGGCACGTGGTGGATGGTGTTCCTCGGCGTGCGGCCCGGCGGCGGCACGCCCGGCTGGCACGTGCTCGGCCGCGAGACCTTCCTGGCCCCGGTGACGTGGGTCGAGGGATGGCCCGTCGTGGGGGAGATCGTGCCCGGCCCGGCGCCCGCGGTGTCCGAACGCGACGAGTTCGACGCCTGGGGACTGGACCCGTCGTGGATCTCGGTGCGCGACCGTTCCGAGAAGCACTGCACGACCGAGGAACGGCCTGGCTGGCTGACCCTGCGCGCTCGCGGGTCCGGAATGGACGATCCCGCCGTGGTGTTCGCCGGACAGCGTCAGCGGCACCTGTCGTGCGTCGCGAGGGCGCTGGTGGACGTCGCGGACGGCAGCGGCGGCCTCGCGGTCCGGCTGGACGAGGAGCACCACTACGAGATCGAGGCCAGATCCGGAGAGGTGCGGGTGATCGCCCGCATCGGCCCGCTCCGCGCCGTCGTCGCGTCGAGGCCCGTGCCGGACGGACCGGTCGTCCTGGTCGTGCGCGTGGAGCCGCGCACACCGCAGGACGCCCGGTCCGGCCCGGACACGCTGTCGTTCGGCGTCGAGGTGCCCGAGTTCGACGAACTCGCCTCACTCGACGGCAAGTACCTGTCAACCGAGGTGGCCGGAGGGTTCACCGGCCGCGTGATCGGCCTCTACGCCGCGACCGGAACCGTGCGCTTCGACTGGTTCGAGTACCAGGCGCACGGCTGACGTCATGAGCACACGTTCAACGAGGTGTTGTTCAGCGTGAGGTTGCGGAACGTCGTGTTGGTGCCACAAGGACTCTCGCGCACCGACGAGTTCGTCAGCGTCAGGTTCTGGACGATGATGTCGCGGTTGTTCGGGAACTCCGTGCGCGCCGCCAGCCGGACCTCGCCACCCCCGGACACCGTGCCGCTCTGCGCCGCGAGGACGACGTTCGTGCAGTTCTCGATCAGGACCGCGTTGTTGCCGGTGTTCGCGAGGTCGATCCGGTCGATGGTCAGCCCGCCGCTCTCCGACACGCAGAACACCCCGCGGCCACCGCCACGCGCCTTGACCGTGCCGACCCTGATGTTCGTCGGGTAGGACGAGCCGATGCGGCCGTTGCGGTTGGCGGTGCGGAACGCCGCGTACCCGGTGCCCGAGCCCGCGTTCTCCGCGTCGACCGTGCCGACGGAGGCGTTGATGGTGTCGTTGAGCAGCAGCCCGGACTCGCCGACGTTGCGCGCGGTCACCGTGCCGATCGTGAGGCCGTCCACGCCGTAGGTCTCGACGGCG
The DNA here is from genome assembly GCF_042721515.1 of Lentzea sp. NPDC058436. Classification (NCBI taxonomy): domain Bacteria; kingdom Bacillati; phylum Actinomycetota; class Actinomycetes; order Pseudonocardiales; family Pseudonocardiaceae; genus Lentzea; species Lentzea sp. NPDC058436. The sequence goes on from NZ_JBHXLF010000001.1 coordinate 514,073, forward strand.
TGGCTGCTCGCGCCGGACGCGTACACGTTGTCGATCCTGATGTTGCGGCTGCGCACGCTGGTGTCGCCGCGGTTGTCGATGCGCACGCCAAGGCCGCCGGACAACTGAAGGTTGATTTGCCCGAGCACGACGTTGTCGACGTTGCGCAGGAAGATCCCGTACAACGGGCGCCCTGTGACGCTGAGGTAGCCCACTTCGACGTCACGCGCGCCCCTGGAGTAGATCGGGGCCTGGTCGCCGGAACCGCTGCCGGTCACGTTGATCGTGCCGCAGACGTCGATGCCGGTGTAGCTGGGCAACGAGATCCGCGAGCCCGCGCTGATCGAACCGCTGCCGCGCACCAGCACCCACTGCTTCGAGGTGCGACCGGAGGTGAGGCTGCCGATCGCCGCCTGCACGGCCGCACGCATGTCGGTGCCCGTGTAGACGGTCCGGCCGGCGTTGCGGGAGGTCCACGTGCTGCCGCTGAGCACCGCGTCGGCGTTGTACGAGCGGTCGCCGCAGGCCAGGATCTGTGGTGCCGCGGTGGCGGGGGCGAGCCCGCCGAGCACGGCGACGGCCGCCAGGGCCGCGCCGAGTCTGGTCGAGAACATGCGAGATCTCCTTTCGGTGTGCGGCGGCGGAGTCGAGGGCCAAGGCGTGTCCCGTCGTGCGACGCGGGTGAGGGACACGGCTAGGAGACGGGCTCGCCCGAGGGCGCGGCGATCTGGACGCCCTGCGGGACCGGTGTGCCGAAGTTCGGGGTGCCGTCGGAGTTCCACGTGAACTTCTGCGCGCGGGTGGACCGTTCCATGCCGCAGCCGGCCGAGGCGCTGGTGTTGCCGTGGTAGACGATCCAGTCCTCGGTGCCGTCGGGGGACTTGAAGAACCCGTTGTGCCCAGGGCCGAACACGCCGTGCTCGTCGTTGCGCTGGAACACCGGGTTCGGTGACTTCGTCCAGTGCGCGCGGTTGAGCGGGTCGGAACCGGTGAGGGTCAGCAGGCCGAGCTTGTAGTCGGGACCCCAGCAGGCGCTGGCCGAGTACACGATCATGGTGCGCCCGTTGCGGTACAGCGGTTCCGCGCCCTCGTTGACCGGCGCGGTCTGCCGTTCCCACGACAGCGTGGGCTGCGAGATCGTGCGTCGTGCGCCGCTGATCGTGTACGGGTTCGACAACGGGGTGATGGTCAGGCTCTGGGTGCCGTCCATCGCGCTGCCCATCAGGTACAGCTTCCCGTTGTGCTGCAGGACGCTCGGGTCGAGTTCCCACGTGCTGCCGAGGTCCGCCTTGAACGCGTACGGGCCCATCGGGTCGGAGCCCGAACTCTCCAGCACGTGCAACCGCTGGGTGGGGTTGTAGTCCGACACGTTCTGCCCGGCCACGTAGTACAGGTACCAGCGGCCGTTGAGCAGGTGGAACTCCGGTGCCCACATGTTGCAGCAGCCGTTCGGCCTGCCGGACAGGGAGAACACCACGGTGTCCGCGGCGCTCGACAGGCCAGCCAGCGTGCGGGAGCGGCGCATGGTGATCGTCGAGTTCCACGTGGTGGTGGCCAGGTAGTAGTAGCCGTTGTGGAACTGCAGCCACGGGTCCGGCCCGTTGCTCTTGATCGGGTTCTTGACGTTGCCGGCCGCTCCGATCCTCACCAGCTGCCACTGCTGGTTCGTGCCGCCGGTGTCGGGCCACTGGATCACCTGCGCGGCGTTGGCGGAGGAGTAGTCGAGCACGTCGACCGCTTTGCCGCTCGCGCGGTTGACCAGCCGGACGTGCTCGTCCGGTGAGTCGGCGAGCCGGAACTGCTGGCCGGTGCGGTTCGCGTCCGTCGTCTGCACGAGCCCTGCCCGGTCCGCTGTCGACGCGAAGTCCAGGACCTTGCCGCTGTGCCGGGACTTCAGCCGGTAGAAGCCGCCGCCGGAGTCGACGAACTGCCACAGCTGCCAGGCACCGTCGTTGCGCGTGTACTGGGCGATCCGCGCACCGTCCGCCGTGGACAGGTCGTAGACGTCCAGCGCCTTGCCGCTGTTGCGGTTGACCAACGCGTACGAAGCGCTCGTGTCCACGACTGCCGCGTTGGCCACCGCCGGTACGGCGAGGCCGCCCACCAGGACGACCGCGGCCGCCAGCTTGCTGATCGAGGTCAAGGTGTTCTCCTCACCGCAGGAACGGCCAGCCCGCGGAGTCGTAGGCCAGCAGGTTGACGCCGAGCCGTGACGCGCCGGTGTCGGTGTAGTAGTGGTAGATCAGGAGGTCGCCGTCGACGTCGGCGAGCACGTCCTGATGTCCTGGTCCGTGCACGCTGCCCTGACCGGCCAGGATCTCCGTGCCGCCTCCGGACGTCAGGGCGGTGCCGTTGCGGGCGACGTACGGGCCGGTGACGCTGGTGGAGCGGCCGACCATGACGCGGTAGGTGCTGGACGCGCCCCGGCAGCAGTAGTCGAACGAGACGAACAGGTAGTAGTAGGCCCCGCGTTTGACGATGTTCGGGGCCTCGATCGGGCCGCCGTTCCGGCCGGCGAGGGAGCGGATCGACGAGTCCGAGCGCAAACCGGTGGACGGGTTCAGCGCGACCATCTTGATGCCGGACCAGAACGAGCCGAAGCTCAGCCACCATCGGCCCTGGTCGTCCACGGCGAGGTCGGGGTCGATGGCGTTGAAGTCGTCGGAGGTCCGCGACTCGACGACCAGGCCGCGGTGGGTCCACGTGCCGGAGTTCCCGCTCGGGCTGGTGGCGAGGAAGATCGCCGACCTGTTCGAGCCGAACGTCGAGGCAGAGTAGTAGAGCCAGTGCTGACCGTTCCGATAGGACAGATCCGGCGCCCAGAGGTTGCGGTCGCCGTTCGTGTAGGGAGTGGTCCAGGACGCCCCGCCGGGGAACACCGAACCGGCGTTGCGGAACGCGATCCGGTCGGTGGAGGTCTTGAGCGCGATGTTCGTGCCGGTGTGCGCCACCAGGTAGCTGCCGTCGGCACGTCTGACCACGCTCGGGTCGTGCACGCTCACGTCCCCGGTGACCCGGCCCGGCAGGGGATAGGCCACCGCCGGTGAAGCGGTCACGACGATGGTCAGGGCGATCGTGAAGATCAGCGCGATTGTCCTCATCTCGTCACTCCAGTGCGAACGTCGCGTCGGCCCGCCCCTGCGCGTCGGTGATCGACTGCAGGTGGAGCAGTCCGTTGCTGTTGCGGATGTAGAGCCCGGGGAAGTTCTTCGACTCGAACGACGTGGCGGAGCTCGCGGCGAGTCCCGCGCGTTGGAAGAAGCTCGCGTCGTCGCGGAACAGCGTGCTGCCGTCGTTGCGCTCGACCCACAGCTCGTTGTTGCGGTGCCTCAGGTAGTAGCCGGGGAAGTTGGTCGACTCCAGCGACACCGTGCCGGAACCGGCGAGTCCCGTGACGATCCTGAACTGCGAGTCGGCCAGCGGCGACACGTTCGCCTCGACCCGAGCGCGGTACTCCCAGTGCCGCACGAACCTGTCGGTGGAGCCGTAGGTCCTGAGCCGCACCGGGGTGGCGCCGTCGGGGACCGGGATGCCGAAGTCCGGTGTGCCGTCGGCCCTGTAGTAGACCTTCTGCACGCGGGTGCGGCGGTTCGGGTCGTTGAGCGGGTCGCCGCTGATGTCGCGGTAGTTGCGGTCGTGGTAGACCATGACGTCACTCGTGCCGTCCTCGGACACCGTGAACGAGTTGTGGCCCGGCCCGTACTGCCCGGTCGCCGCGCTGGTGGTGAAGACGGGGTTCGCGCTCTTGGTCCACGACGCCGGGTTGAGCAGGTCGGCCGAAGCCGACGCGGTCAGCAGTCCCAGGCAGTAGTTCGCGTCGGTGGCGCTGGCCGAGTAGGTGAGGAACACCTTCCCGTTGCGCTGCAGGACGGACGGCCCCTCCGCGACCTTGTAGCCGCGGGTCTCCCAGGACAGCGTCGGCACCGTCAGCCGGGTGACCGTGCCGGTGATCGTCCACGGGGTCGAGCCCGTGCGGGCCAGGTAGAGGTTGGAGTTCGTGGAGATGCCCGGCTCCTGCTGAGCCCACGTCAGGTAGCGCACGCCGTTGTGCACGAACGTGGAGGCGTCCAGCGAGAAGGTGTCCCACGGTGTCGTGATGCGGCCGCGTTCGGTCCACGACGTGCTGAACGGGTCGGTGCTCTCCAGCACGTACATCCGGATGCGCCAGATGTCGTCACTGCGTCCCGCGGCGAAGTAGACGTACCATTTGCCGTTGATGAAGTGGATCTCCGGTGCCCAGATGTGGGCGGCCATCTCGCCGCTGGAGTGCTTGCGCCAGATCACGGTCTCCTGCGCCGAGGCGAGTCCCTGGATGGTGGTCGCACGCCGCAGGACGATCCGGTCGTACTCGGGAACGGTCGCGGTGAAGTAGTAGTAACCGTCGGTGTGCTTGAAGACGTGCGGGTCGGCGCGCTTCTCGGCGATCGGGTTGGTGTACCGGACCGCGGGCGTCGCACCTGCCTGAGGCACGGGTATCCAGGCCAGGACGGCGAGCACGAGCACGGCCAGTCGCAGCAGGGGTTTCATCGACTGTCCTTTCAGGCCAGTGGTGCGGTGACGGTGAAGGACGCGTCACCGGCGAACGCCGTGTCGGAGGTGCGCCAGTCGACGCGCAGTTCGTAGTTCTGGTGGCGCAGGTACCGGCCGGGGTGGGAGTAGGACTCGAACGACGTGCCGCCCGCGAGTCCGGCGCGGCCGCAGAACGTGGCGTCACGGGCGAAGGCAGCGTCACCGGTGCCCGTGTCCAGCCGGACGCGGAAGCCGTAGTGGCGCAGGTAGCGGTCCGGGAAGTTCACCGAGCGCAACGAGTAGCAGCTCGCGTTGGCCAGGCCGGCCACCACGGTGAACGTCGCGTCCTGGCGCGTCTGGAGGGAACTGGACGAGCTCGCCGGTTCGAGGTAACCGAGGTTGTCGCGGTGCCGGACGTAGCGGTCGGGCGCGTTGACCGAGCGCAGGGACCTCGCGCCCGTCGCCACCGCCGTGCCGTCACCGGAGTCCTCCCGCAGCACGGTGAAGTGCCGCGCGGTGCCGGACAGCCCGCTCAGTTCCGCCTTGGCGCCGAACGTCGTGAGGTTCGCACTGTCGGCGTAGAAGTAGCGCCCCTGGCCGTACTGGTCGAAGTAGACGCGCCAGCGGCCGTCGGGCAGCCGAACCAGCGCGGGCCCTTCGAGACCGGAGCCCCAGCCCGCCCAGTTCCCCGTGCCGACGAACGTCCACGGCCCGTTCAACGAGGTGGCGGTCGCGTGCTCGACGTACTTCGTGGTCTCGTTCTTGAGGAAGTTGTGGTACGTCCCGCCGACCTTGACCAGGAAGCTGTCGATGTAGTTCGCCGGGATTCCCAGTGCGACGGGGCTGCTCCACGCCGACAGGTCCGCGTTCGTCGCGGTGATCCGGTAGGGGCGGAACTGCCCCGCGGTGCCGGTCGTGGACGCGGAGAAGACCACGTGCACGCTGCCGTCGGAGTCCTTGAACCACTCCGGCGCCCAGGTGCTGCCGGTGGTCCCGTTCAGTCCTACCCGGACGGTGCGCAGGAACGTCCAGTTCACGTAGTCGGCGCTGCGGGCGAACCCGATCGTGTCGCCGGTCCAGCCGGTCGTGTGGACGATGTAGTAGTAGCCGTCGGTGTGCCGGATGACGCTGGGATCGCGGATCAGGCCCGACGGCGGCGTGTAGGCGTTCGCCCTGACGCCGGTGAAGCTCGTCGCGTTCGCCGAGTCGTAGACGTGCATGTTCGACTCGCTGCTGTTCGTGAACGCGGTCATCAGGTAGTGCGGGACGGGTCCGGCGGCCGACGCCTCCCGAGCGGAGGGCAGGACGGCCGCGGCGGCCAGGGTCAGGACGATCAGTGCGGGACGAACGGCACGCGGCAGGGGACGACGCATGGACCGGCTCCTCGTGGCAGGGGTGAGGGCTCCGGGATGTGAGCGTTAACATCATGCAGGGTCGTGGCCGTCGAAACTCCGTTCGACGGCGATCTTCGACGACGGTTCGACAACTCGTGCCGCAGGCCGGGTCAGCGCGGCTGACGCACTGACCCGGCCTGCCCTGGTGGCGACGGTGGTCAGAGGGCGACGGTCCTGCCGCCGAGGGTCACGACGAGCCTGCCGTCGGAGGCGAACGACCAGCCGAGCGCTCCGCTGTAGGAGGAGCAGCGGGACCCGTTGGAGCCGGCCCAGAACTGGTTGGAGGAGTCGGAGCTCCCGACGACCTTGTCGTTGCTCCCGCTGCTGCCGCGGCAGGAGGTGTTGGAGCGGAACGTCGAACTGCCCGCGTCGAACGAGAAGTTGCGCTCGTCGTTGTCGATGCTGAGGTTGCTCGACACGCTCATGGAGCCCGGGTTGCGGTTGTAGGTGAAGCCGTGCTTGCCGTTGTCGTAGGCGATCGTCCGGCTGATCGTGTGGTTGACGCCGATGTCCTCGCCGCCGAGCTTGAACCCGTTGCGGTCGCCGTTGCCGGCCTGACCGCCGTTGCTCAGCGTGCCGTTCTTGTACGCCAGCGAGTCCTCGATGGTGACGGCGCCGATCGGGCCGGTGTCGGACTTGGTGTAGAGGTCCCAGCCGTCGTCGATGTTGTTGTGCGCCACGGAGTAGCGGAACACGTTGCCGGGTCCGGAGGTGAGCTTGGCCGCGAACCCGTCGGCGTCCTCGCCGTCCGAGTCGGCGTTGTCGTGCGACTCCGCGCTCAGGATCAGGTTGTAGGACGGCCACTGGTCCTTCGGGGTGCTGGACAGCGCCCGGGACAGCTGCAGACCGGTGTCGCGGTTGAACCGGGTGACCGTGCGCTCGAAGATGTTGTTGCTGCCACCGACGAAGATGCCGTTGTCCCCGGCGCGCTCGACGACGATGCCGTGCACGTGCCAGTACGAGCCGTTCACCGCGAGGCCCCGGTTGGCGGGGTCCTCGCTCTGCGCCGAGAAGTTCAGCACCGGCGTCTCGCCCTGGTAGGCCGTCAGCTTCTTGCGCGCGCCGGAGGTTCCGTTGTTGGTGGCCGGGATCGTCACGGTCTGCGAGAAGCTGTAGGTGCCGCCGCGCAGGAAGATCGTGCCGCCGGACGCCACTCGCGTGAGTGCGGACGTCAGCGTGGTCGGGTCGGAGATCGTGCCGGAGGCGCTGTCACGGCCGGCCGGTGCCACGTACAGCGCGTTGGCGGGCGGTGTGCCGGTCGTCGTGGTCGTCGGACCGGTGGTCGTCGTGGTCGTGGTGGTGGTCGTGGTCGTCGTCCCGCCCGACGGCGCGAGCGTCCACTGCTTGGTCGCGGCGCTGTCACAGGAGTTGGTCTGCACCAGCGCTCCCGCCGACGTGGCGTTGTCCTTGACGTTGAGGCACTTGCCGCCGTTCGCGTTGACCAGGCGGTAGTCGGTGCCGTTCGCGGTCAGCGCCCAGACCTGGCTCGACGCACCGGTGCACGTCTCCAGTTGGACGGGCTTGCCCGCGCTGGTCGAGGCCTCGCGCACCCCGACGCACAGGCCCGCCGCGGTGATCCGCACCCCGCCGCTGACGTCGGTCAGCACCCACTCCTGGCCTGCGCACGCCTGCTGCCGCAGCTGCGTTCCGCTCGACGGGCTCGTCCCCGCGTCGAGGCACTGCCCGCTGCCCGCGTTCTTCAGCACGTAGGTGCCCGCGGCGTTCGCGGTCGCGGCGATGCCGGGCCACGCGGCGAGCACGGTGACCAGGGCGACGACGGCGCCACCCGACGCCAGGCCCGCCCGGATCCGGCGTTGACGCGCCGGACGCGCGGGCTGCTCCGAAATGCCCATGAGGACTCCAGTTCTCGACGCTGAGGAAAAGGGTTTTCGGTCGGACGCGCGGCGGGTTCTCGCCGGATGCTAAGAGCGTTCTTCTGCCGGCGTCAACGCCGGAATTCCGTGCGTCGAGTCGAATTCCGAAGTCGAATCCGTCGAACGCGCAGCTCATCACCTTTCGAATCGATCAACGCGCTGAACAGCGGAAATCTTCGCCGATCACACTTGTGAACACGATCGGCGATTGTCGGTTCACGACCGTGAATCCTGATAGTCGTCCAGGCGTTCTTCATCGCGTTTTCTCGTTATTGCCGTGATTCGCGGAGAAGTCCGACGGTGAGGAACTGCGGTGCAGGCCTGCTCGTCGATGGGCCGATCAGGCTACATTCACCACCGAACCGGTGGCACCGCGAACGACGAGAGGCATGGTGAGCGCGGCCCTGTGAGCGAGGACCTGCAGCGGGTGGTGGACACGCTGGCCCGGCAACTGGGGCGGGCGGTCGCGGTCGACGACGTGCACTTCCGGCTGCTGGCCTACAGCGCGCATGCCGGCCCGATCGACGACATGCGGGCGCGCGTGGTCCTGACCCGCCAGGCCCCTCCGGAGGCGGTCGCGTGGCTGCGGCGGTTCCGGCTCGCCCGCGCGGAGGGTCCGGTGCGCCTTCCCGGGACCGAGGACCTGCTGCCGAGGGTCGCGATCCCGATCCGGTTCCAGGACTTCCAGTTCGGCTACCTGTGGCTCATCGACGCCGACGAGCCCGTGGACGACGCCGGCCTGGCCCTCGCGGGTGTCGCGGCCGACGAGGCCGCGGAGGTGCTGTTCCGCGAGCGGGCGCTGGGCGAGCTGCACGACGCCAGGGTCGGTGAGTTCCTCCGCGACCTGATGTCGGACGACCACGTGGCGCGCACTCTCGCCGCCGACGGGCTGGTCGAGTCGGGCCTCTACGCGGCGCGCGGTGGCGTCGTGGCGATCGTCGTCGCGCCGCTGCCGGTCGCCGGTCAGGACGTCGACGAGGGCGATCGGCTGGCACTCGGGGCGGCTCTGCGCGCGACCGCCGCCACGATGCCGTTCCGCGAGAGCATGTTCCTGGTCCGCCCCACCCACGGGTTGCTGGTCGTGACGCAGCGCGCGACCGAGCGGGCTCCCCGCCTCGCGGACGAGCTGTGCTCGTCGGTGTCCCAACGGCTCGGGCGCACCGACCGCTGGCGTGCCGTGGTCGCCGGGGTGGGCCGTCCGGCGGCGCGACTGGCCGACGCCGCGACGTCGTACCGGCAGGCCCTCGACGCGATCAGGGTCGCCGACGTCATCCCCGTGTTCCGGCCGGTCGCCCGCCACGACGCGCTCGGCATCTACGCCCTGCTGGTCGCCCAGCCGCGCGAGCAACTGCGCAGCATGGGGGTCGCGCAGGCGATCACCGCGCTCCTCGACGCCGACCCCGCGCTCCTGCTCACGGCGGAGACCTTCCTCGACCGCGCAGGCGACTCGCGCGCGGTGGCCGAACGCCTCGGCGTGCACCGGGCGACGATCTACCACCGCCTGCACCGGATCGAGGAGCTCACCGGCTTCGACCTGAGCGACGGCGAACGCCGCCTCGTCCTGCACCTCGGCATCAAGGCGGCAAGGCTTCTCGGCGACATCTGACGCGACAGATGTCGACTGCGGCCCCGTTGTGCCGCGACGTTCTGCGCGTTCACGCAGGCATGAGGGCCGTTACGCTGCCGTGGACGAGGACCCGCGAACCCACAGGATGATCATGTCTCTGCACCAGGACGCCGTGGTGGTCGACTGCCACAACGACCTCATCCTGCTGGTCGACCACTTCGACCAGCGCAACAAGCCCGGCCACTTCAGGGACTTCTGGCTCCCCGAACTGCGCACCGGCGGAGTCGACGTCCAGATCCTGCCGATCTGCCTCGAAGAGGCCTTCCAGTCCGAGGGCGGCCTGCGGCGCACACTTCTGCTCGTCGAGCGCATCCACCGCCTCGCCGCCGAGCACAGCGACGACGTCGCCGTGTGCGTGACCGGTGCCGAGATCGACGCCGCCGTCGCCGCCGGCAAGATCGCCTTCGTCATCGCGCTCGAAGGGGCCCACGGGATCGGGCAGGACCCCGCGCTCGTCCGCACCCTGCACCGGGTGGGCGTCCGCGTCATCTCCATGGCCCACTTCGGCCGCACGTTCCTCGCCGACGGCAGCGGCCTCGACGCGACGTCGCGCAGCCGCCTCACCCCGCAGGGCATCGAGGTGCTGCGCGAGATGGAGGAGCTGGGCATCGTCTTCGACATCAGCCACCTCGGTGTCGGCGGCGTCGACCACGTGCTCGAACTCGCCACCCGGCCGTTCCTCGCGACCCACTCGGCCTGCCTCGGCATCACCGACATCCACCGCAACCTGCACGACGACCACATCAAGCAGATCGCGCGGCTCGGCGGCGTGATCGGGGTGGCGGCGGCGATCCCGTTCTTCATCGACGCCGAGCACCCCACGGCGGACCGGGTCGTCGACCACGTCGAGCGGATCGTCGAGGTGGCGGGTATCGACCACGTCGGCCTCGGCCCCGACTTCATCGACGACTACTACCAGCAGGTCTACGGCGGCTGGATGCTCCCGCCCGGCTTCGAGGCCACGACCGCGCACGCCGAGGTGGCCCGTCCGTCGGACCTGCCGAAGATCACCGACGCGCTGGTGCGGCGGGGGTTCGCCGAGGCCGACATCCGCAAGATCCTGGGGGAGAACGTGCTGCGGGTCCTGCGGGACGTCCTCGTCTAGCTGGTCAGCAACTTCACGAACCCGTCGAGGTTGTCGTCCATCATCAGGTGCCCGGCATCGGGCACCACGCGGACGTCGCACCCGGTCGCGCGCAGGCCGTCGAGGTCCTCCGCGCTCAGCTCGCCCGAGATGTAGCGCTTCGGCACGGACAGCGCGGTCAGCTGCGCGCGGAAGGTCGCCGGCCGCTCCGCCAGCAGCGACACGGCGGTGCGGTGCAGCCCGCGCGGTGACCACCGGCGCAGCGTGCGCACGCCCATCGACGTGTCCTCCGCGTTGATCATGGCGTCCATCCCGGTCGCGACGAAGTCGTCCTCGTCGAAGCTCGCGATCCGCGCCGACATCGTTCCGACGCCGGGGTCGAGGTTCGGCTCGGCCACGACCAGCTCACCGACGAGGTCGGGACGTTGCGCCGCCAGGCTGATCGCGACCGAACCGCCGAGCGAGTGCCCGACGAGCCTGACCGCGCCGAGGTCGAGGGCGTCGATCACCGCGGCCACAGCGGCCGCGTGCTCGTCGATCGTGTGCGAGAACGCGTCGTCGTGGTCGCTCCAGCCGCTGCCCACCAGGTCGACCAGCACGTGCCGGCCCCTGCCCGCCAGCGCGGGATGGCCGATGACCGGCGCGAACGTGACGGTGCTCGCCAGTCCGAGGCCGCCGAGGTAGACGCTCGGACGACCGGCGCCGACGTCGAGGCAGGCGGCCTGCGCTCCGGAAGCGGTGACGGGCAACAGTTTCATGTCCGTCATTATCGAACAGGCGCGAGGCTGAGTGCCCCGCGCCCGTCGAGCTACCCGATCACGCGGGTGCGGTGAAGACGTGATCACCGCCCGGGACGTGGAACGAGGCCACGCCAGAGCCGTAGCCGAGCGGAACGGCCCCAGGCGGAGCCGTCACCGCCGCGGCACTCGCCGCCGGAACACGCACGACCGCCGACGTCCCGGTGGGCACGACGGTGTGGAGGGTGAGGCGTCCTCCCGACGTGGTCCACTCGCTGAGCGCGTCACCGTACGGCGTGCGGTGCGACGACTTGGCCGACGTGAGCCCACCACCCGGTTTCGGGGCGATGACCAGCGACCGGAAGCCGGGAGAGGCCGAGCTGAGCCCGCCCACGGTGCGGTAGAGGAAGTCGCCGACCGACCCCATCGCGTAGTGGTTGAACGAGTTCATCCCCGGATCCTGGAACGACCCGTCCGGCCGGATGCCGTCCCACCGCTCCCACACCGTCGTCGCACCCTTGTTCACCATGTAGCCCCAGCCGGGGTAGTCCGGCTGCGTCAGGATCTGGTACGCGACGTCCGTCCGCCCGTGGTCGGCCAGCACCTGCAGCAGGTGCGAGACGCCGACGAACCCGACGGTCAGGTGGTTGTTCGCGGCACGCACCCTCGCCACCAGCTTGTCCACAAGGGACTGAACGCGTTGCTGCGGCACCAGCCCGAACGCCAGCGCGAGCGCATAGCCGGTCTGCGTGTTGCCGGAGACCGTGCCGTCCGCGGCCACGAGCCTGTTCGTGAACGCCGTCGAGACCTGGTCGGCGAGAGTGCCGTACGTCGATGCCTCCGCCGTCCTGCCGATGGCCTGGGCCATCCGCGACACCAGGCGCGCGGACCACGCGAAGTACGCCGTCGAGATGACGTTGCGCGGGGTGTCGTCGTTCACGTTGAGCCAGTCGCCGAACCCGCCGCGGTCGCGGATGAGGTCGGCCTCCGCCGTGGAGCGCAGGTAGTCGACCCACTTCGTCATGGCGGCGAAGTTGTCCTCGACCACGCGCAGGTCTCCGTAGCGCTGCCACAGGGTGTACGGCACGATCACGCCCGCGTCACCCCACGCCGCCGTGCCCGCGCCCATGTTGCTGACGTTGGGCGCGACGTCCGTGAACGCGCCGTCGGAGCGTTGCGCGTCGACCATGTCGTCGGTGAACTTGTCGAGGAACGCGGACACGTCCATGTTGTGCGTGGACGTCGGGGCGAACGACGCGATGTCACCGGTCCAGCCCAGTCGCTCGTCGCGCTGCGGGCAGTCGGTCGGGACGTAGAGCATGTTCGAGCGCTGTCCCCACACGATGGCGTTCTGCAGCTTGTCGAGCATCGTGTCGGAGGTGTCGAACCCGCCGATCTCCGCGCCGTTCGTCCAGGCCGCCCGCCCGATGAGCGTGTCGAGCGTGGGCGTGCCGGGGAACCCGGTCAGCTCGACGTAGCGGTAGCCGTGGACCGTGAACCTCGGTTCGAAGGTCTCGGCCTGGCCGGTGCCCGCCAGCACGACCTGGTCCGTCACCTGGGCCGCCCGCAGGTTCGTGGTGTAGAGCGTGCCGTCGGGGTTGAGGACCTCGGCGTGCCGCAACGTGATCGTCGTGCCCGCCGGTCCCTGCACCCGCAGCCGGTTCCAGCCGGTGAAGTTCTGGCCGAGGTCGAAGACCCACGTACCGGGCTTGGGCTGCGTGAGAGCCACCGGCCGCAGATCCTGCTGGACCTTCGTGCCGGCGTCCACCTGCGCCACCAGGTTCGGCAACGCGCCCTGCTTCACCTGCGCGGAGCGCCAGCCGCTGTCGTTGAACCCGGCGCCGTCCCATCCCGGCACCGCGAGGCGGGCGTCGTAGTGCTCGCCGTGGTAGAGGTCGTCGGCGATGATCGGACCGGACTTGTACTTCCAGGTCCCGTCCGTGGCCACGGTTTCCGTCGTACCGTCCACATAGGTCAGTCGCAGCTGCGCCGAGTACCACGGTTGCGTGCCGTAGAGGCGGTTGCCGCCGATGCCGAGGCTGCCGGAGTACCAGCCGTTGCCCAGCCACGCGCCCAGTGCGTTGTCACCCTGGCGGATCTTGCCGGTGACGTCGTGCACCTTGTACTGGACGCGTTTGTTGTAGTCCGTCCACGCCGGAGCGAGCACGTCCTCGCCGACCTTGGCGCCGTTGAGCTGCGTCTCGTGCAGGCCGAGCGCGGTGGTGACCAACCGGGCGCTGCGCACGGCCTTGGTCACCGAGAAACCCTTGCGCAGCAACGGAGCCGGCTGGGGGACGACGACCTGGTCGTTCCACGGCGCCCCGCCGATGCCGACCAGTGCCCGTGCCTGCGGCCAGGAGCCGTCGTCGAACGCGGGCTGTTCCCAGCCCGCAGGGGACGCGGTGGACGCCTTCCAGCTCCCGTCGGTGTGCACCACGACGCCACCGGCCGTCAGCTTGGCCACGAGACCGGTGGGGGAGTCCGACGTGTTGGAGCTCGACACCGCGATCGTGTTGGCGCCGGACCGCAGCCTGCCGGACAGGTCGATCACGCCGGCCCGTTTCCACGAGTCCGCGACCTGCGGGCTGGAGTAGATCTTCTCGCCGTTGAGCCACACGGTGGCCGTGTCGTCGGCGGTGACCGCGAGAGTGCCCGTGGTCGCGGACGGCAGCGTGAAGGTCTTGCGGAAGTACCTCGTCATCACCGGCAGGCCGCTGGTCGGCGACCCCTCCGGGTACCAGATCCAGGTGGCGCCGTCCAAGCCCTGACCGGCGGGACCGCCGATGAACGCCCCGCGCCACTCGGAGGCGGGGTTGTAGAGCCCGGTCTCGAACGTCGAGACCGCACTCCACGCGCCGGCTCGTCCCTGGGTGTCCCAGACGCGCACCCGCCAGTGGTAGCCGGTCAGCGAGGTCAGGGCCGGACCGCCGTAGACGACGTCGACGGACCGTTCGTCGTCGACCCGGCCGCTGTCCCACACGTCGCCGGTCCCGGCGTCCGCCAGCGCCCGCGTGCTCGCGACGAGCACCTGGTAGGAACCCTGGCGCTGACCCGGTGCGGAGGAACCGAGCACCCAGCCGAACCTCGGCCGCTTCGCGTCCACGCCGAGCGGGGCGACACGTCGTTCCGTCGTCGTCGACGTGACGGACAACGGCGACGCCTCACCGGGATCGGCCGTGGTCACCCGGCTGCCCCACGGCTCGGCCCCGTACGAGCCGAGGTCGGCGGCCTGGGGCCAGGAACCGTCGGCGAAGCCGGGCCGTTCCCAGCCCTCACCGGCGTTGCGGCCCGCCTTCCACGCGCCGTCGGTGACCAGGTCCGCCGCCGCGCCACCGGTGACGATCCGCGCGCGGGCGACGAGACCCGCCGGACCGGCGCTGGTGTTGCGCACCGCGATCGCGAGGGTGTTGGTGCCGGTGACCAGTGCGGACCGCAGGTCGACGGTGAGGGCCCGCTGCCACGAGTCGGTCCCGCGAGCGGACGCGGCGAGCGGTTCGCCGTTGAGCCACACGTCCACCGTGTCGTCACCGGTGACGGTCAGCCGTGCCTCGCCGACCTGCCCGGCCGGTTGGGTGAAGGTGCGGCGGAAGTAGCGGGTCTCGGCAGGGGCGGAGACCGCGGGACTTCCTTCCGGGTACCAGATCCAGCGTGCCCCGGAGAGGTCGGCGGGAGCCGCCGCGGCAGGGACCGCGACAACCAGGGACATGACCAAGAGTGTCGAGAATATTGCGCAGAGTAGTCTTGTCGGAGCGTGCAGCAGGGATCGACTTCGCATCGCGTTCTCCTGGCTAGTGGAGTTCTGACAACGCAGGCGGCCGATTGAAACGTTTCAATTTCACGCTGTTCCGACCCTAGGACCTGGTCGGCAACCTCGTCAACGCGCGTCCGTCATCCGCACGCAACTTCCACGCGCTTGGCGGTGCACGAGCGGCAGCGCGATCAGCACCACCGCCTGGATCGCGAGCAAAGCCACGACGATGCCCCACCGGTCCGCCAGTAGACCGGCTCCGAGCGCGACGAGTGCGTAGAGCACGCTTCCTAGCAACGACGCGAGCGAGCCCATCGTCGCTCGTTCCCGGTCGGTGAACTCGTGCTGAAGCAACGTCTGCTGGGCGGTCGTCGACACGCCGTAGGCGGGAGACCCGAGCAGCAGCGGCGAGACCACCGTCGGCTTGAGCAGCGCCACGAGGTTCACCACGGCGTCGAACAACTCGCCGAAGAACAGCGTGCGTGCCGCGCCCACACGGCCGACGACCCAGCCGCTGACCCGGAAACCGGCGAACGCCACGACGTGGCCGAAGGTGCGCCACAACCCGAGCGCCCAGAGAGGCCACAGCCCCGCCACGAACACGGGTGACAACTGGGCCGCGCTCTCGCCGCTGTACCGCAGCGCCGACACCAGGGTCATCCGGCGCAGCACCGGACTGCGGCGAAGGCCGCGCAGTGCCGATCCGAGGTGCGCCCACGCGTTCGACTCCAGCGGGCCACGCACCCGCGGCTCCCGGACGCCCAGCGCGACGAGCAGGCACAACACCTGCGGCACGACCGACAGCACGACCACCGCGTGCAGCGACCACACGCCGGCGAGCACGCCACCAACGGCCGCCGCGAGTGCGAGCGCGATCTGGAACATCGAGTTGACCCGGCCCGAGTGCCGCGGGAACTCGTCCTCCCGCCCTGCCCCGAGCAACGCCTCGTAGAGCAGGGCCTCGTTGTTGCCGCTCCACAACGAGGTCGCCAACCCCTCCAGCACCACGGCCGTCAGGAGCAGTCCGTAGCCGGTGGCACCGGCGTACCCGGCGTGGGCGGCCACCATGACGGCGGCGCCGGCGGTCATCGTGCCGCGCCGGCCGAGGCGGTCGGAGAGGACGCCGGTGGGCACCTCGAACGCCGCCGAGGACAGCATCTTCGCCGCCAGGAGACTGGCGGCGGCGGTGTAGGAACCGGTGACCTGCGCGAAGTAGAGGACCATGACCGGCCCGTACAGGCGGAAGTCGCCGAAGAAGTTGAACCAGCTCAGCCGGCGGACGGTGTGATCGACAGACGAAGGACGACGTGCGGGCACAGCGGAACTCCCGGAGATGCGAACGGAGGCGCCTGAGGGCGCCTGGGTCCGGCGGCCGGGAGGTGTGCTGCGCTGCTAGTTGCGGTGCACGCCCACGGCCGCCCTGGGGCGAACGGAAGCTCCGGCGGTCGTCTGGGGCATCAGCGCTCCTCGGGTCCTCGGGCGGGATTTCGCAACGGGTTCGACACTAGCGATGGGAGGGGCACGCGTCCGCTGGATTTGCGCGGACCGTTGTGGGGCCAGCGCGCGGTGCCCGCCCGTCCTGGGTCAGCGCGCCGTCGCCACCCGGTCGACGAGCTCGCGCACGGTCGCCAGAACCTCGTCCGGGTGATCGAGGTGCACGCCGTGCGTAGCCCCGGGCCAGCTCCGCACCTCGCCGCCGAACGCCGCGGCCAGCCGCTCGTGGGCCTGCCGGACCGCGTGCCCCGGCTTGCGCTCGGCCGTCACCACCACCGCGGGCCGGTGCGGCAGGTCCGACTCCCGGAAGCCGCGGGCGAGGTCGGTCAGGCCGTGGACGGCGCGTGCCAGCTTCGGGATGTCCAGGTTCGCCGTGCGCTCGGCCGCGGCGGCGCAGTCGGGGCGCAGGCCACGGGCCGTGCGGAGCGCGGCGTTGCGGAACACGGCCGCTACCAGGTGGCGGATTCCTGGCACGGTGGCCAGCTTGCCGAGCACGACCATCGTGCGTTCGATGCTCACGCAGGAGCGCGGGTCGTTGATCGGCGTCGGGTCGAGCAGCACCAGACCCGCCACCTGCTCGGGGTGGTCACGGGCGAGCAGCGCTCCCACCGCTCCGCCGAGGCTCTGCCCGACCACGACGACCGGGCCGCGGCCCAGGCGGTCGACGAACGCGCTGAGCGCGGTGGTGGCGCCGGCCAGCGATCCCTCCACAGTGGACGTGCCGGTGCCCGGCCGGTCGTACTCGACCACCTGGGCTCCCTCCACCAGTCCCTCGCGCAGGCCGGGGAAGAAGCCGTCGCAGGACTCGGCGCCGCCGGGCAGGAGCAGCACCGGGGGACCGGACTCGCCGTGCACACGAACCTCGTCGATCTTCATCGTGCTCCCCATTGCTCACCCGGATTGTGCAACAACACTCAGTCGATTGTGACACAATCTGCGACGTGGACATCGTCATGGCCGCTCCCGAGCGGCTCGCCACCGCTCTGCGCGGCGAACTGCTCGACGGCGCGCACCCGGTCGGCACCCGGTTCCGGGAGGAGGACCTGGCCGCGCGGTTCGACGTCGGCAGGCACACGGTCCGGTCGGCGTTGCGGCTGCTCGTCGAACGCGGCCTGGTGGCGCACGAACGGCACCGGGGAGCTGTCGTCGCCCCGCTCAGCAAGGCCCGCATCGACGAGATCTTCGACTACCGCAAGGTGCTCGAACTGGGCGCGCTGCGGATGGCGCTGGCCTCCGGCGCGGACTTCGGGCCCGTGCTGGCCGAGACCGAACGCCTGGAGGCGCTGGCCGAGCGCTCGCCGCGGCCGTCGTGGCGGGAGCTGACGAACGCGCACAGCGCCTTCCACCGGGCGATCGTCGCGACCGCCGGCAACCGGCACCTGCTCGACAGCTACCGCCGCTGCGAGGACGAGGTGCGGCTGCTGCTCACGTTCGTCCGCCCCGACTTCGACGCCGCGAGCCTCGCGTCCGTCCACCGTGGACTGGCCGACAAGTTGGTGCGGGGCGGAGAAGCCGCCGTGGACGCGTTGATCGACGACATCGACCACACCGGCCGGGCCGCGTTGCTGACCGCGTTGCACAGGGCCGAGGAGAGCGCCCGCCTGCTCGGACATTGATAGAAGCCGGCTATCAGGCGATAGAAACGTTCGCTTGGACAGCGCGGTGATCCCCGGAGGAGGGTCGGAGTCGTTCGATCACGACTTCCGGCGAAGGGGAGACCTGCAATGGCGAAGGTCCTGTGCGTGCTCTACGACGACCCGGTCGACGGCTACCCGAAGACCTACGCGAGGAACGACCTGCCGCACCTCGACGGCTATCCGGGCGGCCAGACGCTGCCGACGCCGTCCGCGATCGACTTCACCCCGGGACACCTGCTCGGCAGCGTGTCCGGTGAGCTGGGGCTGCGGCAGTACCTGGAGAGCCAGGGGCACACGCTCGTCGTCACCTCGGACAAGGACCGCGACGGTTCGACGTTCGACCAGGAACTCGCGGACGCGGACGTCGTCATCTCCCAGCCCTTCTGGCCTGCCTACCTCACCGCGGAACGCCTCTCCCGCGCCCCGAAGCTCAAGCTCGCGCTGACGGCGGGGATCGGTTCGGACCACGTCGACCTGGACGCAGCGATCGCGCACGGCGTCACGGTGGCCGAGGTGACGTACTGCAACTCCATCAGCGTCGCCGAGCACGTGGTGATGTCGATCCTCAACCTCGTGCGCAACTTCGTTCCGTCGCACCAGATCGTGCTCGACGGCGGCTGGAACATCGCCGACGCGGTGGCGCGTTCCTACGACGTGGAGGGCATGCACGTCGGCACTGTCGCGGCAGGACGCATCGGCCTCGCGGTGCTGAAGCGGTTGGCGCCGTTCGACATGCACCTGCACTACACCGACCGGCACCGCCTGGCCGAGAGCGTCGAGCGCGAGTACAACCTGACGTTCCACGAGTCGGCGGCGGCCATGGTGCCGCACTGCGACGTCGTGACGATCAACGCGCCGCTGCACCCCGAGACCGAGGGTCTGTTCGACGACGAGCTGATCGGCACGATGAAGCGCGGCGCCTACCTGATCAACACCGCCCGCGCGCGCATCGCCGACCGCGACGCCGTGGTCCGCGCCCTGCAGAGCGGTCAGCTGGCCGGGTACGCGGGCGACGTGTGGTTCCCGCAGCCCGCGCCCGCCGACCACCCGTGGCGCACCATGCCGAACCACGGCATGACACCGCACATCTCCGGCAGTTCGCTGTCCGCGCAGGCCCGGTACGCGGCGGGCACGCGGGAGATCCTGGAGTCGTTCTTCGCCGGCACGCCGATCCGCGACGAGTACCTGATCGTCGACGGCGGCAAGCTCGCCGGCACGGGCGCGCACTCCTACTCGACGCGGTGAACGCCAAAGCTGATGCGGCGCAGGCGGTTCTGGCCGTCAAGGCACGGCTCGGGCTGACCTGGGCGGCGATCGCGGAGGCGCTCGACCGGCCGGTGGTGTGGACGACCTCGGCGCTCCTGGGGCAGCACCCGGTACCGGCCGAGGTCGCCGCGAAGGCCGGTGAGCTGCTGGAGCTGACCGCCGAGCAGGTCCGGGCACTGGTGTCGCAGCCGACGCGGGGCGCGATGGGGACGGCGGTGCCGGTCGATCCGACGATCTACCGGTTCTACGAGGTGCTGCAGGTCTACGGGCCCACGATCAAGGAGCTGATCCACGAGCGGTTCGGCGACGGGATCATGAGCGCCATCAACTTCCGGATGAGCGTCGACCGCGTCGAGGACCCCGCCGGCGACCGGGTGGTGGTCACCCTCGACGGGAAGTTCCTGCCGTACCAGTGGTGAGGATCAGGAGCGAAGTCTCTGACGGGCAAGGGTTTCGTCGAGTACCTATGCTCGGGCGACTCGACCACCTGAGGAGAACGAAGTGCGTCTTTCGACCCGCAACCAGCTCACCGGCACCGTCGCCGCGATCAAGGACGGCGCGGTCATGGCCGTGGTCACCGTGGATCTCGACGGCGGCCAGCAGGTCACCGCGTCGATCACCATGGACGCGGTGGCCGACCTCGGGCTGACGGTGGGCCAGCCGGTGACCGCCCTGGTCAAGTCGACCGAGGTGATGATCGGCGTCGAGTGAGCGCCCGCTGACCGGGCGGACATCAGCGCGGGGGGGGCACCGGCCGCCCCCCGGGTTGCCCCCCCCCGGGGTGGGGGGGCCGGGAAACCAAA
>NZ_JBHXLF010000001.1:534234-1099642 GCF_042721515.1 Lentzea sp. NPDC058436
GTTTTGTGGCGTGGGTTTTTTTTGTGGGGGGGGTTGGGGGCGGGGGTGGCGGGGGGGCATTGGGGGGGGGCGCCCGTGGGCGCTCGGGCGGGCCCCCCCCGCGCTGTTCGTGCTGCCGCGTGAACGCGATCCCGCCGGGTCGCCCAGATCACATCGCGTAACCCTCCAGGACCCCCATCGGGTGAGACCCGGATCGCTCCCCGTAAAGATCCCGTCAAGGAACCCACCACGGGTGTCAAGGTGCTGTCAGAGCGCGCTGACCAGCAGGTTTCCGTGATGCACGCTGTCGCCCGTAAGGGTCACATCGTGTCGTCGGAAGGGAGCGCGTCATGGCCGACCTGGCCTACGCGTTGCTGCTGATCGTGAGCTTCCTCGTGCTGGGGCTCACCGTGCGCGGACTGGAGAAGCTGTGAGCGGCACCGGTCTGATCGCGAACGTCGTCGCGGGCGTCCTCGCCCTGGCGTTGATCGTCTACCTGTTCATCGCACTCGTCCGGCCGGAGAAGTTCTGATGTCACCCCTCGTGGCCGGCCTTCTGCAGGTCGGCATCCTCGTCGCGGCCCTGGCGGTCGTGTACCGGCCTCTCGGCGACTACATGGCGCGCGTCTTCCGCGTCCGGGAAGCCGAGAAGCAGAAGCACTCGAAGGTCGAGCTGGCGATCTACCGCTTCGCCCGCATCGACCCCGACGCCGAGCAGAAGTGGAGCACCTACGCGTACGGCGTGCTGGGCTTCTCGTTCGTCGGCATCGTGTTCCTCTACGTGATCCAGCGGATCCAGAGCGTCTTACCGTTCGGCTTCGACCGCGGCAACGTGCCGGAGGGCATGTCGTTCAACACGGCGATCAGCTTCGTGACCAACACGAACTGGCAGTCGTACGTGCCGGAAGCCGTCATGGGCCACACGGTCCAGATGATCGGCCTGTCCGTGCAGAACTTCGTGTCGGCCGCGGTGGGCCTGTCCGTCGCCGTCGCATTGATCCGCGGATTCGTGCGGCACCAGACGGACCGGCTCGGCAACTTCTGGGTCGACCTCACCCGCGGCACGCTCCGGATCCTGCTGCCGCTGGCGTTCGTCTTCGCGATCGTGCTGATCGCACTGGGTGTCACGATGAGCCTCAAGTCCGGTGTGGACGTGGACGGCCAGACCGTCGCGAACGCGCCCGTCGCATCGCAGGAGGCCATCAAGGAGCTCGGCACCAACGGTGGTGGCGTGCTGAACGCGAACTCGGCGCACCCGTTCGAGAACCCGAACGAGTGGTCGAACCTCGTCGAGATCTTCCTGCTGCTGGTGATCCCCGTGGCGCTGACCCGCACGTTCGGCCGGATGGTCGGCCAGACGAAGCAGGGTTACGTGCTGCTGGGCGTCATGGGCACCATCTGGACGGCGATGCTCGCGGTCATCTGGGGTGCGGAGGCGAGCGGCCTGAGGCCGTTGGAGGGCAAGGAACTCCGGTTCGGCGTCGCCGGCAGCGCCCTGTTCGCGAACTCGACGACCGGTACGTCGACCGGCGCGGTCAACTCGTGGCACGACAGCTTCACCGGTCTCGGTGGCGGCGGCACGTTGCTGAACATGCTGTTCGGCGAGATGACGCCGGGCGGGGTCGGCACGGGGCTGTACAGCATCCTGGTGATGGCGATCATCGCGATGTTCCTGGCAGGCCTGATGGTCGGCCGCACGCCCGAGTACCTGGGCAAGAAGCTCGGCCGCAGGGAGGTCACGGCGGCGGCGGTGTCGATTCTCGCCATGCCGACCGTGGTGCTGATCGGCGCGGGCATCGCCGCGATCCTGCCGAGCACGCAAGGGGTTCTGAACAACCCCGGCGAGCACGGGCTGTCGGAGATCCTCTACGCCTACGCGTCGGCGTCGAACAACAACGGCAGCGCGTTCGGCGGCATCACGGTCACCAGCGACTGGTTCCAGTCCTCGCTCGGCCTGTGCATGCTGTTCGGCCGGTTCGTCCCGATCATCGCGGTGCTCGCGCTCGCCGGATCCCTTGCGG
The DNA here is from genome assembly GCF_042721515.1 of Lentzea sp. NPDC058436. Taxonomy (NCBI): domain Bacteria; kingdom Bacillati; phylum Actinomycetota; class Actinomycetes; order Pseudonocardiales; family Pseudonocardiaceae; genus Lentzea; species Lentzea sp. NPDC058436. The sequence goes on from NZ_JBHXLF010000001.1 coordinate 536,234, forward strand.
CGCAGAAGAAGGTGCCGGTCACGGCGGGCACGCTGCCCACCACCGGCCCGCTGTTCGCCACCCTGCTCGGGGCCAGCATCGTGCTGGTCGCCGCGCTGACGTTCGTTCCCGCCCTTGCACTCGGTCCCATCGCGGAGGCACTGCTGTGACCAGCACTCTTCAGCGGACTCCGGAAGAGCTCCGCGACCGGCACGCCGAGAACCCCGGCCACCAGGTCGGTGCCGGCGTCTTCGACCCCAAGCAGCTGCTCAAGTCGTTCCCGGACGCGCTGCGCAAGTTCGACCCGCGCCACCAGCTGCGCAACCCGGTCATGTTCGTCGTCTGGGTCGGCTCGCTGCTGGTCACGTTCTTCGCGGTCGTCGAGCCCAGCGTCTTCAGCATCGCGGTCACGCTGTGGCTGTGGTTCACGGTCCTGTTCGCGAACCTCGCCGAGGCCGTCGCGGAAGGTCGCGGCAAGGCTCAGGCCGAGTCGTTGCGCAGGACCAAGAAGGACGCCGTCGCGCGGCTCGTGAACGGTGACGTCGTCGCCGGAACCGAGCTCAAGATCGGTGACCTGGTCGTGGTCGAGGCCGGCGAGGTGATCCCCGGCGACGGCGACGTGGTCGAGGGCATCGCGACCGTCGACGAGTCGGCGATCACAGGGGAGTCCGCGCCGGTCATCCGCGAGTCCGGCGGTGACCGTTGCGCGGTCACGGGTGGCACGACCGTGTTGTCGGACCGGATCGTCGTGCGGATCACGACCAAGCCCGGCGAGTCCTTCGTGGACCGGATGATCGCCCTGGTCGAAGGCGCGGAACGGCAGAAGACGCCGAACGAGATCGCGCTGACGATCCTGCTGTCCACGCTGACGATCATCTTCCTGCTCGCGGTCGTGGCGCTGCAGCCGTTCGCGATCTACTCCGGCGGCGAGCAGTCGGTGATCGTGCTGACCGCGCTGCTGGTCTGCCTGATCCCGACGACGATCGGCGCGCTGCTGTCCGCCATCGGCATCGCGGGCATGGACCGGCTGGTGCAGCGCAACGTGCTGGCGACGTCGGGCAAGGCCGTGGAGGCGGCCGGCGACATCGACACGTTGCTGCTGGACAAGACCGGCACGATCACCTGGGGCAACCGGCGCGCGACGGAGTTCATCCCCGTCGGACCGACGTCCGAGGAGGAACTGGTCGCGGCCGCACGGCTGGCGAGCCTCGCCGACGACACCCCGGAAGGCCGCAGCATCCTCGAACTGGCGGGCGGTGAACCCGCCACCGACCACGAGAAGACCGGCGAGTTCGTGCCGTTCACGGCGCAGACCCGCATGTCCGGCATCGACCTCGGCGACCGCAGCATCCGCAAGGGAGCCGCGTCCGCGTTCGAGCTGACCGACACCGCCCGCGAGATCGTGGACGAGATCAGCGCCGACGGCGGCACGCCGCTCGTCGTGGCCGAGAACGACGTGGTGCTGGGCATCATCCGGCTCTCGGACGTCGTGAAGCCCGGCATGAAGGAACGGTTCGCCGAGCTGCGCGCCATGGGCATCCGGACGGTCATGGTCACGGGCGACAACCCGTTGACCGCCAGGGCCATCGCGGGCGAGGCCGGCGTGGACGACTTCCTGGCCGAGGCCAAGCCCGAGGACAAGATGGCCCTCATCCGCAAGGAGCAGGAGGGCGGGCGACTCGTCGCGATGACCGGTGACGGCACGAACGACGCGCCCGCGCTGGCCCAGGCGGACGTCGGCGTCGCGATGAACACGGGCACGTCGGCCGCGAAGGAGGCCGGCAACATGGTCGACCTCGACTCGGACCCGACCAAGCTCATCGAGATCGTGGAGATCGGCAAGCAGCTGCTGATCACGCGCGGTGCGCTGACGACGTTCTCCGTGGCGAACGACCTGGCGAAGTACTTCGCGATCCTGCCGGCCATGTTCGCGGCGATCTACCCGGCGCTGGACAAGCTCAACGTCATGCGCCTGGCCACGCCGCAGTCCGCGATCCTGTCCGCGGTGATCTTCAACGCCCTGGTGATCGTGGCGCTGATCCCGCTGGCGCTCAAGGGAGTCCGGTACCGGCCGTCCAGCGCCAGCGCGCTGCTGCGGCGCAACCTGCTGATCTACGGCCTCGGCGGTGTGGTCACACCGTTCGCCGGGATCTGGCTGATCGACCTGCTCGTGCGACTCATCCCCGGGATCGGCTGAACCAATGGACAACTTCTTCAAACAGGCGTGGGCAGGGCTCCGCATCCTGCTGGCGCTGACCGTGATCCTCGGCGTGGCCTACCCGGCCGTGGTGTGGGGCGTCTCCCGCGTCCCCGGCCTGCACGCCAACGCCGAGGCCACCGACACGACCCTGGTCGCGGTGGCACGAGAGGGCGACAAGTACTTCGTGCCGCGCCCGTCCGCCGCGACGCTGCCCGCGTCCGGTGGCTCGAACAAGAGCGAGATCAACGAGGACTACACCAAGGTCGTCGACGAACGCCGCACGGAGATCGCGCAGCGCGAAGGCGTGCCGGAGGACCAGGTGCCGCAGGACGCGGTCACCGCATCTGCCTCGGGCCTGGACCCGCACATCAGCCCGGCCTACGCGGAGATCCAGATCCCGCGCGTGGCCAAGGCTTCCGGTCTGCCGGTGGAGAAGGTGAAGGAACTGGTGGCCGCCGCGACCGAAGGCACGTTCACCACGACCGTCAACGTGACGGCGCTCAACCGTGCCCTCGACGCCGCCTGAGCGTCGCCGCGGCGAGCTGAGGATCTACCTCGGTGCCGCTCCCGGTGTCGGCAAGACCTTCGCCATGCTCGGCGAGGCTCACCGGCGCCGGGAGCGCGGCACCGACGTGGTCGTGGGCCTCGTCGAGACGCACGGCAGGGAGAAGACGCGGAACCTGCTGGACGGACTGGAGATCGTGCCGCGCAGGGAGTCCCGGCACCGCGGCGTCGACTTCTCCGAGATGGACGTCGACGCCCTGCTCGCTCGTGCGCCCGAGGTCGCGGTCGTGGACGAGCTGGCGCACACCAACGTGCCCGGCTCGCGCAACGCCAAGCGCTGGCAGGACGTCGAGGAACTGCTCGACGCGGGCATCGACGTCCTGTCCACGGTCAACGTCCAGCACCTGGAGTCGCTCAACGACGTCGTCCAGCGCATCACCGGTGTCCAGCAACGCGAAACGGTGCCGGACGAGGTGGTGCGCAGGGCAGACCAGCTCGAACTGGTCGACATCACGCCTGAGGCTCTGCGGCGCAGGCTCGCGCACGGCAACGTCTACGCCGCGCACAAGATCGATGCCGCGCTGGGCAACTACTTCCGGGTCGGCAACCTGACGGCGTTGCGGGAACTGGCGTTGCTGTGGGTGGCCGACCAGGTCGACGTCGCCCTGCAGCGCTACCGGAGCGAACAGCGGATCACCGACACGTGGGAGACGCGCGAACGAGTCGTCGTGTCGGTGACCGGCGGGCCGGAGAGCGAGACGCTCATCCGCCGCGCCAGGCGGATCGCGTTGCGGGCCGGCGCCGAACTGCTCGTGGTGCACGTGATGCGCGGTGACGGGCTCACCGGCGCGACGCCCGAGCTGATCGCGAAGTGCCGCAGGATCGCCGAGGACCTCGGAGCGACGTTCCACCAGGTCGTCGGGGACGACGTGCCGACGGCGCTGCTGGAGTTCGCACGGGGGGTCAACGCCACCCAGCTCGTGCTGGGCACCTCGCGCAGGTCGCGGCTCGCGCGGGCGTTCGACGAGGGCATCGGCGCCTCGGTCGTGCAGGAGTCCGGCGCGATCGACGTCCACATGGTCACGCACGACGAGTCGCACCGCGGCCTGCGCTGGAAGATCGGCCGCAACGCGCTGAGCCCCTCGCGGCAGGCCGCGGGCTGGGCGGCGTCGGTGCTGCTGCCGGGGCTGACCACCGTGCTGGGCCTGTTCTGGCGCGACGACGTCACCTACTCCACCGAGCTGTCCGGGTTCCTGCTCGCCACCTGCGCGGTCGCGTTGGTCGGTGGACTGGGACCGGCGCTGGTCAGCGCGTTCCTGGGCGCCGGACTGCTCAACTACTTCTTCACCGAGCCCTACTACAGCCTCGCGGTCAACTCGCCCGAGAACGTGATCACGCTGGTGGCCATGGTGATCGTGGCGACGATCGTCGCCCTCGTGGTCGACCGGGCGGCACGGCTGGGGGAGCAGGGTGCTCGCGCCCGCACGGAGGCGGCGTTGCTCGCCTCGTACTCCCGCACGGTGCTCACCAGCCCGTACCCGCTGGCACGGCTGCTGGAGAAGATCAGGGAGAACTTCGGCCTGGAGTCGGTGGCCCTGCTGGAGAAGCGGGGCGCGGACTGGGAACGCGTCGCGTGCGTCGGCGCGCGCCCGTGCGACGACCCGGACGAGGCCGACGCCGACATCGCCGTCACCTCCGACATCCACCTGGCCTTGAGGGGCAGAACCCTGCCCGCGAGCGACCAGCGCGTGCTGGAGGCGGCCGCAGGCCAGGCCCTGATGGCGTTGCGGCAGCAGCGCATGGCGGAGGAGACCAGGGACGCCCAGCGCAAGGTCGAGACGACCGAGCTGCGCACCGCCCTGCTCTCGGGCGTCGGGCACGACCTGCGGACCCCGCTGACGTCGATCAAGGCCGCGATCGGCAGCCTGCGCGACCGCGACCTGAGACTGTCCGAGGAGGACACTTCCGAGCTCATGGAGACCGTGGAGGAGTCCGCCGACCGCCTCAACGGACTGGTGGACAACCTGCTCGACTCCTCACGCCTCGCCACCGGTTCCGTCGCGCCGATCATGCGCCCGGTCGGCTACTACGAGGTCGTCGCCAGAGCGTTGTCCGCTGTGGACGAACGGCGCGCGGTTACGGTCGACGTGGACGAGGACCTGCCTCCCGTGGACGCGGACATCGGCCTGCTCGAACGGGTCGTGGCCAACGTCATCGACAACGCGCTGCGCCACGGCCGGATGTCGCCGCGCCGCAGCGTCGACGTGGACGGCGACGGCCGGATCACCCAGGACGAACCGGAGGTCGCCATCCGCGCCAGCACCCACGGCGAGCACGTGGAGCTGCGGGTCGTCGACCACGGCCCCGGCCTGCACAAGAAGGCGCTCGCCGGTGTCTTCACCCCGTTCCAGCGCCTCGGCGACCGCGACGCCACGCCCGGCGTCGGCCTGGGGCTGAGCGTGGCCAAGGGGTTCACCGGCGCGATGGGCGGCGAGATCACCGCCGAGGACACCCCTGGCGGCGGGCTGACGGTCGTCATCTCGTTGCCGGTGCACAAGGAGAACAGCCGATGACCTCAGTGCTGGTGGTCGACGACGAACCGCAGATCGTCCGGGCGCTCAGGATCAACCTCAGCGCCCGCGGCTACGACGTCATGACCGCGTACGACGGCAGGACCGCGCTGAGCATCGCGGTCGAGGGCAAACCCGACGTGGTCGTGCTCGACCTCGGCCTGCCCGACATCGACGGCGTGGACGTGATCGCGGGCCTGCGCGGCTGGTCCACGACGCCGATCATCGTGCTGTCCGCGCGCGGCGACTCCACCGCCAAGGTCGAGGCGCTCGACGCGGGAGCCGACGACTACGTCACCAAACCGTTCGGCATGGACGAGCTCCTGGCCCGGCTGCGCGCCGCCGTGCGCAGGAAGGCCACCGCCGTGCACGCCCCGGACGAACCGGTCGTGCGGACGTCGACCTTCACCGTGGACTTCACGGTCAAACGCGTGCACCGCGGCGACCGGGAGGTGCACCTGACGCCGACCGAGTGGGGAATCCTGGAGATCCTCGCCCGCAACCCGGACCGGCTGGTGTCGCAGAAGCAGCTCCTGCAGGAGGTGTGGGGTCCCAAGCACCTCAACGAGACCCAGTACCTGCGGGTGTACATGGCGCAGTTGCGGCGGAAACTGGAGAAGAACCCCTCACAACCCAGGCACCTGATCACCGAACCCGGGATGGGCTACCGCTTCCAGCCCTGAGCCGACCGGTGGGCAACTGCGCCGTGCGGACGGACGCGGTGCGGTTACCGTGCCGATCATGTCCGGGGGAAACGAGCGGTATGTCGTGGTCGGGTGTCAGCGGCGTGGAGGCTTCACGGGCGACGTCGCCTGCGGGAGTCCGGAGATCAGGTCCTCCAGCCGCGCGACCTTCGCGGCGCGGTGGCCGGTCCGCGCCAGGTCCAGGGCGCGCAGCCACGTCCGGCGCGCCTCGTCGGCCTCACCGAGGTCGAGCAGGACCTCGCCGAGCGCGCGCAACGACTCCGCCTCGTGGCCGCGGTCGCCGAGCCCGTTCCACACGGCGGCGCTCGCGCGGTAGTGCTCGGCGGCGTCCGCGGGCCGGTCGGTGTGCCGGTAGATGAACGCGAGGTCCTCCAGGGTCGAGGCCTCGGCGGCGCTCTGGTGGCGCAGTCCGCGGCACATCTCCAACGCGCGCAGGCACAGCGGGAGCGCCTCGGCGAAGCGGCCGAGGCGGGCGGTGTGCCAGCCGACCGCGTTCAACGCCTCGGCCTCGCGGGCGGTGAACCCCGACGCCCGGAAGAGCTCCAGGGCCTTGGTCGCGTGCTCCAGGGCGCGTTCGTGGTCGCCCAGCTCCGCCCACGCCACCGTGATCGAACGGTGGGTGTGCGCGCGTTCGTCGAGGTCGTCACCCTGCTCGACGATCGCCAGCGCCGCGTGGAGGTGGTCGAACGCCTCGGGCAGGCGCAGTCGCGCGCACGCGTCGCCGAGCAGGCGGTGCGCCTTGCCCAGCAGCAGCGGGTCGCCGAGCCGTCGCGCTGCCGCGAGTCCGCGTTGCCACGTCCGGCGCTGGCCGTCCATCCGGTCGGCGCGGTAGTGGTAGGTGTTCAGCACCCACGCCAGCTGCCAGACGCGGGCGTGCCAGCCCTGCCGTTCGGCAGCCCGCTGCGCGTGCACCAGCGCGGTGTGTTCGGCGTCGAACCAGGTCAGCGCGTCGGCCCCGGTCAGCGGGCGGACGCCGGGCGCGGGCGGATCCAGGTCGATCGGCGGGATGTGCGGGGCGAGTGACGTCGCCAGGGGCAACGCCGTGTGCAGGTAGAAGTCGACCAACCGGCTCAGCGCGTCACGGCGTGCCTGCTCGGGGATGAGCTCCAACGCCCGTTCGCGCGCGTAGAGCCGCACGAGGTCGTGCATCCGGTACCGGCCTCCGGCGGAGCGTCCCACCAGGCTCGCGGTCTCCAGCTCGGCCAGCCGCCGCCGGGCGGGCACCGGGCCGAGGGCCTCCACCGCCGGCGCGCCGAGGTCCGCGGCGGGGGCGAGCGCCAGCAGGCCCGCCAGCTCGGCGGCCTCAGGGCTCAGCGCGTCGAACGACCAGGACAGCACGGCCCGCAGGCTGATCCCCGCCTCGTCGGTGTCGAGGGCGTCCAACCGCGCCGAGTGGTCGCGCAGCTCGTCGGCGATCCACCCCAGCGGTACGTCGGGGCGCACACTGGCGCGGGCGGCGGTGATCGCCAGGGCCAGCGGCAGTCCGGCGCAGTGCTCGACCACCGCGGTCACCGCGTCCGGCTCGGCGGCCACGCGGGCCTCGCCCAGCCGGGCGGTGAGCAGGGCGCGAGCCTCGTCGCCGGACAGCACGCCGAGGGGCAGCGAGACGGCCGCGTGCGTCGCGACCAGCGCGGTCAGCGCCCGGCGGCTGGTCACCACCACGGCGCAGGACGAGCCGCCCGGCAGCAACGGCACCACCTGGTCCGAGTCGGCCGCGTTGTCGAGCACCAGCAGCAACCGCCGGTCCGCGGTGACGCTGCGGTAGAGCGCGGACCGCTCCTGCTCGCCCGCGGGGATCGCGTCGGCGCCGACACCCAGCGCGGTCAGGAACGCGTGCTGGACGTCCGCGGGCAGCACCGGGTTCGCGTCGGGGCCGAAACCGCGGAGGTCCACGTGGAGCTGGCCGTCGGGGAACCGGCCGGTCTGCTCGTGGGCCCAGCGCAGCACCAGCGCGGTCTTCCCGGTGCCGCCGAGCGCCCACACCACGACGGGCACCTCACGCGACGCCGCGTCCAGCAGCGCCAGTTCCGGTGCGCGGCCGGTGAACCCGGCGGGAGCGGCGGGCAGCTGGCGGGGCACCGGCCGGTCCGCCGGGGGAGTGCCGCCGGCCGCGACCAGCAGTTCCTCCTCCTCAGCCGGTGCCAGCCCGAGCGCCCGCGCCAGCTGTCTGATCGAGCTGACCTGGGGGTTGGTGCGCCTGCCCGTCTCGACGCCGCGGATCGTGCTGACCGAGATCCCCGACCGCGCGGCGAGCGACTCCTGGGTCAGCCCGGCGCGCCTGCGGTGGTGGCGGACCAAGGCGGCGAACTGATCTGCCACAGAGCCAACCTAGCCGCCCGACCGGTCACAGAAGAACGGTTCGTGACCTGGTCGGGGTGATCACCCCGACCTCAGGATGGGGATGTCCGTCTGGGGAAGGGGAATCTGTCATGAAGGACTTCACCGCTGAGCTCGAGCAGGTCTTCGGCGTCGTGCCGAGCGCGGAGACCGGGCTGATGGTCGACACGTTCGACGGTGCCGACGTGGACGGCAACGCGGCCGTCGGCTGGAGCACCACCACCGGGCGTCCCGCCGTCGGGTGGAGCACCATCACCGGGCGTCCGGCGGTCGGGTGGAGCACCACGACCGGGCGTCCTGCCGTCGCCTGGACCAGCTGTCGCGTCGCGGCGACCGGCACCTGCCGCGTCGCTGTCCCGGCGTGACGTCGCACCACATCGGGTTCAAGCGGCACCTGCGTGCCGAGGTGGTACCGGGCGACGCGGTGTACGTGTTCTCCGAGGAGGACACCACCGCGTTGCGCGGCCCCCACGTCGAAGCTCTCGCCCCGCTGCTGGACGGCAGCCGGGACCTCGCCGCCGTGCGTCGTGACTTCGACGCGGCACCCGAACACGCCGCCGGTCTGCTGTCCGCGCTCGCGCGCGGTGGCCTCGTCGGACTGCGCACGTCCGGCTCGCCGTACTGGGACGCGCTGGGCGTCGACCCCGCGGGCACACCCGACGTCGACGTGATCACCCTCGGCGTCGACGCCGAGCTGCCCCCGATCACCGAGGGCGACGGCGCGCTGACCGTGGTGCTGGTGTCCGACGTCCTGGCCGACGGACTGTCCGAAGTGGACGCGAAGCTGCGTGCGGCAGACCGCCCGTGGCTGCTGGCCAAGCCGGTCGGCGCCAAGGTGTCCATCGGCCCGTTCTTCACGCCGGGCTCCGGTCCCTGCTACCACTGCCTCGCCCACCGGCTGTGGGCGAACCGGGCCGCCGAGGCCCACGTGCGCGACGCCCTGGGCCTGCCGGGTGCGGTTCCCCGCGCACAGGTCGGCTTTGAGCCGCTGCGGGCGATCGCGCTGAACCTGGTTGCCCTGGAGGCGGCCAAGTGGGTCGCCGGGCACCGGTACGACGGTCAGCGGGCCCTGTGGACGTTCGACAGCCGCGACCTCACGGGCCGCAGGCACTCCGTCTCCGCTCGCCCGCAGTGCCGGTCGTGCGGCGACCCCTCCCTGATGAGGGAACGGGCCTGGCGGCCGGTGGAGCTGGTCTCGCGCCCGAAGGCACACACCACGGGCGGAGGACACCGCTCCGCGTCGCCCGAGGAGGTGCTGTCGGCCTACCGCCACCTGGTCAGCCCCGTGACCGGGGTGGTGAAGGACCTCGTTCGCGACGACCGCGGCCCCGCGTTCTTCAACGCCTTCCGCTCCGGCCCCAACCTCGCCGTCGGCAACCGCGGCGCGGCCGACCTGCGCGCGGCCCTGCGCTCGCACAACGGCGGCAAGGGCGTCACCCCGCTGGACGCCGAGGTCGGCGCGCTGTGCGAGGCGCTCGAACGGCACAGCGGATACGCCGACGGCGACGAGGCGCGCGTGCGCGGCAGCTACCGCTCGCTCGGCACCCAGGCGATCCACCCGGACACCGTGCTGCTGTTCGACGCGCGCCAGTACGACGACCGCGACGCCTGGAACGCCGCCCACGCGGACTTCCAGCACGTCTGCGCGCCGTTCGACGACGACGTGGAGATGGACTGGACCCCGGTGTGGTCTCTGACCCGCAACGAGCACCGCCTGCTGCCCACGGGCCTGCTCTACTTCAGCGGCCACGTGGACGAGCGGCTCATGGCCGACTCGAACGGCAACGCGGCCGGCTCGTCGCTCGAAGACGCCGTCCTGCAGGGGATGCTGGAGCTCGTCGAACGCGACGCCGCCGCACTGTGGTGGTACAACAGGACTTCGCAGCCGCCGGTGGAACTGGCCGGCGACCCGTGGATCGACTCGCTGCGGGCCGTGCACGCGGGCCTCGGCCGCGAGGTGTGGGCGCTCGACCTGACCTCCGACATGGGCGTGCCGGTCGTGGTGGCGTTGTCCCGCAAGGTCTCCGGCGACCGCGACGACATCATGATGGGCTTCGGCGCGCACCTCGACCCGGCGCTGGCACTGCGCCGCGCGCTGACCGAGATGAACCAGATGATGCCCGACGTGCTGGCGGACGGAGGCGGGGACGACCCCGACTTCCGGCGCTGGCTCACCACCGCCACCGTGGCGAACCAGCCCTACCTGCTGCCGTCCGGTGCGCCGGTGGACCACCCGAGCACCGCGTCCGGCGACCTGCTGTCCGACGTGCTGGCCGTGCGGGCGCGGGTGGAGGAGGCGGGGCTGGAGGTGTTCGTGCTCGACCAGACCCGGCCGGACATCGGACTGCCCGTCGTGAAGGTGGTCGTGCCCGGCCTGCGCGGGTTCTGGTCCCGGTTCGCGCCGGGACGGTTGTTCGACGTGCCGGTGCGGCTCGGCAGGCTCGCCACCCCGACCCCGTACGAGGAGCTGAACCCGTTGCCGCTCTTCATGTGACGTCAGCTGATCAGCAGGGCGCCCGTTCGTCGGCACCGACCAGCAGGTCGGCGACCGGGCGTCGTGGCGTGGCGGGAACGGGTGTGCTGAAACCCAGGCGCAGCACGGTCTGCGGCACGAGCATGCCGCCGAGCGCGCGGCGCAGGTGCTCGCGGACGCGGCGCACCTCGATGGGCTGGGACAGGAACGACGCCGACAGGCCGTGCGTGGTCGCGGTGAGCAGGACGCGCTGCATCGCCTGGCCCGCCTGCACGTCGCCGAGCGGACCGTCGTAGTACGAGCAGAGCACCACGACGAGCGGGTCGGACTCGTAGTCCTTGCCCGGCAGGCGTTCGGGGCCCTGGAAGTCGCGGAACACCCACTCGTCCTGCGTCTCCGGACGCACACCCGCCGACGCGGGCGGGACTCCGTCGGCGGCGCCGGGCCGGTGTCCCGTGAGGGCCGCGAGCTCGGCCTGCACCGCCGCGTCGCCGAGCTGGATCTCGTGCGCCTGCTGGACGAACTTCTTGAGCCGCGCCCGCTCTTCCGGCGTCGTCACGACGTGCAGCCACGAGCGTTCCAGTTCGGCCGCGCGGACGAGCGCGTGCCGCTGGCGTGGGTCGACGGCCGCGTCGAGGAACGGACGGCGGTTCGTGCGCCTGCGCGGCACCGCGTCGAGCAGGGCCCGGTGCTCGGCGTCGATCCGCACGGCGCCTCCCCGCCGCACCACGGCGAGAGCACCGGGCGCGTCGTGGCCGGGCAGCACCGACACCAGTGGCCGCACACCCATGCTCTGCAGGGCGATCCGCAGGTTGAACAGGGCCGCGCCGCAGGACAGCCGCAGTTCGCGGTCCTCGGGGTCGGTCGCGGCCAGCCTGCGCGTCTCGTCGGGGTGCAGCTCGATCCGGTCGTGCCTCACCAGGAACCGCCAGGGCTGCGTGTTGTGCACCGAGGGTGCGAGCGAAGCGGTCGTGAGCGCTCTCTCGACCTGTTCGGGTTCCAGTCCCAGAGCCGCCGTCACCTCGGCCATTGCTGCTCACCCCATCGTCCTGCCCGTTGGAAGGTGTTGTCCCACCACTGTCCGCGCACCCGCGCACCGGTCCCACGGACCAAGGTCCCGACCTGACCGGGACCGCTTGGCGGCGCCCAGGCCGCGTGGAAGGCTTCATCCGTGGTGGAACCCGACGAGGGACCGTCCCGCAGCCTGCTCGCCGGCCTGCGGCTCGACGACCTGCTCGACGAGATGCGCGACCGCCTCGCGGAGATCGGTTCGACGCGGGACAAGATGCAGAGCCTGCTCGACGCCGTGCTCGCGGTCGGCGCCGGCCTGGAGCTGGACTCCACCCTGCAGCGCATCGTGCAGGCCGCGGTGGAGCTCGTGGGTGCCCGGTACGGAGCGCTGGGCGTGCTCGGCTCCCGGCACAACCTCTCGCGGTTCGTCTACGTCGGCATCGACCCCGAGACGCGTGCGCACATGGGCCACCTGCCCGAGGGCAAGGGCCTGCTCGGCCTGCTGATCAAGGACCCGCGGGCGATCCGCCTGCACGACCTGTCCGGCCACGCCGCGTCCGTCGGCTTTCCCCCGAACCACCCGCCGATGCACAGCTTCCTCGGCGTTCCGGTGCGGGTGCGCGACGAGGTGTTCGGCAACCTCTACATGACGGAGAAGAAGGGCGGCGGCGACTTCACCGCCGACGACGAGGTCGTGCTGGAGGCCCTCGCGGCCGCGGCGGGCGTGGCCGTGGAGAACGCCCGGCTGTTCGAACGGTCGCGGATGCGCGAGCGGTGGCTCGAAGCGACCGCGGAGATCAACGCGCAGCTCCTCACCGGAGCGACGGGGGAGGACGCGCTGCGGCTGATCGCCCAGCGCGCGGTCGAACTGGCCTCCGCCTCGTGGGCCGTCGTGCTGCTGCGGGACGGAGACCGGCTTCGCACGGCCGCGCGGGCGGGAACCGGCGCCGTGCCGGACGAGTTCACCGCGGACGCGCCCGTCCTCGCCCAGGTGCTGGAGACCGCCGCGCCGGCGCTGATCGAGCGGGTGGACGGGCAGTTGGGCGACCTGTCGGCGTTGATGGAGCGCGTGGACGGGCAGCAGGGCGACGTGCCGGCGCTGGTCGAGCGCGTGGACGGGCAATTGGGCGACCCGCCAGCCCCGGTCGAGCGGGTGGACAGGCAGCAGAGCGACCTGGCGCCCTCGACCGAGCGCGTGGACGGGCAGCAGGGTGACCTGCCCGCCCTGACCGGTGCCGCGGCCGTGTTGCCCCTGCGTGCCGGTGCCACCGTCACCGGCGTCCTGCTCGCGGTGCGGGACGAGGACGCACCGGCGTTCGGCGCGGATCTGATGCCGCTGCTGGCGTCGTTCGCCGACCAGGCCGTGGTCGCGATCGAGTTCGCCGAGAACCAGAAGGCCCGGCGGCTGGTCGACGTCCTGGAGGACCGCGACCGCATCGCCAGGGACCTGCACGACCACGTGATCCAGCGTCTGTTCGCGACGGGCATGAGCCTGCAGGGCTCGCTGACCTGGGTGACGCACCCGGAGGCCCGCAGGCGGGTCGCGAAGGCGGTCGGCCAGCTCGACCAGACCGTGCTGGAGATCCGCACCTCGATCTTCGACCTGCAGGCGGACGCGGGCGACACCGGGCTGCGGCGCAGGCTGCTCGACGTCGTCGCGGAGGCCACCGAGGGCGCGGAGGTGAGTCCCGCGATCCGGATGTCGGGCACCATCGACAGCCTGGTGCCCGACCGCATCGGCGACCACGCCGAGGCCGTGGTCCGCGAGACGGTCTGCAACGCGCTGCGCCACGCGCGGGCGACGGAGCTGACGCTCACCGTCGAGGCGGGCGACGCGCTGATCATCACGATGGTCGACAACGGCGTCGGCATGCCGCCCGAGGTCGCCAGGAGTGGTCTGCGCAACCTCGAACAGCGCGCCGCCGCGCTGAACGGCGCGCTCACCGTCGCGGGCGAGCCGGGCGGAGGCACGCGGGTGACGTGGCGCGTTCCGCTGGACTGAGCGTTCTCAGCCGGTCTCGTTGTCGTGCAACGGCCTGCGCAGCTGCGAGGACAGCACGGCGGCCTGCGTGCGGCGTTCGAGACCGAGCTTGGCGAGCAGGTGCGAGACGTAGTTCTTGACCGTCTTCTCGGCGAGGAACATCCTGTCGGCGATCTGCTTGTTCGTCAGACCGTCACCGATGTGGTCGAAGACGGTGCGCTCCTGCTCGGTGAGCGCCCGCACCGGGTCGCCCTGCTCGCGTTCCCTGCGGATGCGGTTGAGCAGCGCCGCCGTCGAACGTGCGTCCAAAAGGGACTGTCCTGCCGCGACGGTCCGCACGGCGGTGGTCAGGTCGGTGCCGAGGATGCGCTTGAGGACGAACCCGGACGCTCCGGCCATGATGGCGTCGAACAGCGCCTCGTCGTCGGTGAACGACGTGAGCATCAGGACGTTCAACGCGGGCAACCGGGAGCGCAGCTCGCGGCACAGCTCGATGCCGTTGCCGTCGGGCAGCCGCACGTCGAGCACCGCCACGTCGGGGTTCGCCGCGGGGACCATCGTGAGCGCCTCGGTCACCGAGGAGGCCTCGCCGACGACCTCCAGTTCGGGAGAGGCGCTGAGCAACTCCCTGATCCCGACGCGGACGACCTCGTGGTCGTCCACCAGGAAGACTCGCGACACCACCGCGACCACCTCTTCTCGCTCGTTCCGCGATCACGATCTCCCAGCCGGCCGGGCCGCTACAGGGACCAAAGACCCTGTCCGGGGCAACGGGAGTCCTCCTCTCCGGACCCGGTCGTGGTGAGCGCCGGGGACGAAGGTCCCGGACGGCCAGGGACCCCGGGCACTCACCGGCCACCACGGCGGCCGGAAGGCTGAAGCGCATGAGCGAGAACGAATCCCGGCCCGTCGTGGTCGGCGTGGACGGATCAGCCGCCGCGCAGGCGGCACTGCGGTGGGCCGTGGACGACGCGAGGCGCAGGGGGTGCCCGGTCGACGTCATCTCGGCGTGGCACCTGGACTACGGCGCGATGATCGGGCCGGTGCCCGCCGAGGTGCTGCTGGCGATGTCACCGCAGGCCGTCGAGGAGACCGCGCGCAGGGGACTGGACGCCGCGGTGGCGGAGTTCGAGGGGGTCGAGATCCGCCGGGTCCTGGTCGAGGGCGACCCACGGGAGGTGCTCGCGAAGGCGTCGGCGGACGCGGAGCTGCTCGTGGTCGGCAGCCGCGGGCACAGCGTGCTCGTCGAGGCGATCCTCGGCTCGGTCAGCTCGTACTGCGTGCACCACGCCTCGTGCCCGGTCGTCGTGGTCCGCGCTCCGAAGATCGAGAACTGAGGGAGGAAGCCATGGGCCGCGAACCGGTCGTGGTGGGCGTCGACGGGACGCCCGCGTCGGAACGGGCACTGCGATGGGCGCTGGACGAGGCGTTCGTGCGCGACTGCCCGCTGCACGTAGTGCACGCGTGGACCTTCGAAGCACTCACCGGCTGGAGCGAGACCACCGAGCAGCGCGTGCGTTCCGCGTCGGAGACCCTGATCGAGAAGGCGATCCGGAACGCGTCGCGGCAGCGCACCGAGCTGCCGGAGATCGTGCGCAGGAGCCTGCGCGGCCACGCGGCGGACGTGCTGGAGCGCGCCTCGGAGGGCGCCGCGATGGTGGTCGTCGCCTCGCGCACGGACCACCGGATCCGGCAGATCGTCCTGGGCTCGACGAGCATGCACGTGGTGCGGCACGCGCACGCGCCGATCGTCGTCATCCCGATGAACGACCGTTCACTGGCGGAGACCACGCGATGAACGCCGGCGACGCCCTGGTCCGTCCATTCGTGACGGTGGCGCCCGGTGACTTCGCCCGGCACGCGGCCGGTCTCATGGACGACTTCGGCCTGTCCGTGGTGCCGGTGGCCGACCAGCACGTGTTCCTGGGCGTGGTCACGAGGGAGGACGCGCTGGGGGGCGGGGACGGCGTGCCGTTTCCCCTTGTGCGGCAGGTGATGTCGCAGCCGGTGCTGGTGGCGGCGCGCGACACGCCCGCGGACGCGTTGTTCGACGCGATGAGCCGTCACGAGGTTCTGACCGTGCCCGTGCTCGACGAGGGGCAGGTCGTCGGCGTGGTCACCAGACTGTCCCTTCTCAGGGCGATCACGCGGAACGACGACCTGACCGCCGGTTCCGCCGTCCACGACTGACCCGCGCCGCTCAGGTGGCAGCCCCGGCCTGCGGTCTTCATGCTGGACACGGCGGCGTGCGTCGCCGCGGAACCGGAGCAGTGGCGCCGACGCCACAGAAGGGCAGCTGATGGCGAAGCTGGGACGACAGGCGTACGAGGAGGAACTGCTGCGGCTGCAGACAGAACTGGTCAAGCTGCAGGAGTGGGTGAAGGCCACCGGTGCCCGGCTCGTGGTGGCGTTCGAAGGCCGTGACGCGGCGGGCAAGGGCTCGGCGATCAAGCGGATCACCGAACACCTCAACCCCCGCGTCGCCCGCATCGTCGCCCTGCCCGCGCCCAGCGAACGCGAACGCACGCAGTGGTACTTCCAGCGCTACGTGGCACATCTGCCCGCGGCGGGCGAGATCGTGCTGCTGGACCGGAGCTGGTACAACCGCGCCGGCGTCGAACGCGTGATGGGCTACTGCACTCCGGAGGAGCACCGGCTGTTCCTGCGGCAGTGCCCGCAGTTCGAACGCATGCTCGTGGAGGACGGTGTGCTGCTGCGCAAGTACTGGTTCTCGGTGAGCGACTCCGAGCAGGAACGCCGGTTCCGCAAACGGCTCGACGACCCGCTCAAGCGCTGGAAGCTGTCCCCGATGGACCTGGAGTCGCTGACGCGCTGGGAGGACTACTCGCGCGCCAAGGACGAGATGATGGTGCACACGGACGTGGCCGAGTCACCGTGGAACGTGGTCGAGGGCGACGACAAGCGCCGGGCGCGGATCAACATGATCGCCCACCTGCTCAGCACGATCGACTACCACGAGGTGACCGCGCCGGGGATCGAGCTGCCGGTCCGGCCGCCGTCGAGCGGCTACCAGCGCACGGACCGCGCCCTGCAACGGGAAGTGCCGGACCACGCCGCCAAGCTCGTCTGAACGCGTGGGAGGGCGCCGCTTTCCACGGCGCCCTCCCACAGGTTCTCACCGCAGCCAGGGATTCGCCTTCACCACGGGCAGGCCGTTCCACCACCGCGCCACGCTCCAGACCGGAGGCGTGGCCGCGAGCGCGACCAGCACCAGGGCGTAGACGACGTGGTAGTCGATGAGAGGGTTGGTCGACATCGTCGCCTCGCCGCCCGAGGTGTGCAGAGCCGGCGGCCACTCGGCGGCCCACATGAGCGCCATCATCACCGCGCCTCCGGTGGCCGCGATCCGCAGGCCGGCCCCGAGCACCAGCGCCACGCCGATCGCGAACAACCCGGTCATGAAGAGCGCGTCGGCCCACCAGGTTCCGGCGATCGCGCGGAACACCGACTGGAACGGCCCGACGTCGACCCCGCTGAGAAAGCCCTTCGTGGGCGATCCTCCCGAGAACCACGCGTTCCCCGGCCGCGTGGCGTAGCCGAGGCCGAACGCCTTGTCGGCGAACGCCCACAGGAACACCGACCCGATCGCGACGCGCAGCACCGCGAGGGTGACCGGACCCGTTCCCGTCCGGGTGCCGTCAGGAGCATGAACAGCGAACATCGTTACCTCCCAAGGAATTCTGCCAGGTCGAGTCTCGCTGGGAACGCCGTCCTCGTACGCGGCCCTTGGTCCCGACCTGCTCGGGCCGTAACGCTGTGAGAAAGTCGCCCATGAGGAACTTCAACCACTCCGACGACCTCCGTGGTGCCGCGTTCGTCGACGTGAGCGTCCGAGGTGCGAGGTTCACGCGGTCGGACCTGTCGGGTGTCGTGATGCGGGCGGTGGACGTCTCGGGCGCGGACATCGACGCGCCGTGGCTGCTCGACGGCGAGAGCGTGCTGCTGGTCAACGGTGTGGACGTGGCGCCGTTGGTCGAGGCCGAGCTCAACCGGCGGTTTCCCGGCAGGGAGGAGCGGCGCGCGGAGGACCCGGACGGGTTGCGCGCGGCGTGGGGCAAGGTCGAGGCGGCCTGGGCCGCGGCCCTCGACCGCGTCGAGGCGATGCCCGCGGGCACGACGGACGTCTCCGTGGACGGCGAGTGGTCCTTCGCGCAGACGGTCCGTCACCTGGTCATGGCCACGGACACCTGGCTGCGCAAGGCGGTCCTGGGCGAGGAGGAGCCCTACCACCCGCTGGGGCTGCCGAACGCGGAGTACGAGACCGACGGGTACGACATGGCGGTCTTCGTGTCGACGACTCCGTCCTACGCGGACGTCCTCGAAGTCCGGTCCGGACGGATGGCGATGGTCCGCGACTTCCTCGCCGGGGTGACCGCCGACGACCTGCGCGTGACGCGCGCGAACCCGTGGGGTCCCGAGCACCCGGAGTCGACCCTGTCGTGCCTGCACACGATCTTCGAGGAGGAGTGGGAACACCTGCGCTACGCCTGCCGCGACCTCGACGCTCTCGGCCTTCGAACAGAACCGGACGCGAGCGAACAGACCCTCGGCGGCCGTGACTCCGGGTGATCGCCCGGTCACGCTGAACGCCACCAGGACGTTCGCGGATCCGGTGGCGCCGCGTTGGATTTTGTTCGAATGCATTTTTTTGTTGAGCCGTTGATCCGTGCCGTACGTATGCCCGTTCATGCGCCGCATGAACGAGGAGGACGAATGACGCACCGCGTGACGGACAGACGGAAGTTCCGCCTGATCGCTTCGCTGTCGGCGGTGGCCGTGGTCGCAGCGGGTACCGCAACTGTGGCGCTCGCCGCCAAGAACGGCGAGCCGGCACCGCTCACCGCGTTCGTGCCCATTGAGCAGGTGAGCAAGAACGTCGTCGAGCCCAAGGTCGGCAAGAACGGCGCCGCAGGCGTGTTCAGAGTCGAGTGCGGCACGAACGAGAACGGCAAGTTCAGTGCCGACAACCCGGTCGCCCAGCCGGGTCTCAAGCACGGTGCGCAGCACGTCCACGACTTCGTGGGCAACCTGTCGATCAGCGCGGAGTCGACCGACGAGAGCCTGGTCGACTCGGAGACCACCTGCCGCAACGGCGACCGCTCGTCGTACTTCTGGCCCGTGGTGCGGATCAACACCAAGGCCAACCCGCAGGACGTCGGCTCGAACCCCGACAAGATCAAGGAGAACGGCCCCGGCGAGGTCGCGTGCCCCGGCGTCGCCGAGCGCCTGCCCGCCGTTCCGCAGCGGATGCGCGACGAGATCATCAGGAACCTCCAGCAGCTCGCCCAGCAGCTGAGGGAAGCCAACGACCGCGTGGCGCGCGCCCAGAACCCCGCGGACCCGAACTTCGTCAACAACTCCGTGCTCGGCCCGTTGCGCGCCAAGCGCGCCGAAACCCTTGAGC
Source organism: Lentzea sp. NPDC058436 (assembly GCF_042721515.1). Classification (NCBI taxonomy): domain Bacteria; kingdom Bacillati; phylum Actinomycetota; class Actinomycetes; order Pseudonocardiales; family Pseudonocardiaceae; genus Lentzea; species Lentzea sp. NPDC058436. Next base: position 555,418 of record NZ_JBHXLF010000001.1, read on the forward strand.
GCATGGCGAACGCACTCAGCCGTTCCGCGCGCAAGCCGAACCTGCGCTCGCTCGCCGACTGCGACCTGCGCTGGGGCCACGGCGGCAACGGCGGCGGCAGCGGCCACGGCCACTCGAAGCCGCGCAAGTTCGCCCCGGACGGTGTTCTCCAGCAGGCCGAGCAGAACGGCGCCGAGCAGGACGCCGCCACGCCGACGACCAAGTGCCCGTCCGTGCGCGAGGCCCTGCCGGGTGTGCCGGACCAGGCCCTGGACGAGGTGGACAACAACCTCGACCAGCTCGACAAGCAGATCGCCGAGGCCAACCAGCGCCTGGTCACCAGCAAGGGACAGGGTGGCGCGAACTTCATCGACAACGCGATCCTCGGTCCGCTGAAGGACAAGCGCGCCGCGACCCTCGACCGGATCGCCATCGCGATCGGCCGCAACGGCGAGAAGCCGCAGGGGCTGGAGCGCCTCGCGAAGTGCGGTCTGAACGAGGGTGAAGAGGGCGGCAACGCCGGCAACGGCGAGAACAACAACGGCAACGGCAACAACAACGGGGGCAACAACAACGGTGGTACCACCACCAACCCCGCTCCGACCACCACCACGGTCGCGCCGGCGCCGCCCCTGGCCGCTCCCACCGGCAAGAACCTGGAGCTCGTCGGCAACAACGGCAAGATCGTCCGGCCGGCCGAGGTGAAGATCGAGTACCGCGGCAACGCGGCCAGCAAGGTCACGGGCATGCCGAAGTTCCTGAAGATGGTCGTCGGTGACGCCAAGCCGACCAGCCGCGGCCCTGCCAACGCCCGTGCGACCTGGACGTGCAGCGGCTTCGAGGACCGGCTGTCCGACAAGTACGTGGTCTGCCCGAACGGCAGCAAGGTCATGCGCGTGCACGACTTCGCGGGTTGCTGGGACGGTCAGAACGCCGACAGCGCCAACCACCGCGACCACGTCCGGTTCGCCGACAAGCAGTCCGGCGCGTGCCCGCAGGGCTTCAAGGCGATCCCGCAGCTGCGGATCAGCATCTCGTACAACATCGCCCGCGACGTCCAGCAGAAGGGCCAGTACCAGCTCGACGCGTTCCCGGAGGAGAACCACAACCCGTTCTCCGACCACAACGACTTCGCCAACGTCAACTCCGACCAGACGATGGCCAAGATCGTGAAGTGCGTGAACGACGGCCGCAAGTGCAGGGAGTAGCCGTCGCCTGAACCACCACGGGTGGGGCGTTTCCGGGCTCGACGTCCGGAAGCGCCCCACCCGTTTCACGTCGGGACGAGACGAAGAGATCTTCATCTCGTCCGGAAGCGCCCCACCCTGACCTAGATGAAGAGATCTTCATCTAGGTCTCATGCGGGACGGCGCGGGGTGGTAGAGGATCAGCCGCATGCTGCCGTCCGCCCGCGCCGGCACGGTCCTCGTGGCCGTGCTCAGCGTGGCGTGCGCGCTCGCGGCCGTGTTGCTGGTGCTCACGGTGGTGCGGCCGGTGCCGCCCGAGGTGCGCGCGCCTGAAGTGCAGATAGGCCGGTCGGTTCCGCCGGCCACGTCCTCCTCCGTGGTGCCCACCACCACTCCCGGATCCGTGCTGCCTCCACCGCCGCCGGTCGATGACGACGACGACGGCGAGGACGACTGACGTGCCGGCCCGCGTGAAGATCATGTGCTGGCTCCTCGGCCTGATGACGCTCGTGCTCACGACCGTCGTGTTCGTGGTGTGGCGTTTCCTGCTCGTGGACGTCGACGACCGCGTCAACCGGGCTCTGGAGCAGGAGACCGGCGAGTTCAGCACCTACGCCGAGACGCACACGGGTGAGGCCGCCGCCGTTGCCGAGGCCCACCTGCGCCTGCAGTACCCCGACGCGCACGAACTCCACATCGCCGTGTTGCCCGGTCGTGTGCTGGTTCAGCGCGCGGAGGCGACCTACGCGTTGGACAAGGACCGCGCCGCGCTCGGTGCGATCACGTCGTCGGCGGCGCCGTGGGGTGTCGTGTCCACACCGGCCGGTCCGTTCCGCTGGGCGAAGGTGCACACGACGGCGCCCGCGGAGATGTCGTTCGTCACCGGCTACTTCGAGGACGGCGTGCACGCCCCGGTGCACTCGACGGTGCGCGTGCTGGTGCTGGTATCGCTGGCCGGGTTGCTGATCGCCGCGTTGATCGCCTGGTTCGTGGCCGGCGTGATCCTCGCGCCGGTCAGGATGGTGCGCCAGGCCGCCGCCGAGATCACCGAGGACGACCTCACCCGCCGGATTCCCGTCTCCGGCAACGACGACGTGGCCGCGCTCGCCCAGCAGTTCAACTCGATGCTGGACCGGCTCGACCGCTCGTTCCGCCTGCAGCGCCAGTTCCTCGACGACGCCTCCCACGAGCTCCGCACGCCGATCACCATCGTGCGCGGCCACCTGGAGCTGCTCGGCGACTCGCCGGAGGAACGCGCCGAGGTGGTGCGGCTGTGCACCGACGAGCTCGACCGCATGGCCCGCCTCGTCGAGGACCTCCTGCTGCTGGTCAAGGCCGAGCGGCCGGACTTCCTGCGTCCCGTCGTCGTGAGCCTGCCGGAGCTGACCAGTGACATCGACGCGAAGCTCCGCGCGCTCGGCGACCGCCGCTGGGTGCTGGAGTCGATCGCGGAAGGAGAGGCAGTGCTGGACCCGCAACGCGTGACCCAGGCCGTGGTGCAACTGGCGTCGAACGCCGTGCGCCACACCACCTCCGGCGCGACCATCCGGTTCGGGTCCTCTGTGGACGACGCGGTGTCGTTGTGGGTGGCGGACTCCGGGCCGGGCGTGAGCGACGAGTCGATGCTCTTCTCCCGGTCGACCGGCCTCGGGCTGCCGATCGTGAAGGCCATCGCCGAGGCGCACGGAGGCGCGGTGCGGGTGAGCTCGGTGGCGGGCGAGGGAGCGACGTTCGTGGTGGAGGTGCCCCGATGACCGGCCGCATCCTGATCGTGGAGGACGAGGCGCGCATCGCCTCGTTCGTGGAGAAGGGCCTGCGCGCCAACGGTTTCACCACGTCGGTCGTGGCGTCCGGTGCGGACGCGCTGTCGTGGGCGGCCTCGTTCGACCTGGTGGTGCTCGACCTCGGGCTGCCGGACCTCGACGGGTTCTCGGTCCTGCGGTCGCTGCGCGAGCAGGGCGTGGCGACACCGGTGATCATCCTGACCGCCCGCGACTCCGTGCACGACACCGTGGCCGGCCTGTCCGGTGGTGCAGACGACTACATGACCAAACCGTTCCGCTTCGAGGAACTGCTGGCCCGCGTGCGACTCCGGCTGCGGCCGCCCGGCGTGCCCGAGTCCACCGTGCTGACGGCCGGGTCGCTGTCGCTGGACCTGCGGACCCGGCAGGCGGTGCTGCCGTCCGGTTCGGTGGACCTGACCGCGCGCGAGTTCGCGTTGCTGGAGCTGTTCCTGCGGCATCCGGGACAGGTGCTGGTGCGGGAGCAGATCCTGTCGCACGTGTGGGGCTACGACTTCGATCCCGGGTCCAACGTGGTCGACGTGTACGTGAGGTCGTTGCGGCGCAAGATCGGCGTCGACCGCGTGGAAACGGTGCGCGGCATGGGATATCGCCTCGTGTAGATGAAGGCTCCTTCATCCGGGCCTCACGTGTGGATCAGCCTGCCCGCGCAGGATCGTCCTCGTGATCCTGACGATGGTGGTCTTCGCGGTGGCGGTGGTGCTCTGGACGTGCACGCCGCTGGACGACACGTTCGTCGCCCTCGCGGCCGTGGTGACGTTGTTGCTGTTCGGCGTGCTGCCGGCCTCGGCCGCGGCGGTGCTGGGCGGGTCGACGACGTGGCTGCTGATCGCGGCCTTCGTGCTGGCGCACGGGGTCTCGGCCTCGGGTCTGCCCGCACGGCTCGCGACGTCGCTGGTGGGCAGGGCGCGGTCGGTGCGCGGCCTTCTGCACCTGACCGCGTTCGCTCTGCTGCTCACGGCCTTCTTCGTGCCGTCGACCTCGGGCAGGGCGGCGTTGGCGCTGCCGGTCCACCGGGAACTGCGGGTGGGACGGCGGGTGTCACGGGCGCTCGGCGTGCTGTTCCCGTCGGTGATTCTGCTGACGGCGGTGGCGACGCTGGTGGGCGCCGGAGCGCACCTGATCACCAGCGCGTTGCTGGCGGAGGCGACGGGGGAGGGGATCGGGTTCGGGCAGTGGCTGCTGCTGGGACTGCCGCTCGCGGTCGTCAGCGCCCACGTGACGGCCGAGGTGGTGCTGTGGCTGTTCACGTCACGGGCGGACCGGTCCCGTCCGCTCGTGGTGGACCCGCCCACGGTGGAGTTCGCGGTGCCGCCGCGCGTCAGGCGGACGGGGCTCAGCAGGCCTGAGATCACGTCCCTCGTCATCCTCGGGACCGTCTCGGCCGCCTGGCTCACCGAGCCGCTGCACCACGTCGCGCCCGAGGTCGTCGCGCTCGCCGGCGCCGTCGCCATCACGGTCCCGCGCGTCGGCACCACCACGCTCAAGGCGGCGCTCGCCGAGATCCCGTGGTCGTTGCTCCTGTTCATGGCCGCCACCACGATGCTCGGCACGGCACTGATCCGTTCCGGCGCCGCCACGACCATCGCCGGCCTGGTCAGCCCGGACCGCCTGCTCCTCACCGTGATCGCGGTGAGCCTCCTCGCGCACCTCGTGATCCAGTCCCGGTCGGCGCGCTCCTCTGTCCTGGTCCCGATCGTCATCCCGCTCGCCGCGGCCGCAGGGATGAACCCCGCCGCACTGGCGTTCGCCTCCACCGCGGCCGCCGGCTTCTGCCACACCTTCACGTCGTCCGCGAAACCCGTGGCGCTCTTCGCCCACGCCTACCGGCCTCGCGACCTGATCAAGCTCTCGGTCGTCCTGGCACCGATCACCGGCGCGCTCGTGCTCGCGTGCGCCGTCCTCCTCTGGCCGCACCTCGGCCTCCCACTGAAATGAGGTCACCGATGCGTTTCCTGGTCGCTCCCAGCGGTTTCAAGGAGTCGCTCGACGCGTGCGCCGTCGCCGACGCGATCGCGCGCGGCATCTACCGCGTGGTTCCCGGCGCGGTGGTGGACAAGACGCCGCTCGTGGACGGTGGCGAGGGTTCGGCCGCCGCGCTCGCCGAAGCCACGAACGGCACGCTCGTGCCCACGCGCGTCACCGGTCCGGTCGGCGAGGAGGTCCTGTCCCACTTCGCGCTGCTCGGCGGCCCCGGTCCCCGCACGGCGGTGGTCGAGATGGCCGCGGCGGCGGGCCTGAGGCTCGTTCCCCGGTGGCACCGCGATCCGGCGACGACCACCACGTACGGCGTCGGCGAGCTCATCCGCGCCGCGCTCGACCTGGGTGTCGACCGGGTGCAGGTCGGGTGCGGCGACTCCGGCACGTCGGACGGCGGCGCCGGCGCGTTGCAGGCCCTGGGCGCCCGCATCACCGACGCGCGGGGTCGCGAGATCGGGCGCGGGGGAGCGGCGCTGGCCGGCGCCACGTCCCTCGACCTGTCCGAAGTGGACCCGAGGCTGGACAAGGTCGAGATCACGGTGGCCTGCAACCAGCACAACGTCCTTTGTGGAGACCGGGGCGTGGCCAGGGTGTTCGGCCCGCAGAAGGGCGCTACCCCCGCCCAGGTCGAACTGCTCAGCGACGCCCTCGGCACGTGGGCGGACCTGCTCGGCCCCGGCGTGCGCACGATGCCGGGCGGCGGCGCGTCGGGTGGTCTCGGCGCCGGTCTGCACGCGCTGGGCGCCACACTGCTGCCGCGCTTCGACGTCGTCCTGGAGCACTCCGACCTCGACGCCCGGCTGCCGCACGCCGACCTGGTGATCACCGCGGAGGGCGCGATCGACGGCCAGACACCGCACGGCAAGGTGCCCGCGGAGGTGGCGCGCCGCGCCAAGAAGCACGGCAAACCCGTCATCGCGCTCGCCGGCACGATCGGGGAGAACGCGCGCGTCAACCACGACGCCGGCATCGACGCCTATGCCAGCATCATCGCCGCGCCGGTCAGCCTGGACACCGCGATGGCCACGACCGCCGAACTCCTCACCGACGCCACGGAACGCACATTGCGGCTGCTGCTGGTCGGAGCCGCCCTCACGTGACGTGCCCTGGAATCCCGACTAATGCGGTGATATCGCTCCGGCCAATCAAGACGCTAATTTATTTTCCGTCATTCGCATGTTGACGAGTGTCTTAACAGAGAAGTGGTCGACAAATTTTATTATCGTCTGGACGCTTCTCTTCGAATCGAGCACTCTGTCTTTCCGTATCCAGGCGAGCCGCCCCGCCTTCCGCTACGGAACATTCGAGGAGAATTGATGAGCGGTCGTACTGCCGCCCTCGCACTGGCCTCCGTCGCAGCTCTGGTGGCCGGGCTCGCCGTGACCGCGCCGGTCGCGCACGCCGCGCCCGAGCCCGGTCGACTGGCCGCGGACCTGGGCGCCCGGCTCGGAGCGGCGAGCGCCGGATCCTATGTGGACGAACGCGGGCAGCTCGTCGTCACGGTGACCGACGCCGCCGCGGCGAAGGCCGTGACCGAGGCGGGTGCCCGTGCCGAGGTCGTCGAGCACAGCGCCGCGACGCTCGGCGCCAGCGCCGAGGTGCTGGACCGCACGGCGCGGATCCCCGGGACGTCCTGGGGGATCGACCCGGCCACCAACCAGGTCGTCGTGTCCGCCGACGCGACCGTGACCGGTTCCGCGCTCGCCCGGCTGAGGTCCGTCGTCGCGGGACTCGGCGACACCGCGAGACTGGAGCAGGTCGGTGGCTCGTTCAGCACCACCATCGTGGGCGGTGACGCCATTCTCGGCGGTGGCGTGCGCTGCTCGCTCGGCTTCAACGTGAAGACCCCCGGCACCAGCACCGCGTACCTGCTGACCGCCGGCCACTGCGGCAACGCCACGTCCACCTGGAGCACCTCCGGCGGCCAGGTCATCGCGTCCCGGGTGGGGACCAGCTTCCCCGGCAACGACTACGCCCTGTTCCGCTACACCAGCGACATCAACCGGCCGGGCTCGGTCAACCTCTACAACGGCACCCACCGCGGCATCGACAACGCGGGCGACGCCGTCGTCGGGCAGACCGTCGGCCGCAGCGGCAGCACCACCGGGTTCCACCGCGGCAAGGTCACCGGACTCAACGTCACGGTGAACTACGTCGACGGCACGACCGTCACCGGCATGATCGCGACGACGGTCTGCGTCGAGGGCGGGGACAGCGGTGGCCCGCTGTTCGCCAACAACACCGCGCTCGGCCTGACCTCGGGCGGCAGCGGCAACTGCACCAGCGGCGGGCGGTCGTTCTACCAGCCGGTCACGGAAGCCCTGAGGGCCTACGGGGTCGCCGTCTACTGAGCACCACGCCGGGCCGGTCTCGTGAGCCCGGCCCGGCAACCAGTCCACAAAGGAACTTTCTCGGCGCCGAGGAGCACTCCCATGACCCTGAACCGTCGTCGACTGCTGCTCGGCAGCGCGGCCGTGCTGGCGGCAACGGCGGGCACGGCCGCCCCCGCCGCCGCGGCGCCCGCCGGGTTCCCCGACTACCGGTACCGCAGGCTCGCCCTGGTCAAGAGCAAGCTGCGCTACAACCCCACCAACGAGCTGATCTTCCCCACCATCCGCGGCACGAAGGACCGGATCCCTGGCGCGCGTGCCGCGTACTACCTCTACTACGCGCCGCACGACGCACCGGGCGGCATCTGCCTGGCGTACGCGAACACCCTCGACGAGGAGTTCACCGAGTACCCGGGAAACCCGATCATCACCCGGAGTTGGCCCGGTGAGTACACCGTCTCGCACGTGTCCTCGCCGCACGCGATGTGGAACGACGACGTCAAGCGCATGTACCTGTACTTCCACGGCGAGAACACGGTGACCAGGCTGGCCAGCTCCGCCGACGGCATCAACTTCAGCTACGAGAAGGAGGTCCTGTCGACGCGCCTGCTGCCCGCGGGCACCACCGAGACCTCCTACGCCAGGGTGTTCCGGCACGACCTGCCGTCGCGGGGCGCCCGGTACGTGATGGTGTTCATGATCAACAACCAGTCGAACCGCCGCGACATCGGCTGGGGCTGGTCGGCGAACGCCCGCGACTGGACGTTCTCGCAGACCCCGCTCGTCCGGCACCAGGACGTCGGCGCGGTCAACGTCGGAGGGCCACACCTGCTGTTCCGCAACAACAGCGTGTACGTGGTGTACAACACCGACATCGGCAGCGGCGGCAACATCCTCATCACCGAGGTGGGACGCGACTTCTCACTGCGCAGGCACCTCGGCGTGTTCCACGACTCGGTGTCCGGGGCGCCGGACAACGGCAGGGCGGCCGCGCCGTCGTTCGGCACGTACCAGGGCAGGGAGTACATGATCTACGAGGCGGGCGACCGGCTGTCGGGCAACATCGCCATCGCCCAGGCGATCTGACGTCCGGTGTGCCGCGGTCGGTGCGACCGCGGCACACCGGCTCGGCGTTCCTGATCCGCCGAAGGTGAACGAGAAGTGCTTGGTAACACGAAAGAGTGAACAAGACCGGCGGTCGCTTGTGGACGGAGAAGTGTTCGCGCTGGTCACGGCCGGATCTTGGATCTTTGGTAACAGGTTGGTGAACGGACCCATCTGCTCGTCGAGGGGCGGCGAATCACGAGCAGCAACCTCCCCGTTCACCTCTTGGAGATGTCCCGTCATGAACAAGACCGTCCGCAACACCGTCCTGGCCCTCGGCGCCGCCTCACTCGCCCTGTTCGGCGCGGCGTGCGGCTCGGGCGACATGGCCAGCAGTGGCAGCTCCAGCTCGGCCGCCGCGCCCACCACGACCGCGTCGTCGTCGGCCGCGATGGCGGACCCGGCCAAGGACCTCGTCGGCCCCGGTTGTGCCGACTACGCCAAGCAGGTCCCGTCCGGCGCCGGTTCCGTCAGCGGCATGGCCGCCGACCCGGTCGCCGTGGCCGCGTCCAACAACCCGCTGCTCACGACGCTGGTCAGCGCGGTGTCCGGCAAGCTGAACCCGAAGGTGAACCTGGTCTCGACGCTCAACGGCGCCGAGTTCACGGTGTTCGCGCCGGTCGACTCGGCGTTCGCGAAGATCGACGCCGCGACGATCGAGACGCTCAAGACCGACGACGCGCTGCTGACCGAGATCCTGACCTACCACGTCGTCCCCGGCCAGATCACGCCCGACAAGATCGTCGGCGACCAGAAGACCGTGCAGACCGGCACGGTGAAGGTGTCCGGCACCAAGGACGCGCTGAAGGTCAACGACGCCAACGTGATCTGCGGCGGCGTGCACACCGCCAACGCGACCGTCTACCTCATCGACTCGGTGCTGATGCCCTCCTGACATCTCCGGGGCGGCAGTACCGCGACTCCGGGAACCGCACTGTGTTGCGGTTCCCGGAGTTTTGCCGTTCACCGGCAAGCTTCAGCGCCGGGGGAACGTCGAGGCCAGCGCGATCGTCCCGGCGGCGTCGCGCACGACGAACCCGGACGCGTCGGCGCGCAGCACCGAACTGTTCAGGTTGCAGTGCAGGACGGTCGTGCCGGTGCCGATGAACGAGCCGGCGGACACCTCGCCACCGTCGGGACCGGTCACCGCCACCTGGTACGTCTGCCCCGGCGCGAACCCGCTGCCGTCGAGCTTGATCTCGACTCCCCACGTGTGTGGGACGATCGCGGCCTCGGCGCTCACCCCGGCAGCCTGTTGCACGAGCGCGACCGGTTCGAGCGGCGCGGTGGGGCGCAGGTACCACCAGCCCGCCGCCGCGATGGCCACGGCGGCAGCGGCGGAGAGCAGCACGACGGAGCGCGTCCGCCGTCCACTTCGGACACCCACACGCCGCACGACCAGTTCCTCCAGGTGTGCGGGCACGGTGACGTCGTCGGCGTCCACACCGGCCAGAGCGCGCGCCACCGGGGTGAGTTCGTCGACCGTGCGCCGGCACTCCGCGCACTCGCCGAGGTGCTCCCGCACCGCCGCGAGCTCGGAGCCGGTGAGGTGGTTCAGGACGTAGGGGCCGAGCAGCTCGGTTCGCCGCTCGTGCACGGAGTCGTTCACGGCCGCACCCCCATCTCCTCCATCGCCAGCCTCAGCGCCTTCAGGCCGAAGAAAACGCGGCTGCGCAGCGTCACCTGCGAGACGCCCACCTCGGCCGCGACGTCCCGGTAGGACCGGCCGCGCAGGTAAGTCTCCACCAGGGCCACGCGGTGGTCGTCGCTGATCCTCAGCAGCGCCTGCTGCACCAGTCGTTGGTCGAGCACCGCGTCGGCGAAGTCGGAGACGCTCTCGGAGTGTTCCGCCGCCACGGCGTCGAGTCTCCGGTCGTGCCGGGCGCGTGCGCGGGCCTCGTCGATGACGACGTTGCGAGCGATGGCGAACAGCCAGACGCGCAGGCTCGCGAGGTCGGGATCGAACCGTCCGGCCGACCGCCACGCTCTCAGGAACACCTCCTGCACGGCCTCCTCGGCCGCCTGGCCGTCGCCGAGTTGCCGGAGCGCGAAGCGGTAGATCTCCGGGCCGTGCGCGGCGTAGACGTCCCGGAGGTCCAGGTCCGCCCGCCTGCCGATGATCGCCATGAGCTCCCCGTCGCCGCTCCTCAGAACGAGTTCGGCACCGGGGAGGCACCGGATGGGTCGGATTTGTTCCGTTCGCCCTTCAACACGGGGCGTGGACGCGTCGTACACACCTGCGTTCCGCGTTCACAGCCCTGGGAGAAACCATGCGCATCGCTCGCACGACCGCCATCGCCGCAGCGGCGGCACTGATCGCCGGCGTGCTCGGCGCGGCACCCGCCGCGGCGACCGGCGACCGGCTCCGCGTCCACCTGCTCACGGACGACGGCGTGCTCAGCACCCGGACCTGGTCGTCCCCGCTGTCCGCCCAGCACCGCGTCCGCGTGACCGGCCTGAAGGCGCACGACCGGCTGGCGGGCATCGACGTGCGTCCCGCCACCGGAGTCCTCTACGCGATCGGACGCTCCGGCCAGCTCTACACCCTCGACGCCCGCACCGGCCGCGCCACCGCCGTCGGGACCCCGATCGCACTGAACGGCACGGCGGTCGGGTTCGACTTCAACCCCACCGTGGACCGGATCCGCCTCGTCACCTCGAACGGCCAGAACCTGCGCCTGGTCCCCGACACGGGCGCGCTCGCCGCGACGGACGGCGCACTCGCCTACGCGCCGGGCGACCGCGCGGCCGGCTCCACGCCGAAGGTGTCCGCCGCCGGCTACACGAACAGCGTCGCCGGCGCCACGTCCACCACGCTGTACGACCTCGACAGCACCAAGGACGCGCTCGTCACCCAGGGCACCGCCGCCGGCGTCACCCCGGTCGTCTCGCCGAACACCGGCCAGCTCTTCACCGTCGGCAAGCTCGGTGTCGAGGTCGACAGGACCAACGGGTTCGACATCGCGACCGTCGACGGCCGCCACCACGCCCTCGCCGCCGTGCGTCCGGCGCTGTCGCTGCTGGGCGGCTCGCTGCTGGTGAAGATCAACCTGGAGACCGGCCGCGCCACGGTCGTCGGACTCGCGGGCGGCGAGGTCGTCGGCGTGGCGTTCGCGAAGTAGCCGGCTGGTGCCGGGGTTCCTCCGTCAGCGGCCGTCGAAGGCCTGACGGAGGAACCTCAGCACGGCGAAGCGCGCGGTCTGGGCGGAGATCGAGCCCCAGACGAGGTCGAAGCAGTGGTCGGCCTGCCTGAGCGCGACGAGCGTCGGGAACTCCGGCGCCACCGCGTACGGCGTGATCGTCTCCAGCGGCACCCACTGGTCGCGTGCCCCGGTGACCACGCAGACGTGCGCGGGCGCGGATTCCACGTGAGCGATGGGCGAGCTCCACTCCCAGCGCGCCGGCACGTCCTGTGGTGCGCCGCCGAGGAAGTCCACCAGCGGGGACACCTCCCGGTCGACCGGCGTGACGCGGCGGCGGCGCAGGGAGTCGTAGAGCGACAGCAGGTCGACCGGCCCGTACACCGACACGACAGCTCGCGGCGACGGTGGCTCACCGAGGCTCGCCGCGAGCAACGCCAGGTGCCCGCCCGCGGACGAGCCGAACAACGCGATCCGGGCAGGGTCGACGCCGAGCACGCCCGCGTGCGCCTCGACCCAGCGCACCGCGTCGATCACGTCGAACGGAGCGACGTCCCACCGCGCCGGTGGAGCCAGCCGGTAGCTGACGCAGACGGCGCGATAACCGTTGTCCGCCAGCCAGTTCGCGTAGGCGCGCAGCTGCCGCCAGTTCCCGCCGGCCCACCCTCCGCCGTGCACGAGCACGACCGCGGGTCCGGTCTCCGCGCGGTCGGCGGGATGCCAGACGCCGAGCGGAAGAGCGGCGCCGTCCCGTGCGATCACCTCGTGGGTCTCCGGCGCACGCGCGCGGAGGAACCCCGTCAGGTCGAAGAACGCGGCGAACGGGGAGGGACGGGCACCCATCGCCAGGGCCTGCCCCCACTGCGCTCCGGCCACGCAGACCTGCGCCCCGCAGACGACCGCCGCGAGCACCGCGAAGACCGGGTCTCCGTCGACCGCGGCCACCACCGCGAGTGCGATCGCGACGAGTGCCAGAGGCGGTGCGAGGCTCAGCGTCAGGGCCCGCACCACCCAGAACGCCGGTGCGGGGGAGGGCAGCAGCGCCACCGCCGTGAGCACCCCGATCAGGACGATGACGGTCTGGTACAAGCTGGTCGGCCTCTCGGGTGGGCTTCAGCGCCGAGCCGTGCTGCCCTGCGGCGTGGACATCGACGATTCGGCGGCGTGCGCCCGGCGGATTGGTGCGAACACCGGACGCCGTCCGGGTTCAGCCGGTGCCGTGCACGGGAACACAGCGTGTAACGCCGCACGGACCGTGCATCGATAGCCGATCGAACCGTTCCAGGGGGTCGCGTCGAACGTCCGGTGGAACCAGGGGCCTGCACTGCTCCGATCGTGTCGCAGCGCGGTCTTCGGTTGTGCGGCCCGAACGAGTTGGTGTGAGGTGTCGGGGTGACGGAGTCGGAGGGCGCACCGGACGCGGTCGAGCCTGCCCGGTTCGAGGCGTCCTTCGAGGCCTGCCCGACCGCTGCGGTGATCACCGATCCGGCGGGGGTGGTGATCACCGCGAACCCGGCGTTCGAAGCCCTCGCCGGGCAGGGGACCGGTTCCGTCGTCGGCACGCGCCTGCACGACGTGGCGGCGACGGACGCGAGCCGGCGGGTGCTGGACGACGTGCTGACGAGACTGCACGGCAGGCCCGGGAAGATCGTGCACGAGGAAGCGGAGATCGCTCCCGCCGACGCGACGGGCAGACCCGTGCGGCTGTCGGCGATCGCGCTGCCCGAAGCCGGGAAGCGGTTGTTCTACTTCGAGGACCTCCAGGAGCTGTGGCAGCTCCAGCGGGCGTTCCACCACCAGACGCTGCACGACCCGCTGACCGGGCTGCCGAACGACGCCTACTTCCGGTCGAACCTCGAAACCGCGGTCGCCACCGCGGGCGACGGAGAGCAGATCGCCCTGCTGTTCCTGGACGTCGACGGGTTCGGCGTGATCAACGACGGTCTCGGCACGGACGTGGCGGACCAGGTGCTGCGCGCGGTCGCCGGCACGTTGCGCGGGGTCTTCGGCGAGGAGGCGTTCATCGCGCGGTTGTTCCGCGACGAGTTCGCGGTGGCACTGCGCGGAGAGCTCACCCGGCAGGGCGTGGTGGAACTGGCCGAGGACATGGTCGAGCAGCTGGCGCAACCCGTCTACCACGGCACGACCGGCGTCGGTGTCAGTGCCAGCGTGGGCATCGTGGTGGCCGACGTGCAGGGCGCCGAGCACCGCGCGCTGACCAGGGCCGCCGAGGTCGCGTTGCACAGGGCAAAGGAGCTGGGCAAGGCGCAGTGGGTGCTGTTCGACCGGGAGGCCGACCGCGAGGCGCGGGACCGCTACCGGCTGGCCGCGTCCGTCGCGGGCGCGATCGAGACCGGTGAGATCGGCGTGGTCTACCAGCCGCACGTCGTCCTGCCGGACGCGCCCGTCGTGACGTCGCTGAACGCCGGTCTGTGCTGGCGGCACCCGGATCTGGGGCTGCTGCGCGCTTCCGAGGTGTACGCGCTCGCGGAACTGACAGGGATGACCGTGCCGCTGGGCAGGTACCTGCTGGCGGAGGCGCTGGAGACCGCCGCGGACTGGCGTGCCCGGTTCGGTGACGGGGCGCCGATGGTGTGCCTGACCCTGCCGCAGCGCATGGCGATCGACGCCGACCTCGTCGGCATCGTCCGCGCGGAGCTCGACCGCCACGGCCTGGAGGCGCGGCGGCTGATGCTGTGCGCCGACAGCTCGTCGGTGCTGGACGCCCGCGGTGACCTCGCGGAGTCGATCGGTGTGCTGGCCAGGCTCGGCGTGGTCTTCGTGATGGACGCGGCGGGACTGCACGACCTGGAACTGTTCTCCGCGCTGGAACTCCCGGTGCCCGCAGTGATGCTGAGGGGCCCGATCGTCGCCGCCGTCGGAGTGGAGGATCCGCCCGGGTGGTCGCGCAGCCAGGTCAGGAACCTCGTCGAGCGGGCGGAGGAACTGGGCGTCAAGGTCGGCGCGCACGGCGTGCTCTCCCAGTCCCACGCGGAACTGCTGCACTCGCTCGGCGTCGTGGTCGCGTCCGGTCCCTACCTGCCCGAGTACGCGACCAGGGACGAGGCGGAGGTCTGGGCGGGACGCGTCTTCCCGATGGGCTGAGCGGCGGGTGCGGAACCGCCACCGCCGGCCGTTGCGGGAAAAGGAGTTTTATGGCCTGCAGACGAGGTCGCTAGCGTCGAATTCATGGACTGGGGATTTCGCACGGCCGAGGATCTGACGGCCGCCATGAGTGCCGGTGAAGTGACGTCGGTGGAGCTGGTCGAGGAGGCGATCGCCCGCGTCGAGCGCGACGACGAGGCGATCAACGCGATCTGCGTGCCGGACTTCGACCGCGCGCGGGCCGCCGCAGTTGCTGCCGACCGGGCACGTGCCCGCGGCGAGGACCGGCCGTTGCTCGGTATTCCGGTCACGGTCAAGGAGTCCTACGACATGGCAGGGCTGCCCACGACGTGGGGCATGCCGGAGCACCGCGACCACGTGCCGGCCGAGGACGCGGTGCAGGTGGCACGGCTCAAGGCCGCGGGCGCGGTCGTGCTGGGCAAGACCAACGTGCCGCTGGGGTTGCAGGACATCCAGACCTTCAACGAGATCCACGGCACGACCAACAACCCGTGGGACCACGAACGCACGTCCGGCGGATCCTCCGGCGGGTCGGCGGCGGCGCTGGCGGCGGGATTCGGTGCCCTGTCGATCGGTTCCGACCTCGCGGGTTCGCTGCGCACGCCAGCGCATTTCTGCGGTGTCTACGCGCACAAGCCGACCGTGGGACTGGTGGCGACCCGCGGCATGGTCGTGCCGACCGCCCCGGCGTGGCCGGTGGACCTCGACCTGGCCGTCGCCGGTCCGATGGCGCGCTCCGCCCGTGATCTCGCGCTCCTGCTCGACGTGATGGCGGGACCGGACCCGTTGACGCACGGCAAGGCCTACAACCTGATGCTGCCGCCCGCACGCCACGGCCGGCTCGGTGACTTCCGGGTCCTGGTCGTCGACGAGCACCCGCTCATCCCGACGGGATCCGCGGTGCGGACGGGCGTGCGGCGCGTGGCCGACGCCCTCGCCGACGGCGGCGCCCGCGTCGAACGGCACAGTCCGCTGCTGCCCGACCTGGCCGAGGCCGCGACGCTCTACACGCGCTTGCTGTTCTCGGGGTCCGTCGCGCGCTTTCCCGTTGAGGCGTACGAAGAGCTGAAGGTTCTCGCGGCCGGCCTGAGCGCGGACGACAGGAGCCTCGACGCGGCACGGCTGCGCGGCATGGTGCTCAGCCACCGCGACTGGCTCGTGGCGAACGACCTCCGCGAGCTCCACCGCCACGGCTGGCGGCGGCTCTTCGCCGAGTTCGACGCCGTGGTGTGCCCCATCACGCCGACGCCCGCGTTCCCGCACGACCACAACCCGGATCCGTTGGCGCGCAGGGTGGACATCGACGGCGTGCGACACCCGTACTTCGACCAGCTCGTCTGGGCCGGCGTGGCGACCATGCCCGGCCTGCCCGCCACCGCCGTGCCGACCGGCCTGTCGCCGGAGGGCCTGCCGGTGGGAGTCCAGCTCGTCGGGCCGATGTTCGAGGACCGCACCCCGTTGCGGCTGGCCGAACTGCTCGAACAGGAGATCGGCGGCTTCCGGCGCCGCTAGCGCAGCAGGCGGCGCAGCACCTGTTCGAGTTCGGCGTGGTCAGGCCTTCCAGGCGACACCAGGGCCTGGTGGAGCAACCCGTTGAACATCACGGTGAGAGCCCGTGCGGTCAAGGCGTCCACTTTGGACTCGAATACTGCGGTGAGCATGTCGTCCCACGACGTGCTGGCGGCCCGCAACGCCGGCCGTCGCAGGGCGCCGCCGTACAGCTCGTAGGCGAGCACGCTGGTCTGCCGGTGCTCGCCTGCCAGCAGGACGACGAAGCCCGCGAGCTCGGTGCTCAGATCGGCGTCGTGCGGTAGCGAGCGCGCCCAGTCGCGCAGGCGGGCGACGTTGCGTTCGGCGACGGTGTGGATGGCGGCGTCGAGCAGCTCGTCCAGGCTCAGGAAGTGGTACGTGGTGGAGCCGAGCGGTACGTCGGCGCGCGCGGCGGCGGTCCGGTGGGTCAGGGCCGCGAGGCCGGACTCGGAGATCACCTCGACCGCGGCCTCGATGATCCGCTCCCGGCGGTGGGGGTCGTGCCGCCGTGCCATCCATCGCTCCTCAGCGTCTGGGCGAGCCTCCAGGACACGCCTTAGCGCCTCGGCGAGCCTCCGCGCAAGAGGCGTTCTCGCGGAAGACCACGATACGGAACGGTCCTCACCGGCGATGTGTACGGATGTACGTTCACCGGCGTGCTGAAGATCCAGGCGTCACGCTGGCTGCTGGTGCGGCTGAGCGCCATCGCTGTGCTGTTCCTGGTGTGGCAGCTCGTCGCGCTGGCCCAGATCTGGCCCGCCGCCGTGCTGCCCAGTCCTGGTCAGGTGTGGCAACAACTTCTGTCCACATCGGACGTGGCGAACGGCCAGGGCGGCTACGCGGGCTCGACGCTGGCCGAACGGCTGGGCGTCAGCCTGCGAAGGGTCGGTTACGGATGCTTCTACGGCGTGCTGCTGGGCCTCGTGCTCGGCCTGGCGATGGGGCTGATCCCGGTCGTCCGCGCCGTGACCGAGCCCGCCGTGGCGTTCCTGCGCGCCCTTCCGCCGCTGGCCTACCTGAGTCTGCTGGTGATCTGGTTCGGCATCGACGAGGAACCCAAGGTCTACCTGCTGATGATCGCCGCGTTCCCGCCGGTGGCGGTGGCTGCCGCTGCCGCCGTGAGCGGGGTCAACCGGCAGTACGTCGAAGCCGCGCAGGCGTTGGGCGCCAACGCGTTCGACGTCATCCGCGCAGTCATTCTGCCCGCGTCGGGACCGGAGATCCTCACCGGCGTCCGGCTCGCCGTCGGCATCGCCTACAGCTCCGTCGTGGCGGCGGAGACGGTGAACGGCGCCGACGGGATCGGCGGCATGGTGCTCAACGCCCAGCGCTTCAACCAGACCGCGGTGGTCATCCTCGGTCTCTTCGTCATCGGCATCACCGGCCTGGTCATCGACTCGCTGATCGTGGCCGCCCAACGCACGTTGTCCCCGTGGCGCGGACGCGCCTGAGACCTGAGGAGTCCTCGTGCCGATCTCACGAAGGAACATGCTCGCCCTGCTCGCTTCCGCCCCGGTACTGGCCTCGTGCGGCGTGGGCGGCTCGTCGCCCGCCGAGGGCAAGAACGTGCGGGTGGCGTTCCAGAACTTCGCCGACAGCACGTTGCTGGTGAAGGACCAGAAGACACTGGAGAAGGCGTTACCCGACCACAAGATCACCTGGACCGCGTTCGACTCCGGCGCCAGCATCAACACCGCGTTCCTCGGCGGTGCGATCGACCTCGCGGTGATCGGCAGCAGCCCCGCCGCCGCCGGTCTGTGCCCGCCGCTGAACATCCCCTACCAGGTGATCGAGCTGCTGAACGTCATCGGTGACAGCGAGGCGCTGGTGGTGCGCAAGGCCACCGGGATCACGAAGATCTCGGAGCTGGCCGGCCGCAAGATCGCCGCGCCGTTCAGCTCGACCGCGCACTTCAGCCTGCTCGCCGCGCTGGAGCTGAACGGGGTGGACGCCGGGTCGGTCACGCTGGTGGACCTCGAACCGCAGAACATCCAGGCCGCCTGGCAGCGCGGCGACATCGACGGCGCCTACGTCTGGACGCCGGTGCTGAGCGTGTTGCAGCAGGACGGCGTGACGCTCACCGACAGCGCGAAACTGGCGGCCGCCGGCAAGCCGACGCTCACGTTCACCGTGGCGCGCAAGGAGTTCATCGACTCGAACCCCGACGTGGTCGACAAGTGGCTGGCCGCGACGAACGACGCGATCAAGCTGATCAAGACCGACCCGGCGACGGTCGCGGCGGCGGTCAGCAGGCAGATCGGCATCGGGGAGCCGGACGCCCTGGCGCAGCTCAAGCAGAACATCTACCTGGACCACGAGGAGCAGCGCGGTCCGGACTACTTCGGCACCGTGCAGGCGCCGGGACAGCTGGCGAACCGCCTGCTCGCCACGGCGGAGTTCCTGCGCGCGCAGAAGAAGGTCGAACAGGTGCCGGACCTGACGGCGCTGCGGGCCGCGTTGCGGGTGCCGGGAGCCGGGAATGCCTGACGTCGGCGCACGTCCCACCGTCGAGCTGCGTGGGGTCGATCACGCCTACCCCACGAAGGCCGGTCCCGTACCGGCGCTAGGTCCATTGGACCTGACGGTGGAACCGGGGGAGTTCCTGGTCGTCGTCGGCCCGTCGGGGTCGGGCAAGAGCACGTTGCTGCGCCTGCTCGCCGGGTTCGAGCGTCCGTCCACAGGGGACGTGACGCTGCTCGGCCAGCCGCCTGTGCCCGGCCGTGACGTCGGTGTGGTGTTCCAGCAGCCCAGGCTGTTCCCGTGGAGCACGGTCGGCGGCAACATCGGCACCGCGCTGAAGTGGGCGAAGGTGCCGAAGTCGGAACGACCGGCGCGGTCGGCGGAACTGCTCTCGCTGGTCGGCCTCGACGCCCTCGGCCCACGACGCACGTGGGAGATCTCCGGCGGACAGCAACAACGCGTCGCCATCGCCCGCGCGCTCGCCGCACGACCCCGGTTGCTGCTGATGGACGAGCCGTTCGCCGCGCTCGACGCCCTGACGAGGGAACGGCTGCAGGAGGACGTGCGCTCGCTCGCCGACGGAGACAGGTCGGTCGTCTTCGTGACGCACAGCGTCGACGAGGCGGTCTTCCTGGGCAGCCGTGTCATCGTGCTCACCGACCGGCCGGGCACGATCGCCCTGAGCCTGCCGATCGACCTGCCCCGCAGGGGAGTCCCCGCCGACGAACTGCGCGGCTCGCCGAGATTCGCGGCGTTGCGCGGTGAAGTGGGCGCCGCCGTCCGGGCGACGCTGTCCTCCCGACCCGACCAGCTCGTGGAGAAGTCATGACGCTCTCGTTCGAACCTCTGACGATCGCCATCGGCGCGCAGGTGTCCGGAGTGGACCTCGCAGAGGAGCTCACCCCCGAGGTGGTGGCCGCGATCCGGCAGAACCTGCTGGACCGCAAGGTGCTCGTGTTCCGCGGCCAGCGGCTGAACCCGACCGCGCACCGGACGTTCGCGGCGGCGCTCGGCGAACTGACGCCGGCCCACCCGGTGGTGCCCGGACTCGACGACGACCACCCCGAGATCTACGTGATCGACGCCGGTGACGGTGGCAAGGCCCCGGAATGGCACACCGACGTCACGTTCACGCGCACGCCCCCGCTGGGTTCCGTCCTGCGCGCGGTGGACCTGCCGCCGACCGGCGGTGACACCTGCTGGACCGACCTGGAGGCCGCCTACCTCTGGTTGTCACCGCCGCTGCGCGAGCTGGCCGACAAGCTGGAGGCCGTCCACGACGGACGCAAGGACTTCGAGGAGCTGCTGCACGTCCGGCAGTCCGGCGAGGGAAACCTCTGGGAGGGCGAGAGGGTCCGGTCGCTCGACCCCGTCACGCACCCGGTCGTCCGCGTGCACCCGGAAACGGGCCGCCGCAGCCTCTTCGTGAACCCCGGCTTCACCACGCACGTCAAGGACGTGTCGGAGACCGAGAGCCGCGCGCTGCTCGACCTGTTCTTCGCCGCCGTCGGCCGCCAGGAGTACAGCGTCCGCCACCGCTGGGCGCCCGGTGACGTCGTGGTGTGGGACAACCGCAGCACCGCCCACCTCGCCGTCGACGACTACGGCGACCAGCACCGCGTGATGCACCGGATCACCCTTCGCGGCGACCAGCCGGTGGGTCCGCGGCTGACCTGACATACCTGAATCGCCCCCTTCCCATTCGGCTTTTCTATTGCGGATAAACGGTTCCGTTATGCCACAACAGGTTCAGGACTCGACGAACAGGAGTGGTCCGTCGCCAGGCGCTTTCCTTGACGCACAACGAATTCGCGGTATCTGACGCGCGGCACGCGGCACTTGGATGCTGAGAGGCTCGGGGAGCGCCTCTCGAACTTCCCATCCAAGAAGGGAAAACGCGTGCGCTCGAAACGAATTCCGATCTCCGTCGTCATCGCGGCGATGGCCGTCGCTCTCGCCGCCGGCCCTGCCCAGGGCGACGGCAAGCCCGACACGCCGCAGAAGCAGGGTGACCAGCGTCCGGTCGCGGCCGACCTGGCCGCGGGCAAAGCCGCTCTGGCCGTGAGCCCTGCGGTCAGCCAGGCCTCGGCCACGATCCAGTCGCGCATCATGCGCCACGTCCAGACCCAGGGAACCAAGTACACGTTCGGCGCGTACGCCGACGCGCTCACCGGCAAGGTCGTCGTCGAGACCGACGCGCCTTCCGACGTGGTGAACTCCCTGGTGGGCGAGAACGCCGGTGTGGTCGAGGTCCGCAAGCAGACCGTCACCGACGACTTCAGCCGCCGCGACGACGCACCCGCCTACTGGGGTGGCGCCGGCATCACGTTCGCCGCACCGAACGGCCACTGCTCGGCCGGCTACACCGTGCAGAACTCGGCGGGCACCCGGTTCATGGTCACCGCCGGCCACTGCTTCGCCAACGGCGCGACGGCCGTCACCGAACTCGGCGGCCGCGTCGTCGGCACGGCCAGCGGCAACGGCCTGCCCGGCGAGGACATGGTGCTGCTCGGCGGCCAGTCCTACAGCCCGTTCATCTACGTCGGCGGCGTCGACAGCACCACCGGCCACCACGTCGCGTCGGCGGCCAACCCGATCGTCGGCTTCAACAACTACTGCCACAGCGGGCGGACGACCGGTGAGCACTGCGGTCACACCGTCAGCAGCATCACCGGCACGGTGTGCACCTCCAGCGGGTGCAAGTCGCCGGTCGTCGTCTACAGCGGCGGAACCCTGCCCCAGGGCGGCGACTCCGGCGCACCGTTCTACGCGCTCAGCGTGAGCGGCAACGACAAGCACATCCGCGGACACCACATCGCCTCCGGCGGCACCACCAGGTACGCCGAGATGTGGAGCCGCGTCCAGGCCAGGTTCGGCGTGTCCATCGTGACCTGAGCCCATCCTGAAGTTCGTTGAGCCGCACCACGTCCTCGCCGGCTCAGCTCACTTCGAGAGGCCACGGGCCCCCGGTCACGACGACCGGGGGCCCGTCGTCGCGGTTGACCACGATCGCGGCGAACACCTCGTACTTCCCTTGTGGCAAAGGTCCACCGCCCGAGCACTGACGGACGGTTCCTCTTGCCGTGAACACCTGGCTCACACCGCTTCGGAGATTGACCGCCTGGCCCAGCGAGTCCTTGGGCAGCGGTACGGCCACGACCTCACCGGCTTTCGCCACGTACACGTCCGCCTCCGGGGTGGCCACGCCCGCGATCTCGGCGCCCGTGCTGGTGACGGTCACCGCGCCGGCGAACGTCCCGTCGCCGTCCCTGGTGGCTCGCGGCGGGAACTCACCGGTCATGGACAGACCGTCGATTCGGCTGGACAGGGCGTCGATCCGGTCTCCGCACGCGGGAACCTGTTCCACCTTGTCGCCTCCCGCTGTCGAGGACTGGGTCGTCGCCGTCCGGTCGCCTGGGGCCGCGCAGGCCGTCGCGAGGGCGAAGGCCAGTGCGAGTGCCGTGGTGTTCCTGAACAACCGTGTCATGTGCGCTCACTCCCCGGAACGCGTTCGTCTGCCACCGGGTGGACGTTACGCGGACCGCTCGCGGTTGCACGCACATCTTCGTTGTGTGGCAACGAAACCGGTGTCTGGTCCTCCGGACACGCCGTGAACTCCGGAGGACCAGACGCCACGCCTCCTACCTCAGACGATGTCGACCAGGCAGTACGGGCTGCCGTTGACCCGGCTGCAGTGGACCTTGTTGAGGTCCGAGATCCGGAACCAGACGTTGCCGGGCACCCAGCCGTAGTTCGACACGTAGTACCTGGACACGTTCTCGACCTTGAACCCGTCGGTGTCGAACCAGAAACCGCGCAGGTCGCTGTCGCTCTGCCCCGACGGCAGCCAGTACTCGGTGCAGGTGAGCGAGCCCGAGTTCTGGGTGTTGCAGAAGTGCGAGCCGCCCACGCCGAACTTCGCGATCTTCACCGGCCACGAGGACGGCAGGTTGTTCGTGACGTCGCCCCCGTAGCCGACGGCCTGCGCGGGCTGGGTGCCCACGAGCGACAGCCCGAGCACGCTCGCTGCCACGAGCAGTGTGGACCCGGCACGTCTGAACAGTTTGCGATTCAACATGTTCATCTTCTCCCCAAGGTGAACGTGGTGGATGTGACAGTTCCGTGTCTAACAGCCGGCGGACGCGCTGGTGGCCGCGCCGGCGGCCGGACAAACAAAACCGAACAAAGCACCTCCGGTGTGACGATCACGCGCCGGACGCCGATATCACGAGTGGGTCCTTCGGCCGGCTGAGCCGCGGAAGGTGGGGGAATGGGGAGGCGTGAGCGTCCGCTCGATCCGGAGGCGGACGCGCTGCAACGGTTCGCGTTCGAGCTCCGGCAGTTGAGGTCCGCCGCGGGGCGGCCCGGCTACCGCGAGCTGTCCAGGCGCGCGCACTACTCGACGACGACACTGGCCGAGGCGGCGGGCGGGCAGGCGCTGCCCTCGTTCGAGGTCACGATGGCGTACGTCCAGGCGTGCGGTGGCGACCGGCGGGAGTGGGAGAGTCGCTGGCGGGCGTTGGCCGCGGAGCTGACGCCCGACCGTCCGAAACTGGACCAGGACGCGTCGCCCTATCTCGGGCTGGCCGCGTTCCAACCAGAGGACGCCGATCGGTACTTCGGCCGCGAGAACCTCGTCGAGCACCTCGCCGGACAGGTGTCCGCGACTCCGGTCGTCGCGGTCTTCGGTGCCTCGGGCAGCGGCAAGTCGTCGATGCTCCGCGCGGGTCTCGTGCCGGCGATCCGGACGCACCCGGCGTTCGCGGCGCTCCCGTGGTCGCACGTCCTGCTGACTCCCTCGGACCGGCCGTTGCGCGAACTCGCTCGTGCCGTCGGCGGGGAGCTGGACCCCACCGAACCCGGCTGGCTCCACCGCGCACTTCGCCACGCCCACCCGCGGGGCCGGGTCCTGCTGGTCGTCGACCAGTTCGAGGAGTTGTTCACCCTGCGCCCGGACGAGGGGGAGCGGACCGGGTTCGTCAACGCCCTTCTCGACGCCGCGCAGGGGCCCGGCCGGGTGGCGCACGTCGTGCTCGGCGTCCGCGCCGACTTCTACGGGCACTGCGCGACCCACTCCGGCCTGCTGGAGGTCCTCCGGGACGGTGGCCAGGTGCTCGTCGGGCCGATGGCCGGGGACGAACTGCGGTCCGCGATCACCCGTCCCGCGTCGATGGCCGGGCTGACCGTCGAGCGGGAGCTCGTCGCGACCATGATCGCCGACATCGCCGGTGAACCCGGCGGGCTTCCGCTGTTGTCGCACGCGCTGCTGGAGACCTGGCGGCACAGGCGGAACAACACCATGACGCTGGCCGGCTACCACGTGTGCGGTGGCGTGCACGGGGCTCTCGCCCAGACCGCCGACCGCGTCCACACCGGGTTCGGCGCCGCGGAACAGGAGGTGGCGCAACGGATCTTCCTGCGGCTGACCGCGCTCGGCGACGGCACGGAGGACACCCGGCGCCGCGCGCCGCACGGCGAGCTGGCCACGGTCGGTGCGCCGGACGTCGTCCGCCGGGTGCTGGACGAGCTCGCGGCGGCCCGGCTCGTCGTCATCGGCACGGACAGCGTCGAGGTCGCCCACGAGGCGCTGATCCGGGCGTGGCCCCGGCTCCGGCAGTGGCTCACCGAGGACCGCGACACCGTGCTGCTGCACCGCAGGATCACCGACGCGACCCAGCTCTGGCAGGCCTCGGGACGTGACCCGGAGCTGCTGTACCGGGGCTCCCAGCTCGACCAGGTGGGCCGTGTGCGCGCTCTCAACGCAGGCGAACGCGAGTTCGTCGAGGCCGCGATCCGGTTGCGGGACAGGCAGGTCCGGTCGCGGCAGCGGCGCGTCCTGCGCGTCAGGGCCGTCACCGCCGCGGTCGTCGTGCTGCTGGCCGTGGCGACCGGAATCACGCTCTCGCAACGCAACGACGCACGTGAGCAGCACCGGGCGGCGGTCGCGCGCCAGCTCGTCGCCGAGGCCACCGCGCTGCGGGAGACCGATCCGCTGCGCGCCGCCCAGCTCAGCCTCATCGCGTGGCGGATCGCGCCGGACGTCCCGGCCACCCGCGACAGCCTGCTCAGCACACAGGCGCATCCGCTGCCCTCCCGGCTGCTCGGGCACACCGGCGAGATCCGCGACGTGGCGTACAGCCAGGACGGCCGCCTGCTCGCCACCGCCGCGGGGGACTCGACCGTGCGCCTGTGGGACGTCGCGACCCGCAGGCCGATCGGGGAACCGCTGACCGGGCACACGGCGATCGTGAACGGACTGGCGTTCAGCCCCGACGGGACCACCCTGGCGACCGCGTCCGCCGACCGGACCGTGCGGCTGTGGGACGTCGCGCGACGGGCACCGGCCGGCGCTCCCCTGACCGGCCACACGAACACCGTCACCAGCATCGCGTTCAGCCCCGGCGGCCTGCTCGTCACCGGGGGTGCCGACGGAACCCTGCGGCTGTGGGACGCCACCCGGCGAACGCCGGTGGGCGAGCCGATGACCGGGCACGCCGGGCCGATCACGGCGGTCGCGCTGAGCCCGGACGGCACCACCGCCGCCACCGCGAGCAACGACAAAACGGTGCGGCTGTGGGACATCGCGACCCGCAAGCCCGCGGGCGACCCGTTGACCGGCCACACCAGCGTGACCAACGGTGTCGCGTTCAGCCCCGACGGCCGGGTTCTCGCGTCGACCAGCGGCGACAAGACCGTGCGGATGTGGAACGTGCCGGCCAGGACCTCCATCGGCACGCCGCTGACCGGCCACACCAACGTCACCTACGGCGTCGCGTTCAGCCCGGACGGCCGCACGCTGGCCACCAGCGGCTGGGACAAGACGGTGCGGATCTGGGACACCGCCACCGGACGCCAGCAGGGCACCGCGCTCACCGGCTCCACGAGCAGCGTCTTCAACATCGCGTTCACACCGGACGGATCCGCGCTCGCGGGAGGCGACTCCGACGGCACGACACTGGTGTGGTCGCTGCGGGGTGCCCTCGTGCCCGCCCACACCGACGCCGTCTACGCCGTCGCCACGAGCCCCGGCGGCAGGATCGTCGGCACCGGCGCCGACGACCGGAGGGTGCGGTTGTGGGAGACCGGCACGCACCGCCCACTCGCCGCTTCGCCCACCGGGCACACGGCAGAGGTCCGCGCGATGGCGTTCAGCCCGAAGGGCAGAGTCCTGGCGACGGCCGGGTGGGACGGCACGCTGCGGCTGTGGGACGCCGAGACGGGGGAGCAACGGGGCGCACCGCTCACCGGGCACGTCGACTGGGTCCGCGGTCTGGCGTTCAGCCCCGACGGTCGCCTGGTGGCCACCGCGGGCATGGACATGACCGTCCGCCTGTGGGACGTGACCGCGCACGCACCGGCGGGCCCGCCGCTCACCGGCCACACGAACTCCGTGACAGGCATAGCCTTCAGCCCCGACGGCGGCACCCTCGCCACCGCCGCGAACGACAGGACGGTCCGCCTGTGGGACGTGGCGACCCGGGCTCCGATCGGGGAACCGCTGGCGGACCACACCAGCGTCGTGCGCGACGTCGTGTTCAGCCCCGACGGCGCGTTGCTGGCCAGTGCGGGCGACGACAAGACCGTGCGCCTGTGGGACGTCGCGAGCCGCAAGCCGGTCGCCACCCTGCACGGGCACACGGGCGAGGTCCTCAAGCTGGCGTTCTCGCCGGACGGCCGCGAGCTGGCCAGCACCTCCCTGGAC
Organism: Lentzea sp. NPDC058436; assembly: GCF_042721515.1. NCBI lineage: Bacteria > Bacillati > Actinomycetota > Actinomycetes > Pseudonocardiales > Pseudonocardiaceae > Lentzea > Lentzea sp. NPDC058436. The sequence continues at coordinate 581,758 of NZ_JBHXLF010000001.1, forward strand.
AGGACGGTCCGGTTGTGGGACACGACGACCCGCTCGACGACGGCGGTCCTCAGCGCGGGCACGGGCCTCGCGGGCATCGCCCACACCCGCGACGGCCTCGTGACGGGCGGGGTCACCGGGAACGTGCTGCTGTGGACCACCGACGTGGTGAAGGTGGCCTCGGACGTGTGCACGGCCATCGGCCCCGGCCTGAGCGACGACGAGTGGCGCAGGCTCGTGCCGACGTGGCCGAAGATGGTGGTGTGCGGGGAGAACTGATCCCGCGAGTTCTTTCGCATCGCGGAGGCCGGCTCGGGAACGTCGTCCCGGGTCTGCCGCTGCGGCCGGTGTGCCTGCTCTCGCCGTTGCTCAGCGATGGCGGTGTGCCGCGGTCTGCGGGATCGAGCGAGTCATCGCGGCGCTCTGCCGAGGCCCCGGCGAGCGGGTTTCGCGGCCGGGCGGTCGTTTCCCGGCGTCTCGCCGATCTGCCCGTACGCGGCGAGCCATCCCGTGGCGCGGTGGTCCCCGCGGCGGGTGAACACCGCGGCGCCTGAGGCCGCACCCGCGTCCGGATCGTCGTCGTCAATCGGACAGCTGATCTCCGTGGAGGCCTTAGTGATCGTCACGGGTGTGTGCGTCCGGCCCGTCCAGGCGATCGCGGCCGCACCCGCTATGCCGGTGATCGTGGCGCCGTCGCTCCTCGCCGTCAGCACGGCCGACGTCGTCCGCTCGCGGAGCAGCGCGGTGTAGGCGGCCTGGTCCAGTTCGCAGTTCGCCGGCGGGCGGCCCGCCGGCCAGTCCGGGGCCCGCACACCGCGGCCGATCGCCGAGCGCCACATGCCGGGCACCAGTTCCTTCGCGTGTGCGCGTGTCGCCATCTGCTCGCACATCCAGAGCAGCCTGCCGGACCCGCGGCCGGGGGAGCAGCCGCGCCAGCGCACCCGGCGGTCCAGGTCGGCGGAGACGATCGCCACCCACGGGTGCACGGTGCCGAGATGTCCTTGTGCCGCAAGCCAGGCGAGGTAGCGGGGTGACTGCTCCAGCACCGGGTACAGCGTGCCCATCGGGATGCCGGCGACCGCGCGGTGGTCGTGTCCGCCGGCGAACAGCTGCGGCGAACGCGCCACGAGCAGCAGCGTCGCCCAGGCCAGGTCGCCGCGCTGGACGGTGCCCGACGCTCCGAGTCCTTGCACAGCAGTGGTGTCGGTGAGCTGGGAGCTGTGGCCGCGTGCCCGGATCGCGGTGGCCACAGCCGGCCGGTTGGCCTCGGCGACGGGCGCGTCGAGCAGTTCGGGAACGGTGACGCTGAGAACGCACGTCAGCGCTTCCTCGGCCATGTCGGCGTCGTCGGGGAGCGGGAGCATGCCGAACACCTGCCGCAGCCGCGCGCCGACGTACGCCGACACCATGAGCTGGGCGGTGAGCCTGCCGAGTTCGGTGGCCACCAGCCTCCCGTCGCGGTCGTGCCGGGTGAGGTAGTCCTTCTCCACCAGGAACTCCACGGCGTCCAGCACCGGTTCCACGTCCTCGTCGCCCTGCGCGAACGCGAGCGTCTGCCGCCACCACGCCTCCGCTTCGAGCACCGTAGTGATGCGGCCCTGGAGCACCTCGGCGAGCACGTGGTCGGCGAGGCTGTCGTAGATCTGCGAGTGCACGGAGTAGCCCGCGATCAGCCGCTGCTGCCAGCCCGCGCGTTCGGTCTCGTCGGTGACCAGGTAGGCCCAGCCCTCGGTCTCGCCCGCTCCGACCCGTCCCGCGCGGCCGAACATCTGCATGACCGTCGCGGTGTCCATCGGGTCGGTGCCGATCTTCGTGTCGCGGACGATCACGGCACGCGCGGGCAGGTTGACGCCCGCGGCCACGGTGGTCGTCGCGACCAGCACGTCGGCCGCCCTGGTGCGGAAAGCGTGCTCCGCCGCCCTCTTGCCCTCCCAGTCCGCGTAGTGCAGCCGCACGCCGACCTCCGCGCAGACGGTTTCGAGCTTGTCGAAGTCGGTCGGCCCGACGAGGTGCACGGGCGCGCCGCGGTCCGCGGCGATCGCCAGCGCCGTCGACCGCACCTTCGGCTTGGACCCGCAGAACACCAGCACGCTGCCGTTGGTCGAGGTGTGCCGCCCGACGAGGTCGGCGACGACCTGCTCGCGCATGCGGTTCGCCTCGGCGTGCCGGGAGGCGGCGGGCAGCATCGGCAGCTGCCACGTCAGGCGGGACGGCCGCCAGGTGGTGGCGACCAGTTCGCCTTCCAACCACTGCGCGACCTCCGGCGCGTTGGACACGGTGGCGGACAACCCGACGATCCGCACCGGCGAGTCGGCGCCGCGCACCCGTGCGAGCAACGCCTCCAGCAACGCGCCACGGCCGGGGCTGCCGAGCAGGTGGATCTCGTCGACGACCATGCAGCCGACCTCGGCCAGTGCGGTCTGCAACGACGACGCCCGGCAGATCGCCTCGAACTTCTCCGTGGTCGCGACCCAAAGGTCGGCCTCGCGGACCCGTTCCACGTCCACCGCGTACTCACCGGACAACCGCTCGACGCGCAAACCCTGTGCACGCCACGTTTCCAGCTCGCGATCGAGTTCGTCGGTCAAAGTGCGTTGCGGCACCAGCCAAGCGGCCTTGCGCCCCTCTTCGAGGATGCTCTTCAACGCCGCGAGCATGCCGATCACGGTCTTGCCGGCACCGGTCGGCGCCGTGACGACCACGTGCTCGTCACCGTCCACGATGGACGGACAGGCCTGGGCCTGGGCGGGGTTGAGCGTCGGGAAGGGCAGGAACCGCAACCAGTCGCGCGGTACGAGGTCCTCCGCCGGAACCGGCCGGGGTGCCGACGTCGGGTCGAGTGGCTCGTGCAGGTCCCAGAGCAGCGTGAACGCGTCCAGCGCCGCTCGCGCGTACTCGCCGCTCAGCGGTTTGACCGGTTCCGCGACGAGGCCCGCCACCGCGGACAGGGACGGCGTGACGCGCAGCCCTGTCAGCGCGCCCGCGACCGGGTCGACCGAGGTGATCCACTCCTCTTCGAGCCAGTGGGGCACTGTGCGGAAGGCGATGCCCTGTTCGCCCAACCGATCGCGCAGGGGCTTGAAGTCGGGACCGTCGGGGAGGACGACGCGGATGTCGGTGCCGTCGGGCAGGGGTGGCGGCTCGAACTGCGGGTCGACCGTCTTGCACCAGAAGAGCAAGCGGTGTTCGGCGATCGTTTCGGCGGTGGACGGCGGGGCCGGGATCTGGGCGCTGCCGCGCTCTTCGGTCGCGCCGGCGTCGGCGAGGATGCGGCGGATCTTGGCGGCGGTGACCGTGGTCGAGGTCCGTCGTGCCGGTGGAGGGGCGGGTGCGGCGGGGGTTTCGGGCTCTGTGGCGGGGGAGTGTGGCTCTACATCAGGGATCCGGGGCTGCAGATCAGGGATCTGCGGCTCTGCAGCGGGGATTCGCGGCTCACCGGAGGGGTTTCGTGGCCCTGTACCGGGGTTCCGTGGCTGTGTGGCGGGGCTTTGTGGCCCTGCAGCAGGGTTCCGTGGCTCTGCGGCGGGGATTCCCGGCCCTGCGGCAGGAATCTGTGGCTCTGGGGCAGGGAATCGCGGCTCTGCGCCAGGAGTCCGCGGCTCTGCGGCGGGCAGTTCCGGCGCCCCCGCCTGGGGTGCGTGAGGCGCGGGCGGCGCGGCCGGGCGAGGACGCGCGACCTCCGGCCGCACCCGCTGCTCCGCCGCCAGCCGGTTCAGCCGCTGGTCGTCCTGCAGGCGCCGCGCCACCGCCTCCGGCCGCAACTCGCCGAGCACCGCGCGCTGCGAGAGCTGGAGGTCGCTGAGCTTGAACGAGGCGGGGCACGCCGGGCACACCACGGCCGCCTGGAGGCGGGGTTTGCCCAGGTTGCCCGAGACCCGGTAGAGGCCGTGCACCTGCCCGGCGCACGTCGGGCAGCGCCGGTCGATCGTGTGCGGCGACAGCTGCCAGCCGGGCTCCGCGTACCGGGGGATCGCGGGCGCCGGCTCGACGCCCCACAGGCGGCGGGCGACGCCCGCGACCGTGGTGTCGGTCGCGGCTCCGTTATCAGGGTCAGTCATGCACCAGTACCTGTACCGAGTTGGAGGGGACGACGATACGCCGCTACGCGTGGCCGAGGTCGCACCGCTGAGCCGCTTCCTGCAGGGCGCGCAACGCGGCCCTGCACGCGGGACGGTTCGTGCTGCTGTTGCGCCACAACGCGAACACCCTGCGCCGGGGTGCCGGCAGCAGCGGTGCGAACCGGACGCCCTGCGGTGTGGGGCCGCGGCCCAGCCGGGGGATGATCGCGGCGCCGAGTCCCGCCGCCACCAGTGCGAGCTGGGTGGAGTGCTCCGACGCGGTGTGCACGACCCGGCGTTCGATCCCGCCGCGGCGCAGGGTGCTCACGAGCCAGCCGTGGCAGATCTCGTCGCTGGGCCAGCCCACCCAGTCCTCGTCGCGCAGGTCGTCCAGGGTGACCGAGGCCTGGTCGGCGAGCGGATGCCCCGTGGGTAACGCCACGTCTAGGACGTCCTCCAGCACCGGGGTGGACGAGAGCCCGTCCGGCACGGCGAGCGGCTCCTCCTGCCAGTCCTGCACCACCGCGATGTCGACGTCGGCGTGGCGCAGCCGGGTGATCGACTCGGTGGGTTCCAGCTCCACGAGCCGCGCGGACAGGGCCGGGTGCCGCTGCCGCAGCGCGTGCAGCATCGGCGGCAGGAGGCCGCGGGCGGCCGTGGCGAACGCGGCCACCGTGAGCGTTCCCGACACGGCGCCGCGGTGGTCGGCGAGGTCGGTCTCGACCAGCTCGACCTGCTGGAGCAGCCTGCCCGCGTGCTCGGCGAGAAGGTCGCCGACGTCGGTGAGCCGGACGCCGCGGCCCTGCCGTTCCAGCAGGCGCTGACCGATCTCCCGTTCGAGCCTGGACAGCTGCTGCGACACGGCCGAGGTGGTCACGTGCAACGCCTCGGCGGCGCCGCGGACAGATCCCGTCGTGGACACCGCGTGCAGCGTCCGCAGGCGTTCCAGGTTCAACACGTAAGCGATGCTACGCGATCAGGCCAAGAATGTTTCGATTGTCTTAGTGGCCAGGGCTCGGCAGTGTTGGCGCCGAACGAATCCGGCACTCGCAAGGAGAACCTCGTGCGTTCCCACACCCTCGTCCTCGGTGGCGACCTCCTGGTCCACCGCCTGGGTTTCGGCGCCATGCGGATGCCCGCCGACGACCCCACCGCTGCGCACGCGCTGGCCCGCCGCGCGGTCGACCTCGGCGTCACCTTCATCGACACGGCCGACTCCTACGACCTCGGCCGCAACGAGGAACTGCTGGCCGAGGCCCTCCACCCGTACCCCGACGGCGTCGTGATCGCCACCAAAGCCGGTCAGTGCCACCCCGGCGACGACTGGATCCCGCTCGGCCGCCCCGAGTACCTGCGCCAGCAGGCTGAGCTGAGCCTGCGGCGGCTGCGGGTCGAGCGCATCGACCTGTTCCAGCTGCACCGGATCGACCCCACCGTCCCGCTGGCGGACCAGATCGGCGCGCTGCGGCGGTTGCAGGACGAGGGCAAGGTGCGGCACGTCGGCCTGTCCGAGGTCTCCGTCGCGCAGATCGTCGAGGCGGAGCGGATCACGCCGGTCGTGAGCGTGCAGAACCGGTACAACCTCGACGACCGGCGCTCGGAGGACGTGCTCGGGCACTGCGAACGGCACGGCATCGCGTTCCTGCCCTGGCTGCCGATCGCGCCCAGCGTGCGGGCGGGCTCGCCGGTAGCCGAGGTGGCCCACCGGCTGGGCGTCAGCCCGGCGCAGGTCGCGCTGGCCTGGTTACTGCGCCGGTCGGAGGTCATGCTGCCGATCCCGGGCACGTCCTCCCCGCGTCACCTGGAGGAGAACGTCGGCGCGACCGGCGTCGACCTGTCCGACGAGGACTACGCGCTCCTCGACCTATGACCCGAACTCCAGCCAGCGCCCTTCGGACACCACCTCGACGGATCCGTCCTCGACCCTGATGGCGGTCTGCTCGTCGATGGCGTACGCGGGAACGCCTAGCCCAGCGGCCCACTTCTCCGCGTGGGCCTGGGTGTTCTCCGGGAAGAGGTCCAGGTGCGGGAAGATCGAGAAGCCGACGACGCCGAGGGTGCGGTCGTCCGGCGCGGACGGCCACGAGACGAAGTCCTGGCCGATCCGGGGCGTCAGCACCATGCTCCCGGCACTGACGCCGACCCAGACCTTCCCGGGCAGGGAGGGCAGCAGGTCGGCGAGCCCGGACTCCCGCATCCAATGGCACAGGTAGGTCGCGTCGCCGCCGTCGACCAGGAGCACGTCGGCCTCCTCGACCCAGGGAACCCACCGCTGCGCGCCGATGCTGGGCAGGGCGGTGAGTTCGAGGACCCCGAGCGAGGCCCAGCCCAGGCCGGAGAAGTTCCGCCACCGGGACTCGGCGGCGACGAACCCCCGCACCGACGCCGGGCCGCACTGCGAGTGACCCCAGAGGGCGGTCGGGACGCAGAGCGCGTGGCACTCGGAGATGGGTTTGCCGAGGAGGTCCACGAGCGCCGAGCGGATGCTCGGGTTCGTGACGCCGCCCGAGGTGAGCAAGAACTTCACTGCCGTCCTCCAGAACGTCCGGGTGGTGAACGTGTGTGCAGACCACGCACCGGCCCGGAACTCATCGCGACCCCGGCACCTCGTCCAGATAGGCCTGTGCCTGCAGCGTGAACAGCTCGGCGTACCCGGCCTCGGCCGCCATCAGCTCCTCGTGCGTGCCGTACTCGGCGACCTTCCCGCGCTCCAGCAACAGGATCCGCTCCGCCTGCCGCACGGTCGAGAACCGGTGCGAGATGTAGAGCGTCGTGCGGCCCTCCGACAGCTCCCGCAGCCGCGAGAACAGGTCGTGCTCGGCCCTCGCGTCCAGCGCGGACGTCGGCTCGTCGAGCACCAGGATCGGTGCCTCCCGCTGGAACGCCCTGGCCAGCGCGATCTTCTGCCACTCGCCGCCGGACAGGCTCACGCCCTGGTCGAACCAGCGGCCGAGCGGGCTGTCGTACCCGCGGGGGAGTCGCTCGATCCGTTCGTCCGCTCCGGCGCGGCGGGCCGAGTCCTCGATGTGCGGCCGGTCTTCGAGTCGCGTCAGGTCGCCCAGGCCGATGTTCTCCGCGGCCGTGCCCTGGTACGTCACGTAGTCCTGGAACATCGCGCTGATCCGCGTGCGCAGGTCGACGGGGTCGTACTCCCGGATGTCGACGCCGTCGAGCAGGATGCGGCCCGCCGTCGGGTCGTAGAGCCGGCACAGCAGCTTGAACAACGTCGACTTGCCCGCGCCGTTGCGGCCCACCACCGCCACCGTCTCGCCGGGACGGATCTCGAAGCTGACGTCGTCCAGCGCGGGTTCCTCGGCGCCGGGGTAGCTGAAGGTCACCGAGTCGAACCGGATGTGACCATCCACTGTGGACGGAATGGGTCGCGGCGACGGCGGTGCCGTGATCTCCGGTTTCGTGTCCAGGAACCGGTACAGCGTGTCGAGGTAGAGGTTGTTCTCGTACATCCCCGAGAACGCCGTGAACAACCCGGAGACCGAGGCCTGCACGGACGCCGCCGCGGCCGTGTACAGCGCCAGGTCGCCCAGCGTGAGCCGACCGCCGACCGCCTCCAGCGCGATGTACAACGTGATCGCCGACCCCGCGAGCGTGCTCAGCAGCCCCCAGGACGTCGAGCTGACGTTGCGGTTGATCGTCAGCTTCCGCGACCGCTCGTAGGAGACGGTGCCGAGCCGGCGGAACCGGTCGACGAAGTACGGGCCGAGCCCGAACAGCTTCGTCTCCTTGGCGTAGGTGTCCGTCGTGACCAGCGACGACAGGTAGTCCATCCGCCGCTTGATCGGCGACATCATGAACGTCAGCCAGAACGCGCGCGAGCCGTACTTCGACTGCGAGATGAACGCCGGGATCGGCGCCACCAGCGCGACCAGTGCCAGCAGCGGGCTGATCGAGACCAGCAGCGCGATCATGCTGACGAACGTGATCATCGTCCGCAGGAGCCCCAGCGCGGAGTTCATCATCGCGAGCGGCCGAGTCGGCGCTTCCTGCGCGGCCTGGCGCAGCATGTCGTACGACGTCGAGCCCTCGAAGTAGGCGAGGTGCAGGTCGCTGGCGTGCGCCATCACCCGGTGGCGGATGGTCAGCGTCATGCGTTCCTGCAGCAGGGACTGCGCGATGGACGTCAGCGCGCTGCTGACCGCCGTCGCGGCGAGCACACCGAACTGGAGCAACGCGACGTTCAGGATGTCCGCTGTGGTGCCGCGCTGCTGGATCGCCGCGACGACGGAGTCGAGCAGCAGCTTCGCGATGTACGCGGTCGCGGTCGGCAGAAGTCCCGACAGGACCGTGATCAGCGCCAGGACGACGGTCAGGACCGGACTGGCCTGCCACGTCAGCTTCGCGACCTTCGGCAGGCCGCGGACGGTGCCCGCCACCGAGGTCCGCACGCGCTTCAGCCGGGAGCGCAGGTCCTTCGGTCCGTCGTCCGGCTTCGCCTCGGGGATGTCGACCGGTCCGGTGAGACCGCTCTCCGCCACCGTGGAGGCCTGCCGCCGGCGGCCGCGCCGCCCCAGCATGAACTCGATGCCGCCTCCACCGCCCGGGATCATCCGGCCTCCACGGCGCCGTGCAGGAAGAAGTCGACCACCTGGCGCGTGGTGGGCGCGTCGTCCGACGGCATCCGGCGGCCGCCGAACAAGAGGGTCAGGAAGAGGGTCGCGAGCTGCTCGGCCGGCAGTCTCAGCTGGTCCTGCTCCGGCGTGAACAGCTCGACCATCGCCTCGCGGATGGCGGCCATCGACTCGCGGCGCCCGCCCTTCCAGGGGCCCTTGCCCCGCTGGCCGGGCTCGCGGTGCCGGTTCCTGCCGGAGGCGTGCAGCGCGCTCATCAGCGCGCCCATGCGTTCGAGGTGCGCGCCGAGCGCTTCGGCCGCCTCGACGAGCCGGTCCTCCAGTGGCTGGTCGAGCGGGATCTCGGCGATCGCGTCGAGCACGTGGTCGGGCTTGAGCGCCTCGGCCGTGCAGGCGTCGAAGAGCTCGTCCTTGTCCTTGAACGCGCGGAAGACGGTGCCCTCACCGATGCCGGCCGCGCGGGCGATCTGGCTGCTCGTGACGGTGGCGCCGTGCTCGATCAGGAGCGGCAGCACCGCGTGCACGATCATGGCGCGCCGGTCCTCGGCGCTCATGCCCGGCGCTCGTCGCCGGGTCTCGGGTGCTGGTGTCATGTCTCCACTATGCGGAGTGAGTGCTCACTCCGTCAAATGGGTTCGGGCTCCTGTGGGTTGATCAACCCATGTTGCCGCCCCGGTGGGTTGGATATTTTCGGACGGCTGAGGCGCGGCGACCGGGGGAGGCTGCCCACTGTCCCGCCGCGGTCATCGGCGCCGAAACCACGTCGAGGGGACGACTGGATGACGAGCAAGATCGCACGACTCGCGGCCGCGGGACTGGCCGCACTCGGTCTGATGGCAGTGGTGCCGTCCACCGCCGGTGCTGTGGAAAGCGGTGTCCTGGCCACCTACAACGGCAACACCATCGACCTCGCCCAGGGCTGGGAGGGCGCCACGGTCTGCGCGCAGACCGATGGTGGCGTCCACTGCTACGACGACGACGCCGCGTACCGCACCGCGACGAACCTGCCCGCCTCCCAGGACGGTGGCCTCGGGACGGCGAGCGTGGACGACTGCCCGCCGCTCTGGAAGTGCCTCTGGGACAACCGGAACTACTCGGGGCGCAGGCTGCAGTGGAGGGATCCGGGGGACTTCGGTCTCGCCCAGTACGGGTTCCGCAACAGGGCGAACAGCGCGGCCAACCGCAAGGTCCAGGGTGGCTTCCACCTGTGGGACGTGGACCCGGTCTGGGACAAGGTGATCCACGTGCCCGGCTCCTCGGGCATCCCGGACCTCGGCGCGTATCCCAGCGGCAACTGGAACAACAAGGTGGACGCCGTCGTCGTGCGCTAGTTCGGCGGACCACGACGGGGCCGTCTCCGGTACGACTTCCGGAGACGGCCCCGTCTTCGTCGTACCGAGGGCTTCTGCTGGAAGCGCTTCCACTCCTAACGTCCACCCGGCGGGTGGTTCGGGTCGTGATCACGGGAGTGCTCATTGGACGGCGTGACGAAGGAAGGGCTCCAGACCGCACGCACGTCGGCGCTGCGGCTGACGGTGGCGTCGCCGCTGTACCGGGGTGCCGCGGTGGCGCTGTTCCTGTCCGGGCTGGGGTTCTCGGCCGCCGCGCCCCAGATCGCGTCGTTCCTGGTGAACGACCTGGGTGGCTCGCTGACCGCGGCGGGCCTGTTCTACCTGACCAACCTCGCCGCGCCGGTCGCCGGTTACCTGGTGGGAGCGCGGTCGGACCGCACCGGCCGCCGGCTGGGGTTGTTCCGGGTCTGCGCACTCGCCGGGTTCGCCGGGTGGGCGGGCATCGCGTACTCGACGCAGCTGTGGATGCCGTACGTCCTGAGCGCCGTCGTGCTCGGGTTCGCCGGTGCGGCCACGTCCCAGCTGTTCGCCGCCGTCCACGACGAGATGCGGGCGCACCCGAGTCCGGGTGACGACGCGGTCGTGGCGCTGGTGCGGATGGCGCTGACCGCCGGGTGGGTGGTCGGTCCGGTGGCGGGGTCGTTCCTGGCCGCCCACACGTCGCTGCGCACCATGCTCCTGGCCACGGCGATCTGCACGCTCGCCCAGGTCGTCCCGTTGTGGACGCTGCGCACCCCGCCCGTCGTGCCTGCGGTGGAACAGGTCTCGCGCGGTCCGGGGGTGCGGGCGATGGGGCCTCTGCTCGTCTTCACCGGCCTGTACGTCCTGGTCTACGCGGGAGAGTCGATCAAGTACGCGTACCTGCCGATCTACATGGACGTCCAGCTCGGTCTCCCCGAAGGACTTCGCGGCGCGATCATCGGCATCCAGCCGCTGGTCGAGCTCGTGCTGATGCCGCTGGCCGTGGTCGTGGCGCGCCGGACGGGGATGGTGCGGCTGATGGTGCTCGGCGCCGGGTTCGGGTTCGCCGCCAACCTGTGCTTCGCCCTGAGCGGTTCCGCCGCCGGCCTGTTCGCGGGGCAGGTCCTCATGGGCGGCGTGTGGGGCGTCTTCGCCGCGCTCGGGATCATCGTGGCGCAGCGGCTGCTCCCGGACGGTGTGGCCACCGCCTCGGCGTTGTTCCTGAGCTCGACCGCGCTGAGCTCCGCGCTGGGCGGGGTGGCAGGGGGAGTCGGGGCCGCCGTGGTCGGGCTGCCGCTCGTCTTCCTCGTCCCGGCCGTGCTGGCGTTCGCGGCGGCCATCGGACTCGCGTTCGTGGAACGCACCGCGGGCCGCGGGTTGTGAAGGTTTTTCGGAAACGGCCTGCCGCGAACAGTTGGTCGCACACGCCGAATCCCGCGAAAGTCGCGATAGGACCATGACACAATCAGTGCGTCGACTGCGGTGAGTGCGCGGTCTGACGGTCCTGTACCCGAACGGCGGCTGTACGGTGACCTATTTTCGGCAGATAGTGCATTCTTTGTTGTGCTGGACAGCCGAGTTACCTCGAATCCCTGGGGGCATCAGGCGTGGCGGGTTCGCACCGTTCCAGTGCGAGGGAAACGGGGCTGGTGGACGAGTCGGTGAGCCACGCGTCCCGTGATCCTTTGCGCACGGTTCGATTGCTCACCAATGTTTTCGCGTGGCTGGGCGGCGCCGCGCTGGCCGGCAACCTCCTGTTCGCCGGTGACGGGGTCGCTCGTATTCCGCTGGCCGTGTTGCTCTTGCTCGTATTGGGTTCGTGGTGGTTGTTGCCGCGTCACGACGGCTGGGTGGTCGCGGTCGTGGAAGGCGTTGTCACCGCCGGTGCGGCAGTGGTTCTTCCTGCCGCACAGCCGGTTCTCGCCTTTTTGTTCGGCACGACGACAAGGCGCGCGTTGCACGGCGGTCCCGGCCGGTATCCGGTGAAGTCGCTCGTGAGCCTGTGCGGGTACGTGGGAGGGCTGTGGGTGTCGTTGTCCCAGCTCGACCGGATCGATCCGGACGTGGTGATGGCCGGGGTCATGCCGTTGCTGGGCCTGGTGATCGGGACGTTCGCCCTGCACGAGACCGTCCGCGCGGTCAGGGCGCAGCAGGCCGCCCGCCGGACCGTGGGGGCACTGCTCCAGGCGACCCCGGTCGGGCTCGCCCTCCTGGACGAGAGCGGAACTCCCCGGCTGCACAACCTCCGCGCCCGTGAGATGTTCGGCTGGGACGACGACAACGTCGAGGCGAGCACGGTGCTGTGCCCGCACGGCGTGGGCATCACCCGGTGCCGCGACGGCTGCGCGTCCGCCGACGCGGTCGAGGTGGAGCCGCACGACGGTCTGGTGCTCGCCGTGCACACCGGGCCGGTCGAGCAGGAGACGGGTCCCGATCACACCGTGGTCGCCGCCGTGGACGTGAGCAGGCGCCGGCTGTGGGAAGAAGCGTTGCGCGACAAGGCCGAGCGCGACGAGCTGACCGGGCTGGCCAGCCGCGCGCACTTCCTGCACCTCGTGCAGGAGGCGATGGTCTCCCACGCCGTCGTCGGGCTCCTGATCGTCGACCTGGACAGGTTCAAGGACGTCAACGACGCCGACGGTCACGAGGTGGGGGACCGGTACCTCCAGGCCGCGGCGGCCCGCGTGGGGTCGGCCCTGCTCGGCACCACCGTCGCGGGACGTCTCGGCGGTGACGAGTTCGCCGTCGTGGCACCCGGTTTCGACGTGCGCGACACTGTGCGGCTGGCGAAGTCCGTGCTGCAGAAGCTGAACGGCGGCCCGGAGCCGTTCGGCGCGAGCGTCGGCGTCGCGGTGTCCCAGTCCGGTCAGGGCGCGGCCGACCTGCTCAGGGACGCCGACACCGCGATGTACGTCGCGAAGCGCGAAGGCGGCAACCGGGTCCGGCTCTTCCAGCAGGAGATGGGGGACCAGGCGCTCGCCCGGCAGCGGGACAAGGCCGACCTGCGCACCGGGATCGAGGACGGCCAGCTGGTGGTGCACTACCAGCCGATCGTCGACCTCGCGACGGGCGTGGTGACCAGCGCCGAGGCGTTGGTGCGGTGGCAGCGTCCCGGCGTCGGACTGCTGGGCCCGGACGCGTTCATCGGCCTCGCCGAGGAGACCGGCCTCATAGTGCCGCTCGGTGAGAAGGTGCTGGAGGCCGCGTGCGCCCAGGCCGTCCTGTGGCACGCCGAGGGACGCACGTCGGGCGTGACGGTGAACGTCTCCACCCGCGAACTGTCGACCCCCGGCTTCCTGACGCGGCTGGACCGGGTGATCGGCACGACGGGCATCGAACCGGCGCGGCTGACCATCGAGGTGACCGAGAGCGTGTGGGCCGACGAGCCGGCGATGCGCAGCCTGGTCGCCGTGCGGGACGCGGGGATCCGCGTGGCCCTGGACGACTTCGGCACCGGCTACTCCTCGCTGAGCTACCTGCAGCGCTACCCGTTCGACGTCGTGAAGATCGACAGTTCGTTCACCAGGGCCCTCGGCGAGAACGGCCGTACCGAGGGCGTGATCCGGTGCATCATCGCCCTGGCCGACGTGCTCGGCGCGAGGACGGTCGCCGAGGGGGTCGAGACGCCGGACCAGGCGGACTGGCTCCGCGACGCAGGGTGCTCGTACGCGCAGGGCTACCTGTTCGGCAAGCCGGCCGACGCCGCCGGCTGGGACGAGCGGTCGTCGGCCGGGTCGCCGCGCCGCTGACGACCGCGGTCGTCAGAACAGTCCACCGGCTGCCCCGAGCGTCTGCCCGGTGACCCACGCCCCGGCCGGAGAGACCAGGAACCCGACGACCTCCGCGATGTCCTCGGGTTCGCCGACGCGGCCCAGCGGGGTCTGCGCGGCGATCAGACCGGGATCGACCATCAGCATGTCGGTCCTGGTCGGACCGGGCAGCACGCTGTTGACCGTCCCTCGTGTTCGTCCTCCACAGCCGGTCGAAGTCCACATCGGACATCTCGGCGATGGGAGCGTGCTCGGCGGAGGCGTGTTGCCGACGAAGACATCGAGCCGTCTGAAGTGTTCTTCCTTTGCGGTGAAGAGCTTCTGCAGCCCTCCGGTTCCGCGCCCTCCGGTTCCGCGACGTCCGCCTGCACCGCGACAGCCTTTCGTCCTGCTGCTTCGAAGTCGTCTGCGGCGGGTTTCTCCTGTCAGAGAGCGGACTTCAGCTGCTCGCGGTGCTCGACCAGCCAGTCCTCCAGCGCGCGCAGCCGCGGGTTGAGCGCCCTGACGGCGTCGAGATCCCTGTTGCCGACGAAGTTCTCGGCCGCCTCGGTGAAGAACTGGAACATGTTCCCCAGCTCCTCGGCCTCCGGGAATCCCGCGCCGCGCAGCTCGGCGTGGGTCAGCGGCCGGTAGACGACCGGCTCGCCGAGCACCTTGGCGAAGAGGCCGGCCATCTGCTCGCCGGTGGCGTGGGCGCCCGCCAGGCCCACCGTGCGCCCGACGAACCGCGCTCCGGCGCGGAAGATCCCGTAGGCGGTGCGGCCGATGTCCTCGGCGGCGACGAGCGCCATCGTGCTGTCTCCCATGGGGATGGTCAGCGTGGCGAGGCCGTCCGCGTCGCGTCGCGGGCTCAGTCCGGCGTAGATGAACATCTCGTAGAAGAACGACGTTTCCAGGAACGTCGTCGGCACCCCTTGCGCGGTGAACGACGCGTTCGCCTCGTTCTTGGCGTCGAGGTGCGGCACCTTGTACCCGTCGCCGATGGTCGGAGCGTCGCTGCCGAGGAACTCGAAGTGCGGCCGGGTGTCCTCCAGCGTCGACCACACGACGTGTTTGACACCGGCGGCCTTGGCGGCGCGTGCCGCGTTCGCCGCTTGCTCCCGTTCCATCCGCGCACGGCTGCGCAGCGCCGCCTGTTCCTCGGTCAGCTCCTCCCGGAAGTTGGTGACGACGAACGCGCCGTGGGCACCCTCGAACGCGGCACGCAGGCTCGCCTCGTCGTCGAGATCCGCCTGGACGACCTCGGCGCCGCGCTCAGCGAACTGCTTCGCCCGCACCGAACCGGGGTCGCGGGTCAGCGCCCGCACCGCGTACGGCCCGTTCCAGTCGTCGAGGATCGCGCGCACCAGTCCGCCGCCCTGGGAACCGGTCGCCCCCACCACCGCGATGACCTTCTTGTCGTTCACGAACAATCCCTCCGATTTGCGGGTGCCCAATGGGCGATGACCAGCGGTTGGCAGGGCAGAAGCTCGAATCGAGCTCTAGCGTCAATGGCGTCGTGTGCGAAATGGACGCCGACTGCTTTTTCGTTTCCCCGAACCGATGTCAACTATCCTGGGACCGGTTCCGAACAAGGTCAACAAGGCACATTCGTGTGCCCGGTTTCATGGAGGTGACCGTGAGCGCCCCTCACAGCCCCGCCGGCCCAGAGGCGTGCGACGTGCGCGAGGCGCTGGACCTCGTGACCGACAAGTGGTCCCTCTACATCGTGTCCAACCTCAGCGCGGGCCCGCGCCGGTTCAACGAGCTCAGGCGCGCCGTCAACGGCATCACGCAGCGCATGCTCACGCTCAGCCTTCGGAACCTCGAACGTGACGGCATCGTCGCCCGCACCGTGCACGAGGTCATGCCACCGCGGGTCAGCTACCGGCTCACGCCGCTGGGCGCCGGTCTGCTGGAGGCGGCGGCGCCTCTCATCGCGTGGAGTGCCGGCCACGTCTCGGACATCACGGCTGCGCGCGCGAGGTACGACGTCGGCTGAGCGAAACCGCTGCGCGGGTGGGAGAACCTTTGCGGGTGGGGGAACCGCTCCCTCCCACGCCGGCCGGAACGTCCATACCGTCGGCCCCATGACCAGCCCAGCCCCCATCGCGGATCCCGCGCGCACACCCCTCACCGGCACGGTCGCCCTCGTCACCGGAGCCAGCAGCGGAATCGGTGAGGCCACCGCGCTCGCCCTCGCCGCTCTCGGTGCGCAGGTGGCCGTCGTGGCCCGCCGGGCCGACCGTCTCGACGCACTGGCCGGGAAGATCGAAGACGCTGGTGGCCGCGCTCTGGCCGTGGGAGCCGACATCACGGACGAGGAGCAGGCGCGTGCCGCCGTCGCCCGCACCGTCGAGACGTTCGGCCGCCTCGACACCGTGGTCGCCAACGCGGGCCTCATGATCCTCGGCCCGATCGCGGGCGCTGACACGGCCGACTGGCGTCGCATGGTCGATCTCAACGTCCTCGGGCTCATGTACACCACCCACGCGGCCGCTCCGCACCTGCTCGCGGCGGCCGCCGACGGCTCTCGGAGAGTCGCGGACCTCGTCCTGGTGAGCAGCACCGCGGGCCGCGTGGTGCGCGGCGGCGGTGGGGTCTACAACGCGAGCAAGTACGCGGTGACCGCGTTCGGTGAGGCCTTCCGCAAGGAGGTCACGCGGCGCCACCTCCGCGTGTCCCTCGTGGAGCCCGGCGCGGTGGCGACCGAGCTGCCGCTTCAGAACACCGCCGGCGTCCAGGAACGGATGCGGGAGCGCTACTCCGCGATGGAGCTCCTGCGAGCCGAGGACGTGGCGGACACCATCGCGTTCATCGTCACGAGGCCGCGGCACGTCGCCGTGAACGAGGTCCTGGTCCGGCCGACGGACCAACAGGACTGACCGCCGGGAGGGGTGTAATGCCAGTGTCTCCCTCACTCGCGCGCCGACGACTTCACTGGTGTTCATGAACAACAACACCAAGACCGTCCTCGTCACCGGCGCCTCCAGCGGGCTCGGCCGGGCCACGGCGGAGCACTTCCACGCGCAGGGCTGGAACGTCGTCGCGACCATGCGCACTCCCGAGGGCGACCACGGACTCACCCCGTCCGACCGGATGCTCGTCACCCGGCTCGACGTGCAGGACACCGGCTCGATCAGGTCTGCCGTCGCCGCCAGCATCCAGCGGTTCGGTCGCATCGACGTGCTCGTCAACAACGCGGGCTACGGCGCGTACGGTCCGCTGGAGGCGATGTCGCCGGAAGAGGTCCGGCGCCAGTTCGACGTCAACGTGCTGGGGTTGATCGCCACGACGCAGGCCGTCCTGCCGCACTTCCGGGCGAACCGGTCCGGGTGCGTGGTGAACGTGTCGTCGATCGGCGGCCGGATCGCGTTTCCGCTCGGATCGCTGTACCACGCCACGAAGT
Source organism: Lentzea sp. NPDC058436 (assembly GCF_042721515.1). Taxonomy (NCBI): domain Bacteria; kingdom Bacillati; phylum Actinomycetota; class Actinomycetes; order Pseudonocardiales; family Pseudonocardiaceae; genus Lentzea; species Lentzea sp. NPDC058436. The sequence continues at coordinate 598,852 of NZ_JBHXLF010000001.1, forward strand.
TCGCGGTCGAAGGGTTCTCCGAGGCGTTGCGGTACGAGCTCGCCGAGATCGGTGTCGCGGTCAAGGTCGTCGAGCCGGGTGGCATGAAGACCGACTTCGGCGGCCGGTCGCTGGCCGTCGTCAACGACGAGGGGCTCGGCGAGTACCAGCCGCTGTTCCGGAAGGTCCTCGACGTGCTGGGTCCGCTGGTGGCCGCGGGATCGGCTCCCGAACTCGCTGCGGAGGTCGTCTACACGGCGGCGACCGACGGCACCTCACGACTGCGCTACGAGGCCGGTCCGGACGCCGTGCAGTTCCTCGAAGCGCGCCGCTCGTCGGACGACGCCACGTTCTTCGCGGGCGTCGAGGCGCAGTTCAGCCCTGACCGGTAGCCGGGATGCGCGAGCCGAGCAACCGCAGGGAGTCGTGCGCCGGCGACCCAGGTTCGGCGGTGTAGGCCAGCAGCGTCAGGCCGGGGTCGGTGGGCAGGCTCATCGCCTCGAACGACAGCTGCAGGTCGCCGACCAGCGGGTGGTGCAGGTCCTTCACCCCGGTGCGGTGGAACCGGACGTCGTGCACCGCCCACCGGGTGCGGAACTCGTCACTACGCGCCGACAGCTCGGCGACGAGGTCGTCGAGCCCGGTGTCGTCCGGGTTGTCGCCGGCGGAGGCGCGCAGGATCGCGACGGTCTCGTCGGCCGTCGCCTCCCAGAACGGGTAGAAGCGCCTGCTGCGGGGGTCGAGGAAGGTGTACCGGGCGAGGTTGGCCTCGTGCTCCGGATCGCTCAGCAGGTCGGAGTACAGCGCGCGGCCGAGCGGGTTGGCCGCCACGACGTCCAGACGGCCGTTCAGGATTCCGGCCGCGGCATCGGTCATCGAGTCCAGGATGCGCCGCAGGGCCGGACGCACGGTCCGCACCGCCGGCCGGTCGCGTTCGCTCGACGACCGGTTCGCCGCGCGGGCGAAGTTCCGCAGGTGCGCGCGCTCGGCGTCGTCGAGCCGCAGAGCGCGGGCCAGTGCGTCCAGCACGCTGTCCGACACGCCTCGGAGATTGCCGCGTTCCAGGCGCTTGTAGTACTCGACGCTCATCCCCGCCAGCGTCGCGACCTCCTCGCGCCGCAGGCCCGGCACGCGGCGGTGGCCCGCGTGCAGCAGGCCCACGTCGTCCGGGGTCGTCCTGGCACGACGGGAGGTGAGGAAGTCGCGCACCTCGGCCGCGAGATCGCCGGTCATGGCTCCGAGACTAGGGCCTGGGCAGTTCAGCGCGCCGACATGCGGACCGCGAGCTGGGTGCGCGACCGCACGCCCAGCTTGCGGTAGGCCCTGCCCAGGTGCGTCTCCACGGTCTTCTCCGTGACGAACAGGTTCTCGGCGATCTGCCGGTTGGTCAGCGCGTCCGCGGCCAGTTCCGCCACCCGCAGCTCCGACGGGGTCAGCGCGGCCACGCCCGTCACCTTGATCCGCGGCGGCCGGCCACCGCCCACGGCCAGGCCCGCCCGCAGGCGTTCGGCCAGCGCGTCGGCTCCGCACTCCAGCGCGATCTCGGCCGCCTCCCTCGTCACCACGCGTGCCTCGGCCCGGTCGCCGCCGTGCTGCCGCGCCTCGCCCAGGTCGGCCAGTGCCTCGGCCAGTTCCAGGCGTGCCGGGGCGCCTCGCAGCAGGCGCACGACCTCCGCCAGCGTTCCCACGTCACCGCCGGCGTTCGCCCGCAGTGCCGTCGCCACGTGGCGAGGCACGCCGAACGCCCGTGCCAGCCGCAGCTGCTCCGCGACCAGGACCGCCGCCTCCTCACGCCGTCCCGCACGGCGGTGAGCCGCCGCCGCGTGCAGTCGCCACTGCACGTCCCACAGTCCGGTGACGCCCCACCGCGCGTACAAAGTGCCGCACGCCAACGCATCGGCGAGCAGGGCCTCGTCGTCGCCCTGTGCCGCGTGCAGGCGCATTCGCGACTCCAACAGCCAGGTGTGCAGCGACGCCTGGGGCATCGCGCCGTTCGCGAGCACCCCGTCGTCGAGCACCGCGCGTGCCTCGTCCAGCCGGCCGCGCTCGACGAGCAGGTGCACGCGGGCGGCGTCGAGCGCGGGCAGTGCGACGTTCGGCCTCGGCACCGCCCGCGTGCCCAGCTCCACGTGCTCGTCGGCGGCCGTGAGGTTCCCGCGCAGCAACGAGATCCGCGCCAGGTAGCCGTGCACGATGCCCACCGCGAACAGCTGCCCGCGCTCCACCGCGTTGCGCAACGCCCGTTGGCCGCGCTGCTCGGCCTCGACGAGCCTGTCCGCCACGAGCAACGTGTTCATCGCGGACCAGAGCGCCGACCGCTCCGGCGTGAGGCGGTTGCCGTCGAGCGCGGTCCTGGCCAGTGCGACAGCGTTGTCACCGCGTCCACCGGTGAAGACCTCCTCCACCGAGAGGTGTGCTGTCAGCACGGGATCGGCGGCGTCGGCGGTCGCACGGAACGCCGTCAGCCGCGCGACGAGCTCGTCGCGCGCGGAGAGGTCCGCGCGCGCCACGCCGAGCAGCTCCGACACCAGATCCCTGACGAGCTGGGCGGGCGCGTCGTGCGGCAGCACCCGTGCGGCCTGCAGCAGCAGCGTCAGCGCCGCCGGGACCTCACCGCACGCGTTGCGGAACCGCGCCAGGCTGTAGGCGCAGCGCGCGCTCTGCACCGGCGAGTCCGCCAGCGCCAGCGCCTCCCGCAGGTGGACGTCCGCCTCGGCGACGGCGAGCCGGTGCACCTCGCAGTTGCCCAGGAGCCTGCTGACTTCCGAGCGCAGCAGCGTTTCCGGCGGTTCCTGCCTCGCACGGGCCAGGTACGTCCCCGCGTCCTGGGGTGATCCGCGCTGCCAGGCCTGAGCGGCGGCGGCCACGAGCACCTTGACGCGGTCCCGGCGTTCGGCGGGCACCGTCCGCAGCACGTGCGAGGCGACCCGCGCCACCGGAGCCCCCGAGGCGGCCAGCACGCGGGCCGCGCGGTCGTGCCCGGCACCGCGGTCCGCCAGCGGGACCAGCGAGTGGACGACGTCCCTCAGCACCACGTGCGCGAACGCCGGCGGGTCCGCGGTGCCGAAGAAACCGTGGCGCACCAGGCGTTCCGCACCGACCGCGGCGGCGGTGACGTCCACTCCCGCCTGCTCGGCGACCAGTGCCAGCGCCGTGTCGTCACCCAGCACCGCGACGGCGTGCGCGACCCGCCGCACCTCCTCCGGCTGCCTGCGCAGCCGCGCCTCGACGTGCCCCCTGACCGCGTCGGGTCCGGCGGAGGCCACCACCGACGCGGCATCTCCCGCGCCCTCGTCCTCGGCCAGCACCCGCACCAGTTCCCTGACGAACAGCGGATTTCCCGCCGTGGTCACGTGGCACGCCGCGTAGAACTCGTCGTCGGCGCCGCTCACCGTCCCCCTGACCAGCCGCGCCACGCCGGACGCGCTGAGGCTGCGCAACCGCAGGTGCGCGCAGTCCTCGGCGGCGAGGACGTCGTCGAGCAACCCGCCGTCGTCGTGCTCGCCGCCGCGGGTCGCGACCACCAGCAGCACGGGGACGGAATCCAGCCGCCGCGCGAGAAAACCCAGGAACCGCATGGAGGACGGGTCGGCCCACTGCGCGTCGTCGACGACCAGCACCAGCGGCCCGCGCTCGGTCAGCGACACCAGGAGCCAGTACAACCCGTTGAAGAGGCTGAACAACGAGCCCGTCTCGCCCTCGCCGAGGTCGAAGATCGGCTCGACGGCCGCGACGGCTCCCGTGAACAACGCCCGGCGCTGTTCCACGTCACCGGGCAACGTGGTCTCGAACAGCTGGCGCACCAGGCCGAACGCGAAGTCCCGCTCCAACTCGGCGCCACGGGACGACAACACGACCACCCCGGCGTCCACCGCCACGGCACGGGTCCGCCGCAGCAACGCCGTCTTGCCCATCCCCGCACCGGCATCGACGACGACCACACCGCCCCGCCCGCGGGTCACGGCCTCGACGGCGGCGCGCAACACGGCTGTCTCGGCGTCCCGCTCGACCAGGTGGGGCAACGACTCGGCGCCAGCGGGACTCGAACGCATGAACGAGTTCTAGCGCACGGGGGAGAAAGTTCGGGGGGTGGGGTAGGGATTTCCCGAATGTCCCGGGGGAGCCGCGTTCCTACGCTCGGTCATGCCGACGTCCACCGCACGAAACCGGTCGGGCGGTCGGCGATCCGACGAAATCCGATCTCTCTACGGGGGAGAACCATGTCCAAGTCCGTTTCGTTCCACCAGATCAGCCGGTCGGCCTTCGAGGCCGTCCAGCACCGCCTGCTGACCGACCTGGCAGGCGAGCGCGTCGGCGACTCGAAGGACGAGCTGCTCTGCTTCGGCGTGCGGGGCTCGCTGCGCTACGACGAGCGGTCCGAGTCGGCCGTGCTCGACATCACCGGCATGCCGTCCGTCCTCGACCGCGCCACCGTCGTGAGCTGGCTGCAGGGCGCGTTCGCCGACGGTGACGCCGACGGCATCTACTACGACACGTTGCGGGTCAGCCTGGAGAACAACGCCTCGCTCGCGGTCAACGTGTCCGACGTGCCGAACCTGACGCACGGCAAGTACCAGACCTACCCGATCTCGGTGCCCGCGAACCAGGACGGTGAGCTCTTCAAGGCCAGCAGCCGCGACGCCGCCGCCGTCGGGCCCGAGGGCTCGGTGACCTACGAACTGCCCGACGGCACCACCCTGAACATCAGCTTCGACCTGGAGTACTACGTCGGCTCCACGTCGACCTTCACCGCCGCGCTCGGCGGCGGCCCGGCGAGCAACTACGGACTGCGGCTCACCGACACCTGGGACACGTCCCCCGGCCCGAAGAAGGACTGGACCGTCCAGCTCTACCTGGACCCGAACCCCGGCGCCACGTTCGTGCAGGCGAGCCACTAGCCGTAAGGGAAGAGGGGAGCGGGACCGTGACCACAGGGGATGCCGGCCGCCGGCAGACGTGGCCGTCGGACGACTGCAACGGGATCACGCTGATCGACCCGGTGAGCGTCAGCGTGCAGGGCACCATCGTGCTGTTCGCCAGGGAGGCGGGCCGACCGGCCGACTTCCTCTACTACAACGTCCGGCCGGTCGACGCCGAACCGGGCGTCACGAGCCAGTGGGCCGGCTGGCGGGCGCTCGCGATGGCCGAGCCGGTGTCGGGCGCGGACGCTCAGCCCCTGCTGCGGCTGGGCGGCGGCTCGCTGGTCACGGTCACGCCGGAGGTAACTCTCCTGTCGCCCGCCGACGCGCCCTTCCGCGTGGTGGCCGACGACCGGTACCTGGTGTGCTTCCGGCAGTCCGCGTCGGGCTCGCTGTACGTGGACCGGTTCGTGCTGGTCCAGGCGCCGCTCGACCAGGAGGAGGCGCGGGCGGGCGACAGCACCGTCCTGGTGCTCGAACGCGCCTGGGAGACGCGGTACCGGCGCAGCGAGAACCGGGACGTGCCCGCCGGTTCCGGGGACGCGCTCGGCGCGACGAACATGACCGGCGAGCCGTTCCTGGAGCCCACGGTCGAACTGCCGGTCACCGGCGTGGCGGACGGCCGGTTCGACGTCGCGCTGGCGCCCACCGGCACGAGCGGCATGCGCTGGCACCTCGCCGTGGTGGACGACCGCGAGGTGACGTGCCTGTCGTACCCGCAGGACAGCACCGGCCGGGTCGACGTGTCACCGTGGACGGCCGAGTCGTTCACGCTGGTGCCCGCGGCCGCCTTGCCGCGCAAGGCGATCGGTGACCTGAGCCCGTTCGCCGGAGTCAGCCTCTCCTGCTACGAGCAGCAGGAGACGACGAGGATGCCGGACGGCACGGCCGGCTCGGTGCGCCGGGGAGTGCGGCTGGCCCTCGCGGTCCCGGTGCGCGGCACGACGACCGGGCTGCCGTCCGCCCTCGCGGTCTACGACTTCCCGGTGCTGCAGGGCGGCACCGTCCCGCCGCTGCCGTCCGACACCCCGCTGGTGCTGATCGACGGCACGGTCAAGGACGGCAAGTTCGTGCCGGGACGGGTGACCGACGGGTACCCGATCCCCGAACAGGCCGTGCACACCGTCGACGCGGCACCGGTGACGGCCGTGCTGCTGGGCCAGCCGCGGCCGTCCGCGACCCCGGCCCTGCTCAACGGTGCCGACGGCCTGCTGCACTGCTACTTCGCCGGGCCCGCCGACAACGCCGGACTCGGCTCGTTCCTGGTGGCGCAGATGGATCCCGCCGTCACGCGGGCGACGGCCGTGCTGCCCTGGCACACGGCGAGCGGGCGCAAGGGCGAGGTCCAGTTCGTCGCACGCCAGCCCGGCTCCACGCTCAACGGCCTCACCGTGCGGGTCGGTGACACCCCGGACCAGCCCGACCTGTGCACGATCCGCGTCGACTACGGGCCCGCCGCCGGACTCCCCACCGAGACGTGGTCCGGCGTGCCGCGCGACCTGACGACGATGTCCGCGATCCTCGGCGGCGGTTCGTCCGGCGACCCCGGCGATCCGGCCGTCCAGTCCGGCGCCGCCCCGTTCTACGACCTGACCGGCACGCTGGCCCAGGCACGCCTGCGCACCGTCCACGGTGAGTCGGACGCGCTGCTGACGCTCGTCTCGCACCGCCCGGACGTGCCGCTGACCGGCGTTCGTGTGTCCGGAGTGGACGATCCGGAGCGGGTGACGCTCGCGGTGACCTACGCGCTGCCCGGCGGCACCGAGGTCGTGCAGACGTGGCCGGAGGTCCCGGCTCGCGTGGGCGAGGCGGCGGTCGTGCTCGACGGCGACGCGAGCCCGACGACGTACCTCTACAGGGGCGGGTCCGGCGACAACCCGATCTACGCGCTCGCGACCGACATGGGCAGCGTTCTGCTGTTCGCCAGGTCCGCCGAGCCGGTCACGCTCACCGTCACCGCGCCGAGCCACGGCGTGAACGGGCGGTGCGACCTGGTCGTGGAGACCTCGTCGGGGGTGACCACCCTGGCGGACGTGAGCCGTGAGCAGAGCGCCGTCGTGGCGGCACTGCTCGGATCCCCTGAGGTCAGCGCCCTGTTCGCGCACGTCTCGGCCGATCCGTGTCCCGGCTCCGTGTCCGACCAGGTCTGCGCCGCTCCCGTGGACCTGCGCGCCGGTTCGGTGCTGTTCGACGTGGCCAGGCCGCTGCCGGACGGCGGCATGCTCGCCACCGGTGCCGTCGCGGCGGCGGTGCTGCAGGGCAGGGTGCTCGACCGCGGCACGGACACCGGACGGGCACTGCTCGGCGTGACGGTCGGCGCGATCACCGTCCCGCTGCTCGGTGAGGAAGCGTTGCTGGACAACGCGACCAGCACGCTGTCCACTGTGGGCGGCAACGGCCGCTGGCTCGCCGCGAAGGTGCCCAGCGCGTTGTCCCTCAACGGCAAGAACGCGATGAGCGTCATCGACCCCGGCCCGCAACTCGCCCCGGCACAGGGCACCACCGTCGAGGCGTGGGCGGCTCCTGCCGACGGCACCGCGGCCTGCGTGATCTCCTACAACCACGGCGAGGCAACGGATCTCGGCGGGATCGTGCCGTCGTACTACCTAGGCACCGTGAGCATGCCGACCCTGCGGTTCAGCGCGTTCACGCCGGGCGGGCCGTACGCCGGCTCGTACGTGCTCGTCCCCGCGCAGACGTTCTTCGCGCCGGCGGTGAACCAGGGCTTCACGTGGGAGGCGTGGATCCGGCCGGACGACAGGCCCGGCCCGGACGCCAAGCGGTTCGGCTGCGTGCTCCAGGTCCAGGACACCGACAACCGGGCGATCAGCCAGTGCGAGCTGTTCCTCGACGACAGCCGGCGGCTGACCTTCGGCTACCGCAGCGAGGCCCAGCGCCAGCAGACCCTGACCGCGCCGAACCCGTTGCCGGGCCAGCAGTGGGCGCACGTCGCGGTGACGGGCACGCAGCTCGACACGGACCGGAACACCGCGCACTACCGGCTGACCCTGTACGTCGACGGCGTCGCGGTCGCGACCGCCGACAACGCGCCGCTGTACGCGGGACCGACGCGCGCGCCGATCCTCTGCCTGGGTGCCAACGACCTCGAGAACGTGACGCTGTTCGGCTGCCTCTCCGAGGTGCGCTACTGGTCGGAGGCGCGCACCGCCCCGGAACTGCGGCGCACCATGGACACGTCGCTCACCGGCGACGAGACGAACCTCGTCGGCTACTGGCCGTTGAACGAGGACCCGGCCACGAAGAAGTTCGCGAACCACGCGGTCCGGACCGGCGCGTTGCTCGACGGCACCCTCGCCGGGTCGATCGCCGGCCAGCCGGTGTCGTCGTTCGACGCGGGCGAGTTCGTGAACCTCGTGGCCGGCGTCGGTGGCGCGGATCCGTTGCTGGCACGGGGTTTCATGCGCGGCGACCGCTGGCACCACCTGGCCGTGACGTACCAGGCGGCCGGTGGTCTGCGGCTGAACCCGGACGGGCTGACCGGCGCCACGCCGGACTTCGGCGCGTGCGACCCGGAGGGGATCGACTTCGACCGGCAGGCCACGGTGGAGGCGTGGATCCAGACCACGACGGCGGGCGCGCTGGACCAGACGATTCTGGCCAGGTGGGGAACCCAGCCGTCCGACCAGGCGTTCCAGCTCGGCGTGTCCCACGCCGACGGCACCGCGTACTGCGCCCTGACGCTCGACGACACCGCGACCGGCAAGCTCGCGGTCCTGCGCGCCGGGCATCCGGCACGGGTGAACGACGGCCTGCCGCACCACGTCGCCGCCGTCTACCAGGTCACGCAGCTGACCGACGTGAACGCCGTCGTGTGTTCGCTCGTGGTCTACGTGGACGGTCAACCCGGTCAGCCGCAGACGCTGCAGTTCCTGTCGTCCGAAGTCGTGACCACGGTGTCCTCCGGCCAGCCGCTGACGCTCGGCATCAGCGCGCTGCCGACCACGCCCGGCCGGCAGGTCGCCCTGGAGAGCCAGACGCCGTTCCAGGGTCTGCTCACCGGAGTCCGGTTCTCGTCGGTGGCCTACACCGCTGCGCAGGTCGCGGCCGCGATGGCCGCCGGACCGGGCTACGACGACGCCGGGGGCGTCGTGTCGGAGTGGTGGTTCGGCGAGCAGAGCGGCACGTCGGCGGCGGACTCCGTGTCCGACAACGACTTCGAGCTCAGCGACAGCGACATGTGGGCGACCTTCGCGTCGATCTCGCGGTACGCGTTCTACTGCGACGGCGTGCGGATCGGTCTCGTGTCCCCGGCTCCGGCGGGGTCGGTCGTCGGCTACCGCGGCGCTCCGCAGTGCACGCTCGGCGCCTACCTCGGCGACTCCGGTGTCGTCCAGGGGTTCGGCGGCGAACTGGCCGAGGTCCGGGTGTGGGCCGCGGCCAGGACCGCCGAGCAGGTCCAGGACACGATGTACCGGCCGCTGACCGGGTCCGAGCCGGGCCTGTCCGCCTACTGGCCGCTCGACGGCGACTACACCGACCGGACGGGCCAGGGCGCCACCGGACGTCCGGTGGGGGAGACGCCGAAGCCCGCGTTCGTGCCGTCCGGAGCACCGGTGGCCAACGAGGGCCCGCAGATCCGCAACGTGTACGGCGGGCCGGTGACGACGTTCCAGCAACCGGCGTCCGCCCGTCCCGCCGTGGTCGAGTACGCCGACAGCGACGTGCACGCCGACGGCACCCCGGCCGCGGTGATGCGCCGCGCGTACTTCACGTGCGCCCCGGCGCTCGCCGCGTACACCGGCTACGGCCTGGGCGAGATGGTCCTCACCCACCTCGGGCAGGTCCAGACCAAGCCGACGCTGATCGGGTTCATCGAGGGCGCGCCGCCGGTGCCCAGCGAGAACCTGACGAAACCGACGTACACCAGCAACTCCTACTTCGACGCCTCGTCCGTGCAGCTGGTGCAGACCGACACCACCGCGTTCTCCTTCACCAGCTCGGACTACCGCACCAGGGTGACGATGAACCTGGACGCCAAGGTCGGCGTCAAGGTCGAGTGGTCGGAGTACCTGCTGTTCACCATCAGCGGCGCCGAGTGGTCGATGGCGGACGGCAAGCTCAAGCTGCAGGCGCACGAGAAGACGTCGCTGAGCCTCGCGGCGCAGCACGACGAGGGCTACGTGTCGAGCTGGATCCGCACGGTCACCGACACGCTGGGGCTGCGCGGTTCCTGGGAACCGGCGGACGCCCCGCTGAACCGGGACGTCGGCCGGCGCTACCGGCCGCACAACACCGGCTACGCCCTGGTGGAGTCCCTGACCGCCGACCTGTACGCGATGCGGCTGAGGTCCACCGGCGCGATGGTGGGCAAGCTCGTGGTCCCCGACCTGGACATCCCGCCGGACCGCAACGTGCTGCTGTTCCGCATCCGGCCGGACTACGTCAAGAACGGCACCCTGGACGGCAAGGTGGGGATGGTCGACGACCCCGACCACCCCGGCGCCGACACGCAGCGCGGCAGCTACTTCAAGCCGCGCGAGGCGTACCGGCTGGCCGACCGGATCGAGAAGTCCGAGCAGAACCTGCGGGCGTACTCCGCCCAGCTCGACGAACGGTCCCTGGGCCAGGACGGGCCGGGATCCCCCGACCTGTCCGAACAGGCCTCGGAGCAGTTCTACGACTTCGAGACCGGCGTGGCCACCAGGGGCATCGCGAACAGGTACGTGTGGACCGCTGGCGGAGGACTGCACACCGAGACCGAGAGCTTCTCGTCGGTGCACGAGAACTCGTACTCGGGGCTGTACTCCCTGAGCCACAGCACGGGCCTGGCGGCCGAGACCGAGTTCACCGGCATGGCGGTGGGCCCGATCGGCGGTGTCGACCTGCTGTTCGGCGGGGACGTCAAGATCTCGGTGGGCAAGAAGCAGAGCGACACCCGCGCGGTCGCGTTGAACGTGACCAACGCGACCGACCCGATGCTGCAGGCGTACGACCCGAAGACCGGCGCCTACAGCAGCGAACCGGCGCCCGGCAAGGTCGACGCGTACCGGTTCATGTCGTTCTACCTGCCGCCGTCGGCCGACAACGGCACGGCGTTCCAGTCCGATGTGGTCGATCAGCAGTGGCTGCGGTTCAGCAGCGACCCCAACGCGATCGCCCTGCGCAACCTGACGCCCCAGGCGAACGGCGTGTGGCGGGTGCTGCACCGGGTCACCTACGTCAGCAGGGTGCCACCGACGTTCGACACGAACCCGGCGCAGACCGTGGCGCCGGTGCAGGAGCTCGCGATCGACGTGGAGGACAACGCGTTCCTGATCGGGCTCGTCGAGCAGGCGCTGGGCAAGGCGGTGCCGACCGCCGCCAACGTCGGTGCCGCGGTCGGCGCGGTGCTGGCGCCCGCCGACGGGTCGCCGTCGGTCCTGGGTGAGCTGGTGCCGTGGTGGGCGGCGTTCCTGAAGCGGGTGCGGGGTGAGCAGCCCGATCCGGCCGATGTGGAGGCGCTGGACGAGCTGCTCGCCGCGGCGATGCGGTACTTCCAGGCCGGGTACGCGGGCGGCGCGCTGCCGGTGCGCTGAGGATCGGCGGAACCGTGGTGCCGGTACTGCCTGTTCGCTGACGATCGAACGAACCCGTGGTTCCGCACTGACAGTCCACTGAGGACCCACCGAAACCCGGTGCCCGCACTTGACCGTGCGGGCACCGGGTTTCGTCGTGCTCAGCTCAGACGCAGGCGTAGAACCGCGTCAGGCTGTCCTTCGGGAACCACTCGTTGACCGCGCAGTGGTAGACCCTGCCCGTGGACTCCTCGTGGATCGAGACGTACTCGGAGTACCAGGCGTCGGACTCCCGGCCGCCCTTGCCCAGGCTGATGTAGCCGATGGTGCCGAAGGACGGGTGCCGGTGCGGGCCGGACGTCCACGTCTCGCCCGTGCGGAAGTCCCTGTCGAACTGCATCGGGGCGGACTGGCCCTCGGTGCCGAACATCGTCACCCTGACCGCGTCCTCGGTGTCCGCGTTCGGCAGGTTGCCGGTGCGGAACGTGAGGTAGTAGGTGCTGATGCCGTCGGCCGCCGAGGCGGGGACGACCGCCGAGAGCGCGCCCAGGACGGCCAGTGCCGCGGAGAGCAGCACGGTGCGGATCTTCATCTTCCTTCTTCCTGTCGACGTGAACCGTGACGCCGGAACTCTGGCGGGAGGCGGTGGTCGTTCAGCAGTCGTTTGGAGGCCAACCGGTTGTGAGGTCTCGCGGTACCGAGTCGTCGCTGGGCCGATCGGAGCCGGGAGTTCTACCTGTATCCGAACGAATTGCGGTTAAGGGTTTTCTGTTTTCTTCGGGGTGACATACGGTCGCTGACGGGTGTTCCTGGTATGTCCTGATTGTCCCGATGCATGGAACCCATAGGGTTTCCCTATTGCCTGCCTGTATCGGGTGATGTCCGCAGGGCTCAGGTAAGGGGGACCAGCTCGCGAGGGTGTCGGGCGGTTCGAGGTGGAGCAAAACGGCCGAGGCTTTTCGCAATTAGAAATTGTGAAGAGTCGTACCGAGTTGTGTCCGAAAAAGAGCACGAAAAGGGGAGGGCTTCTCGTGACAAATCCGTTCGACAACCCTGACGGCAGTTTCTTCGTCGTGGTGAACGACGAGGGGCAGCATTCGCTGTGGCCCGAGTTCGCCGACGTGCCGGCCGGCTGGACGGTCGTGCACGGTGCCGCCGACCGGGCCTCGTGCCTGGAGTACGTCACCGCGAACTGGACGGACATGCGGCCGCGCAGCCTCGTCGCGTACCTGGCCGGGCAGCGGGACGAGACCAGATGACCGCGCACGTCGAACGACAGCGGGCCCGGCTCGACGCGATGTCGCCCGCCAAGCGGGCGTTGTTCGAGAGGCGCCTGGCCGGCGGGCGTGCGCCTGCAGGTGACGTGCCGGTGGCGGTGGCGCGGACCTCGGCGCTGCCGGTGTCGTCGGCGCAGCGGCGCCTGTGGTTCATGGACCAGCTCAGCCCCGGCAGCGCCGTGTACAACATGCCCGTCGCGTTGCGCCTGACCGGACCGCTGCGGCTCGACGTGCTGAACCGGTCGGTGCGCGCGCTCTTCCTGCGCCACGAGTCGCTGCGCACGGTGTTCGCCGCACCCGACGGCGCGCCCGTGCAGCGGATCCTGCCGGACGCCGACGTCGACCTGACCGTCATGCCGGTCGAGCGGCTCGACGAGGCGCTGGCGGCCGAGACGACGCGCCCGTTCTCGCTGGAGCACGGGCCGCTCGCCCGCGCCGCGCTGTTCGGCCGCGGCCCGCAGGACCACGTCCTGGCGCTCACCATCCACCACAGCGTGTGCGACGGCTGGTCGTTGAGCATCCTCATCGACGAACTGGCCGAGCTGTATCGCGCGGGGGTCGAGGGCCGTGAGCCCGGACTCGCGCCGCTCGCGCTCCAGTACGCCGACTTCGCCGCGTGGGAGGCCCGTCGCACCGATGGCCCCGAGGGCCTGGAGTACTGGCGCCGGGCGCTCGACGGCGCGCTGCCGGTGCACGAACTGCCTCTGGACCGGGCCCGGCCCGCCGCGCAGAGCTTCCGGGGCGCGCTGCACCGGTTCACGCTGCCGCCGTGGATCTGGGGCGCTGTGCGGGAACTGGCCGCGCAGGAGCGCACGACGCCGTTCGTCGTGCTGCTCGCCGGGTTCGCCGCGCTGCTCGAACGCCATGCGGCACAAGGGGAGGTGTCGGTCGCGACGCCGGTGGCCAACCGGATGCGGGCCGAGTTCGAGTCCGTCGTCGGCTTCTTCGCCAACTCGATCGCGCTGCGCGTCGACACCTCCGGTGCGCCGGCGTTCCGCGAGCTGATCGTCCGCACCCGTGCCGTGGCGCAGGACGGTCTCGCGCACGCCGCCGTTCCGTTCGACCGCGTGGTCGAGGCGGTCGACCCGGTGCGCAGCCTGCGTCACGCCCCCGTCGCGCAGGTGAGCTTCGCGCTCGTGGAGGACCGGGCGTGGCGGGCAGAGGCCGGCGGGCTGGTGGCCACGACGGTCGACCACCACACCGCCACCGCCGTGTACGACCTCACGCTGGAGCTCTGGCCGGACGCCGGCGGACTGCGCGGCTCGTTCGAGTACGCGACGGACCTGTTCGACGAGGCGACCATCGCGCGGATGGCCACGCACCTCGTCACGTTGCTGACGAGCCTCGTGAGCGCGCCCGACGCCTCGATCGGCACCGCGAACCTGTTGTCCGACGAAGAACTGCGCTCGTCGGTCGTCGAGTGGAACCGCACGGACACACCATTGGCCGACGTGCACGCGCACGAGTTGTTCCAGCAGCAGGCACTCCGCACGCCCGACGCGGTCGCGTTGGTCGCGGGAGAGCACACGGTGAGCTTCGCCGAACTCGACCGCCGGGCCGACGCGCTGGCGAGGAGGGTGTGCCGTGCCGGAGTGGGCGTGGAGGAACGGGTCGGCCTGTTCCTCGGGCGCGGCGTCGACCTGGTGGTCGCGGTGCTGGCGACGTTGAAGGCGGGCGGTGCCTACGTTCCGCTCGCGGTGAGCGATCCGGCAGACCGCGTCGGGTTCATGCTCGCGGACGCGGACGTGCGGGCCGTGATCACCAGCCGGGCACTCGCGGCGTCGCTGCCGGAGAGCAGCGCGCACGTGATCATCGCGGAGGACGACGGCGACACGACCGGACCGGTGGAGTTCGACCGGCCGCACCCGGACGGCGCGTGCTACGTGATCTACACGTCCGGCTCGACCGGGCGGCCCAAGGGCGTCACCGTCACGCACCGGGGCCTGGCCAACTACCTGACCTGGTGCCTCGACGCCTACCGCGTCGCGGACGGCGGGGGAGCGCCGCTGGTGTCGCCGCTGCGGTTCGACCTGTCGGTGACCACGCTGTTCTGCCCGCTGCTCGCGGGACGGCCGGTGGTTCTGGTGCCCGAAGGCGACGAGCTCGACGTGCTCGCCGGCGGTGTCAGCCAGTTCGGCCTGGTCAAGCTCACTCCGGCCCATTTGTTAGCTCTGGACCGGATGCTGCCCGCCGGCACGACGGAGGCGGACGGCTGCCTGGTCGTCGGAGGAGAGGCACTGCACGGCGGCACGGTCGCGGCGTGGCGCTCGCGCGTGCCCGGCCTGCGGATCGTCAACGAGTACGGCCCGACCGAGACGGTGGTCGGCTGCTGCGTCCACGAGGTCGGGCCGGACACCGACCTGTCGGGCACGGTGCCGATCGGCCGTCCCATCGCGAACACGCGGCTGTACGTGCTCGACGCGCACCTGATGCCGGTGGTGCGCGGCGCGGTCGGTGAGCTCTACGTCGGCGGAGCCGGGGTGGCGCGCGGGTACTGGAACCGGCCGGACCTGACCGCCGCGCGCTTCGTGGCGGACCCGTTCGGCCCTGCGGGCGGGCGGCTCTACCGGACCGGTGACCTGGTCCGCCGCGACGCCCGCGGTGAGCTGGAGTGCCTGGGCCGCACGGACTCCCAGGTGAAGGTGCGGGGCTACCGGGTCGAGCTGGAGGAGGTCGAGTCGGCGCTGACCCGGCTTCCGGACGTGCGCGAGGCCGTGGTGGTGCTGCGCGACGACCGGCTCACCGCCTACGTCACTCCTGCCTCGTGCTCGGCCACGCGGTTGCGCGGCGCCGTGCGGCGGGAACTGCCGGACCACATGGTCCCGGACGTCTTCGTATCCCTCGACGCACTGCCGCTGGCCTCGAACGGCAAGGTGGACCGGCGGGCGCTGCCCGTGCCCGCCGAGCCCGACACCGGCTCGTCGGCGCCCGCGACCCCGCTGGAGCACGTCGTCGCCGGCGTGTGGGCCGAGGTGCTGGGGCTGGCGTCGGTCGGCCGCGACGCGAACTTCCTGCGGCTGGGCGGGCATTCGCTGCTCGCCACCCAGGCCGTCGCCCGGCTGCGCGACGTGCTCGCGACGGACCTGCCGCTGCGGGTGTTCTTCGAGGCGACCTCGGTGGCCGACCTCGCGCAGCGGATCGAGGCGTTGCGCGGCAAGGCTTCGCGCCCCGCGATCGTGCCCACGCAACGCCCTGAGGAGGTGCCGCTGTCGTACGCCCAGGGACGGCTCTACTTCCTGAGCAGGCTCGCCGACGACAGCACGTTCTACAACGTGCCGGTGGCGCTGCGCATCGACGGCCCGCTGGACCGCGCGGCCTTCCGCGCCGCGTTCGCCGCGCTGTGGGAGCGCCACGAAGGCCTCCGCACGTGCTTCCCGGTGCGCGACGGCTCGCCCGTGCAGGAGATCCTTGCCGCGCAGGACGTTCCGTTCGAGGAGTTCGACGGTGCACGGGTACCGCTCGACGAGCTCGTCGCCGAGGAGGCGCACACGCCGTTCGACCTGGCGCGCGGGCCGTTGACGCGGGGCAGGCTCGTCCGGCTCGGCGACTCCTCCCACGCCCTGCTGCTCACCCTGCACCACACCGTCTCCGACGGGTGGTCCATGTCCACCGTGCTCACCGACCTGTTCACGCTGTACGACGCGTTCGCGGCGGGCGATCCGTCACCGCTGCCGCCGCTGGAGCTGTCCTATGTGGACTACACGCTGTGGCAGCGGTCGTGGCTCGACGGCGCCGAACTGGAGGCGCAGCTCGGCTACTGGCGGGAGCGGCTGGCCGGGGTGCCGGCGCTGGAACTGCCCGCCGACCGGCCCCGGCCCGCCGTGCAGACGTACCGCGGCGCCCGCGCCGACCTGGCCTGGTCGCCCGAGCTGTCCTCGGCGATCGCCGCGCTGGCACGGCGTGAAGGCGTGTCCCTGTTCATGGTGCTGCTGGCGGGACTCGACGTCCTGCTCGCCCGGTCGAGCGGCCAGCACGACATCACGGTCGGCACGCCGATCGCCAACCGCACGACGACCGAACTGGAAGGCATCGTCGGCTTCTTCGCCAACACGCTCGCCCTGCGCGTCGATCTGTCCGGCGACCCCACGTTCACCGAGGTGCTGCGACGGGTGCGCGAGGCGGCGATCGGCGCGTACGAACACCAGGACGCCCCGTTCCAGATGGTGGTCGACGCGGTCGCGCCTGCCCGCAGCCTCAGTCACTCGCCGCTGTTCCAGGTGCTCTTCGCGTTGCAGAACCAGCCGGGCGACCTGCTGCCGTCCTCGGGCGGGCTGACCGTCACCGAGTTCGACGGCGAGCGGAACACGGCGCGGTTCGACCTGACCCTGCAGATGTGGGAGACCGGCGCGGGCCTGGCCGGCTACGCCGACTACAGCACCGACCTGTTCGACGCGGACACCGTCACGGCGCTGCTGGCACGGCTGGAGGCGCTCTTCGCCTCGCTGGTGGACGATCCCTCGCAGCGGGTGTCCGGAATGGACATCACCACGCCCGGCGAACGTGCCCGCGTCAACGCGCTGTGCCACGGTGCGCCGGTCGTGTCGTCCCCGGACGCGTTCGTCGACCGGTTCGCCGCGCAGGCAGCGCTGCGGCCGGACGCGCCCGCGGTGACCTGTGGTGAGGTCACGCTCACCTACGCGGAGTTGCACGCACGGTCCGCCTCGCTCGCCAGGGTGCTCGCGGCGCGGGGTGCGGGGCCGGAGGTTCTCGTGGCCGTGTACCTCGAACGCGGCGTTGATCTGGTGGTCGCCGTGCTGGCGGTGTTGCGGGCAGGGGCGGCCTACGTGCCGCTCGATCCCGCTTACCCGGCCGAACGGACCACGGCGATCGTGGCGAGCGCACGGCCCGCGCTGCTGATCACCTCGCGGTCGCTGGAGGACTCGGCACCGCGCGAGGCCGGTGAGCGGTTGGTGATAGACGCGGACTCTGTTGTCCCACGAAGAGAGTTCGGAGTCGCTCGAACGGAACCCATTGCCGCGCAAGCGGACCACCCCGCGTACGTCATCTACACCTCCGGCACCAAGGGCGTGCCGAAGGGCGTCGTCGTCACGCACGGAGGCCTGGCCGCCTACGTGAACGCGTTGCCGGCGGCCCTGGACCTGCCCGAAGCGCCGGTCTTCCTGCACACGGCGTCGTTCGCCTTCTCGTCCTCGGTGCGGCAGTTCGCGGTCCCGCTGGCGACCGGCGGCCACGTCGTCATCGCCGGGCACGACCAGTTGGCCGACCCGGACGTGCTGCTCGCCCACGCCGCCGGGCACGGCGTGACCGTGCTCGACCTGGTGCCGTCCTACCTGCGGGTGGTGGCCCCGGCGCTGGCGCGATCGACGGGGTGGCGGCCGCACACCGTGCTCACCGCGAGCGAACCGCTGCTCTACGACCTGCCGGAGGCGATCAGGGCCGAGGCAGAACCACCTGCGCTGGTCAACATGTACGGCCAGACCGAGACCACCGGCATCGTGGCCACGACACCGGTGCCGCACGGACGCGAGGGGCGGGGCGCGGTCGTGCCGCTCGGGCGTCCGATCCCGGGTCTGCGGGTGGCCGTGCTCGGCGAGGACCTGCGGCCGGCACCTGCCGGGCACTCGGGCGAGATCGTCGTGGGTGGTCCCGGGCTCGCCCGCGGCTACCTCGGCGACCCCGCGCTCACGGCGGAGCGGTTCGTCGCGGATCCGCTGGGGCCGCCGGGAAGCAGGCTCTACCGCACCGGGGACCGCGGGCGGTACCTGCGCACCGGAGTGGTGGAGTTCCTCGGTCGCATCGGTGACCAGGTCAAGATCCGAGGGCACCGGGTCGAGCCGCAGGAGGTCGCGTCGGTCCTCGCCCGGCTCGACGGCGTCGGCGAGTGCGCCGTGCTCTGCGTCGAGGACGGCGCCGACGAACGGAGGCTGGTCGGGTACGTGGTCGCGACCACGCCGGTCACCGCACTGCGTTCGGCGCTGCGGGAACGCCTGCCCGACTACCTGGTTCCGGCGCTGGTGCCGGTGGACCGGCTGCCGCGCCTGCCGAACGGCAAGCTCGACCGCGCGGCCCTGCGGGAGGTCGAGGTGCGGGAGACCGCCGCGGCCGACGCACCCCTGAGCGGTCCGGTGCAGGAGACCCTCGCCGCCATCTGGCGCGACGTGCTGCGGCTGGAGTCCGTGGGCGGCCAGGACGACTTCTTCGCGCTCGGCGGCGACTCGCTGCACACCATCAGGGTGGTGGACCAGGCGCGCAGGGCGGGGATCTCGATCACGCCCGCACAGTTCATCGCCAACCCGACGGTGGCGGGCCTGGCGTCGGTCGCGACCGGGTTCGTGACGCCCGAGGTCCACGAGCCCGACCACGGCCCGATCCCGCTGGTGCCGTCGCACCGCGCCTTCCTGGAACGGAACTTCACCGACAAGCACCTCTACACGCACGTGTTCGAGTTCGAGACGACCCGGTCGCTCGACGCGGACCTGCTGGAGCGCGCGGTGGCCGCCGTGCTGGCGCACCACGACGCGTTGCGGTTCTGCTTCCCGCGGGAGGACGGCCGGTACCGGCTGCGGGTCGCTGACCGCTTCGAGACGCCACTGTCCGTTGTGGACCTCGAAGCACTGGATCCCGGACGGCAGGACGCCGAGATCGGCGACCTGGAGAACGCGCTGCACGACCGGCTCGACTACGAAGCCGGGCCGCTGCTGCACTTCGCGCTGGTCCGCCTCGGGACGCGTCCGGACCGCCTCGTGGCGATCGTGCACCACCAGTTGATGGACAACAGCTCGTGGGACGTCCTCACCACCGATCTCCAGACCGCCTACACAGCGCTCGCGGAAGGCCGTGAACCCAGGCTCGAACCGCCGCGCGCCACGTTCGCGCAGTGGGCGCGCCGGTTGGAACGCCTCGCGCGTTCCGAAGAGCTGGACGCGGACCTCGCGTACTGGAGCGACCTCGCCGCCCGGCCGATCTCGCGGTTGCCGCTCGACCACGAGCACGGCGTCAACTGCCTGTCGTCGCGCAGGGACGTGGTGGTGACGATCGACGCGGCGACCACCGCGACGTTGCGCCGGGTGCTGCCGCGCGAGTACGGGCTCAGCCTCAACGACACGTTGCTCGCGGGTCTGCTGCAGGGCAACGGCCGGTGGTCCGGTCAGCGCTCGGTGCTCGTCGACCTGGTCGCGCGCGGCCGGGAGCTGGGCTCCGACCTCGACCTGTCCGGTGCGATCGGCCGTTTCTCGGTGACCTCGCCGAGGTTGCTGACGCTGCCGGGCACGACCGACCCGGCCACCGTGCTGCGCGCGGTGGCGGACCAGCTCGCCGCCGTGCCGAGGGGCGGTCTGGGCTACGGCCTGCTGCGGTACCTGCGGGAGGAGCCGTCGCTCGCGCCGCTGGGCACGTCGGACGTCCTGCTCAGCAACTGGGGCGAGTACGCGCCGGGACCGGACGACTCGCCGTTGCTCGGACCACCGCTGGACGAGACGGCACCGGCACCGCCGATCGCCCAGATGTACCGGCTCGTCGTCAACGCGCGCGTCGAGGACGGCGCGCTGAGCCTGATCTTCCGCTACAGCCGCAACCTCCACGACCGCACGAGCATCGAGCGCTTTGCCGGCCTGGTGGCGGACGCGCTGCGCGAGTTCGCGACGAACGGGACGGGGTCATGACCACCAGCCGCGAACGCCGGGCGGGACTGCTCTCCCGGCTCTTCATCCAGTGGCCCTCGGCCCTCGTCGACATCGGCACGACACGACCGGTCGAGCTGTCCGACAGCCTGGAACCACCGCCGTACGACCACCTCGACCGCGTCAAGCCCGCGTTCGAGAAGGCTTACGCGGCAAGGCGAACGGGCGCGGACGGGCTGCGCCGGGCGCTCTACGACACCTACCGCGCGCGGTTCTGGGGCGCGGCGGTGATCTTCCTGGTGTACCAGGTGTGCGCGACCGCCGGACCGCTGCTCATCCAGGCGCTCATCGCCTGGTTCGAAGGCGCCGGGCGGGGAGCGGTGGCGCAGGGCCTGCTGATCGCCGCAGGCCTCGGCGCGTTCCACGTCGTGGAGTCGTTGGCGCACAAGCACCAGTGGTCGGAGGCGTGGAAGTCGGCGCAGTCGATCACGGCGCTGCTGCGGACCCAGGTGCTCGGCAAGTACCTGCGCATGGACCGCGGTGCCCGGCTCGCGCACCCCTCCGGTGAGGTGATCACGCTCGTCTCCTCGGACGCGGTGCGGGTGGGGCAGACGTCGTTCTTCCACATGGCGTGGTCCGTGCCGCTCGGGATCGCCGGGTCGGCCACGATCCTGTGCGTGCTGCTCGGCTGGGCAGGGGCGGTGGGGATCGTGGTGCTGGTCGCCGGTCTCGCGTTGTCGGCCGTCGCGAACAACCGCCTCTACGCCCTCGTGCCAAAGATTCGCGAGGCCAACGGCGTGCGGATCGGGCTGGTGAGCGACCTGCTCGCCGCGATGCGCACGTTGCGCTCGCACGGGTGGGAGCAGGCCGCCGAACAGGCCGTGACGCGCGAACGGTCGGTGCTCAACACGCTGCTCGTGGGACGGCAGAAGCGGCTGGCGACGCTGTACCTGGTCAACGCGGCGGCACCGGTGCTGATGGTCACCACGACGCTGGTCACCTACGCGGCACTGGGCAACCCGCTGCGTGCGGCGGACGTGTTCGCGGCGATCGCAGTGCTCACGGTGCTGCGCGCCCAACTGCCCGAACTGGTCCGCTACCTCGACATGCGCAACGAGTGGCGGGTCGCGCTGGGCAAGGTGACGACGTTCCTGGAGGCACCGGACGCGACCGCCGCCGAACCGTCGTCCGCCGCACCGGGCACGGTCGTCGTCTCGGGGGCCTCGTTCGCATGGCCCGGCGCGGAATCGCCTTGCCTTGACGGGATCGACCTGCGGATCGAGCCCGGTGAGCTGGTGTGCGTGCTCGGCGCGGTCGGCAGCGGCAAGTCCGCCTTTCTCGGTGCGCTCGCCGGTTCGATGCGGACGACCGGCGGCTCGGCGAGCGTCTCCGGCAGCGTCGTGCACCTGCCGCAGCGGCCGTGGATCATGCAGGCGACGATCGAGTCGAACATCCGCTGCTTCGCGCAGGAGGACCCGGCGCGGTACGCGGAAGTGCTGCGCGCCACCGCACTCGACGCCGACCTGACCGCCATGCCCGCCCGGGACGCGACGCTGATCGGGGACAGGGGAGCGACCCTGTCCGGCGGACAACGCCAGCGGGTGGCGCTCGCCCGTGCCGCGTACGAGGACGCCGACGTCTACCTCGTCGACGACCCGGCCAGCGCGGTGGACGACGCCGTCGCGGGCACGATCCTGGACCGGCTGCTGCGCGGGGTGCTGGCCGGACGGACCGTCGTGGTCGCGACCCACCGCCTCGACTACGCCCGCCGCGCGGACAGGGTCGTCGTGCTGGACGAGGGCAGGGTCGTCGCCTCCGGCGCGTTCGACGAGGTGGCCGTGCCGGCGCTCCTGCCGGCGAGCGAGGTGGTGGCACAGCAGGACATCGGGCCGGTCGAGGTCGTCGAACCCGCCGAGCCCGTGCGCACCGGAACGATCGCGGCCAGGACCTATCGCGGCTACCTGCGCGTGCTCACGCCCGGCTGGTCGTTCGCCGTGCTCGTCGCGCTCGCGTTGCTGGGGGAGGGCGTGCTGAGCGCCGCCTCCGTCTGGCTCGGCTGGTGGACCGACCGGCCCGGCGGCGACACCGCGCTGTACGCGGCGGTCTTCGCGGGCATCGGGCTCCTGGCGCTGGTCCTCGACCGCGCGCTGTTCACCTTCGGGTTCTCCCGGGGTGTGAGGGCGGGCATGACACTGCACTCCTCGATGACCGCCCGAGTGCTGCGCGCGCCGATGTCGTTCTTCGACCGCACCCCGTCCGGCCGCGTGCTCACCCGGTTCTCGTCGGACATCGAGACCATCGACCTCGAACTGCCCGAGTTCACAATGGACACCCTTAAGGTCGTCGTCGGCTTCGTGCTGCCGTCGTTCGCGCTGGCCGTGATGAACCCGCTGACGCTGCTGTTCTCGATCCCCGTGGTCGTCGTCTACCTGCGGTGGCAGAAGCGCACCCGGTCGAGCACGGTCGAGGCCTCCCGGCTGTCCAAGCAGGCCCGCGAACCCGTGCTCTCCCTGCTGACCGAGGCGGTCGACGGCGTCACGTCGATCGAGGGACGCCCGGCCAGGACGGCGGGCTACGAAAGGGAGTTCCTCGCCAGGGTCCGGACCGCGCACCACGTGGACTACACGGTCAACTCGCTGTCGCGGCACTTCAACCTGCGGCTCGACCTGCTCGGCGCCCTGGTCCTGGTCGGGTTCGCCGGGATGCTCGTGGTGGAGACCGGTCTCGGCGCCGGGCTCGCGGGCGCCGGCATCACGTTCGCCTACGCGCTGATCGGCACGCTCGCGACGAGCCTGATCACGATCAGGATGATGGACCTCGCGCTGGCGAGCTTCGAACGCGTCGACGACTACACACGGCTCGACGTCGAACCCAGCGGCGGCGCTCCCGCACCGGACGGCTGGCCGCGCACCGGGGACGTCCGGTTCGAAGAGGTCACGCTGCGGTACGCGCCGGGCAGGCCACCCGCGCTGGACGACGTCTCGTTCCACGCTCCCGCAGGCGAGAAGGTCGGCATCGTCGGCCGCACCGGCAGCGGCAAGTCCACGACCTTCGCGGCGCTCATGCGGTTCGTGGAGTGCTCGGCCGGCCGGATCCTGGTCGACGGCGTGGACATCGCGTCGCTGCGGCTGCGCGACCTGAGGGCGGCGATCGCGGTCGTCCCGCAGGACCCGGTGCTGCTGCCGGGCACGCTGCGGGACAACCTGGACCCGTTCCGCGACCACGACGACGCAGCCACGCTTTCGGCGCTGGAGAAGGTCGGCCTGAAGCTGCCAGGACTGGACCACCCTGCCGCCGACGCGCACCTGTCCGCGGGCGAACGCCAGCTGTTCTGCCTCGCCCGCGCCCTGTTGCACCGCACCAGGATCGTGCTCATCGACGAGGCGACGTCGAACCTCGACGCGGAGACCGACGCCCGCGTCCAGCGCGTGCTCGACGCCGAACTGGCCGGCGCCACCGTGCTCTGCATCGCTCACCGCCGCGACACCCTGCTCGGCGCCGACCGCGTCGTCACGCTCGACGCGGGCCGGGTCGCGAGCGTCGTGACGCCCGAACGCACGCTGACGGCGCGAGGAGCCCGACATGGCTGAAGCACAGCTCGTACTCGACCGGAACCTGACGCGGCTGCTCGACGACGTTTCGGCGGCACACGGGGTGGAGAGGGAAGTGCCGCTGCGGGTGGCGTACGGACTGCTGGTGGGCCGCAACGCCGGGGAGGCGGAAGAGGACACGACGTTCGCGGCGCTGCTGGGGCGGGAAGTGCCGGCAGGGCCGGAGATGACCTGGGAGCAGCAGGCGTCCGGGGAGCTCCTCGGAGTCCTGCACCACGCGGACGGACACCTGGCGGAGCACTACCTCACCCTGCTGGAGGCCGCGCTCACCACACCCGGTGCCCGCGTCCGTTCGCTGGCCCACACCACCGCCGCGGAGCGGGATCTCCTGGCCGGCTGGGGCACCGACGACACGTCCGGCCGGCCGGAGAACCTGGTCGCCGCGTTCCGCGCCCAGGCACTGTCCACACCGGACGCGGTGGCGCTCACGTTCCACGACGGCACCTTCACCTACGCCGAACTGCGCGCGAGGTCCGAACGTCTGGCCCGAGCACTCGTCGAACGCGGCATCACGCCGGAGAGCGTGGTCGGGCTCGCGGCGGACCGGTCGGCCGCGCTGGTGGTCGCCATGCTCGCGGTCGCCACGGCGGGTGCTGCGTACCTCCCGCTCGACCCGGCCTACCCGGACGCCCGGCTCGCCTTCATGGTCGCCGACAGCAGGGCGGTGCTCGTGCTCGCCTACACCGAACCGGGCTGGGCCGAAGTACCGGTCCTGCCGCTCGACCTCACAGCGGACACGTTGGCAACTTTGCCTGTGGTGCATGGAGATCAGCGCGCGTGCGTGCTCTACACCTCGGGTTCCACCGGACGGCCGAAAGGCGTCGAGACCACCCATCGCGGGATAGTGCGGCTGGTGTGCGACGCCGCGTACTTCGACGTCGGGCCGGACGACGTCGTGGCGCACGCGGCCAGCGTCTCGTTCGACGCCGCCTCGCTGGAGGTCTGGGGCGCGCTGCTCAACGGCGCCCGGCTGACCGGCGTCCGCAAGGACGAGGTGCTCGCACCGGACCTGCTCGCCCGGCGGATCCGGGACGACCGCGTCACCGCGATGTTCCTGACCACCTCGGTGTTCCACCTGTGCGCCGACACCGCGCCCGCGATGTTCGCGCCGCTGCGGGTGCTGTTCTTCGGTGGTGAGGCGGCCGACGGGCGCCGGGTCGCGTCGGTGCGGGCGGCCGCGCCGGGCACGCGGCTGGTGAACGGGTACGGGCCGACCGAGTGCACCACGTTCGCCAGCACGTTTGACGGGGTGGACGCCGCTGCGGTCGTTCCTCTCGGCAGGCCCATCGCGGCGACGAGCCTGCGCGTGCTCGACCGGTACGGCCGGGTGACCGGCGTGGGCGTGCCCGGTGAGCTGCACATCGGCGGTGCCGGCCTGGCGCGCGGGTACACCGGGCGGCCGGACCTCACCGCCGAGCGGTTCGTGGCCGGTCCGTCCGGCGAACGCCTCTACCGGACCGGCGACGTCGTGCGCTGGCGGCCGGACGGCGTGCTGGAGTACCTGGGCAGGGCGGACGACCAGGTCAAGATCCGCGGCGTCCGGATCGAGCCGGACGAGATCGCGAGCGTGCTCGGCACGTGCCCCGAGGTGCGGGCGGCCGTGGTCGGCGTGCGGGGAGACGGGCTGGTCGCTCACGTCGTCCCGGCCGGTCGCGTCGACCCGCGCGAGCTCAGGGCGTTCCTCGCCGAGCGGCTTCCGGAGGCGATGGTGCCCGCCTGGTACGTCACCGTCCCCGCGATACCGCTGACACCGAACGGCAAGGCCGACCGCCGCGCGTTGCCGGAACCGACGCACGCGCACTCGGCGCACGCCACTTCGCACGTTCCGCCCAGCGGTGCCGCCGAGCAGGCCATCGCCGAGATCTGGGCGGAACTGCTGGACGTTCCCGTCGTGTCCGCGCACGACGACTTCCTTGCGCTGGGCGGGCATTCGCTGCTCGCGACGAGGGTCGTCTCCCGCGTCGAGGCGCGGCTCGGCACGCGGCTGAGCGTGGCGGACGTGTTCGAGGCCAGGACGGTCGCGGCGCTGGCGGCGCGGGCCGGCCGAACACCCGGCGCGCCGATCACCGCGGCGGGCGACGGCCCGCACCTGCTGTCGTTCGCCCAGCGGCGGCTGTGGTTCCTCGACCGGCTGGCCCCGGGCAACCCGCACTACAACGTGCCGTTGGTGCTCTCCATCGACGGACCGCTGGACGTGCCCGCACTGCGGCGCAGCGTGCATGCGTTGGTGCGCAGGCATTCCGCTCTGCGCACGAGCGTGGTCGTGGTGGACGGTGAGCCGCACCAGGTGATCGCGACGGACATCGCCCTCCCGATGGACGTGGAGGAGGTGCCGGATCCGGACGCCGCGGCGCGCGCGGAAGCGTTGCGGCCGTTCGACCTCGGTGCCGGGCCGCTCGTCAGGGTCCGCCTGCTCCGGCTCGGCCCGTTCCGGCACCGGCTGCTGCTGACGACGCACCACGCCGTGTCCGACGGCTGGTCGGTCGGCGTGCTGGTCGGGGACATCGGCGTGCTGTACGCGGCCGAGGTGTCCGGTGTGGAGGCCGAACTGCCGCCGCTGCCCACCGAGTACGCCGACTACGCGTCCTGGCAGCGCAAGGTGCTGCACGACGGCGCGCAGCTGGCGTACTGGACCGCCCGCCTCGCCGGTGCGCCCGTGCTGGACCTGCCGACCGACCGGCCACGTCCCGCCGTGTCTCGTCACGCGGGGGACTCGGTGCCGCTGCACCTGTCCGCGGACCTCGCCCGGCGGCTGGCCGAGACCGGCCGCGCGCAGGGCGTGACCCCGTTCATGATCCTCATGGCCGCCTTCCAACTCGTCATGGGCCGCTACGGCGGTGTCCGGGACGTCAGCGTCGGCACGCCCGTGTCCGGCAGGACGAGGCCCGAGGTCGAAGGCCTGGTGGGGTTCTTCGTGAACACGGTCGTCGTGCGCTCGCGCTGGGACGACGAACCGGCGTTCGCCGAGTTCCTCCAGCGGGTGCGGGCGGAGGTCCTGGGCGCCCACGAGCACCAGGACGTGCCGTTCGACCAGGTCGTGGAGGCACTGCGGCCGCCGCGCGACACCAGCCGCACGCCGTTGTTCGGCGTGATGCTGGCGATGCAGAACGTGCTGGCGGGCACCTCCGCGCTGCCCGGTCTGTCCGTGGAGGTCCGCGAGGCGCCGACCGAGGTCGCGAAGTTCGACCTCACGGTGGTGTGGGAGGAGTCGTCGTTCGACGGCGGCGAGCTGCGCGGCTACGCCGAGTACGACGTGGACCTGTTCGACCGCGAGACGGTCGCCCGGATGATGACGCACTACCTGACATTGCTGGAGTCGGCTCTCACGACACCGACCATGCGGGTGTCGCACCTCGCGATGGTGACCGAGCAGAACGAGGAACCCTGCGCACCTGCCACGTCCAAAGACCTGTGCGCGCTGTTCGGAGCCGCCGCCACGAGGTGGGCGGACCGGACCGCGATCGTCCACAACGGACGTTTTCTCAGCTATGCCGAGCTGGACACCCGTTCTCGCCGGGTTTCCGCGTACCTGCGTGCTCACGGCATGCGTCCGGGCGACGCGGTCGTCGTACGGATGGAACGGTCGCTGGACTGGCCGGTCGCGCTGCTCGGCATCCTCCGGACAGGGGCTTCCTACGTTCCGGTGGACGTCGGTGTGCCACGCGAGCGGTTCGAGCACGTCCTGCGCGACTCGGGAGCCCGCCTCGTGCTGACGGACATCGAGGAGGCACTCGGGTACCCGGACGACGTCAGACCGGCCGACGTGCCGCCGGAAGCAGTGGCCTACGTGCTCTACACCTCGGGAACAACGGGGTTGCCCAAGGGCGTCTGCGTCAGCCACGGCAACCTCGCGCACACGCTGGAGGCCGTCGCGGACCGGTACGGCCTCGTCCAGGACGACCGGGTGCTGCAGTTCGCCTCGCTCACGTTCGACGTGGCCGCCGAGGAGCTGTTCGCCACGCTCCTGCGCGGCGCGACCGTCGTCCTTCTCCCACCAGGACCCGTGCCGGGCATCGGTGAGCTGACCGCACTGGCGAGGAGCGAGCGGCTCACGGTGCTGAACCTGCCCGCGTCCTACTGGCACGAGTGGGTGGCGGTGCTCGCCGCGCACCCACCGGCCGCGTGCCCGGACCTGCGGCTGGTGGTCGTCGGCAGCGAACGGGTCGACGGCGGCAGGCTGACGCGGTGGCGGGCCGCCACGAACGTCCGGTGGCTCAACGCCTACGGCCCCACCGAGGCGACCATCACCGCGACGGTCCACGAGCCGGTGGAGGCGACCGGAGGCACCGTCCCCATCGGACTCCCGCTGCCCGGCGTGCGCGCCTACGTCCTCGACCCGGCCCTGCGTCCGGTGCCGCGGGGCGTTCCCGGTGACCTCTACCTGGCGGGTCCTGGTGTGGCACACGGGTACCTCGGTGATCCGGCGCGCACGGCCGGTTCGTTCGTCCCCGATCCGCGGGGTGCGACCGGCGACCGCATGTACGCGACGCGGGACCGCGCCCGTCGTGCGGCGGGGGGCGTGCTGGAGTTCCTCGGGCGCGAGGACGACCAGGTGAAGCTGCGCGGGTTCCGGATCGAGCTGGGGGAGGTCGAGGCCGCGCTGGCGTCCTGTCCCGGTGTGCACGAGGCCGCCGTGGTCCTGCGCGAGGAAGCCCTGGTCGGGTACCTGACGGGCGACGCGGGGGAAGCGGACCTGCGGGCCCACCTCGCCGACCGGTTGCCCGCCTACATGGTGCCGGGCGCGTTCGTCCGGCTCGACCGGCTGCCCCGCGGTGAACGGGGCAAGGTCGACCGGCAGGCGCTGCCCGCTCCCGAACGGGCTCTTGGGAACACCGGCGTGCCGTCGGGTGAGCTGGAGAGCGCGGTCGCGGCGATCTGGTGCGAGGTGCTGGCGCGTGACGAGGTCGGCGCCCAGGACAACTTCTTCGAGCTGGGCGGCCATTCGCTGCTGGTCGTGCGCGTGCAGGCCCGGCTAAGCGAGCTGCTGGACCGGACCGTGCCCGTGGTGGACCTGTTCCGGTTCCCCACGGTGCGCGCGCTGGCAAGGCATCTCGCGGACGACACGACAGCGGCCGGGGGCGGCGGCAGGAGCCGGGCCGAGGCGCGCAAGGTAGTCAGAGCACGAAGACGAGCGGTGTGAATCCGATGACGGGGGGAGACCTGATGAACGAGGGCGCGATCGCCGTGATCGGCATGGCGGTCCGGGTGCCGGGAGCGCGTGACCTGGCGGGCTTCTGGCGCAACCTGCGTGACGGCGTGGAGTCGATCACCAGGTTCACCGGTGAGGAGTTGATGGGGGAGGGGGTGCCGGCGGAGGAGGTCGCGCACCCGGAGTACGTGCCCGCGCTGGGCGCGCTCGACGACCTGAAGGGCTTCGACGCGCGGCTGTTCGGGTTCGCGCCGAGGGAGGCGCAGCTGCTGGACCCGCAGCACCGGCTGTTCCTGGAGTGCGCGTGGGAGGCCCTGGAACACGCGGGCTGTCCGAGCGGGACGACGGGCGTCTACGGCGGCGTCGGGGCGAACACGTACTTCCTGAACAACCTGTTGCCGCACCAGGACCTCGTCGCGAGGGTCGGCGCGTTCCAGACGTCGCTGGGCAACGACAAGGACTTCGTGCCCACGCGCGTGTCCTACCTGCTGAACCTGCGCGGTCCGAGCGTGAGCGTGCAGACCGGGTGCTCGACCTCGCTGGTGGCCGTGCACCTGGCCGCCCAGGCGTTGCTGAACGGCGAGTGCGACGTGGCGCTCGCGGGCGGCGCGACGGTGCTGCCGTGGCGGCGGGGCTACCGGTTCGAGCCGGGCGGCGTGCTGTCCCCCGACGGGCACTGCCGCGCGTTCGACGAACGTGCCGCCGGAACCGTCCCCGCCAGCGGTGCCGGTGTCGTCGTGCTCAAGCGCCTCGACTCGGCCCTCGCCGACGGCGACCGCATCCACGCCGTGCTGCGGGGTTCGGCGATCAACAACGACGGCGCGCGCAAGGTCGGCTTCACCGCGCCGAGCGTCGACGGTCAGGCCGACGTGATCACCGAGGCGCTCGGCATCGCCGAGGTCGACCCGTCGACCGTGTCCTATGTGGAGGC
Organism: Lentzea sp. NPDC058436; assembly: GCF_042721515.1. Taxonomy (NCBI): domain Bacteria; kingdom Bacillati; phylum Actinomycetota; class Actinomycetes; order Pseudonocardiales; family Pseudonocardiaceae; genus Lentzea; species Lentzea sp. NPDC058436. The sequence continues at coordinate 628,813 of NZ_JBHXLF010000001.1, forward strand.
ACACGGCACGGGTACACCGCTGGGCGACCCGATCGAGGTCGCCGCGCTCAGAGCCGCGTTCGGCACCGCCGGATGCGCCCTCGGTTCGGTGAAGACGAACGTGGGGCACCTCGACACCGCGGCCGGTGTGGTCGGCATGATCAAGACGGTGCTCGCGCTGCGGGCCCGCGCACTGCCGCCGTCACTGCACTTCACCCGGCCGAACCCGAGGCTCGGCCTCGACGACGGGCTCTTCCACGTCAACGCGGCGCTCACGCCGTGGCACGGCGACGTGCTCCGCGCGGGCGTCAGCTCGTTCGGCATCGGCGGCACCAACGCTCACGTGGTCCTCGAACAGGCACCTGCTCGGGCCGGGACCACGACCGGAAGGCGGCGCGCGCACGTGCTGCCGCTCTCCGCCGCGACCCCCACCGCCCTGGACGCCGCCGGAAAGGCGCTCGCGGAACACCTGCGCGGCAACGAGGAGCGGCTCGACGAGGTCGCGTACACGTTGCAGCGCGGGCGGTTCACCCTGCCGCACCGGACGTTCGCGCTGGGCGGCACCACAGTCGAGGCGGCGGCCGCACTGGACGGGCTCACACCGGTGACCCACGAGACCTCGACCGACCGTGACGTCGTGTTCGCCTTCCCCGGCCACGGTTCGCAGCGCGCCGGCATGGGCCAGGCGCTCTACGAACGCGAACCGGTGTTCCGCGCGGCGGTCGACCACGCGGCGGACCTGCTCGTCCCGCGGCTCGGCGCGGACATCCGCACGATGCTCTTCACCGAGCCGGACCCGGCCCGGATCAACGACATCCGGTACGCCCAGCCCTGCCTGTTCGTGATCGAGCACGCGCTGGCCAGGCTGTGGATGTCGCTCGGCGTGCGCCCGGCGGCCATGGTCGGGCACAGCCTCGGCGAGTTCGTCGCGGCCTGCCTGTCCGGGGTGATGACGCTGGAGGACGCGCTGGAGTTTGTCGTGGCGCGCGGCGAGCTCATGCACGCCTCACCCGAGGGTGCGATGGTCGCGGTGCCGTTGCCGGAGAACGAGATCACGCCGTTGCTGGGCCCGGACCTCGCCATCGCGGCGATCAACGCCCCGCACCTGTGCATGGTGTCCGGTCCGCCCGCCGCGGTGGCGGAGCTGGAAGAACTCCTTGCGGCACAGGAAGTCGAGACCAAGCGGATCGTCGCCGAGCACCCCTACCACTCGCCGCTGATGGACGACGCCGCCAAGGCGTTCGAGGAACTGGTCGCGCGGGTGCGGCTGGCACCCCCGCGGATCCCGTTCGCGTCCGGCGTGACCGGTCGCTGGATCACCGACGAGGAGGCCACCAGCCCGCGCTACTGGGCACGGCACATGCGGTCCACCGTGCGGTTCGCCGACAGCCTGCGCACGGTGAGCAGGCCGGACGCGGTCGTGCTGGAAGTCGGTCCGTGCGCGGTGCTGACCGGCCTCGCTAGCGGTGCCTCAGTCGCGTCGATGCCATCGGCAGGCAAGAAGGGCGATGCCGAGACGGACCTGCTGACCGCCGCCGGCGAACTGTGGTGTCGGGGTGTGAGCATCGACTGGGAGGCTCTGCACGGCGAGACGCCGCCACTGCGCACGGAGCTGCCCACCTACCCGTTCGAGCGCGTGGAGTGCTGGATCGACCCGCCGAGCGGTACCGCACCGGTGAGCACGTCAGGGCTGTCCGTGCTGGGGTTCCGCCGCGTCGGCCCCGCGATACCGGGTGATGCGGGACCCGTTCTCGTGGTCAGGACGACGGACCTCGCGACGGACCGACCGTTCGCCGACCAGCTGATCGCACGGGAGGACGACCGGACCAGGATCGTCGCCGTCGTCTCCGGCGCGCTGGACGTCACGGGCGAGGAGCAGCTCGAACCGGCGCTGGCGGACCTCGTCGCGTGGGCGCGGGAACGGCCGGACCGGCGCAAGCTGGTGGACGTGGCCGGCACGCCCGACCTGAGGGCGGAGATCGCCGACCGGTCGGAACCCGTGGTCGCCCTGCACGGCAGGCATCGGTTCGTGCCCTCGCTCGAACCGTTGCGCGAGAACCCCGGCAGGCACGACGGCGAGCACTACCTGGTCACCGGTGACGAGAGGCTCGCCGCCGCGTTCGAACGGGCGCTGACCGAGGCCGGTGCCACCGTCTCGCCGCACGGCCCGACCGCGCTGATCGTGCTCGACGGCGACACCGGTCACCTCGTCCAACCGCCATTGGCACGCGCCGTGGAGGTGCACGTCGTCGGTGCGGGTGCCCGCATCGAGGCCGAGGTCGCGCTGATCGCGCGCGTGTCGGACGTGCCGTGGACGACCTACCGGTGGCCCGACGCCACCGCCATCGGGCGGAGGGCCGCGTCGGCCGTCGGCACGGCACCCGGCACCTGCCACGTCCTCGTCGACTGGCGTGACGACGAGGAGCCCGCAGCCGAAACCGCGCCGGACCACGCGGACGAGACCGAACGCGTGGTGGCGGGGATCTTCGCCGACCTGCTCGGCGTGACCGACGTCGGGCCGGCCGCGAGCTTCTTCGAGCTGGGCGGGCATTCGCTGCTCGCCGCGCGGTTCGTCGCCGAGGTGCGCAAGGCCTGCGGTGTCGCGCTGTCGCTGCGGACGTTCCTCGACGACCCGACGGTCAGGGGCCTCGCGGCGGCCGTGCGCGGTGCCGGTGGTGACGTGCCGTTGCCGGTGGTGGTCCCGGACCTGGCCGGCGCGGGCGAGCCGTTCCCGATGACGGAGTTGCAGCAGGCGTACTGGATCGGCCGGACCGGCGTGTTCGAGCTGGGCGGCGTCGGCATGCACGGCTACGAGGAGTTCCACCTCCCCGACCTGGACGTCCCGCGGTTGCAGCAGGCGTTCCGCAAGCTCGTCCGCAGGCACGGAATGCTCCGCGTGATCGTGCTGCCGCAGGGCGAACAGCAGATCCTCGGCGACGTCCCGGACTACGTGATCGACACGCAGGACGCGCGCGGGTTGCCGGAGCACGAGGCTCTCGCCGCGGTGGAGCGCACGCGTGCCGCCATGTCCCACCAGGTCTTCGACCCGTCGAGGTGGCCGCTGTTCGACCTGCGCGCCACGACCACCGACAGCGGGACCCGGCTGCACTTCAGCATCGACGGCCTGATCACCGACGCGTGGGCGTTCCGGATCATCATGCGGGAGCTGCGGTACCTGTACGACAACCCGGCCGCGGAACTGCCGGCGCTCGCACTGTCGTTCCGCGACTACATGCTGGCCGAACGGGCGCTGGAGGAGACCGACGCCTACCGGCGCGCGGCGAAGTACTGGCTCGACCGGGTGCCCGACCTGGCGCTCGCCCCGGACCTGCCGCTGGCGTGCGACCCGCGTTCCATTGCGGTGCAACGGTTCTCCAGGGTGGCCGGAGTCCTGCCCGCACCCGAGTGGGCCAGGATCAGGGCCAGGGCGGGGGACAGGGGCATCACCCCGGCGGCACTGCTGGCCACCGTCTACGGCGAGGTGCTGGCCACCTGGTCGAAGAACCGGCGCTTCACGCTCAACCTGCCGATGGCCAACCGGCTTCCGTTGCACCCCGAGGTGGACGCGATCGTCGGTGACTTCACGTCGGTCACGCTGCTGGAGGTCGACGCGGACAGCCGCGTTCCGTTCGAGGCACGTGCCCGCGCCGTGCGGGACCAGCTGCTGACCGACATCGACCACCGCGTGTTCAGCGGCGTGAAGGTGTTGCGGGAGATGAAGAAGGCCCGCGGCGACTCGACGGCCGTCATGCCGGTGATCTTCACGAGCCTCCTGCTCGACGACGGCGACTACAACCAGTTCGGCGAGACGGTCCACAGCATCTCGCAGACCCCGCAGGTCTGGCTGGACACGCAGGTCTACGAGACCGGCGGCGCGCTCAACCTCGACATGGACTCCGTCGACGGGCTGTTCCCGGACGGGATGGTCGCCGCGATGCACGCCGCCGCGATGCGGTTGCTGCACTGGCTCGCGGACGAGACCTCCTGGGACAGCGCGGTTCCGTCGCTGGTGCCAGCCGAGGACCTGGCGTCGCGCGAGACCTACAACCAGACCGCCGGCCCGCTGCCGTCAGGTCTGCTGCACGAGCCGTTCTTCGCCATCGCCGCTCGCGCACCCGAACGGCCCGCGGTGATCACGCCGGGCCGCACCCTGACCTACGGCGAACTGGACGCGCGTGCCCGCGGCATCGCGGCCAGGCTGGACGTGCGGCCGAACGAGCTGGTCGCGGTGGTCATGGAGAAGGGCTGGGAGCAGTGCGCCGCCGTGCTCGGCGTCCTCGCCGCCGGGGGCGCGTACCTGCCGATCGACCCGGACCTGCCCGACGAGCGCGTCCGGTTCCTGCTCGACCACGGCGAGGTCCGGTCGGTGCTCACCCAGGCCCGGTGCGACAGGCCGTTCGGCTCGCGCACCGTGCTCGTGGTGGACGCGCTGCCGGCCGAGGCGGGCGAGATCGCTCCGATCGCCACCACACCGGACGACCTCGCGTACGTGATCTTCACGTCCGGCTCGACCGGTCTGCCCAAGGGCGTGATGATCAGCCACCGGGGCGCGCTCAACACCGTCGACGACGTCAACGAGCGGTTCGGCGTCGGCGGGGACGACCGCGTGCTCGCGCTGTCCTCGCTGAGCTTCGACCTGTCCGTCTACGACGTCTTCGGCCCGCTCGCGGTGGGAGGCGCGGTCGTCGTCCCCGACCCCGCCGCGCACCGCGACCCGGCGGCCTGGCTCGACCTCATGACGTCGGCCCGCGTCACGGTCTGGAACTCCGTGCCCGCGTTGATGGAGCTGCTCGTCGAGCACCTCGACGCCCCCTCGGACACGGCACTGCGGCTGGTCATGATGAGCGGCGACTGGATCCCGGTCACCCTGCCCGGCCGCATCCGCGAGCTGCTCGGCGTCCCCGACGTGATCAGCCTCGGCGGCGCGACCGAGGCGTCGATCTGGTCGATCCTGCACCCGATCGGCGAGGTGCCCCCGGACTGGACGAGCGTCCCGTACGGCCGTCCGATGCGGAACCAGACCTTCCACGTCCTCGACGACGCGCTGCGCCCGCGTCCGACGTGGGTACCGGGCCAGCTCTACATCGGCGGCGTCGGTCTCGCCGACGGCTACCTGCGCGACGAGGCCAAGACCGCCGCGAGCTTCCTCGTCCACCCGGACACCGGCGAACGCCTCTACCGCACCGGGGACCTCGGGCGGTTCCTGCCCGGCGGGGAGATCGAGTTCCTCGGCCGTGAGGACTTCCAGGTGAAGGTCCAGGGCCACCGGATCGAGCTGGGCGAGATCGAGGCGGCGTTGCTGCAACATCCCGGCGTGCGCGCCGCGGTCGTCGTGGTGCAGGGAGAACAACGCGGTGCCAAGCGGCTGGTCGCGTTCGTCCTGCCCCAGCACGAGATGCCCGACCTCACCTCGTACCTGGGCACGAAACTGCCGCGGTACATGGTGCCGAACGTGTTCCTGGAGATCGCGGAACTGCCGCTCACCGCGAACGGCAAGGTGAACCGCCGCGCGCTGGTGGTGCCCGACGACCCGGCCACCGGCACGTCGCACCACGAGGCGCCGCGCACCCCGGTCGAGGAGGCCGTGGCCGAGGTCTGGAGGAGCATGCTGGACGTCGAGCGCGTCGGCGTGCACGACGACTTCTTCCTGCTCGGCGGTGACTCCCTGATGGCCATGCGCGCGGTCGTGCACCTGCGCAGGGCACTCGGTGTCGAGGTGCCGATCCAGTCGTTGTTCGACCACCCGAGGCTGGAGGACGCGGCGTTCGCGATCGAGGAGCGGATGCTCGCCGAGATCGAGGACATGACCGACGAGGAGGCGGAGTCGTTGCTGGAAGCACGGGGGTGACGAGGGCCGGCGGGCTGTACCGCCGCCGGCCTTCCGGCTGTCCTGCCTGCCGTACGCGGGCGATGTCGAGGTGTGTCCGCCGCAGACCTCGGGGTCTACCGTGACCGGATGCGTGCGCCCAGGAGACGATCGATCGTGGTGGCGAAGCTGGAGGCCGACCGCGGTGGGAGCGCGCAGGCGGCCATCCTCGCCGAGCTGCGCCGGTGCCTGCTGGACGGCGTCCCGCCCGGCAGCGCCATCCCGCTCGACGAGGTGGCGGCGGTGTTCGGGGTGAGCCGGATCCCGGTGCGGGAGGCGCTCAAGACGCTGATCGGCGAAGGTCTCGTCGAGCACCGGCCGAACTTCGGCTACACCGTCGCCAAGCTGACGCCGGAGGAGCTGCACGAGCTGTACGTGGTGCGGGGCGTGCTCGAAGCCGCCGCGCTGGGGGCTGCGGTCTCACGCGCGCGGCCGGAGCACGACGACCAGGCCCGCGACGCGCACGCCGCGCTGGCCGGGGCACTGGCGGCCGGTGACGTGCGGGCGTACCACCGGGAGAGCCGCCGGTTCCACCTCGCCTTGGTCCGGCCGAGCGGGATGAACCGGCTGCTGGACATGTTCGAGTCCGCCTGGAACCTCACTGAACCGTTGCAGCCCATGGCACACGTGCGCGACGCGGAGCGGGTGGCGTTGCACGCCGACCACGAGGGCATGCTCGCGGCGTTCGTGGCACGGGACGCGGCGGCGCTGGTGGAGGCCGCCAGGACGCACCACGACCGGCTGCGCTCGTCGCTGGCGGCCGTGCCGAGGGACACCGGCCTGTTCGCGGACGGGGAAGATATACGTTTCCCGTAGCAACCGGGAAACAACTCCTTCCTACGGTGGCGTCACCCCACCAGGCAGGAGTGCGGCGATGACAGCGACAGCGACGAACGCGGAAAGCAAGCTCGCCTACGACCCGAGGCTGACCAACGCCGATCTGGCACCGTTGGAGAAGCAGACCTGGGGTTCCTACAACATCTTCGCGTTCTGGATGTCGGACGTGCACAGCGTCGGCGGGTACGTCACCGCGGGCAGCCTCTTCCTGCTGGGCCTGAGCGGCTGGCAGGTGCTGGTGGCGCTGCTGGCGGGCATCGGCATCGTGTACTTCTTCTGCAACCTCGTCGCGAAGCCGAGCCAGCAGACCGGCGTGCCGTACCCGGTGATCTGCCGCAGCGTCTTCGGCGTGCTCGGGGCGAACGTGCCGGCGGTGATCCGCGGGCTGATCGCGGTGGCCTGGTACGGCATCCAGACCTACCTCGCGTCGGCGGCGCTGGACGTGGTGCTGCTCAAGCTGTTCCCGTCGTTGCTGCCGTACGCGGACGTGCAGCAGCACGGGTTCCTGGGACTGTCGGCGCTGGGCTGGGCGTCGTTCACCGCGCTGTGGTTCTTGCAGGCGGCCGTGTTCTGGACGGGCATGGAGACGATCAGGCGGTTCATCGACTTCTGCGGTCCCGCCGTGTACGTGGTGATGTTCCTGCTCGCCGGCTACCTGATCGCCCGCGCCGGCTGGGGCGCGATCGACTTCAACCTCGGCGACGTGAAGCACACCGGCTGGGCGTCGCTGCCGGTGATGTTCGGGGCCATCGCACTGGTCGTGTCGTACTTCTCCGGCCCGATGCTGAACTTCGGCGACTTCTCCCGCTACGGCAAGTCGTTCGCGGCGGTCAAGCGCGGCAACCTGCTCGGCCTGCCGGTCAACTTCCTCGTGTTCGCCGTGCTGGTCGTCGTCACCGCCTCGCTGACGGTGCCGGTGTTCGGCGAGCTGCTCACCGATCCCGTCGCGACGGTCGCGCGGATCGACAGCACGTTCGCGATCGTGCTGGGAGCCTTGACGTTCAGCATCGCCACGATCGGCATCAACATCGTCGCGAACTTCATCTCGCCCGCGTTCGACTTCTCCAACGTCAACCCGCAGCGGATCAGCTGGCGCGCGGGCGGCATGATCGCGGCCGTGGGTTCGGTGCTGATCACGCCGTGGAACCTCTACCACAACCCGGCCGTCATCCACTACACGCTGGAGACGCTGGGCGCGTTCATCGGGCCGTTGTTCGGGGTTCTGATCGCCGGCCACTACGTGGTGGCGCGGCAGCAGGTCGACGTCGACGACCTGTTCACCATGTCGCCCACCGGGAAGTACTGGTACCGCAAGGGGTACAACCCCAAGGCGATCATCGCGACCGTCGCGTCCTCGCTCATCGCGATGGTGCCGGTCCTGGTGCCCGCACTCGCGGGAGTCGCCCCGTACAGCTGGTTCGTCGGCATGGCGCTCGGCTTCGTCCTGTTCTCCCTGCTGTCGCGGGGAGACCGGTGAAGATCCAGGTCGTCAACCCGAACACCAGCGCGGCCATGACCGAGGCGATCGGCCGCGCGGCCGCCGCGATCGCCGGACCCGACGTCGAGGTGCTGGCCACCTGCCCGTCGATGGGACCGGCGTCGATCGAGAGCCACTACGACGAGGCGCTCAGCGTGCCGGGGCTGCTCGCCGAGATCGCGGCCACCCCGGCGGACGGTCACGTGATCGCCTGCTTCGGCGACCCCGGCCTGGAGGCCGCCCGCGAGCTCGCGGACGGCCCCGTGGTCGGCATCGCCGAGGCGGCCATGCGCACCGCGGCGTTCCTCGGCAGGGGTTTCAGCGTCGTCACCACGCTCGACCGCACCCGCGGCCGGGCGTGGGACCTCGCCCACCGGTACGGCGTGGCGGGGTTCTGCCGCGGCGTGTGGGCCTGCGACGTGCCGGTGCTGGAGGTGGAGACCGCGGTCGAGGCCGTGGTCGCCGCGTGCCGGACGGCGGTGGCGGCGGACCGCTCGGACGTGGTCGTGCTCGGGTGCGCCGGCATGACCGCACAGCGCGCCGAGATCGAGCACCGGGTCGGCGTCCCCGTCGTGGACGGCGTCCAGGCGGCGGTGCTGCAGGTGGAGTCGTTGGTGCGCATGGGTTTGCGGACGAGCGCGGCGGGAGAGTTCGCCGCGCCGCCACCGAAGCCCTACTCCGGCCTGCTCGAACAGTTCACGACGGCCTGAGCACGCGGTACCGCAGGTGGTCGACGGCGGGGGAGCGCGGCGTCTCGACGCGCTCCAGCCGGATCGCGGAACCGAGCGCGGCGAACAGCGGCGTGCCCCCGCCGAGCAGCAGCGGCACCACGTGCACGTAGATCTCGTCGACCAGTCCGAGCGGCAGCGCCTGCTGCATCACCGTGGCGCCGTGCAGGCCGACCCACCTGTCCCCAGCGGCTTCCCGGGCCTGCACGATCGCCCGCGCGACGCCGTCGGTGACGAACGTGTAGCCGGGATGGTCCTCGGCGGGCGCGGTGTGGGTGACCACGAAACTCCGCACGCCGGGAAGCGGGCCGCCGGGACCCCACTCGTGCACGGTCTTGTCGAACGACGTGCGGCCCATCACCACCGCGCCGCAGTGCGCGATCGCGTCCTCCAGGTACTGACGGTCCGCGTCGATCGGATCCTTGAACATCCAGTCGTGCAGGCTTGCCGCGCCGTCGCCGAACGGGTTCTCGCGCCCGGCGTTCGGCCCGGTGACGTAGCCGTCGAGCGAGATCGACATGTCGCAGATGACCAGTCCCATGATCCGCGTCCCTTCGGGGTTCCTCGTGCTCTCACCCCTGCGTCGAACGAGCCCGGCCCGTTTCGACGCCGACCGCCTAAGCTGGCGATCATGACCAAGCACCGGTGGACCGCAGACGACCTCCCCGACCTGACCGGTCGCACCGTCGTGGTGACCGGTGCGGCCAGCGGCGTGGGCCGCGGCACGGCGACGGCCTTCGCGGCGGCAGGAGCGCGCACGGTGCTCGCCGTGCGCAACGTGGCCGCCGGTGAACGGGCGGCGGCCGCCATGTCCGGCACCACCGAGGTCCGCGAACTGGACCTGGCGAACCTGGCGTCGGTGCGCGCGTTCGCCGACGGCTGGGAGGGCCCGATCGACGTCCTGGTGAACAACGCCGGCGTGGCGATGACGCCGCACGGTCACACGGCGGACGGGTTCGAGCTGCAGTTCGGCACCAACCACCTCGGCCACTTCGCGCTGACCAACCTGCTGCTGCCCTCGATCACCGACCGCGTCGTGACCGTGGCCTCGGGCGCGCACAAGGCGGGCAGGCTGGATCTCGACGACCTCGACTTCACCCGCACCGGCTACACTGCGGTGAGGGGCTACGGCCGGTCCAAGCTGGCGAACCTGCTGTTCACCCTGGAACTCGAACGGCGCTGCCGCGAGGCCGGGTCGCCCGTGCGCGCGCTGTCCTCGCATCCCGGCTACACGGCGAGCAACCTGGGCACCCCCGGCCGCAACCGCCAGCTGGTCAAGCTCGTGCACCTCGCTGGGCGATACCTGGCGCAGACCGAGGCGCAGGGCGCGGCGCCGTCGTTGTACGCGGCGACCCAGGACCTGCCGGGCGCCAGCTACGTCGGCCCCGACGGACGGTTCGAGCTGCACGGCGGCCCCGCCCTGGTCGGACGGTCGGCGGCGGCCAGCGATCCCGTGCTGGCGCGGCGGCTGTGGGAGGCGTCGGAGCGGTTGACCGGCGTGAGCTTCCCGCTGACGGCGACGCCCTGAGTTCGTCGGCTGTGCAAGGCGTGGTCGACCGAAGGCGTTGCGGCGGCTACATGTCTTCTGCGCCCTGACGGCTCAAGGCCCCGAGATGGTGCCGCGCCACGGGCCCTCCAGCGGCATCTCGGACGGGTCGGTCCAGGCAGGGGACGCACTGTGAGCGTCGTCCCGCAGGTCGCCGCTGTAGCGGCGGTACTGGTTCACCTGATGGTGCGGATGTGGCGGGCGTCCGGCAGGAGGTCTCACCGGCTGTGGTTGACGTGCGGGGTGATCCCAGTGCTGCGAGCGCGGCGGACCGGGCACGAACTGGTCGGGCGCACGCTGAGGGCCGGCGTGGCGTGGTTCGGGGAGCCGTGCGGCGTTGTGGTGGCCGGCGGCGGGCCGGTCGGGCTCCTGTTGCCGCGGAGGTCTGGACGGGGGTCTGAGATAGCGGCGCAGTTGCTGGGTCGGCTTCTCGACCAGGCGCCACGAGAACAGACCGAACAGGTAGGACGTCGGCACCGCCACGGCCATCAGCAGCCACGGGTCGTTCACTCCGGCCAGCACGTACAACTGCTGCACCGGCATGCCCCAGATGTACATGCCGTAGCTGCCGTAGACCCACTCGTCGTACCCGGCGAGCCGGCGCGGCCAGTGGTGCGCCCAGGTGACCGCGCCGTAGCCCGCGGCCAGCGGCAGCACGAAGCGCGCGGCGGGTTCCAGCGGCGGCGTGAAGTTGGTGAGCAGGTACAGCGCGCACAGGCCGTAGGCGATTGACGGGCGGAACCTGATGCGGTCCCGGTAGGCGAAGAAGATCATGCCCAGCACGAAGGGCACCATGTAGGCGACCAGCGGAGCCAGCGGCAGGCTGAGCAGACCGCCGAAGTTCCCGTTGTGCCCGACGCGGGCCTGCCCGAAGCCGTCCAGCACGACGAACACCGCCAGCACCGGGAACAGCGTCGCGCGGCCCTTGCTCAGCGCGCCGACGAGGCCGGCGGCCAGCACGATCAGGTAGCCGGTGGTCTCCATCGGCAACGTCCAGATGGAACCGTTGACCGACCAGGGGTACGGGTTGTCGGCGAACACGCCGGGAAGCTTGTGCTGCAACGTGTACAGGCCCGCGTTGTTGATGACGTAGCCCCAGGTCTCGTAGCTGCGCCAGTACTCGCTCTGGCTCAGCACCGTCACGAGCGGGCCGATCACGAACGCGCTGATCATCACGACCACGAGCAGCGGAGGCCAGATCCTCAGCGCTCGCTTGAGCAGGTAGCGCCACCACGAGGCGTCGCGGTACCAGCTGTCGGTGATCTGGTAGCCGCTCATGGCGAAGAAGGCCATGAGCGCGAAGTAGCCCGGCGAGAGGTTCCAGCTCTCCGGGAACATGCCGATCTCGGCCGGGTGGAGCAGCGGGAAGCTGTGCTCGATGACGACCAGTGCCGCCCCGATCAGACGCAGCCAGGCGAAACCCGTCTCGATCTTCGCAAAGCGCTTCCCCTCGCCGTGCGGGCCTTCTGCCCGCGTCGACCCCTCGCCCACGGAAACCTGCCCGACCCGTGTCATAGGCCTAGCAGACTATCGCGAACGCCAAACGGTTCAGCTCCGGTTCGGCCTTTCGTTTGAACCGACTGTTGTGTCAAGGCCGGGGATGGCCATGCCGGGCGGCGTCACTGGTACGAGACCATCGACGGTTTCGGTTCGTGCGCCATGGTCTGCTCCGGCGTGAGCATCGGCTTGTCCTCGTCGTAGAAGTTCTTCCAGCCCAGCGGCAGCCCATCCGGCCGAGCCCCCACGACGGAGTCCCACGTGGACACCTTCTGGCCCGTCGTGCCCTGCCCGTCCATGTGGATCAGCAGCTGCACCTCGTCGTGGCCGGTGTCGAGCGACTGCTCGTCGCGGATCATCGACAGCTGGAACTGGTGCACCACGAGCAGCTTCTGCGGCAGGGACCTCGCGGCGGTCAGGTCCGCGAGCCACGCCGTGACCTCGTTGATCTCCGACGCGTCGACACCGCCGATCTGGTGCAGCGGAACCTGATCCGGTCCGAGCTTCCACTCCGGGTCGACGGCGAGTCCGACGTGGGGTTTCGCGAGGAGTGACTCGTACCGCTTCGCCTGGTCCAGCAGGCGGGCCCTGCCCGGTTGCAGGTCCAGGATCACGTAGAGGCCTTCCTGCTCGGCCTTGTCCACCCACGGGCGCAACGTCTCGGCGTCGGCCTCGCCCGAGTAGTCGCCGTCGGGGCCGGGGGAGCCCTGGGCGACGGTGGCGATGATCTCCAGGGCCGGCACGACGGGGACGTCGCTGAGCGGGTCGTAGCCGGCGGCCAGCTCCTTGACGCGGGTCGTGGTGCTGTCGAGGTCCTGTTCGCCGAGTGCGCCGAGCGCGGGGCCGTCCGGGTGGCCGTAGAGGCAGACCAGCAGCCTGCCGGGGAAGAGGACCTGGCCGCCGCCGGGCAGTTCGCCGCGCACCTCGGTGTCGACGCGCCTGCGCAGGCGGTCGGCGGGGCCGAAGTCCTCGCCCAGTGCCACGAGCGGGGAGGGCTCCGCGCGCAACGCGTCGAGCGCGGCCCGGTCGTTCCTCGGGTCGGTGCCGTGCACCGTGACGACCCGCGCGCCGGCCGCCCGCGCCGTGGCGAGGGCCGCGGTGTCGTCACGACCGGTGTCGGCGAGCACCGTCACGCCCGCGGGGTGGGCGGGCTCCACGTTCGGCAGTTCGGTGGGCAGTTGCGCATCTGCCGGCGCATCGATCCCCACCACCCTTGCCGGTCCTGCCCACGCCTCGACCTCACGCCGCGCGTCGGCGCTGACGGCGAGCACCGCCTGAGGTGACAGCCGCTCCACCTCGTCGCGCACGGCCGCGATGCCCTGCTCCGGCGCGTGCGAGGCCGGGATCTGGAGCACAGGCACCCCCAGTCGCTCCGCCAGCCCGCCCGCATCGGCGCGGTCCGCCTCCGCGGTCACCACCACGACGGGAGCGCTGCGGAAGAGAGCGGAGCTCATGGCGATCGCCGATTCCGCACCGGGCCGGGCGTTCAGCACAGTGGTCTTCTCGGACGGGGCGGTCACGTCGGCCGCCGCCCCGTGGGAGTTGGGACCGGCGGTGCACCCGCTCACCAGAACGGACACCACCACGGCGAGGTACCACCGCTTCGTCGTCACCATCCGACCACGCACCCTCGCGCACGGGAAACGGGGCTCCGTCTCAGTGGCCGGGGGATATCCGGTGGGGAGCCGGATCCTCGCCGGCCGCACCGCGATCACCCGAAAGAGGCTACGCGGAGTGCCAGGTCACGGCATCGGCCGCGTCCGTCCGCGTGGTGCGGAAACTGTTCACCGGGTGTGTCGTGTCGGGGTAGCCGAACGACACCCCGACGACCACCCGCCGCGTGTCCGGGAGCCCGAAGTGGTCGCGCAGGAAGCCCGAGTACCCCGCGAGCGCCGCCTGTGGCGCCGTGGCGACACCGAGGCTCTGCGCGGCGAGCAGGAACGAGCCGAGGTAGAGGCCGCAGTCGACGGCGCCGTAGACGCCGAGGTCGGCCTCGGTGGTGATGATCGCGACGTGCGGCGCGTCGAACAGCTCGAAGTTGCGCAGCATCTGCCGTGCGGCGCCCTGGTGGTCGCCGCGTTCGATGCCGACGCTGGTGTAGAGCTGCTTGCCGCACTCCCGGCGGCGCTCCTGGTAGACGCCCGCGTACCGGGTGGGGAACGGGAAGTCCGGCTCTCCGGGGTTGTCCCGCAGGTGCGCCAGCAACCGGGTCCGCAGCCGCTCGGTGCCCTCGCCTTCGGTGACGATGACCTGCCACGGCTGGGTGTTGCACCAGGACGGCGTGCGCTGGGCAAGGGCGAGCACCTGCTCGATGGTGTCCCTCGGCACCGGCTCCGGCAGGAACTGGCGGCAGGTCCACCTCTCGGCGAACAGGCCGCGCAGTGCCTCGTGCGGTTCTCGGGACGTGTCGGCCACCGTGCTCACTGGACCTCCAGGGCAGTCTCTTTTCGAGACTGAAGTTAGCACGGCGCAGTCTCGAAAAGAGACTGTCTTGGGTAGGGTCGTGGTCATGCGGTACGAGGAGCTCGCGGATCTGCCCTGCTCGATCACCCGCCCGCTGGTGCTGCTGGGGGACCGGTGGACGTTGCTGATCCTCAAGGAGGCGTTCGCGGGCGTGCGGAGGTTCAACGCGTTCCAGGGCAACCTGGGCATCCCGCGCAGCCGCCTGCAGGACCGGCTCGCCCGGCTGGTCGAGCACGGCATCCTGGTGCGGCAGGAGGCCGAGCACGGGGAGTACCGGCTGAGCCGCAAGGGGCACGACCTCTACCCGATCCTGATGGCCGTCAAGGACTGGGGCGACACCTACATGGCACCGGACGGCCCACCGGTGCACTACCGCCACCGCGAGTGCAGCGGCGAGGCACGGGTCACGCTGGCGTGCGACTGCTGCGGAGAAACCATGACCGCGCACGACGTCCTGCCCGAAGCCGGCCCCGGCCTCGTCGCGCACGTCGACCGGAGGTAGTCACACGGACCGGCGAACTTGCGCGGCTTCGCGGGTGTCCTGCGTTCTCGGCCGGTGAACGCACTCGTACCGTCCGAGACGTGAGCGGTGACGACCGGGACGTCGAAGAGACTCCGGACCTGGGGATCGAGATGCTGCCCGTCGCGATGGCGGGCCTGCGTGCCGAACTGGGCGAGGCCCGCGGCCTGGCGCGAGAGCTGGCCGGGCTGACGCCGGAGCAGGCTGACGGTTCGTGGTGCCGCCAGCTGGAGGACGAGTACCGCGACGTCGGTGCCGGACACGCGGCGATGGTGCGGCAACTCGAGCGGTGGCGGCTTGATCACCCGGACGCTCCGGGACTGGACGAGCTCACCGGGCTGGTCGCCGACGTGGAACCCGTCCGCCGGGAACTGTTCGACCAGCTGGAGCGGCTGCGTTGCGAACGGAGCCCGCCTCCTGTCAGGCCGGCGGGAAGATGAGCGGACTCGCCCGCACCGACACCGTCGAGATTCGCACTCTTCACTCAAAAGTAGAAGGCGTCCCCGCGATTTCGGCATTCGTCCTGATCTGCAGACAACAATGCGCTAAACCTCAAAAACCAGACCTCACCCGAAGGTGTGGTTTGGTGCTGCCGCGTCACGCTTTCGCCTGGTAGGCGATTTGGTGCGTTCTGCTCGTTTGGATACGTTCCTGTCGGTTCTGCGAGCGGCACTTCGCCGACGCGTTCCATTCTGAAAGATTCGAATCAAGGAGATTTTTGTGCTGAAGAAGGCTGGGGCGGCCGTCGCCATCGCGGGCGCTTTCCTCGGGTTCGGTTCCACGGCGATGGCCGACGTTCCGGAGCTCGACCTCTCCCACCAGGTGGGCGGCGCCAACCTGAACGACTCCGAGGTCCTCAGCGACGTCAACGCCTGCTTCATCGACGTCAACGTCATCGCGGTGCCCGCCCTGTCCGGCAACGACAGCGGCCTGTGCGCCAACCCCGACGACAAGTGACGTGAGACGGCGCCCGCCGCGGTGGCGCGTCGTGCTCGTCCGGGGGAGCGGAGCTTCTGGCAGGGTGTCGGCTCCGCTCCTCCGCGTCGTCAGGCGCTCGACGGAGTGGCCGGTGCCGGGCCCGGTTCCTGGAACAGGTCCGCCCAGGCCGACCGGTCGAGGTCACCCGGCCGGTGCCGGGCGTCCGACTCGTGCGTCTCGGGATGGCTGAAGAGGTCGTTCGCCGAGCGTGAGGTCATGGGACTCTTTCTGTTGACTGACTAGGAAGATCGCTCTCGGAGCCTGGTTCTCAGGCAGCGTTGCGCAGGGGAGCTCCTGCGTCGTGCAAGTGGCGCAGCACCTCGGCGTAGGAGCGGCGCAGCGTCGTCTTGCTGTACGGGATTCCGTTGCGCGAGCAGAAGTTCTCGACGACGGGTTGCGCGCGGCGCAGGTTCGGGCGGGGCATGTGCGGGTAGAGGTGGTGCTCGATCTGGTGGTTCAGGCCGCCGAGCAGCGCGTCCACCCAGCGGCCGCCGGTGACGTTGCGCGACGTCAGCACCTGCTTGTGGAGGTGGTCGAGGCGCTGGTCGCCGGTGATGATCGGCATTCCCTTGTGGTTGGGCGCGAACGAGCAACCGAGGTAGACCCCCATCAGCCCCTGGTGAACGGCGATGAACACGACCGCCTTCGCGGGTGACAGCACGATGAACGCGGCCGCCAGGTAGGTGGCCAGCGGGAGCACCTGGAGTGCGGCCTCGCGCCACGGGTTGCGCAGTTCGTTGCGGCACAGGGCGACCATGCCGGAGATCCGGAGCACGGCCGCCTCGGCGAGCAGCAGCGGGAAGAACAGGAACGCCTGCCGCTTGGTGATCCAGGCGTTCAGGCCCCGCTTGTGCACGGCCTGCGCGCGGCTGAACGCGAGGGCGTGGATCTCGATGTCCGGGTCGTGGTCCTCGTGGTTGGGGTTGGCGTGGTGGCGGTTGTGCTTCGCGACCCACCACTGGTAGCTGATCCCGGTGAGGCTCCCGTGCAGGTGCCCGACCACGTCGTTCGTGCGGTGGCTCCGGAAGATCTGCCGATGTCCCGCGTCGTGCCCGATGAACGCCAGCTGCGTCGACGCCATCGCCAGGGCGACCGCCGTGACCACCTGCCACCACGAGTCGCCCAGCACGATGAACGCCACCGCGATCGCACCGAGCATCAGCGCGTTCACCGTCATCCGCACCAGGTAATAGCCACGCCGCCGGTTCAGCAGTCCTGCTGCCTTGAGCTCCCTGGTCAGCCGGGCGAAGTCGCTGCCCCGCGGGCTGTCGGCCTGTTCGGTGAGGGCGTCGGGTGCTGCGGACATGCGTGTGCTCCGGACAATGGGAGAGCTCTCGGGGGATGTTCCCCGGGAGGACGTGCGGTTCTTGCCGTGTACCCGGCCGCGGCGCGCTCAACCCCGTCGGGGCTTGCTGTGCCGTTGATACCCCCACCGTACGCTCAACGAAATATTCCAGGGCGTTTCGGTGGACGGGGACTCCAGGCGTGTAGTGTCGGTTCCGCCGGTAACTTTCCGCACGTGGGCGGTCAAGCTCATGTCGTGCCCGGCGAACCAGAATCGGTCGTTCCGGCCGGAGACGGGAGTTCCGGCATGACGTCGGCTCCGCACCTCTCGCACGCCGCGCACCGCCAGAAACCGCTCCGGGTCAGGAGATCCACTGTGGACCTCGCCGTTCGGCGACGCGAGGGACCCCACGGCGCGGAGCGCGTTCGTTGACCTCGCACCGCAACCACGGCCGCGAGGCACAGCCGGCGCGGGCACCCCGAATGCTCCGCGTCGGCTGTGCGTTCACCTACCGCTCGGCGGTGCCCACACCGGCCATGTTCCTGGTGCGCCCCGACCGGCGCGGCGACGTGCTGGTGAGCGACGAGCGCCTGTTCGTGGAACCCGAGACCGCAGTGCGCCACTACTTCGACCTGCACGGCAACTGGTTCGCCCGCCTGACGCTGCCGACCGGACTGTCCACTGTGCACTACAGCGCGAGGGCGGTCGTGCCCGATCGCGTCGACGAGGCCGACGAGGACGCGCAGGAGACGGCGCCGGGCGATCTGCCCAGCGAGGTGCTGGTGTACACGTTGCCGAGCCGCTACTGCCTGTCCGACGTGCTCGGGGACGAGGCCTGGTCGAGGTTCGGCGCGGTGACGCCCGGCTGGCACCGGGTGCGGGAGATCTGCCGGCACGTCCACGAGTCATTGAGCTTCGGCTACGGCGCCTCCACCTCGTTGTCCACCGCCGCGGACGTCAACGCCGCGGGCGTCGGTGTCTGCCGCGACTTCGCGCACCTGGCGATCTCCTTCTGCCGCGCGCTCAACATCCCCGCCCGCTACGTCTTCGGCTACCTGCCGGAGATCGACGTGCCGCACGACGGCGCGCCGATGGACTTCGCGGCGTGGATGGAGGTCTGGCTCGGCGACCGGTGGTGGACGTTCGACCCGCGCAACAACGTGCCCCGCAAGGGACGCGTGGTGATCGGACGCGGCCGTGACGCCGCCGACGTCGCCATGGTCACCACGTTCGGCGGTCCGGTCCTGGAGTCGATGGTCGTGCACGCCGAGGAAGACCTCGTGCTCGTGCAGCGGTGATCTTGACCGTCACCGTTCGCCGTCCAGCAACAGAGTGAGTGCCACAGCGGCCAGTTGCACCGCGCCGACGATCTCGTCGGGTGTCAGCGCGTCTCCGGTGTCGCGGTGGATCTCGAAGGAACCGATCGGCTCGGCGCCGAGCGCCAGGGGAAACGCGAACACCCCCTCGACCCCGGTCGTGATCGCCGCGGCCGAGAAGAGCGGCCAGCGCACCGAGATCGCGTGATCTACGAGGTTCGGCACGAACACGGGCCAGTTCTGCCGGGCCGCCTCGAACGCCGGTCCCTCGCCGAGCGCGGACTGCAGCTCCGCGATCTCCTCGCCGCAGAACCCGGCACTCGCGAACGGCTGGATCGGCCCTCCGGCGGCCCGCAGGTAGATCGCCGTCCCCACCGCGTTCGTCCCCACCCCGCAAGCGATGCAGACGTGCCGGACCGCGGCCTGCAGCCGGCCGCGGTCGGTGGCGATGTCGAGCGGTGAGGCGGCCGTGATCTCAAGCATGGCGGGCAGCACTCCAGACCGGTTCGGTGAAGTGGTGCCGCCGGCGACCGGGGCGGCGTGGCAGGAACTCGCCCGGCTGAGGCGGGCGCCTGGTCGACCTTACCGCTGTGCGCGCCCGAGATCCGCCGCCGTTCGGGCAAAGCCTTCGAACCGCGGACCTCGCCAGGTCACTCCACTGTGGACTGAGCGCGTCAGTGGTTGTACATGGTCTCCAACGCCGCACGGCGGGTGGTGACGTCGACGGGATCGTCGCCGAAGACGATCAGGTGCAGTGTGGTCAGCTTGACCGGGTGGTCGGTGCGGCGGGTGTCGTGGCCACCGGTGACGAGGAGCCCGCCGCGCCGCAGGGCGGGCCGCAGCGCGGCCAGCAGTGCTGCGATGGGTGCGGTGGTGGTGAGTTTCGTCGACTCCGACGGGCGGTCGAGGGCGTCGTGGCGGACGGTGTGCAGTGCTAGCAGCGGCACGGAGCCGCTGGTGATGCGGAAGTTCAGGTCGAGCATGACGAGTCTGCCGTCGTGCGTCTGGGCGCAGTCGAGGCTGCACATGCCGCGGTAGCCCACGTCTGCGGCGCGCTGGGCGATCGCCAGGCATTCGGTGAGCAGGTCGGCGGGGAGGGGCACGACGAGCCCGAAGCGGCCGCCGGCGTAGACGCCGTCCGCGTCGACGCGCTGGTCGGTGACGGCGAGCAGGCGGGCCTGCCCGTCGGCGGCGACGTAGAGCTGGACGCCCCAGTTGCGGTGGATGCTCAGGTACTCCTCGACGACGACCTCGGTGAGGACGTCGGTGAACGCGGGCAGGGTCACCAGGTCCCCTGCCCGGTGCAGGTAGACGTCGAGGCTGGCGCCGTGAGCGGCGTTGGTGGCAGCCTTGAGGACCCAGGACTTCTCGGAGGGGGTGGCGTCGGCGAGTTCGCCGGTGGCGACGACCTGGCGGCGGGCCTGGAAGCGCGGATCGACGAAGGTGCTGATGCTGGCCTTGTTGTTGAGGTAGCCGACGAGTTCGGCGCTCTTCACGGAACGTTCGTCCGGTCCGGCCGGCTGCGGGTACTCCATGGACAGGCGCAGGCCTTCGCTGAGGGCTTCGCCGACGCGGAGGAAGAACTCGGCTTCGGTGCGGAACTCGCGCGCGTCGGTGCCCACGGGCAGGCCGCCGTCGCGGAGGGTCGCGATCAGGTTGGGCTCGGTGCCGCCCGCACTGCTGATGACGGGCGTGCCGGCGGCGACGGCGAGGGGGCGGGCGGACAGGACGTCGCGGGTGTTGCGGTGCCTGCTCGACGGCACCGCCGGTTCCTGGGCCGGCCGCGCGCAGACGGCGACGTCGGGGCCGTAGATGTCGGTGAGGGTGCGAGGAGCGGCCGTGGCCGGCGTGAGTGCCGAAGCGGTGATGGGAGATCTCCCTCGTGGGGATGGTTCTGGAGCCCGGTGGGGGCGTGGAGTCGAGAGAACTTTCCGCGAGCGGGGAAACGCGCCTGGACGAGGCGGCGTCCGCTCGGGGATGAAGACGCGCCTTCCGAGATGGCGCGGGCGTTCACTGTCTCACGTTTCGCGGCGCACTGGGGCGAAGAACTGTCCCGCGTGGACGGGGGGCAAGCGTTACTCCGCGAGTCCGTCCCGCACCCGTGCCCGGTAGCGCAGCGGCGACTCCCCGGCCTCCCGCTTGAACGCGGTGCTGAACGCGCTGTCCGACGAGTAACCCAGCTCGGCCGCCAGGTCCCCGACGCGGACGTCCCCGTCCCGCAGAGCGCGCCGGGCCAGTTGCATCCGCCAGCGGTGGAGGTAGGTCAACGGCGGTGTGCCCGCCACGGCGCGGAAGCGTTCGGCGAGCGAGGTCCTCGACATCGCCGCCGCGGACGCGAGTTCTTCGAGACCCCACTGCCTTGCGGGGTTCGTGTGCATGAGGCGGAGCGCCGGGCGCAACCGGTCGTCGGCCAGCAGCCGCAGCCATCCGGGAGGCAGATCGGCCTGGCCCACGTAGGCGCGCAGCACCTCCAGCAGCAGGAGCTGGCAGTGCTGGCGGATCGCGAACTCCGAGCCGATCCGGTCCGCGGCGATCTCGTCGAACAGGCGGTGCAGGGTGCCGCGCAGGGTGGTGCCCGAGGTGGCCGACGCCCGGACGTGGGCGAGCGGGGGAAGTGCCTGCAGCAGCAGGGCGTCGCCGGCCGGGTTGAGGTCGACGTGACCGCCGATGAGAACGTCGTCGGTGCCGAAGTCGGCGCCGGCGAGACCGGTGGAGGGGAAGTCGTCCTCGGGCGAGATCTCACGGCGTGGTCCGTCGCCGCCTCCTTCGAGGCACAGCCACGACCGGTTGGTCAGCACGGCGACGTCGCCCGCTTCGAGTTCGGTCGTCCCGGCGACGCCGTCGGTCGTGAGCCGGGCCCGTCCGGATACCAGTGCGAAGAACTTCAGCGGCGCCGCGATGGTCCCGCGCGACACCCAGGGGCCCCGCGCCGCGAACCCGCCCGACAACAGACCGCGGACCTCGACGAGGTCGAACACCTCGGAAAGCTGATCGCCACCCATGGCCGTACTCTCGCGCAAAAAATACGGACTTTCAACTATTCAGAGTACGGATGACGCTGCCTAGCGTGGAGACGTGACTCAGAAACAACACCCCATCGGATCCGGATTCACCGCCGCCTCGACCGCCGCCGACGTGCTCCGGGGGATCGACCTGGCGGGCAGGCACGTCATCGTCACCGGCGGCCACGTGGGGCTCGGCCTGGTGACCACCCGCGCGCTGACGGACGCCGGCGCGTCCGTGACCGTCGGCTCGCGGGACCCGGACCGCGCCGCCGCCGCGCTGGCCGGCGTCGACCGCGTGGAGATCAGCCGCCTGGACCTGCTCGACCCGGCCTCGGTCGACGCCTTCGCCGTCGGTTACCTGCGCTCCGGTCGTCCGCTCGACGTGCTGCTCAACAACGCCGGCATCATGGGCGGCCCGCTGGTCCGCGACGGACGCGGCTACGAGTCGCAGTTCGCGACCAACCACCTGGGCCACTTCCAGCTCACGACGGCGCTGCTGCCCGCGTTGCGGGCCGCCGGTGCCGCCCGAGTCGTCAACCTGACCTCCGGCGGCCACCGGCTCTCCGACATCCGCTGGGACGACCCGCACTTCACCACCGGATACGAGCCCATGCTCGGCTACGGCCAGTCCAAGACAGCCAACGTCCTGTTCGCCGTCGAACTGGACCGGCGGTGGGCCGCGGACGGAATCCGCGGCTACGCCGTGCACCCCGGCGTCATCGTCGGCACCGAACTGGGCCCGTCGCGGCCGGAGGACGGAGTCGCGGTCACGCCCGAGCAGATCCGTGCGATGGGGCTCGTCGACGACTCGGGCCGCCCGGTCATCGACCCGGCCCGCGGCATGAAGACACCGGAGCAGGGGGCCGCCACCAGCGTGTTCGCGGCGACCAGCCCGCTGCTCGCCGACATCGGCGGTGTCTACCTGAAGGACAACGACGTCTCGCCGCTGGACACCCCGAGGCCCATCGACTTCGGCGCGGAGCAGGACATCCCGGCCGACGTCGTGCCGCACGCCGTTGATCCCGAGTCGGCACGACGGCTATGGGAGCTGAGCGAGCAGCTGATCAAGGCCTGAACAGGCCCGAGGTCCAATTTCTAGACACCGTGCTCCGTTATTGTGTAGATTACGGGACACAGTGACTAGAAAGGGAACGTGATGCGCGTCTTCGTGACAGGAGCGACCGGCTGGATCGGCTCGGCCGTGGTCGACGAGCTGCTGGGCAGCGGGCACGAGGTGCTCGGACTCGCCCGGTCGGACCGCTCGGCCGCGGTGCTCGAAGCCAAGAACGCCTTGGCGCACAGGGGAGACCTGGACGACCTCGACTCGCTGCGCCGGGGCGCGGCCGCCGCCGACGGGGTCGTGCACCTGGCCAACAAGCACGACTGGGGCGACCCGCAGGAGTGCGACCGCGCCGAGCGCGCGGCGGTCGAGGCGATGCTGGACGCCCTGGAGGGGACGGCGAAGCCGTTCGTCATCGCCAACGGCCTGTCCGGCATCGTCGAGGACGGACTGGTCCTGGAGAGCGACGCCTCGCCCGCGGTGGGCCCGGAGTCCGACCGGGGTGGTTCGGAGAACCTCGCGCTCGGCGCCGTCAGCCGCGGCATCAGGTCGGTCGCGGTGCGGTTCGCCCCCACGGTGCACGGCAGGGGCGACTGGGGGTTCGTGAACTTCCTGACTCAGGCGGCGAGGGAACGCGGTGTGTCCGGGTACGTCGGCGACGGCAGCGTCGCCTGGTCCGCCGTGCACGTCGGTGACGCCGCCGAACTGATCCGGCTCGGGCTGGAGCGCGCCCCCGCCGGCACCCGCATGCACGCGGTGGCCGAGGAGTCCGTCCCCACCAAGGTGATCGCCGAGGCGATCGGCGCCTCCCTGGGCCTGCCGGTCGTCTCGATCGACCCGGCGGACGTGTCGGAGCACTTCGGTTTCGTCGGGGACTTCTTCGCGCTGAGGATGACCGCGTCCAGCGACGCCACCCGCGAGTTGTTGTCGTGGAAGCCGAACGGTCCCGGTCTGGTCGAGGACATCGCCTCCGGCGCTTACCTCGCAGGCTGAGCGGAACAGACCATGACCATCTCATCAGCGTTCGAGACCACGCGCACCTCCTACCCGCCGAAGCTGCGCACTCTCACGGTCGTGCGCATCGAGGCGCTCTCAGCCACCATGCGACGGGTTGTGCTGACCGGCGAGGAGCTCGAAGCCGAGTTCCCCATCGCGCCGCTGAGCACCGCTACGCACGTGAAAGTCGTGGTGCCGCAGGAGGACAGCGGCGAGGTCGTGCTGCCGACCCTCGGCGAACACGGCCTGTCCGCACCCGACGGCGTGGAACTCGCGATCCGCGACTACACGGTCCGCGCCTTCGACCCCGTCGAACGGTCGCTCACCCTCGACTTCGTGCTGCACGACCACGGTCCCGCCGGGCGGTGGGCGATCACCGCGAAACCGGGCGACAGGCTCGGCGTGCTGGGCCCGCGCGGTTACCGGGTCTATCCGGCGTGCTCCCACTACCTGCTCGGCGCCGACGAGACGGCCCTGCCCGCGTTGGAGCGCTGGCTGGAGGAAGTACCGCGGGAGGCACGCGTCGACGTCGTCGTGCTGGCACCCGCCGCGGGACGGCGCGAGCTTCCCCACCACCCCCGACTGCGTCTGCAGTGGATCGAGGGGAGCGCGGAAGACCTGGTCGCCGCACTGGTGAGCAGGTCTTCCGCCGGCACCTTCCTGTGGGCGGCGGGGGAGTCCGGGATCGTCGCCCCGCTGCGCCGTCACCTGCAGGACGCCGGTGCCGACCGGACGGCCTTCGACGTGTCCGGGTACTGGCGGCTCGGCCGGGCCGGAAGCGGTGACCGGGACAAGAAGGCGGAGGGCGCGTCGTGACCGGCGTGCTCAGCGAACCGCACACCGTCACGCGCAGACGCGAGAATCTCGTGCTGGCCGCCGTGAGCGTCTGCACGGTGCTGGTCGTCGGCTTCGTCGCCGCCATCAACCTCGCCGTGCCGATGCTGGCGGCGAGCGCGCTGCACCCGGACTCGTCGCAGCTGCTGTGGATCGTGGACGCCTACGTGGTCGTGTTCGCCTGCCTGGTGATTCCCGGCGGCGCGTTCGGGGATCGCTTCGGGCGCAAGGGAACCCTGCTGACCGGCCTGGTGGTCTTCGCGCTCGGCGCGGTCGTGTCGGCGTTGTCCACCGGCCTGCCGGTCATGCTCTCCGGACGTGTCCTCTCCGGACTCGGTGCCGCGCTGGTGCTGCCCAACTGCGTCGGTGTCCTCGTGCACGCGACGAGGCCCGAACGCCGGCGTGGCGCGCTCGCACTCTGGGGCGCCATCAGCGGGATCGGCGGCGTTCTCGGGAACACCGGTGGTGCGGCGCTGCTCAGCACCGGCCGCTGGCAGACGCTCTTCTGGGGCGTCGTGCCGTTCGCGCTGGTCTGCGTCGCCGCGATCGCCGCCCTCGCCGGAACCAGTCCGCGCACCTTCCGGCGCCTCGATCCGGCGGGAACGCTGCTGCTGGTCGCCACGTCCGTGGTGCTGCTCGTCGGCATCATCGAAGCACCGGAGGTCGGCTGGGACAGCGCGCTGGTGCTCGGCGCCTTCGTGCTCGCCGGGGTGCTGGCCGTGGTCTGGGTGCTGGTCGAGCTGCGGGTCGAGCACCCGGTGCTGGATCCACGCCTGTTCCGCGGACGGCTGCTCGCCGGCGCGAGCCTGGGCATGCTCGTGACCTGGTTCGGCAGCTTCGGCCTGTTCTACCTCAACGCATCGCTCCTGCAGTACGGCAGGGGATTCCCCGTTCTCCTGGCGGGACTCGCCACCCTGCCGCTCGCCGGGCCGATCCTGCTCGGCACGCGGTTCCTCCCTCGCCTGGTCACCCGCGTGGGCGTTCCGCTGATCCTCGGCGGGGGCTTTCTCGCGATCTGCACGGGACTTGTGGGACTGTCGTTCGCGACCAGGCAGTCGTTCGGCTTCTACGCCTTCTGGCTGGTGGTCGTGGGCATCGGGTTCGCCCTGGCGCTGCCCACGCTCACGTCCGAGCTGACCGCAGGGCTGCCGCCCGAACAGGCCGGAGTCGCGGGAGGTCTGCAGTCGGCGACCCGCGAACTGGGCAGCGCGCTCGGGATCGCGGTGGTCGGCACCATCGCCGTGGTGAGCTTCTCCGCTCACCTTCCCCTTGCGCTGCAATCACTTGATCCGCTGCCACGCACCGTGGCGTCCGCGCTGAGCGCTGCGCCGTGGGAGCACAACGGGATCATCGACGCCTTCGTCACGGGCGGGAGCACCGCCCTGCGGATCGGTGCGGGGATCACCCTCGTCACGGGCGCGATCGTCGTGGCGCTCATCTCCAGGCCGGGGAACCTCGCCCGCAGGGCGTCCAGCTCGGCCTCCTGAACAACACGAAGAGGAACACCACCATGACCAGAGCCGGAAAGAGCCGTTCGTTGGCGGCGGTTCCCGTCCTGTTCCTGAGCGCCTGCGGGTTGCTTCCACCGTCCACTCCGGACACGAGCCCGGCCGCGCCTCCCCGCGCGTCCGCCCCGCACGGGCAGGCGTACCCGCAGCTGCTCGCCCGCGCCGGCGAGTTCCGGGCGCTGCTGTCCGAACAGCAACGGGCCCAGCTCCACCAGCCCTACACGTTCGAGAACGCGGCGCGCTGGCACACCTACCCGCAGGCGGACCTCCACGAGGACGGCCGCCTCGGCCTCGACCTCGGCACGCTGTCCGAACAGCAGTGGGAGAGCCTGCACGTCCTGCTGGCGACCGCGATGGGCTCGGCTCCGAACCAGGGAGCGGACCAGCTGCGTCAGCACCTCATCGCCGACGACCACCTGCACAGCATCGGCGCCGGTGACGCGTACGGCCGCGGTCACTTCCGCTTGGCGTTCCTGGGAGAACCGTCCGAGACAGGACTGTGGCAGCTGCAGTTCGGCGGACACCACACAGCGGTCACCAACACCTACCGCGACGGCAGGCTCATCGGTGCCACGCCGTCGTTCCGCGCGATCGAGCCACGCGCCCCGTTCGAGTACCAGGGCACCACGTACGAACCCGAGGGCGAGGAGCTGCGCGCGTTCCAGGCGATGCTCGGATCCCTGACGCAGAACCAGAAGGACGCGGCCGAGCTGCGGAGCGGCCACCTGCTTCTCGGACCGGGCAACGACTGGAAGTTCCCGGACCGCCGGGAAGGCGTCCCCGTCGCCTCGCTCGACGCGGGCCAGCGGGACCTCGTGATCGCCGCGATCAGGACCTACGTGGGCGACGTCGACGACGTCAGCGCCGCGGCGATCATGGCCAAGTACGAACGAGAACTCGACGCGACGCACATCGCCTGGAGCGGCTCCACCGCCCTGAACGACACCGGCGACTACGTGCGCATTGACGGCCCTTCCCTGTGGCTGGAACTGCAACTCGAAGGCGGGTGGTCGACGGACGAACCACACCCGCACTCGGTGTGGAGGGACCGGGTGACCGACTACGGCGGCACCCGTCCGTGAGCGGCGCCGAGACCGATTCGGCCCACGCTGTCTCGGTATGCTGCCGCCATGGGTGAGGACAGGCAGCGGGTCGGCCGGCCGCGCAGTGAACAGGCGCGCACCGCGATCCTGCACGCGGTCGACGACCTGCTCGTCGAGGTCGGTTACGCGGCCCTGACGATGAAGGGGATCGCGGAACGAGCGGGCGTCGGCCGCCAGACCGTGTACCGCTGGTGGTCGACCAAGGCGGAGGTCCTGTTCGAGGCGGCGATCACCGATGCCGTCGAGGAGCTCACGAAACCGCCCCAGGCCACGCTTCTCGACGACGTGAGCACGTATCTTGAGGCTGTAGAAGGCTTTCTGACCGGGTCGCACGCCGGCACCGCGTACCGCGCGTTGCTGGGCGAGGCGCAGCACGACCCGGAGGTGGCGCGGCTCGTCGGTTCGGCGGCGCTGTTCGACGGACCGTCGCGCGCGGTGCTGGAACGCGGCATCAGCCGGGGTGAGCTTCCGCCAGGGACTCCGCTCGACGCGGCGATGGCGGTGCTGACCGGGCCGGCGTTCTACCTGGGGCTGACCGGCGCGGCCGTGCCCGGCGGCTCGGTGCGGGCCTTCGCGCCGGCACTGGTCGCCGCCGTCCGTGAGCTGGCGGCCGACTGAGCCACCGACGCTCCACGACGGCTGCCGAACCGCGCCCGGTCGTGATCACCGGTTCCCGCGCGTGATCGTTTGGAGCTGCTCCAACCGGGCGACACGCCCACTAGATGTAGTTGCGGATGGCTCGACCGCACCCATGTATGGTGCTCGCAGCTGGTTCGGCCGATCATCCAGATCGGTCGTCGCAAGAGGGAACCCGGTGTGAATCCGGGACTGCCCCGCAGCGGTGAACGGGAACGAAAGCCGTCAGAAGCACTGGACGCGAAACGTCTGGGAAGCGACGGCCGGTAGGAGCCACCAGGCGTGCCCGCGAGTCCGAAGACCTGCCAGCGCCCCGCACGTGCCCACACGTGCGGGAGTCCGAGGCCCCGAGGGAGGGCGGGAGGACGTGGCGGTCGCGCGCGCCCGTTCGCTCCTCGCTGTCCTCGTGGTCACACCTAGCTCGCGAGGAGAGAGCAGTGACGGCGGTCGACACGGTCACCACCACTATGCGCGTCAAGAAACGCAACGGTTCGCTCGAACCGGTTGACCTGAACAAGATCGTGCGCGCGGTGGAGCGCTGCACGGTCGGTCTGCACGACGTGGATCCGCTCCGGGTCGCCACCAAGACGATCAGCGGCCTCTACGACGGCGCGACCACCGAGGAGCTGGACAAGCTCTCGATCCAGACCGCCGCCGCGCTGGTCTCGGAGGAGCCCGAGTACTCGAAGCTCGCCGCCGGGCTGCTGGCCGCCTTCATCGAGAAGGAGGTGCGCCGGACCGGCATCCAGTCCTTCAGCCAGAGCATCGCGCTCGGCCACGCCGAGGGCCTGATCGGCGACGCGACCGCGAAGTTCGTGGCCGCCAACGCCCGCAAGCTCGACGACGCCATCGACCTCGACGGCGACCGGCGGTTCGAGTACTTCGGCCTGCGCACGGTCTACGACCGCTACCTGCTGCGCCACCCTTCCAGGCGGACCGTCATCGAGCAGCCGCAGTACTGGCTGCTGCGCGTCGCGTGCGGCCTCTCGCACACCGCGGCCGAGGCCATCGACTTCTACCGGCTGATGTCGTCGCTGGCGTACCTGCCCAGCTCGCCGACCCTGTTCAACTCCGGCACGCAGCACACCCAGATGTCCTCGTGCTACCTGCTCGACTCCCCGAAGGACGAGCTGGAGTCGATCTACGACCGGTACAAGCAGATCGCCCGGCTGTCGAAGTTCGCCGGCGGCATCGGCGTCCAGTGGTCGCGGGTGCGTTCGAGGGGTGCGCTGATCCGCGGCACGAACGGCCACTCCAACGGCATCGTGCCGTGGCTGCGCACGCTCGACGCATCGGTCTCGGCGGTCAACCAGGGCGGCCGCCGCAAGGGCGCCGCCTGCGTGTACCTGGAGACGTGGCACCCGGACGTCGAGGAGTTCCTGGAGCTGCGCGACAACACCGGTGAGGACGCGCGCCGCACGCACAACCTCAACCTGGCCAACTGGATCCCCGACGAGTTCATGCGCCGCGTCGAGGCCGACCAGGACTGGTCGCTGTTCGACCCGGACGAGGTCCCGGAGCTGGTCGACCTGTGGGGCGACGAGTTCGACCGCGCCTACCGCGGCGCGGAGGAGGCCGGTCGTGCCGTGCGCACGGTCAAGGCTCGTGACCTCTACGGACGGATGATCCGCACGCTCGCCCAGACCGGCAACGGCTGGATGACGTTCAAGGACACCGCGAACCGCACGAGCAACCAGACCGCGTCGCCGTCCAACGTCATCCACCTGTCGAACCTGTGCACGGAGATCCTCGAGGTCACCAGCGACGAGGAGACCGCGGTCTGCAACCTCGGCTCGGTCAACCTCGGCGCCCACGTCGAGGGCTCCGGCATCGACTGGGACCGGCTGCGCTCCACGGTCCGCACCGCGGTCGTGTTCCTCGACCGCGTGATCGACATCAACTACTACCCGACCGAGCAGGCGGCGCGCTCCAACCCGCGCTGGCGCCCGGTGGGCCTTGGTGTCATGGGCCTGCAGGACGTGTTCTTCAAGCTGCGCCTGCCGTTCGACTCACCGGAGGCGCGCGAGCTGTCGACGCGCATCGCCGAGGAGATCTACCTGACGGCGCTGGAGTCGTCGGCGGAGCTGGCCTCGTCGGCGGGCGCGCACCCGGCGTTCGCGGAGACCCGTGCCGCCAAGGGAGATCTGCAGCCCGACCTGTGGGGCGTCACGCCCACGCAGACCGAGCGGTGGAGCGCCCTGCGTGAACGCGTCAGCGAGCACGGCCTGCGCAACTCGCTGCT
Source organism: Lentzea sp. NPDC058436 (assembly GCF_042721515.1). Taxonomy (NCBI): domain Bacteria; kingdom Bacillati; phylum Actinomycetota; class Actinomycetes; order Pseudonocardiales; family Pseudonocardiaceae; genus Lentzea; species Lentzea sp. NPDC058436. The sequence goes on from NZ_JBHXLF010000001.1 coordinate 658,689, forward strand.
GATCGCCATCGCGCCGACCGCGACGATCGCCTCGATCGCCGGCTGCTTCGAGTGCATCGAGCCGCAGGTGTCGAACACGTTCAAGCGCGAGACGCTGTCCGGTGAGTTCCTGCAGATCAACTCCTACCTGGTGCGCGAGCTGAAGTCGCGCGGCCTGTGGACTGAGGCGATCCGCAACCGGCTCAAGCAGGACGACGGTTCCGCGCAGGGTCTGGTCGAACTGCCGGAGGACGTGCGCTCGCTGTTCCGCACCGCCTGGGAGCTGCCGCAGAAGGCGCTGATCGAACTGGCCGCCGCGCGCGGCCCGTACATCGACCAGAGCCAGTCGCTGAACCTGTTCGTCGCCTCGCCGACGATCGGCAAGCTCTCCTCGATGTACCTCTACGCCTGGAAGGCCGGGCTCAAGACCACGTACTACCTGCGCTCCCGCCCCGCGACGCGCATCCAGCAGGCGACCGTCGCCGTCCCGACCGTCACGTCGGACGAAGCGATCGCCTGTTCCCTCGAAAACCCCGAAGCATGTGAGGCCTGCCAGTGACCGCGCTCTCCAGCACCGCCCGCAAGAACGCCCTGCTCGACCCCGGCATGGACCTCACCCTGCGGCCCATGCGCTACCCGCTGTTCTACGAGCGCTTCCGCGACGCGATCAAGAACACCTGGACCGTCGAGGAGGTCGACCTCCACTCGGACCTCGCCGACCTGAACAAGCTCTCCGAGGCCGAACGGCACCTGGTCAACCGCCTCGTCGCGTTCTTCGCGACCGGCGACACGATCGTCGCGAACAACCTGGTCCTGAACCTCTACGAGCACGTCAACGCGCCGGAGGCCCGCCTCTACCTGTCGCGGCAGCTGTTCGAGGAGGCCGTGCACGTCCAGTTCTACCTGACGCTGCTCGACACCTACCTGCCCGACGAGAACGACCGGGCCGACGCGTTCGCCGCCGTCGAGACCATCCCGTCGATCCGCGCCAAGGCCGAGTTCTGCTACAAGTGGATCGACTCGATCTCGTCGCTCACGGAGCTGCGCACCCGTGAGGACCGCAGGTCGTTCCTGCTCAACCTGATCTGCTTCGCCGCGTGCATCGAGGGCCTGTTCTTCTACGGCGCCTTCGCGTACGTGTACTTCCTGCGGTCGCGCGGGTTGTTGAACGGGCTGGCGTCCGGCACCAACTGGGTGTTCCGCGACGAGTCGATGCACATGGCGTTCGCGTTCGACGTCGTGGACACCGTGCGCCGCGAGGAGCCGGACCTGTTCGACGACTCGTTGTACGAGGAGGTCAAGCAGATGCTGCGCGAGGCCGTCGACGCCGAGGTGCTGTTCGCCGAGGACCTGCTCGGTGGCGGTGTCGCCGGCATGTCGGTGGCGGACATGCGGTCCTATTTGGAGCACGTCGCGGACCGGCGGCTGCAGGTGCTCGGCATCGAGCCGATCTACGGTTCCAAGAACCCGTTCGCGTTCATGGAGCTGCAGGACGTGCAGGAGCTGTCGAACTTCTTCGAGCGCCGGGTCTCGGCCTACCAGGTCGGCGTGTCCGGCACGGTGTCGTTCGACGAGGACTTCTAGACCGGCCTCTGAGCGGCCGGGACCTCCCGGCCGCTCAGCCCGTGACAACTCCCGTGCGCCACGCCCAGGCCGCCACCTCGACCCGGTTGCGAACCGCGAGCTTGCGTTGCGCGTTCGCCAGGTGCGTCTTCACCGTGGCGACGGAGACGTACAACCTGGCGGCGATCTCGTCGTTCGTGTTGCCGTTCGCGACGAGCTTCACGACGTCCAGCTCGCGGTCGGTCAACGGCTCGGGCAGCGGTGTGTCCACAGTGGATTCCCGGCGTGCCGGTGCGAGCTTCGACAGCAGCCGCACCGTCACGGCGGGGGAGATGAGGCTCGTGCCCGTGGACGCGGCGCGGACCGCCTCGACCAGCAGCGCCGGTGACATGTCCTTGAGCAGGAACCCGCGCGCGCCGTTCTGCAGCGCGCGGTACACGTACTCGTCGAGGTCGAACGTGGTCGCGATGAGGACGTTCAGGGGTGCGTCCACGCCCGGTCCGGCGAGCAGGCGCGTCGCCTCCAGGCCGTCGAGCGCCGGCATCCTGATGTCGAGCAGGCAGACGTCGGGGCGCAGGCGGCGGGCCTGTTCGACCGCGCTCTCGCCGTCCGCGACGCTCGCCACGACCTCCATGTCCGGCTGTGTGCCGAGGATCATCCCGAACGCCGAGCGGATCATCTCCTGGTCGTCGGCGATCAGCACACGGATTGTCATGCGGTGGAGGATGGCAGAAGCGCGGTGACCGCCCAACCACGGGCCGTCGGGCCTGCGCTGAGGCTGCCTCCAGCCGACTCCACCCGTTCGGCCAGGCCGACCAGTCCGAACCCGCCCCTGGGCAGGCCGTTGTCGCCCGCCTGGCCGTCGTTGGTGACGCTGATCTCCACCTCCTGACCCCTCGACCGGGCGCTGATCCGCACCTCGCTGACGCGGGTGGCGTGCCTCAGCACGTTGGTGAGCGCCTCCTGCACGACGTGCCGGGCAGCGTCCACAGTGGTCGCCGGCAGGTCCAGGGCGGCGATCGCCGGGTCGACGGCCGTGGTCACGGGCGCTCCGGTGAAGCCGGTGGCGAGATCGGTGACCATCAGCGTGAGCGCCTGGTGGGGGTGCATCGGGGCGTTGTCGTCGCGCAGGACGTCGACCATGGTCCGCATCGACGTCAGCGCCTGCGAGCCCGCCTTCTCGATGCCGTCGAGCATCTTGTCCAGCACCACCGGGTCCGGCAGCTGGCCGCTGCCGGTGGCGAAGCGGACCGCCTGGGTCTGCACGACGATCGCGGTCACGTGGTGGGCCACGAAGTCGTGCAGGTCGCGGGCGTACTCCAGTCGTTGCGCCTGCCGGGACAGCTGGAACGAATCCGTGCGGCTGCGGTCGTGCAGACGCATGAACAGGCCGAGCAGCAGCACGAACGCGAGCACCACGGCGATGATCAGGACCATGCCCGGCGTCAGGAGCGGGTCGAGGTCCTCCAGGCGCAGCGGCAACGTCGTGGCGGCGAGGCCCAGCAGCACGCACAGCCCCGCCGCCCGCCAGGCGCTGAACACCAGCAGGGTCCGGACGCTGAGACAGGCGAGTCCGATGAGCTCGAACAACCCGAACGTGTTGTCGAGATTGCCGGGCAGCAAGGTCGCGCACACGATCGTGAAGGCGATCGACAGCGTTCCGATGCCCGCCACGGCGAGCGCGGAGATCTCGCGCTTGAACAACGCCGCCGAGGGCAGGACGCCGCAGACCACGACGCCCACGGCGCCGTACGCGCTGGGTGCGCTGCCCGCCTCGACGACCAGCAGGGCGACTCCGACCGCGACGATCAGCCAGAAGACGACGCGCTGCCACCACGTGAGCCGGGTCAGGATGCCTGTCATGACGCCGACGGTAGGTCAGAGCCGTGACGGGCGTCCTCCACCTTTCGGTGGAGCCGCGCCGAGATCACTCATCGGTGAGGTGGATCCGCGGGACCACGTCCGTCAGCAGGCTGTGCACCGTTCCCCGAAGTCGACGAGAACGGTGCCAGATGGAACAGCGAACGGTGGCGGTGGCCGACCGGCTGGGCAAGGTGTACGGGTCCGGGCCTGCTGCGGTGACGGCGCTGGCCGGGGTGTCCGCGCGGTTCCAGCGCGGCGAGTTCACCGCCGTGATGGGGCCTTCCGGCTCCGGCAAGTCCACCCTCATGCACTGCCTGGCCGGACTGGACACGCCGACCTCGGGCAAGGCGTGGGTCGGTGACGCCGACCTCGGCTCGCTGAAGGAGGCCGACCTGACGCGGTTGCGGAGGGACAGGATCGGGTTCGTCTTCCAGTCGTTCAACCTGCTGCCCACGCTGACCGCCTGGGAGAACATCGTCCTGCCGCTGACGCTCGCCGGCACGAAGCCCGACCAGGACTGGACGCGGCGGGTGATCGACGCGGTCGGGCTGGGCGACCGGCTCGAGCACCGGCCCTCCGAACTGTCCGGCGGCCAGCAGCAGCGCGTGGCCTGCGCGTGCGCTCGTGTCGCGGCCGGAGATCGTCGTGGCAGACGAACCGACCGGCAACCTCGACTCCCGCTCCGGCGCGCAGATCTTGTCGTTGCTGCGCCGGTGCGCCAAGGAGTGGGGACAGACGGTCCTGATGGTCACGCACGACCCGATCGCCGCCGGGTACGCGGACCGCGTGCTGTTCCTCGCCGACGGACGGATCGTCGACGAGATGAGCAACCCCACGCCGGACCTGGTGCTCGGCCGGATGCGCCACTTCGACGGTCAGGCGGTGCGCTGATGATCCGCGTGGCCTGGCGGTCGATGACGGACAACCGCACGCGCTTCCTCCTGCCCGCCATCGCGATCGTGTTCGGCGTCGCGTTCGTCACCGGGTCGCTGGTCTACGGCGACACCGTGCGCGCGGCGGTGGAGGGCGCCCCCAAGGACTTCGACGTCCAGGTCGAGCAGCGGGACAACGAGGCGATGTCCCCGGCGACGATCGAACAGCTTCGTGGCGTGGCCGGGGTGGGTGGCGTCCGCACGGTCGCGGAGGGGCCGACGTTCCTGGTGGGCAAGGACGGCACGCTCGTCGGCACACCGGGCGCGGCGGGCGGGGTCGGCTTCGACGCGGATCGCTACGAGCTGACCAGCGGCAAGGCTCCTGCCGGACCCGACGAGGTCGCGCTGGACAAGTGGGCCGCGCAACGCACCGGTTACCAGGTCGGCGACACGCTGCGGGTCGTCGTCGTGGGCACGGCCCGCGACGTCCGGCTGTCCGGCGTGTTCGACTTCGAGGACACCCGGATCGCGCAGGGCGGCACGCTCGTCGCGTTCGCCGACGCCACGGCCCGTGAGCAGTTCGCACCACGCAACGGCGGCTACACCTCGGTGTTGCTCACCGCGGCGCCGGGCACCGGTCCGGGTGCGCTGGCCACGGCGGTGGAGACGGCGCTGCCCGACCTGCGGACGTCCACAGCGGACGAGCTGACCAGGATCGAGGCGCGCGACAACGACAAGCTGACGATGATCCTGCTGATCTTCGCGGGCGTCGCGCTGTTCTCGTCGGCCTTCCTGGTGGCCAACACCTTCACGATGCTCGCCGCCGCCAGGTCGCGCGAACACGCGCTGCTGCGGGCTGTCGGTGCCGGGCGGCGGTACGTGCTGCGCATGGTCCTGACCGAGGCGACCCTGCTCGGTCTCGTCGCGACCGTGCTCGGCTACGTGCTGGGCGTCGCCGGCGCGGCGGTGCTGAAGTCGCAGTTCGCGGTCTTCGACGGGGCGCCGGTTCCGTTGCGGCCGTTCACGCCGACCACGCTCCTCGCGGCGTTCGGCGTCGGACTCGGCGTGACCCTGCTGGCCGCCTACCTCCCGGCGCGCCGGGCCGCCGCCGTGCCGCCGATCGCGGCACTGCGCACCGGCCTGCCGCCGACGGGGAAGTCGTTGCGCCGCAGGAACATCACGGGCTTCGCGGTGACCGCGATCGGCACCCTGATGGTCGTGATCGGGCGAGGTGAGCAGACCATGATCTACCTCGGCGCGCCGACCATGCTGATCGGCCTGATCATCCTCACGCCGTTGCTCGCCGCCGGGCTGACCTCCGTGCTGCGCGGCCCGTTGACCCGGTTCGCCGGACTCACCGGCACCCTGGCCGTGGAGAACACCCGCCGCAACCCGCGCCGCACCGGCGCGACGGCGAGCGCGCTCATGATCGGGCTGTCGGTCTGCGCCGCCGTCACCGTGCCGATCGCGTCGATCTCGGCGAAGAGCGCGGAGACCGCGAAGTCGTGGAACCACGCGGACGTCCGGGTGGAGGCGCTGCCGTTCGCCGACATCGCCCCTGGCGTGGCGGACGAGATCGCGAAGGTGCCCGGCGTCGAACACGTCACCGCACTGCGGCAGGCGTTGCTGCCGTTGGACAAGGGCGCCCTGGAGGTGACCGCGGTGAACGCCGGGTCGATCGGCGCGCTCGTGCCGTTGACGATCCGCGAGGGCTCGCTGGACGGGCTCGGCACCGGCATCGCGCTGGAGAGCGGCGTCGCGGCGGCACGCGGCTGGACCGTGGGTTCGAAGGTGGGCAAGGAGAAGCCACTCACCGTGGTGGCCCTGTTCGACGCGCCGGAGGAGTTCGGCGCCAAGGCCCTGGTCGACACCGCGAACGTCCCGGCGGAAGAACTCTGGAACCGCGAGGTGCTGATCAAGGCCGCCGGATCGGCGGAGAAGGTGCGCGACGACATCCGCAGCGCGTTGGACAACCCGGTCCTGGTCGTGCAGACGCGGGACGAGTACGTCGAGGCGCAGGCCTCGCAGTACGACCTGTACCTCAACCTCCTCTACGCGATGCTGAGCGTCTCGGTCCTGATCGGCGCGATGTCCGTGGTCAATACCATGACGATGTCCACGATGGAACGCATCCGCGAGATCGGCCTGCTGCGCGCTGTGGGGCTCGGCCGGTCCCAGGTCGGCGCCGTGCTGCGGATCGAGTCGGTGATCATCGCGGTGATCGGCGCACTGGCCGGCGTCGTGTCGGGCTGCGTGATCGGGGCGATGACGGTGAGCGGCCAGGCGAACACCACGCCCGTGCTCCCGTGGGACCGGCTGGCCCTGTTCATGGCGATCACCGTGGCGATCGGTGTCGCCGCGGCCTTCGTGCCGGCCCGCCGCGCCGTGCGGATCCCGATCCTGACCGCGATCAAGACGGACACCGAGTAGCCATGACCTTCGACCTGAGGAGAAAACCGTTGCGTCCCATGCTGTCCGCGGTCGTGCTGACGACCTCGTTGCTCGCGCTCTGCACGAACGGCGTCGCCTCCGCAACCGCACATCCCGACTGGAAACCGTGCGCCGAGGTGGCTGCCGGGTGGAACTCCGACGACCAGCGCACCGAGTGCGCGATGGTCCGCGTACCCCTCGACCACGCGAACCCCGGCGGACGGCAGCTCGACATCGCGGTCAGCAGGCTCAAGGCCACCGGCGACAGGACCGGCGCGATCCTCGTGAACCCCGGCGGCCCCGGCCAGCAGGGCGTCACGATGCCGCGCTCACTCGCCGCGAGCAAGGCAAGCGGGCTCAACGCCCACCACGACCTCATCGGCTTCGACCCGCGCGGCATCGGCTACAGCACCGCCATCGCGTGCGAACGCGACGAAACGCAGCCGGACCCGTCGGCGTCACCGAAGGAACGCGCCCGCTTCACCGCCGAACGCGACGCGAAGCGCAACCGCGAGTGCTTCGACCGCGACCCGGACCTGGCCCGTTCCATGACGACCGAGAACGTGGCACGAGACATGGACGTCATCCGCGAGGCACTGGGGGAGAAGAAGATCGGCTACTACGGCATCTCCTGGGGCACCGGCCTGGGCGCGGTCTACCGGACGCTGTTCGACGACCGCGTGACCCGCATGCTGCTCGACTCGGTCGTGCCACCGGTGCTCGACGTCAAGACGATGGACGAAGGCCAGGCCAATGCCGGGGAGAACACGTTCCACGAGTTCGCCGCCTGGATCGCCCGCTACGACACCGTCTACCACTTCGGCCCGACCCAGACCGCTGTCGCACAGGCACTCCTGGACCTGCGGGCCGAGCTCACCGCACACCCGCGCACGATGCCCGACGGCAGCGTCGTCGACGGCGACACCGTGAACATGATGTACGCCAACCCCCGCAAGGAATGGGCGGGCCTCGCCGCTCAGCTGAAGTCCATCAAGGACACCGCGGCGACAGTGCCGAACCGGCCGGACGGCCTGGGCTGGGACGCGGACGTGCACCGCTACGACCCGTTCCCGCAGACCGCGCTGCTGTGCAACGACTCGCCCAGCACGCGCGACTTCGAGACGGTGTGGCGCCACCACGAGGAGCGCGTCGAACGCTTCCCCGTCGCCGGCCGGTTCGGGATCTACGAACAGCGTTGCGTCGGCTGGCCGGTGGAAGGAAAGCCCTGGGACGTCAAGGCGGGCAAGAGCCCGGTGCAGCTCGTCGGTCACCTGTACGAGCCGGTGACGCCGATCGGCTGGGCACTGGAGATGCGCGGCCGAATCGGTGGTGACCTGATGACTGTCGAGGACGACGCCCACGGGTCGTTGCAGGACCTGCCCTGTGCCGAGGCGGCGGTGACGTTCTTCGACACCGGGCGCACGTCGACCAGCAGCTGCGCGGGCGCACCGGTTCCGGGGCCTCGGTAGCACTGGACTTGAACGTCAGCGGTGTCCTGCGATCCGCAGAGCGAAGTCGCGCACCTGTACGGCGGCTGACCGTGCGGCACTTCCGTGGTTCTCCACTTGACTGAAGTCGACGCTTGGTTGATCGTGCTCGCGGAGGTAGTGCCATGAACAAGCCGATCCGCCACCTGGTGCCGCTGGGCGCCGAGAACAAGTGGAGCGACCTCCTTGCAGCGCTGATCGAGCTGGACCCGCACCCGGTCGCCGACCTGCTTGGCCTAGGCGACTCTCCCACCGACGTCTCCGTCGAGCGCGAGGCACCGGCTGGCAGCGGTGGTCGTGTCGACCTGCTCATCTCCGCAGGCGGCGACAAGCGCTGCGTCGCCGAGGCGAAGGTCCTGTCCGGCCTCGGGCTCGGTCAGCTGCAGCGGTACCGCGACCACTACCTGAACGTCCCACACCACGTGCTGATCACCCTGGAGCATTTCCCGATCGATGCCCCAAGATCCGCAGGGTGGCGCTCAGTGCGCTGGGAAGACCTGTTGCGGGCCTTCGCTGGCAGCAGTGACCCCACAGTCGCCGAGACGGCGTCTGCCTGGCTGTTCTACGTGGACGGTGAGATGCCTCGTCTTTCCGCGGACACCCGGTGGAACGACTTGCGGGACGGCGAAGGGTTCGTGATCGCCATGCGTGCCCGGATGGCTTGGGTGTACCGCCAGCTGCAACCTCCAGCTGGCGTCGAGCACGACCTGATGAGCTCATCCGCTGGTCAGAGCTGGGTCGCGAGGCTGCATGCGCCCGCTCGGAAGACGAGCTACCGGGTTCACGTCGAGGCAGAGGAACGGCTTAGTGTCCAGGCGTACCCCAAAGTTACGGGCGATTCCACGTGGCGAAGCGTCCAAGGCCCGTCCGTCAAAGTTTGTCTGATGCAGCAGGACGTGTGCACGTCTGCGGGCTTCGACTGGGCCTACCTGCGCTCGCTCTGGCCGACGATGGAGGAGGCGCGAGATGACTGGGTGACCACTTCTGCCAATCCCAAAGCCCCGCACGATCGCGCAGCATGGCAACAGATGGTCGCCGACGGTGGCCCGCGCCATCTCGGCATCGGGTTCGGCGAGAAACAGGCCCAGCAGCGTAACGAATGCATGTTCGGTGCTCGGTTTCAGCTACCGGCCGACTCCACACTCGGCTCGGTCGCTGCGGAGCTCAACGCGACTTCGAAGCTCCTGCTCCGCTTGGCCGCACTTCCTCACCAGGACGTCTGAACATCCGCATCTGATGGATCTACAGCGATAGGCAACGGGAAACCAGTGGTGCCGCAGGAAGAGCCAAGGCACCCTCGTCGGCATGCTGTTCATCAACTTCCGCAAGGGCGATGACGAGAACAAGGCCGCCTGGCTGGATGCTGAGCTCTGTGCTGTCTTCGGTCCGGATCGAGTGTTCCGCTCCAGCAGATCCATTGACCTCGGGCACGACTATGACCCTATTCTCTGGCGCGCGGTGGAGAACTGCTCGGCGATGATCGCGGTGATCGGCGACAAGTGGCTGACCGAGTTCGGATCGCGGCTGTTCCAACCCGACGACGTGGTCAGGCGGGAGATCGCGACGGTGCTCGCCGCTGGCAAGCCCGTGATCCCCGTGCTTGAGGACAGCCGCTTCAAGCTCAAGGCGTCCGACCTGCCCAGTGATCTGCGGGAACTTGCCAACTGCCAGTACGTCAAGCTGACCTACCGCGACCCGCACGTGTTTCCAGGTCTGATCGAGCGGTTGATCAGCGCCGCTCCTGAGCTCGGGATCGGAGTCCGAGAGGGCATCAGGGACCTGGCAACGTGGAACCGCGAGCAGTCGCCGCTCGCCGGCTCGGAGCTTCCGACGAACGTTGTTCTCATCGGCCGAGAGGCCTCTGCGGAGAAACTGCGGTCCTGGTTGGCAGGACCGCCCGGAAACCTGGTCGTCCAAGGGCAGACGACGGACGAAGTCGCCGCGTTCGTAGCAGCCGTTCTGGACGGCCACAACCCGCACCACCGCGCGGTGCTCGTGACGTCCGAAGCCGGCTGGGAGCATGCTGCGAGGATTCCGCCGTCTTTCCCGGCTGTCGTGGTGGGCGAGAACGTTCCCGTCCGGCAGCTGCAGAATGCCAGGCATGTGATCATCGCGCGCGACGGCTTCGTGCGTCGGGAGGACGGTGCCATCGTTCTGCCACGGCTGCCGCGTGATCAGGTACGTGATGCGTTCCGGGAGCGCGGAATGCCCCTGCACCTAGCAGATGAGCGCGCTGGCCTGCTTCGGCGCAGCCTTCGTGCGGTGACGCGCAGGCTCCACCCGAACGAGCCGCGCCCGGCCTGGACGAGGCCTCCGGACTCGGCGATCGCGGCACGGCTGGTGCTCGTGAGCAGGTGGTCCACGAGCAACCAGGCCGACCAGGCGGCGATCGCGCGCATCACCGGGACTGACTACGACGATGTCGTCCGGTTCGTCACGGCCACCGCGGCTTCCGGAGATCCGCTGGTCCACCGCAGCGGATCTCGGTGGCAGCTTGCCGATCCCTATGACGCGCTGTCCGAGTTGATGGCCGTGGTGACGGAAACTGGCCTTCGGCAGTTCGGCGAAACGACCGTCGAGGTCCTGAGCGAGATCGATCCTGTCCGCTCGCTGCCCGACTTCGAGGCGATGTCGGCCGGATTGAAGGGCATCGGCAGGAAGTGGTCTGGCGAACTGCGCGAGGGACTTGCCCATGGACTGGCGCGTCTGGGCGATGCCGGAAGCATCATGGTTGCCGGCGATGCCGCCGAGAACCACGCAGCACGCGTCGTCGTCCAGCTGTTGAGAAAGGCCAGCGAGGATGCCACGTGCTTGCTGTGGCGTTCGCTCAGCGACGTCCTCTCCCTGCTCGCTGAAGCGTGTCCACGAGTGTTCCTCGATGCGGTAGAGAGTGGCCTACAGGGTGACAATCCGTTGCTGCGGGGGATGTTCGAAGACACTGGTGATCAAACGTCGTTCCGACACTCCGCTCACAGCGGGCTGCAGTGGGCGCTGGACGCGCTGCTGTGGAGCAAAGAGCACGGCACACGGGCGGTGCTGGTGCTTGCCCGTCTTGCTGATGTCGACCCTGGCGGGCAGTGGAGCAACCGGCCCGCACAGGCTCTGGTGAACGCTCTGACCCAACAACCGGTGACCCCGGTGCCCCTGGACCGTCGCGCGGAGATCATCAACCAGATTCGAGCACGCCATCCTCTGGTGGGGTGGCGGTTGCTGATGGACTTGACTGAGCCCGGCGGTTTTCTGATGTATCCGGAGCGCCCGCGTGTGCGAACCGACTGGGTAGGCGCAATGCAGATGTCGTCGGACGGAGTGGAGGAGTACTGGAAGGAGGTCTACAACGCTGTGTTGGCAGACCTGTCCGCAGAGCCTCGGCGCTGGGCGGAGTTCCTGCCCAGGATGATGTGGCTTCCGCAGACCGTTCGGGAGCGGTTTCTGATCGCTCTTGAGGCGATCGATTTGGAAGACCTCGGTTCTGGTGGAACCCGGAATCTTTGGGAGGCCGGGCGCAAAGTCGTCAACCGCGAGTTGAGCGGCGCTGACGCAGACCCACATCTCTCATCACCGCACATCCGCCGTTTGTCATCCTTTGTGGACAGGATTGAACCGGGTTCCGACTCGACCCGGCACGCCTGGTTGTTCGGCTGGCGTCCCAACCTGCCCGGCATCGATTCGACTGACCTCGAAAGCCACCGCGCTGCTGTTGATCAGTTGCGGCGTGAGGTCGTCGCGGAAGAGTTGGACCGCCAAGGCGTCGTTGGCCTGGCGTGTCTTGCGGCGGTGAGTGCGCGTGGAGACCTGGTCGGTTGGACACTTGCGCAGGTCGAGGGAGACACGGTGAGGGATGCCGTTTTCTCGATGCTGGGAGACCAGTTCGCCTGCGGGTGGGTTCGGTGCCGGGCACAGGAGGGTGGGAGCCGTTGGGCCGAGGAGGCAGTGTCCGCACTTCCCGATGAGTCAGCTGCTCGGACAGCGTTCTACCTGGCTCTGCCGGTCGAGTTGGCGCATGGACTGGTCGCAGCGGAGAGGGAGGACGTCCGCAGTCGGTTCTGGTTGCAGACTCCGGCTTTCCCGTTTCCCGCGGAGCGACCGGAGGAGTACCTGATCGAGATCCTTGGTCATGACCGGCCTGAGGCGGTTGTCGACGCGTTGTCAGTGGCGCTCCACGGACCGGGCGATGAGTGGAGGCCTTCGTCAGAACTCGTGGAGGCCACTTTCGACGCCCTGCTGAACTTCCCGCATCGGCTCAACTCCAACACTGGGTACGAAGTGGGTAGTCTCCTGACCTACCTGTACGAGGTCGGGCATGACGTGAGTGCGGTGGCTCGCTGGGAGATCGCGTTCGCCAACCTGTTCCACGACAGGGAGCCGCGAGCACTGCTGGAACGGATCGCGGCCGACCCGCAGGCGTTCGTCGAGCTGCACCAGTTCCGCTTCCTGCCGACCGAGAAGTTGAACCCCAAAGCAATGCCGTTCTTCATGACCGGACAACGTCTGCGTTGTGTGCCCGGCCAGACCGAAGATCGAGTGGACTCTTCGCGTCTGCTCGAATGGGTCCAGCACGTTCGGCGGGCACTGGCAGAGTTGAGCATGCAACCCAGCGGTGATCGAGCCATTGGATCGTTGATCTCTGCTGGGCCTGACGGTGAGGACGGAGCCTGGCCGGTTGAGGCTGTTCGCGACATCCTCGACCTCGCTGACGGCCACTATCTGAGGAACGGTTTCGCGCTCGGTCTAGCGAACAACCGAAACGTCTCCTGGCGGGGCGTGTACGACGGAGGTCAGCAGGAGCGCAGGACCGCGGAACAGTACAAGACGTGGGCGAGCAAGGTCGAGCGAAAGTGGCCGTACACCGCCCAGGTCCTTCGCGACCACGCAGAGGACCTCTCGTCAGAGGGGCGGTACTGGGATCGAGAGGCTGAGGATGATCACGACGAGTAGCAGGAACTCGTAGCCTGAACTTGAGGCGGCCATCGCGGCGAGCCTGTTCGGGAACCGCTCCATGTCTGCGGGTCGGTCTGCGGGCACCACTTCTGCCTGGCGGCGCGGTGTCGAGCTGGCGCCTCGGAGAGGTGATAGCGGGTGGTACACCTCTAGACCGACCTCACCGCGCCCGGTCGAGCACCTCCCAAGCGCTGCGCACCACCGCAGGATCAACGAGGCGCCCGGCCGGGTCGACCGCCGTGGCCTGCCCCCGCCGCTGCGCCTCGTCCAACACGGCGAGCAACGCGGTGGCCTCCTCGACCTCCCGCGAAGTAGGCGTGAAGACGTCGTTGATCACCGGCACCTGGCGCGGGTGCAACGCCGTCCGAGCCCGGAAACCCTGACGCAGCAACACGGTCGTGGAGGCGCGGAGACGGTCCTCGTCGTGCACTGAGATCTCCACCGGGCCGACGGGAGGTGCGAGTCCGGCGGCAGCGCTCGCGAGCACGACGGCGAGGCGTACGCCGTGCAGCTGGTTCGACGAGTCGTCGGGGCGCAGCCGCAGCTCGCCCGCGAGGTCCGCCTCCCCGATGCCGAGGCGCATCACACGGGGTGCCTGGCACAGCTGTTCCGCTCGCAGCACGCCCACCGCCGTCTCCACCAGTGCGATCACCGCGGTCGTGCCGGCCGGGATGCCCGCGTCGCGTTCGAGGGCGGTGAGCCTCTCGTCGACCTCGGCCAGCAGCGCGGGCTCGGCCTTGGGCACCCAGACGCCGGTGAGGGACGGTGACACTACGGCGGCGAGGTCGGCCGCCAGGTGTTCCGGGTGCGAGTTCACCCGTGCCCACAGGCGGGAGGGCCCGCCGGGGGTGGCGACGAGCCTGGCGCACGCCGACCGCGCCTGCTCCTTGGCCTCGGCGGGGACCGCGTCCTCCAGGTCGAGGATCACGTCGTCCGCGCCGCTGTGCAGCGCGCGCTCGTGGCGGCTGTCCCGGTGACCGGGGACGTAGAGATAGCTTCTTCCCGGCAGAGCGGTCTTGTCCGGCATCGCGCACCCTCCAGTTCACGAACCCTGCTCAGTCGCTGTTTCCCCTGAGCAGGGCTGACATCTTCGCGGCGGCCTCGGTGACGACCGGTCCCAAGGTCTCGGCCACCGCGTCCTTGAGCCGTTCGTGCGGGCCGCAGATGCTGAAGCAGCCGATGGCGCGGTTGCCCCTGGCGACGATCGGCGCGGCGACGGCGGCGGCGTAGGAGTCGCGTTCGCCGCGGCTCACCGAATAGCCGCGGCGACGGTCGACGTCCAGCATCGAACGCAACGTGGTGCGGTCCCGGATCGTGCGCTCGGTCAACGGCGCGAGGTCCACGCCCGCCAAGTAGTTGTCCAGGTCGGCGGGGGAGAACGTCATCAGGATCGCCCTGCCCGACGCACCGGCGTACAGGGGCGCCCGTCTGCCGACCTCGACGGTCATCCGGACGTCCTGCTTGCTCTCGACCTGGGCGACGTACATGCGTTCCTTGCCCACGACGAAGCTCAGCGTGACGGTCTCGCCGACGGCGTCGCGGACGTCCTCCATGACCGGTTGCGAGAGCGTCCGGATGTCCATGGACCCCAGGGAGGCCAGGCTCAGCTCCATGAGCCGCGGGCCGAGGCTGTACTTGCTCCGCTCGGGGTCCTTGGCGAGCAGCCCGGACTTCGTCAGCGCCTCCAGGATGCGGTGCACCGCGCTCTTGGGAAGGTTGACCGCTTCCGCGATCTCGGTGACGCCGAGGTCGCGGCTTGACTCGGTGAAGCTCAGCAGCACCGCTGAGACCCGTTCGACCGCCTGCATGGTCGTCCTTCCGGTTCCTGTTCAGAGACGGCCGCGCAGCGGGGCAGCCGCGGCGCGCACGTCGGGGGTGTCCGCTGCCGAGAGGCCGGCGAGCCTGCCTTCGAACGCGGCTTCGAGCGCTGTGCGCGGTGCGCAGGCATCGCCCACCACCACGCCGCGGTGGTCCAGTGGAGCGCCCGCGGACCTCTGACGAATGGTGATCACAGACGAGACATTGTCCAGCTCGCCGTTCTCGCCCGACAGCGGGTCCGCGTAAGTCAGCACGCCGTCGTCGAGACGCACCGCCGTGCGCATCAGCACGGCGCTGAAACCACGTCCGGTCAACCGTTGCAGCAGAGCCGGCCGGGTGTAGACGGGCACGCGCCACGACAGCGCGGGGCGGTCGGTCAGCAGCGTGACCCGGCAGCCGCGGGTCAGCAGCAGGTCGGCGACGGCGAGTGCGGTCGTGGTGCCGTCCTCGTCGATCAGCACGACGTGGCCGCCGGTGCTGCCGGGATCGGAGATGGCCGTGGCGAGCGGCAGCGCGGCGAACCGGGTGTCCGGCACGTCCACGGCTCCGGTGGCGAGGACGACGTGGTCCCAGCCGTCGGCGAGCAACTGGTCGTCGGCCCGCACACCGAGCTTCACGTCGACCCCGAGGTGGCGTGCCAGCGCCTCCGCCTCGGTGATGAACCGGCCGAACTCGGCCCGCATCGGCAGCGCGGCGGCGAGCCGGAGAGCACCGCCGAGCGACTCCTCCGCCTCGACGAGGGTGGCGTGGTGGCCTGCGGAGGCGGCCGCGATCGCCGCTTCGAGTCCCGCCGGTCCGCCTCCGACGACGAGGACCCTGCCGTGCTCACCGCGCCGTGCGGCGGTGCGCAGCGCGTCCCACTCCCGTTCCAGACCGGCCTCGGGGTTGACCACGCAGCTGATCGGCAGCCCCGCCTCCAGCCTGCCCGCGCAGCCCTGGTTGCACGCGATGCACTCGCGGGTGGGCTCGGTCACCAAGGGGAGCGAGAGGTTCGGGTTCGCGATGTGCGGACGGGCCAGCGCGACCAGGTCGGCGTCACCGTCCACGACGAGGCTCTCGGCGTTCGCGAGGGTGTCGACACGACCCACCGCCAGCACGCTGAGCTGCGGGAACGCCTTCTTGAACGCGCGGGGGAGATGCCGGAAGGGCAGCGGGGGAAAGCTCATGTCGGCCATCTGCGTCGCGATGCTCGCGCTGCCCACGTACGCCGAGTGGCTCACGTGCAGCACGTCGATCTCGTGGTCCTGGACGACGAGGCCGACGGCGGTGAGCATCTCCTCGACGCCGAGTCCGCCCTCGATGAACTCGTCCGCGCTGATCCGCAGGATCACCGGCATCCCGCCGGGCAACGACGCCGCGACCGAGTCGAGCACCTCGTGGGTGAGGCGCAGCCGGTTCGCGAGGCTGCCGCCGTAGCGGTCGGTGCGCTGGTTCGTCGCGGGCGACAGGAACTGCTGGAGCAGGTGCCCGTGGCCCAGGTGGACCTCGACGGCGTCGACCCCGGCGGTGGCCACCCGGCGTGCGGCGGCGCCGAAGGCCGTGACCAGCTCGGCGATCTCGGCGGTGGTCATCTGGTGCGGCACGGCGGCGGTCGAGGACCAGGGGATGGGCGAGGCGGCCCAGGCCGGGGTCAGCATGTTGTGCCCGCCCGACTGCCTGCCGACGTGCAGCAGCTGTGCGGCGAGCTTCGCGCCCTCGGCGTGCACGGTCGCCACCAGCTCGGCCAGCGACGGGATCACGGCGTCGTCGAACGCGGACACGGTGTTGGTGCGCCCGAGGCTCGTCGGGTGGACGCGCATCCCCTCGGTGATGATCAGCCCGACCCCGCCGGCCGCCCGTGCCCGGTGGTAGGCGAGGTGCCGGGCGGAGAACACCCCGTCGGCCGCGAAGTTGGTCGTGTGCGCCGGCATGACAAGACGATTACGCAGCGTGAGACGTCCGCTGTGGACTGTCTCGTGCAGACGTGAACGAGTAGTCATCCAACGACCCTCCGAAATCGTTCAGGACCAACAGAAATTGATGTTGAATCGCATGTGGACCCTTGTTGCGGTTTCAATTAGTTTTCGATGAAGGCTTGACAGCCCGTCACCGAGTTCTGAGAGTGGGACAGGAGCGTAGCCCCTTCCCGTTGACCGGAACAAGGTGAGGTTTGATGACTCGGAGATCACTTGCCCGAACATCTGGAGCCGGCACCGTCCGACCTGGTGTCGTGCGTCCAGCGGCGCTGGCGGTCGTCGCGGCGTTCGCGCTGGCGGCTTGCGGAGGTGGTGGAGCCGCCCAGGAGAGGCCCAAGGCCGGCACCACGTTCACCTACGCGATCACGGGTCTTCCCACCAGCCTCGACCCCGCCGACTACCAGGGCGACCCGTCGCGCAACATCGGCTTCGAGCTCGGCAGCTCGCTGTTCCGCTGGGGCACCGAGGGCCTGCCGAAGCAGGGCTGCGACGCCCTCGCCAAGGTCGACCAGATCCAGGGCGAGCTCGCCGAGTCCTACGAGCGCAGCGCCGACGGCAAGGTCGTCAAGGTCAAGCTGAAGGAGTCCCGCAGCGCTGCGGGCAACACGCTGACCTCGAACGACGTCAAGTGGACGATCGACAGGCTCATCCAGCTGAAGGTCGGCACGCCCAACACGCTCATGCAGGACGTCGCGGACTGGGCCGCCGACCCGATCAAGGTCGTGGACGACCGCAACTTCGAGATCCTGATGGACAACCCGTCCGCGATGGACATCGCGATCCTGACGTGGGCGCAGTTCCGGATCCTCGACAGCACCGAGATCAAGAAGAACGTCACCGCCGAGGACCCGTGGGGCAAGGCCTTCGTGTCCCGCAACGCCTCGACGTTCGGCCCCTGGACCCACGCCGCGGGCGACTTCGTCTCCGGTGACCGCCTCACGCTGACCAAGAACCCGAACTACGCGGGCGAGCGCGGCGACGTCGAGAAGCTCGTGTTCGTCGGTGTCGCCGACCCGGCGAGCCGCGCGCAGCTGCTGTCCACCGGCAACGCCTCCTACGCCACCGGCCTGCAGTACGAGCAGTACGCGCAGCTGAAGGGCAACACCGCCATCGACGTGCAGGAGTGCGTCTCGGCGGACCGGATCCCGTTGGTGCTCAACGCCAAGGACCCGGTGCTCGGCAAGAACGAGGTGCGCAAGGCGATCTCACTCGCGATCGACCGCAAGACGATCGTCGACGCGGTCTACCGCGGCTTCAACAAGCCCGCCGACGCGACCGTGAGCGCCGCCTACGGCCTCGACCTCCCCAACGCCGCGAAGTACACCTACAACGTCGACGAGGCCAAGAAGCTGCTGACCGCCGCCGGCGTCGGCCAGCTGTCGATCACGCTGCACATCAGCCCCGCGCGTCCCGGCGCCGAGGCCGAGCAGATCGCGATCCTGCTGCAGAGCCAGCTGCGTCAGGTCGGCATCGAGGTCAAGATCCAGACCCTGGCCAGCGCGACCGAGATCAACACGGTCTTCCACGACGGCAACTTCCAGGCGCTGCTCTATCTCGAACCGCCCGCCGTGGCCGACCCGTACTACTCGCTGTTCCTCTACAACTCGTCGAAGAGCAAGCTCAACACCTTCGGCTACGTCGACGCGGAACTCGACTCGGTCACCGCCCAGGTCGGCAGGACCAGTCCGGGAGCGGAGCGCGACGCGCTCGTGCAGAAGGCCGCCGAGATCCAGGCGAACCACCCCGGCTTCATCTACCTCGTCGACCGCGACTTCGTGCACGCGGTGCGCAAGGGCCTGACGAACTACCAGCACGCGCCGAACGGCGAAATGTTCGTCCACACTCTCAAGCAGGGCTGACGAATGAGCGACTACCCGAACCTGTTCAGTCCGATGCGGATCGGCCAGAAGACGGCCAAGAACCGCGTCTGGATGACCGCCCACAGCACCCAGTTGGTGAAGGACCACAACTTCAGCGACGCGCACGTGCACTACTACGCGGAGCGCGCTCGCGGCGGAGTCGGCGTCATCACCATGGAGGCGATGGCGGTCCACCCCACCACGCAGCCGTACAAGGGCAAGATCTTCGCGTTCGACCGCGCGGTCATCGACAACTACCGCAAGCTCGCGGCGGCCGTGCACGAGCACGGATGCCTTCTGCTGGCCCAGCCCTGGCACCGCGGCAGGGAGACCAGTGGCACGGTCAACCGCCTGCCGGTCTGGGCGCCGTCCTCGGTGCCCTGCACCGTCTACCGCGAGATGCCGCACGTCCTCACCCAGTCCGAGATCGACGAGCTGATCAACGGCTACGTGCTCGCGGCGAGGTACGCGGCCGAAGGCGGTCTCGACGGCGTCGAGGTGCACGGCCTCGCGCATGGTTACCTGCTCGGCCAGTTCCTCTCGCCGGCGACCAACCACCGCACCGACCAGTACGGCGGCAACTTCGAGAACCGGCTGCGGCTGATCCTCGACATCATCCGCAGGACCCGCGACGAGGTGGGGCCGGACCGGATCGTCGGCGTCCGCATCAACGGGTCGGACGGCGACGTCCCGGGTGGACTGACCAACGCGGACTGGACCGAGATCGCGAAGGCGATCACGGACACCGGGCTCGTCGACTACGTGTCGGTCACCGCGGGCACCTACGTGGAACGCATGAACATCTACGGCGCGACGCCCCAGCCCGCCGGGTTCCAGCTCGAAGACACCGCGCGGATCAAGGCGGCGCTGCCGGACATCCCGGTGGTGGCCGTCGGCCGGATCAACACCCCGGAGCTCGCCGAGGCGTTGCTGGAGCGCGGTGACGCCGACATGGTCGGCATGACCCGCACGCTGATCGCGGACCCGGAGTGGCCGAACAAGGCCATGAGGAACGCGGCCACGTCGATCAGGCCGTGCGTCGGGTCGAACTGGTGCCTCGCCTCGATCGTCAACTCGCCGCTGGCGTGTATCCACAACCCCGCCGTGGCACGGGAGTCGGAGCTCGGCGTCGGCACGCTGAAGAAGGCGCCGGACAGCAAGCGCGTCGCCGTGGTCGGCGGTGGCCCCGCCGGTCTGCGCGCTGCTTTGACCGCCGCGCAACGAGGTCACTCGGTCACGTTGTTCGAGCAGAACGACGAGCTGGGCGGCCAGGTCGCGCTGATGGCCCGTTCGGAGACCTACGCCGAGTGGCAGGGCATCACCGACTGGCTGATCTCGCAGATCGGCGAGACCCAGGTCGAGGTCAAGCTCTCGCACCGGGCGGAGGCCGACGACCTGGCCGGGTTCGACGAGGTCGTCGTCGCCACCGGCTCGACCCCGCTCAAGCACGGCTGGAGCTCGCTGCGTCCCGCGTCGTGGGGCGACGGCTCGATCGTGCCGGGCGCCGACCAGTGGAACGTCTACTCGATCAACGAGGTGATGGCCGGCAAGGCCGAACTGGGCCCGACGGTGTTCGTCTTCGACGACACGGGCGCACGCCAGGCCGTCGTCGTCGCCGAGCACCTCGCGGACCTGCGGCACAAGGTCACCATCGTGACCCGGCTGCCGCAGGTGTCCCCGGACCTGGAGGCCAGCCGTGACCTGCAGGCCACCTACCGGCGCATCCGGGGCAAGGGCGTCAAGTTCCTCACCGACCACGAGCTGGTGGGGGTGGACGAGGACAGGGTGACCCTGGCCGACGTGTGGACCGGTGAGTCCACTGTGCACGAAGACGTGGACGCGGTGGTGCTCAGCACCGGCAACAAGGCGGAAGACGCCCTGTTCCACGAATTGCAGGGCGTTGTGCCCGTGCGCGCGATCGGCGACAGCGTGTCGCCGCGCCGCGTGTTCAACGCCATCTGGGAAGGCGAACTCGCCGGAAGGGAAATCTGATGACCACCACCGAGAACACGGACTCCGAGGCGCTCGCGCGAGTGCGGGCCAAGCGCGGGTACGTGCTGCCGGTGCACGAACTGCTCGACGAGGTCGACCCGGAGATCCTGAGCCGCTACGACGCCCTCGCGTCCGAGTTGCTGTTCGCCGACCAGCCGAGGGCGCTGGAGCTCAAGACCCGCTACCTCGTCCTGGTCGGCGTCGCCACGGCGACCAAGGGCGACCCGGACGGCATCATCCACTTCGCTCGCCGCGCCGTCGCCAACGGAGCGAGCCGTCGTGAGGTGCTGGAGGCGATCTCGCTCGCCGGGCTGCCCGCCGGCATGCCTGCCATCGAGGAAGCCACCCAGGTGCTGCACCGCGTCTTCGACGAGAGCTGACGACCACGCCGTCCCGCGCGCCCCGCGGGACGGCCTTCTCCCTTGGCACTACTGCGAATCGAGGATCAGCGGGTGACCACCTTCACGCTCGGAGTCCTGAGGAAGGGCGAGGAACCGCAGACGCTCGTCACGACCCCGCGACGCCTCTACAACCTGGGGTCCGCGACGGTCGACCCCGACGCGGCCCGCGCGCACCAGCAGGAGGTGGCCGACGTCGGCGTGCGGATCGCGTTCGACATTCCCGCCCCGCGGATTTACCCGATGTCGGTGAACTCCGTGACCACCGACGACCGGATCGGCGTGCACAGCGCGACGACGTCCGGTGAGGTCGAACTGGTGCTCGTGGTCCACGAGGGCGAGATCCACCTCGGCGTCGGGTCGGACCACACCGACCGCGTGCTGGAGAAGCACAGCATCATCTGGGCCAAGCAGTACTGCCCGAGCGTGCTGGGCGGGAAGGTGTGGCGCTGGAACGACATCGCGCCGCACTGGGACGACCTGGTCCTTGAGTGCACTGTGGACGGTGAGCTGTACCAGCGCGTGAACGCGTCGGTGTTCCTCCCGCCCGACAAGATCGTGCAGATCCTGACCGAACGCGTCGGGTCCCTGCCGTCGTCGTACCTCGTCTACTGCGGCACCTACACGAGCGTCGACAACACCATCCGGTACGGCACGAACTGGACGGGCAGCCTCCGCGACTCGCGCACGGGGGAGGGCATCGACGTCACCTACGAGACCGTCGACCTGCTCGCCGAGATCCGCGACGGGTACCGCGTCCCGCTCGTGCCGGGAGGCAGCTGATGTACGGGCGCAGAGCACGCGTGGGCATCGTCGTGCCCTCCACCAACACGACCGTCGAACCGGAGTTCGCGGCGTTCCTGCCGCGCGACGTCGCGGTGTTCTCCAGCCGGGTGGCTGTCGCGGAGGTCTCCTCGGAGGAGGAGAAGGTCGCGAGCCTGCTCGCGATGCACAACCACCTCGACCGCGCCGTCGCCGAGCTCGCCTCGGCCGGGGTGACCGCGATCGCCTACGCGTGCACCTCGGGCAGCTTCCTCGGCGGCCGCGACTCCGACCAGGCCACGTGCGACGGACTGACCCGTGCGCACGGCATTCCGATCGTGACGACGAGCATCGCGCTCGTCGCCGCGCTGACAGCGTTGTCGTCGCAGCGGATCGCGCTCGCGACGCCGTACGTCCGTCCCGTCGCCGACGGCGCGGTCGCCTACCTGAACCAGGCGGGGTTCGAGGTCACGGCCCGCAACGACCTGGAGATCCTGTCGAATTTGGACAAAGGCCGGCTAGAGCCGGCCGCGAGCTTCCAGGCCGCGACGGCGCTCGACGTGTCCGGCGCCGACACCGTCGCGATCAGCTGCACCAACTGGCGCACGCTCGACTCGCTGGTCGCGATCGAGCAGCAGACCGGACTGCCGGCGATCAGCAGCAACCTCGTGACGTTGTGGGCCCTGCTGCGGCTGGCGGGGATCGACGAGCCGCTGAGCCCGGACGTCCGCCTGGGCGGACTGCCGTTGCCCGAGAAGGCCCGTGCCGAGTGGAGCGGAGTGGTCCATGTCTGAGGAGAGGCAACCGGTCGCCCTCGTCACCGGAGCGGCCGGCGGGATCGGCACCGCGGTGTGCGACGACCTCGCGGCACACGGGTACCTGGTCGTCGCGGCGGACCTCGGGGGAGCGGCACCGGCGAGCGCGAAGCACGCCGTGGAGCTCGACCTGCGTTCCGGTGACTCCTGCCGTGCGGCCGTCGCCGAGGCGGTGTCCTACGCCGGAACCGTGGACCTGCTGGTGAACAACGCGGGCATCAACGCCAGAGGCGCGACGGAGACCATGCCGGAGGAGGTGTGGCACGACGTCGTGGAGATCAACCTCAACGGCACGTTCCGGATGTGCCAGGCCGTCCACCCGGTGCTGGCGGTCCACGGTGGCAACGTCGTCAACATGGCCTCGACCGGCGGGCTGGTCGCGATCGCGGGCTCCGCGATGTACGGCGTGACCAAGGCCGGGATCATCCAGCTGACCAAGATCCTGTCGCTGGAGTGGGCGGGCGCGCGGATCCGCGTGAACGCCGTGGCGCCGACCATCGTGCCGAGCCCGATGACGGCGGACGTGCTCGACAACGTGACCTACATGGCCGCGAAGCTCGCCTCCATCCCGCTGGGACGGGTGGTGCGCCCCGAGGAGGTCGCGGCCGCGGTGCGCTGGCTCGCCTCACCGGACGCGGCCATGGTCACCGGACACACCGTGTGCGTCGACGGAGGGGTGAGTGTGCTGTGACCACTGTGGAACCCTTGAAAGCCCCCGTGAGGGAGAAGCGGCGGCGTCCTCTTCTCCGCTACATCGTCAAGCGCGTGGCGATCGTGCCCGTGTCGCTGTTCGTGCTGGGCAGCGTGTCCTTCTTCCTGGTGTTCCTCATCCCGGGCGAGCCGGCGATCACGATCCTCGGCGACTTCGCGACCAAGGAGCAGATCGCCCACGTCAACAGCCAGCTCGGGCTCGACAAGCCGTTGCTGGAGCGGTACTTCTCGTTCTGGGGCAACCTGCTGCAGGGTGACCTGGGCACGTCGTTCTTCACGAACGAGCCGATCCTGCACGAGATCGGGAAGTTCCTGCCGAACACCCTGGAGCTGGTGTTCTTCGCGCTCCTGCTGGCCATCTCGCTGGGCATGACGATCGGCGTGATCGGCGCCTACTTCGCCCGCCGCGTGCCGGACCGGATCATGAGCGGTGTCACCTCGGTGCTGCAGTCGGTCCCCGACTTCTTCCTGGCCCTGGTCGGCATCTACGTGTTCTTCTTCCTGCTCGGCTGGGCACCGGCGCCGATCGGGCGGCTGCCCATCGAGTCCGGTTCGGCCGACGACCAGCCGTTCCTGATCATCAGCAGCCTGTTCACCGGTGACTGGGCGACGCTCGGCGAGGCCGTGTCGCACGCGGCGCTTCCCGTGCTGTCGCTGGGACTCGTGTACGCCTCGTACTTCGCCAAGACGGCGCGCGGCAGCATGGGCACCGCGCTCACCACCCCGCAGGTCGAGTTCGCCCGAGCTTGTGGCCTCAGGGAACGCACGGTCGTCTACTACGCCTTCGCCGCGTCCCGCACGACCGTGATCACCTACATCGCCATCCTGTTCGGTTCACTGCTCGGCGGTGCCGCGATCGTCGAACGCGTCTTCAACTGGCGCGGCATGGGCCAGTGGGCGCTCGACGGCGTGCTGAAGGTCGACGTGCCGATCATCCAGGGGTTCGTGGTCACGGCGGGACTCCTGACGCTGACCCTGTTCCTGTTGTTGGACCTGGTGGTCCTCTTCCTCGACCCGAGGGTGAGCTATGAGTAGCAACCCGGCAGGGCTCCGGCAGCCCTTCTTCGCGCCGTTCTTCTCCCGCAGCGTCAACTACGTGCGGGCCAGTCCCGGCATCGTCGCGGGCGGCGGAATGCTGCTCCTGCTGCTGCTCGCGTCGTTCCTGGCGCCGTTGCCGCACGACCCGATGACACCCGATCCGACCGCGGTGCTGCTGGCCCCGTCGTCCGAGTACGTCTTCGGCACCGACGCCAACGGGTTCGACGTCTTCTCGCGCGTGATCGCCGCCGGCCGCAGCGACCTCCCGCTCGCGTTGATGGGCACGCTCGCCTCGCTCGTGATCGGCCTGCTGATCGGCCTTCCGCTGAGCGTGAAGAGCAAGTGGAGCGAGGGCTTCATGCGCGCCCTCGACGCCTTCCAGTCGTTCCCGCTGATCGTGCTGTCGGTGACGATCGTGTCGCTGACGGGCAACGACATCCAGAACATCCTCTACGCCATCGTGATCATCAACGGTCCGCGGTTCATCCGGCTGATCCGCGGTGAGGCGCTGTCCATTCGCGACGGACGGTTCATCGAGGCCGCCATCGCGACCGGGGCGCGGCCGAGGCGCGTGGTGTTCCGCCACGTCATGCCGAACGTCGTGGACGTCTGCCTGGTCCAGTGCTCGCTCACCACGGCCAACGCCGTGATCGTGATCGCGGCGCTGAACTTCCTCGGCATCGGCGTCTCCCCGCCCACCCCCACGTGGGGATCGATGGTGCAGGTGGGCGCGCAGGCGATCTCGACCGGTCAGTGGTGGATCGCGATCTGGCCCGGCGTGGCGATCTTCATCGCCATCGCGAGCCTCAACATGCTGGCGAACGGCATCCAGCGACAGGTGGAGGGAAGCTGATGCTCAGGGTGACAGGACTGACCTCCCAGTTCCGCGGCCGCGCGGGCGTGGTGAAGGCCATCGAGGACGTGACGTTCGAGGTGCCGGAGGGCGAGGCCGTCGGCATCGTCGGCGAGACCGGGTCCGGCAAGTCCGTGACGATCCGGTCGGTGCTCGGCCTGCTGCCGTCGTACGGCAAGGTCGTCTCGGGCAGTGCCGAGTTCGAGGGCACGGACCTGATCCGGTTGCACCGCAGCAGGTTGCGGGAGATCAGGGGAGCGAGGATCGGGTTCGTCGCGCAGAACCCGTTCGGCTCGCTGAACCCCGTGCTGTCGATCGAGAAGCAGTTCCGCAACGTGATGCGGGCGCACCGCAGGATCAGCCGCACGGACCTCAGGGACCTGGCGATCGAACGGCTTGAGTCCGTCCAGGTGCGTGGGCCGGAACGGGTGCTGCGGGGGTTCGCCCACGAGCTGTCCGGCGGCATGGCCCAGCGCGTGGTCATCGCGCTCGCCATGCTGCACGACCCGTCGCTGGTGATCGCGGACGAGCCCACGACGGCGCTGGACGTGACCGTGCAGCGGCAGATCCTGGACCTCATCGACGCCCAGGTGAAGCAGGGCAGGCGGTCGCTGCTGCTGGTCACGCACGACCTCGGCGTGGTGGCCCAGTACTGCCACCGCGTGGTGGTCATGAAGTCCGGCAGGGTCGTTGAGACCGGACTCGTCGCCGACGTGTTCTCCACCCCGTCGCACGACTACACCAGGCAGCTGCTCGCCGCGGTGCCGCCCGCCCCGTGGGCGCACGCCGTGCCGAGCCTGTCCGGTCCGGAGGTGCACCGCTGATGAGCATCATGGAACTGCACGACGTGAACCAGGTGTTCCGCCGTGGTGGCAAGGAGGTCCACGCCGTCAACGGGGTGTCGTTGTCGGTGGGCAGGGGCGAGACGGTCGCGGTCATCGGCGAGAGCGGGTCGGGCAAGTCGACGCTCGGCCGGATCGCCCTGGGCCTGATCCAGCCGACCTCCGGCGACGTGGTCTTCCAGGGCACCCGGCTGGGCTCGTTGAGCAAGAAGGAGATGCGGGCCCTGCGGTCGCGGATGCAGGTCGTGTTCCAGGAGCCCTACGAGTCGCTCAACCCGCGCATCAAGGTCGGCGACATCGTGGCCGAGCCGCTGATCATCCACCGGCCCTCGATGTCCCGCGCCGAGCGCAGGGACGCGGTCGTGGCGATGCTGGAACGCGTCGGTCTCACCGCCGAGCACGCCGGCCGGTTGCCGCGCAACCTCAGCGGTGGTCAGCAGCAGCGCATCGGCATCGCGCGGGCGATCATCACCGAGCCTGAGCTGGTGGTGCTCGACGAGCCGACGTCCTCCCTGGACGTCTCGGTGCGGGCGCGCGTGCTCGACCTGTTGCGGGACCTGCAACGGGAACGGGAGATCTCGTACGTCTTCATCTCCCACGACCTCGCCACCGTCGGGCTGATCAGCGACCGGGTCGCGGTGATGTACCTCGGCAAGGTCGTCGAACAGGGACCGACGCAGGAGGTGCTGGGCAACCCGCGCCACCCGTACACGAAGGCGCTGCTGTCGGCGACGCTGAGCACGGTGGTCGGGCAGCGGCGGGAGCACGTGCCGCTGCGCGGGGAGATCCCCAACCCGTCCAAGGCGCCGACCAAGTGCGTCCTGAGTGGACGGTGCCCGATCGAGATCGCCGAGTGCTCGACGTGGCCGGTGGACCTGCTCCCGGTGGCCGACCGGCACGACGTGGCGTGCCTGCGCGCCGACCAGGACCGGGAGCCGGCGGCGCTCGGCGGGCCGCGATGAGGGGTGCCTACCTCGACGCCCCCTGGGGTGCGGTGCACGTGCTCACGGCCGGCGAGGCACCGCTGGAGACCCAGCTGGCGACGGGGCTGCCCCCGCTCGTGATGCTGCACCAGAGTCCGCTGTCGGCGCGCCGGTACCGCAAGGCGCTCGACGGGCTCGCGCGGTTCTGCGTTCCCATCGCGGTGGACACGCCCGGCTACGGCGAGTCCGCACGGCCGCCGGAGGACTGGACGGTCGACGACTACGCGGACGTGGCGTGGTTCGTCGCGGACGCCGTCGGAGCGCGCGAACCGTGGCTGTTCGGCCGGGCGACCGGCGCGGTGTTCGCCCTGCACGCGGCGGCACGACGTCCCGGTGCCGCGAAAGGCGTGGTCCTGCACGGGGTTCCCGTCTACACCGACGCCGAACGCGCCGACCGGCTGGCGTCGTTCGCGCCGCCGTGGCGGGCCACCTCCGACGGCGCTCACCTGAAGTGGATCTGGAACCGCGTGGTGGGCGAGTACCCGTGGGCGGATCCGGACTTCACCACCGAACTCGTGCGGGACTACCTGCACGCGGGCGCCGACTTCGCCCCGTCGTACCGCGCGATCTGGCGGCACGACCTGCGCGAGTCGGTGCGCGCGGCGGGCGAGGTCGCGTTGCTGCTGGCGGGCAGCGACGACCGGATCGCCCACATGCACCCGAGAGCAGTAGAGCTGATCAGGCACCGCAGCGCCGTCGTGGTGCCGGGTGCGACGGACTTCTTCGCCGAACAGGACCCCGAGGCGTTCTGCCGGGTCCTGCGCGAGGTCATCGAACCGAGGGGAGCCATGAGCGCATGAGCGAGACGTCAACCGCTCACAGCGATGGCCCGCTGACCGGGGTGAGAGTCGTGGACGCCTCCACGATCCTGGCCGGTCCGCTGTGTTGCCAGCTGCTGGGGGACTACGGCGCCGAAGTCGTCAAGATCGAGCACCCGAAGCGCGGCGACGGGATGCGTGGCCACGGTCCGTCCAAGGACGGGGAACCGTTGTGGTGGAAGGAGATCTCCCGCAACAAGCGGCTCGTCGCCGCGGATCTTTCGCAGGCCGAGGGCGCGGAGTTGTTGCTGCGCCTGGTCGAGGGCGCCGACGTGCTGGTCGAGAACTTCCGGCCCGGCACGCTGGAGCGCTGGGGCATCGGGCCCGAGGACCTGTGGCGGCGCAACCCGGCGCTGATCGTGGTCAGGGTGACCGGGTTCGGGCAGACCGGCCCCTACTCCGCGCGTCCCGGCTTCGGCACGCTCGCCGAGGCGATGAGCGGGTTCGCCCACCTCACCGGTGAGGCGTCCGGCCCGCCCACGCTGCCCGCCTTCGGCCTGGCCGACTCGATGTGCGGGGTCGCCGCGGTGGGCGCGACGATGATGGCGTTGTGGGAGCGTGACACGAAGTCGCCCGGTGTCGGCCAGGTCGTCGACATGAACCTGCTGATGCCGTTGATGACGGCGGTGGGCCCTGGACCGACGGTGTACGACCAGCTCGGCGTCGTCGAGCAGCGGCGCGGCAACCGTTCGCTGAACAACGCGCCCCGCAACACCTACCGCACCAGCGACGGCTCGTGGGTCGCGGTGTCGACCAGCGCGCAGAGCATCGCGGAACGGGTGATGCGGCTCGTCGGGCACCCCGAGGTGATCGACGAACCGTGGTTCGCGACCGGAGGGCAACGCGCGCTGCACGCCGACCTGCTCGACGGCCACGTGTCGGCCTGGATCGGCGAGCGCACCCGCGCCGAGGTGATCGAGCAGTTCACCGCGGCGGGCGCGGCCGTGGCACCGGTCTACGACGCGGCGGACATCGTCGCCGACGAGCACGTCCGCGCGACCGGGATGGTGCGCAAGGTCGCCGACGACAAGCTCGGTGACGTGCTGATGCACGACGTCATGTGGGGGATGTCGCGGACGCCGGGACGGATCAGGCGGACCGGCGGGGACCTCGGAGCGGACACCGACCCCGTGCTGAAGGAGCTCGGGTACGAGGCGGCGGAGATCGAGGCAATGCGCGAGCGGGGTGTGATCGCATGAACGTCAACGAGGCGACGCGGGGGACCACGGCGACGTGGCTGGACACGGCGCTGGGTGCGGGGGTGCGGGTCTTCGACCTCGGCCGGCCGCTGTACCGGGGCATGCCGCAGTCACCGAACCACCCTCCCTACTGGCACACGCTTCCGCGCAGGCACGGCGACATGGTCCGCGCCGACGGCGGTTCGGCGGCAGCGGACCACATCTCGCTCGGCACGCACGTCGGCACGCACATCGACGCGTTCTCGCACGTGTCGCACAACGGCCTGATGTTCGGCGGGGTGCGGGCGGACGAGGCGCAACGCGGCGGCACGATGAGCTCGCTCGGCGCGGAGACGATCCTGCCCATGTTCAACCGGGGGATCCTGCTGGACGTGCCGCGCACCCTGGGCCTGGCGCGCTGCGAGCCCGGTTACGAGATCACCCCGGACGACCTCGCCCGCACCGCGCTGGAACAGGGAACCGAGGTGCGCCAAGGCGATGTCGTGCTGATCCGCAGCGGCTGGGGCGTGCACTTCGCCGCCGGCGCGGAGGTCTACACAGGACACGACAGCGGGGTGCCGGGGATCAGCGAGAACGGCGCCTACTGGCTCGCCGGACTGGGCGTGCACGCGGCGGGCGCCGACACGATCGCGTTCGAACGCCTGGCGCCCGGCCAGGGACACAGCCTGCTGCCCGCCCACCGCGTGCTGCTCGTCGAGAAGGGCATCCACATCATCGAGACGATGGACCTGGAGGAGCTGGCCGCCGCCGGCGTGCACGAGTTCCTGTTCGTGTTGTCACCGTTGAAGCTCGTGGGCGCCACGGGTTCTCCCGTCCGGCCGCTCGCCGTCGTGCCGGGGGAGGCCTCGTGACGACGCTGAGCCAGACCATCGCCCGGTTCGCGGTCAAGACCGCCGCCGGTGAACTGCCGCCCGACGTGCGGGCCAGTGTGCGGCACCGGATCCTCGACGTGCTGGGGCTGTGCGTGGCGGGCCGTGCGCTCGACACCAGCGCCGCCGCGCTCGCGTTCGTCGCGGAGCAGGGGGGAACGGGACGGGCGCACGTCATCGGTGACGGCACACCGGTTCCCGCCTCGCTCGCGGCGTTCGCGAACGGCGTGCTCGCGCACTCGCTCGACTACGACGACACGCACCTGCCGTCCGTGCTGCACCCGAGCGCCAGTGTCGTGCCGGCCGCTCTGGCCGCGGCGCAGGACAACGACGTGAGCGGCGATCTGCTGGTCGCCGCCGTCGCCGCCGGGCTGGAGGTCTGCGTCCGCGTCGGCATGGCGGGCTACGACCCGGACAGCGGGAACTCCGTGTTCTTCGAGCACGGGCAGCACGCCACGTCCATCTGCGGCGCGGTGGGCAGTGCCGTCGCGGCGGCGTTGCTCGGTGGCGCCGACGAGGAGGAGATCGCGCACGCGATCGGCATCGTGGCGTCCCAGTCGTCCGGCATCATCGAGGCGAACCGCACGGGTGGCACCGTCAAGCGTCTGCACTGCGGCTGGGCCGCGCAGGCGGGGGTGTCGAGCGCCCGGCTGGCCCGCCACGGCTTCACCGGGCCGCCGACGGTGTTCGAGGGCAGGTTCGGCTTCTTCGAGGCGTTCCTGCGCGGCGAGTACCGGCCGGAGGCGATCACCGACGGGCTGGGCGTCGAGTGGGAGGTGCCGCGCATCTTCTTCAAGCCCTATCCCGCCAACCACTTCACGCACACGATCGTCGACGCGGCCCGGGACCTGCGCGAGCAAGGGCTGCGGCCGGACGACGTCGAGTCGCTGGAGATCGGCGTCCCGGCGCCGGTCGTGCGGACGGTGGGCGACCCGATCGAGAAGAAGCGGACGCCGAGCACCCCGTACGAGGCCCAGTTCAGCGGGCCTTATGCCGCCGTGGTCGGGATGTTCGGTGGCGGCGGGCTCGGCGCGGCGCTGGCGGACTACGCGCCGGAGCACCTCGTCGACCCGTTGCGGCAGGAGCTGATGCGCCGCACGACAGTGGTGGCCGACGACGAGTGCACCGCGATCTTCCCGCACCAGTTCCCGGCCGTGGTGAGGGCGACCTCGCGCGACGGTCGCAAGTGGACGGCGAAGGCCCTGGCCAACCGCGGCGGCGTGGACAACCCGCTCACGGACGAGGAGATCGCCCGCAAGTTCACCGACAACGCGGCCCCGGTGCTGGGGCTCGCGGCGGCGCAGGACGTGATCGACGCGGTCGCGGGCCTGGGCGACACGACCGAGGTGCACCACCTGCTGCGGTTGACGGCACGGCGAGAGAACGAGAGCACGGAGGAGACGCGATGACCGCCTACGACCTGGTTCTGCACAACATCGACCTGGTGCTGCCGGGTGCCGGCGAGCCCGTCCGGACCGCGATCGCCGTGCGCGACGGCAAGGTCGCGGCCATCGGCCCGGAGCTCGCGACGGCGGACGCGACCGAGGTGGTCGACGGCGGCGGCAAGCTCGCGTTCCCCGGCGTGGTCGACGCCCACCAGCACTGGGGCATCTACCACGAGCTGTCCGTCGACTCGGAGTCCGAGAGCCGCGCCTGCGCCCAGGGCGGCGTCACGACCGCGTTGAACTACATGCGCACCGGCCAGTACTACCTCAACCGCGGCGGCAGCTACGGGACGTTCTTCCCCGAGGTGCTGGGAGCCGTGTCCGGCCGCGCGTGGGTCGACTACGGCTTCCACCTCGCGCCGATGATGAGTGAGCACATCGACGAGATCCCGTCGCTGATCAGCGAGCACGGAGTGCCGTCGTTCAAGGTGTTCATGTTCTACGGCTCGCACGGACTGCACGGGAAGTCCAGCGACCAGAGCGACTTCCTGATGATCCCCGAGGGCGAGCGGTACGACTACGCGCACTTCGAGTTCGTCATGCGGGGCATCCAGGCCGCGCGGGAGAAGTTCCCCGAGCTCGCCTCGGAGATCTCCCTGTCGCTGCACTGCGAGACCGCCGAGATCATGACCGCCTACACCGAACGCGTGGAGAAGGAGGGCAAGCTGACCGGTCTGGAGGCCTACTCGGCGTCGCGCCCGCCCCACTCGGAGGGCCTGGCGATCACGATCGCGTCCTACCTCGCCCACGAGACCGGTCTGGCCAACATCAACCTGCTGCACCTGACCTCGCGCAAGGCGCTCGACGCGGCGCTGCGGATGGCGGAGGCGTTCCCGCACATCGACTTCCGCCGCGAGGTCACCATCGGCCACCTGCTCGCGGACTTCACGACCGCCAGCGGCCTCGGTGGCAAGGTCAACCCGCCGCTGCGCGAACGCGCGGACGTGGACGCGCTGTGGGAGGGCGTGAAGGACGGCAGCGTCGACTGGGTCGTGAGCGACCACGCGTGCTGCAAGGACGAGCGCAAGTTCGGGGAGGGCGAGCACCGCGACGACGTGTTCGCCGCCAAGTCGGGCTTCGGCGGCACCGAGTACCTGCTCGCCGGCCTGGTGAGCGAGGGCCGTCGCCGCGGCGTGCCGCTGGGCAGGCTCGCCGACCTCGTGACAGCCGCGCCCGCCCGCCGCTACGGGTTGCGCGACAAGGGAAACCTGGAGGTCGGCTTCGACGCGGACATCGCCCTGGTCGACCCGGACCACCGCTGGGTGGTGCGCGCGGCGGACTCCGAGTCCAGCCAGGAGTACACGCCGTTCGAGGGGCAGGAGCTGACCGTCAAGGTCACCGACACGTTCCTGCGCGGCATGAGGGTCCTGCAGGACGGCAAGATCGTCGGCGAGCCGTCGGGGCGCTACCAGTCCAGGCCGGCCGGCACGGCGCGCTGACCGCTTCGAGCGGGGCGGTACTCCGGCGCACCGCCCCGCTCAAGCGGTCTTCCGCAGCCACCACAGTCCGAGCACGGGCAGGACGAGCGGGATGAACCCGTAGCCGATGCCGAACAACGACCACACCGTCGCGTCGGGGAACGCCGCCGGCACGACCAGGCTCGCGACGCCGACCAGCAGCACGCCCGCCAGTTCGATGGAGCACGCGATCAGCGCGACCCGGCGGCCGCCCCTGGCCAGAGCGACCGTCGCGAGCACGTAGACCAGCGCGGCAAACGCGGACAGCACGTAAGCGACCGGCGCGTGCTCGAACCGGGTGCCGATCTGCACGGCCGAGCGCGACGTGGCGGCGATGGCGAAGATGCCGTAGACGGCGATCAGCATCCGGCCGGGGCCTTCGCGGAGCTCAGGCATGGCCGGCCCAGATCTGGCCGAGGCGCACGATCATCACCGGCACGCTCAGGCACGCCACCACCAGCACACCGGCGCTCCAGCGCGTGCGCTCGGCGGCGGACCAGAGCACGGCGACCGGGACGATCACCACGGGACCCAGCAGGTAGCCGACGAACGACCAGCGCTGGATGTCGCGGTCGAGGCCCAGCATCGACACGATGCCGACAACGGCCTGGACCAGCAGCCCGAGCTCCAGCACCGCGAGACCCAGCACCATTCCCCACGACAGCTTCGTCAGCGGCAGCAGGGCCTTGTTCAGTGCGATCAGCAGGCCCGCGTAGGCGGCACCCGCGAGCGCGAGGACGGTCAGCACCGTCGGCAACACGTCGATCATGAGGCTCTTCCGGGAACGAGGGCAACTACCGCGGAGTACAACGCTGCGGCGGAGGTTCAGGTGGGCTGTGCCGGCCCCAGGGGCAGGCCGCCTACCAGCGCACTTGAGCGTACCGGGCGATTGTCCGGCGTTGACCGCCAGCTCCTGCTCACGGCCGGGCATCGCCCGACGTCGATCTCAGGTCCCGCGACGCCGGGTCGTCCAGCCGTGTCACGTCGACTTCGCGGCGACCCCCCAGCACGACGGCTTGAGCAATCCGACCCAGACCTTCAGCGCGGCGGCGGGATCAGGCAGCGCCTACAACACGTGCTGGGGCGAGCACGGAAGACGCTTGCGTGCAAGAAGGCTGGGAGGCATCACCCCGGACGAACTCGGCGGCGCGCGCCTTCGCCCGTGCGGCGGCGACCATCCGTTCGGAGAGGTCGAGACCGCGCACCGAATGTCCTGCTTGCGCCAAGAGCACGGAAAGACTGCCGGTGCCGCATCCCAGGTCCGTGACGGACGCCGCAGCTCCGGGCATCAGCGGCAGGAGCAGGCCTGCCCACGCGGCGCGAACCCCGGGATCGAGCAGTCCGCGATCCGGCTCCTCGTCGAACGTCGCCGCGTGCCGGTCCCAGAAGTCGCGCACCTCGTCGGTCATGCGCACAGCTTGCCCGCCGGGGGACGTCCACGCCCTGAGGCGTGTCCTTCGTGGACGTAACGGGGATCGACATGAGCACCCCGGACGTAGGCGCTCGGGTTCACGGCGTGGTCCTCGGCGGCTGCTGAGCGGCCTTGAGCTGCTGCTGGAGCTCGTCGACCTGCTGCTGGAGCCGCGCGACCTGCGAGCCTTCGCCCGGCGTCTCGTCGTCCCGCAGACCCGAGCTCTCCGCTTTGAGGATCTTGGCGGACCGCCCCAGCGACCGGGCCATCTCGGGCAGCTTCTTGCTGCCGAACAGCAACACGATCACCACGCCGATGATCAGCAGTTCGGTGGCGCCCAGGTTGGCCATGGCTCACTTCCTCCGGAAAGTGTCGAGACGAACATGCCCGTCCGACCATATCCTTGTGGCACAAGGTTTCGCCAAGGTCGCGAGTTCGATCACACCGTCCATTCGGGATGGTTGTCCCCGAATGTCACCGAAATCCCCGGATGTGGAAAGTGTCCTCACTCCGCGGTTCTAGGGGGCTTGTCCCGAACGCGCACATCCGCGTTCGGTACTCTGGGACCGCCTGACGGAGGGACACGGGTGGACGACTCGTCGAAGGTCGGTAGGCCTGCTCGCGCGGTGCTGGACGCCGCGAAGGCGTTCCGCGCCGAGGCGGCAGGGGTGCGCGCGGAACCGGATCGGCTGCTGGCGCTCGCCGCCGAGCGGTACCAGGAGATCCGTGACTCGCTGGTGGCCGACAAGCTCCGCGCCATGCCGGTGGAGAAGCTCAGGGACACCAAGGCCAACCTGCGGCTGAGCAAGCTGAAGGCCGCCGGCTACCGGACCGTGGCCGACGTCGCCAGGGCTCGTCCCGAGCAGCTCGACGGCGTGCCCGGAGTCGGCAGGCAGTCCGCCGAACAGATCATCCGCGTCGCCCGTGCGGTGGTCGATGGCGTCGCGCGCGATACGACCGTTCGGCTGAACCCCGACCGCGCCGACCGCGCGCAGACCGAGCTGTTGCAGCTGATGTCCAAGCTGCGCAGGGCGAACCAGCTCGTCGGTCCGCTGCTCGATCCGCTCGGCGACGTGCTGGGCAGGGTCGACGCCGACGTGCGCGCCGCGTCCCGTGCCCTGAGCCGGGTGCGGATGTTCTTCTCGTTCCGGAAGAACCGGCAGGCCGCCCTCGACTCGCTCGGCCGGCTCGAAGCACTGCTCGCCAGCCGTGACGTGGCGGCGTTGCGCGCGGTCGGCACGCAGCTGCGCGTGCCGGACCTGGACCACCGCGCGTTGTGGCGTGACTACGAGCTCGACGCGGCGGCCTACAACACGCTCCTCGCCGACCTGGCCGGTGCGGACGCGGTGCCGGATCGCAGTGCCGCCAAGGGTTTCGTCCCGTCCGAGATCGAGCACGAGGTCGACGCGACCCCGCTCGACACCAGCCTGCTGAAGGTGTCGCTGCGCGGCTACCAGGTGTTCGGGGCCAAGTTCGCGCTGGCCCGCAAACGCGTGATCATCGGCGACGAGATGGGTCTGGGCAAGACGATCGAGGCCATCGCGGTGATGGCGAGCCTCGCCGCCGGCGGACGCCGCGGGTTCCTCGTGGTCTGCCCGGCGAGCGTCGTCATCAACTGGGTCAACGAGATCGCCAGGCACAGCGACCTCGTCCCGCACCGGATGCACGGCTCTGGCCGCGACGGCGCGGTCGGCGAGTGGCTGGCGCAGGGCGGCGTGGGCGTGACGACGTTCGGCACGCTGCCGAAACTGGTGCTGCCGAAGAAGTTCCGCCCGACGATGGTCGTGGTCGACGAGGCGCACTACGTCAAGAACCCGGACACGCAGCGCTCGCAGGCGGTCAACAAGATCGTGCAACGCGCGGAACGGGCGGTGCTCCTCACCGGCACGCCGATGGAGAACCGGGTCGAGGAGTTCCGCAACCTGGTCGCGTACCTGCAACCGGGCGTCGCGGCCCGCACGGGCGCCACCGACGCCGTGGTGGGGGCGAAGGCCTTCCGCCGCGTCGTCGCACCGGTCTACCTGCGGCGCAACCAGGAGGACGTGCTCGGCGAGCTGCCGGAGCTGCTGGAAGTCGAGGACTGGGTCGAGTTCGGCAAGCAGGACCGGGGCGCGTACTTGGACGCGGTGCGCGAGGGCAACCTGATGGCGATGCGCCGCGCCGCCTACACCCCGCGCACGCCCCAGGGCTCCGCGAAGCTCGAACGGCTGCTGGAGATCATCGAGGAGTCGAGGGACAACGGCTGGAAGGTCGTGGTGTTCTCGTACTTCCACGACGTGCTGGACGCGGTCGCGGAGCACGTCGAGGTCTTCGGCCCCCTGACCGGCGCGACGTCGGCGCAGGGCCGTCAGCAGATGGTCGACGACTTCACGGCGTGCGAGGACCACGCGGTGCTGGTCGCCCAGATCGAGGCGGGCGGCGTGGGCCTCAACATCCAGGCCGCGTCCGTGGTGATCATCGCCGAGCCGCAGTGGAAGCCCAGCACGGAGGACCAGGCGATCGCCCGGTGCCACCGGATGGGCCAGGTCCGCAAGGTGCACGTGCACCGGTTGCTGGTCAAGGACAGCGTGGACGCGCGGGTGCAGGAGATCCGCGACCACAAGACCCTGCTGTTCGACCACTACGCGCGCGAGAGCGACACGAAGCACTCGCACGCGAGCGCGCTGGACTCTGCGGTGTCGGTGGAGCAGCGCGTGGTGCAGGCCGAGCAGCAGCGCCTGGGCCTCTAGGGACCTGCCCGCCGGGACGGGCAGGTCCTTCCTGGGTCAGTTCAGGTGTTCGGCGATGGCGGTGGCGATCTCGGCCATGGGGGCGGGGCCCGTCATGTCGCCGTGGGTGGTGGCGACCGGGTGCAGGTGGAGCGTGCCGGTGATGTGCGGCGTCCACGCGTCGGGGTGAGGTGAGGAGTCGGTGCGACCCTCGGTGGCCTGGAAGAACAGCGCGTCGCCGCGGTACGGGGTCGTGGGGACGTGGGTGTCGGACAGCCGGCGGTTGTGGGCGAAGACCGCCGGGAGGGCGGCCACGGCGCGGGCGCCGAGGACGGGGACGAGGTCGTCGAGCGAGGTGCGGCCCAGGGAGGCCAGCAGGTCCGCGGTGGGGTCGAGGTCGGTCGCAGGACTGTCGGACTGGGCGGCGGGATAACCGTCGAGCAGGGCCAGGAAGGCCACTTCGGCGTTCTCCTCCTGGAGGCGGGTGGCGATGGCGTGGGCCACCTGGGCGCCGAACGACCAGCCCAGCAGGTGGTAGGGCCCCTCTGGCTGGACGGCGCGGATCTCGGCCACGTAGTCCTTGACCATCTCGTCCAGCGTGCCGGCCCACGGTTCGGTGAGGGAGCGGGACTGGAGTGCGTGCACGGGGCGGTCGTCGAGGTGGCGGAGCAGTCCTGAGTAGACCCAGCCGATGCCCGCGGCCGGGTGGACGCAGAACAGCGGCGCCTTGGAACCGCTGGAGCGCAACGGGAGAAGGACGTTGAGCGGGTCGGTGTCGGCGTCGTCGAGGCGGGTGGCCATTCCGGCCGGGGTGGGAGCGTCGAAGACGGCGCGGATGGTGGCGCGCACGCCCAGGGCGCGGCGGACGCGGTCGACCAGCCGGGTGGCGAGCAGGGAGTGGCCGCCCAGGTCGAAGAAGTCGTCGTCGACACCGACGGAGTCGAGGCCGAGGACGTCGGCGAACAGGGAGCAGAGGACGCGTTCGCGGTGGTCGCGGGGCGCACGGGTGGGGGTGCGGGTGAAGTCGGGGGCGGGCAGGGCCTTGCGGTCGAGCTTGCCCGACGGGCTCAGCGGCAGTGCGGGCAGAGCGACGACGGCGGCGGGGACCATGGCCTCCGGCAGGGATCGGGCGGCGAACTCGCGCACCGCGACCGGGTCGAAGCCGACTGACTCCGGCGCTGAGCTGTTGCCGGTCGTCTTTGGCACTGAGTTGTCGCCAGCGGCCTTCGGCACTGAGTTGTCGCCAGCGGCCTTCGGCACCGAGCCCTCGACCACACCCTCCGCGGGAACCGCGTAGACGACCAGGCGCTTGTCGCCGGGCCGGTCCTCCCGGACCACCGCGGCCGCCTGCACCACCGACGGGTGCGCGGAGACGGCCGCGGCCACCTCACCCAGCTCGATCCGCACGCCGCGGATCTTGACCTGGTCGTCGGTGCGCCCCAGGTACTCCAGCACGCCGTCCTGGTGCCAGCGCACCAGGTCGCCGGTCCGGTACATCCGCTCGCCGGGCCGGTGGGGGTTGGGGACGAACCGCTGCCCGGTCGTGGACGGGCGGTTCAGGTAGCCGGTGGCCAGCTGGACGCCCGAGAGGTACAGCTCGCCGGTCGCGCCGGCGGGCACGGGGGACAGGGCGGGGTCGAGGACGTAGACCTGGGTGTTCCACACCGGACGTCCGATCGGGACGGACGGAGTCGGGTCGTGCCGGAACCGCTGCCACGTGACGTCCACGGACGCCTCGGTCGGGCCGTAGAGGTTGTCGAGGTGGGCGGCGAACCCCGCGGCGAAGCGCTCGGCCAGTGGGGTGGGCAGGGCCTCGCCGCTGCACACGACCTGGCGCAGGCTCGGGCAACGGCCGGGCTCGACGGAGGCGGTGAACACCTCCAGCATCGACGGCACGAAGTGGGCGACGGTGACGCCCGCGTCCTCGATCAGGCCGGCCAGGTAGGCGGGGTCCTTGTGACCCTCCGGCTTGGCCACGACCAGGACGGCGCCCGTGATCAGCGGCCAGAAGAACTCCCACACCGACACGTCGAAGCTCGACGGTGTCTTCTGCAGGACGCGGTCCGAGGGGTCGAGGTGGTAGCGGTCCTGCATCCACAGCAGGCGGTTCACGATGCCGGAGTGGGGGACGACCACGCCCTTGGGCCTGCCGGTGGAGCCGGAGGTGTAGATGACGTACGCCGCGTCGTCCGGGGTCGCGGACGGCAGCGGGACGTCCTCGGCGACCGCGGGCAGTGCGGCCAGCGTCTCCGGGGTGAGCACGAGCACCGGTGCGGCGTCCTCGACCATGTACTCGACCCGATCGGCCGGGTAGCCGGGATCGACCGGCAGGTAGGCCGCGCCCGTCTTGTGCACGGCGTACAGCGCGACGATCAGGTCCAGCGAGCGCGGCAGCTCCACGCCGACCGTGCGGCCCGGGGCGGCACCCGCGCGGTGCAGTGCGCGGGCCAGCGCGGTGGCGCGGTCGTCCAGTTCGGCGTAGGTCAGGACCGTGCCGTCGAACTCGACGGCCGCGGCGTGCGGGGTGCGGGCGACCTGGGCGGCGAAGAGGGCGGGCAGGGTCGTGGCGGGCACGAGAGCGTCGGTGTCGTTCCAGCCCTGGAGGATCTGCGTGCGCTCGGACGGGTCGAGGACGTCGATCTCGCGCAGACGCCGGCCGGGTTCGGCGGCGACGGCGGCCAGCACGCGGACGAACCTTTCGGCGAGGACCTGGGCGGTGCCCGCGTCGAACAGGTCGGCGGAGTAGGCCAGAGAACCGTCCAACCCTCCGTCGGGTGCCTCGGCGAAGCCCAGTCCCAGGTCGAACTTGACGCTCTCCGCGCCGATCTCGTGCTCGGTGACGGCGAGGCCCGGCAGCGACAGGTCGGTCTGGTCGTTGTTCTGCAGCACCAGCGACACCTGGAACAACGGGTGCCTGGCCAGCGACCTGGCCGGGTTCAGCTCCCGCACGAGTCGTTCGAACGGCACGTCCTGGTGCTCGAACGCGCGCAGGTCGGTCTCCCGGACCCTGGCGAGCAGGTCGGTGAAGGCGGGGTCGCCGGCGGTGTCGACGCGCAGCACGAGGGTGTTGACGAAGAACCCGACGACGTCGTCGAGCGCGCGGTCGGCACGGCCGGCGACCGGAGTGCCGATCGGGATGTCGGTGCCCGCGCCGACGCGGGTGAGCAGGGTGGCGAGCGCGGCCTGCAGCACCATGAACAACGTCACCCGGTGCTCGCGGGCCAGCTCCAGCAGCCGCGCGTGCAGGGCTGCGCCGATCTCGACGGGCACCGTGCCGCCCCGGTGGGTGGCGACGGCGGGACGGGGGCGGTCGGCCGGCAGCGCCAGCTCGTCCGGCAGGCCCGCGAGCGCGCCGCGCCAGTGCTCGACCTGGCCTGCCAGCAGGGAGTCGAGCAGGTCGCGCTGCCACAGCGTGTAGTCGGCGTACTGCACCGGCAACGGCGTCCAGCCGGGCTCGGCGCCCGCCAGCCGTGCGGTGTAGGCGGTGCGCAGGTCGCGGACCAGGGGCCCCAGGGACGCGCCGTCGACGGCGATGTGGTGCAGCAGCAGGAGAAGCACGTGCTCGTCGGGACCGGTGACGAACAACGTGGTGCGCACCGGCGCGTCAACGGCGAGGTCGAACTCCTCGCGGGCGGCGCCGGCGAGCGCGGCGTCGAGGTCGGCGTGCTCGACGACGTCCAGAGCGGGCCGCCAGTCGTCGAGCACGACCTGGCAGGGGGTGCCGTCGACCTCGGGGAAGACGGTGCGCAGCGCCTCGTGCCGGCCGGTCACGTCGTGCAGGGCGGCCTCCAGCGCGACGCGGTCCAGCGTGCCGGCGAGGCGCAGCGCGTACGGGACGGCGTAGCCGGCGCCCTGGTTCTCCAGGCGGTTGAGGAACCACAGCCGGGACTGGGCGGGTGACAGGGGCAGCACCCGCGGCCGGGGACCCGCCACCAGGGACGGGCGGACGGGCCTGCCCGCGGCGCGGTCGACGGCGGCGGCGACCCCCTCCACGGTCGGGTCGGCGAACAGGTCGGCCAGCGCGAGCTCGGCGCTGAAGGTGGTGCGGACGCGGGCGATGAGCTTGGCCGCCAGCAGCGAGTGGCCGCCGAGGTCGAAGAAGCTGTCGCGGACGCCGACGCCCTCGACGCCGAGCAGGTCGGCGTACATCCCGCAGAGGATCTCCTCGCGGGCCGTGCGGGGCCGGGCCGGCTCCGCGACGGCTTCGAGCGCGGGGACGGGCAACGCGCGGCGGTCGAGCTTGCCGTTGGGGGTCAGCGGGAGGGCGTCGAGCACGACGAACGCGCCGGGCACGAGGTAGTCGGGCAGCGCGGCGGCGGCGTGCGCGCGGACGGCAGCGGTGTCGAGCGTGCGGGGTTCGGCGGTGCTGTGCGTGTTCACCTCAGCCGCCTCCGCCCCGAACCCTGTCCCGTCCGCGGGCACCAGGTAGGCGACCAGGCGCTTGTCACCGGGCCTGTCCTCGCGGACCACGACGGCGGCCTGCGCGACGGCGGGGTGCCGGGTGAGCACCGCGCCGACCTCGCCCGGCTCCACCCGGAAGCCGCGGATCTTGACCTGGTCGTCGGT
Source organism: Lentzea sp. NPDC058436 (assembly GCF_042721515.1). NCBI lineage: Bacteria > Bacillati > Actinomycetota > Actinomycetes > Pseudonocardiales > Pseudonocardiaceae > Lentzea > Lentzea sp. NPDC058436. The sequence goes on from NZ_JBHXLF010000001.1 coordinate 700,323, forward strand.
GCGCCCGACGTACTCCAGCACGCCGTCGGCGCGCCAGCGGCCCAGGTCGCCGGTGCGGTACATGCGCTCGCCGGGGCCGTCGAACGGGCTGGTGAGGAACCTGCCCGCGGTGAGACCGGACTGGCCGAGGTAGCCCTCGGCGAGGCCGAGGCCGGACAGGTAGACCTCACCGACCACACCGGGCGGCACCGGCTGGAGGGCGGCGTCGAGCACGTGGGTGCGCTTGTTGGTGAGGGAGCGGCCGATCGGGACCGACCGGCCGAGCGCGTCGGCGGGGGCCAGCGCGTGGCTCGTGCCGATGATCATGTTCTCCACCGGGCCGTAGCCGTTGACCAGGCGCACGTGCGGGTGGCGGCGCAGCAGTTCGCCGACGTGGCGGGTGGAGGCGGCCTCACCACCGGTCATCACCTGGCGCAGCCCGGCGAAGACCTCCGGGTGCTCGTCGACCAGGTAGTTGAACAGGCTGGCCGACAGGTAGGCGGTCGTGACGGCGTGGCGGGGGATGAGCCGGGCGACCACGGCGGGCTCGGGGCGCGAACCGGGGTGCAGCACGCAGGTGGCGCCCGTCAGCAGTGGTCCGAACAGTTCCAGCACGAAGGCGTCCCACGACGCCGGCGAGCACTGGAGCCACACCTCCTGCGGGCTGAAGTCGAGGAACGACTGCGACAGCAGACTGGCCACGATCGACCGGTGCGAGCCCAGGATCCCCTTGGGACGCCCGGTGGAACCCGAGGTGAACATGACGCAGGCCGCGTCGGTGGGCGCGCCGGGGACCTCGACGGGCGCGGCCGACAGCACCGCGGCCGCCGCCATCCGCTCGGGCGTGAGGGTCTCGGTGACACCGGCGTCGCCGCTGATCTCGCGGACGCGTTCGGCGGGCAGCGCGGGGTCGAGCACGGTGTAGGCGGCGCCGGCCTTCAGCACGCCCAGGACGGCGGCGGCGAAGTCGATGCCTCGTTCGAGTGCGAGGCCGACGACGTCCCCGCGCCGCACACCGGACTCGCGCAGGTGGCGGGCGACGCGGTGGGACCGCTCGTCCAGCTCGCGGTAGCCGACCTCGACGTCGTCCATGATCAGCGCGACGGCGTCGGGACGGGCGGCGGCGCGGGCGGAGAACAGGGCGTGCACGGTCTCGTCCGGGAACGGCGCGCCGGTGTCGTTCCACTCGCGCAGGACCAACTCGCTGTCGGCGGGGGCGAGCACGGGCAGGCGGTCGACGGCCTGGCCGGGATCGGCGGCGACGGCGGTCAGGACCTGGGTGACCGCGGTCAGCAGGCGGCGCGCGGTGGCCGGGTCGAACAGGTCGGTGCTGAACTCCAGCGTGCAGTCCAGCCCTCCGGCCCGCGGTTGCTCGTCGACGGTCAGGGTGAGGTCGAACTTGGCGTTGCCCTGCGCTCCGTCGTCGAGGCGGACGTCGAGCCCGGTCAGCAGGGGACCACCGGCGTCCTCGCCGCCGGTCAGCGACAGCGCCACCTGGAACAGCGGGTGGCGGGCGAGCACGCGCCGCGGGTTGAGCTCCTTGACCAGCCGGTCGAACGGCACGTCGGCGGCGGCGTAGGCGGCCAGGTCGGCGTCGCGGACGCGGGTGAGCAGGTCGCTGAAGGAGGGACCACCGCCGGTGTCCACGCGCAGCACCAGGGAGTTGACGAAGAACCCGACCAGGTCGTCGAGGACCTCGTCAGCGCGGCCCGCGACGGGGGTGCCGACGACGACGTCGGTGCCCGCGCCCATGCGGGTCAGCGCGGCGGAGAGGGCGGCGTGCACGACCATGAACAGCGTGGCCTGGTTCGCGCGGGCCAGCGCGGTCAATGCGGCGTGGGTGCCGGCGTCGACTCGTGCGGTGACGGCGTCCTTGGCGTGGGTCGGGTCGGCCGGGCGGGAGCGGTCGTAGGGGAGGGCCAGTTCCTCGGGAAGGCCGTCGAGTGCCGTCTTCCAGTGCTCGACGCGGCCTTCGAGGTCCAGTTCCCGCTGCCAGAGCGCGTAGTCGGCGTACTGCACCGGCAACGGCGCCCAGCCGGGCTCGTCACCCGTCAGCCTGGCCTCGTAGGCGGTGCCCAGGTCGCGCAGCAGCGGGCCGCTCGACGCGCCGTCGCCCGCGATGTGGTGCAGGGCGAGCACGAGCACCGACTCGGTGTCGCTGGTGGACAGCAGGGTCGCGCGCAGCGGGAGGTCGGCGGCGAGGTCGAAGGGCGCGCGGGCGGCCTCGTCGACGAGCCGGTCGAGGTCTTCGGGAGCGCAGCGGCGCGCGGTGAGCACGTCGCCGAACTCGGTGAGGACGTGCTGGCGCGGCTGCCCGTCGACGGCGGGGAACACCGTGCGCAGGCTTTCGTGGCGGGTGACGACATCGCGCAGCGCGGCGGCGAGGGCCGGCACGGCGACGCGTCCGGTCAGGCGCAGGGTCAACGGGATGGTGTACGCGCGGTCCTGGCCCTGCACCCCCGCGAGGAACCACAAACCTTGCTGGGCGGGCGAAAGCGGCACCACCTCAGGGCGCGGACGGGCCACCAGCGGCGGGAGCGCAGTGCCGGAAGCGTGGTCGAGGGCGGCGGCGAGCCCGGCGACGGTGGGTGAGCGGAACAGGGTGCGCAGGCCCAGCTTGACGCCGAGCACCGCGCCGATCCGGCTGACCAGCCGGGTGGCCAGCAGCGAATGCCCGCCCAGCGCGAAGAACCCGTCGTGCACGCCGACCGAGTCCAGACCGAGCACGTCGGCGAACAGTCCACAGAGGACGCGCTCACGTTCATCGCGCGGCTCCCGGCGAACAGGTGCCTCCTCAACGGGTTCTGGAGTCTCCTCGCGCACGGTCGCAGGCGTCGCGGGCAGGCCGAGCGCTGACAGCGGAACGTCCGGAGTGGACAGTGCGAGGTCGAGCAGGCGGACCATGCTGTCGCCGAGGTGCGCCGCGAACGCGCGGTCGAGCCGGTCGGCGGCGTACTCCAGCTGGCAGTCCATGCCGCCGTCGGCGCGACGGGCGAACACCACGCTCAGGTCGAGCTTGGCCGCGGCGAGGTCCAGCGGTTCCGCGGACACGTCGAGCCCGCCCAGCCGCGGCGCGGTCGCGTCCTCCTGGAGCACCAGCATGACCTGGTAGACCGGGTGCGCGCTGGAACCGCGGTCCACGCCGAGCCGTTCGACGACCCGCTCGAACGGCACGTCCTGGTGGGCGTAGGCGTCGAACGCGGTCTCCCTGGCTCGGCGCAGCACCTCGCCGAACCCGGGGTCGCCGGAGAGGTCGGTGCGCAACGCGAGGGTGTTGCCGAAGAAGCCGACCAGGTCGTCCAGCGCGGGGTCCTGCCGTCCCGACACCGGGGTGCCCAGCACGACGTCCTGCCCGGCGCCGTTCAGCCCCAGCGCGGCGCTGACCGCCGCCTGCAGTCCGACGAACGGGGTGCAGCCCGCCGCACGCGCCGCGTCGGCCAGCCGCGCGCAGAGTTCCGCGGGCAGCTCCACCTCGACGATTCCTGCGCCCGTGCCCTGTCCGTTGGCGGGCAACGAGATCCGCTCGGGCAGGCCGGCGAGCTGGCCCGCCCAGTACGACAGCTGCTCGGCGAGCAGGCTGTCCGGGTCGTCCTCATCGCCGAGAACTTCCCGCTGCCACAGGGCGAAGTCGCCGTACTGGACCTCCAGCGGCTCCCAGTCGGGGGAGGTGCTCGCCGCGCGGGCGGTGTAGGCCGTGTCGAGGTCGCGCAGCAGCGGGCCGAACGAGCCGCCGTCGGCCGCGATGTGGTGCAGCAGCACGAGGAGCACGTGCTCGTCGGGGCCGGCGCGGAACAGCGTGGTGCGCAACGGGATCTCGGTGGAGAGGTCGAACGGCCGGGAGGCCGCCGCGATCAGTGCCGCGGGCAGGTCGGCGGTGGTGGCCTCGGAGGGAGACCCGGCGTCGGCGACCACGCCGGGCGACCCGACGTTCACCACCTCGAACGGCGGCCTCGCGTCCTCGATCACGCGGTGCCCCGGAGTCCCGTCCACGACGGGGATCACCGTGCGCAGCACCTCGTGCCTGTCCGCCACGTCGGCGACGGCGGCGCGCAGGGCGGCGATGTCCAGAGGTCCGCGCAGCCGCAGGGCGACCGGGACGTTGTAGGCGGAGCCAGGACCGTCGAGCTGGTCGAGGAACCACAACCGTTGCTGGCCGAACGACAGTGCGGACATGGGAGGCTTTCCTTTCTAGGCCGACGGGATCCGCAGCGCGCGGGCGGCCGTGATCGGCCCGCCGAACGCGACCAGCGCGGTGACCGCCCAGGCGAGCTCGGGCGAGGTGAGGCCGGCGAGGGCGCCGGAGAGGGCGTAGGCGAACGGGGCGCAGCCGATGCCCGCCAGCGCGAGCATCGCCATGGCGGTGCCGAGCCGGTCGGCGGGGGCGGCCTTCTGGTAGAGCGTGACCGCGGCGGGGCCGTTGAGCCCGGAGCAGACGCCGAGAGCCACGGACAGGACGGCCATCGTCATCAGGTTCGGGGCGAGCACCATGGCCACCAGCAGCACGCCGATGCCGACACCACTGCCCACTAGCCGGACGGACAGGGGCACCCGTTCACCGACGACGGCGCTGATGCCGGCACCGGCCAGCGCGCCGCCCGCCCAGCAGGCGATCACGAGGCCCACGGCGGAGACCTGCCAGCCGCGGTCGATCACGAGCACCGGCAGACCGGGGTTCATCGGCCAGGCGAACGCGAAGTCCAGGCACAGCGCGGAGTAGAACAGCAGGCGCAGCTTGCGGTCGGAGCGCAGCAGCTTCAGCCCGTCACCGGTGCGCTTCCACATCGGCACACCGCTCGGCGCGTCGGTGGGGGCGGAGATCTCGCGAGTGACCGGCGCCAGGCACAGCAGGGCGACCACACAGCCCACCGTCACCACGCCCAGCGCGACCGGCAGCTGCCCCTCGGCGACGAGCCAGGCGCCGAACGGCGACCCGACGATCGGCGCGAACCGGGCCACCATGGTGCGCACGGAGTTCGCGCGGCCGAGCTGGTCGCCGTCCACCATGCGCGGCATGAGCGTGCCGAACGACGGCGTGCCCAGGCCCAGCAACGCGCCTTCCAGCGCCGCGACGACGACGAGCAACCACACCGACGGCGAGGTCAGCGCGATCACCGTGGCCACGCCAAGCACCGCGATGCGCACGGACGTGGTGCGCAGCAGCACGACCCGCGGTCCCAGCGCGTCGCACAGCACCCCGCCGAAGATCATCGCCAGCGCGCGGGGCACCGACTCGGCCAGGGTGACCAGGGTGACGGCGGTGGTCCCGCCCATCTGGGCGGCCGCCCACACCGCGGCGATGAAGAACACCTGGTCGCCGATCAGCGACACGCCCTGGCCGCCGAGCACGATCCCGACGCGGGTCCAGCCGGGCCTTCGGGGTGGGGACGGGCGTGCGTCGCTGACAGTCGTCTGGGACATGGGAAAGGACCTCTCTCAGCGCGCGTGCAGGGTGACGGGCAGGTGGTCGAAGCCGAAGTTGATGATCGACTGGTTGTGCACCGGTTCCCCGGTCACCTCGATCTCGGCGACCTGGTCCAGCAGCGCCCGGTAGACAGCGCCGAGTTCGGCCTTCGCGAGCGGCGCGCCGATGCAGTAGTGCGGGCCGACGCCCAGTGCCAGGTGCCGGTTGGGGGAACGGTCCAGGCGCAGCTCGTGCGGTGCGTCGAACGCGGCGGCGTCGTGGTCGGCTGCCCACGTCCACACCGCGACCTTGTCGCCGGCCCGGATGTCGACACCGCCGAGCTGGACGTCCCGCGTGGCGGTCCGCAGCACGTGCAGGCCGACGGAGGTGTAGCGCAGCAGTTCGTCGGTGGCCGAGTCGACCTCGACGGAGCCGTCGCGCAGCCGTTGGAACTCCGAAGGGTTGTCCAGCAACGCCATGATGCTCATCGCCGCGGTGTGCCGGACGGTCTGCACGCCGCCGACGATGATGTTGTCCAGGTTGAGGACGACGTCCTCGATCGGCAGCAGCCTGCCCTTGACCTTGTGCGTCGCCAGGACGCTGATCAGGTCGCCTGCCGGTGCCATCCGGCGGCGCATCGCCTGGTCGAACAGGTACGGCAGGAGGCGCTGGTGGGCCGCCCTGCGGTCCTGCGGCGTCGTGCCCAGGAACGCCGCGTCGCACACCGCCACGACCATGTCGCGGTCGGCCTCGGGGATGTCGAGGACGTCGCACATGACGACCAGCGGCACGGTGGCCATGACCTCGACGAGGTCGACCTGTCCGCGAGCGACCGCCTCCGCGACCACCTGGGACGCGAGGTCGTTGATGCGCTCGGCGCTGCCGCGCACTCCCTTGGGGGAGAAGAACGGCAGCAGCGGGGCCCGCAGGTCGCGGTGGTGCTTGCCGTCGGTCAGCGCCATCATCTTCCCGGCGCCGGCGGGCGCCCCGCCGGTACCGAGCAGGGAGCCGCCTGCCGAGGTGTAGGTGCCGGCGTCGGTGAGCACGGCCGAGGAGTGCTCGTAGGACAGCACCGACCACACCGGACCGTCCTCGGCGGTGTGGGTGAGCTGGACGGGGGCGACGGCGCGCAGCTCGTCGACGAGCGCGCCGATGCCGGGGTCGCCCCAGAGGCGGGCGTCGGTCAGGTCAACGGTCGTGGTGGTCACTGCGCGCTCCCAGGCAGAGGGTTCGGAGGAGGTCGGCCGGTCCGGGGTCGCCGGGCGCGACGAGCAGGTGCCCGCCGGGCAGCACCGCCGAGGTGAACGGGCCCGTCGTGGTGCCGGCCCACGTCTCCGGCGGGCTCGCGCCGAGGTCGGCGGCGCCCGCCAGGGCGTGGACGGCGAACCGGGCCGGCGGGCCCGGCCGGTGCCGGTAGGTCGCGCCGACGGCGATGTCGGCGCGGAGCACGGCCAGCACCATGGCGCGGACCGCGTCGTCGTCGGGCACGGTCAGCCCGCACTCGGCGAGCAACCGCTCCGCCCCGGCGGTGGGGTCGGCCACCACGGACCGGACCGCGTGCTCCCAGTCGGCCGGTGCAGGCGCCGAGGCGGCCACGACCGCCGCGGGACCCCTGTGCCCCAGCGCGACCGCCACCTCGTAGGCGAGCAGCGCGCCGAAGCTCTGCCCGTAGAACACCGTGCCGGGGCCGAGCCGGGGGCCGATGCCCGCGGCGACCGCGGACGTCAGCTCGGCGAACGTTCCCGGCAGCGCGTGGGTGTAGCGCCCGCCGCGGCCGGGGAGCCGGACGGCGAGCACCTCGACGTCCGGTCCGACCGCGGCGGCGAGCTCCGCGAAGGTGCCGACGTCGCCGCCCGCGTGCGGGAAGCACACCAGGCGCTGAGCCTCCGTCCCTTGTGGACGGGGCAGGTAGGACCAGTCGTCCAGCACGACCGGGCGGGCGACGGCGGTGGTCATCGCGTGCCGCGCCTGCCGGTCAGGCGCACCACCGGCCGGGCGGGCGCACCCGACTCGGCACGGGCCCGCACGGCGGCGGTGAAGTCGGCCAGCGTGCTCGCCGACATCAGGTCCCGCAGCGTGACGGCCACGCCGAGGCGGTCCCGCAGCAGGTGCACGGTGCGCACCGCCTGCTGCGAGTAGCCGCCCAGTGCGAAGAACCCGTCGGTCGGCGCGACCTGATCGACCCCGAGCACGTCGGCCCAGACAGCGGCGACCACGCCCTCGATGTCGGTGGTGGCGGTCATGTCAGACTCCCAGCGCGGTGCGCAGGCTCAGCGGGCGGATGTCGGTCCACACCTCGTCGATGTAGTCGAGGCATTCCTGCTGCGCGCCGCTCTTGCCGACCGTGTGCCAGCCCGCCGGCACGTCCAGCTCGGTCGGCCAGATCGAGTACTGCTCCTCGTGGTTCATCACCACGGCGAAGTCGGTGAACGCGTCCATCGGCTTTCCTTTCTCTGACGGGAAAATCTGGGGGCTACCGGGCGAGTGCCGGGACCGGCAGGTCCGCGGCGAGCACGTGCAGCGCCTCGACGTACGCGTCGGCGTAGGCGTCGGCGACGTCGTCGGGCACGACGGAGGGCAGGTGGTCGACGGCGAGGAGCACGCGTGCCGACGAGGGGTCCTGCACCAGGGCGGCGCCGAGGGCGAAGTTGGTCGGCTCGTAGCGCATGGTCGGCTCGCAGCCGATGCGGTCGTCGAGGAGCTTGGTGGGGGAGTCGGCCAGCCTGCCCAGCGAGTGGAAGCGCAGGAAGGCGAAGCAGGCCTCCAGCCGGGTGTCGGCGAGGTGGCGGGCGATGCGGGCGAACGGCATCCGGCGGTGCGGCAGCATCGCCGCCTCGGCCTCGTGCATCGCCGTGATCAGGCGGTCGCCGACCTCGGCGAAGTCGATCACCAGCGGGACGGTGTTGAGGAACAGCCCGTACGCCTCGGTGCCGCCGTCGGTCTCCAGCCGGCCGTTGACCGACAGGCCGGTGGTGAAGCGCGACAGGCCGGTGATCCGGTGCAGCGCGGCGACGTGCGCGGCGAGGCCGACGGTCTTCACCGTGACGCCGTGCCGGCGCGCGGTGTCGCGCAGCATCTCGTCGGCGCCGGGGACGACCCGCTCGATCGTGCGCGGGATCTCCGGCTCGTCCAGCTCCGGCGGTCCGCTGGACCAGATCGCGCCGCTCGCTCCGTCCAACGTGGACCGCCAGTGGCGCTCGCTCTCCTGCGAGGCCACCGCTTCCTGTTCGACGGCCACGAAGTCGCGGAAGGTCGACCTCGGGAGCGGCAGCGGCTTCCGGCCGGGTTCGGCGGACAGAGCGCTGTGGCGTTCCAGGATCTCGGCGAGCAGCGAGGTGAAGCTCCAGCCGTCGAGGATGGCGTGGTGCTCGGCGACGGTGAGCTGGAAGGCGTCGTCGGCCAGGTGCTGGGCCGTGACCCGGAACAGCGGGGCGGTGCGCAGGTCGAACCGGGCGGCGACGTTGTCGTCGAACACCGCGGTGACGGCCTCGTCCTGCACCTGCGGGCTCAGTCCGCGCAGGTCCGCCACGTGCACCGGGATCGGCGCTTCGGCGTGCACCAGCTGCAACGGCTCGCTGTAACGGGAAACGTCCAAAGTGGTCCGCAGCACCGGGTGGCGGGTCATGGCGTCGCCGACGGCCTGGCGCAGCGCGGTCTCGTCGAGCGTGCCGGCGACGCGGTAGCTGTTGACGTTGTGGTAGCCGCCCGCGTCGTCGGACAGCTCCATGTGGAAGATCATCGACATCTGCATGGCCACCATCGGGTAGGCGTCCACGACGTCGGCGGGCAGCGCCTCCCTGTCGGCGTCGGATACCAGGTCGAACGCGGCGGACCGCTTCTCCTCGGTGGTGCGGGCCTTCAGCAGCGGGCCCAGTTCGGCCGGTGTCGGTGCGCCGAACAGGTCCGGCAGCTCCAGCGTCCAGCCGCGTTCGCGCAGCTTGCCAGCGAGGTGGACGGCGCGGATGGAGTCGCCGCCCAGGTGGAAGAAGTTGTCCCGGGCACCCACGCCGTCGACCCCGAGCACCTCGGCGTAGACCTCGGCGAGCGCGTGCTCTTGCGGTGTTTCGGGGTCCACGTGCGCGTCGGTGTCTCGAACGGAGCCCAGATCGGGGGCCGGCAACGCGGCGTGGTCGACCTTGCCGTTGACGGTCAGCGGGATGACACCGAGCACGGTCGCCGTCGCGGGGATCATGTGTTCGGGCAGCGTGGTCGCGAGGAACGCGCGCAGCTCGGCGTACGACGGTGCGGTGCCGTCGACAGTCACATAGGCGGCGAGCCTGTCGTCGTGCACGGTCGCCACGCAGGAGGTGACCGCGGGGTGGGCGGTGACGGCGTTCTCGACCTCGCCGAGCTCGATGCGGAACCCGCGGACCTTGACCTGGTTGTCGCACCGGCCCACGTACTCAAGACCGCCGCCGGCCAGCCGCCGCGCCACGTCCCCGGTGCGGTAGAGCCGCCCGCCGGGCACGACGCCGTACGGGTCGGGCAGGAACCGCCGCGCGGTGAGCCCTGGACGCCCCCAATAGCCGTTGGCGAGCGACCCGCCACCGATGTACAGCTCGCCGGCGACACCGATCGGGCACGGCTGCAGGCGCTCGTCGAGCACGAGCGCCGACAGGTGCGGCATCGGCTCACCGATCAGGCTGCGTGCGAACCTGTCCGCGTCGGGCAGGTCGAGCGTGGTGACGTGCACCGTGGTCTCGGTGATGCCGTAGAGGTTGCACAGCACCGCGGGAGGGCAGTGCTCCAACGCGAACCAGCGGCGGACCACCGCCGGGTCGAGCGCCTCGCCGCCGAGCATGACCGAACGCAACGCGGGCAGCGGCCGAGGTGCGTTGCGCAGAACGCCTTCGAGCGTCCGCAGCGCCGACGGCGTCAGGCACAGCCGGGTGACGCGTTCGGCGGCCAGCAGATCCGCGAACGCCTCGGGCGAACGGCTGACCACGCGCGGCACCACGACGAGCCGGCCGCCGTGCAGCAGCGGACCCCACAGCTCCCAGACCGTCCAGTCGAACGCGTAGGAGTGGAACAGCGTCCACACGTCGGTCTCGGCGAAGGCGAAGTGGTCCAGGCCCGAGCGCATCAGCCTGCCGACGTGCTCGTGCGAGACCGCGACGCCCTTGGGCTTGCCGGTCGACCCAGACGTGAAGATGACGTAGGCCAGATCTGCCGGGCCGGCGTGGATGTCGGGCCGGTGCGACGGTGCCTGCGCGAGTCGAGGGTCGGCCAGGTAGTCGTCGGTGACGACCACGTCGACGCCGGTGTCGGAGAAGACGAACTCGGCCCGGTCCCGCGGGGTGGCGAGGTCGACGGGGACGTAGGCCGCGCCCGCCTTGAGCACGCCCAGGATCGTGGTGACGACCCGTTCGCCGCGCTCCAGCAGCACGCCGACCCGGTCGCCCCGCCGGACGCCGTCGGCGGCCAGGACGTGGGCGACGCGGTTGGCGGCGGCGTCGAGTTCCGCGTAGGTCCAGGAGCGGTCGCCGAAGGTGAGGGCGAGGCGGTCGGGGTGGGCGTCGGCGGCGGCCTCGAACGCGAGGTGCAGCGGCAGGGGAGAGGCTGGGGCGGCCGGGCCGATCGGCGACGGTGCGGATGCCAAGCCGGCGCGCGGCGGTGCCAGTGCGGCAGCGGTCTCGGCGGCGTCGAGCGGGCTCAACCGCCACAGCGGCTGCTCCGGTGCGTCCAGTGCGGCCGCGAGCAGGGTGCGCCAATGGCCCGCCATGCGCAGCACGGTGTCCCGGTCGAACAGGTCGGTGGCGTACTCCACCTCGCCGCGCAGCTCGCCGTCGTCGAACGTCGACCACGTCAGGTCGAACTTGCTGGTGCCGTTGTGGTGCATGCGCCGGGTCGCGGCCGCCGCACCGAAGCGCAGCGGCGTGGGGTCCTCGGCGTGCGCGCCGAAGACGACCTGCACCAGCGGCGAGTGGCGGGCCGAGCGCTCCAGTGCCAGCGCGTCGACGACCTCGTCGAACGGCACGTCGAGGTAGGCGTAGGCGTCGAAGGCGGCGTCGCGGACCTGCTCGACCAGGTCCGCGAAGGTGGCGGAGGGGTCGATGGTCACGCGCAGGGCGACGATGGTGACGAAGTAGCCGACGACGTCGGCCAGTTCGGGGCGGTCGCGGGTGGTGACCGGGGTGCCGACCACGAGGTCGCGGGCGCCGGTGTAGCGGTGCAGCAGCGCGGCGAACGCGGCCACCTGCACCACGAACGGCGTCGCGCCTAGGTCGGCGGCCAGGTCGCCGACGCGGGCGGCGGTGCCCGCCGGCAGGTCGAACTCCTCAGTGCCGCCCGCGAACGTCCTGCTGGGCGGGCGGGGCCGGTCGGTGGGCAGCGTCAGCTCGGCGGGGGCACCGGCGAGCCGTTCGGTCCAGTAGGCCAGCGAGTCCTCTGTGGACACCGAGCCGACAGCGCCGACAGGCATCGCGACGTCGCTTGCGGCCGCCAGGGGAGCGAGGTCGGGTTCCCTGCCCTCCGCGAGGGCGGTGTGGACCGCCGCCAGCTCGCGCTCGAACACCCCGGCCGACCAGCCGTCCCACACGATGTGGTGCACGACGAGCACGAGTGTGTCCGCCACCCCCGGTCCGGTGACCAGCGTGGCCCGCAGCAGCGGCCCCTCGGCCAGGTCGAACCCGATCCGGGCCTCGGCGTCCAGCAGCTCCCGCAGCGCGTCCGGCCCGGAGACGGAGACCTCGGTGAACGGCAGTCGAACTCCACTGTGGACCGTCCGAACTGGACCATCCTGACCGAGGTCGAACGTCGTGCGCAGGGCCTCGTGCCGCTCGACCAGCACCAGCAGCGCGCGGTGCAGGGTGCCGGCGTCGACCGGGCCGTCGAACTCGAAGACCCACGGCACGAGGTAGGCGGGCGAGCCGGGGTTCCAGCGGTCCATGAACCACAGGCCGCGCTGCAGGCCGGACACCGGCGTCGTGGTGCTCACTGTGCTGCTCCAGTCGTCTCGAGCGTGCGGGCGAGGGCGCTCACGGTCCGCGCGGCGAACACCTGCCGGGGCAGGACTCGGGACCCGGTGGCGCTGGACAGGTGCATCGCGACCCGCACGGCGGCCAGGGAGTTGCCGCCGACGCGGAAGAAGTTGTCCTGCGGGCCGACCTCGGCGAGCCCGAGCACCTCGGCCCACACCCGTGCCACCAGCCGTTCGGCGTCGGTCGTGGCCGGGCCGCCCGACGCGACGGCGATGGTCTCGGACGGGGCCGGCAGCGCGGCCCGGTCGAGCTTGCCGTTGGCGGTCAGGGGAAGCGCGTCGAGAACGGTCACGCTGGACGGCAGCATGTAGTCGGGCAGCAGGCCCGCCAGGAAGTCGTGCACCAGAGCCAGGTCCGGGACGACGTCGCCGCGGGCGGTGACGTAGGCGGCGAGACGCGGCTTGCCGGGCTCGGGCTCGTGGGCGACGACCGCGCAGTCGCCGATCTCCCGGCACCCCGCCAGCACGGTCGCCACCTCGCCGGGCTCCACCCGGAACCCGCGGATCTTGACCTGGTCGTCGGCGCGGCCGGTGATGGCCAGGGTGCCGTCCGGGTTCCAGCCGCCGATGTCGCCCGTGCGGTACATCCGCGATCCCGGAGGACCGGACGGGTCGGGCAGGAACCTCCCGGCGGTGATCCCGGGCTGGGCGACGTAGCCCAGGGCGAGGCCGGCGCCGGTCACCCAGATCTCGCCCTGCTCGGTGCCGCTGACCGGCTGGAGCTTCTCGTCGAGGACGTGGACGCCCTTGTGCGCCACGGCCCGGCCGATGGGCACGGCCGCGGTGGGGTCGATCGAACCCACGTCGTGAGTCGTGGTGAAGCCCATGCTTTCCACTGGCCCGTAGCCGTTCACGACCCGCACGTGCGGGTACCGCTCGGCGAGGCGGGCGATGTGGGCGGCAGAGGCGCGCTCACCGCCGGTGAACGCCACCCGCAGGCCGGCGAACACCTCCGGCAGTTCGTCGACCAGGAAGTTGAACAGGCTCGACGACAGCTGCAGCTGGGTGACGCCGTGCCGCGCGACGAGGTCGGCCATGGTCTGCGGGTCGGGCCGCTGGCCGGGGTGCAGCACGCACGTCCCGCCGAACATCAGCGCGCCGTAGAGCTCCAGCCCGAACGCGTCCCACGAGACGGGCGAGCACTGCAGCCACACCTCGTCCGGGCCGAAACCGGCGTAGTCCTGGCCGCTGTAGGTGGCCGCGAGCGCGCGGTGCGTGGCGGCGACGCCCTTCGGGCGACCGGTCGAGCCGGAGGTGTACATGACGCAGGCGACCGCGTCGGCGTCGACCGGCACCGCGAAGTCGCCCTCACCCGAGGCCTCGGCCACCGTGTCGGCGGTGACGACCAGGCGCACGCCGGCGTCGGTGATCACCTGCTCCTGACGGGCGGAGGGCAGGTCGGGGTCGAGCAACGTGTAGGCCGCGCCCGCCTTCAGCACGGCGAGCAGCGCCACGACCAGCGCGGTGTCACGCGGAATCCGGACGGCCACGACGTCGCCGGGGGAGACCCCGAGCGAGGCCAAGTGTCGGGCGACGCGGTTCGCGGCGACGTCGAGCTCCGCGTAGGTCAGCGACTCGTCGCCGGACACCAGCGCGGTCGTGTCGGGAGTGCGGCCGGCCTGTGAGGCGATGCGGACGTGCACGGGGGTGTCGATGTCGACGGGGCCGGCCGCGACGGGCAGCTCGGCGTCGACGTCGGCGACCAGTTCCTCGACGATCGCCCGCCACTGGGAGCCCAGCGCCGCGGCCGTGGCGCGGTCGAACAGGTCGGCGGCGTACTCGACGCGGCCGTGGAGGCCGACACCGTCGTCCTCGACCGACCAGGACAGGTCGAACCGGGAGAACTCGTTGGCGTGCAACCGCTTCTCGACGGCGACCGCTCCGTACGGGGCCGTTGCGGCGTCCGCGGTGTGCATCTCGAACACCAGCTGGAACAGCGGAGTGCCCGCGCCGCTGCGCTCGCCGGACGTGGCGGCGACGATCTCCTCGAACGGCACGCCCTGGTGGCGGAAGCCGTCCAGCGCCACCGAACGCACGTGGTCGAGCAGGTCGCGGCCGGTCAGCTCCTCGCCGTCGGGCTGGAACCGCAACGGGACCAGGTTGATGAAGTAGCCGACGAGCGCGTCGAGTTCGGCGCGGTCGCGGACGCTGACCGGTGTGCCGATCACCACGTCGTCGATCCCGCGCCGCCGGTGTGCCTCGACGAGAGCGGCCAGCAGGACGAGGTACGGGGTGGCGCCGGCCGCACGGGCGAGGGCGCGCACCCCCTCGGCCAGTTCCGGTTCGAAGGCGAAGGGCAGGATCTCGCCGCGTCCGGTGCCAGCGGAGCCATCGCGGTCAGGAGTGATGGCGGGGACTGAAGGCGCACCGCGCAGGTGCTCGACCCAGTAGTCCACATCGGACTCGATGGAGTTCTCAGTAGACCAATGGGCGTAGTCGCTGTACTGGACGGCCAATTCGGGCAGCCGGGCCGCGCGGCCCTCGACGGCGGCGAGGTAGAACTCGCGCAGTTCGCGGTCGAGCACCCGAAGCGAGCCCTCGTCCCAGACGATGTGGTGCACGACGAGCACGAGGGTCGCCTCGCCGTCGCCGGTGTGGACCAGGCGGGCGCGCAGCAGCGGCCCTTCTGCCAGGTCGAACGGGAGCTGCGCCACGGCGGCGACCTGCTCGTCGAGCTCCGCGTGGATCTCGGTGAACGGCACCTCGACGCGGTCGTGGACGACCAGCACGGGAGCCATGTCCGCGTCCGTGCCGACGGTCGAGCGCAACGCGTCGTGCCGGTCGGCGACCGACTGAAGGGCCCGGCGCAACGCGGCGGTGTCCAGCGGTCCGGTGAAGCGGAACAGCCACGGCACGTTGTAGACCGAGCCGCCGGGCTCCCAGCACTCGCGCAGCCACAGTCCCCGCTGGAACCGCGACACCGGCGCGGGGGAGCCGGGACGGGCGACCGGACCGGGCCGGGCAGGGGTGGATCCGGCACGCAACGCGGCGGCGAACTCGGCCAGCGTCGGCGCCTCGAAGACCAGGTACGGCGAGACCGGGCCGAACGCCTCGAACACGCGGCTCGCGACCCGGACGGCGGTCAGCGAGTCGCCGCCGAGGTGGAAGAAGTTGTCGTGCAGACCGACCTGGCGCACCCCCAGCACGTCGGCCCAGATCCCGGCGAGCAGCTGCTCGGTGTGGTCGCGGGGCGCGTCGTCGTCGGCCACCGGGGTGGAGTCGGCGGGTGCGGGAAGGGCGGCGCGGTCGACCTTGCCGCCGTCGGTGAGGGGCAACCTGTCCAGCAGGGTCACCGACGCGGGGACCATGTGCGCGGGCAGCCGCCGGGCGAGGAAGTCGCGCACCTCGGCGGTGTCCGCCGCGCCGGTGACGTAGGCGGCCAGGCCGGTGCCGTGCGGGACGACCGCGCAGGTCTCCACGGCCGGGTGCGCGGCGAGGGCGTGCTGCACCTCGCCCAGCTCCACCCGGTAGCCGCGGATCTTGACCTGGTCGTCACCGCGGCCGACGAAGTCGAGCACGCCGTCGGTGCCGCGGCGGACGGTGTCGCCCGTGCGGTACATGCGCGATCCCGGCGGGCCGGACGGGTCCGGCAGGAAGCGCGCGGCCGTCAGCGCCGCGCTGCCGAGATAACCCACGGCGAGCTCGGGGCCGCCGAGGAACAGCTCGCCCTCCTCGCTCGGGCGCAGGCCGTCGAGGACGTGCGCGCGCCGCCCGCCGACCGGCGTGCCGATCGGCACCGAGCCGGTCTCGCCGGCCGTCTCGTGCACGGTCGCGGTGATCACGGTCTCGGTGGGGCCGTACGCGTTGAGCAGCCGCACCCCGGTGCGCCGGGTCCACTCGGCCGCCGCGGCAGGGGACAGCCGGTCGCTGCCGGAGACCATGAGGCGCAGTGACGGCGGCACCCGGTCCAGGTCGGCGGTGAAGTCGTGGAAGTAGCCCGCGGGGAGGTTGGCGACGGTGACCCGCTCGTCCTCGACGAGGCTCAGCAGCTCGTCGACCGACAGCAGCCGCCGTTCGGGCAGCACCAGGCACGCGCCCGCGGTGAGCGCGGTCAGCACCTGCTCGACGGCGACGTCGACCGACGGGCCCGCCATCTGCAGCACCACGTCCTCGCCGGTGATCCCGAAGCGCTCGGTGATGGCAGGGACGTGCGCGGCCAGTGCCGCGTGGTCGACGGCGACGCCCTTGGGACGGCCGGTGGTGCCCGAGGTGTAGATCAGGTAGGCCAGGCCGGCGGTCGCGCCGCGGGCGGCGGCACCGGTCTCGCGGACCGCGCCGTCCTCGACGATCAGGGCCGCGCCGGCGTCCTCGATCATGTCCCGCGTGCGTCCGGCGGGGGCTTCCGGGTCCAGTGGCAGGTACACGCCGCCCGCCCGCCACACGCCGAGCATCGCGGTCACGTAGTCCGACCTGGTATCGCTGCGGACCGCGACGACGCCACCGGGCCGCAGCCCCGCGCCGGCGAGTGCGGCGGCGAGATCGCCGGCCAGCCGGTCGAGCTCGGCGTACCCGGTCGACCTCCTCCCGATCCGCACCGCGGTGCGATCCGGTGCGGCGGTCGCTATGCGGCCGACCTCCTCGTGCAGCGACATGTCACCCTCCGGATCGGTGTGCGCGGTGGACGTTCGAGACGAAAGCTAGGCGCGCCCCGACGGCTGGATCGGCAGGTCGAGCGGCACCTTGGCGGAAGCAGCCACCTGCCCCAGCAGCTGCCGCACCGCCTGCCGCACAAGGGTTCGCCGCCTCCCTAGCGTCGGCACCACGCCAGCAGAGAGGAAAGTGCGATGAGCCCCACCGCTTTGTCAGGTACGGCGCCGTTGGTGGTCACGATCGAGCCCGGCGCTCCTGCCACCGTCGACGCCGAGAACGTGCACACGATCGAGCAGGCCACGGAGTGGTTGCGGGCCAACGCCGACGCCCTGCGCGGCCTGCTGCACGAGCACAGCTCGGTGTACGTCCGCGGCCTGCCGGTGCACGACGTCGACGACTTCGGCCTCGTGCGCGACACGCTGATGCCCGAGCGCACGCCGTACCGGGAGAAGGCCACCCCGCGCAGCGACTTCGGCAACGGGGTGTTCTCCTCGACCGACCTGCCCGCCGCGCAGGCGATCCACATGCACAACGAGAACAGCTACACCCTGACGTTCCCCGGCCTGCTCATGTTCGCCTGCCTGATCGCCCCGCCCGAGGGCGGCGCGACCCCGGTGGCCGACTGCCGCAAGGTGCTCGCGTCGCTGCCGGCGGAGCTGGTGGCCAAGATGCGCAACGTCGGCTGGCTGCTCAACCGCAGCTACTCCGAGCACATCTCCACCTCGTGGCAGACCGCGTTCGCCGCGACCACCAAGGAGGAGGTCGAGGCGTACGGCGCGGAGAACCTGGTGTCCTGCGACTGGCAGTCCGACGGCCACCTGCGCACCACCCAGCTGCGCCCCGGCATCATCTCGCACCCGGTCACCGGCGCCGAGGTGTGGTTCAACCACATGGCGTTCTGGAACGAGTGGGCGCTCGACGAGGAGCTGCGCGACGCGCTGGTCGACGAGTTCGGCGTCGAGGACCTGCCGTTCAACACCGCCTTCGGCGACGGCACCGCGCTCAGCCAGGAGGACCTCGCCACCATCCAGGCCGCCTACGACGCCGCCACCACCCGCCGCCGCTGGGAACGCGGTGGCCTGCTCCTGGTCGACAACATCCTGTCCACGCACGGCCGCGACCCGTTCCGCGGCGACCGCAAGATCGTCGTCGCCATGGGCGAGCCGGTCTCCGTGCTGGACTGCGCGCCCACCGTCGCCCCGTCGGCGACCCCGGTGAGCGGAGAGTCCCGATGACGGGCCGGGACCTGCTGTCCCGCTTCCACGAGGTCGTGCGGTCCGCGCCCGAACGGGTCGCCGTGCGCGACACCGCCGGCGCGCTGACGTTCGCCGAACTGGAGACCCGCACGGCCGCGCTGGCCGCCGTGCTCGTCGCGCGCGGAGTGCGTCGTGGCGATCGAGTGGGCGTGAGCGTGCCGCGCGGCAGCGGACTGCTCGTCTCGCTGCTCGCGGTGTGGCGTGCCGGGGCGGCGTACGTGCCGCTCGACCCGGCCTACCCCGCCGACCGCCTGGAGCACATGGCCACCGACGCCGCCGTGCGCACGACCGTGACGCCGGAGGACCTGGCCGGCACCCGCGACGTCGCCGCGCACACGACCGTCGCCGTCGTCGGCGCGCACACCGACGTCCCCGTGTCGGCCGACGACGCCGCCTACGTGATCTACACGTCCGGTTCCACCGGTCTGCCCAAGGGCGTGCAGGCGACCCGCGGCGGCGTCGCGTCCCTTGTGGACGGACTGGAGCAGATGGCCGTGTACGCGGCCGAGCCCCGTGTCGTGGCGTGGAACGCGAGCGCGTCGTTCGACGCGTCCGTGCAGCAGTGGGCGCGGGTCTGCCGTGGCGACACGATCGTCGTCCTGGAGGACGCGCACCGCACCGAGCCGGCCGAGCTGGCCGCGTGGCTCGACGAGTGCGGTGTGTCCGATGTGGACATGACGCCGACGCACTGGGAGATGCTGCGCGAGCACCTGCTGCCGGGACGTCCCGACGGCAGGCGGCTGCGCCTGTTCATCGGCGGCGAGCCGATCAGCGTGCCGGTGTGGCGGGAACTCGCCGCAGCCTCGACCGTCGAGGCGTTCAACCTCTACGGCCCGACCGAGTGCACCGTCGACGCGACGGTCGCCGTGGTCGAGGGCGACCACCCTGGCATCGGAGACCCGTTGCCCGGCAACAGGCTCCTGGTGCTCGACGGTGCGCTGCGCGAGGCGCCCGACGGTGAGATCGGCGAGCTGTACATCGCCGGACCCCAGGTCTCACACGGGTACTGGGGCCGATCCGGCCTGACCGGTGCCCGCTTCCTGCCGGACCCCTCCGGCGAACCGGGTGCCCGCATGTACCGCACCGGCGACCTGGTGCGCCGCACCGAGGACGGCCTGCTGGAGTTCCACGGCCGTGCCGACCGCCAGGTGAAGATCCGCGGCCACCGGGTGGAGCTGGGCGAGATCGAGACCGTTGTGCGGTCTTCCCCCGCCGTCTCCGCGGCCGCCGTCGTCGTCCGCGACGACCTGGCCGGACAGCCCGTCGCCTACTACGTGCCCTCGGGTGCGGCGGGTGCGGACCGTCTGCGCGAGCACGCTGCGGCCTCGCTGCCGGAGGTCATGGTTCCGGCCGCGTTCGTCGAGGTCGCCGCCCTGCCGCTGACCCCGGGCGGCAAGCTCGACACGGCCGCCCTGCCCGCCCCGCCCGCCGCGGCCGGCACCACGCCAGAGGGCGAGTTCGAGCAGTTCATCGCCCAGGTGTGGGCAGAGGTCCTCGGCCGCGACTCGGTGAACGCCGACGACGACTTCTTCGCCCTCGGCGGCCACTCCCTGGTCGCGCTGCGGGTGGTGTCGAAGGTGAAGAAGACCTTCGGCCTCAAGATGTCCACCCGCGACGTCTACCGCCACCCCCGCCTGACCGACCTCGCCCGGCACGTCGAGTCCCTGCGCGTCTAGGAGGAAAACCGTGGACAACATCGACAACGTGGTGGTCCGCCCCCGTCGCAGGCCGGAGGCCACGCGGTCGCTGGTGTGCCTCGGGTTCTGCGGCGGCGGCGCCGGCCCGTACCTGCCCTGGGCCGACGTCCTGCCCGCCGACGTGGAACTCGCCGCGATCTGCTACCCGGGCCGCGACGGACGTTTCCTGGAGGACCACGCCGAGGACTGGCAGGCCCTCGCCGCCGACGCCACCGAGGCCGTCCTCGCGGCGGCGACCAAGCCGTACGTCCTCTTCGGACACAGCATGGGCGGCTGGATGGCGTTCGACGTGGCCGCCCGCATCGAACAGGCGGGCGGCCGCCGCCCCGACGCCCTGGTGGTGTCGTCGGCCAACGCGCCGAGCAGGGGACTGACGCCCCGCGACATGTTCCCCGCGCAGAGCGACACCGACGAGGGCCTGCTGTCGTGGATGACGGTCAACGGACTCCTCGCCGACTACGTCCTCGGCAACGAGGAGCTGCGGGAGATGGCGCTGGAGCTGATGCGGGCCGACATCCGCGTCCGGGACACGTTCGCCTACGCGGACGGGACCACGGTCGGCGTGCCGCTGCAGGTGCTGACGGGAGCCGCCGACGACGTGATCGTCGCGGACACGGCGGCGCAGTGGCGGGCGCTGGCGGGCGGGGAGTACCGGCACGTGGAGCTGCCGGGTGGGCACTTCTACACCGAGGAGGTGTGGCGGTCGCTGCCCCGGTACATCCCGGCGCTGGAGTCCGTGCCCGCCGGGGTGTGAGACCTGGGGTGTGAGGTGGGTGCGGGCCCGGGGTGTGAGGCCCGGGGTGTGAGGCCTGGGTGTGAGGCGCGGTGTGGGCGGGCGTGGAGGCTGGAGGGCTTCCGCGCTCACCACGCGCCAGGCCGCCAGGCCGCTGGGGCGAGTAGGGGTTGCAGGCGCTGAGCGGCAGAGGGAGCGACGACCCGTCCAGCTGGTGGTGACAACGTTGTCTTCCGTCCATGTGGACTTGATTCGTCAACGTTGAGTGATGTCGTCAATGTTGATTCAATGTTGACGCGGCTCGTCAACATTGAACCGAAGTTGATCGTCAACACGAGGGAGGGCACGGCCGCTTCGCCACTGATCCGTCGGCCGCGTTCTGCTATCTCGCCGTCCGCGTTCGCCGTCCTACGGCTCACGTCTCGCGCTGACCCCCCCGTCGTTGGCCCACCCCCCGCCGCTGGCCCTCGTACCCCGCGTTCCACCGCCTCACAGCCGAGTCCCTCTGGGCTCCCAGCGTGTCCGCCACCCCACCACGCAGCGGCCCCGCGACCGCCGCTCACCCCGCAGGCACCAGCGAGGGCGTCTCCCGCTCGGGCAGCACCGCCAACTCGGCCCGGATCGTGGCCGCGGCTCTGTGGTCCAGGATTCGTTCGCGGACCGCGAGCGCCTCCTCTAGGTATGCGCGGGCCTCGACGTACCGGCCGGCGGCCGCGCTCACCTGGCCCAGGTTCCGCAGCAACTGGCCCTCGCCGATGACGTCGCGGTCCTCGCGGACCATGTCGAGGACGCGGCGCATGGTCGTGGTGGCCGCTGCGTGTTCGCCGGCCATGGCCTGGACCTGGCCTATGCGGTTGAGGGTGCGGGCGGCGCCTCCCGTGTAGCCGACGGACTCGTGGACCGCCATCGCCTCGGCGAGGTCGGTGCGGGCGCGGTCCAGCGAGCCGTTGCCGGCGAGGATGAAGGCTCGCTGGGTCAGGACGATCGCGCGGCCCACCACGTCGCCCACCTCGGTGTAGCCGGCTAGGGACTTGTCGTAGAGGGTCAGGGCGGTGGTGTCGTCGCCGGTGTTGCGGGCGATCAGGGCCAGGTCGCGGTGGCACAGGGCCAGGCCGTGGGTGTCGCCGAGGCTCTCGAACAGTTCTGTGGCGGGGAGCAGGGCGGCGCGGGAGTCGTCCAGGCGGCCGCGGTTGATGTGGAGGGTGCCCAGTGAGCTGAGGATCGCGGCGGTGCCTCGGGTGTTGCCCGCCGCGCGGACTGCGGCCAGTGCGTCTGCGTGGGTTCGCTCCCAGTCGTCGAGGTAGCCGCGTGACTCGAACAGGGTCACGGAGGTGACGGCGAGATCCCAGCAGAGTTCGTCCAGACCGGCGGCGGCCGCCTGGCGGATGGCGGCGCAGAGGTTCTCCAGTTCGCCGTCCATCCACTCCAAGGGGTTCGTGAGGCTGCACGACGGGCGCCAGCGCGGCGCGGTGCCGTGCAGGACGGTGTAGTCGCCGCCGTAGACGCCGCGGTGTGCCTCCTCGGCCAGTGCGAGCCATCCGCCGAGCAGGCGGGAGACGGCGGCGGTGCGGTCGTCGGCGGGGATCTCCTGCGTGGCCTTCTCCCTGGCGAACAGGCGCAGGACGTCCTGGTAGCGGTAGCGGAACTCGCCGGTCGGCTCTACCGAGACCACGTCGAGCACCTGCACGTCCACCAGCGGTTCGAGCAGGTCCGACGGGAACGGCCGGTCGTCGTCGAGGACCGCGCCCGCGACCCAGCCTGGGACCGAGGGGCCCTCCGCCAGGCTCAGCAGCCCGAACAGGAGTCGGGAACGGCGGTCGAGGCCGTCGTGGGTGAGAGCGAGGCTGGCTCTGATGGTCAGCTCGCCGTGGGCGAGCTCGTCGAGCCGGTGCCGTTCGCTGGCGAGCCGGAGCACCATCGACGCGAGCGTCCAATGTGGACGTGCGGCCAGGCGGGCGGCGATGATCCGCAGCGCCAGCGGGAGACCGCCGACGGTGCGCGCCAGTGCCTCGGCGGCCTCTGGCTCTCGGGTCACGCGGTGTTCGCCGACTACGAGGCCGAGCAGTCGCAACGACTGGGCGGTGTCGAGGACGTCCAGCTCGACCTGGCGGGCGCCGGGGAGGCCGGTCAGTCGCGATCGGCTGGTCACCACCACCGCGCACGTGCTGCTGCCCGGCAGCAGGGGCAGGACCTGGCCCTCGGTGGCCGCGTCGTCCAGCACGACCAGCACCCGCCGGTCGGCCAGCAGCGTCCGGTACATCTCCAGCCTGGCGTCGACGCCCTCGGGGATCACGGGCCCGGGGATCCCCAGTGCCAGCAGGAAACGGCCGAGCACGTCGTCCACTGTGGACGGCTGGCCGGTACCGT
Organism: Lentzea sp. NPDC058436; assembly: GCF_042721515.1. NCBI lineage: Bacteria > Bacillati > Actinomycetota > Actinomycetes > Pseudonocardiales > Pseudonocardiaceae > Lentzea > Lentzea sp. NPDC058436. The sequence continues at coordinate 723,325 of NZ_JBHXLF010000001.1, forward strand.
GCAGGTCGCAGTAGAGCTGTCCGTCGGGGAAGTGCTCCTGCGCCACGCGGTGCGCGAGGTGGGCGGCCACGGTGCTCTTGCCGACACCGGGGCGGCCGGTGATCACCACGACCCCCACGGCCGAGCGCGCGGCGTCCCCGACGAGCACGGACTCCGCGCCCCGCAACATCTCCTCGTCACCGACGAAGTCGGCGGTGTCGGCGGGCAGCTGACGAGGCCGCACCGCCCGCACGGGCTCGGCGGGGCGCGGCGCGGGTTCGGCCTGGCGCTGGACCGGGGTCTCGCCGGCCAGGATCGCCGCTTCCAGCGCGCGTAATCGTTCCCCCGGCTCCAGCCCCAGTTCGTCGATCAGCAGGGTGCGGCCGGCGCGGTAGACCTCCAGGGCGTCAGCCTGCCTGCCCGAACGGTGCAGCGCCAGCATCAGCAGGGCGCGCGGCCGTTCCCGCAGCGGGTGCTCGTGGACCAGGCGGGTGACCTCACCGACGAGCTGGTGGTGCTGGCCCAGTTCCAGCTCCAGTTCCAGGTGGTCCTCGACGCACGTGAGCCGGTCCTCGTCCAGCCGCAGCGCGCGGGTGCGCAGCGACCGGTTGGGCGCACCACCGAGGCACGGTCCGCGCCACAAAGCCGCGGCCTCCCGCAGCAGCACGGCCGCCTCGGCGGTGCGGCCCTCCTTGACGAGCACGCGGGCCTCGGTGGTGCGGGCGACGAAGTCGGCGAGGTCCAGCGCGTCGTCGTTGAGCCGCAGCTGGTAGCCGGGCGGACGGGTGTCGATGACCGCCGTCATGCCCGCGCCGTCGAGGGTGCGGCGCAGCCGGGAGACGCAGATCTGCACCTGCGTGCGAGCGGTGTCCGGCGGGTTCTCGTCCCACAGGGCGTCGACGAGCGACGCCGTGCTCACCACGCGGTTGGCCTCGACGAGCAACAGGCCGAGGATCACCTGCTGCCTGCCGGGCGGGATCCGCGCCGCGCCACCGGGACCGTCGACCTCCACCGGGCCGAGAACCCGGAATCCTCCTGGAGACATAAAGCGCGGCCACCCTTCCCGGTCTGCGACACCTCGACAGTAAGCACACGGTCACGGGGATGTACAACCCCCGCGATAGCGTGGAGATATCGGCAGGTTGCCCGGTGGCGAGACGGTGGTCGCGCATCGCGTGAGGAGAACCGCCATGAGCACCGCCGCAGGTGTCGACCACGTCCGCCTCTCCTACTACTACCTCGACACGGGGGACCTGGACGGATACGCCTCCCTGCTGCATCCGGACATGCAGCTCAAACGCCGTGACGCGCCGCCGGGACACGGCCGCGAGCACACCGTCCGGCTGCTGACCGCCCTTCCCGCCCTGCGCGGCCGGCACCACATCCACAAAGTGGTGGCGGACAAGGACACCGTGGTCGTCGTCGGCCGCTACACCCCGCCGCCGGACGCGGAGAGCCGCACGCCGTCCGAGTTCGCCGACGTGGTGACCCTGTCGGACGAGGGACTGCTGCTCTGCAGCCGGCGGTTCTACTACCTCGATCCGCCTTTCTGATAGCGCCAACTGCCGGAAGGCTGCCGTCGCCGCTGCCTGGTGGCACGGGGTGCGGCTCCTAGTTTCGGGGCAGGGAAACACCCGCGACACAGGGAGCTCGCCCCATGGAGTTGGACGCCGCCCGTCCGGACGCAGCCCGCCTCGACATCGTGGTCTCCGGGCTCGCCTCCGACGCGCACACCTGGAACCTCGTGTACCTGCAGCTGGTGCTGGAGGAGATGGGACACCGGGTGACCAACCTGGGGGCGTGCGTCCCCGACGGACTGCTGACGTCCCGGTGCGGACAGGTGGCGCCGGACCTCGTCGTGCTCGGCAGTGTGAACGGGCACGGGTTCCAGGACGCCAGGCGCGTCATCGGACCGCTGCGCGCACGGCTCGCGAGCACCCCGGTCGTGATCGGCGGCAAGCTCGGCGTCGACGGCGCGGGAGGCCGCGCGGAGGCGCTGCTGGCCGCCGGGTTCGACGCGGTGTTCGAGGACGCCGACGCGATCGCCGCGTTCCGCCGCTACGTCGACCGGCTCGCGGCGGGGGTGAGGTCGTGACCGGTGGCTCGTTCGGCGACTTCGTGGCCCGTGCCGCCGCCGCGGGCGAACTGGTCGTGCAGCCCAGGATGGGCATGGCGGGCCCCGCGGAGATGCGGAGCGGTCTCGCCGCGGTGCGCGGGGCCGGGGTGCGGGCGGCGGGCACGATCACCGTCGACAGCTTCACCCGCGTGGGAGACCACCGCGCGGTGCGCAGGGCACTGGACGCCGGCGCCGACCTCAACGGCTACCCGATCGCCGCGCACTCGCCCGAGACGACCCGGTCCGTGCTCGACGGTCTGCGCGGACCGGACTTCCCGGTGCAGGTGCGCCACGGCTCGGCGTGCCCGCAGAAGATCGTCGCGGCACTGCTCGCCGCCGGCCTGGACGCCACGGAGGGCGGGCCGCTGTCGTACTGCCTGCCCTACAGCCGGGTCCCGGTCGCCGAGTCGGTGCGCGCGTGGGCCGAGTCCTGCCTGCTGCTGTCCGACGCCCGCGAGCGCGGCGCCCGGCCGCACCTGGAGTCGTTCGGCGGCTGCATGATGGGCCAGCTGTGCCCGCCGAGCCTGCTGGTGGCGATCAGCGTGCTGGAGGGCCTGTTCTTCCGCCAGCACGGGGTGGACAGCATGTCGTTGAGCTATGCCCAGCAGACCGACCCCGAGCAGGACGCCGAGGCCGTGGCCGCGCTGCGCACCCTCGCCGCCGAACATCTGTCCGATGTGGACTGGCACGTCGTGCTCTACACGTACATGGGCGTGTTCCCCCGCACCCCGCACGGCGCGACAGCCCTGCTGGAACGGTCGGCGGAACTCGCCGTGCGCACCGGAACGGAGCGGCTGATCGTCAAGACGACGGCGGAGGCGCACCGCATCCCCACCGTCGCCGAGAACGTCGCCGCCCTGAAGGCCGCCGCGGCCGCCGCGGCGCACGCCGAACCGGGTGGTGCCGTCGAGGACACCGGACTGCTCGCCGAGGCCCGCGCACTCGTGGACGCCGTGCTCGACCTCGCACCCGACGTCGGAAAAGCCCTGGTCCGCGCGGTGGAGCGCGGATACCTCGACGTGCCCTACTGCCTGCACCAGGACAACGCGGGCCGCACACGGGCGTTCGTGGACGGCGACGGACGGCTGCAGTGGTCGCGCATCGGCGCCCTGCCGCTGCCCGCGGACCGCGCCGTCCCCGCCGCCCGCACCACCGCCGACGAACTCCTGCGCTCGCTCACCCACGTCGAGCGCACCTTCGACCGCACCCGACCCTGCTCCTAGGAGTGACCACCATGGACACCACCACCCCGGCGCCGGCGGACCCGCGCGCCCACCTGACCTCACCGGCCACCCGCGCGGTGCTGCGCGTGCAGCACCGCGTGCTCGACGCCGTGCGCGAGCACCTGGGCGGGCAGGGCTTCACCGAGATGCTCCCGCCGGTCATCGGCCCGGTCACCGACCCGGGAGCGCGCGGGGCCAAGCAGGTCGACGTCGACTACTACGGCCACCGCTACAAGCTGATGACCAGCGCGATCCTCTACAAGCAGGCGTCGCTGACCGCGTTCGACCGGATCTTCTGCATCGCCCCCAACGTGCGCCTGGAGCCGTTGGAGACCAGCTCGACCAGCAGGCACCTCGCCGAGTTCCACCAGATCGACGTCGAGGTCGCCGGCGCCTCCCGCGACGACGCGACGAAGGTCGCCGAGAACCTCGTCGTGCACGTCGTGCGCCGGGTCGTCGAGCGTTGCGCCCCCGAACTGGAGGTCCTGGGCCGCGACCCCGGCGCGTTCGCCGATCTGTTGTCGGGCAACGCCTTCGATCGGCGCACGCACGCCGCCGCGGTCGCCGACCTGCACGACGCCGGCCACGCCCAGAACCCCGACGCCGAGATCGACTGGACGGGGGAGGCGCTGCTGTCGGCCAAGGCCAGCAGGCCGTTCTTCCTCACCGACTACCCCAAGGGCTCGCGCGGCTTCTACGACCGCGAGAACCCGGCGACGCCCGGCCACCTGCTCAACTTCGACCTGCTGGCGCCCGAGGGCTTCGGCGAGCTGTGCAGCGGCAGCGAGCGCGAGCACGAGTACGCCGCCATCATCGCCAGGATGCGCGAGACCGGGGAGAACCCGGCGAAGTACGCCTGGTACCTGAAGATGGTGCGCGAGGGCGTCCCGTCCAGCGCGGGCTTCGGCATCGGCCTGGAGCGGCTGGTCCGGTACCTGTGCGGGCTGGACGCGGTCTGGCAGGCCAGCGCGTTCCCGAAGATCCCCGGCGTGGTGTCGCCGTGACCGCGCTGCGGGCGGACACCTTCCCGGAGGACGCCGTCCGGGAACGGGCTCGCACCGGTGCGGCGGCGGCGTTCCCGGCGCTGTCCGACTACGGCAGCACCCTGCTGGGCGAACCGCAGGGCGTGTCACCCGCCGACGCGCTCGACGCGGCGCGCCTGGTGCCCCCGGTGTTCATGCCGCTGCGCCTGGAGAAGCTCATCGACCTGGCCCGCGAACCCCTGCACGGCGACGTCGACCTGGAGACCACCGTCGGCGGGTTCCGCTCGCGCCTGCCGCTGTACCTGTCGGCCTTCGGCTCGACCCGTGCCGTGGGCACCGACCTGGGTCTGGCCGCCGCCGCGCAGGCGGGCGCACTGGGCATCCCGATGGTCGTCGGCGAGAACGTCGTCCCCGTCGACGGCTACACCGGCGAACGGTCGCTGCTGGCCAGGATCTCCGCCTACGCCGACCACGCCCCGGAGGGTGCGGGCGGGGTCGTCGTGCAGCAGAGCACGGAGGACGCGGACGCCGAGGTCTGGAACCGCGTCTACAGCGACCCGGCGACGCGGTTCCTGCTGGAGTCGGGACGGCTGGGCTTCGAGCTGAAGGTCGGTCAGGGCGCCAAACCCGGCATCGGCGGCCTCACCGTCGTCGACCGTGCCGCGGCGGACCGCCTGGCCGACCAGTTCGCCCTGGAACCGTTGGGGGACAGGGTGCTGCGCTGCGCGAGCCCGGGGACGTTCACCGAGGAGATCCTCCGCCAGCAGGTCCGCCTGATGCGCAACAACTACCCGCGGGCACGGGTCTGGGTGAAGCTCCCGCCGGGACGTGACGTCGCCGCTGCGGCGGACGTGGCGTGGCAGGCCGGCGCGGACGCGGTCACCGTGGACGGGGCCGAGGGTGGCAGCGGATGGGCGCCCACGGCATCGTTGGCGGGCGTCGGCCTTCCACTGGCGGAATGCCTGCGCCGCATGGGTTCCCCGCGTGGCTGCCTCCTCGTGTCGGGCCGGGTCTGGGAGGGGCTGCGCGCCGTGAAGTGCCTGGCCGCCGGGGCGACCGCCACGGGGCTCGGCCGGGCCGCGCTGCTCGCGGTCGACGAGAACCCCCGCGCGGGCCTGACCCGACTGGTGGAGGCGATGACCCTGGAACTGCGGCTGCTCATCAGCGCGCTGGGCAAGTACCACCCGTCCGTACTGTCCTCAGAGGACCTGTGGTCGCCGGACGGATGGTCGGTGCCCGCCGGCGAGAGGGTGGCGGCACAGGTGTAGTGCTGGGGAACAGGTAGGGCCCGCTCCGGTGTCAGGAGCGGGCCGGTTCTGTTGCTGCCCTGGCAACAGGAGTGGGTCCTTTCCTGTGTGGGAAAGCCCGATGCCCGCACCGACATCCGGTGCGGGCATCTCGCGGTTCAGGCGAGTCCTGCTGCGGCACGAAGTCCGCACAGGTCGACGGGGTCGGCCCGCAGCCGGACGGCCAGATCGGGGAGCGGCCCCGGTGGCCGGTGGCCGCCCGCCACGGCGTCGGCGACCGCCAGGGCGATGGCCAGGCACTCCGCGTGAGCGTCGGAAGTGGGGGCTATCAGGGACACCAGACCGCCCACGTGGGCGTATCCGAGCGTCCGCAGGGCCCACGCGGCGGCCCGGCGAGCGTGTGGAGTGGGCGGCCACACGCTCAGGACCTCCGGGCCGGCGGGGACGAAGAAGGCGTGCACGGGGGGTTCCGTCGCGGCTCCTATCGGACCGGTGTTGCTCATGTCGGCCATCGGTCACGCTCCCCAGGATCGGCGTCGGACCCAGTCCACCACGAGGACGGCGGCGTCCTCGGCAGTCCGGGAGGCAGGCCGGGGGCGTGTCTGGACACGCCCCACCGGAGCATCGTCGACCCCGTCAGGGCGTCGGCGGCGTGGCCGCCAGCACCGAGCGGATGAGCGGGGAGACGGTGAAGCTGCGGCCGGTCTCGGTCTCGACGGGCCGCACCAGGCCGCGTTGGAGGAGGTCGCGCAGCAGGCGGCCGGTGTCGGCCGACGGGCCGAAGCGCGGCGGGAGGTCCTCCAGGAACCGGCGGTAGGGCTCGGCGGCGCCTGCCAGTGCGCGCACGAGGGTGTCGTCGAGCAGACAGGCAGGGTCGGTGGCCGCCAGTTCCGGCAGCGGGTAGACCGACAGCCACGAACCCACAGCGGCCAGCGCCGCGGGCAGGCCGTCGAGGGCACGGCACAGGCGTTCGACCTCGACCGGGTCGGCCGCACCGGGGTGGTCCGTGAGCAGCAGGCGGGCCGCGTCGGCGGGTTCGAGGCCGGAGAGCAGGAACACCCGTTCCCCGGCGAGCCCGCACGGCGCCGGTGCGGTGATCAGCACCCGCACGCGGGGGCAGTCTGCGAGCAGGCGCAGCACGCCGTCCCCGCAGACCGGCCCGTCGACACCGTCGAGGACCACCAGCGCGGAACGGGTCCCGATCACCTCGGCGAGGTCGTCGTCGGTCCGTCCGCCCGTGCGCACGGCCGCCGACCACGCCGTCACCAGCCCGGCCAGGCGGGGGTCCCGCAGCGGCGTGCCGTCCAGGCCTGCCCACAACACCGGCATCTTCGCGTGCACCACCCCGGCCACCGCGGCCGCGAACCGCGTCTTGCCCACGCCGGGCAGGCCGACGACGGTCGTGAGCCTGCACCCGTCGGCCAGTTCGGCTGCCAGCGCGCCGGTCTGGAGGTCACGCCCCACCTGCGCGGTCAACGAGGTGGGCGGCACGGCGGCGGCCGGGTCGACCTCGGCGCGCCGGTCCGGGTCCGCGGCCACCTCCAGGTCGTGCCGCGCCCGGCTGCCCAGCCGCAGCCCCTCGGCGATCAACCGCACCGTGTCCGGCCGCGGCCGCAACGCCCGCCCCTGCTCCAGGTCCCGGATGGCCCGCACGCTCACCGTCGACAGGTCGGCCAGCTCGCGCTGCGTCAACCCGACCCGGCTGCGGTGCCTGCGCAGGAGCAGTGCGAAGGGCGGAAGTCCGGGGTCCAAGGCGGGCGGTGTGGCCATCTCGGCATCCTCTTTTCACGGCGGGTGATTTTGTCGAGCCAATGCTCGGCATCCCCGCTATCACGCTGCCATCTCGGCGCATATCTCGTCCGCAAACGCCGTGAAATAGCCCGTTTTCGCAGTTCAAGGCCTGTTTATCTCGTGATATCGGCCGTGATAGCGCCGGGATAAACGGCGAGATAGTGCCGGGATTAGCGACCCCCATAACGTTTGTGATGTCGCCGGAGAAAAACATTCCCGAGGAGCTTGAAATGGCCCGCACCGTCATCGCCAAGATCGCCGCTGTCGCCCTCGCCGTCGCGGCGATGACCACCGTCGCCGCCACCACCGCCCACGCCGTCACCGACACGACGACCGTCACCGTGGCGGACAGCAACCCCTGGGAGTGAGCTGAACGAACCGAGAGCCGGACGGGATCGCGCATCCCGTCCGGCTCTCGTGTGTTCGTGGTCAGTCGCCGGCGCGCTGGACCGCCGGCGGGTGCCAGTTCCCGTCCAGCACCTCCTGCCCCGGCCAGTACAGCCGCAGCATGAGGCTGAACTCGCCGCTCGCGGGAGTCGGCAGCCAGTTCGACTCCGTCTGCGGCGGGGTCGGCCGGAGGTGGATGTCCACGGAGCCGTCGGCGTTGCGGGCGAGCTGTTCGCCGCGCACGGCGTAGCGGTCCACCGGGTTGTCGATCAGGTAGCCCTGGGCGTTGTAGGCGGTCAAGGACCAGAAGGCGTTGGCCGGTGGGAGTTGGCCGGCGGGGAAGTGCAGGACGTAGGTGTTCTCGCCGACGAGTTGCCGGCCCTCCGCGTCTACCTCCGTGCTGGGGTAGACCGCGTCCTCAGGCAGGTTCGCGGCCAGCAGGTGACGGGCGAAGATCGCCCGGTTCCGGTAGTCGGTGCCGTACTCGCCGATGCCGTCGAGGATGACGCTCCACCCGTTGACGGGCGTGACGCCGAGGTCGGTGTCCAACGCCGCCAACGCCCTGGGCCACGCGGACTCCCACGCGTCAGGCATCTTCGCCAGGTCGACCGGACGGTCAGGGCTCCAGCCGTGGCGCTTCATCTCGCGCAGGAACTTCCGGTCCTGCGGCCGAGGCTGGTCATGGGATGCGCTGGCGTAGTAGAGGTCCCAGTACTGCTGCGCGGTCAGGCCGCTGATGACCTCGGGCACCGTCTCGCGGGGCTGCGCGACAGCGGGTGACTCCACGGAGATCTGTTGCTGCAACGCCCGCACGGCGGGGAGGTCGTCGGTGCCGTTGAGCTGGATCCGGCCGAGCATCCACCCCGCGTCCGTCGGCATGCGGTAGAGGTGCGTGCCGTCCGGGAGGCTGCCGTGCCAGTCCGGGCCGGCGATCGCGAACCGGTATCCGGACGAGTCGATCGTGCGCGTGCCAGGCGAGCCCTCGACGTTCGTCCACGCGTCCATGAGCTGGAAGAGGTGGTAGCGCTCGCCCATGTCCGGCACGGTGACGACGACCGGGCCGGCGGAGGCGTCGAAGAACATCGAGGTGTACAGCGTGTCGACGTTCGGCCGGACCACTCCGGTGAACGACGCGTCGGGCACCACCGGCATGTGCGAGAGCTGGTTGGCGGGCACGCCGGAGCTCCGCTTGGTGACCTCCACGGACACCAGGGGATAGGTGTAGAGGTAGGCGTTGAGCGCGGCCTGGTCGGCGGAGACCGCGGTGGACGGGCTGACGAGGCTCGCGGCGGTCGCCACGGCGAGCGCGATGATCATTCGGTTCCCTCCGGGTAGGGCAGCAGGCCCGCGTCGACGGCTTCCCAGGCGGCGCGGAGCTCGGCCACGAGGGCCGGCTCGTGCAGCGCGCGGTTGGCCTGCTCGCGGGGATCGGCGTCGAGGTCGAACAGGAGGTCCTTCCCCCGGTAGAACGGGAGGTCCGCGTCCTCGGCGCGGTGGTACTTCCACTTGCCCCTGCGCAGCGCGCGCTGGGTTTCCGTGCGCCAGAACAGGTCTCGGGCCGGTGCGGCCTCGCCGTGCAGGAGATGGCGGACCAGGCTCACGCCGTCCAGCGGCAGAACCGGTTGCGCGCCGGCGAGTTCCAGCACGGTGGCGGTCCAGTCCGGCGTGAACACCGGGGTGGAGCTGACCTGGCCGCCGCGGATGCGCGCGGGCCAGCGGACGAGGGTCGGGACGCGGATGCCGCCCTCCTGCAGCACTCCCTTGATGCCGGCGAACGGCCAGGTGTAGGAGAAGCGCTCACCCCCGTTGTCGCTGGAGAAGATCACCAGGGTGTCGGGGCCCACCGAGGCGAGGACCTCGCCGACCGACCGGTCCAGGTCCTCGACCATCTGCGCGTACTTCGCGACGGACCCGCCGTCGAGGTGGGCCATGGCCAGGGTCTTCTGCTCCGGCGGAAGCGTGCGGACCAGGTGTTCGAGCCGCTTCGCCTCCCGCACGTCGCCCTCGGCGATCCACGGCCAGTGCGGGGTGGTGAAGTTGAGGTTGAGCAGCCACGGCTTCTCGTGGTGGCGCGTGACGAACTCCGCCGCCCGCTCGGTGAGGATCCGCGTGTAGTAGCGCAGGTCCTGGAACGGAGTCTCGCCCTCGTAGAGGTCGTAGCGGCCCTCGGTGTCGAGCTTCGAGTAGTACTCCATCGAACCGCCGAAGTTGCCGAAGAACTCCTCCCAGCCGGACTTCGTCGGGCTGTGCGACGGCAGCGAGCCGCAGTGCCACTTGCCGATCATCGCGGTCGTGTAGCCGGCCGAACGCAGCATGGACGCGAGCGTCGGGTGGCTCGGGTCGAGTCCGGCGCCGGGTGCCTCGATCGGTTCTTCGAGCCCGGCGGGGATCCGTCCCGGATAGCGTCCTGTGTAGAGGCTCAGCCGGGTGGGGGAGCACGTCGACGAGCCCGAGTACCCGTCGGTGAACCGGATTCCCTGTGCTGCCAGGCGATCCAGGTTCGGGGTCTTGATGTGCGGTGAGCCGTAGCAGGACAGGTCGGCCCAGCCGAGGTCGTCGGCGAGGACGATCAGCACGTTCGGGCGGCGGGCCGGTTCGGCCTGCGCGGGTGGGACGGACAGGCCCGCGGCGACGGTGCCGAGGAGGCCTCCGAAGGCGCGACGAGTCAGTGACATGGTGTCCTCTCAGGCGAAGCGCGGGAACAGGGCCGCTGCTCGGTCGAGCGGGATGCCGGTCTCGGCGAGCGCGGCGGCGAGACCGCGCACCGCGAACTCCGGTGTGAACGGGTGGTCGCTGCCGTAGAGCAGCTGGTCGGGCTCGGTGAGCGCGAGCAGCGCGGGCAGCAGGCGTGGCAACGCGAACCCCGCGAGGTCGTAGTGCAGGGAGCGCAGGGCCCGCAGCACGTCCGGGCCGCCGAAGGCCGCGACGCGGTCGGCCAGTGCGGGCAGCGCGGCGCCGGCGTGGGGCACGACGAACCGGATCGCCGGGTAGCGGTCCAGGACGCCGTTGAGGATCAGCGACGTCACCGCGCGGGTCGTCTCGAACGGGAACTCCAGCATCGGCCGCGGGAACCCGGTGCCGGTGTCGCAGTGCGGTGACGTGGGGTGCAGCAGCACGACCGCGCCCCGCCGGTCGAGCTCGGCCATCAGCGGTTCGTAGCACTCGTGCCCGAGGTGACGGCCTTCGTAGTGGGTCAGCAGCGTGATCCCGTCGGCACCCAGCACGTCGAACGCGTGCCGGACCTCGACCAGCGCCGCGTCCAGGTCGGGCAGCGGCACCGAGGCCAGCAGCCCGAACCGGTCCGGGTGCGCGGCCACGACCTCCGCGCCCTCCTCGTTGACCTCGCGGGCCAGCGAGGTGTCACCGAAGTTCACTCCCGGCGACGACACCGACAGCAGTTGTGCCTTGATGCCAAGGGAATCCATCAGCCGCAGGGTGGACGCGGCGCTCCACTCCGGGATCGACGGCATCCCGTCCGGCTGACCGTGACCGGCCGCCTCCATGGCCGCGCGCAGCCGTGGCGTGACGTAGTGGGCGTGGACGTCGATGGCCCCGTTCACGCGCTCACCAGCCTTGCCCAGCCGGCCACTCCGGTGAACTCGCCCGCACCGGCCGGAACCACGTCCAGCACCGTCCTGTCAGGACGGATCAGCGCCGCGTCGAGCCGTCCTGCGGCGAGCCACTCGTCGAGTTCGCGCGCCTGCACGACCGGTGCGCCCATCGCCGTCGCGATCGCCTGGACGCCCGGTGTCAGTTCCCTTGCCACCACGGCGAAGGAGCTGCCGAGCAGGTCGTCCAGCGGTCTGCCGCCGACCCGGGGTTGCGGACAGGTCGTCCCGCGGCTCAACGGACCCCGCGGCACCGCTCGGTCGCGGGTGACCAGGCCGGGCACGCCGGGCAGACGGCACAGCGCGGCGGTGGCCATGTGCCGCACCGCGGCCGCGCGGTCCTGGCCACCGGTCATCGCCCAGCCCGCCGCGACGGCCGTCCGGATCACGCGCCGCACGTGCGGGGAGCGTTCCGCCTCGTAGGTGTCGAGCAGGCGTTCGTCCGCGCCGCGCAACACGAGCGCGAGCTTCCAGGTGAGGTTGGCCGCGTCCCGCAGGCCCGCGCACAGACCCTGTCCGACGAACGGCGGCGTCTGGTGGGCCGCGTCGCCGAGGAGGAAGACCCGCCCGTGCCGCCACCGGTCCGCGACCCGCGCCCGGAACGTGTAGCGGGCCTTCCTGACCACCTCGAACTTCTCGTCCGGCGCGGGACGCGTCCACGGCGCCACGAGCCGGCGGATCCGGGCGTCGTCGGCCTCGCCGGTGAGCCGGAACTCCCAGCGGTAGCGGTCCTCGCCGATCCGCATGAACGTCGCGGGCCGGCGTGGATCGCAGACCTGGTCGACCCCTTCCCAGCAGCGCACGGCCGCGTCGGTGCGCACGTCGACGACCGTCCACTCCTCGGCGAACCCGAAGTCGTGCCAGGAGGCGCCGATCGCGTGGCGCGTCAGGCTGTTCGCGCCGTCGCAGCCGAGCACCGCGTCCGCCTCGACGGTCGTGGCGACGCCGTCACGCAGGTACGTGACCGAACCCTCCCGCACGGCGACCACTTCCACGCCGGACCGCAGTTCGCACAACGGCTGACGGGCGAGCTCGTCGCGCAGCACGCGTTCGAGCGCGGGCTGGTCGAACATGCTGGTCTGCGGGAACCCGTGCGCGCCCAACGGAGAACGCGCGAACTCGGCGATCACGCGGTGGCGTGCGTCGACGAGCCGCAACCCGCGCGACGGCCGGGAGATCGCCGCGAACGCCTCGGCTACCCCGGCGGCCTGCAGCACGCGCTGCACCTCGTCGTCCACGGCGACCGCGCGCGGCAACGGGAAGACGTCCTCGTGCCGCTCCAGCAGGATCGTCGGCACTCCCTGACGGGCCAGCAGCAACGCGGCGGTGACCCCGACCGGGCCCGCGCCGACGACCACGACGGTCACGACCCCACCACGGGCGTGTGCTGGCGGCCGAGGTCGATCCTGCCGTCCGGGGTGGCGATGGTGGCTGTCACGACGTCGCCGTCGGCGAGGTAGCGCGGGTTGCGGGACTGGCTGCGGAAGAACATCTTCCACTTCACGTCGGCGGGCAGCAGCGCGCCGATCTTCTCCGCGATCTTCGGCGGGGCCTTGAGCGCCGTGCCGCCGGGCGTGCCGGTGAGCAGCAGGTCACCGGGGTCGAGCGTCTGGAAACGGGCGAGCAGCGTCAGCGCCTGCGCCGGCCGGACGATCATGTCGGTGACGGTGCGGTCCTGACGGAGTTCTCCGTTGACCGACAACGACAACCGCAGGCTCGTGAGGTGCGGGAAGTCGTCGGGTTCGAGCAGCGCGAGGAACGGGCCGGTTGGCGTGAACGTCGGGTAGGACTTGCTCTCGTAGAACTGCGTCTTCGTCAGCTGGACGTCACGGGCGCTCACGTCGTTGGTGATCACCAGCCCCGCCACGTACTTCGGCAGGTCGGACTCGGTGACCACGGCGCCGATCGGCAGCTCCGCCCCGAGCACGAGACCCAGCTCGACCTCGTAGTCGAGGAACCGCACGTGCGACGGCCGCCTGATCGCCGCGCCGGGTCCGCTGACGGAGCCGGAGGCCTTGCGGAAGAACGCGGGCGGGATGTCGCCCGTGAAGCCGGAGTCGTTGGCGTGGCTGCGGTAGTTCACCATCTGCGCGACGACCCGGCACGGCGCCGTGACCGGGGAGAGCGGCTCCAGCGAGGCGATCGGCACACCGTCCTCTGTGGACTCGACGGCGGCGCGCACGGACTCGGTCGCGGCGATCACCTCAGCGGTCGTCGTCGCGGTCGTGTCGATCGGCACGGCGTGGTCACCGCGGGCGACCCACCAGCCGTCGTGGGTGCGCAGGACGTTGGTGCTCATGAGGACATCGCTTTCTTCAGGGCCACCAGGCGGGCGAGGTCGATCTCGTTGTCGTCGTCGCGCATCGCGGCCACCAGCCGGCGCACGAGCGCGGGGGAGGGGTTCGTGCCGAGGAAGTCGCGGGTGACCGGCGGCCCCCACTGGGCGAGGCCGCTCGCGGACATCGGCGCCCAGCCGGGTTCGACGTCGCACGAGAACAGGTCGCCGTCGGCGAAGTGCTCCAGCATGAACCGGTCGGGGTCGCGCCAGTAGTCGAAGAGCTGGCTGCCCTGGACGTGCCTGCCGATGCCCCAGCTGCGCTGGTAGCCGCGCTCGGCCAGGTACTCGCCGCCCGCCGCGATCGAGTCGAGGTCGGTGACCTGGTAGGCGGAGTGCACGTACCCGGTGCCGGGGCTCAGGTGCATCGCGAGGGTGTGGTGGTCGGCGGCCTCGGTGCCCCGGTCGCAGCGCAGGAACGCCATCGTCGGCCCCCGGTCGCGCTGCCCGTCGAGGAACAGGAAGTCGCTGACGATCAGGCCGAGCGTCTCCAGGTACCAGTCGAGCGCGCGAACGAACACCGGCGTCTCCAGCACGACGTGCCCGAGGCGCTGGATCCGCGACGGTTCGCGCGGTGGCCGCTGGGTCGCGTTCGTGCGTGCGGGGGCGGTGCCGAAGTTCAACGTCAGCGGCACCTGTTCGGGCAACGCCGGCAACGCGAGCGCGCAGTGCACGACCCGCACCGGGAACCCCGACGGGTCGAGCAGGTCCACGACCTCGCCACCGCCCGGAACGTCGGCCGCGCGCACGTCACGTCCGGTGGAGCGGGCCAGTCGCTGCAGGTCGGCGCGCTCGGCGGCGCGGAACGCGGGCCCGATGAACCGCGACGAGCGCCCCCGGCGGATCACCATGCAGGGCGGGCCACCGAACGTGCCGCGCAGCCACAGCGCGTCCGGCTCCCGTGCGGCGATCTCGAAGCCGAAGTCGCGGGCGAACACCGCCGCGCGGTCCAGGTCGGGCTTCTCGAACTCGAGCCACGCGAGGTCGGCGGCCTTGATCACGGGGTTGCGCGCCCTGCCCCTGTGTTCGTTCCTGTGCCCGCCGAACTCGCTGTGCAGGTCCTGATGTGCGGTCCGCATCCACCCTCCCGGCCAGTAACTGATGACTTCATCAGTTATGACCATGCCATCACGGATAGTGGCCGCGCAACATAACTGATGAAACCCTCAGTTTTGTGACGACCGTCAGTTGTGCTGTTAGGCTCGCGCGCATGGCGACCACGGCCCAGTCCGGCACCCGCAACGAACGTCGCCGGGCCGCGACCAGGCAGGCACTGGTCGGCGCGGCCCGGCGGATCCTGGCCGAGGGGGAGGAGAGCGCGGCGAGCATCCAGCAGATCGCGGAACGCGCCGACGTCGGCTTCGGCTCCTTCTACAACCACTTCGCGTCGAAGGCCGACCTGTTCGACGCGGCCGTCACGGAGGCGCTGGAGGAGTTCGGCGCCGCGTTCGACCAGGGCCTCGACGGCGTGGACGACCCGGCGGAACTGCTCGCGGGAGGCTTCCGGCTCGCCGCGCGCATGGCCGACACGCACCCGGAGCTCATGCAGGTGCTGCGCCGCCGTTCCATCAGCCTGCTGCACACCGACACCGGCCTGGCACCGCGCGCCCGCCGCGACCTGGAGCACGGCATCGCGACCGGACGCTTCCTGCCGGTCGACGTGATGCTGGCCCTGACGGCCATGGGCGGCTCGCTGCTCGCGATGATCGAACTGCGGTTCACCCGCCCGGACGTCGACTGTGACGGGGCCGCCGCAGGAATGGCCGAGATGGTCCTGCGGATGCTCGGACTGTCCCCTGAGGACTCGGCCGAGGTCGTCCGGCGCCCGCTGCCCGTGATCTCGTGACCGATAATGGCCACGTGGACACGACGTGGTCGCTGGTGCATGCCGAACGAGCCGCCTTGGCCGAGGACCTCGCCGGCCTGACGGACGAGCAGTGGGCGACGACGTCGCTGTGCAGCGAACTGTCAGTCCGCGAGGTGCTGGCGCATCTCACCGCGGGCGCGGTGCTGTCGTTCCCGCGCTGGTTCCTGGGAGTCGTGCGGGTGCGGTTCGACTTCGACCGGCAGCTGGTCGACCGGCTCCGCGAGCAACTAGGTGACTCGCCCGCCGAGACCCTCGCCCGGTTCCGTGCCGCGGTGAACCGGTCCACCACGCCCCTCGGCTTCCGCGGGTCGAGCGTGGGAGCGCTGGCCGAGCAGGTCGTGCACGCCGAGGACATCCGCAGGCCGCTGGGCATCCGGCGGGACGTGCCGCAGGAGGTGCTCATGCTGGTCGCCGAGCACTACGCCTCGACCGATCTCGTCGTGCTCGCGAAGGGCCGCATCGGCGGACTTCGTCTGGTCGCAACGGATTCCGGCTTCACGACCGGTGCGGGCGAGGAGGTCCGCGGTCCGACGCTGGCCCTGGTCATGGCGATGACCGGGCGCGGCGCGTTCTGCGACGAGCTCACCGGTGACGGCGTGGAGGACCTGCGCGGCCGTTGCTGAGGTCCGGTCAGGCCATCAAGCGGGCCGCGTCGCGGTGCCGCAGGAACCTGAGGTACCCGTCCTCGTAGCGCCGCACGAGTGCGGGCACGGGCTCCACGACGGACTCGGGCCTGGTCCAGGCGGCCGTGTCGGGGTCGGCGCCGGTCGCCCGCAGTGCGGCCAGCACCGCTCCGCGCGCCCCCACCTCGGGGCTGCGCGCGACGTGCAACGGGCGGCCGAGCACCGAGGCGAAGATCTCCAGCCACGCCCGTGAGCGCGCTCCGCCGCCGCACACCACGACCCGTCCGGTCAGGCCCGCCGCCTCGAAGCACTCTCGCGCGGTGTAGGCGAGGCCCTCGCACGTGGCGCGCACCAGGTCGGCCGGGGTGGTGGTGAGCCTGACCCCGGTGAACTGACCGCTGGCCTTCTGGTCCAGCACGGGCGCCCGTTCGCCCGACGGCGCCAGGTGGGGCAGCACCTCGACGCCCGACGCGCCCGGCGAGGACGTGCCGAGGATCGCGTCAAGGCTCTCGTGCCGCATGCCCGTGAGGTCCAGAACCCAGTCCAGCGCGGAACATCCGGACATCGCCGCCATGACCCGCATCCACCTGCCGGGGCCGGAGGTGACGTGCATGCCGGACGGGGCGCCCGAGGTGTCGAGCCGTTCGGTGAGGACCTGGCATCCCAGCGTGGTGCCGATGATCAGCAGGCCGTCGCCAGGCCGGTCGACGCCGCCGCCCACCGCGCAGGCGGGCAGGTCGAACGGGCCGGAGGTGACGACCGCGGACGCGGGCAGCAGGTCCGTCCTGTTAGGAGCGATCGGCAGCGGTGCCACCACGGGCGCCAGGAGGTCCGCCCGGTGCGCGAGGCCGGTCAGCCGCAGGACGTCGGCCGAGTAGGTCCCGCCCTCCGGCACGCCGAACGGCAGGGAGGCGTCCGAGTCGTCCGTCGCGCGCAGGCCGGTGAACTGCTGGAAGACGACGTCCTTGCAGTGGGCGGCGGTGGCGGCGAGGTCGAGCGACCGGGGTTCGTGCCGGTCCAGCCAGGCGAGGACGGGTGCCATCGAGCCGGAGAAGACGGCGTTGCCGTTGACCGAGTAGATCTTGGCCGCTGTGCCGTCCTGCGACCAGTCGTCGACGATGCCCGCGCTCCTGGCGTCCATCCAGCTGATCGCGGTGCGTACAGGCTGGCCGCGGTCGTCGACGAGCCAGCAGCCGTCGCCCTGCCCGGTGATCGCGACCAGCGAGGGTCTGGCGCCTCCGGCGGTCACCTCCGAGACCGCGGAACGGACCTCGCGCATCAGCTCGTCCACGTCCTGCTCGACGTGTCCGTGCTCGGGGTGGAGCAGGGTGATCGGCCTGCTCGCGCTGCGGACCACCTGCCCGGAGTCGTCGAACAGCACGGCTTTGGCGATCGATGTCCCGACGTCGATGCCGAGAAGATCCACCACTCACCTCGCCCGTCTCGACCGCCTCGTCTCAACGCTCATGCGCAGCGTAGGCGTCGAGGCCCCGAATCCGGCCGTGAACATTTGTCGTGGACATATGTTCAGTGCTCGGCTACCGTCCTCTGGACACGTGATCTGCACCACTCGGACCATCGTCTGGAGGACATCGCCTTGTCCGCTCTGACAGTTCCCGGCAGTGCCAGCGGCTGGTCGCGGCGCAGAGTCCGGCAGGTCGCCGGCCCGGTCGCCGTGCTGCTGCTGGTCGTGGTGATGGCGCTCGACACCCGTTTCCTGACCCGCGACGAGGTGGCGGCGCTCGCCCCCAAGCCCTTCGACCCGGCCGCGAGCTCCGCCGAGCTCTGGAACCGAGCGCGCGGTGAGCTGCCGGGAACCGCGGTGCCGCTGGCGCAGGTCGTGCAGGCGCTGCAGACCGACGTCAAGGCGGCGGCCGCGTCGTTCAAGGCGGCCACGCCGAACCAGAACGCCTACGCCTTCCCGGTCACCGTCGAGGGCGTGATCACCGAGGCGGGGGACTCGGGCGCACGCGTCCAGGTCGACGGCGTGCCGGCGCAGACGGCGGTGACCGTGGCCGCGGGTCCCGCCCTCAACGGCTCGGTCGTCCGCGACGCCATGGGGTTCACGTTCGCCCAGGCCCCAGACCAGACGCGCTTCCAGCAGGTCGGCGACGAGCTGCGCAAGCTCATGACCGCCGAGCTGCAGAAGGCGGGCACTCTCGCGGGCAAGAAGGTGAAGGTCGTCGGGGTGATGAACGTCGTCGCGCCCACGAACACCGTGCCGCCCGCCAAGCCGGTCGTCGTGCAGCCGATCACGGTCGAGGTGGTCTCGTGAGCGAGGTCGTCCTGCGGGCTGTCGGCGTCACCAAGGTCTACGGGGTCACGCGAGCCTTGCGCGGCGTCGACTTCGAGGTGCGGCGCGGCAAGGTCACCGTGCTGTTCGGCGAGAACGGCGCGGGCAAGTCCACCCTCATGAAGATCCTCTCCGGGGTGGAGCAGCCGACCTCGGGAGAGCTGGTCCTCGACGGCGAGCCGGTCGTGCTGGCGTCCACCGACGACGCGGTGCGGCGCGGGATCGCGATCATCCACCAGGAGCTCAACCTCTGCCCGAACCTGTCCGTGCGCGACAACGTCTTCATCGGCCGCGAGCTGCGCACGCGCTTCGGTTCGATCGACTACTCCGCGGAACGGAGGATCACCCAGGCCCTCATGGACCGCCTGGAGGAACCGATCACGCCCGGCACCCTCGTGCAGGACCTCCGGGTGGGCCAGCAGCAGATCGTCGAGATCGCCCGCGCACTCGCCGCCGATGCCCGCGTCCTGATCATGGACGAACCGACGTCGGCGCTGTCCGCCGGTGAGATCGAGGTCCTGTTCAAGGTCATCCGCGAGCTCTGCGCGCAGGGCGTGGCGATCGTCTACATCTCCCACCACCTGGAGGAGGCGATCGAGATCGCCGACCACGCCGTGGTGTTCCGCGACGGCGCACTCGTGGCGACGAAGGACGCGCAGGACCTCGACCTGGCCTGGGTGGTGCGCACGATGGTGGGCCGCGACGCCGACTACGACTTCAGCGACGAGCCCCGCGAGCACGGCGACGTCGCCCTGTCGATCGAGAACCTGACGGTCGCGGAACCGGAGACCGGCCGCGTCGTGGTCGACGACCTGTCGCTCGACGTGCGGGCCGGCGAGATCGTCTGCCTCTACGGGCTGATGGGCGCCGGCCGGACCGAGCTGCTCGAAGCGATCGCCGGCCGGACCTCCGTCGCGAGTGGACGGACGCTGCTGGGTCGCGCCGACCTCGCCGGGAGGTCGATCGCCGAACGGATCGGCCTCGGCCTGGGGCTCGTCCCCGAGGACCGGCAGCGCGACGGTCTCGTCCCGATGCTCGGCGTCGGCGCGAACCTGTCGCTGGCGAGCCTGCTGACGACCGTGCGGCGCGGCTTCATCAAGCGAGGCCAGGAACGGACCGGCATCGAACGCCAGATCGTGGACGTGCGGGTGAAAACAGCGCACCCGCAGGCGCCGATCAGCTCGCTCTCCGGCGGCAACCAGCAGAAGGTCGTGATCGGCAAGATGCTCATGACCAGCCCGTCCGTGCTGCTGCTCGACGAACCCACCCGCGGCATCGACGTCGGGGCGAAGGGCGAGATCTTCGCGCTGCTGTACCGGAAGGCGCGCGAGGGCATGGCCGTCCTCTACGCGACGTCCGAGGTCGGCGAGGCGCTCACCGCCTCCCACCGCGTGGTCGTCATGAACAGGGGCCGCGTCGTCCGCGAGTTCGATCCCCGCACCTGCACCCGCGACGAGGTCATGGCCGCCTCCGGCGAGCAGACCCCCGCCCACCAGAACGGAGGCGAACTGTGAACACCACGACCGAGGCCCCGGCGGCCAGGCAGGCGGCGCCCGCCGCGCGGAACCGGTCCCCGATCACCCTGAACGCGGTGCTCGTCGAGGGCAGGGCCCTCATCGCGCTGATCGTGATCATCGTGGCCTTCGCGCTGCTGTCGGACAACTACCTCTCCGCCGGCAACATCGTCACGATCATCAAACAGGTGGCGTTCAACGCGATCGTCGCGCTCGGCATGCTGCTCGTCATCCTCAACGGCGGCATCGACCTGTCGGTCGGCTCCACGGTCGGTCTCACCGGTGCCGTGGCGGGAACCCTGTTCCGCGGCCTCGACATCCCGCTGACCGACGCCATCGCGTACCCGGCGGTGTGGGTCGTCGTCCTGGTCTGCGCCGGAGTCGGCGCGCTCGCCGGACTCGTGAACGGCTTGCTGATCGCACGACTAGGGCTCGCACCGTTCATCGTCACGCTCGGAATGCTCTACGTGGCAAGGGGTCTGACCCAGGTACTGCTCAACGGCCAGAACATCACCAACGAGCTGAGCGGACAGCCGTACCTGGGCAACACGGGCTTCTTCGAGGTGTTCGCGAGCAGGCCCCTCGGACTTCCGCTCGCCGCCTGGGTCATGGTCGCGCTCGCCATCGCGTTCTCCCTGCTGCTCACCAAGACCCCGTTCGGCCGGTGGCTCTACGCGACCGGCAGCAACGAACGCGCCGCCCAGCTCTCGGGCGTGCCCGTGAAGCGCGTGCAGACCCGGATCTACGTCCTTTCCGGACTGTGCGCGTCGGTCGTGGGGGTCCTCCAGGTCGCGAACATCAGCTCCGCGACCGCGGACCTTGGCCAGTTCTACGAACTCAACGCGATCGCCGCCGTCGTCATCGGCGGTGCGGCGCTCTCGGGCGGCCGCGGCACCGTGCGCGGCACGATCATCGGCGCGTTCGTGATCGGGTTCCTGGCCAACGGACTGGTCATCATCGGCGTCTCGCCGTTCTGGCAGCAGGTGATCACCGGTGCCGTGATCATCCTCGCGGTCGCGGTCGACCAGATCCAGCAACTCCTCCAGCGGCGCCGCAACGCACGCCGTGCCGCAGCGGCCGTGCGATCGGCAGAGCAGCCGCAAACCTCGTGAGTGAAAGGCAGGACCCCATGACCGACCGCTTGCACCGACGCCGGTTCGCCGCCGCGTTCCTCGCCGCCGGCCTGGCGCTGACCGTCACCGCGTGCGGTGGCGACGGCCAGGGCGCGGCGACGCAGTCGAGCACGATCGCGATCATCACGGTCGACCCGTCGAACCCCTACTGGAAGGCCGAGGTCGACACCGCCCAGAGCGAGGTCACCAAGGCCGGGTACAAGTACACGCTCTCCGCGCACAAGAACGACCCCGCGCAGCAGAACACGATGATCGAGACGGCGATCAACGACAAGGTCGCCGGCGTCATCCTCGACCCGGCGGGCGCCGAGGAGAGCATCGCCGCCGTGCAGAAGCTGGTGGACGCGAAGATCCCGGTGGTGCTGGTCAACGCCGAGATCAACAAGACCGGCCTCGCGACCTCGCAGATCGTGTCCAACAACGCCCAGGGCGCCACGCTCGGCGCGGAGGCGTGGGCGAGCGCGATGGGGTACAAGGGCACGTACGTCGAACTGCTCGGCAAGCCCAGCGACAACAACGCCCAGGTCCGTTCGGACGGCTACAAGGGCGTGCTCTCCCAGTACCCGGACCTGAAGAAGATCGGCGAGGAGATCGGCAACTGGGACCGCACGGAGGGCCAGCAGAAGATGGAGGCGTTGCTGTCCAAGAACCCCGACCTGAACGGGGTGATCGCGGGCAACGACGAGATGGCTCTGGGCGCGATCAACGCGTTGAAGCAGGCCGGAAAGCTCGCCCAGGTCAAGGTTCTGGGCTTCGACGGCAACCAGGACGCGGTGGAGGCCGTGAAGCGCGGGGAGATGGTCGCCTCGGTGCTGCAACCGATCGTCGAGGGCACCACCAAGGCGGTGGCGCAGCTCGCCAGTAAGATCAAGACCGGCCAGAGCGGCGCCTCCGAGGAGAAGCAGGCGCTCGACTGTACGCTCGTCTCGAAGGACGTCGCTCCCAAGGTCAACAACTTCGTCCTCGCCGCGGGATAGGAGCCGGCCTGCCGTCGGCGGACACCGAGAGCGGGGAGACCGCGGGATCATGACTGGCAGCGGGAACGCCTCAGGGCGGGAGCAGCCGCGCATCACGCCCCAGCTGCTCTACGCCGTGGGAGCCCTCTACTACCTCGAGGAGCAGACCCAGGCGCAGATCGCCACGCGCCTCGGGACCAGCAGGCCGACGGTCAGCAGGCTGCTCGCGGAGGCGCGGCGCCAGGGCGTCGTCCGCATCGAGCTCGTGGCTCCCGGCAGTGAGGACGACGCGTCGCTGGCCGAACAGGTCAGGGTCGCGCTCGGGTTGCGGAAGGTGCACCTCGCGCCGTTCGCCCCGCGCGCGGTCGTCGGCGCGTCGCTCGCCTCGGCGCTCACCCGCGCGTTGCGGTCGATGGACCTGCAGTCCGACGACGTGCTGCTCGTCGGGTCGGGGCGCGCGGTGTACGAGGTCGCGCAGTCCGACCTGCCGGAACTGCCGGGCGTGACCATCGTGCCCACGGTCGGCGGCCAGGACGATCCCGAGCCCTGGTACCAGACCAACGAGGTCACCCGGCAGATCGCGGCCAAGGTCGGCGGCAGGCCGGTGTTCCTCTACGCACCGGCGCTGCCGGGCCCCGACCTGCACGAGAAGCTGATGGACGACCCGTCGTTCACGAGGGTCCAGGAGCTGTGGGGCAGGGCTCGGTGCGCCGTCGTGGGTGTCGGCGCACCGCCTGCCGCGCGTCGCTCGCTGCCGAGCTTCGTGCCCAAGGACGCGCCGTGGATCAAGGAGGCGGCGGGCGACGTGTGCACGCGGTTCTTCGGTGCCGACGGTCTGCCGCTGGTGTTCGAGGGCTCCGACCGCGTGGTGTCGACGAGTCTCGAAGTGCTGCGCGAGGTGCCGACCGTGATCGCGGTGGCCTCCGGGCACGAGAAGGTCAGGAGCATCCTCGCCGCGGCCGGCGCGGGCTGGTTCACCGAGCTCGTGACGGACTCGCTGACCGCGAGCGAACTGCTCGACGCGGCCAACGAGCGCGTCGCCTCCTGACCTGACGGTTCCGTCGTGCCGGTCAGTCGACCGGCCCTTCGGCATGCCTGGAAAACGGCCCCTGAACTGCGTGAACAAATGGTCTGAACATGTGTTGACAGCGGCCGGTCGGCGAACCACTCTGAAGCGGTAGCAACCGTTGAGGAGGTCGCCGGTGTTCTCCGAGATCCCGAGCCGCATGCAGGCCGTCGTCGTGCACGGACCCCAGGACTACCGACTGGAGGAGGTCGACGTCCCCTCGCTGGGGGAGGGCGACCTGCTGATGCGGGTCGAGGCCGTGGGCATCTGCGCGAGCGACCTGAAGTGCTTCCACGGCGCCCCGAAGTTCTGGGGCGACGACAACCGCCCCGCCTGGGCGCAGACCGGCATCACGCCGGGCCACGAGTTCGTCGGCACGGTGGTGGCGGGCGACGAGGCAGGACTGGCCTCGCACCGCGTCGCGCTCGGCGACCGGGTGGTGTGCGAGCAGATCGTGCCGTGCGAGGAGTGTCGCTACTGCCGCCGCGGCCAGTACTGGATGTGCGGGCCGCACGACATGTTCGGCTTCCGCAACTACAACGGTGCGATGGCCGAGTACATGCTGATCCCCACCAAGGCCAGGGTGCACCCGATCTCCAAGGACCTGCCCGCCCACCACGCGGCGTTCGCCGAACCGCTGTCGTGCGCGCTGCACGCCGTCGAACGGGCCTCGATCTCCTTCGACGACGTGGTGGTCGTCGCCGGCTGCGGCCCGATCGGGCTCGGCCTCGTGGCGGGCGCGAAGGCGAAGAACCCGAAGCTCCTGATCGCGCTGGACCTCGACGACGCCAAGCTGGAGCTCGGCCGCCGGTGCGGCGCCGACGTCGTCATCAACATCGGCAGGCAGGACGCCGTCGCCGCCGTCAAGGACATGACCGACGGGTACGGCGCGGACGTCTACCTGGAGGGCACGGGCCACCCGTCGGCGGTCGGCCAGGGCCTGAACCTGCTGCGCAAGCTCGGGACGTACGTCGAGTACTCGGTGTTCGGCTCGGACGTCTCGGTCGACTGGTCGATCATCTCCGACGACAAGGAACTGGACGTGCTGGGCGCGCACCTCGGCCCGCACTGCTGGCCCGCCGCGATCAAGATGCTGGAGGAGGGCAGGCTGCCCGTCGCCGACATCTGCACGCACCAGCTGCCGATGGCGGAGTTCCAGAAGGGCCTCGACCTCGTCGCCGACACGGGCGGGTCCTCGATCAAGGTCTCGATCCTGCCGCACGGAGCGGGGGCGAGCGCGTGACCAGGATCTTCGACGACCCCGCCCGCTTCGCCGAGGACCAGCTCGAAGGGTTCCTCGACCTCTACGCCGACCGGCTGCGCGGAGTCCCCGGCGGCGTGGTGGCGCACCGGACGGCACAGCCGCAGGTCGCCGTCGTCATCGGCGGCGGTTCGGGGCACTACCCGGCGTTCTGCGGCACCGTCGGACCCGGCTTCGCCACCGGAGCCGTGGTGGGCAACATCTTCACCTCGCCGTCCGCGTCGCAGGCCGCCTCCGTCGGCCGGGCGGCGGACCAGGGCAGGGGCGTGATCTTCAGCTTCGGCAACTACGCCGGCGACGTGATCAACTTCGGGCTCGCCGCCGACCGGATGCGCGACGAGGGCGTCGACACGCGCATCGTGCTGGTCACCGACGACATCGCGTCCTCGTCGGACATCCCGCGGCGGCGCGGCATCGCTGGCGACTTCACCGTCTTCAAGGTGCTGGGCGCCGCGGCCGCCGAGGGGCACGACATCGACGTCGTCGAGACCTTCGGCCGCGCGGCCAACGACCACACCCGCACGCTCGGCGTGGCGTTCTCCGGCTGCACGATGCCGGGCGCCGACGAGCCGTTGTTCACCGTGCCGCCCGGACAGCTGGGCCTGGGCCTGGGCATCCACGGCGAGCCGGGCATCCGCGACCTGCCCACGTTACCCGCGACCGAACTGGGCAGGATGCTCGTCGACGACCTGCTCGCCGACGCGCCGGACACGAGCTCACGCCGGGTCGCGGTGATCCTCAACGGCCTGGGCACCACCAAGTACGAGGAGCTGTTCCTGCTCTGGCGGATCGTGTCCGCACGGCTGCGCGAGGCAGGTCTCACGATCGTGGCGCCCGAGGTCGGTGAACTGGTCACGAGCCTCGACATGGGCGGGTGCTCCCTGACGCTGATGTGGCTCAACGACGACCTCGAACGCCTGTGGTGCGCCGACGCCTACACCCCCGGCTACCGCAAGACGGCCGCCCCGCTGCAGCCACTCGTCCCGCCCGCCGCCGCCGAACGCCAGCTGGTGCCGCCGGTGCTCGCCGTGCCGGGCGCGAGCGCCGAGTCCGTGCGGCTCGCGGGCACGATCCGCGCCGTGCTGAAGGTCGCCCGCGACACCATCGCCGAGCACGAGCACGAACTGGGGCGCATCGACGCGGTGGCCGGCGATGGCGACCACGGCCGCGGCATGCGCAAGGGCGTGGAGGCCGCGCTCGCACGGGCCGAGGGCGCCGGCGCGGACGCGGGTGCCGGGTGGGTGCTGCGGCAGGCCGGCCAGGCGTGGGCCGACGAGGCGGGCGGCACGTCCGGCGTGCTCTGGGGCGCGGCGATCGAGGCGGTGGGCCGCGGCCTGGACGACTACGGCGCGGCGTTCGGCCCCGACGACCTGGCGCGCGCCGTGCGGGAGTTCACCGCCACCATCCACAAGCTGGGCAAGGCGCAGCTCGGCGACAAGACCATGGTCGACGCGCTGGTGCCGTTCAGCGTCGAGCTGGAGACGACGCTGAACACCGGCGTCGCGGTGCCGAAGGCGTGGTCGGTCGCCGCCGCGGTCGCCACCATGGCCGCCGAGGAGACCGCCGACCTGACACCGCGGACAGGCCGCGCGCGTCCCCTCGCCGAGCGGAGCGTCGGCACCCCGGACGCGGGCGCCACCTCGTTCGCACTGCTGTGCACCGCGATCGGTGCCCATCTCACTTCGGAGCGTTCCGCATGACCATGCGCATCGTCGTCGGGTCCGACGACGCCGGGTTCGAGTACAAGGAGTCCATCAAGGCCGACCTGGCCGCGGACGACAGGGTCGGCGAGGTCGTCGACGTCGGTGTCGCCTCGGACGGTCACACCGCGTACCCGCACATCGCGATCGACGCCGCCCAGCTCGTCGCCGACGGGCGTGCCGACCGCGCGATCCTCATCTGCGGCACGGGGCTGGGTGTCGCCATCTCGGCCAACAAGGTCGAGGGCGTGCGCGCGGTGACGGCGCACGACTCGTACTCCGTCGAACGTTCGGTGCTCAGCAACAACGCGCAGGTCCTGTGCATGGGACAGCGGGTCGTGGGCCTCGAACTGGCGCGGCGGCTGGTGTCCGAGTGGCTCGGCTACACCTTCGACCCGAGCACCGGATCAGCGGGGAAGGTGCGGGCGATCGACGAGTTCGAGCGCCTGAAGCGAGTCTGAAGGATCTCCCTGGGCGCTGGTCACCCCGCGGCACACGACGAACACTGTCCGCCATGGTGCAACTGGACGATCGCGCCGCGGTACGCAGGCTGCACGACCGGCTGGGTGCGGGACCGCGGCCAGGAGATCTGGACAGGCCGTTCGACGCCACGCTCGACGCGCTGCTCACCGGTGATGCCGCCGGTGACGTGCCCGCACCGACGCCCGCCAGCCCGCCCCGCCCGGTGAAGGGCGACCGCGCGGCCAAGCAGGACGCGGCACAGCAGCGTTCCGAGGACGACCACGCGCTGACGACGTGGTGGCTCGACCGCATGGTCACGACGGGCAGACCGGCCGTGGAGCGCGTGACGTGGTTCTGGCACGGGCACTTCGCGACGAGTGAGCAGAAGGTGCGGTCGCCCGGGGCGATGCTGGCGCAGAACGAGACGTTCCGCAGGCTCGGCCTGGGCCCGTTCGCGGACCTCGCACAGGCCCTCGTGGTCGACCCGGCGATGCTGGTGTGGCTCGACGGCAACGACAACAGGTCCGGGTCGCCGAACGAGAACCTCGCGCGGGAGTTCATGGAGCTCTTCGCGCTGGGCATCGGCCACTACGAGGAACAGGACGTGCGGGAGGCCGCGCGGGCGCTGACCGGCTGGACCGTGCGCGCCGACACCGGCAAGGCCGAGCTGGTCGCCAAGCGCCACGACGACAGCAGCAAGACCGTCTTCGGGCGCCGCGACCGGTTCACGGCGGAGTCGCTGGTGGCGCTCGTGCTGGAGCGCAAGGAGAGTCCCGAGTTCGTGGTGGGCAGAGCGTGGTTCCGCATGGTGTCCGCGCAGCCGCCCGCCGCCGACGTGACGGCCAGGCTCGTCACCGCCTTCCGGCGCGACACGCGATCGTTGTTGCGCGCCATGGCCTCCGAGCCCGCCTTCCGCGATTCGGCCAACGTGCTGGTGAAGCAGCCCGTCGAGTGGGCCGTGGGGCTGATGCGGGCGCTCGGCGTCCGGCCGCGCGACCTGAACCGCAAGCAGGCGGACTCCCTGCTGCGGGCCCTGCGCGGGCTCGGGCAGACGCCCTTCCGCCCGCCGAGCGTCGGAGGCTGGCCCGCCGGTGGCGCGTGGCTGACGACGGCCGCGTGGCCGTCGCGGCTCGACCTCGCGAAGCTCGTGGCGGAACGAGCCGACCTGAAGACGGCCCTGGGCACGGCCGACCGGATCGAGGGGGTGCGGCGTCTGCTCGGCGTGGACTCCTGGTCGGACCGGACGAAGACCGCGCTCGGCAAGGTCGCCGACAACCCGGTGCAGCTCGTCGTCGTGGCGGCGAGCGCCCCCGAATACGTGGTGAGCAGGTGAACTCGTGGACAAGCTGACCCGACGCCGTTTCCTGACGTTGTCCGGTGTCACCGCGGCCGGCGCCCTCGCGATCGGCGCCACGCAGGTGAACTGGGACGACCTGATGAAGGCCGCGTCCGACGACCCGCTCGACGCGAGCCAGGGCGTGCTGGTCGTCGTGACGCTCTACGGAGGCAACGACGGCCTCAACACCGTTGTGCCGGCAGAGGATCGCGCCTATCAGGACGCACGGCCGGACCTCGCCTACGAACCGGGCGAGGTGCTCGGCCTGGGCGAGGGACTGGGGCTGAACCCCGGTCTCAAGGGCCTCAAGCAGATCTGGGACGAACGCGGACTCGCCATCGTGCGCGGCGTCGGCTACGCCCAGCCCGACCACAGCCACTTCCGCTCGATGGCCATCTGGCAGACGGCCTCGCCCCGCACCTCCGTGCCGTCCGGCTGGCTGGGGCGCTGGCTCGACGAGACCGCGGGCGACGACCCGTTGCGGGCGCTCTCCCTGGAACCCCTGCTGCCGCCGATGCTCGCCGGGGAACGCACTGCCGCGGCGTCGTTCCCGTTGAGCGGCCTGAAACTGCCATCCGGTCCGCTCGGTGACGCGTTCACCGCGCTCGGGCAGGTGTCCGATGGCGAGGAGCAATGGCAGGCACGGGTCGCGCGGTCCATCGCGGACCTGCGCCACACCGCCACCACCCTCACCGGATCGCCGAACGGCGGCAAGCTGCCGGACGACGACCCGGACGACCAGCGGGACAAGGGTTCCTCGGCCGGCGGCGGTGGCGCGCTGGGAGCACAGCTGGACGTGGTCGCCCGGCTGATCGAGGCCGGCGTGCCGTGCCGCGTCTACTCGGCGTCGCTGGGCGGGTTCGACACGCACTCCGACGAACGCGCGACCCAGCAACGCCTGCTGTCCGAACTGGACGCCGCCCTCACCCCGTTCGTCCGCAGGGTGGGGAAGCGGGCGGTCGTGCTGGTCTACTCCGAGTTCGGCAGGCGCGTGCGCGCCAACGCGAGCGACGGAACGGACCACGGCACGGCGGGCCCGGTCTTCCTGCTGGGCAACGGGGTCCGGGGCGGCTTCCACGGCGCCCAGCCGAGCCTGACCGACCTCGACGACGGAGACCTCAGGCAGACCACGGACTTCCGGGACGTCTACGCGGCCCTGCTCGACAACGTGCTGGGCACGGAACCGGGCAGGGTGCTGAAGGACCACACAGGACAGCTCGAAGGGGTGTTCACCTGAGATCGGATTCCTGGTGCCGCAACCACTTCAGGATCACCTGGTTGAGCTCCTCCGGCCTCTCCTGCTGGATCCAGTGGCCGCAGTCCAGGCTGGTCACCTCCACGCCGGGCACGAAGTCCGCGAGGTTCGCGGACTTCGCGATCGTGTCCCGGTCGCCGTAGACCATGAGCGCCGGCCGGCGGATGATCGGGTCCACGTCCGCCAGCAGGTGCCAGTTGCGGTCGAGGTTGCGGTACCAGTTCAGGCCGCCCGTGAACCCCGACACCTCGAAAGCCGAGACGAACACCGCCAGGTCGTCGTCGCTCATCAGCGGCTCGCCGAGCGGCGTCTCGGCTCGGGCGAGGTTGATGAACGGCATGCCCGGCTGCGGTTGCGCGGGCGGTTCGTTCTTGCGGAACAGGTTGCGGAGGAACCGGGCGGGGTTCTCGTCGAACACCGCGTCCGCGACGCCGGGCTGCCGGTTGAAGTGGACGAGGTGGGAGTCGCCGCCGACGACCTCCTCCAGGAACTCGACCCAGGGCTTCGCCCCGCGTTCGAGGTACGGCAGGCTCAGGTTGATCACCTTGTTCACGCGCTCCGGGTGCAGCATCGCCAGTCCCCAGACGACGTGCGCTCCCCAGTCGTGGCCGATGAAGGTGGCGTCCTCGTAGCCGTGGTGGTCGAGCAGTGCGACGAGATCGCCCGTCAGGTGTTCGAGGTCGTAGTCCGTCACGTCGGCCGGTCTCGTCGAGTTGCCGTATCCCCGCTGGTTCGGGACGAGGACGTGGTAGCCCGCCGCGGCGAGCGCGGTCATCTGGTGGCGCCAGGAGAAGGCGTGCTCGGGCCAGCCGTGGCAGAGCACGACGGGGTTGCCCGCGTTCTCCCTGCCTGCTTCGAACACTTCGAGCACCACGCCGTTGACCGGGACGAGGGTGGGCTCGGGGAAGTCGGTTGAGATGGACATGACCTCATCCTGCGGACGAAACCGGCCATCCCATGACCGGTTTTCGTGACAACCTTGGCGGCGTGGGAACCGACCGGCTGGTGGCCGTCCTCCTCCTGCTGCAACGGCGCGAGCACGTGACCGCCGCGGAGGTCGCCAGGGAACTGGAGGTCTCCGAGCGCACCGCGCGCCGGGACCTCGACGCCCTGGCGATGGCCGGCGTGCCCGTGTACTCCGTGCAGGGCCGCGGCGGCGGCTGGCGCCTGGTGGGCGGCGCCCGCACCGACCTGTCCGGGCTGACCGCGAGCGAGGCCCGCGCCCTGTTCCTGGTAGCGGGCCAGGCCTCCGCCGCGACGCCCGCCGTGAAAGCCGCACTGCGCAAGCTCGTCCAGGCCCTGCCGGAGCCGTTTCGGGTGCAGGCGGAGGCAGCGGCGTCGTCGCTGGTCGTGGATCCGCAACGGTGGGGGAACGGCCGCGTCGAACCCCGGCGGCCACCCCTGCTCGACGCACTCCAGGACGCGGTCATCCGCGGCCTCCAGGTGCGGCTGGGCTACGTCGACGGCAAGGGCGCCGAGACCGTGCGCACCGTGCACGCGCTGGGCCTCGTGGCCAAGGGACCGTGGTGGTACCTCGTCACGAACACCGAGGCCGGACTGCGGACCTTCCGCGTCGACCGCGTGTCGTCCGCTGATGTGACCGGTGATCCCGTCGACCGGCCGGCGGACTTCGACCTCGCCGAGAGCTGGCGCGAGATCGCCGACGAGGTCGACCGCAGGCGCACACCCCTCGAAGTCCGGGCGGTGTGCGTTCCCCACGAGATGAGCCGCCTCCGCATGTCGCTCGGCGACCGGCTGGAGGTCGGAGGGTCCACACCGGACGATCGCGTCGAGGTCGTGATCCGCGGCTACAACGAGTTCGCGCTCGCCGGCGAGCTGGCAGGGATGGTCGACTGGCTGGAGATCACCGGCCCGCGGAGCGTGCTGGACCAGCTGGCGTCGATCGGCAGAACGCTCGTCGCGCGCTACGGGTGAGCCCGGTCTCCCGGCCAGGCCGAGCGCGTCACACGAGGCTGTCGATCACGGCGTCGACGACCTGCTGGGTGCTCGCCGTGCCGCCGACGTCCGGCGTGAGGACGCCGCCGGCCGTCGCGGCCTCGATGGCCTTGCGCACCCGGTCGGCTTCTGCGGTGAGTCCGAAGTGGTCGAGCATCAGCGCGGCGCTGCCGATGGCGCCGATCGGGTTGGCCTTGCCCTGGCCCGCGATGTCCGGGGCGGAGCCGTGCACGGGTTCGAACATCGACGGGAAGCGCCGTTCCGGGTTGAGGTTCGCCGACGCGGCGAGGCCGAGGCTGCCCGCCAGCGCGGAGCCGAGGTCGGAGAGGATGTCGGCGTTGAGGTTGGACGCCACCACGACCGAGAGGTCTTCGGGCTTGAGCACGAACTTGGCCGCCATCGCGTCCACCAGAACGCTTTCGGTCTCGACGTCGGGGTAGTCCTTCGCGACGCGGGTGAAGGTCTCGTCCCAGAGCACCATGCCGTACTGCTGGGCGTTGCTCTTGGTGACCGAGGAGACCTTCTGGCGGGGACGGGTGCGGGCGAGGTCGAACGCGAAGCGCATGATGCGCTCGCAGCCCTGTTCGGTGAACAGCGCGGTCTGCACGGCGACCTCGTTGCCGGGGCCGCGGCCGGAGAGGTTGCGGCCGCCGAGGCCCGCGTACTCGCCCTCGCTGTTCTCGCGGACGACGACCCAGTCGAGCGGGGTGTCGTCGGCCTTGCGCAACGGTGAGGTGATGCCGGG
Source organism: Lentzea sp. NPDC058436 (assembly GCF_042721515.1). Taxonomy (NCBI): domain Bacteria; kingdom Bacillati; phylum Actinomycetota; class Actinomycetes; order Pseudonocardiales; family Pseudonocardiaceae; genus Lentzea; species Lentzea sp. NPDC058436. Next base: position 755,161 of record NZ_JBHXLF010000001.1, read on the forward strand.
GTGGAAGTGGACGGGCCGGACGTTGGCCCACTGGTCGAAGGTCTGGCAGATCTTCAGCCGCAGTCCCCAGAGGCTGATGTGGTCGGGGACGGAGGGCCAGCCGACGGCGCCGAAGTAGATCGCGTCGAAGTTCTGCAAGACGTCGAGACCGTCCTCGTCCATCATGCGGCCGGTCTTTAGGTAGTAGTCGCAGCCCCACGGGAACTCGGTCCAGTCGAAGGCGAACGCGTCGGCGGAGGCCTTGGCGAGTGCGTCCAGCACGGCCTGTCCGGCGGCGACGACCTCGCGGCCCACGCCGTCGGCGGGGACTGCGGCGATCTTGAACGTGCGGGGCGTGGCGGGTGCTGACATCGGTGAGGCTCCCTGGTCTCGGTCCTTCGGCGTCGGACCGAGTGAAGCCCCGGAGACGGCCGCAGGTCCAAGACGCGCTGCCGATGCGATCGATAGGTGCGGCCTATCTCTCCTGTTCTCAGGCGTAGTCGCCGGGAGTGTGCGAGCGGGCTGTGGCCAGGAAGGCCTGCGCTGCCGGGGTGAGCCGGCCGGGGCGGACGACGAGTGCGACGTGCAGCCGTGCCGGGTGGTCGACTCCCGCGACGCGTGCGCCTGCCGCGCGGGCCAGCGGTGCCCAGGCCGCGGGCAGCACGGCGAGACCGGCGCCCTGCAGGACCAGCGGCAGGATCGACGTCCGGTGCGCGACCTCCGCGACGATGCGGACGGACGTCGCGGTGGCGAGCACGTCGTCGACGATCTGCCGCATGAGGCTGCCCGGCGGTGAGGCGATCAGGCCGGTGCCGGAGATCGCCGAGGGCGGGACGGGGTCGCCGTCGGGAAAGGGCGCCCCGGCCGCGCCGACGAGGACGAAGTGCTGGGCCTCCAACGGGAACACCTCGACACCCGGCGGTCGCAGCGGCCCCGCCGTGCCGATCACGCCGATCTCGCACACGCCCTGCTTGATCTGGTGCACGACCTCGTCGGGGGTGAAGGCCGCCTCGGCGCCGACGGTGATCCCGGGGAACCGCTCGGTGAAGGCGCGGGTCAGCGTGCTCAGCGGTTCGATGCCGGGCGAGGGCATGGTCACCAGCTCGACCCGGCCCCGCTGGACGCCCTTGGTCGACTCCATCGCCGCCCGCGCGGCGCGCAGGTCGCGCAGAACCTGCCGCGCGGGTTCGATCAGTTCGGTACCGGCGGCGCTGAGCACGACGCCGCGCCCGATGCGGTGGAAGAGCTGCACGCCGAGCTCCCGTTCCAGCCCGGCGATGGCCTGCGACAGCGACGGTTGCGCGAGGTGCAGGGCCTGCGCCGCCCGGCCGAACCCGTCGTGGTCGACGATCGCGAGGAAGTACTCGAGCTGACGTGCGTCCATCGCTCCACTCCGATCGATCGCGCAGGTCAAGACCTATCGATTGACGGAACCTATCAGTCCGGTAGCAAGGTTCTCTTGGACGCGCGCCTCCCTCCGGGCCCAGTGTTGGCCCACATTTCCGGCCGAGGAGGGTGAGATGAGCGAGGTCGTCGTGGCCCTGGACTCGTTCAAGGGATCGATCGACGCCCGGAGCGCCACCGCGGCCCTCGCCCGCGGTCTGCGCCGGCACCCGAGTGGTCCCGTGGTGCACGAACACCCCGTCGGCGACGGAGGCGAGGGGACCCTCGCGGCGTTGACCTCGGTGGGCTTCGTCGCCGAACGGGTCGTGGCGTGCGATCCCCTGGGGCGACCGGTCGACGCGCACTACGCCCATCGGGACGGCGTCGCTTTCGTGGAGCTCGCCGAGGCGTCCGGCCTGGGCAGGCTCACCGGCGAGGTGCTGGGCCCCGCGACCGCCGAAACGGCGTCGACCTGCGGCACCGGCCGGCTCATCGCCGCGGCACTGGAGGCTGGGCACCACACGGTGGTCGTCGGGCTCGGAGGCAGCGCGACCACGGACGGAGGGTCCGGTCTCCTCGCCGCACTCGGCGCCCGCCTGCTGGACGAGTCCGGACGTCCGCTGTGCTGCCACCCGGCACCGCTGGCCTCCGTCGTCGAGGTGGACCTCAGCCGGCTGCACCCCGGCCTGCGCACGGCGCGGCTGGTCCTCGCCTGCGACGTCGACAACCCGCTGCTCGGACCTCACGGCGCGGCATCGGTCTACGGACCGCAGAAAGGCGCGGACGAGGAGACGGTCGCCCGACTTGAGCGGTCACTGACCCGCTGGGCCGGGCTGCTGGAGGACGCCACCGGAGTGCGGGCGGCCGGGACTGCGGGCGCCGGCGCGGCGGGCGGCGCCGGGTTCGCCCTGCTGGCGCTCGGTGCCGAGAAGCGCCGCGGCATCGACCTCGTCCTGGAGCTGACCGGGCTCGCCGGCCTGTTGCCCGGCGCGGGTCTGGTGATCACCGGTGAGGGAACGCTGGACCACCAGACGTTGCGCGGCAAGGCCCCGGCCGGAATCGCGGCGGCCGCACGCGCCGCAGGCACACCCGTCGTGGCGGTGGCAGGACGAAACCTGTTGGCACCACAGGAACTCACCGACGCCGGCTTCGCGGCCGCGTTCGCCCTCACCGATCTGGAACCCGACGTCGGCCGCTGCCTCACCGACGCCGCCTCCCTGCTCGAACAGGTCGGCGAACGCATCGCCGACGAGCACTTCCGCGCCCGGCCGTGACCGCCGATCCCCTTTGACCGCAGGAGGAATGCAATGTCGCAGACCGTCCCGACCCCGGCCCGCGCGCGCAAGCCGTGGTACCGGCAGCTCTACGTGCAGGTGCTGGTGGCCATCGTCGTGGGCGTCGTCGTCGGCTGGCGGTGGCCGGACCTCGGCGAGGCCCTGCAACCGGTGGGAACGACCTTCATCGCCGCGATGAAGCTGCTGATCGGACCCATCGTCTTCCTCACCATCATCGGCGGGATCATCAGCGTCGCCGACATCAGGAGGGTCGGCCTCACCGGCCTCAAGGCCCTGACCTACTTCCAGGTCGGCGCGATCGTGGCTCTCGCCACCGGTCTCGTCGCTATCAACGTCTTCCGCCTGGGCGACGGGGTCGACGCGGACCCCGCGAAGATCCACCCCACCGGCAACGCCGAGCAGTACATCAAGACGGGGGAGACGCAGCACTGGTGGGAGTTCTTCACCCACCTGATCCCGAAGAGCTTCTTCAGCGCGTTCGTCGAGGGCGACATCCTGCAGATCATCTTCCTGGCCGTGATCTTCGGCATCGCGATCAAGGCCGTCGGTCCGATCGGCGACCCCATCGCCACCAGCGTCAAGCGCCTGACCGACGTCGTGTTCAAGGTGCTGAGCTTCGTGATGAAAGCCGCCCCGCTCGGCGCGTTCGGGGCGATGGCCTACGCCGTCGGCGCCTTCGGACTGTCCACTTTGACCAGTCTCGGCTCGCTCATCGCGTTGTTCTACGCGACCTCGATCCTGTTCGTGGTCGTGGCACTCGGCGGACTGCTCGCCCTGTACGTCCGCCTCAACATCTTCCAGCTCTTCCGCTACCTCAAGGAGGAGTTCTTCCTCGTCCTCGGCACCTCCACCGCGGAACCGGCGCTGCCGGGCCTCATGCGCAAGATGACGTACATGGGCGCCGACCGCACCACCGTCGGCCTGGTCGTGCCCACCGGGTACAGCTTCAACCTCGACGGCGCGGCGATCTACCTCTCGCTGGCCGCGCTCTACATCGCCCAGGCCACCAACACCGAGCTGACCATTCCGCAGCAGCTGGGCCTGCTCGCCGTCATGCTGCTGACCTCCAAGGGCGCGGCGGGAGTGGCGGGCGGTGGCTTCATCGCCCTCACCGCCACCCTGTCCACGATCGGGACCGTGCCCGCCGCCGGCATCATGCTGATCTTCGGCATCGACAAGTTCATGTCGGAATGCCGAGCCCTGGTGAACTTCTACGGAAACGCGGTCGCGACCCTGGTGATCGCCAAGTGGGACCACAACCTCGATCTCGACCGTGCCAGGGCGGTCCTCGCCGATCCGGCGTCCGCGGAGAACTCCTTGCTCCCCGGTCGCGCCGAGGAACCGGTCGAGGAGCCCAAGGTCGTCGTCGCCGTGAAGTAACAGCGCCGCGCCTTTTGGTGCGCCCAGACGACCGGTCGTCGAATTCAAAGGCAGCTGGTGAATTCGTGGAGAACCGGGCTGATCGCGGTTTTCGGAGATAGCTGGAACATCGATCGAGCGAGTGGCGGCCGGGCCTTCGCCCGGAGTGTCGACGGACCGTCGACGAACTGTCGACGGGGCTTGCCATCGTGAGCGACGACCCAGGGGAGGTACCCATGAGAAATCGGATCGTCACCACGGCGCTCGCCTCGACCGCCGCCATCGCGGGACTGCTCGGCACCGCCGCGCCCGCTTCCGCCGCCAACCACTTCGACGTGACGGTGCGCAGCGCGGTCAGCGGCAAGTGCCTGGCACCGCAGGGGGAGTCGTTCGAGGACGGCGTGCCCATCGTCCAGACCTCGTGCACCGGTAGCGCCTTCCAGCGCTGGGACTTCCTCGACCGGGGCGACCACGTGTTCCAGATCCGCAACGCCGTCACGCTGAAGTGCATGGACGCCTTCGGTTCCAACGCCGACGGGGTGCCGATCGTCCAGTGGCCCTGCGCCGGCACGAGCAACCAGCGGTTCCAGGCGAGTCGCAACCTGCCTGACTTCGTGACGCTCAGGTCGCGCGTCGCCGGTACGAGGACGCACTGCATCGACGTGCCGGGCGGGCGGTCCGACGAGGGGCTCGCCGTGCAGCTCTGGACCTGCAACGGGACAGCCGCGCAGTCCTTCGGCGTGTTCCCGGTCTGACGGACCGCGGCCGCGGCGGCCTTCCAGGTCGTCGCGGCCGTCCGGACGCTCGACGTATCCCCGCGCCGGGAAGGTGCTCTCACTTCTCGGTGGAACTCGGGGGCGAAGATCGGACGGGGCAGCAGCGGAGGCCGGGTGCCGGCATCCGCGTGCTGGGGACGCTGGAGGTCGAGGGGGACGGCGGTCCGTTCGATCCCGGCGGGCCGCGGCTGCGCGTGATGCTGGCATTGCTCGCGGCGCACGCGGGCCGGCCGGTGAGCGTGGCGGCGTTCGTGTCGGAGCTGTGGGGGCCGGTGGCGCCGGCGGACGCGGAACGGACCGTCCGGACCTACGTCTCCCGTCTGCGCAGGGGAGTGGGGCCGCTGGCCGAGCTGATCCGCACCCGTCCGCCGGGGTACGTGCTGCTGGAACCCGCGGTCGTGGACGCTGTCCGGTTCCAGCGACTGGCGCGCGCGGGCCGCTCGGCACTGGCGGAGCGCGATGCCGGGACCGCGCACGAGTTGCTGACGAGCGCGCTCGGACTGTGGCGTGGACGGCCCTACGACGAGTTCGACGACGTCGTCGCGTTGGCCGCGGAACGGGCTCGGCTGGACGGGGTGCGCCTCGACGTCGTGCAGGACCGCGTGGACACCGATCTGGCTCTGGGGTCCGGTGGTGAGCTGGTCGCGGAGCTGACCGATCTCACGGCCGCCCATCCCGGCCACGAGCGGTTGTGGGGTCAGCTGATGACGGCCCTGTACCGCGCCGGGAGGCAGGTCGACGCCCTGGAGGTGTTCCGGCGGGCGCGGTGGCAGCTGGTCGAGCACGCCGGTGTGGAACCGTCACCCGCGCTGACCGGCATCCAGGAGGGAATCCTGGCGCAGGACCCCCGGCTGCTCCCGGCCCCGCCCGCGCTGGTGCTGAGTCCGCGCCCGATCCAGTTGCCCCCGGTGGTGCCGGGATTCGTGGGCCGTGACGACGAGGTGGCCGCGCTCGACGCCGCCGTGGCCGCGAGAGGGGACACCATCGCCGTCGTCGCGGTGTGCGGGACCGCAGGGGTGGGCAAGACCGCTCTGGCGCTGCGCTGGGCACATCGTGTCGCCGCCCGGTTCCCCGACGGGCAGCTGTACGTGAACCTGCGGGGATTCGATCCCGGCGGGGTGCTGCCGCCGGGGGAGGCGTTGCACGACTTCCTCACCGCGCTCGGTGTCGCCGCCGACCGCGTGCCCAGGGCCGTGGAGGCGCAGGTCGCGCTCTACCGCAGCCTCACGGCGGGAAAGCGGTTTCTGATCGTGCTGGACAACGCGCGTGATGCCGCACAGGTCCGGCCGTTGCTGCCGCCGGAGCCGGGGAGCGCTGTCGTCGTCACCAGTCGCGACGACCTGGCCGGGCTGGTGGCACGGGACGGCGCCGGCAGGATCGAGCTCGACGTCCTCGAACCCGTGGCCGCGGCCGGGCTGTTGCGGCTGCTCATCGGAGACGAGACGGCCACGCCCGCGGAGCTCGACGAGCTCGCCGCTCGGTGCGCCCGCCTGCCCCTGGCGCTGCGGGTCGCCGCCGAACTGGTCACCCGGCGCGGACGTGTCGGCCTGGAGGAGCTCTCCGACGAGCGCCGCAGGCTCGACCTGCTGACGGCGGGGACCGACGCCGACACCGCCGTGCGCGCCGTGTTCTCCTGGTCGGAACGGCACCTGCCGCAGGCCGCGAACCGGCTGTTCTGGTTGCTGGGACTGCATCCTGCCCGCGACACCGGCCTCCCCGCCGTCGCCGCACTGTCCGGTGTGGACGCCCGCACCGGCAGGGACCTGCTCGGCGTCCTCCACTCCGCACACCTCGTGGAGAGTTCGGGGTCCGACCGCTGGACGATGCACGACCTCCTGCGCGCCTTCGCACGGGAACGGGCCGAGCAGCACCTCACCGGGGTGGAGCGCCGGCAGGCGTTGAAGAACCTCTACGAGCACCACCTGACTCACGCGTTGTATGCGACGGACGCCTTGTACCCCAACACGAAACGACTGCGCGGCGAGCCGGAACGAGACCGGTCGCCCATGACGGCCGCCACCGCGAAGGCGTGGCTGGACACCGAACGGCTCACCCTCGTCGCGATCATCGGCACTGCCTCCGGCGAGTTCGCGGGCTACGCCGTCAGGATCGCCCGCGCGATCGGCCAGCACCTGAACGTCGGCTACCACAACGCCGAGGCGTTCGCGGTGCACCAGCACGCCCTCTCCGCCGCCGACGAGATCGGCGACGCGGGCGGCCGGGCGCGCTCGCTGCTGGAACTCGGACGTTCGCACGCCCGCGTCGGCGCCTACCGCGAGGCCGACGAGCACTACCGGGAAGCGCTGGGGCTGTTCCGCGGCCTGGGAGACCTAGTGGGCGAGGCCCGCACCCTGCACGCCCTGGGCAACAACGAAGGCCGGGCGCGCCGCTACCAGGACGCGCTCGCCACCTACGGCCTGGCGCTGACCCTGAGCCGGCGGACGGGCGATCGCGGTCAGGAGGCCGTCGAACTGGCCAGCATCGGGCAGGTGCAGCACAGTCTCGGCAGGCACGAGGAAGCGGTGGAGTGCTACCGGAAGGCCGCCTCGATCTACGAGCAGATCGGCCAGCGGGTCGGCCAGGGCAGGATCCTCAACGACCTGGGCTGCGCCCTGCAAAGCCGTGGGCGCCTGGAAGAAGCGCACGACCACCACCAGCGCGCACTGGTCGTCCTCCACGACGTGGGCGACCGCGCGGCGGAGTCGGTCGCGCGCACCGAACTCGGCCGGATCTGTTCGCGGCGGGGACGACATGCCGAGGCCCTGGAGCACCACGGACGTGCGATCACCGTGTTCCGCGAGATCGGAGACCCGGTGGGCGAGGCGGAGGTCCTCGTCAACCTGGGCGCCACCCACGAGAGCATGGGCCGCCACCAGGAGGCCGCCGAGCTGTGCCGGGAAGCCGAGACGCTCGCCGTGAAGCTGGGCGATCGCCTGCTGCAGTGCGCCGCGCTCAACGGACGCGGCCGCGCCGCCTGTGCCTCCGGCAACTTCGCGGAGGCGTCCGCGTGCCACGAACAGGCACTGGCGCACGCGCGGGAGATGCAGGACCCGGAGCAGGAGGCGCGATCACTGGACGAGCTGGCCGTCGTCCGCGAACGCACCGGTGAAACCGCCGAGGCACGCCGACTGCTGAACGCCGCCCTGGTGATCTACGAAGCGCTCCGCATGCCCGAGGCAACCGTTGTGCGCCAACGACTCGACAGCCTCCGATGATCGGCACGGACCCGCTCGGCTACCGCAGGTGCCTGCCGATCCGGTCGAACTCGGCCGCCATCTCAGGTGACGCGAGGAAGTCGTCGAGGGCAGCGGAGACCTCGAAGTCCACCGCCTCCAACGACCGGATCGCCAGCTGCACGACGAACTCGGGCTCGCGGCCGGCGAGGAATCCCGCCCAGTGCTCCAAGGCCTCCAGCGCCCACAGCACCTCCGGCTCCATGTCGCCGTCGGACAGCGTGCCCTCGTCGATCGTGTCCAGCCACTTGCGGAGCTGCTCGGGCGTGCTGCCCGCCGGGTCTGTGCGCGCCTGTTCGAACGCCTGCCGCGCGTCGTCGTCGAACTCGGTCTCCGCGGCGTCCGTGAGGTCGTCGCCCTTGGTCAGCAGGACCACGGTCTCCGCGCCGAACCGGTGTCGTCGTTCGTCGTCGGCGGCCTCGACCAGTTCGCGGACGGCCTGTTCCACCTCGCTGTAGTGCACGGCGCCATTCAAGCAGTCGGCAAGACCACCCGAATCGGGGATCATGCGGTCCGCACGGGCGCGTCGGCTCGTTCGGGCCGGGGTTCGTCGGCAGGCTGCGACCGCACGTCAACGAGGAACGCGGAAGGACTGACGACCCCATGATTCGGATCGTGCCTGCCAAGGACCAGCAAGTGCGTGTCACCTGGGCGCTGCCCCGGCACCTGCCGCCGGGACCCGTCAGCGTGGTCGGCGACTTCAACGACTGGACGCCGGGCACGACCGAGCTGCGCGCCCGCTCGAACGGCAAGCGCACCGCGGCGGTGGTCGTGCCGCGAGGCACCACGCTGCGGTTCCGCTACCTCGGTTCGGACGGCCACTGGTTCGACGACGAGGACGCCACCGCGCACGACGGGCAGGGCGGTCTGATCAGCGTCTGACGGGAACTGCGCGGCTCGGAGAACCGCCGCGTCGCCGACGGCCGTCCTCCCCGCGCCGTGAACTGCGCGGCGCCGGCTGCTGACACGCGACTATGGTCTCTGCCATACTCCCGAATCAGGGAGGCGGTGGGCGATGAGCGGCCAGGACAGGCGCGGCACCAAGCAGCGGATGCTGGACAGCGCCGTGCTGTTGCTGCGGGAACGGGGCGCGGCCGGTGTCACTGTCGACGCCGTGCTGGCGCACAGCGGTGCCCCGCGCGGGTCCGTCTACCACCACTTTCCCGGCGGCCGGAACGAGATGGTCCTCGGCGCGGTCCGCCAGGCCGGGGACTACATCGCCACCATGGTCCGCGAGTCGGCGGCCGAGGGTGACGTCGGGCAGATGGTGGACCGCCTGGTCGCCTTCTGGCGGCGGGCGCTGACCAAGACCGACTTCCGGGCCGGCTGTCCTGTTGCCGCTATGGCCATGGACAGCCGTGACGTCGTGCCTGAGGCGGGGGACGTGGTGCGCGAGATCTTCGCCCGGTGGCAGGACGGTCTCGTGGAAGCGTTTCGCGCCAGCGGTGTCGCACCGGAACGGGCTCGGCGGCTGGCGACGTTGGTCGTGTCCGCGATCGAGGGCGCGATCATCCTGTGCCGTGCGCGGCGTGACCTGGTGCCGCTCGACGACGTGCTCGTCGAGCTGACGCCCCTCCTCCAGCGACGAGACTAGGAGCCCGGCCCATGTGGAAGCCCAGCGCCTGCATCCTCTGCGAGTGCAACTGCGGGATCGAGATCCTCGTCGGTGAGGACGGCCGGTCGTTCGACAAGATCCGCGGCGACAAGCTCCACCCCGCTTCTGCCGGGTACACGTGCAACAAGGCGCTGCGGCTCGACCTGCACCAGAACGGGAACACCGGCAGGATCACGCGGCCGTTGCGGCGCAGGGCGGACGGCACCTTCGAGGAGATCGACTGGGACACCGCGATCCGCGAGGTCGCGGCGCGGCTGGGCGAGGTGCGGGACGCGTTCGGCGGGGAGACGATCTTCTACTACGGTGGCGGCGGCCAGGGCAACCACCTCGGCGGCGCGTACTCGCCGGCCACTCTCGCCGCGTTCGGCGCCCGGTACCGCTCGTCGGCGCTCGCGCAGGAGAAGACCGGCGAGTTCTGGGTCAACGCCCGCATGCTCGGCTCCATGAACCGCGCGGACTTCGAGCACTGCGAGGTCGCGTTGTTCGTCGGGAAGAACCCCTACCAGTCACACGGTTTCCCGCGCGCCCGGTCCGTGCTCAAGGAGATCGCCAAGGACCCCGCGCGATCGATGATCGTGATCGACCCCGTGCGCACCGAGACGGCGGAGCTGGCCGACTTCCACCTCCAGGTCCGGCCCGGCACCGACCTCTACCTGATGACCGCGCTGGCGGGCGTGCTCGTGCAGGAGGACCTGATCGCCGCGGACTGGCTCGCCGAGCACGCGGACGGACTGGACGCCGTCACCGCGGTGCTGCGCGAGGTTGCGGTCGGCGACTACTGCGCCGTCGCCGACGTCGACGAGACGCTGGTCCGCGCGGTCGCGCACCGCATCGCCGCCGCCGGCTCGGTGGCCGTGTTCGAGGACCTCGGGGTCCAGATGAACCGCGACTCCACGCTGGTCAGCTACGTCGAGAAGCTGGTGTGGTTGCTCACCGGCAACTTCGGCAAGAAGGGCACCCAGTACGTGCCCTCCAGCCTCGTGCCGATCGGCCGTGACCGCGGGTACGCCGGCGACGAGGGCCCGCGCAGTCCCGTCGCGGGTGCGCGGATCATCAGCGGTCTGGTGCCGTGCAACGTGATCGCCGAGGAGATCCTCACCGACCACCCGGCGCGCTACCGGGCGATGCTGGTCGAGAGCGCGAACCCCGCGCACTCCCTGGCCGACTCGGCCCGGATGCGGGAGGCACTGGAAGCGCTGGAACTCGTGGTCGTGATCGACGTCGCGATGACGGAGACCGCGCGCCTGGCCGACTACGTGCTGCCCGCGCCGACGCAGTTCGAGAAGTTCGAGGCCACCTTCTTCAACTTCGACTTCCCCCGCAACGTCTTCCACCTGCGACACCCGGTCGTCGCGGCGCCGGACGGGGTGCTGCCCGAACCGGAGATCCACGCCCGGCTGGTCGAGGCCTCCGGCGCGTTGACCGAGGAGGACTACGCGCCGTTGCGCGTTGCCGCGGCGGCCGGGCGCGTGGAGTTCGCGCAGGCGTTCCTCGGAGCTCTCGCGGACCCCGTGAAGCGACGGCTGGCGTCCGTCCTTCTGTACCGCACGCTGGGTCCGACGCTGCCGCACGACGCGTCGGCGGCAGCGGTGCTGTGGATGGCCGCGCACGAGTGCGCCCGCAAGAACCCGGCCGGTGTCGAGAAGGCGGGCCACGGAACTGGTCTGGAGGCGGGGGAGCGGCTGTTCGAGGCGATCGTCCACGGCGCGCACGGCGTGGAGATCACGCACGACGACTACGAGGCGTCGTGGCGGCGCCTTCCCCGCGGACGGATCACCCTCGACGTGCCGGACCTGCTCGCCGCGGTCGCCGCGTTGCGGGAGCGGGAGGCGCTGGGCGAGGACCCGGACTGGCCGTTCGTGCTGTCCGCCGGAGAACGGCGTGCGTTCACGGCCAACACGATCATGCGCGACCCCAGCTGGCGCCGCCGCGACCCGGACGGACGCCTGCGCATCAGCGTCACCGACGCGACGCGCCTGGGCGTGGCGACCGGTGACCCCGTCAGGCTCACCACCCGGCGTGGCGGCACCGAAGTGCTCGTGGAGGTCACGGAGTCCATGCGCTCCGGCCACATCTCGCTGCCCAACGGGTTCGGGCTCACGGTGCAGGAGCGCACGGGCGTCGCCCCGAACGAGCTCACCGCCGCCGAGGACCGGGACGAGTGGGCCGGCACGCCGTGGCACAAGCACGTGCCGGCCAGGCTCGAACCCGTCGAGGGGTGAGTCAGGCCGGGCGATCGGTGACGGTCAGCGCCAGGTCCGCGTCGACGACCGTCACGAGGACGTGGTGCCGCGCGCGCAACTCCCCGGCGAGCAGTGCGCGGGACAGCCTGCGGTCGAGCTCCTTGGCGATCGTCCGGCGCAACGGCCGGGCGCCGTACTCGGGCACGTAGCCGCGCGCGGCGAGCCAGTCGACGGCCTGCTCGTCCACCTCCAGCGTGATGTCCTGCTCCCGCAGCCGCTGACGGGTGCGCTCCAGCAGCAACGCGGTGATCTGGCGCAGCTGAACGGAGTCGAGGCCGCGGAACAGGATGATCTCGTCCAGGCGGTTGAGGAACTCCGGACGGAAGCACCGGCGGACCGCGGCCATCAGCGGTCCGCGCAGCTGGTCCACCTCGACGCCCGGCGCACCCGCGGCGAGGAGCTGGTCGGCGCCGATGTTGCTGGTCATGATGATCACGGTGTTGGCGAAGTCGGCGGTGCGTCCCTGCCCGTCGGTGAGCCTGCCCGCGTCGAACACCTGCAGCAACGTGTTGAAGACGTCCGAGTGCGCCTTCTCGATCTCGTCCAGCAGCAGCACCGAGTACGGCGCGCGCCGGACCGCGTCGGTGAGCTGGCCGGCGTCCTCGTAGCCCACGTACCCCGGCGGCGCGCCGATCAGCCGGGAGACGGCGTGCTGCTGCGCGAACTCGCTCATGTCGAACCGGATCAACCGGTCCTGCGAACCGAACAGCGCCTCCGCCAGCGCCCGTGCGACCTCCGTCTTGCCCACGCCGGTCGGGCCGAGGAACAGGAACGAGCCGACGGGCTGATTCGGGTGCTTGAGGCCGGCACGGCCCTGGCGGACCGCGTCGGCCACCGCCTCGACGGCCTCCTCCTGCCCGACGATCCGCTGGTGCAGCAGGTCCTCCAGGTGCAGCAACCTGTGCCGTTCCGCCTCGGTGAGCTGGGCGACCGGGATGCCGGTGCTGCGCGACACGACCTCGGCGACGTCGTTCGGCCCGACCTCGGGCGCGTCGGCCTGCGCGGCGCGGGCGGCCTCCAGTGCGGAGACCGCGCGGCGGAGGTCGTCGTCCAGGAACGGCAGGTCCTCGGTCTGCGCGGTGTCCCGTTCCCGCTTCAGGTCGCTCACCCGCTGTTCGAGCTCCGCCGGGTCCGGTGGCATCGGGGCCTTCTCCCGCAACCGGACGCGCGCGCCGGCGCGGTCCACCAGGTCGACCGCCTTGTCCGGCAGGAACCGGTCGGTGACGTAACGGGCCGACAGCTCGACGGCGGACACGATCGCCTCGTCGGTGATCCGCACCCCGTGGTGCGCCTCGTACCGGGTGCGCAGGCCGCGGAGGATGGCGATCGCCTCCACGCGCGACGGTTCGGCGACGAGCACGGGCTGGAACCGCCGTTCGAACGCGGCGTCCTTCGCGATGTGGCGGCGGTAGTCCTCGGCCGTGGTCGCCCCGATCACCTGCAGCCGCCCGGTCGTGAGCACCGGTTTGAGGATGTTCGCGGCGTCCATCGGCGCGTCCTCGGCACTGCCCGCGCCGACGACGGTGTGCAGCTCGTCGATGAACAGCACCACCATCCGGTTCGTGGCGGCCACTTCCTCGATCACGCCCACCAGGCGTTCCTCGAACTCGCCCCGGTACTTCGCCCCGGCCACCATGCCCACCAGGTCGAGGGAGATCAGCCGCCGGTCCCGCAGCGTCGCGGGCACGTCCCCGGAGGCGATCCGCGCGGCGATGCCCTCGACGATCGCGGTCTTGCCGACTCCGGGATCACCGACCAGGACGGGGTTGTTCTTGGTGCGCCGGGACAGCACTTCGAGCACCTCGTCGACGACGTCGTCCCTGCCGATCACCGGGTCGAGCAGGCCGTCGCGCGCCGCCGCGGTGAGGTCTCGTCCGTAGTGGTCGGTGCGCCTCGTCGCGGACGGTGGCCTGCCCAGCCCGCCGAAGAGCTTGCCGACCACGTCCTCCCACGAGTCGGACCCGAAGCCGAACACCCAGTCGTCGCCCACAGGCCTGCCACCTCACCGGATCGGGGGACCTCCACCCCCGATCCTCCTCCTCCTCACGGTCAGCACAGATCAGACGTCGGGAAGGTGGGGCGCAACTCGCACATGTGTTGCAAACGAGCGAGCGCCGATCACTTCCGCTTGGACGCTTGTGCGCTTCGGGTCGAACGTCAGGACGAGCGGGGTGCCCGCAGTCCGAGAAGCTCCTGCGTCTGATTGTTCTCCCTGATTGCCGCCGAGCACACCTGGTTGAACCCCGCCACACTGTTCTCGCGGGCGGCGAGCAGCAACTTGAACGCCTCGAGCAGCTGGGCTCCTGAAGCCTCGATGACCGCGCTGGGAAAGGGGTTCGGGTTGTGCAGGATCTTGGACGCCAGCGTAACGGCCCGCCCTCGGTTGAACTTCGTCACGATCGACTCGGCTCGGCGCGCTTCCTGCAGAACCCGGCACGCGTCGAAGCAGTCGTAGGCCCGCCGGGCTTGATGCGCTATGTCCCTCGCGAGATCGGAGTCCGGGTCTGGCAGGGCCCCTCCGTAGGCGGCGTCGTGCCGTGTAATCAGTTCGTAGGCTCGATCTAGATAAAGACGCCCCAGTCCGCCGATCAGCTCGACGCTGGTGAAATCGGATACCAGCAACTCACTCAGGAGGGCGGAGTTCGAATGGGTCAGGTCCTCGTCTGTGGCGACGGTATTAGTCATCTCAGCTTTGGTAGCCGCGTTGTTTGCAAGGTTCAGGATCGTCTCATCGGAGTCTTTCTCGGCGTCGTTGTGTTCGAACAAAATTTCCTGCAGCCAGGTTGGCATGGAGGAGCTTTTCCCGGATCCCTGGCCTTCGCGAAGGCGGTCGGCGATGCTGTTGGAGCTCTCGATTGCGCCGTACCGGCGGCGGTTCAGGAAACGTCCTACCGTGCCGGTGTAATTTCCGCCGATGATGTTCTCGAAAGCGTGGTCAATCGGATCCCAGTCGACCTCCTTGTTGAGGCGTAGGGCAATTCGCTCTCGCAGGATGGCGGCCAGGCTGACCGACTGGCTGTTGGCTATGACGATGTCCAGGTGTCCCTGAGCGGAGAGCAGTTCATTTCGCTGAGTGGAAATATTGCGGAGTGAGATATGTTCGACTTTTGCGAGAATCGCCTCAGCGGCGAACAGTAGGCTGTATTTTCGAATTTCTCCACTAGTGGCCGTTCGGGCGAGTTGCTCGTAGAGTTTTATCGACTCCTGGTGTTCCCAAATGTATCGATGGAACTCGGCTTTCGCGGTGAGGAGCTGGGTGTTTAGGGGCCAATGGGTCAAGCTGTCGGAAAATATCTTGAAAAGGGGCGAGTTGTCGACTTTGGGTGTTCTGGTTGCCGGTTTCGGTCCCATGTTGCGCTTATGTTTGAATTTTGCAACCTTGAAGTCAAGAACACCTTTCCAGCGGCAGTGCTCTCGTTTCAGCTTCAACTCCATCTTGGATAGTTCGATGGATGGCCCATAGCGTTCGTGGTGTGAGTTCAAGCGATGTTGGCGCTCGTTGTACACCTTTTCAATTCGTTCCTGCTGTACGATCGGAGGCAAGCGAAGGAAGTCTTCGTCGGGTTGTTGTGCCGCGATTCGAAGGCTTCCCTTTTCGTGCCAGTCCGATTCGATGCACTCAAGATCCAGTGTTGCGCAGGAGTGCAAAGGAGTCGGCTGATGTGACAGCCATTCCTGCACTGCCTTGATGCACGACCTGCGCATCTTCTCTGTTTCGTTTGCGTTCTCGCTGGACTGTGAGGTGGTGTGCTTTATGTATTTCACCTGGCGAAGCCAGACCGAGTATGAGAACGCAGTGGGTGCGAGCTGTACGGCCGCGTGGGCCAGTTCCTCTGCTTTGGCTGAGCGTGCTCGCGCGGCATTGAGGCGTTGCGCTTCGAAGAGCAGATAGGCTTGGAATCCGTATGCTTGGGCGAGGGCGCACAGCAGTCGGGAAGAATCCAGGTCTTCGAGGGGAACGCTTTCGCTGTCGTCAGGTGATCCGGTGTTCGAGTTCTGCTTTTTTTCGGAGTTCTGCTTAGTTCTTGCCGATGTGACTGCGTGGTCGGCCAGTATCTCGATCGCTTCTTGGGCGCCTGTCAATCGTATTGCGATGTCGTTGCAGCGAACGTGAGTGCGACGAAGGAAGCGGGCGGCAAGGATTTTGATTTCCTGAGGCCAGGATCCTCTGCTTCCCCAGCAGTGCTCAATGGGATCCATGACCATTTTCTTGGATTCCAGGAGCTCCTCGTCATTTGCGCCTTGTTGGATCAACAGGTCGGCGGCATCGAACAACCGGGTCGACCAAAGCAGCAGTGGATCGCCGATCTCATGGCTCAGAATCAATCCTTTCGCGGCATTGCCGACCGCAGTCATCAGCTCTCTGCGGCTTTCGCTTGGATCTTGCAGAAGGCGGCTGCGCATCTGGCTGATCCGGCTACCGAACTGCAGGTGGGCAAAGGTGCTCTTTGTCGAGTTGTAATCCGGTAGGGAATCGGTCAGCAAGGAGGTGGCGGCGTCTGTCAGGTCGTGTGCTTCCGCCAGCCTGTCGTAGTCGACCAGGACATCTGCCGTGTTGAGCAACCACGAGATGGCGAGGCTGACACGTCCGGCTTGGCCGGGTCCCCGTTGGCGTGCCCCTCCGAGTAGCGCTTCGACCGCCGAGAGTCGCGTGTCGATCAGATGGGGATTGAGTCCCATTCGCTTGCCGGCCAGTGCCAAGGAGGCGTCGGCCGATCGCAGTAGGGTGTGTGTGACCTCGCCGGGTTCGCACTGGGTGAGGGCGCCGGAAAATTCGTAGGCCGCGTTGAGGAACATCGCCGCCGTCTGCGCGCCTGTACCGTGAGCTCGGGAAGCCAGGGTCAACGTGGCGAGCGAGTTGTAAAGCCTGTAGAGGGCGGCGAGAGGCGTGGCGGTTCGACGATCCGCCTGTGTTTCAGCGGTCTGCTCGATGGCCGCCGGCACAAGATGCTCGGTGGCAGGACTCAGGTACGTTGCCAGCGCGGGCAGATACAGGAAGTCTCCAGCGGGCGCGACCACGAGCGAACTGATGGTGCTGTGCAGCTTGGATAGCAGCTTGCGCCCGTCGTCCTCGATCCACCCTAGGATAGCGCGGAGCTTGCGCTGGAAGACCAAGTCGGTCAGATCGTCGTCGCCACTGACGACTGCGCCCGCGAGCACCAGCGAGGGAGTTGCCGCCGCCACCAGGCGGAGCTCCAGGTCGGGAACGCTGAGTTCCGGTGGGAAGAACTGGTCGACCAGTTCCTTGTCCAGAATTGGTTGGTCGAACGGGTCTGCCTCATTCTCACTGCGTGTGATGGCTGCGATCAACAGCGAACGCAGCGCCTGTTCGCTGGCTTGGCCCAGGAGCAGGCCGCCGGTCTCCGTGGCGAATAGGATGCGAGCGTCCTTCAGAACTGCCAGCAACCTCGGTGTGAAGCCGACCTCCGGATCTTCCAGAACGCGGAGGGGGAGCTCCAGCTGGTCGGACATCGCCCACACGAGGAGCACGGCCAGTGGTTCCGGTCCGGCGTCGGCATTCCATGTTCCGGCGAGTTGGCACTTCAGCTCAAGCAGGGTCTTCGCGACACTGGGTGTGCTGCCTGCCAGCAACGCCACGGCGACCTCTTCCGGACTGGGTTCAGGGCCGTCGCCGTCGACCGTGCTGAGATAGCCGGTGACGCTGGGGACGAGCACGCCGGGCAGTCGCAGCCGGCTGTCCTGGACGCAAGCGAATACTTCCTCACTGTCGACCGCAGCGTCCTCGTTGGCGAACAACGAGGAGAGAAGTCGCGCCGCCTCGTCGTGCTGGAGCTCCTGCAGGCGGATCGGAACCAGGGCGTCGAGCTGGTCGTTGCCGCGAGCGGTCACGGGTACGCGGGTGATGATGATGTTCCCGGTGTTGCGGAAGTAGGGGTGTGCCAGCAACGCGTCGAGCTCGCCGTTGATCCGCTGGGAGTTGTAGCCCAGTCGTCCGCAATCGACCACGGTGAGCAACGTGCGACCTCGGGCGTGGTCGCGAAGCCGGTCGATCATTGCTTCGAGGCGGGCATCCCCTGGCGTGTCCGCGGTGGTGTTGACGTCCTGCAACCGAATGTCCAAGGCGCGGGCCAAGGCCTCGAGGACGGGCGCCTCCGCGCTTTCGTTGACGATCACGATGTCGAGCAGGAGCCACGGATGGTCGATCGGCGCGGACTTCTGCACGTTCGTCTCGGCGAGCAGTTGGCGAACGAAAGCTGCTTTCCCCGCGTACTTCGGGCCCTGAACCGGCAGCACGGCACGCTGCCGGAACCGGCCCTGCCCGCTCTTGAGCTCTTGAACCCGTCCTGCGAAGTTGCGTTCGGCCTGTGGCCACGGGGAGAAGCCGCTGGGTCGTGACTGGCTCGTCACCGAGGCTTCGCCGTCGGGTGCCGGGTAGCTGTGCGGCGATCGCGCGGGCTCGACATTTAAGCGGTTGCGCAGCCAGGGCATGTCCGACCACTCCGCGCCGCTGTGCTTCGGCACGAGTGTGGTGCTGTCGACGTCAGGCGACTTCGCCATCAGCGCGCTGACGGTCTCCAGGATCCATTTCGGTGACAGGCTGGGCCGAGCTTCTCGGACTCCCTTGAAGGCTTCAAGCAGGGCGCCGGTGAAGAAAGTGGTCTCGCGCGTCGGATCGCCGAGTGCCGGGTACTCCTCCGACGTGGCGGCCATGACGTGCCAGCCGAGCTTCTCGTGTGCTGAACCGGGCTCTGCCATCACCTTTCGGATCGCTAGGCCCGCATGACAGCAGTCGAGAATGAGCAGCTTCTTGTCCGCGTGGCGCCTTTCCAGCTGTACTGCCTCGAGAATCTGGTCGATCGACACCATCGAGTCCAGGGGTCTGGTGACATCCGTCGTGTCGACGGTGGCCAGGTAGAGCTTGCCGTCCTGTTCGTGGGCATGGCCGACGAAGTACAGCACGAACAAGCCGCCCTTGTCGGTGTTGCGATATCCCATGCGAACCGCGTCCAGGATTTCCGCCGCAGTCATGTCGACCTCGCCAAACATGCGTGGCCGTGTCAGCCCCCACAGGTCCTGTGCGAGGAACTCGGCCTTGAGTCGCGTCACGTTCACCTGCGCCGCAGGGACCGGTGGCAGACTTGACCTCGGGTACGTGTGTCCGCCGATCAACACCGCACTGGAGTGCGCCGGGTCTGCCTTCTCCTGCATGGGGTTCACTCCAACTCCTTGAGTACTGCAGCTACGTCCCGTGCCTCTCCCTCGACGGTGAGGTGGGTTCGGCGCGCGTCGCCGGGGAGGTCCGTTCTTGTCACGACAACCTTGAGATCGCTGCCCCCCGGCTGGCGCAACCGCTTCGACACGTGGTCGTAAAGTGCCTGCACCACGACCGGGATTAGCACGTTCTCGCCCAGGAACTGGAGAACCTCCAACACTCCGAGATCTCCCGGCCGAGGCGCCTCGGCGACCCGGTCGATCTGAATGTCGTGCGCCTCCAGTCTGGTGCGCAGGGAGGTGTCGATCCGACGAAGCTCGTCGGCCTGCCCGTCCATTACCCGCACTGCGATGTCCATTGATTCCCCCGAGTTGCTGGTCGGTTGAAGTATCGGCCGCTGAGAGCCGACGAGGGTGTGGAGCTATTAGCCCTCGGCAGCCGTCAAGGTCTTCATGGTCATCGGTGCCGCCCGGACAACGTTACGGAGTGACTTTGTCGCGATCAGGTGAGCCGGTGGGGTGGGCGTCGTCAATCGGCTTGCGATCTACAACCTTGACCTCGTGCAGCAGACTCGTCGCGGATTTGTCCGTCGTGAGCAGGTCCGGCGGTTCGCGAATCGACCGGCGCTCATCGCAGCAGCGGCGGTCGGGCTCGGCGTCCCGTCCACCAGCGGCATGCGATCACCCCGATGCGGACGTGGTAGATCGTGATCTTGGCTGATAGGTCCCACGCGCGCCGGACGAGCTGCCCGGTGGATTCTGCGATGTAATCCACGGCGCGCCGGTCGGCCCGTCGCGGAAGGGAACACGTGCCTCGCATCGCCTACCTGGTCTCCAGCGCCCGGGAGATCGACCTCCTGGACAGCGGCGGCCATCCGACGGGGTACTGGGCCGAGCAGGCACTCACGTCCTACGACCGGTTCATGACCCTGGGCGCCGATGTCGTGGTGATGACTCCCGACGGCGGTGCGCCGGTCATCGAGCCCTGCAGCCTTGAGCCGCACTTCCACCACCCGGCCGAGGACCGCGGCTATTACGCCTCGGTGTGCCGGACCTTCCACCGCCACCCGGACCGCATCCGGGTCACCCTGCACCACTCCGCGGACCTCGAACTGGTGGCGGCTCGGCGGATCGCGCGGCGTCTGGTCGTGGCGGGGAGGTCGGCGGAGGAGGCCCACGAGTTGGTCGGCCGGGCCGCGAAGATCGCTTGGCAGCGGGATCGGAAGCTGGTCGACGTGATGCTGGCGGAGGGGCTGGACGGTGGCCTCACCGAAGCGTCTCTTCGCCAGGCTGTCGAGGAGCTGGCGGTGGTGAGCGCCGCCGTCGCCGAGGACCGGAGGGCCAGACTGGAGGAGCTCGACGGCTTCCGCTCGCCGGTGGCGCTCGCCGGGCTCACCGACGCCGAGCTGGGGGAGCTCGACGCCCTGTTCGTTCCCGGCGGGCACGGCGCGATGGTGGACCTGCCGGAAAGTCCTGCTGTGGCAAGGCTTCTGAGCGTCCTGCACCGGAAGGGCGCGCCAGTCGCGACGCTGGGGCACGGCGCCGCGCTGCTCCTGGCCGCGCCGGACCGGCTCGACGGGCAGTGGCTGTTCGAGGGCTTCCGGCTCACCTGTCCCACGAACGAGGAGGAGGACCAGAGCGCCTTCGGCGGGCTTCCCTGGTATCTCGCCAACGCGCTGCAGAACGCGGGCGCCGTCCTCGACGACGCCCCCTACCCGTGGGCCTCGCACGTCGTCGTCGACCGGAACCTGATCACCGGCCAGAACGCGTACTCCACCGAGGCGGTGCTCGGGGCGTTCGGGAAGGCGCTGGGGCCGGCCTGAGCGCAGGAATCCGGCAAAGGTGCATCGGATTCCGGCATGCACGCGGACTTACCGTGCGGAAATGCCTTCCATTCGCTCTCACGCCGTCCTCGACCACGATGCCGCGACCGTGTGGGCCGTGGTCCGCCGGGTCGGTTCGGTGGCCGACTGGTTCCCCTCGATGTCGAGTTCCGAGCCCACCGACTCCGGCCGCGTCGTCGTTCTGGGCGACGGCACCAGGCTCGTCGAGGACACCGTCACGTTGAACGACGAGCTGCGCCGCTACCAGTACCGGATCACCGGCGGCGATCTCGTGCCCACCGCCCACCTCGGCACCATCGACGTGCTCGACCTGGGAGACGGCCGGTCCGTGCTCGTCTACGGCTCCGACGTGGAGCCCGCCGAGGTCGCCGAGGCCTTCGACGCCGCCATCGGTGAGGCCGTCGCCGGTCTCAACGCCCATCTGACCGGGTGACTCGGCCGGGCCCGCTGAATCGTGGCAGCTCGCCCCGCTCGCAGGAATTCGCTACTCGACAGCCGGATTCTGCGATGTAAGTCGGATCACCGACCGGCATGGTTCCTCTTACCTTCACCAGCCCGCAATCGGGAGGAAACAATGCCCCGTATCGCCTTTCTCGTGTCTGGGGCGCGGGAGATCGACCTGCGCGAGAGCAGCAATCACCCGACCGGTTACTGGCTCGAAGAGGCGCTGCTGTCGTACGAGCGGTTCGTGGCCGCGGGTGCCGAGGTCGTCGTCATGACGCCGGACGGCACCGCCCCGGTCCCGGACCCGTACGGCCTTCGTCCCGTCTTCCACTACCCGGCGCAGGACCGCGACTACTTCGCCTCGGTCTACCGGACGTTCCACCACGACCCGGACGACATCCGGATCACGCTGCACCACACCACGGAGCTGAACCTGGTGGCCGGACGGCGGATCGCGCAACGCCTCGTGGCCGCCGGCAGGACGGTCGCCGAGGCGCACGACCTGATCAGCCGGGCGGCCAGGATCGCGTGGCGCGAGGACCGGGACCTGGTCGGGGTGATGCTCGCCGAGGGACTCGACGGCGGCCTGCCCGAGGCGTCTCTCAC
The DNA here is from genome assembly GCF_042721515.1 of Lentzea sp. NPDC058436. NCBI lineage: Bacteria > Bacillati > Actinomycetota > Actinomycetes > Pseudonocardiales > Pseudonocardiaceae > Lentzea > Lentzea sp. NPDC058436. The sequence goes on from NZ_JBHXLF010000001.1 coordinate 777,111, forward strand.
CCAAGCGGTCGACGAGCTGAACGAGGAGAGCCAGGCCGTGGCCGACGACCGGCTGGCCCGCGCGAACGCGATCGAGGGCTTCCAGTCCCCGGTGGCGCTCTCCAGCCTCAGCGACGACCAGCTCGGCGAGTTCGACGCGATGTTCGCGCCGGGTGGCCACGGCCCGATGGTCGACCTCCCGGAGAACCCCGACGTGGCCCGGTTGCTGTCCGTCCTGCACGCCAAGGGCGCCACGATCTCGGCCCTGTGCCACGCACCCGCGTTGCTGCTGGCCGCACCCGACCGCATCGACGGCCAGTGGCTCTTCGAGGGGTTCCGGCTCACCTCCTACACCAACGAGGAGGAGGACCAGAACGAGATCGGCAGGCTCGGGATGCCGTGGCTGCTCGCGTCGGCCCTGCAGAACGCGGGCGCGATCTTCGACGACGCGCCCTTCCCGTGGGCCTCGCACGTCGTCGTCGACCGGAACCTGATCACCGGCCAGAACCCCTACTCCACCGAGGCGACCGCCGACGCCGTCCTGAAGTCGTTGGCGCTGCTGTGAACCCGCGAACCGAGGAGGCAGTCATGACCACGACCGCGCGCCGGACGGTCGAAGCGTTCCTGACCGGGTTCCGGTTGAAGGACGTCGAGGCCGCGATGTCCACCGTGGCCGACAACGCCGTGGTGACCGTCTTCCCGCTGAAGGTCCGCGACGGCGGCAAGGACGTCGTGAGCACCCTGCTGCGGGACGTCGTCACCGCCTTCCCCGACCTGCTGGTCACCGTGAAGAACGTCATCGAGGTCGGCGCGGTCGTCGTCGCCGAGTTCAAGATCGAGGGCACGCAGGCGGCCGACTTCCTCGACGCCATCAACCAGGAGAAGCACCTCGACCTCGACACCGCCTGGCGGTTCACCGTCGAGGACGACCGGATCGCCGGCATCGAGGCCTACTGGTGCCAGAACCAGCTCTACCGCCGGCTCGCCGTGAAGCGCCAGGACCACGTGACGATCGTCTGAAGGAGACACCGTGACGCAGCAGCTAGACCGCCCGGCGACGACCACCCGCACCCCGGTCGACGTCGTCACCGAGTTCTTCGACCGCTACCGCGAGCGCGACGTCGTGTCGATGACGGACCTGTGCACCGACAACGCCGACTTCTCCTACATCCCCTTCGAGGTGTGGGCCAAGCAGCGCGTGGTGCGCGGTGACGGCAAGGTCCGCACGATCGGGCGCGTCATCTGGAGCGGCCTGATCAACGCGTTCCCCAACCTGGGCAACGACATCCACCACATCGACGGCAACGACGAGGGCGACGTCGTCGTCGCCTGCGACATCACCGGCACCCAGCAGTCGGCATGGGGGTTCATCGGCCCCAAGGGCCAGTACTTCGCCGAGCCCCACCTGTTCCTCCTGCACGTCAACGAGGAGGGCCTGATCGACAGCATCAGGGCCTACTGGGACAACGCGGGCGTCAACCGGCAGCTCGGCCACTTCGAAGTCGACTGAGAGAGGACACCGAGACGCATGGCGCTTCTCAAGCGTGAAGAGTGGGAAGGCTTCGTCCGCGACGTCGACTGGACTCTGTCCTACGTGGACGACGAGGCGGTCTACCCGGACTGGCTGACGGGCAGCGGGAAGGTTCCGCGCGAGGCGTGGGCGAAGTGGGAGGAGGGCTACAAGGTCAGCTACCCGGAGTACGTGTACACCCAGCGGGAGAAGGAGTCCGCGACCTACGCCGTCAAGGCCGCGTTGCAGCGCACCGCGACGTTCGACCACCTCGACGAGGGCTGGAAGTCCTCGACGAAGATGCACTTCGGCGGCGTCGCCCAGGTCGAGTACACCGCCATGCTCGCCGAGCTGAAGATGGCCCGCTTCGGCCTCAACGGCGCGTGGCGCAACATGGCCGTCTACGGGCAGCTCGACGAGCTGCGGCACCAGAACCTCACCACGTTCTTCGGGCACGAGCTGGTGGCCAAGGACCCGCAGTTCGACTGGACGCAGAAGACCTACAGCACCAACGACTGGGTGCCGATCGCGCTGCGCACGTTGTTCGACGGCTTCATGACCACCTCGAACGTCGTCGACTGCGCGCTGATGCTGCCGCTGACGTTCGAGACCGGCTTCACCAACCTGCAGTTCGTCGCGCTCTCGGCCGACGCGCTGGAGGCCGGCGACGTCAACTTCGCGAGCATGATCTCGTCGATCCAGACCGACGAGGCCCGGCACTCGCAGCAGGGCGTCGCCACGCTGGAGATCCTCGTCGAGCACGACCCGGCCCGCGCCCAGTGGGTGATCGACAAGGGCTTCTGGGCCAACGCCAGGGCGTTCGCCGCGCTGACCGGGCCGGCCATGGACTACTACACCCCTCTGGAGCACCGGAAGCAGTCGTACCGGGAGTTCATGGAGGAGTGGATCGTCGACCAGTTCGTCCGCACGATCGAGGACTACGGCCTCAAGAAGCCGTGGTTCTGGGACGAGTTCATGCGCGGCCTCGACACCTGGCACCACTCCCTCCACATGGGACTGTGGTGGTGGCGCCCGACCCTGTGGTGGAAGCCGAAGGCCGGAGTCTCCAAGGACGAGCGCGACTGGTTGCGCGAGAAGTACCCCAACTGGGAGACCGTCTACGGCGACAAGTGGGACGTCATCATCGACAACATCAACGCCAACAACGTCGAGGCCACGCTGCCGGAGACGTTGCCGTGGCTGTGTTCCACGTGTCACCTGCCCATGTGCAACCCCACGCAGTCGCGGGACGGCACGTGGCGCATCCGGGACCGGTCGCTCGACTACAACGGTCAGAAGTACCACTTCTGCAGCAACGGCTGCCGCCAGATCTGGTGGAAGGACCGCGACAACGTCAACCACCTGACTCTGGTGGACCGCTTCCTGGCCGGGCAGATCCAGCCGATGACCGTGCCAGGACTGCTCGACTACATGGGCATCACGCCGGACGTCATGGGCGACGACCCGGACTACGAGGCCTGGACCAGGGACTACGCCGGCCGCGAGGCGAGCGGCCTGATCGTGGCGGGACGGTGAACCGATGAGCGAGACGACGGAACTCGGCGTCGAGGACAGGGCCCCGGAACTGGTGCCGCTCAACGCGATCTTCTCCACGGACTTCGTCGCGATCCTGGTCCCGGTGACCACCGCGAACACGATGGACGAGGTGGCCGCGGCGGTCGCCCACCACTCGGAGGGACGCCGCGTGCGCGCCCTCCCGCACCCGAAGGTCGTCATCCACAACGGCCGCAAGCTGTCCGGCTCCATGACCGTCGCCGAGGCGGGCATCAAGCCGCTCGACCACGTGGCGGTCGAGTACGAGATCCCCGGAGGCGCGTCGTGAAGAACCCCGTGGGGCCGGTGCTGCGGCACGGCGACGAGGTCGACCAGATCATCGCCGCCATCGAGGACGACAACCCGGACGCCGAGATCGAGGTCATCGACCGCGGCGCCTACATCCGGGTGCAGGCGGAGGGCCGGCTCGAACTGACCGAGGCGACCCTGCAGTCCTACCTCGGGTCCGACTACCGGATCCGTTCGCTGGAGGTCTCCATGTCCTCCTTCGCGGGCCGCGTGCGCACCGGCAGCGACCACATCGTCTGGGAGAGCGGGGCAAGGGCATGAGCGAGCCCGTGAAGAAGCGGCAGCGCAAGCTGCGCACGTTCAGCGCGTTCGGCGACGTGCGCCGGATGCCGAGCGAGTACGAGATCGTCACGCACTCGCAGAACTGGAACACCCGCACCGGCAAGACCAGCGTGTTCGAGCAGAACCCGTCCTCGCCGGGCAACCTGTGGTTCCTGACCTACCGCGAGCACTCGCCGTTGCAGGCAGACGACTGGGAGGGCTTCCGCGATCCCGACAAGATCGCCTACCGCGCCTACGTCAACCTCCAGGCCACGGCGCAGACCAAGCTCGACGGCGTCCTGGAGATGTACGCGGACGCCGACGCGACCCTGCCGCAGGAGCAGGTCGAGCGGCTGGGTTCTCTGCTGACGCCGTCGCGCTACCTGGTCCACGGCTTCCAGCAGGCCGAGGCCTACGTCGGCTACATCGGCCCGAGCTCGTACGTCACGAGCGCGGCGGGCTACGCCAACGCCGACTTCCTGCGCCGCGTGACCACGGTCGCCTACCGGACCCGTGCGCTGCAGATCGCCCACCCCGGTTCCGGCATCGGCGAGAACGAGCGCGAGCTGTGGGAGCGGCACCCGGCGTGGCAGCCCGCGCGCAAGGCCGTCGAACGGGCGCTGGTCGCCTACGACTGGGGCGAGGCGTTCACCTCGCTCAACCTGGTCCTCGCCCCGACCCTGGACGACCTGCTGCTGCGCCAGTTCGGCGCGGTGAGCAGGGCGGCGGGCGACGAGCAGTCCTGGCTGATCGGCGGACTCCTGGACGCGGACAGCCGCCGGCGCGACCGGTGGAGCGCGGCTCTGGCCCGCTACGCCCTCGACCAGCGCGCCGCCAACGAGAAGCCGTTGCGCAAGTGGATCGACCGCTGGTCGGCGATGGCCGACGAGGCGGTGGAGGCACTCGCTCCGCTGCTCGGCCGGCCCGCCGCGGAGGTCGTCGCGCAGGCACGGGCGTCTCGCGAGTCGTTGCACAGCACCGTTTTCGACGTGGCCACCGCCGGGAGGTGATCGGAGATGACTGAGGCCGTGACCGAGGAGCTCACCGAGAAGAAGTGGCACGAGGTGTCGCACCTCGACGAGCTCTGGGAAGGCGAGATGCTCGCCGTCGACGTGGAGGGCAAGTCCGTCCTCCTGGTGAACATGGACGGCGACGTGCTGGCCTACCAGAACCGGTGCCCGCACCAGGAGTGGCCGCTGGCGGACGGTGAGCTGGACGGCCGCAAGCTCACCTGCGCGCAGCACCTCTGGGAGTTCGACGTGTGCACGGCCAAGGGCATCAACCCGTCCACGGCGACGCTCGTCGGCTACGACTGCAAGGTCGACGACGAGGGTGCGATCTCGGTGCGTGTGCGGTGAGCAGGTTCGTGCTGGTCGGCGGCGGGGTCGCGGCGGCGGCCACCGCCGCGGGTCTCCGCGCCGCGGGCTATGACGGCAGGCTGCTCCTCGTCTCCGACGAGCTGCACCTGCCCTACGAGCGCCCGCCGCTGTCCAAGCAGTACCTCGCCGGGCAGTTCGGGGTCGGGGACTTCCAGGCCAACCCCGAGGGCTGGTACGCGGGCAACGACGTCGAGGTGCTCCTCGGCACGCGGGTCGACGCGCTCGACCCTGCCGCCCACGAGGTCCGCCTGTCCGACGGCGGCACGGTGGCCTACGACGCCCTGGTCCTCGCCACCGGCGTGCGGGCCAGGACGTTGCCGGGCTTCACCGGGGACCGCGTGCACTCGCTCCGGTCGGTCGCCGACTCCGAACGCCTGGGCGCCCGCCTGCGACCGGGACGCCACCTGGTGATCCTCGGCGCGGGCTTCATCGGGTGCGAGGTCGCCGCCGTCGCCGCCGCGCGCGGGGTCCGGGTCACGGTCTTCGAACCCGAGGCGCTGCCGCTCGCGCGTGCGCTGGGGCCCGAGTTCGGCGCCGCGATGGTGGGCGTCCACGGCGACAGGGGTGTCGAGATCCGGGCCGGGCAGCTGATCACCGAGATGAGGGAGACGGCGACCGGGCTGGAACTGCGGACCCGCGACGGCGAGGTCGTCGAGTGCGACGAACTGCTCGTCGGCGTCGGCTCCATCCCCAACACCGAACTCGCCACGGGAGCCGGGATCGAGGTGAACGGAGGCGTCGTCACCGACGAGTTCGGCTGCACGAGCGCGCCGGACGTGTTCGCGATCGGGGACGTCGCCTCCCGGTTCCACCCGGCCTACGGCCACGCGGTCCGGGTCGAGCACCACGACACGGCGATGCGCCACGGCGCCAACGCCGCCCTGAACCTCCTGGGCGAGGCCGTGCCGTTCACCGACACCCACTACTTCTGGTCGGATCAGTACGACCACAGCATCAAGTCCGTCGGCCACGCGGGCGCGGAGGCGACGAAGGTCCTCCGCGGCTCGGTCGAGGACCGGTCGTTCTCGGTGTTCTCGCTCGAAGGCGGCCGGGTCACGGCCGTGGTCACCCTCGACCGGCCCCAGGACCTCATGACCACCCGCAAGCTGCTCGCGGTGCCCCACGAGGTCTCCGCAGGCCAGCTCGCCGACGACGGGTTCGACCTCAGGAGCCTGCTGCCGCAGCGGCCGCGGCAACGACGAACGGAGTCGCCGCGATGACCGCTGTGATCGAGGCCGTGGACATCACCGTCCGGGAGGACCAGGTCCGGATCGCGCGGGACGAGGCGCTGGCCGCGCTGAACCGCGTGCTGGGCAGGCCCGCCGGCGAGGCCCGCGCCCGGCTGCGGTTCGGTCCGGGCGTCACGTGCGAGCAACTCGCGCGCGTGCTCGACAAGGCGCTCGTCCGGGCCCAGGAACGAGGCTTGGCCGCGGATGCGCTGGTCCTGGCCGCGGGGACCGCCGTGGAGGCCGAGGACATCGTCCGGATCCGGCGCAAGGCCCACGGCGTGGCGGACTGGATCAGCAGTCCCACCGCCGACGTGACGATCGTGCTGCGGCCGAAGGGACTGGCGGCGGTCGCGGAGGCGGCGCCGGTCATGCCGCCACGCGCACACGTGGTCCGGGAGCACGTTCCCGAGACCGAGGCCGAGCTGGCGGTCCGCGAGGCGCTCTACGACGTCATCGACCCGGACCTCGGCGTCAACGTCGTCGACCTGGGCTTCGTCCGCCAGGTCCGCATCGACGGCGGCATCGCGACCATCACGATGACCCTCACGTCGGCGGCGTGCCCGCTGACGGCGGTGATGGAGCGCAACGTCCACGCCGTTCTCGCCGGACGCGACTTCGTCCTGGAGTGGGAGTGGCTGCCCGCCTGGAAGCCGGCCGACATCAGCGCGGACGGGCGCGAGCAGCTCCAGGCCATCGGTTTCTCCGCCTTCTGACCCTCTTCGGGAGACAGCAATGACCGTGCAGGAAAGCACGATGTCCGTCGCGACCCTGAACGCAATCATGGACGCGTTCAACGCGCACGACCTCGACGCGATCATGGAGTTCTTCGTCGAAGACTGCACGTTCGACACCTCGCGCGGCCCCGAGCCGTGGGGCGGCCGCCTGGTCGGCAAGCAGGCCGTGCGGGAGGGCCTGGCCGCGCGCTTCGCCGCCATCCCCGACGTGCACTACGCCGCCGACCGGCACCGGGTCCAGGGAGACCTGGGCGTGTCGGAGTGGCTGGTCACCGGCACGGCCGCGGACGGCACGGCGGTGAAGGCCCGCGGCTGTGACCTCTGGGAGTTCCGCGGCGGCAAGATCGCCCGCAAGGACTCGTACTGGAAGATCGTTGACCCGTTCTGACCAGCGGAGAACGGCAAACGCAGGAGTAGGGTGCAGGCGAACGACCTGGAGGTGTGCATGACCGACTTCCTCAACCCGCTGGAGTTCCGGATCAGCTCGGGAGACCTCGTCCGGGAGCTGAAGTCCCGCGCGGACCAGGTCGGGACCAACGACGGGCTGTGGCCGGGTCTCACGATCTACCGGTTCGACGAGCCCGTGGCCCCGCTGTGGGAGGAGGTCCGCGAGCTGCACCTGTGCGTGATCGCCCAGGGCCGCAAGCGGGTCACGCAGGGCGGGGTCGCGCACTACTACGACCCGTTCACCTACCTGGCCATCAGCGGCAACGAGCCCTTCCTGACCGAGATCGTCGAGGCCAGCCAGGAGAAGCCCTTCCTGTCGTTCGGCCTGCAGCTCGACAACGACCTCGTGCGCAGCATCTCCTCGGACATCATCATGGAGCGCCAGACGACGGCGTTCACCCGCGAGCCCGCAGAGGCCGTGCCACCCTCGTTCGTCTCCGCGCTCGACCGGGACATGATGGACGCGATCCTGCGCTTCCTCCGCGCGCTGTCGACGGGCGCGGACCGGCGGGTCCTGGCACCGACGTACCTCAAGGAGATCGTCTACCGCGCGTTGCAGGCCGAGCAGTACTCCAGGCTGGTCGGCCGGGCGGCGCGGGAGAGCGCCAACAACCCCGTCAGCGCGATCATCGCCTACGTCCGCGACCACATCGCGGAACCGTTGAGCGTCAACGACATGGCCGAGCGCGCGTTCATGAGCCCGTCGGCGTTCTCGCACCTGTTCCGCGACGTCACCGGCCGCTCGCCGTACCAGTTCGTGAAGGACATGCGGCTCAACAGGGCCCGCGAGCTGCTGGTCGAGGACGAGTCGAACGTCACCCAGATCTCGAAGGCGGTCGGCTACCGGAGCACCTCGCACTTCATCAACGAGTTCCGCGACCGCTTCGGCGTGACGCCACGCGCGTTCGGTGACGCTCTGTCGAGCGGCGAGCTTCCTCCGGTCGGCAGGCTCGACCAGGCCAACTGACGCACGTCCCACGAAGTCGGAGCACCTGGTGACCAGGTGCTCCGCCGTCGGCGCGCGCCAATAACTCAGAAGGACGTTCTCATGACCCACGTTCTCGTCGCCGTCACCGGCGCCGACCACTGGACCCTGGCCGACGGCACACGGCACCCGAGCGGCTACTGGCCGGAGGAGCTGAGCACGCCGTACCAGGTCTTCGCCGACGCGGGATTCGACATCACCCTCGCGACCCCTGGCGGGGTGAAGCCGACGCCGGACCCGGCCGGCTTCGACCCCGAGCACCACGGCGGCAGCGCCGAGGAGGCGCAACGGGTGCGGCTGCACCTGGAGTCGATCGGGCAGCGACACACACCCCTCGCACTGGAGGACCTCGACGTCACCGACTTCGACGTCGTCTTCGTCCCCGGCGGCTGGGGGCCCATGGAGGACCTCGCCGTCTCCGACACGTTCGGCGCCCTGCTGCGGCGATTCACCGAGGCCGGCAAGCCGGTCGCCGCGGTGTGCCACGGCCCGGCCGCACTGCTCCCGGCACGCGACGACAACGGCGACTGGCTCTTCAGCGGGCGCGACGTCACCGCCTTCAGCAACGTCGAGGAGCACGCCGTCGGCACCGCGCCGCTGGCCAGGTGGCTCGTCGAGGACAGGCTGAGGGCCGAGGGAGGCCGCTACCGCCGCGCGCCGCAGGACTGGGCGGAGTTCGTGGTCGTGGACGGCAACCTCTACACAGGACAGAACCCCAGTTCGGCCCGCGCACTCGCCGAAAGGCTGGTCCAGGACACGGCGGCGTCCACGCCAGAAATCCGCGAGGTCCACGACACCGCGGCGTCCTGAGGTAGAGCGGACTCCACCCCGAGAACGCCCCTCCACTGCACTGACCGCCGCAAGATCGATTTCTAGTGTTCCGTTCATGACTTCGACCCCTGCGGCGGGCTCCGGCCACGCCCCCTCCACCGGCTGGCGCGCACTGGTCCGGCGCTTCCCGCTGATCGCGTTCTTCACCCTGGCCAACGGCATCAGCTGGGTGGCCTGGCTGCCCTACATCCTGTCGCTGGACGGGTTCGGCGTGCTGCACTTCCGGTACCCGGACCTGGTGATGGGCAACCAGCTCACCGCGATCCTGCCCGGCGCGTACCTCGGCCCGCTGGCCGCCGCGTTCACCGTCACCGCCGTCACCGAGGGCCGCGAAGGCCTGCGGCGGTGGCGCAGGCGGCTCTTCCAGTTCCGCGCCGGCGCCGGCTGGTACGCGTTCGCGTTGTTCGCCGTGCCCGTGGCGGTCCTGCTCGGCACGCTCGCGGTGACCGACGCCGAAGGCTTCCAGGTGCCGTCGCTGATGGTGCTGGCCATCTACGTGCCGATGCTGGTGCTCCAGTTCTTCACCACCGGCCTCGCCGAGGAACCGGGCTGGCGCGACTTCGCCCTCAGCCGACTTCAGCAGCGCCACCACCCGATGGTCGCCACGTTCGTCCTGGGCGTCCTGTGGATCATCTGGCACCTGCCGCTGTTCCTCACGCCGTGGGCGGGCCCCGACGTCACGCCGGAGACGATCGTGCGCTTCGCCGTGGTGGCCATGGAGATGAGCTTCCTGATCACCCTGGTCTACAACAAGGGACGCCAGAGCCTGCCCCTCGTCATGCTGCTGCACTGCTCGATCAACAACTTCCAGTCCGTCGCGTTCTCCGAGTTCTTCCCCGACGCCGGCGACGAGATCCTCTGGGGCCCCGCGCTCGGCCTGGGGCTGCTGGGACTCATCGTCATCGCAGTCACCAAGGGTCGCCTCGGCTACACCGAGAGCGCCGACAGGAAGGTCCAGGCGGCCGTCTGAGGTGCGTGGCCGGTGCCGTGCGACCATTTCACCCCGCGCCGAACCAGCAGGCGCGGGGCAACGCATGGGGAGCAAGTGAGAACCAGGTTCGCGGCCGTCCTGACGGCGTTCGTGCTCATGACGACGACCGCGTGCGGCACCGACGTGCCCGCCGGGCTCGCCGACAAGGTCGAGGCGGGCTGTCCCGGCCTGCTGAAGCCCGAACCGCTCGCGGTCATCACCAAGGACCTCGTGGTCTCCGAGGTGAACGGCGTGGACGCCGACGGCTGCCAGGTCTTCGTCTCGACCGGACGCAAGGCGCTCAGCGTGGGGATCGTCGCCTACCCGAGCCCGGAGGAGTCGGAACGGCTGACGCCGATGCTCTGCACCGACGGCAAGCTGGACGTCGAGACCAAGGCGTGCACGGCCGGCACGGTCGAGGGCCAGACGTACTCTCTGCACGCCGTGGCCGGGCGGTGGAACGTGCGGGTCGCGGTGTTCGAGATCCCGGCGACCGACGAGGTGAAGGACGCCGTGCAGCAGATCGTCGAGGACCTCAGGAACTCCGACAAGACCCGCGGCTAGAACGGAAGGCTCTGCACCTGTGAACCCCGACCGCCTTCCGCCACCCGGACGTTTCGTGCGGTACCGCGACGTCGCGTACCGACTGCAGCACATGCCCGGCAAGTGGTGGATCTCGTCCAGCGAACCGGTCGACGAGTCGTTCGTCCAGAAAGGACGCCGCTCGTTCACGAGGCAGCTCGCGCACGACGACGTGCTGGACTGCTACGACCTCGCCCGCCCCGGCACCTATCGCGGCATGGCCGTCGAGGTCGTCACCAACACCGCGAACGAGTACGTGGTGACCACGCGCGACCCGAGGGCGGGCGCCGAGGGCTTCGAGCGGCGCGAGCACCGTGCACCGCTGGAGAAGCCGATCGCGTTCGAGGACCAGGAGCTGGAGTTCACCACCACGCTCACGCCGGTCCCGATGCCGTGGAAGATCGCTCACGACTGGGACCGGTTCGCCGAACGCCTCGCCGACACGTTCGCCGACGTGACCGAGGGTGTCTTCCTCATCGTCCACGCGGCGGCCGACCCGAGGCGGTACGTGCAGTTCGCCGGCGGGCCCAGGCTGCTCGACGCGGAGGCACCGGGGACGGACGTGGTGCACGACGCCGACGAGTTCCAGCTGCGCAGGTTCGACTGGACCCCGCCGGACGTCGCGCAACCCAACTGGACGTCCTCGCTCCGGCACACCGCGCCCGCGAACGAGTTCGCTCAGCTGGCGCGGGCCTGCGTCGCGGCACTGCACGAGGCGTACGGGATCATCGGCCCGGACGAGCTCCAGTACCGCGCGTGGAGCGAACGGCCGGGCATGGCGACCACCGCGGAGAGGTTCCCGGGGCTCGGGCTCGACTGAGCGCCCTACGAGTGGTCGATGGCCAGGTTCGCGAAACCCTTCGACCTGAACAACGCCTTGCCGTCCTTCTTGAAAGGGTTGCCGCAGTTGACGAACACGACGTTCGTCAGCTTCGGACAGTCCAGCAGCGCCTCGACGTTCACGACCTTCTTCGAGTTCAGGACGGTCAGCTGGACCAGGCCGGGCAGCGCCGGGAACACCGCGCAGTCGATCTCGGCGCGGATCCCGTTGAGGCGCAACGACTCCAGCGTGGGGATCGCGGCGAGGCGAGCCACCGGGAAGTCGCGTCCGGTGCCGCCGATCTCCAGCACGCGCAGCGGCGCCACCAGGTGGTCGAAGACGTCGGCGTTCTTCAGGTCCAGCAACTCCAGGTGCCGCAACGACGGCAGTTTCCCGAGCTGGCGCAGCACCGCGTGGTCGCCGGTGACGTTGGTGCGGAGGAACCCGAGCGGAGGCAGCGGGTCGACCACCTGCGGCAGCCGCGGCGTCGTGTAGGAGCTGACCCACATGAGCGCGCGCAGTCCGGGCAGGGCGGTGTCGGCGGCGAACGGGACCGGCGGGGCCTGCCCGTCGTCGTTGCCGATCACGAGCGACTTGAGCGTCGGCGACCTCAGATGTGCCACGAGTCGTGCGGGCAGCGTCAGCGACTCCAGGTTCACCAGGTCAGGCAGGTAGGCGGGCAGCACCGCCTTGCCCAGTTGGGCCGTCGTCGGGCAGAAGGCCAGGCTGCGGATCCGTGCCACGTCCTCTGGCCGGGGCGAACGTCCCCACGGGATCCGGACGGCACCGTCCTCCGTGTGGTGGTCGCACTCGTCGGCGTTGCCGACGCAGAAGGTCCCGTCACCGTCGAACGGGCCGAAATACCGCTCACGGCTCGCACCGAAGAGATCGACCTCCGACATGCCGGGCATCATCCCATCGCCTCCCGCGACGTGTCGGCGCTGCCACATCGGGTACTCGGACCCGGTATCCGAGGAAAGGCTCGAACCATGACCACCGTGTCCCGCACGTTCACCGTCGAGACCCCGCCCGAGGTCGTCGTGCCGTACCTGGCCGACTTCGGCAACGCCGAGCAGTGGGATCCCGGCACCGAGCGCTGCACCCGCAACGACAGCGGACCGGTCCGGCCGGGCGCGAACTGGCACAACACCTCGAAGATCGCGGGCATCACGACCGAGCTGACCTACACGCTGGAACAGCTCGCCGGCGACCGGATCGTGCTGGTGGGACGCAACGACACGGCGACGTCCACCGAGACCATCGAGGTCACGCCCAGCGGCGCGGGGTCGAGCATCACCTACACCAACGACCTGGAGTTCAACGGTGTCGCCAAGCTCGCGGCGCCGCTGGGCAAGGTGGTGTTCGAGAAGCTCGGCAACGACACCGAGAAGCAGATGACCGAGGTCCTCAACGGGCTGGCCAGGTAGTCCGTGGACCTCGCGAACCTGCGCCGGGTGGCGGCGCTGTCCGCCGCGGCCGTCGCGTCGATCCAGGCGACGGCCGCGGTGGTGGCCCTGCGCAAGGGGCGTCGTGACTACGCCGACGTCGCCTGGGGACCGGGGCTCGCCGGGGTGGCGGTCACGGGAGCGCTGGCCGGGAGCGGTGACGCGCGCAGGCGGTGGGCTCTGGCCGCCGCGGTGACGGCGTGGGCGGTGCGGCTGGAACACCAGATGCTGAAGCGGGTCCGCGGCAGCGAGAAGGAGGATCCGCGCTACACGGAGTTCCTCGACGGGGACTCGACGGCGACCGTGATCGGCAAGGTCTTCGTCACGCAGGGGGTGTGCCAGCTGCTGGTGTCCCTGCCGGTGCAGGTCGCGGCGGCCAGCGCTCTTCCGCGTTCGGCTCGCCGTTGGCTGGCGCCCGCGGGGCTGGCCGTCATGGTCGGCGGCGCGGTGGTCGAGGCGTTGGCTGACCGGCAGAAGACCGAGTACTCGAAGAAGGACGACCGGCCGGACGTGCTCGACACGGGTCTGTGGGGCTGGTCGCGGCACCCCAACTACCTCGGCGACTCCCTCGTCTGGGACGGGGCGTGGCTCACGGCGGCGGCGTCGTCACCGGCCGGGTGGACGCTGCCGGCGCCCGCGTTGATGAGCTACCTGCTGATGTTCGCCACGGGCGCGAAACGCACCGAGCAGCGGATGCGGGACCGTCCGGGATACCGCGACTACCAGGACCGCGTCGCGTTCTTCTTCCCCTGGCCATCACCCAAGAGCACCTGACCCCGGCCATGCGGCTGCTCGACCAGCGCGGCGACCTCGCCGGGATGAGCGGCCGCGCCGGTGCTCCTGGCGCCGTTGCTCCATCCGAGGTCCTCGCGCCAGCGCAGCACCGGCCCGAGCCCGGTGACCACCTGCCCGCGCATCGGACGCGTCGGCGTGAGCTCCAGGACGACCTGGGCGACGTCGATGCCCTGACGGGCGAGAGCGTCGACGACGCTGTCGAAGTACTGGGTGATCGAGATGGGCGTGAGTCTCTCACGGGTGTGGTGCACCACGCGCCTCCTTTGGGTCCATGCGAACCCCCACACCTTGCGTCGCACGGAGCAGCCACCCCAGAGCACAAGGTCCCGTCGTGACAGGGACCGACGCACGACGTCAGGCAGGCGGGACGAGAGTCACCGGCGCAGCTCCTCGGCGTCGATCGGCAGGTAGGTCTGCTCGTGCAGGTACTGCTCCAGCCGGTCCGCGACCCTGCGCTGCCACCGGTCGACGCTGCCGTAGAGGTGCTCGAACACGGTGGTGTCGAACGGGATCTCGTTGCCGTGGTACCAGCTGGGGCGCCCGAGCGGGGTCGCGGCGGTGAGCGTGGAGGTGGGCACGTCGACGTGGGTGGTCCGCCAGCCGCCCAGCGCGTTGCCGTGCTCGTCGCGCAGGATCTCGTCGGTGTCGCCGGCGGTGGCGAGCACCTTGCCGGGCACAGGAACGCGTCCGGTGCCGGACCAGTCCAGCAGCGCCTGCCACATCGCGTGCTGGACGTGGCCGTTGGGGAACGTGCTCCAGCGGGCGCCTGCCGGGAGCGGGCAGCCGGCGAGCCGGTCGCGGTCGGCGGCGGACATCTCGCGGGTCTCGCGGTGGGCCATGCCGGCGACCTCGTACAGGCGGAACGCCGCGCTGTCGGGACGGCGGTGGCTCAGGCCCCTGACCTGACCGCCGACCCCGCAGCGGCGCCGGACGCTCTGGAACTCGGCCTCCCCGAGCACCTCGATCACCGGGACGTCGACGTCGGGCAGCGCGGGACCGCCGGACGCTCCCGGCAGGTAGCCGTCGAAGGCGGGCGCGCCGCCGGCGAGCCGGAGCCGGTCGTGGTGGTGGCGGATGAACTCGCGCACGACACCGCCGGTCTGGGAGATGCCGCCGAGATACACCCTGCGCGCCTGGAACCCCGGCAGTCCTTCGCGCAACGCGGCCGAGACCTGGGCGAGGATCTCCGGTGACTGCGGGGTCGCGTCCCACCACCGCCGCATGAACCTGTCGTACTCCGCCACGACGTCGGCGTAGTCCGCGTCCGGCGAGAACGGGATGGTGGCGGCGAACTGCTGGGACAGCGGGCTTTCCGCGAACGTGAACGACCGGTACCTCCGCGGGTCGGCGTTCGCGATCAGCCCCATCGCGGAGGGCGCCTGGGAGTCGATCTCGACCCAGACGTGGTTGCCGCGCATGACGAACCGGTTGATCGCGCGCCACACCGAGGTACCGCCCCAGATGTGGCTCGGTTCGGCGATCACGGTGCCGCTGAAGCGCGCGGGGTCGGCGGGGCGGCGGACCAGGATCCTGGTGCCGTAGGGAGTTCCGGCGGCGGTGCCGGACACGAGGAACTCCTCCTGGACGTAGTCGTACCTCGCCATCCGGTCGGTGCCGTACGGTTCCAGCACCACCGCGCGGGAACCGGGGACGTCGGGGTGCGGGCCGGTGACGATGGCCGCGTTGACGGTCATGCATGTCCTTTCAGAGGGTGGGCGCGGCGTCGAGCAGGGTTCGGGTGTAGGCCTCCCGCGGCGAGTCGAAGATGTCGTCACGGGATCCGAACTCGACCAGGGCCCCGGCGCGCATCACGGCGACCTGGTCGCTGATGAACTCGACCACCGCCATGTCGTGGGAGACGAACAGCATCGCGAAGCCACGCGCCTGCTGGATGTCCTTGAACAGGTTGAGGATCTGCGCCTGGACGGAGACGTCGAGCGCGGAGACGGGTTCGTCGGCCACGAGCAGTTCGGGCTCCAGCGCGAGCGCCCTGGCGATCGAGATGCGCTGCCGTTGCCCGCCGGAGAACTCGTGCGGCAGCCGGCCGAGCCCACCGCGGGCCAGCCCGACCTCGTCGGCGAGCGCGGCCGCGCGCCGGCGCCGTTCGGGGCGGATGTGCAGGTCCTGGGCCCGGAACGGTTCGACGAGCAGGTCCTCCAGCGTCATCCTCGGGTTCAGCGAGTTCGACGAGTCCTGGAAGACCATCTGCATCGTCCGCCGGAACGGGCGCATCTTCTTCGGTGGCAACGAATCCAGCGACTGTCCCCGCACCGTCACCTGCCCGCGGTCGGGGGAGAGCAGGCCGACCGCCAGGCGGCCGAGCGTCGACTTGCCGCTGCCGGACTCGCCCACCAGCCCGACGGTCTCACCGGTGCGGACCTGGAGGCTCACCTCGGTGACGGCGGCCGTGCGGCGGCGCGCGAAGAACGGGCCGGAGGAGAAGTCCTTGCCGACGGCGTCGAGATCGAGCACGACGGTCATCGCGCACCTCCTGCCACGGCACGGGTCTCGTCGAGCACCGCGCGGTCGATCGTGGGAAGCCGGTCGAGCCGGCGGCCCAGCCGGGGCGCCGCCTCGATCAGCGCGCGGGTGTAGGGCTGCGCGGGTTCGGAGATGACCTGCGCGGTCGGTCCCTGTTCGACGACCCGTCCGTCGTACATGACCAGCACCTCGTCGCTGTAGCGGGCGACGAGCCCGAGGTCGTGGCTGATCAGCACGAGCGCGAGGTCGAGCTCCTCCCGCAGCCGCACCAGCAACCGCAGGATCTGTTGCTGCACGGTGGGATCGAGCGCCGTCGTCGGTTCGTCCGCCAGCAGCAACCGGGGACCGCACGAGATCGCCATCGCGATCATGACGCGCTGGCGCATCCCGCCGGACAGCTCGTGCACGTAGGCGTCGAGCACCCGCCGTTCGCGACCCAGGCCGACCTGCTCCAGCAGTTCCAGGGCGCGGTCGCGGGCCGCACGTCTGCCGAGCCCCAGGTGGTGGCGCAGCGGCCGGATCATCTGGGTTCCGATGCGCAGCAACGGGTGCAGGGCGCTCATCGGTTCCTGGAACACGTAACCGATCTCCGCGCCGCCACGAGCGCGACGCCGTGCCGCCGGCTCGCCGAGCAGTTCGCTGCCGTCGAAGAACACCGAGCCCTCCGCCGTGATCTGGGGCGGCAGGATGCCCATCACGGCCGCGGCGGTGATGCTCTTGCCCGACCCGGACTCACCGACGACGGCGAGGGTTCGTCCACTGTGGACTTCGAAGCCGACTTCCCGCACCAACGGGAGGTCCCCGATGCGCGCGGAGAGGCCGGACACGCGCAGTACTGGTTCAGATGTGGTGTGCACGCCGACTCCTCAGTAGCGGATGCGCGGGTCGAGCAGCGAATAGAGCAGGTCGATCACCAGGTTCAGCAGGACGTAGACCACGGCGATGAAGAAGATGCAGCCCTCGATGACGGGGTAGTCGCGGCGTTGCACGGCGGTCAGCAGGAGCTGCCCCAGGCCAGGGATCGAGAAGATGGACTCGGTGACCACGGCCCCGCCCATCAACGAGCCCGTGGTCAGGCCGACGACGGTCACCATCGGCACCACGGCCGCCCGGAAGACGTACTTGCGGATCACCGTGCGCTCGGGCAGTCCCATCGAGCGTGCGGTGGTGACGAACGGCTGGTGCAGCGAGTCCAGCACGCCCGCCCGGCCGTAGCGGAACAGCGTGGCGGCCTCCAGCAGGCCCAGTGAGATCGCGGGCAGCGCCAGGTGGTGCAGGAACAGCAGCGGGTCCTCGGTGAACGAGACGTACCCCGCCACCGGGAACACCTGCCACACCACGCCGAACACCGCGATCAGCAGCACGGCGAGCCAGAAGCTGGGCAGCGCGATGCCGATCGACGAGCCGAAGACCAGCAGCCGGTCGAGGAGGCCGTGCCTGCGGGTCCCCGCCGCGATGCCGAGCGCGGGTCCGATCAGCACCGCCACGGCGAGCGCGAGCACGGTGAGCTGCAGCGTCACCAGCGCGTGGTCGAACACCAGACCCGAGACGCGTTGCTCGGCGAACAACGAGTCGCCGAAGTCGAACCGCGCCACCCTGCCGATCCAGGTGAGGAACTGCTCCCACAGCGAGGCGTCCAGCCCGAGCCTCGTCCTGACCTCCGCGATCTCCTCCGAGGTCGCGGAGTCACCGGCGATGGCCGCCGCCGGGTCACCGGGTGCCAGGCGCAGCATGACGAACAACAGCACCATCGGGACGGCGACGGTGGGCAGCAGCGCGCCGAGGCGCTTGAGCAGGTAGTTGGTCACGGGGTACTCACTTCCTCGCCGACCGGGGGTCGAACACGTCGCGGAGGCCGTCGCCGAGCAGCACGAGCCCGAGCACGGTGGCCACGATGGCGAGTCCCGGGAACACCCCGATCCACCAGGCCGAGTAGAAGTACTGCTGGGCCGCGGACAGGCTGGTGCCCCAGCTCGGCACGTCCGGCGGCAGCCCGATGCCGAGGAAGCTGAGCGCCGCGACCGACAGCACGGTCACCGAGAACGCCAGCGCGGCCTGCACGATCGCCACGGACAGGGCTTCCGGCGCGACGTAGCGGAGCAGCACCCAGCTCGTCCGGGAGCCCAGCGAGGTCGTGGACTCCACCATCGGCATCGCCTTCACCGCGAGCGCCGCACCGCGCACCACGCGGGTCACCACCGGGATCAGCACGACCGTAAGACCGACGACCATCGTGGCGATCCCGTCGCCGAGCACCCCGACCAGACTGATCACCAGCACGATCGAGGGGAACGACATCAGGCCGTCCACCACCCGCATCACCAGGGCGTCGACCCACCGGAAGTACCCGCACAGCACACCGAGCACGTAGCCGGTCAGCACGGCGATCGCGGTCGTGACGGCGCCGATGGCGAGCGACGTGCGGGCGCCGTGGACCACCATCGTCCACAGGTCGCGGCCCTTCTCGTCGGTGCCGAACCAGTGGCTCGCGCTGGGCGGGCGCAACGTGCTGGTGGGATCGACCCGGTAGGGGTCGCCGCCGAGCAGCGGGGCCAGCACGGCGAGGACGACCATCAGCCCGAGCAGCGCGGCGCCCGCCATCGCGGTCCGGTCGCGCACCAGGTCTTGGAAACGTTGTCGCAGCATGGGATTCCTTAGGTGCGAGGCTTGGTGGTCCGTGACGCGACGCCGGCGGTGCGACTCAGGCGCGAGTTGCACCGGCCACTAGCGACCGAGCCAGACGTTGTAGAAGCCGCGGACCGTGCCGA
This sequence comes from Lentzea sp. NPDC058436, assembly GCF_042721515.1. Taxonomy (NCBI): domain Bacteria; kingdom Bacillati; phylum Actinomycetota; class Actinomycetes; order Pseudonocardiales; family Pseudonocardiaceae; genus Lentzea; species Lentzea sp. NPDC058436. The sequence goes on from NZ_JBHXLF010000001.1 coordinate 796,190, forward strand.
GCGCCGGCGCGAACCCGCCGATGCGCGTGCTGGTGACGGCGAGGTTCCCCTCGAAACCGAGCTTGACGAACGGCAGGTCGGTCCAGACGAGCTCCTGCAGCTCGGTCCACGCGGCCTGCCGGGCGGCGTCGTCCGCGCCGGAGAGGATGCGGTTCATGAGCGCGTTCTTCGCCGGGGTGTTCCACCAGCCCGGGAAGCCAGAACTGAAGAACACCACGGTCAGCGGGTCCGAGTAGCTGGTTCCGGTGGCGAGGAACAGGTCCCACTGCGCGGGGTCGGCGCGGCGCGAGGTGAAGCTGGTCTCGTCGGTGGCCTGCAGGGCGACGTTGATGCCGGCGGCGGCGAGCTGCTGGCGGACGAGTTCGGCGTGCGGGTCGCGGCTCGGCCGGTACAGCACGCGCAGCGGCGTGCCGTCGTACCCCGCATCGGCGAGCGCCTTCTTCGCGCCTTCCACGTCCGGAGCGGAGTTGTAGATCTCGCTCGCGGCGGTCGAGTGCCACGGCGAGGACTCCAGGAACATCGCGGAGTCGTTGATGAAGTTCTCGGTCGAGCCGAGGCTCTGCAGGGCGATCTGCTTCGGGTCCAGCGCGCGCTGAACCGCCTGGCGCAGCTTGAGGTTCGTCGCCGGCCCCTGTTTGAGGTTGAACTGCACGATCCGGAACTGCCCGCCGGGCACGACGACCGGGTTCAGCTTGTCGTCGCGCCGGTAGCTCGGCAGCTGGTCCATCAGCGGACCGGACGGCGCGATGTCGACGGCGTCGGTCCGCAGCTGGTTGAGGACGTTGGACTCGTTGTAGGGCACGAACTTCACGCGGTCGGCGTACGCGGACTTCGCCCCGCTGGCCCCGTCCGCCTTCTCGGTGCGCGCGGTGTAGCCGTCGAAGCGGTCGAGGACGACCTGCCGGTCAGGGATGAACTCGCGCAGCTTGTACGGTCCGGTGCAGACGATGCGCGGCAACGGCTTGTTCGACGGCACGTCGGCCACGAGCGACGCGGGCATCACGTAGGCGGCGGTGTCCGGAGTGGACAGCAGCGCGGGCACCGCCGAGCTGGGCTGCTTGAGCCTGATGACGACGGTCAGGTCGTCGGCGGCGGAGACCGAGTCGAGGATCTTGCCGAAGGTGGCGCCGGGACTGCTTCCGGCGTACCGCCTCAGCGAGGCGGCAACGTCCAGGGCGCGCAACGGCTGACCGTCGTGGAAGGTGACACCGGCGCGCAGCCGGACCGTGTAGGTGGTGGCGCCGTCGTACTCGTAGCTCTCCGCCAACCCGTTGTGCACGCCCATGCGGGCGTCGTTCTCCCACAGCCCTTCGCACATCGTCGCGGCGGCGAGCCAGTTGCTGCGCAGCGTCGAGTACACGGGGTCCAGCGCGGTCGGCATGCTCGCGACCACCAGCTCCCCACCACGGCGAGGCGTGGACGTGTCCACAGTGGCCTTCGCGGCACAACCGGCCACTGTGGACACCACGAGCGCGACGGCGAGCACCTGGCGAAGCGTCTTCATCGGCACTCCTGGGAACGTCGGGCGGCGAGTGGCGCCCAGTATGCGTCCGCTCCCGCTCGGGAGCGCCCGGAGTTACCGCGGGCGCGGTAATGGTCAGCCGACGATGCCTGCGACCAGGTCGTAGCCGATCCCGTAGAGCCTGCTGGTCTGGATGCGGTGCTGGACCGTGCGCCCGTGCCGTGCCGACTCGACCAGCCCCACCTCGCGCAGGCGCCGCAGGTGCCGCGACACCTGCGGCTGCGTCATCCCCGTCCGCCAGGCCAGCTCGGTGGTGGTGCACTGCTCGTTGATGAGGTGCCGGCAGATCTCCAGCCTCCCCGCGTCGGTGAGCACGAGCAGGCGCTCCCGGATCTTGTCGAGCGTGTCGGCCCCACGCGGTCCGTGCTGCTCGGCCGGGTACTGGACCACGACGGGCGGCTGCAGCTGCGGCGGCCTGCCCTTCACCTTGTCGTCCTTGACGAGCAGGTGCGGCCGCCCGAAGTGGGACGGCACGAGCACGAGCCCACGTCCCCGCACCGACACCGCCGACTGCTGCAGCTTGCTGAACTCGACGGTGTGCTCGGCCACGTCGATGACGGAGTTCGCCGCCAGCGACCCGATCACCAGCGGCAACGGCTCCGTGCGCAACGACGCCCCGACCCGCTCCGCAGACCGTTCCAGAGAGGGACGAACCCGTTGCCACAACGCGCCGAAGAAGGTCTCCGAGGCCCCCAGCAGCAACCCGATCAGCCGCCCCCGCAACCTCTCCGGGTCCGCCACCAGCTCGGCGGCCAGCACCCCGCGCCGCGTGGACCGCTCCGCGCACGCCCTCACGAACTCCTGAGCGCTGGCGGCGTCGTCCAGCGGCCACCTGAAGTTCTGCCGCAGACCGAAGACCGCCATCCCCGCCATCTGTACGAACTCACCGAGGTCCAGCTCCGAGATCCGCCCGAGCTCGGCGTCGAGGTCACCGGCACCGCCGGACTCCAGCGGCAGCAACAACCGGGTGCGGAACCGCGCCCACAGAGGCGCCAACGCGACGCAGTCCGCCGCGGCGGGTGCGGGCAGGTCGGCGATCACGCGCCGCGCCCACGCCGTCCGGTCCGGGTGGTGTTCCGGTTCCGCGAGCACGTGCAGGCACGCCATGAGCTCGGCCACCACCGAACACCGGGCCGTCACCTCCGCAGGGCGGACGCCGTGCAGTCGCAACAGGACGGACATGGCAGAGGAGTCTAGGCGTCGCTCCCGGACACGGCCGGTGGAACTCCAGGGGCAGACCTTTTTCGCTCAGCTTCCGTGACGGCCCAGCAGACCGCGGGCGGCCAGGTTCTCCATCAACGCGGTGATGCCGAACGTCCAGTCCTCCGCGTCCTCGGCCGTGTTCACGACGTTCGTCAGCGCGCCCAACCGGGGAGAGGAGATGCGCACGACGTCCCCGACCCTGTGGGTGAAGCCCTCTCCGGGCTGGTCGCGGTCCTCGGTCGGGGCGAACATCGTGCCGGTGAACAGCACGAAGCCGTCGGGGTAGCGGTGGTGGGCGCCGAAGGCGTGGGACACGAGGTCCTCCAGCTCCCGGCTGATCTCGGAGACCGGGTTCACGCCGTGCAGCGCGAAACCGTCGGGGCCGGTGACGTCCAGGGCGATCTCGGTGGCCTTGGCGTCCGCCAGTGTGAACCCGTCGTCGAACAGCCGCAGGAACGGCCCGATGGCGCAGGAGGCGTTGTTGTCCTTCGCCTCGGTGAGCAGCAGGGCGCTGCGGCCCTCGAAGTCGCGCAGGTTGACGTCGTTGCCGAGCGTCGCGCCGACCGGGTTCCCGCGCGAGTTCACCACCAGGACGAGCTCGGGCTCGGGGTTGTTCCAGGCCGAGCGGGCGAGAACGCCGATGTCGGCGCCCAGTCCCACCGCCGAGAGCACCGGGGCCTTGGTGAAGATCTCGGGGTCCGGGCCGATGCCGACCTCCAGGTACTGCGACCACAGGCCCTCGGCCTGAAGAACCCTCTTCACCTCCGCGGCTTCCGCCGACCCCGGCCGCAGGTGGGAGATGTGGCCCTGGACGATCGCGCCCACCTTGCCGCGAATCTCCTCGGCCCGCCTGGGATCCCCGTCGGCGCGTTCCTCGATGACCCGCTCCAGCATGCTGCGGACGAACGTCACGCCGGCGGCCTTGAGCACCTGGAGGTCGACCGGCGCCAGGAACCGGGGAACAGCACCGGCCGGGTTCGCAGTAGCGGCCAGAACCTCCGCGAGCGGCCACGACGTGCCGCCCAGCCGGCTCCTGACGATCTCCAGCGCGTCCGGCCGTTCGAGCAGCGACGAGACGGTCGCCGTCAGCGGAGACAGGTCGACGACCTCCTCGCCGCGGATCGCCACGACGGAAGGCCCGCCCGCAGCGGGGTCGAAGACCCTCGCGACGAGTGCGGCGTCCGCGGCGTCCCGGGGGAGAACGTCGGCGGCGTTGAGCGAGATCCCCATGGAAGTCCTTAGGAAGGGCCGGCCGGATCGTGGTCACTGCACAGTACTCACCACTGTTCGCCGCGGCAGTAACGCTTTCCCTGCCCCAGAACGATGAAGCACCGAAGCCGGCCCGTTGCGCGCGTGGGGAGAAGATCGCATGCAGGTTCCTTCGGACTCGATGGAGATCGCCGAGCCTGAAAGGAGCGATGCCACCTCACCTGCCGGGGACGATCCGGCGTCGACGGTCCTGGTGGAGGTGCTTCCCGGTGTCGGCGTCGTCGGGGGTGAGGTCCCGCCGGACCTGAAGCCCGACCTGATCGACTTCGGGATCGTGCCCGCCGCCGACCGCAGGCAGATCTCGGCGATCCTCGCCTCGATCGGCAACGCGGCGACGTTGACCGGCAATCTCGGCACCGCGTTCACCAAGATGCAGGGGCTTTACCGGCTCGGCGATCAGACGCAGGCACTCCTGAACGCCGGCGCGAAGCTCGCCACCAAGGACGGCGGCTACCTCGGAACGGTGATCGGTCGCGGCGGCCTGAGCCAGGCCCGCTTCTACCCCCTGAGCACGGCGAGCAAGGCCGCGCCGATCGCGGCCTCGGTCGGGCCGGCACTGGCCATGGTCGCGCTGGAGATGATGCTGAAGGAGGTCTCGGGCCTCGTCAAAACCAATCTCGCGGTGACGAACCAGGTCCTCACCAGCATCCGCAAGGAGCAGTGGGCCGAACTGACGGGGCTCGTCGCCGTCGTCGAGCGCGCGCTCGATCAGGCCAGGGAGATCGAGTCGGTCCCGGCGTCGTTGTGGGAGGGCGTCGCGGGCAGCGGACCGTTGCTGCAGAAGCAGCTCGAGCTCTACCAGGGACAGGTCCGCGACCACGTCAACCGCATCGGCCGGGCCGACGCACGCGGCCACCGCGAGTACCTGCAGACCAACGCCGAGGTCATCGCCTTCGACGTCCGCGCCGCGCTGTCCTCCCTCAACGCGTGGACCGGATACCACGCGCTGCGCGCCGCCAGGGCGAGAGCCGCGGGACGTGACGACGCCGCCGAGGCGCAGTACGCCGAGGTCATCGCCCGCGACACGCGCGCGGAGTTCGACTCGACCCTCGCCGCGACGACGAGCCTCGTCGACGCGCTGGTGCGGGAGCTGCGGATCACGGCCGAGGTCCGCGACCCCGACGCGTGGCCGTTGTCGGGAAAGCGGAAGGACGTGAAGGCGGCCCGCGAGATCGCCGCCCGGCTCCTGGAGGCGATCGAGCCCCTTGCCGACTCCCTGCACCCGCCCGTCCCGCCGATCAAGGCGCCCGACGTCGTCTGCGGCCCCGAATCGCTGGACTCGGAGCCGTACCGCCGCATCCTGCGGTGGCTCTTCGAGGACGGTGAGACCCTGCGGGCCCTCGGCTTCCCCGAACCGCCCGATGACGGTGCTCTGTCCTCGATCGTCGGCGGAGCGATGGGCATGCTGGCGGCCGCGATGGACAAGACCGCGGACAGGACACTGGTCGCCGTCACGGATCGCCGCATCATCCTGGCCGCCACGAACACCTTCCTCGAACGAGCCGAGATCCACCAGGACGTCCCGGTCGACCAGGTGCGGTACGTGCGGGCACCCTCCGCGCCGGACAGCGGTGCGCGCCCGGCGATCGACCTCATCACGCGCGACGAGAACATCCGGTGGCACTTCCACGCCGGCGTCGAACGCGGTCAGGTGGACGCGCTCGCCGCCGTTCTCGCGGAGTCGATGACTATCCCGGACGCTGAACGCGATGAGCTACGGCGGGGGCACCACGTCTCCATCGAGAACGGCGGGAGTGCCGACGCTGTTCAGCGATCAGCTCTGCAGAGCTGATCGGGACGCCAGGCGGTCGCGTGTCAGAGGCCGGCCGTCCACCGTTGGTTCGGCGCCCCGTTGCAGTCCCACACCTGCAGCCGGGTGCCGTTGCCACCCTGACCGCCGGGCACGTCGAGGCAGCGTCCGGAGTTCGGGTTGAGCAGCGAGCCGTCCGCGCGGAGCACCCACTGCTGGAACACCGACCCGTTGCAGTCGTAGATCCAGAGCGGCGTCCCGTTGCCGGTCTGCCCGCCGGGGACGTCCAGGCATCGGCCCATCGCGCGGAGCGTGCCGTCGGTCTCCACGGCCCACTGCTGGACCGGCGCGGCGTTGCAGTCCCACAGCTGCACGGCGGTCGCGTTGAGCTGGCCGCCCGCGGCGATGTCGAGGCAGCGGCCCAGTTCGTTGCGCACGCCGCCGAGGGCTCGGGGGATCGTGGTGCCGACCGGGAGGCGCAGGACGTTCTCCCGCCGGTTGCCGCGGGACCAGGCCTGCTCACCCAGACCGATGCCGCCGCCGGCGATGCGACCCGTGAGGTAGTCGCGGTACCAGCCGAGCCAGTACGGGAGGTTGCCCGAGTTCTGGTTGTAGCCGTACGCGCCCGCGCAGTGCACGCCGTCGGTGCGGCTCGGGTCGTCGGCGCACTGCGGGGCGCGGCCGAGGCCGAGCTGCCGGAAGTAGAACTGGGACAGCCCGTGCAACGCCTCGTGCGTCCAGCCGGCCAGGGCGTCCTGGTTGTAGCCCAGGTCGTCGCGCGCGTTCACGCTGCTCCAGCCCGTGTTGTGCGGGCCGCTGCCGCCGAGCGTCCAGTACGAGTGCGCGCGGAACGGTCCGTACATGAGCACGCCGTCCCATTCGCCGGGACGTACCCAGCGCGCGGTGTCGCCGCGCACGTCCTCGGGTCGGATGATCCCCTCGGGGCTCGTGCTCGTCAGAGGGTCGGGGGAGACCTGCACGGAGGTCTGCAGGAGCACCGTGCCGCCGGTGAGGTCCCGCACCATGCGCGGCCACGTGGTCAGGAACGCGTTGCGCGCCGCGTCCACCTGGCCCGCGGACAGCTGCCCGCTCCAGCCGGGTGCCGTGGACGCCGGTTTGACGATCATCAGGAACCGCAGCGCGATGGCCGGTCGTGGTGCCGCCGACGCGGTGGCGGTCACCGCGGTCGTCAGTGCCAGCAGGGCGAACACGGTGGTCAGGGCGCGCCTGAACAGTGACATGGGTGGTCCTCGGAGCTCAGCCGAGACCGGGCTCGACGGCCCAGGTCGTGTCGGCGGTGTGCAGGGCAGGGTCGTCGAACGGGTTGGTGCCGCCCGGTGACGCGATGTGGACCGCTGACGCGTAGTGGCGCAGCGATCGGTCCGGGGCGTTGTGCGCACGCAGTCGCACGGTGCCGAAGACGGCGGACTCCGCGCAGAACGTGGCGTCGGCGCGGAACAGGGCGGAGCCGTCGTCCGGGGAGATCCGCACCCGGAAGTCGCTGTGCCGCAGGCGACTTCCGGGAAAGCCGAGCGGCTCGAACGAGAAGCAGGCCGCGTTGGCGAGTCCTGGGCGGACCACCAGCGTGGCGTCGCGCCGGTCGAGCGGCGTGCTGCCCGCAGCGATGACCGAGGTGACGGCGAGCCCGCCCTGGTGCCGCAGCCGCCTGTCGGTAGCGCTCACCGCGCGCAGGGACACGGTCGTGCCGGTCGTGAGCGGTGGAGCGAGGTCGCTGGGAACCAGGCGCTGAGCGGCGGAGCCGTTGCAGTCCCACAGGCGAAGTCGCGTGCCGTTCGCGGTGGCGCCGTCGGGGGAGTCGAGGCAGCGTCCTGACAACGGGTTGACGAGGGCGCCGTCCTGGCGGTGCAGCCACTGCTGGGGCGGAAGTCCGTTGCAGTCCCAGATCTGCAGCGGGGTGCCGGCCGCCGTCGCGCCGCCGGGGACGTCGAGGCAGCGGCCGTTGACCGCCAGCGACCCGTCCGGTCGCCACGTCCAGCGCTGCACCGGGGCGCCGTTGCAGGTCCACAACTGGACCGCGTCGCCGTTGCGGCTCCCTCCGGCGGCGGCGTCCACGCAGGTGCCGCCCACCGCGCGCAGCGATCCGGTCTGGTCGGCGGCAGGGGGCAGCGAGGCGGCTCCGGCGTACGCGCGGCACACGCCGTCAGAGCCGACGTCCGTGGTCACCTGTGCCACGCGGTCCTCGTCCAGCGGCACGAGCGTCGGGCTGTAGTTGGGGCACACCCCGGCTCGTGCGCCCGGCACGCCGACCGGGACCGGTTGCGCGGTCCACGAGTCCAGCGCCGGATTCGCCGCGAACAGGGAAAGACCGTTGGACGCCGCCGTGGAGCCGTCGGCGTTGAGCACGCGTTGCCCGATCAGCAGCACGCGACCGGACGACGTGACCGCCAACGTCGGCGTGGCCACCAGGTAGCGGCCGTCCCGCGTGCGGGCGAGCGGGCCGAGGTCCGCCGGGTCGCCCCAGTTCCAGCCGTCCGGCGAGACGCGCTGGCGCACCGCGCAGTCGAACTGCCCGCCGAAGCCGCACACCTCGTAGGCCATGAGGTACGAACCTCCCGGCAACCGCCGGACGGAGGCCATCCCCGGCCGGTGGCCAGAGGCGGTGCCGGCCACCGTGATCGTTCGCTGGGTCCACTGCAGACCGTCGGTGCTGACCACCCTGGCGAGGACCTGGCTGCGACCGGGCTGCCCCTCGTCGGCGAAGTGCAGCACGAGCCTGCCCGAGGCGTCCACGGAGAACTCGGGTTCCCACAACCCTCCGGTGCCGGTCGCGCGCACCGCCGTGGCCAGCGGTGCCCACGTGCGCCCGATGTCGTTGCTGCGCCACACGCGCAACGACATTCGCCGGTCGGGCGCGTCCTGACCGGCGCTGCCCGCCCACAGCAGGGTTCCGGGCGCCAATGAGCCGATCTGGCGCGGCAGTTCGAACAACGTGGTGCAGCACAGGCCGGCTCGTGCCTCCTGGTCGGCGACGGTCCCGACCCGGCGATAGCTCACGCCGCCGTCCGTGCTCTCGCTGATCGCGCCCACCGGTCCGCCGGAGGGGAAGCCCGTGGTGGTCAGGAGCACGCGTCCGTTGGCGGCGCCGCTGTGCGCGAGCCGGATCGCGCGCGGGTACATCGCGGCGTCCTGACTCACCGGCCTGCCGCCCGCCGCCCAGGCCGGAGTGGAGAACGTCGAAGCGATGATGACCAGTACGAGGAAGAGCGCTGAACGTCGGCGTTTCACCGTTGAACCTCCCGAGTTCGCCCGACCGGAGAATCTCGGCGTTCGTCTTGACATGTCAACGAGTTCGGGCACTGAACCAGCGAAACCTCCCCGTTTTCGTTTCCAGAGTGGGAAAGAACAACGAAAGTTACGGCCTTTCGAGTGCTTTCCTTGCCATCGAAGGCGATGCACACGAGGGTGGGGAATCTGGGAGCGCTCCCAGAAATGGACTTCCCCGACGACGCGGAAGGAAGACAGATGCGGACGTGGACCCTGCTGGCCACCCTCGCCCTGACCCTCACCGGCCTGACACCCGCTCCACCGGCCTCGGCCGCGGTGGAGATCTGCGAGCAGTACGGCTCGACCAGGCTCGACGGCGGGCAGATCATCGCGCAGAACAACCGTTGGGGCGCATCGACGCCCCAGTGCATCAACGCCGACGGCACCGGGTTCCGGATCACGAGGTCGGACCACAACAACGCCACCAACGGCGTTCCCGCCGGCTACCCGTCCGTCTACAAAGGATGCCACTACGGAGCCTGCACGACCGGGAGCGGACTTCCGTTGCGGGTCAGCGACTTCCGCGACCCGCGCGCCACCTACGACATCAGCACGCCGAACTCCGGTGAGTGGAACGCCTCGTTCGACATCTGGTTCGACGCCAACGCCAACCCCTCCGGCCAGAACTACGGCGCCGAACTGATGATCTGGGCCAACCACCGCGGCCGTCCGCAACCCATCGGCACCAAGCGCGCGACGGTGAACCTGGAGGGCGGCACCTGGGACGTGTGGATCGGCAACATCGGCTGGAACGTCATCTCCTACGTCCGGCAGCAGCCCACGAACCTCATGGCGAACTTCAGCGTCAAGGCCTTCACCCAGGACGCGGTGAACCGAGGTCAGATCAACACCTCCTGGTACATGACCAGCGTCCAGGCGGGATTCGAACCCTGGATCGGCGGCGCGGGCCTCGCGGTCAACCGGTTCGGCTTCACGACCAACGGCGGTGGCGGCGGTGGCGGGCAGAAGGTCGTCGGCGCGGGCAGCAACCGGTGCGTCGACCTCGACGCCTGGGGCACCGGCGACGGCACCGCCACGCTCCTGTGGGACTGCCACGGCGGCACCAACCAGCGCTGGGAGTGGCGCGGCGAGTCGCTGGTCAACCCGGTGAGCGGCAAGTGCCTGGACGTGCGGGGCAGTGGCACGGCGAACGGCACCGAGGTCTGGCTCTGGTCGTGCCTGGGCAACGGCGCGCAGCGCTGGGTCCACGAACCCAACGGGAACCTGCGCAACCCGCAGTCGGGGAGGTGCCTCGACGCGGTCGAACGCGGCACCGCCAACGGCACGCGGTTGCAGCTGTGGGACTGCGGTGGCGGCGTGCAACCCCAGCAGCAGTGGCGATTCGAGGCGTGAGGGCGAACACGCCGGAGTGAGGGCGAACACGCTGGAGTGCGGCCGCCCGTTCGCGATCCCGATCCAAAGGTTAGGGTCTCCTTACTTTGGATCGGGAGGGTGTCATCAGCAGCGTGGGGAACGAGGCGCGCGTCCGCCGGCGGGTGTTGCGGCGGCAGAGGGGCCGGGTGGTGGCCGCGTCGCTGCTGCTCATGGGGCACCAGACCTGTGAGGCGCTGGTCCCGGTCGCTCTGGGCCTGGCGATCGACGAAGCGGTGGCCGGCGGTGAGCTCACCGCCCTGGTGCTGTGCGTCGGGGGACTGGTGGTGCTGTTCGCCGCGCTGAACACGTGCTACCGCTGGTTCGCGCGGTCGGCTCAGCTGGCCGTGGTCGAGGAGGCCCACGCGCTGCGCGTCGAGCTCGGGGCCCGGTTGCTGCGCGTCGGCGGTACGGCTGCCGCGCGGCACCGGGGCGAGTTGCTGACGATCGCGTCGTCGGACGCCGACCAGGTCTCGCGGGCGGTGGTGTGGATCGCCGGTCTCGCCGGGTCGGTCGCGGCGCTGGGCGTCAGTTGCGTGGTGCTGGTCGGCATCGACGTGCGGCTCGGGTTGCTGTTGATCGTGACCGCGGTGGTGACGACCTTCGGGCTGAACCTGCTCTCGCCGTTGCTGGCCCGGCGGGTGGCCGGGCAGCAGGAGGCGCTGGCGGCCGCGTCCGCGCTGGCGACCGACCTGGTGACGGGGCTGCGGGTGGTGCACGGCCTGCGGGCGGAGGAGACCGCCGTGCGGCGGTACCGCGCGGTGAGCCGGGCCGCCGAGGCCGCGGGGATCCGGTCGGGCACGGCGTCGTCGCTGCAGCTGGGCGTGACGGTGCTGGCGGGCACGGTGGTGCTGGTCGTGGCCGTGCTCTCGGCCGGTCTGCTCGCGGTGGACGGGGTGATCGGGATCGGCGCGTTCGTCGCCGCGATCGGTGCGGCCCAGTTCATCGCCGAACCGCTGTCCGGGGTGGGGATGTACCTGCGGTTCGGGGCCGCGGCGCTGGCGAGTTCCGGTCGTGTCGGGGACGTCCTGGACGACGAGGTGGAACCCGCCGGAGCGGGACGTGCCGAGGGGCCGTCCGTCACGGTCCGGCTGCCGGCCGACGGGTGCACCGGCGTGGTCGCGGACCCTGCGGTGATCGACGACCTGCTCGAAGTGCTGCGGGGGCGGGAACCGGGGCGGGTGCGGGTGGAGTGGCAGGGCGAGGCGCCTTCGCGGGTGCACGTCGAGCCGGTCAGGGCGCACCTGTTCGCGGGGACGTTCGAGGACAACATCACGCTGGGACGGCCGGCGGACTCGCTGGAGCAGCTGCGGCCGGCCCTGGTCGCGGCGGGTGCCGACGAGGTCGTGGACGCGCGGCCGGGTGGCCTGCTGGAGCCGCTGCGGGATCGCGGGCTGAGCCTGTCGGGTGGGCAGCGGCAGCGGATCGTGCTCGCCCGCGCGTTGCACACCGACCCGCCCGCGCTGGTGCTGACCGAGCCGACGACCGCTCTGGACCCGGTGACGGAGCAGGCCGTCGCGGACGGGGTGCGCGCACATCGGCACGGTCCCGGAACTGAGCGCAGGGCGACCGTCGTGGTCACGACGAGCCCGATCCTGCTCGACCGCACCGATCAGGTCGTCTTCGCGCGTTCCACCGGCGAAGTGGTGACCGGCACCCATCACGGGCTTCTCGACAGCGAGGCCGACTACCGCAGGAGGGTGCTCGGATGAGCCGCCGTCTTCCCCTGGCCACGGCCGGCGAGGTTCGCCGCGCCGCCGGTGCGTACGTGCGGGACCAGCGCGGCCTGGCCGCCGCGACGATGGTGCTGGCGGTCGCGGCGGCACTGGCGGGACTCGTCGCTCCGTGGGTCGTCGGCCGGATGGTCGACGAGGTGATCGGCGGCGCCCAGGCGGCGAGCGTCGTCGGCCTCACCGCTCTGGTCGGCGCCGCCGGTCTGGGCGCGGCCGTGCTGACGGCGGTCAGCGGTGCGCTCGTCGCGCGGATCGGCCAACGGGTGCTGGCGCGGATGCGGGAGGACACCGTCGCCGCCGCGCTGCGCATGCCCGCCGCCGAGGTCGAGGAGACCGGGCGCGGAGATCTGCTCAGCAGGGTCGGTGACGACGTCGCCGTGATCAGCGAGGTCGTCGCCACGCTGCTCGCGCAGTGGGTCGGGGCGGTCCTGACCGTCGGGCTGACGATGGTGGGCCTGTTCGCACTGGACCCCTGGCTCGCCGCCGCCGGTCTGGTCGCGATCCCGGTCTACGGGTTCGCGTTGCGCTGGTACCTGCCGCGCGCGGCGGTCCGCTACGCCGAGGAACGCGCGGCGTTCGGCGATCGCGCGGAAACGCTCGTGTCCGCGCTCGAAGGACTTCCCACGCTGCGTGCCTACGGCGCGGAGGAGCGCCACGTCGGTCTGATCGGCGAGTCGTCAGGGCGGGCGCGGGACGTCTCGCGCTCGATCCTGTGGTTCGCCACCGCCTGGGGCAAGTGGATCAACATCGCCGAGCTGTGCGGTCTCGTCGCCATCGTGATCACCGGCTTCGTCCTCGTGCGCACGGGATCGGCGTCGGTGGGGGCGGTGACGGCGGCCGCGCTGTACTTCCACCGGCTGTTCAACCCGTTGGGGCTGCTGGTGTTCAGCTTCGACCAGGTCCAGTCCGCGATGGCGAGCCTGCAACGCATCGTCGGCGTGATCGGTACCGCCGAGCCCGTCGCGGCGGTCCCGGCACCGGCCCGCACCGGGGACCTGCGCGCCGAGTCGGTGACGCACCGCTACCCCGGCACGGCCGAACCGGTCCTGCACGACGTGTCCCTGCGGCTGCGGCAGGGCGAGACTGTCGCGCTCGTGGGCGCCAGCGGTGCCGGGAAGTCCACGCTGGCCGTCCTGCTGGCCGGACTCGCCTCACCGACCGAGGGCCGCGTGAGCTGGGCCGGGACGATCCCGGACCGGGCGGCACCGCTGGTGCTCGTGCCCCAGGAGACGCACGTGTTCGCGGGCCCGCTGGCCGAGGACCTGCGCCTGGCCGCCCCGGACGCCACCGACGCCGACGCCGAACGCGCGCTGCGGGCCGTCGGCGCGGACTGGGTCGACGAGCTACCTGACGGCGTCCGGACCGTGGTCGGTGAGCTGGGCCGCGAACTGGACCCCGCGCAGACCGCACAGGTCGCGCTGGCACGCGCGCTGCTCGCCGACCCGGCCGTCGTGCTGTTGGACGAGGCCACGGCCGAGGCCGACAGCCGCGACGCGACCCGCCTGGAGGACGGGGCGGCCGCTGTCCTGAATGGACGGACCGGACTCGTGGTGGCGCACCGGTTGCGGCAGGCCGCTACGGCTGATCGCGTCCTGGTGCTGGAGCACGGCCGGATCGTCGAGTCGGGCACCCACGACGAGTTGATCGCCACCGAGGGGCACTACGCCCGGCTGTGGGCCGCCTGGCAGTCGGCACGACCGGAGGTGCGCTGACCGGCTGAGCGGTCGTGGGTGGTTTCCGTGGCACGCCAACGGAAACCACCCGCGGTCTCAACTCACGGGATGGTTTCCGTTGGTACAGCATCGGAAACCACCCGCGACCTCACCTCACGGGCAGGTCAGCACCGGCGCCTGAGACGTGCCACCACCGGACAGCGCGGACAGCTTGACCCCGGTCAGCCCGAGGACCGCCTGGGCCGTCGCGCGCGGCGCGGTCGACTGGTCGAAACCGGTCGCGTCGTAAGCGATGGCACCACGATCCGCGACCGCACCGGCACACCCGACCTGCAGCGAGCGCAGGAACTGCCGGGCCTTCACCGCGGCGGCCGGGCGGTGACCGGCGAGCGCCTCGGCGGCCAGGCCGGTGCTGTTGGCGTTGGAGGCGTTGGTGCCCACGGAGAAACCGCCGTCGGTGTTCTGCTTCGACACCAGCCAGGTCGTGCCCTCGGCGGCGTTGACGTTGTCACCGACGGCGCGCAGCGCCTGCACGACCACGGCGGTCGAGTCGACGTCGCTCGCGCACGGCGTCTGGCCGAAGTTCAGCGGGAACCCGCCGTCGGGGCACTGGGTGCCCGCCAGGAACGCCTTCGCGGACGCCGGGGCGCCGCTGGAGGTGCGGTCCAGCGCCAGCAGGGCGAGGGACTGGCTGAAGGCGTTGGAGTAGTCACCGAAGTCGGAGCGGTCGGAGAACCTCCCGGACGGCGTGAGCAGCGAGAGCAGGCCCGCCTTGAGGTCGACACCGCCGAACGACGCCGGGTTCTTGCCGCGGACCTGTGCGGCGAGCATCAGCTTGGCGTGCGCGCCCGCGTACGCCTCGGTGCCGCTGCCGACGTAACCCGTGGTGATCTCCGGCTTCGCCAGCCAGGTGATCGCCTTGTTCGCGTTCGCGTCCGACGCCTTCGCGGCGGCGAACGCGAAGATCGCGTCGATCGTCAGGCCCTGGTCCGGGTACTTCGTGCCGCCGAAGTCGGCCTCGAACCGTTCGCCGTCGGCCATCTGGCGGGCGAGCCAGCCCGCGGCGGCGTCGGCCTTGTTCTGGGTGGCGGCCGCCGCCGGAGCGGTGACCAGGCCGATGCCGCACAGCAGGGCGGCAGCGAGCACCAAACGTCTCATGAGAAACCTTTCCCGCACTTCCTCGACAGGATCTGGCTGCACCGCGTGGGGCGGGTGACCGGGCTCGCCTCGAAGGCACACCGTTGCGGGACAGCGCCGGACTTTCACCGGACTTCCCCCGCTCCACGCTGAATGGAGTTGGACGGAGCACAGGCTCTCATCCCGGGCCCTTTGTTGGCACCGTTATCCGCGGACGGCGATGTGACCCTGCTAACCGACCTGGTCAGCGGTGCCGCGCCCAAGTGATCGGGTGTTAACCTCGGCCGCCATCACAACTGAACACCGCCACCTGTGACGGGGAAGCCGGTCGAACTCCGGCGCTGTCGCGCAACCGTGGGCCACTGGACAAGTGGCGAGTCGGGATACCGCACGGGTGGATGAACGGTCCAACCCGCTGTCGCGAGAGCAGGGGTGACATCGGCGTCCTGCGCCTGTCCTCCCACGCGTGAGCAAAGGAGGAGAGCATGCGCCGCCGCAGGACAATGGCCGGTTTGGCGTTCGCGGTCAGCATCGGCCTCGTCGCCGCCATGATCGCCGGCACCGCCTCTGCCGCGAGCGACCGCGAAGCCGCCCATCAGAACTCGCTATGGCTCGCCAAGCAACTGCGCGCGGACGGCACCTTCGAGAACCCCAACGGCGGCACGCTCCCGGACCACGGGCTCATGCTCGACGTGCTCTTCGCCGCGTACGCCTCCGGCGATGGCGCTGTGGCCGAGCCGATCGTCGACTACCTCGACGACCAGGGCCACGCCACGGACTACTTCACGTGGGACGGGCTCATTCCCGACAGCGGGTTCGAGGCCGTCATCACCGGCGGCGCGGCGGCGAAGACGTTGGTGGCGGCCCAGATCTCCGGCCGTGACCCCCGGAACTTCGACGGCCACGACATGATCGCCGAGACCAAGGCCGCGATCAGGCGCTCCGGCCCGGACATCGGCCGCGTCAGCGACTACTCGAAGAACCCGGAGTACGCGGACTTCGTCACCAACAACGCGAACGTGTTCGGACAGGCGATCGGCGTGATCGGTCTGGCCGCCGCGGGGGAGAACGACCAGCTCGCCATCGACAAGCTGGTGACGCAGCAGTGTTCCGAGGGTTACTTCAGGATCTTCTTCGCCCTCGTGAAGACCGACGAGACCGGCGACCACGTCACACCGGACGGGTACAAGATCTCCTCGTGCGACGAGGGCAAGGCGACCGGAGTGTCCCCTTCGGACGGTGACACGACCGGTCTCGGGCTGTCGGCCATGCTGGCCGCGAAACGGGCCGGCGCGCAGGGCCTCGACGCCCCGATCGCCCGAGCGGTCTCCTGGCTCGCGGGCAACCAGAGCGCGAGCGGCGGCTGGGGTGGCGGGGTCGGCACCGAGGCGCCGAACACCAACAGCACCGGGCTCGTCGTGCAGGCGCTCGCGGACGCCGGTGGTTCCGAGGCGCTGGTCGACCGCGGCGTGGCGTTCCTGAAGTCCGCGCAGGCGACCGCCGCGGCGGACTCGGGCAACTCGCTCAGCAACGACATCGGTGCCATCGCCTACAACCCGGAGTCCTACGTCGCGGCGCGCGGCACCGGCATCGCCGGGGTCGACACCTGGATCCGAGCGGGTGCCCAGGCTTCCCTGGGGTTGTCGCAGGTGGGGTTCTACGCGCTGGCCACGGGCGGCGGTCCTGAGCCGACCAGCAGCTCAACGACGACCACGACCACCTCCAAGACGACCACCACCACGACGCCGGCCACCAGGACCGAGACGACGACCGCCGCGCCGAACACGACCGTCCCGGCACCCAAGCCCAAGGCCACCACACCGAAAGCCACCGCACCCAAGGCCGTCACCCGCCAGGTCCCGCCGCCGACCAAGACCCAGGAGCGCCCGGACACGGCCACTCCCGCGTCCAAGCTGGGCGCCTACCTGGCGGACAGGCTGGTCGGCGGCGACCACGTCGAGGTCACCGAGAACGACCAGAGGTACGTCGACCACGACGCCACCGCGGACCTGGTCCTGGCCCTGCGGGCGTTGGGCGAACAGCCGGACGCGGTCGACCGGGCCACGAAGTTCCTGCTGACACCGGACGCGGTCGAGGCCTACGCCCACGGCGCACCGTACGAACAGGGCGAGGCGGCGTACGCCGAGCCGCTCGCGAAGCTCGTGGTCATCGCCGAGTTCGCGCAGGCGACCGACCACGTCAGCCGGTTCCGCGCGGACCTGCTGAAGCTGCGCGGCGACGACGGCACGTTCACCGACAAGGGCGCCTACGCTGATGCGAACGCCACGGTGAAGCGGCACTCCTGGGCGATGCTCGCCACCGCACCGGATCCCGGCAGGTCGGTCGAGGCGTTGCTCCAACGCCAATGCGCGGACGGCACCTTCCCCGAGCACCTCGATGCCGACAGGTGCGAGTCGGGCGACGTCGGTGCGACGGCGGCAGCCGTCACCGCGCTCGCTGCCCGCACGCACACCGACGACGTCCCGCCGAGCGGGAAACCGGACGGCTGGTCCGACGAACGCACGTCCGCGTTCGTCCGGGCGGTGACCGCGCTCGGCACCAGGTCGACGAGCAGGGGCCTGGTCGAGGGGGAGGCCGGGCAGCCCGACGTGGCGCTGAGCGCCGCGGTCGCCGCCACCCGGCAGTTCGCCGGACTGGACGCGAGCGAGACCGCGCGGTCGTTGGGAGAGCTGGTTCTCGCGGACGGCGGCCTGACGAAGGGCGCGGTCGCCGCGAGCGACGGCAGGACCGACTTCCCGACGAGCCTCGCCGCCGCGCAGGGGGTGGCGGGCAGGTCCTGGCTGACCGCGGCGGGTTCGCCGCTGTCTCCGGCGGTGCGGTTGCCCCTCGCGGACGTGACGGCTGACGTGCGACCCCAAGCCGTTGACCGGTTCACGCAACCTCAGCTGCTCCTGTGGGGGCTGGGTGCCCTCGGCGGCCTGCTGCTGCTCGGAGCCCTGCTCGTTCTCGTACTCCGTCGTTTGATCAACACCAAGGGGGTCACACCGTGAGAAAGCTCCTCGCTGCCTCATCCGTCCTGGTCACGCTGACGGTCGGACTGGCCGCACCCGCTCAGGCGGCGGGTTATGACGGCATCTGCACCGGCTCGGACGCGCTGAGCGGGACGACGATCGTCATCGACTTCCAGGAGCTCGACGGCAACGGCGGCACCGCGGCGCCGACGATCACGCGGTGCTCGCCCAACGCCAACCCCGGCACCGACCGCACCGGCATCAAGGCGTTGCAGGACGCGGGAATCCCGTTGGCCGGCACCACCCGCTGGGGCCTGGGCTTCGTGTGCCGTCTGAACGGACGCCCGTCGGCCACCGAGAACATCCCGGTCACCGGCAACCCGACCTACAAGGAGGCGTGCTTCAACACGCCGCCCGCCTCCGCGTACTGGGGCTACTGGCACGCCAACGGCGCCGGCAGCACCTGGACCTACAGCAGCTACGGCGCGTTGAACCGCACCGTGGTCCCCGGTGGCTTCGAGGGCTGGTCGTTCTCCCTCAACAAGTCCGCCTCCACCAACCCGGTTCCCGGTGTCACGCCGACGAACCCCGCGGTCAACGCGAGCAACCCCGCGGTGTCCCTCTCGATCAACGACCTGGACCGCAAGATCACTCTCGGTCAGACCACGTCGCTGACCTGGACGTCGACGAACGCCACCGCGGTCTCCGCCAGTTCGGTCACGCCGTCGTCCGGTGGCGGCGGCTGGTCCGGTTCGCTGGCCGCGCCCGGCGGCACGCAGAACGTCACGCCCACCGCGGCGGGCACCTACACCTACATCATCTCCGCGACCGGGAACGGGGTGACGGTGTACTCGTCCGCCACCCTGACCGTCCAATGAGGAGGCTCGCCGCGTTCGCCGGTGCCGTGACCCTGCTCGTGGGCACGGCACCGGCCGCGTCGGCGATCGACCAGAGCAAGGGCCATCCCGGTTTCTGCAAGGACGGCAAGGGCGTCACCGTCGTCGTCGACTTCCAGCAGCTGGGCGGCGACGCCATCGTGCGCTGCAACCCGCAGGCCACCGAGGGCACCGGCCTGGACGCGTTGAAGGGCGCCGGGTTCCAGGTCACCGGCGTGCAGCGGTGGGGTGAGGCCTTCATCTGCCGCGTCGAGAACCAGCCCGCCGCTGCGGACAAGATCCCGATCACGGGCAGGGATAAGTACCAGGAGCTGTGCGTCGACACGCCTCCCGCCGCGGCTTACTGGTCCTACTGGCACGCCGGGAACAACTGCGCCTGGGACTACAGCCAGTGGGGCGTGAAGAACCGCCGGTTCATCCCCGGCGGCTTCGAGGGCTGGTCGTTCTCCCTCAACGCGACCGCCGACACGAACCCCGTGCCCCGCATCGCCGCCGTGCGACCGGGTACCGGGAGCACGGGCTGCAACGCGGTCGAGGAACCCAAGCCGGCCAGCGACGACCCCGACGAGGTGCAGCAGCCGGTTCAGGGCCGCCGGCAGGACACGAGCACGCCCGGAACCGAGCCGGGCGCGACCGAGACGCAGCAGGCCGGCGCACCCACCGAAGCGTTGCCGCCACCGAAGCCTCGTGCGAGCGCGACCGCGCGTCCGAAGGCGAACGACCCGTCGAGCAACATCGCGTTCAGCGGCGGCGAGAACGCCGAGGACGTGAACGAGGCCATCAAACGGACCTCCGGGGCGAGCGACATCGCGCCGTGGGCCGCGGGCGGCGCGGTGCTCGTGCTGGTGGCGGCGGGGTTCTTCGTCGCACGACGCCGGAAACAGGTCAACGAGTCGTGACGTCGTACTTCCTGCCGCGCGACCTGCACCCGGCGGCGTGGTGGGTGTGGGCGCTCGGCCTGTCCGTGGCCGCGACCCGCACCACGAACCCCTGGCTGCTGCTGACCATCATCGCGGTGGCCGGGTTCGTGGTGGTGTCACGGCGTTCGGAGGCGCCGTGGGCGCTCGCGTTCCGGCTCTACCTGATCCTCGGCGCGATGATCGTGCTCATCAGGGTCGGCTTCCGGTTCGTGTTCGGCGGAGCCGAGGGCTCCACGATCCTGCTGCGGCTGCCGGAGATCCCGCTGCCCGAGTGGGCGGCGGGGATCCGGCTGTTCGGTGACGTGTCCGCGGAGTCGTTGCTGGGCGGGCTCTACGACGGGCTGCGCCTCGCGACGATGGTGATCTGCCTCGGTGCCGCCAACGCGCTCGCGAACCCGAAGCGGCTGCTCAAGGCGATGCCGCCCGCGCTCTACGAGGTGGGAACGGCGGTGATCGTCGCGCTGTCGGTGTTCCCGCAACTCGCCGAGAGCGTGCTGCGGGTGCGTCGCGCGCGGAAGTTGCGTGGTGGCAGCGGAAAGCGCACGCAGGTGGTGCACTCGATCATGATCCCGATCCTCGAAGACGCGCTGTCCCGTTCGCTGCAACTGGCGGCGTCGATGGACTCCCGCGGTTACGGCCGGGCGGGGCTGGTCGAGGCCAGGCAACGACTCCTGACCGGCACGTTGATGATCATCGGTCTGATCGGCGCGTGCGTGGGCATCTACTCCACTTTGGACGGTTCGACGCCTCGCTTCCTGGCCGCGCCGGTGCTGTCCGCCGGCCTGCTCATCGGCCTCCTCGGGTTCCGGCTGGCGGGCAGACGGGTCCAGCGCACGCGGTACCGGCCGGACCGCTGGCACCTGCCGGAGCTCGTGGTGGCCGCCAGCGGGATCGGGGTCGCGGTCGTGCTCTTCTCGACCTCGCTGGTGGATCCGGCGAACCTGAACCCGTCGCTGATCCAGCTGTCCTGGCCGCTGCTGTCCTGGGAACCGCTGCTGGGCGTGCTGATCGGCGTCCTGCCCGCGTTCCTCACCCCGACCCCCGAACCGCCGTTCGCCGCGCTCGAAGAAGAAGTGGCCGCATCATGATCGAACTCGACCACGTCAGCTTCTGGTACGCGGATCAGCCCGACCCGGTGCTGCGGGACATCTCCCTGAGCATCGGGGAAGGTGAGCTCGTGCTGTTCGCCGGCCAGACCGGCGCGGGCAAGTCGACCCTGCTCGGCACGATCAACGGCCTCGTCCCGCACTTCACCGGCGGCCACCTCGAAGGCGTCGTCTCGGTGGCCGGCGTGTCCACCCGCTCACGCCCGCCGCGCGAGTTCGCGCACCTGGTCGGCGTGGTCGGGCAGGACCCGCTGGCGGGCTTCGTCACCGACACCGTCGAGGACGAGCTCGCCTACGGCATGGAACAACTCGGTCTCGCCCCGCAGGTCATGCGCCGCCGCGTCGAGGAGACCCTCGACCTCCTGGGCATCGCCGAACTGCGTCGCCGGGCGCTGCGCACGTTGTCCGGCGGCCAGCAACAACGCGTCGCCATCGGCTCCGTCCTGACCACCCACCCCAAGGTGCTGGTGCTGGACGAACCGACCTCGGCGCTCGACCCGACCGCGGCCGAGGACGTGCTGGCCACGCTGGCACGGCTGGTCGAGGACCTGGGCACCACCGTGCTGATGGCCGAGCACCGCATGGAACGCGTCATCCCGTTCGCCGACCGGCTGATCTACGTGTCCGGTAACGGGGGAGTGGTGGACGGAACGCCTCCGGAAGTGCTGCGCGACATGCCGATCGCGCCTCCGATCGTCCAGTTGGGACGGTTGGCGGGCTGGGACCCGTTGCCCATGTCGGTGCGGGAGGCACGTCGCCGGGCGTCGTCGCTGACGCTGGGCGAGCCACCGGTCCGGCGGACGAGCGCGGGGGAGACGCTGCTCTCGGCCCAAGGCGTGATCGTCCGGTACGGCCCGAAGGTCGCCGTGCGCGAGGTGGACGTCGAACTGCGGGCCGGCGAGGTGCTGGCCATGATGGGGCGCAACGGTTCCGGCAAGTCCTCGCTGTTGTGGGCGCTGCAGGGCTCCGGGCCACGTCAGGGCGGCGCGGTGCGCGTCGGCGACACCGACCCGAAGTCGTTGAGCAGCACCGAGGCCCGCAAGCTCGTCGGCATGGTCCCGCAGACCGCCAGTGATCTGCTCTACCTGCAGACCGTTGCCGCGGAGTGCGACGCCGCGGACCTGGAGTCCGGCGCCGAACCCGGCGTGTGCCGCGACCTGCTCGACCGGCTCGCGCCCGGCATCAACCCGGCCGCACACCCGCGCGACCTCTCGGAAGGCCAGCGACTCGCGCTCGTCCTCGCCGTCCAGCTCTCCGCCGCCCCGCGGATCATGCTGCTCGACGAACCGACCCGCGGCCTCGACTACACCGCGAAGGCCGCGCTGGCAGGCATGATCACCACCCTCACCGAGGCGGGCAGGGCCGTCGTCGTCGCCACCCACGACGTCGAGTTCGTCGCGACGATCGCCCACCGCGTGGTCGTCATGGCCGAGGGCGAAGTCGTCTCGGACGGCCCCACAGCCGAAGTCCTCGGCGGCTCACCCGCGTTCGCCACCCAGGTCGCCAAGATCCTCGGCGAACCCTGGCTCACCGTCGGCGACGTCCGCGCGGCGCTGCCCCAGGAGGTGCGATGACCACCTCGGCGGTCAAGATCGGCAAGCGTTCGGCGGTCGTGCTGACGCTCGCCTCGATCGCGAGCCTGATGATGTTCGTCTGGCCGCTGCTCGTACGGGTCGAACCCCAGTCGATGCAGCACGGCCCGGACGCGCCGTTCGTGTTCATCGGCATCCTGCCGATCCTGATCGTCATCGTGCTGGCCGAGCTGTCCGAGGGCGGGATGGACTCCAAGGCGCTTGCGATGCTCGGCGTGCTGTCGGCGGTGAACGCGGCCCTGCGGCCGTTGGGAGCGGGAACCGCGGGCATCGAGACCGTGTTCTTCCTGCTGATCCTGGCGGGCAGGGTCTTCGGTCCTGGCTTCGGTTACGTGCTCGGCTGCACGTCGTTGTTCGCCTCCGCCCTGCTCACCGCCGGCGTCGGGCCGTGGCTGCCGTTCCAGATGATGTGCTCGGCCTGGATCGGCATGGGCGCCGGGCTGCTGCCCAGGCGCGTCACCGGCAAGGCGGAGATCGCGATGCTGGTCGGCTACGGCATCGTGGTCGCGTACCTGTTCGGGTTCCTGATGAACCTGTGGTTCTGGCCGTTCATCACCGACGCCGAGGTGCCCTACCACGACGGCCACATCTCGTACGTGCCAGGAGACTCCGTGCTCGGCAACCTGCACCGGTTCGCCGTCTTCACCCTGCTGACGTCGACCGCCGGCTGGGACACCGGCAGAGCCATCACGAACGCGGTCGCGATCCTCGTGATCGGCCCGGCGGTGCTCGCCACGTTGCGCCGCGCGTCCCGCAAGGCCTCGTACGGCGCGATCCCGACCTTCGCCGACAGATGAACGGCCGCACGTTCACCCTGTGACGTGGCGTTCCCGGATATCGCCACGCCGGTGCGGAACGTCGCGCTACGGTGGAGGTGGCAGGCCTGCCGACAGCCGCGGAGGATCAGATCACCACCAGACACGAGATCATCAGGGTGTCCGGGCTCAGGCCGGGGGACCTCGTGCGGGTGATCAGCCCCTCCCTGCCGTCCCTCGCGTTCGCGCGGCGTTCCGCGGCCGACGGTGTGGCGGAGCTCGAACGCCTCGGCCTGCGCTGCGACTTCTCCGCCAACGCCACGGACATCTCCGACGACGGGCGGTCCGCCGGGTCCGCCGAGGTCAGGGCCTCTGACCTGCACGACGCCTTCGTCGACCCCGAGGTCGCCGGGGTGCTGTGCGCCGTGGGCGGGCTCACGTCGGCGGAGTTGCTGCCGCTGCTGGACGCCGACCTGATCCGCGCGCACCCGAAGCCGCTCATCGGGCGCAGCGACAACACCTACCTCAACGCCTTCCTGCTCGAACGCGCCGGGATCACCTCGTTCACCGGTGCGGCGTTCGTGACCCAGTTCGCCGACCCGAACACCGATCCCCGGACCGTCGAGTCGTTCGTGCGGGTCGTGCTGGGTGGCGAACCCGTCCGGCTCAAGACCTCCAGTCCGCGCACGGAGAACTCCGTTCCGTCCAGCTGGGACGGTGAGGTGCACAGCTGGGACGAACCCGAGCGTGCCGGACTCGACGCCTGGCTGAGGCAGGGAAGCGTGACGGGACGCCTGGTCGGAGGCGAGATCGGGATCGTCGCCGATCTCCTCGCTGCAGACCTGCTCACGGTCCACGACCGGGTGCTCTGGCTCGACGTCGTCGCGGAGGGGCTCGACTACTTCGAGGAGCAGCTGGCGCGCCTGGAGCCGCTGGTGGCGGGCGCCGGGCTGAGGGCGTTGCTGATCGCCGACAACCCCTCGGTGCCCTTCGACGTGTGGGTCGACGTGGTGGAGAAGTCGCTCCCGAGACTGGCAGGGGAGATCGCGGGTCCGGTGCTGGTCGGGGGCGATCTCGGCCATTACCAACCGGCCTGGCTGTTGCCGTACGGTGATGTCGTGGAGATCGACTCGGCCTCCGGGATCACCGTGAACGGCCTGCCCTCATGACGGTCGACGACGGAGTGGAGCGGGACGGGATGTCTGATCGCGACGACGAGGAGCTCGTCCTGGAGTTCCTGCGCACCGCACTGCGCCGCCCGGACCTGACCCCCGACGACGACTTCTTCGACGCCGGCGGTCACTCGTTGATGGTCGCCCAGGTGATCGCGCGGCTCAAGTCGCAGCACGGCCTGGTGATCTCGGCGAAGGCGTTCGTCGCCGACCCCCGCATCGGCGCGATCGTCCGCACCGCGACCAGGGCCGGTTGACACGCCCTACGACTTGCTCGGCTCGCTCTCGTTCGACTCCGCCGCCCTGGGCTCGTCGTCCTCCCACTCGCGAAGGGCGTTGAGGGACACCAGGCACAGTCCCGCCGCGACGACGAAGACCGCGCCGGCGATCGCGAACGGCACGCGGTAGCCGAAAGCGGAGGCGAGCAGACCACCCGCGCCCGCTCCCGCCGCGAGACCGATCAGGCCGATCAGCCGCCCCACCGACCCGACCCGACCCATCATCGCGGCGGGGGTCGCCCGCTGGCGCACCGAGGCGGCCATGATGTTCCAGACGACGGCGTGCGCGATGTACAGGGCCAGCGCGACGGCCACGACGAAGACGTTGGTCGTCAACGAGATCGCGATGAACGACCCGGCGCCGACCACGAGCGCGGCGATGATGGACCACCCGTAGCCGACCCGCTTGCGCAGCCTGGTCGCGACGAAGCTGCCCAGCAGCCCTCCCAGCGCGGAGAACGAGAGCAGGACGCCGTAGCCGGTGGCGTCCAGACCGAGCTCGTCGCGGGCGTAGAGGACGAGGTAGGAGAACGGGATCATGTAGCCGACGCAGGCGATGCCACCGACGACGATGAGCAGTCGCACCACCCGGTGCCGCATCGCCCAGAGCGCGCCTTCACGGATGTCGGCGCGGATGCTGCCGGGCGACGCGTCCGTCCTGACAGGAGTGATGGCGTAGGTGCCGCGCAGTCGCAGATAGGCGAAGCCCGCCAGCAGGAACGCGACGACGTTGAGCGCCGAGGGGGCGAAGGCGGCCATCGCGAAGAGGAAACCGCCCAGTGGAGGACCGACGAACTCGTCGATGACGAGCTGGGTCCCGGCGATCTGCGAGTTCGCCTTGTCCAGCCCCTCGGGAGGCACCGCCTGCGGCAGCACCGCGACGGCCGCGCTGTCCGCCAGCGTCTCGACGATGCCCATCACGGCGTAGATGAGGTACAGCACGACGATCGAGGCGGCGTCCAGCAGCACGAGTCCGGTGAGGACGGCGAACATGCCTGCACGGGAGAAGTTCGCGAGGTACAGCAGACGGCGGCGGTCACCGCGGTCGATCAGCACCCCGATTCCGAGCACCGAGAGGATGCGGGACAACGAGTACGCGATCGCCAGACCGGCGACGGCGACCGGGCTGTCGGTCGTCGCGGTCGCCAGCAGCGGCAGTGCGATGAACGTGACGCCGTCGGCCAGGTTCGACGACGCGTTGCCGAGCCAGATCCGACGGTAGTCGGCTCCGAGCTTCATCCTTGCCCCTCGCGGTTGTTCACGGACTGCGCTCCAGGTGGTCGTCCACGGTGAGGTCGTGATCGCGCGCGAGCGAGACCGCCACCGCCTCGAACCGCCGCGCCAGCCGCCGGACGTCGTCGGGGCCGAACAGGTCGGTCGAGTACTCCAGGGTGAGGTGGTCGAAGTCGTGGTGCTCACCGCCGACGACCGCGGACAGGTCGAACTTCGAGCTCGAACCGGGGTCGTCGAGCGCCCGCACGTCGACGCCCGGCAGCGTCAGCCCACCGCCGAAACCGTAGTCGTAGGAGAACAGCACCTGGAACAGCGGGCTGTGCAACGGCGAGCGCACGGGTCGCACGGCTTCCACGACCAGGTCGAACGGCACGTCCTGGTGCGAGTAGGCGGCTTCGCTGAAAGCCTTGTACCGCCGCACGAGCTCGGTGGTGGCGGGGTTGCCGCGACCGTCCACACGCACCACGATCGTGTTGACGAACATCCCGACGGTCCGCTCGAACGCCCGGTCGTACCGGCCGGACACCGGTGTTCCCATCACCACGTCGTCGACGTTCGCGAGTTCCATCAGGGTGAGCCCGAAGACCAGTGACGAGACCATGAACGGGGTCAGCGCGAAGTCGTCGGCGAGGCCCTGCAACGCCTCGGTCGTGGACGTGGACAGCGCGAACCGCTCCGAGGAGCCGAGGAAGGCGCGGTCGGGCGCCGACCGGTCGCGGGGCAGCGGCAACACGGTCGGGGCGTCCTGGAGGAGCCGCCGCCAGGTCTCGACGTCCTCGGTCGTGCGCGGTGACGCGAGCCGCTCGGCCTGCCCGACGACGTGGTCGCGGTAGTCGGCACCCGCGGGTTCGAGCGGCTTGCCGCCGCCACCGGCGAACTCCGCGTAGAGCGCGGAGAGGTCCTCTTCGAGGATGCCGACGGACCAGCCGTCGAGGACGACGTGGTGCGCCGAGATCAGCAACAGGTGGTCCTGGGGCGCCAACGCGACGAGCTCCCCGGTGCAGAGCGGTCCGCCGTCCAGGTCGAACCGCGCCGAGCCCACCTCGGCGAAGCGGTCGGCGATCCAGGCGTCGTCGGCCCGGCCCTCGGTGAGACGCAGCTCGTTCGTGCCTCCGTCGAAAGTCTGCGGCATCCCGTCGACCGAACGGATGCGGAACCGCAGCGCCGCGTGGGTGTCCTGCAGCCGTTCGAAGGCCTTGGTGAGCGCCTGGACGTCCAGCGGCCCGGTCAGCCGCCAGCCCATCGCGATGACGTAGGCCGAGCCCGCGTCGTCGATCAGTTCGAGGTACCAGAGCCGGAACTGCTCCCGGGAGAGCCCGGTGCGCCGTTCGTCGTCCGCGGCGACGTGCGCGGTGGCGGGCAGCGGCGTCGTGGGGCGCTCGACGAAGAGCGCCATCTCGGCGGCGGTGCGCGTCGCGAACACGTCCGCGATGCCGAACGGCACCGCGAACTCGTCGCGCACGAGCAGCGCCAGCCGCAGGGCCGAGAGCGAGTTGCCGCCGGCGGCGAAGAAGTCGCCCCTGCCGTCGCTGCCGGGCAGGATCTTGCTCCACAGCCGCCGGATCGTCTCGGCCGCCGGCCCCGAGTCCGGTTCCGGCACCACCGCGGGAGCCGGGTCCGCCGCGGTGGGCAGAGCCGGGAGCGCCGCCAGCACCGCCGTCGTGTCGACCTTGCCGTTGGGCAGGTGCGGGATCTGCTCCACCTGCACCATCGCGGTCGGGATCAGGTGCCGTGGCAACGTGTTCTGCAACGTCCGGCGCACGGCCTTGACGTCGATCGCCGCACGGCCCTGCACCACGGCCGCGAGCCGGGCGTGGCCTCCGCCGTCCTGCACGACGGCCGCGCAGTGCGTGACGCCGTCGACCTGCGACAGCGCGCTCTCGACCTCGCCGAGCTCGATGCGCATGCCGTTGATCTTCACCTGCCGGTCGAGACGGCCCGCGTACTCCAGCTCGCCGTCGGGCCGGAACCGCCCGAGGTCGCCGGTGCGGTACATCCGCGCGCCCGGTTCGGCGGAGAACGGGTCGGGCACGAAGCGCGCCGCGGTCAGAGCCGGCCGGCGGACGTAGCCGTCGGCCAGGCCGGTTCCCGCCAGGCAGATCTCGCCGATGGCGCCGTGCGGGAGCGCGAACCCGTCCGGGTCCAGCACGTAGGCGCGGCTGCCGGGCACGGACTGGCCGATCTGCGGGTGGTCGCTCGCCGGTGAGATCACGGCGGACGTCGAGTAGGTGCAGTCCTCGGACGGGCCGTAGATGTTCACGACACGCGCCGCGCCCGCCGCGTGGAGGCGGCGCACCAGTTCGGCACGCAGCGGCTCGCCACCCGCGGCGACGACCATTCCGGTCACGTCCAGCGTGCCGCCCTCGACGGCCGCGCCGAGCAGCGACGGCACACCCGCGGTGAACGTGGGGCGCACATCTCCGGTGGGCGGCTCGAACAGGGACCGCGCGAGGTGCACCGTCCCGCCGAGCCCGAGGGGCGGGTAGAGCTCGACCGTCGAGACGTCGAACGAGACGGACGTCGCCGCCAGCGACTCCCGCAGGCAGTCCGTCCCGAAGAGCTGCCAGGTTCCCCGCACCATCGCGAGCACGGCGCGGTGCGGGATCGACACGCCCTTGGGCACGCCGGTCGAGCCGGACGTGTAGAGGACGTAGGCCTCGTCGGCCGGCCCGGTGGCGGGTACCGGCGGGTGCACCGGCTCCGCGGGCAGGACGTCCGGGGAGAGGACCGGGACGGCCGTGGCCAGGCCGGGGACCTCGGCGCCGGAGGCGATGACCGCGACGCACCCGGAGTCCTCGATCATGAACGACAGCCGCGGCGCGGGGTAGCCGGGATCGAGCGGCACGTACGCGCCGCCCGCGGCGAGGACCGCGAGCATCGACACCACCAGGCGCGGAGTCCTGTCGAGCAGGACGCCGACGCGGGCACCGGGGCCGACGCCGTGGGCGGTGAGCACACCCGCCAGCCCCCGGACGTCGGTCAGCAGGCGTTCGTAGGTGTACTCCTCGTCGTCGTACCGGATCGCGATCGCGGCGGGCGAGGCCTGCGCGGCGGTCGTGACGAGCTCCAGCACCGTGGCCGGATCGTCCCAGCGCGCCGGGGCGAGCTCCTGCGGCCGTTGCGGGACGGCGCTCGGCGCGAACGCCGCCGTGCGGGTGTCGCTGCCCGGATCACCCGCGAGCGCCGCCACGGCCTCGAACGCGGTGAGGATCCGCTCGGCGGTCCGCGGGTCGAACAGCGCCCGCGCGTACTCCAGCACGGCGCGCAGCCTGCCGTCGGCGTCCTCGTGCACGGTCAGCGACAGCTCGAACTTGGCGGTCGTCCCGGCGACGTCCACGGGCCGCACGGTCGCCTCGCCCAGAACGGGCGGTGCCGCCTCGCCGTCCGCAGCCGCGTAGGCGAACGAGACCTGGAACAGGGGCGGACGGCTGAGGTCCTGCCTCACCACGAGGCGGTCCACGAGGGCGTCGAGCGGGACGTCCTGGCCGTCGAAGGCTTCCAGACAGGCCGCGCGGACCCGTGCGACCGACTCCCGCAGCGAGTCCGACCGCTCGATCCTCAGCCGGATCGGGATCGTGTTGACGAACATCCCCACGACGTCGTCGAAGTCGGCCGACGGCCTGCCCGCCACCGGTGTGCCCACGACGATGTCGCGGTCACCCGCGTACCGGCTCAGGGCGTGGCCGAACAACGTCAGGCACGTCATGAACGGGGTCGCCCCGGTCGCGGCGCCCAGCGAGCGGATCGCCCGGCTCGTCGCGGCGGACAGGACCCGTTCGGCGTTGGCGCCCTCGAACGACTGCGTCCGGGGCCGGGGGAGGTCGACCGGGAGCTCGATGCCGGCCGGGGCATCGGCCAGTACCTCCGCCCACCGCCGCAGTGCCGCGTCGCGTGACCCGTCGGTGGCGGCACGGCGCTCGGCGCGCACGTAGTCGCTGTACTCACCGGCGCTCGGGTCGGGAGGCGGGACGGGACCACCCGCCACGACGGCCGCGTAGAGGTCCGACAGCTCCCGGTAGACGACGTCGAGCGACCAGCCGTCGGCCACGGCGTGGTTCAGCGTGAGCAGGACGAGGTGGTCGTCGGCGGCGTACTCGACCGTGCCGAGCCGGGCCAGCGGGCCACCGATGACCTCGAACGGCCGCGCGGCGTCCGCGCTCGCCCGTGCGCGGGCGTCGTGGTCGCGGGCGTCCGCGCCGAGGCCCGGGCACGTGTGGTGCTCGACCGCGGGCGTCTCGTCGGACTCCAGTGCGAGCAGGCGGTCGCCGGCCAGGACGAACCGCCTGCGCAGCTGTTCGTGGCGCTGCAGGAGTACACCGAAGGCCTCCTGCAACGCGTCGGTGTCCAGACCGCCTACGACCCGTCCCGCCCACGGCAGGGTGTAGGTCGCGGCCCCGCCCTCGATGGCCGACAGGACGATGATCCGCTCCTGTGCCGCCGAAGGCAGGACGGCGGCGGCCAGGTCCTCGTCGGCCAGCGCCCGGCGCGCGAAGGCGGCCTGCTGTGCCTGTCCGAGCGCCTGGAACGACTCGAAGAGCCCCATGGGCGCTACCGCCGCGTCTCGTGCAGGCGCCGCAACGCGGTGTCCGCGCGGGCGAGCACGGACCCGCTGTCGGCGTGCTCCCTGATCCTCGCCGCGAACAGGTCGGGCCGCGGATAGCGGAACATCGTGACCAGCGGCAGGTCGACGCCCAGCTCGGCGTTGAGCACCGTCAGGGTGCGGATCGCGCCGATCGACGTGCCGCCGGCGCGGAAGAAGTCGACGAGCTCGCTGTCGTCGAGCAGCCCCAGCTCCCGCCGCCACACCGCGTTCACGACGTCCTCCACGGGGTCACCGGAGCCCGGGACGGCCTGCTCGGTGCTCGGACGGCACAGCTCCCCGAGCCGGCGCTGGTCCTCCTTGCCGCCTGCCGTGCGCGGAACGGCGTCCAGCACGACCACGCGCGCCGGGATGCTCGTCAGCGGCAGCACGTCGACCAACCGGCCGCGCACGTCGTCGCCGTCGAGCTCGTGGCCTGTCTCCGCCACCACGTACCCGACCAGCACCTGGTCGGCGGACCGCTGCCCGCCCAGCATCGCGACCGCCCTGGCGACCTGGTCGTCGGACAACGCGGCGATCCGGTCCCGCAGTGCGTCGCGGGCGCTCTCGTTCATCACGGGGTTCACTTGACCGCCCTGACCACGCACATGCTGTCGGCCCACCAGTACTCGCAGTCGTCCGGTGGGCGCAGGCCGCTGACCAGCTCGACGCCGAACGAGGAGAAGTAGCGCAGCAGGTTGCGCTGGTGGCGGCGGCTCAGCGAGTCGCGCTCGTTGGTGTAGTAGGTGAAGACGCCGCCGGGACGCAGGTGCGCCGCGGCGAACGGGAAGAACGCCTCGGCGACCGTCGAGTCGCGCAGGACGTACTGGTCGAACTCGGACTCGCTGGTGGGGAAGGCGTCCCAGAAGACGCCGTCGAACAGGCCCAGGCGATGGGTCTGCTCCTGCCAGCTGCCCTCGGCGATGACGATGTCGGACTCCGGGCGCGTGGCGGCCCAGGCCCTGGCGACGTCGGCGACCTCGGCGTTGAGCTCGACGATCGTGTGCGAGTTGACGCCGCAGTCCTCGATGAACCCCGCGGAGAGCCCGAGACCGAACCCGATCTCCAGCACGTCCCCGTGCCCTGCCGCGACGACCTCGGCCATCCGGCGCATCAGCGGGATCTCCCAGTCCTGCATGACCTGCTGGTCCTCGATGAGCAGCTCACCGTCCACATAGGTGGCGGTGCTGCCGGACCACTGGCCGGGGTCGATCTCCCGGCGGGACGCGCCGCCGACGTAGCCGGGAGCGGTGACGTCGAGGTGCCGCAGCTGCTCGACGAGCTCGTCGACGGCGCGGTTGGTCACCCAGTGGCGCTGCTCCGGCCGGGGCGCGTCGATGTAGGACAGCCGCTCGAAGTCGACCGAGACCGACACGTCCCTCAGCTTCCGCTGGACCGACCGGGCCAGGTAGGCCTTGTCGGCGGGCGGAGGGGTGGGCTGCTGGCTGTTCGTCATCGCTCTTGCTCCATCAGGACGAGCACGGCCTCGGCCGCCGCGCGGCGGCCGGGGTCGGCGGAGGTGTGGGCGTCGAGCACGAGCGCGGTGAGGAGCTCGCGGGGGTCGTCGGCCACCGCGTCGGTGCCGATCACCCCGGCCTCGGCGACGCCGTCGATCGACAGCAGGGCGCGCGTGATCTCGCCGCTCTCGACCCGGACCCCGTTGAGGTTGAACTGCCGGTCGCGGCGCCCGAGGAACTCCAGCGCCCCGTCCTCGCGGACGCGGGCCAGGTCGCCGGTCCGGTAGAGCCTGCCCTCGCCGGGCAGGTCCACGAACCGGGCCCGCGTCTGGGCGCGGTCGTGCGGATAACCGAGGCCGACGCAGGCGCCGCCGAGGAAGAGCTCTCCGCGCACCCCCGCGGGCACCGGGACGAAGTTGTCGTCGAGGACGAGAGCCGTCGTGTTGTCGATCGGGTGCCCGATGGGGATCGGCGCTCCCGAGTCCTCGGTGAGCCGGTGGAAGATCGAGCCGATGCTGGCCTCGGTCGGCCCGTACAGGTTGTAGACGGCGACACCGAGGCCGACCCGCGTGACGAGCTCCGCGACGGCGGTCGTCAGCTCCTCGCCGCCGACCACCGCGACCTCCAGGCAGCGCAGCCCCTCCAGTGCGGCGGGGTCGGCGCCGACGTGCCCGAGGAGATCCCGGAACAGCCCGGGCACCATGTCGATCGTCGTGATGCCCCGTTCGGCGATCACCGCGCTGAGCGCGGCGGGGTCCAGGTGCAGCGCCGGTGTGCCCAGGACGGTCGTACCGCCGTTGACCAGCGGCCAGAAGTACTCCCACACGCAGCTGTCGAGGTGCGGTGGCGTGGTCTGCAGGACCCGCCTGCTCGCGCTCTCGCCGAACCGCGAGGTCATCCACTCGATCCTGTTGGCGACGCCGAGGTGCGACACCGCGGCGGCCTTGGGCGTGCCGGTGCTGCCCGACGTGAAGATCGCGTACATCGCGGCGCCGAGGTCGGCTGCCGGTGGGGGAAGAGCCGGTGCGGGAAGAGCCGGTCCGGTCTGCTCCGCCGGGAGGACGACCTGGCCGCGGGCGCCGAGCCAGGAGGGGGCGCCTCCCGCTGTCACGCAGAACGGGCTGCCGAGGTCGTCGAGGACCGCCTCGATCCGCGCGGCGGGCCAGTCGGGGGAGACCGGCGCGAAGGCCGAGCCCAGCCGGTTGACCGCCAGCATCGCGGCGACCAGCCACGGGCCGCTGTCCATCACGAGCGGGATGAACGGCGGCAGGTCCGACCCCAGAGCCGCGGCCGAGATGGCGGCGGCGGCGCGGTTCGTCGCGTCGGCCAGCGTCTCGTAGTCCCATTCCCCGTCGGCGGAGATGACGGCGGTCCGGTGCGGAAACCGTTGTGCGGTCTCGGCGACGCGGAGGTGGACCGGCTGGAGCGAGGCCGTTCCGGTCGACTGTCCACGTTGGACGGAAGCGTGCTCGGGAGCCGGCGGGACCGAGTCGCCCGTGCGGCGGTCGGGGTCGGCGAGGACCGCGTGCAGCACGGAGCCGAAGGTGTGGGCCATCCGCTCCACCTCGGTGGCGGAGAACAGGTCCGGGTTGTAGACGAAGTGCGGCCGCGGCCCGGTCTCCGAGCCGCGCACGATGAGCGTGAGGTCGACGGTCGACGTGGTCTCGGCCAGGTCGACCGCGGCCCCGCGGGCGTCACCGAGGTCGAGCCGGAGCTCGTCGTCGGGTTCGAGCACCACCATCGTCTGGAACAACGGGTTGTGGGCGGCGTCGCGGGTGGCGCCCGCGGCCTCGACGATCGCCTGCAGCGCGACACCCTCGTGGGACTGGGCCGACAGGAGGCTGCGCGCGGTGTCCGCGAGGTGTTCCGCCGCGGTCGGGTTGGCCCGCAGGTCGATCCGGACCGGCAGCGTGTTGACGAAGAACCCGACCACGCCCTCGGTCTCGGCGAGACCGCGGTTGGCGCTCGGCACGCCCACCAGCACGTCCGGCGAACCGACCTCGCGCGAGAGGAACAGGCCGAACACGCCGAGCCAGAACTGGTACGGGGTGAGACCTTCCCTGCGCAGGCAGCGCTCGACGTCGGCACCGACCGCCGGCGCCCCGGCGATGGGATGCCGGCTGCCGCGACCGGAACGGACGACGGGCCGGTCCCTGCCGACGGGGAAGCGGACCAGGGTCGGTGCGCCGGCGAGGTAGTCCCGCCAGAACTCCCGGCCGTGCGCGCTGCTTGCGGCGGCGGAACGTTCCCACCGCGCGTAGTCGAGGTAGCGAGCGGGGACCGCGGGCAGCGCCGGGGTCGTGCCCCTCGCGGCTGCCCGGTAAGCCGTGCCGAAGTCCTCGAACAGCGGAGGCAGCGACAGCTCGTCGACCGCCACGTGGTGCAGGACGAACACGAGCCGGTGGCGCGACTGCGCGAGCCTCGTCCAGCCGATCCGGAACACCAGGCCGTCGTCGAGGGAGAACGGCGTCGCGACGAAGTCGAGCTCTGCCCGGCTCAGCGTGCCGGGGACGGGCGGGCCGTCCTCGGGCGCGACGACGATCTCGCGCACCTCCACGTCCCGCTCCGTGATGGCCTGGACGACCATGCCGTCCTCCATCCGCAGCGCCGTGCGCAACACGGGATGGCGTTCGGCGACGGCACGGGCCGCGACCTGGACCGCCTCGACGTCCAGTGTGCCTTCGACGTCGAACGCGAACGGCGAGTGGTAGGCGCGGGAACCCGGATGCAGCTCGTCGAGCAGCCACAGCCGTTCCTGCGCGAGGGAGGCGGGCCCGGTGGTCTCCACGCCGACGGGCAGGGTCTCCGCACGCGCGTCCGCGGCAGGCCCCTCGACGCGGTCGGCCACGAGCCGGGCGACCCGCCGGACGGTCGGCGCGGTGAAGAAGTCCTGCGCCGACAGGGCGATCCCGTAGGACGAGCGCAGCCGGACGAGCACCCTGGCGAGGTTGAGGCTGTTGCCGCCGAGGTCGAAGAAGTCGTCCTCCGGGGCCGGGACCTGACCGAGCACGAGGCTCCAGATCGACGCGATTCCCTGTTCTAGCGGACTCAACGCGTCATGGGCGGGCTCGGAGGCCGTGGCCTGGACGCGCTGCGGCGTCACTGTGACGAACTCGGAGCCGCGCAGCACCCGGTACCGGGAAGGCCGCTCGTGGTCGCGCAGCCTGGCGCGTGCCTCGGTGTCGGCTGCGAGGACGAGCTGCTGGTCCAGCACGGCGCGAGGATCGTTGGCGAGGGCGCGTCCTGGGTCGTGCGGCCTCGCTTCCCGCAGCAGCCCCAGTGCGAGGGCGTGATCGGCGGGGGTGAAGACGACGACGTCCACCAGCCGCGGGGAATGGGCGGCGGGAGCGGCTTCCAGCCGGAGTCCGTCCGCCGCGACGCGTCGCCGCAGCTCACCGATCCGCACCGCGGTGGGCTCCCGGTGGTCACCGTCCGCGGCGCGCAGGACGTCGCGGACCACGACCGGTACGCCCGGTGCGACGAGCGATCCCAGCTCCGCCTCGGCCAGCCTGGCCGCGCCGAGTCCGCTGTGGACGATCGCGTCCGCCGTCGCCGGGACCGGTGGGGCGTCGAGGCGCAGCACGGCGTCGAACCGGAACAGCGTCATCTCGCTGTCGTCGTCGGTGTACTTGACGGTGACGTCGGCGCGGACCGGCCGGCCGCCGAGCTCCGCCAGGGAGGTGAAGTAGGCGGGCGAGAGCACCAGCTCCGACTCGTCACCGGTGCGGCCGCCGCGGAGCGAGTGGTTCGCCTGGGCGTGCAGCCAGTCCCGGAAGCCGCTGTCCAGGTCGAGGTTGCGCACGTCGCCGACGACCACGACGCCACCGGGCGCGACCGCGCGGGCGGCCAGGTCGAGGACGCGCCGCAGCTCGTGGGCGTCGGGGAGGTACTGGACGACCGAGTTCAGCACGACCACGTCGAACAGCTCGTCCACCGAGCCGAGCGCGGTCGCGATGTCGGTCTCGACGAACTCGGCGTCGAGGCCGGGCCACCGGTCGGCGGCGCTGTCCTGCAGGGCCGAGAGCCCCGGCGCCGAGAAGTCCACGCCGACGTAGCGGTCGAGGTCCGCGGCGATGCCGTGCAGGATCATGCCGGTTCCGCAGCCGAGGTCGAGGACGCGGCGCGGCCGTTCGGCCCTGATCTTCGCGACGACGTCGTCGCGCCAGCTCTCCATGACCTCGCGGGGCATCGGCTGCCCGTCGACCGCGCTCAGCCACGTCCTCGTGTCGAGTTCGGCGGGGTGCGCGGTGGTGTCGGACGCGTAGAGCGCGTCGTAGACCTCGCGCCAGCCCTGCACGACACCGTTGTCGGGAGCCTCGGGAACGAGGTCGGCGACCAGGCGGGTGACCGTGTCGACCTGGTCGGTGTGCACGTGCGCGGAACGCACCCCCGGCACGGCGCCGAGGACTTTCTCGATCTCCGCCGGGTGGACGGTGTGGCCGTGCACGAAGATCGTCTGGTCGATGCGGCCGCGGTACTCGATCCGCCCGTCGGGCAGCTCGCGCACCTCGTCGCCCATGGCGTACATCCGGGTGCCGGGTCGTTCGGCGAAGGGATCCGGCACGAACGCGCGCGCGGTCCGCCGCGGATCGCCGTCGTAGCCGAGCGCGGCGACCGAGCCGGAGAGGTAGAGCTGGCCGGGCTGTCCCTGCGGCACCGGACGCAGGTCGTCGTCGAGGACGTGGTGGACCACGCCGTCCAGCGGCAGGCCGATCACGGACGACGAGGTGAGCTCGACCGCGCTCCCGCTCGCGGTGAGCGGTCCGTCGACGACCGTCGTCACGCCGGTCTCGGTCGAGCCGAAGAGGTTGAAGAGACCGGCCTCGACACCGGGCAGGCCGGTCCAGCGCCGGATCGCGTCGTGCGGGACCGGCTCACCACCCACGCCCACCACGCGCAGCGCCGGACCCGGTGGCCGGACGTCACCGCGTTCGATCGCCTCCAGCCACACCAGCCAGAACGCGGTGGGCAGGTCGGCGACGCCGACCTGGAAGGTCTCCAGGTGCTCGGTGAACGCCGACAGGTCGGTGCGCAACGCGTCGGGCAGGGCGACCGTCGTGCCGCCCACCGCCCAGGCGATGGCGAGTTCTTCGAGCGCGATGTCGACCGCGGCGGGGTGGTACTGCAGCACCTTGTTCGTGGCGTCCATGCCGAGTCGCTTGCTCAGCCGTCCGGCCAGCCCCGCCAGGGCGCCGTGCGAGGTGAGGACGCCCTTGGGCGTGCCGGTCGTGCCGGAGGTGAAGGTGAGGTAGGCGGCGCCCGTCCGCGGCGGCCGGTACCCGTGAGGCGTGCCGGCACCGGCAGCGGCCGCTTCGGGGACGAGCACCGAGGCGATCCCGTGCTCACGTGCGAGCTGCTCGCCGGCCTGTCCCGTGGTGGCGACGACGTGCACACCGGCCCGGGACACGATGCCGGACGTCCGCGCCGCGGGCCACGACGGGTCCAGGGGCACGAACACCGCGCCGGCGCGGAAGACCGCCAGCACCAGTGCCGGGAAGTTCCAGTCCTGTTCGCCGACGAACGCGACCCGGGAGCCGTGGCGCGTGCCCGCGGCGACCAGCGCGTCGTGCAACGACCACGCGACCTGGTCGAGCTCGCGGTAGGAACGCGTCCCGTCCACGCCGGTGACGGCGGGACTGCCGGGCGCGTGCCCGAGAACGTGGTCGAACAGGTCGAGTGCGGAATCGGGTGCGGCGCGACCGTGCGTCGTTCCCATCGAGGAGCCCCCAGGTGTCGAGCGGGATCGGTGTGCGTCGTCAGCGGGCGGAGAGGGGACGCATGTCGACCCACGTCCGCTCGATGAAGTCCAGGCAGTCGTCGTACCCGCCGGTGAACCCGCCCTCGTGCCAGCCGGCGGGCCGGGCTCGGCCGGTGGGCCACACGGAGTACTGGCCCTCGTCGTTGACGACGACGAGGTGGGTCGCCGCCTCAGCTGGTGCGTTCATCGGGACCATCGCCTCCCAGTTGGTCGATGAGTGAGCTCAGCCGGTCGGCGACCGACTCGGGACGGGGTGCGGCGGCCACCCGGCGTGGCGCCGCCGCCGGCGCGAGCGCCGCGATGCGCGCCGCGGTGCGCCCGTCGAAGACCGCTCGGAGGGTCACCGCCGCGATCCCCTCGGACTCGAGCGTCCAGACCAGCCGGTTGGCCAGCAGCGAATGGCCGCCCAGCTCGAAGAAGTCGTCGTGCTCGCCGACGGACTCCCTGCCCAGCACCGCGGCCATGGCACCGGCGACGGCGAGACTCCTCGGATCGCCGGTCGGTTCGGCCCGCGTGGTGCGGGGACCGGTGGTGTCGTCGTCGGGATGCGCGGCTAGGAGGGCGCGCTGGTCGACCTTGCCGTGCGCGGTGAGCGGGAACTCGCCGATCTCGACGAGCCTGGCCGGGACCATGTAGGACGGCAGGTGGTCGTGCAGGTGCGCCCACGGGTCGCCGGCGACACCGGGGACCCGCGACCAGAACGCGGTGATCACGTTCTGACCGGCGCGGGCCGTCACCATCACGAAGCTCTGCGCCACCTGCGCCGCCGCGTCCAGCACGGCCCGGACCTCCTCCAGCTCGACCCGGAAGCCGCGGATCTTGATCTGGCTGTCGCGGCGCCCGAGGAACTCCAGGTCACCGCCGGGCAGGAACCTCGCCAGGTCGCCCGTCCGGTACATCCGCGCGCCGGGGCCGGTGCCGTGCGGGTCGGGCACGAACGCTCTCGCCGTCGTGGCGGGCAGGCGGGAGTACCCGTCGGCGAGCCCGGGACCGGCCAGGCAGATCTCGCCGACCGATCCCGGCGGCGTGCGCCTGCCGTGGGCGTCGAGCAGCCTGACCTCGGTGTCGCCCACCGGTGTGCCGATGGGCATCCACGCGGGCCAGCGCGCCGGGTCCGCCGGGGCCTGGTACATGGTCGCCACGTGCGTCTCGCTGGGGCCGTACTCGTTGAACAGCCGCGCGTCGGGGTGCAGCCGGGTCAGGAACGTCCGCAGCGCCTCGGTGACGACGAGCTGTTCGGAGCCGGAGACGAGCACGCGGAGCCGGTCGGGGACGACGTCGAGCGCGACGGCGCTCTCCACGGCTTCGAGCAGAGCGGGCGCCGCCATGAAGACGCGGTCGACCCGCCGGTCGCGAACCACGCGCATGACGTCGTGGACCGCGTCGCGTTCGTGCTGGTCGATCAGCACGAGGACACCGCCCGTGCAGAGCGCGCCGAAGATCTCCTGCGCCGAGACGTCGAAGCTCAGCGCCGCGAACTGCAGGGTGCGGTGACCCCGGCCGATCGACGCGTAGTGGCGGCGCTGCCAGTCCAGCAGGTTCCACACGGCGCCGTGCGACATGCGGATGCCCTTGGGCTTCCCGGTGGAGCCCGAGGTGTAGGTGACGTAGGCGAGGTCCTTCGGGTTCGCCGCCACCGGGACGACGGCCTCGGTGGCGCCGGTGCCCTCCGCCGGGATCGTGACGACACCGAACGCGCTCATCGGCCCCGCCGACGCCTCGTCGGTCACGACCACGCGGACGTCGCTGTCGGCGATCATGTGGTCGAGCCGGGAGGCCGGGTGCGCGGGGTCGAGCGCGACGTAGCCGGCACCCGTCGCCAGCACGCCGAGCACCGCGGCGACCATGGCGGGGGAGCGAGCCACGGAGACGCCGACGACCGTGCCGGGCGTGACCCCGGCCGCGCGCAGCCGTGCCGCGATCCCGTCGGACGCGGCCTTGAGCTCGGCGTAGCTCACGGAGGTGTGCGCGTGCTCGATCGCGACCCGCTCGCCCTCGCGCAGTGCGGTCGCCGTGAACTCCGCGTGGAGGTGACCGGGAACCTGGCGAGGTCCCTCACGGCGTTCCCACCGGCGCAGCGCGGCCACCTCGTCGTCGCCGAGCACGGTGATGTCGCGCACCCGGACGTCCGGGTCGCCGACGACGAGACCGAGCAGCCGCCGGTAGTGGCGCAGCATGCCGTCGACGACCGCGGCGTCGTAGAGGGTGCTGGAGTACTCGACGGCCAGCTGGTGCCCCGTCGCGCCGAGGGACACGTACAGCGCGAGCTCGAACTTCGCCGCCGTCGTGGGAACGGCGATCCGCTCGACCGCCACCCCGTCGAGGGTCAGGCCGGAGGTCGCGTCGTCGAGCGCGAACCACACCGAGAACAGGGGAGCAGCCGGGTTCTCCCGCCTGCCGGAGAGCGCGTGAACGACGTCCTCGTAGGGCACGTCGGCGTTCTCGACAGCGCCGTAGAACGCGTCGCGCGTGGCTTCGAGCACGTCGGTGAACGTGAGTTCGGCGTGCACGTGCTGCCGGACCACGAGGGTGTTGAGGAAGTACCCCACCAGATCGGTCGTGCCCCGACCCAGTCGATCGGCGACCGGCGTGCCGACGGTGATGTCGTCGTGCTGGGCGTAGATCCCCACCAGCGTCGCCCACGCGGCGAGGTAGAGCACGTACTCCGTGCAGCCCGCCTTCATCGCGGCGGCGCGCACCCCGGCGGCGACGTCCTCGTCCAGCACCGCCTCGCTGCTCGCCCCGCTCCAGCCCCGCTGAGCGGTGGAGTCCGACTTCCGCCTGGGCAGGTCGAGTCGTTCCGGGGCGTCGGCGAGCGCGCCGGCCGCCACGTCGAGGCGGGCCTGGTGCGACGCGTGTGACCGTCGAGCCGCAGCCCACGAGCGGTGTGCGGCCATGGCGTCGCCGTCGTTGACGGGGGACGGCGGTGGCGCACCGTCGCGGTAGAGCTCCGCGAGCTCGTCCAGCAGAACGCCCATCGACCAGTCGTCGAAGACGATGTGGTGGACGGTGAACGACAGCACGTGGTGATCGCCGTCCACGTCCAGCAGACGAACGCGGACGAGCCGGTCGGAAGTCAGGTCGAACGGCGTGCGCCACGACGACTCCAGGACGGCGCCGACGTCGTCAGGGCCGATCCGCGCGCGGTGGAAGTCGAGCGGTGGCGGATCGGCCGCGACGAGCGCGGCGACCTCGCCGCCGACCTCGCGGAAGACCGTCCGGAACACCTCGTGCCGCCCGATCGACTCCTGGACCGCGGCCGTGACGGCCGCGACGTCGAGCGAGGAGTCGAGGCGGTACGCGAAGGAGACGTTGTAGGCGTCCGCCGCGCCCATCCGGTCCTGGATCCAGATCCCGACCTGGCCCGCGGACGGCGTCAGCGCCGGTGCGGTGGCCCACGCGTCGGCCCCAGCGGTCACGACCGGCGACCGGAGGTCTGGGCGGAGTAGCGGTCCAGCGCGTCGTCCGGGACGCGGTCGAGCGGGGTGAAGTCCCGTGCCGCGACGAACTCCGGTCGCGGGTTCGCCACCGGGACGAGCACGTTGTCGACGCTGTTGTAGCTGACGATCGCCATGCGCCGGTCATGGGCGGACATGTTGGGCGCGGACGCGTGCAGCAACGTGCAGTCGAACATCAGCACGGTTCCGCGCGCGCCTTTCGGCGCCACCAGTTCACGTCCGCGAGTGGCTTCGGCGAGATCCGACACCGATACCTGATAACGGAGCGAAGAAGCAAGTGTGTCTTTCCACGTGCCGGGACGTTCGTCGACCGGAACGAGACCTTCTGACTGTGAACCGGGAACGACCATCAACGGACCGTTGAATTCCGTCACCTCGTCCAGGAAGATGGCGAAATTGACCGCGCGGGGATTCGGCATGCCGTCCTCCGCGTGCCAGAACTGGAAGTCCTGGTGCCATTCCCACAACTCGCCGACGAGGGCCCGCTTGGCGTTGATCTTGAATTGGTGCACGTAGACCCGGCTGTCCAGGACGGCCTCGGCGGCGTCCAGGAATCGTTCCAGCCTGACGAGATCGGCGAAGACGTCGTTCACCAGATGTGCGCCGTGATGGCCGCGGACGGCACCGGTCCCCGCTTCGTGAATAGTCGCTTCGCTCTTCGTCCGGACCAGTCGCTCGAATTCCCTGCCGAGCAGGTCGACTTCGTCGGAAGTGAAGAAGTTCTCCAGCAACAGCCATCCGTCGGACCGGTAGCTGATGAGTTGGTCAGCAGTCAGCACAATTGCGAGCCCCCCGGCAGTTCGCATGCTCTCGTAACTTCACCGTAGCACGGCCGTACGGCGGTGCTGGGCCGTTTCGGGCAGCTCGCGTTACTCCCGATCATGGGGGTGCGGGGCGCTGAGGCACGCCGACGGGCTCGGGTTCCGGGTCACCCGGATGTCGAACGGCGTCGAGACCGGCTTCAGGCGGCGGGGACGCACGACGGTGCCTGACCCGGCGTGCCGGCCACTGTCTCGGGTCTGCCTGGGAGGCTGCCCCAGGCGTGCCGGCCACCATCTCGGTTTCGCCAGGAGGCTGCCCGGCGTGCCGCCCACTTTCCCGGCTTCGCCAGGAGGCTGCCCGGCGTGCGGCCACCATCCCTGCTCCGCCTGGGAACGAGGTCGGTAGCAGGCGGGCGCGGAACTGCCCGCCGTCAGCTCAGCCGGCGGGCGCGGAAACGCCCGCCGGCCGTCGGCTCACCGGCCGCTGAGCGCGTACGCCCTGATCACGGTGACCTGCGAGGTGTTGCCCCGGCTGTCCACCGCGGACGCGCGGAGGGACACGTGACCGGGCCCGTTCGGGTGCTGGAGCAGTGCGCGGTCACCGAGCACCGGTGCCTTGGCCCACGTCGTCCCGTCGTCGTAGGAGACGTCCACGGTGATCCGCCGGATCCTGCCCGCGCCGCTGTCCGCGTACTGCTGCACCTGAAGGGGCACCGCGAAGACCCGTCCGCCGGGTGCCGCGCCGGACGCGTCCAGCTTCGGCGTGAAGCGGACCGCCGAGAGCGGGAACGCCGTGGCGCCGTGCGCCGTGTCGAACTCCCAGACCGCCCGGACCCGTGTGCTGGTGGCGGTCGTGTCGGCGCGGGTGCCGGCCACGTCGAGCCGCAGGCGGGTGCGTTCGGCGGGCAGCGGGTAGGTGCCGTTCTGGTCGGCTGCGATCGGGGTGCCGGTGCGGACGTCGGTGAGCGTCATCTTCTCGCGCTCCGACATCGTGACCCAGCCGCGGTTGCCCGCCGCGTCGCCGTACAGCAGCGGGTAGCCGGGCACCAGCAGGTCCCCGGCGCGCCGCAGGTCGAAGCCGTCGCCTACGGACACCGCCGTTGGTCCGAGCACCGGTGTCATCGCGCTCGTCGTGGTGGTGCGGCCCGCCCGGAACGCGGTGAACGGCGTCCACGCGGCGTGGGTCTGCTGCCACGACTTGTCGTAGTCGAGGTAGGTGTAGCTCCACCGAGTTCCGCTGGAACCCGGTGTCGCGTGCAGCCGCAGGGCGGTGACGCCGGTGATGTCGATCGCGGGGCCGAAGGTGGACCTGTGGTCGGAGTTCGTGCCTGCCGACCACGGCTCGACGTAGGTGCGGCCGCCCTCGGGTCGGGCCGGCAGCGCGGTCTTCCTCAGTTCGAGGTCGGACGCCTTGACGGCCTGCCGGATGCCGTTCGGGACCTGACCGGGCCAGTCCCAGCCCAGCGTGTAGAGGCCGTCGGTGCCGGAACGCCAGTGCGAGTTGACGTAGCCGGTCACGCGTCCGTCCGGAATGGACCCACCCGCGCGGCCGACGCGGAACGCGCGCCCGCCACCGGAGAAGCCGCCGAAGGTGACGAACTCGTAGTTCAGCCCGGTGCCGGCCGCGGAACCCCTGGCGCGCAGGGAGATCGTGCCGATCTGCTCCGCCGCCGCCGGGTCCTCCGGCAGGGAGATGTCGATCGGACCGGCCTGCCTGGCGTCGAGCGACACCTGCCGGTCACCGGTCAGCGCGATGTCGGCGTACGCCATCAGCGTGACCTCGGTGCGCGTCGAGATCATCCCGGTGATGCCGTAGGTCCCCCTGGGCAGCCGGACCGAGCCCTTGCCCTGGTCGTCGGTGGCCAGGTCCACCAGCTTGCCCGGCTGGTCGAGCCGGTAGACGCTGAGCCCGGACGAGTCGGGCGCGCCCTGGGAGTCGAGGGTCGTGACGTCCAACCGGTACATCTCGTCCTCGACGGTGAGGCCGACTGGGGTGCGCACGCGAGTGGTGCCGTCCGTCGCGACCAGCGCGCCCTCGTGCTTGCCGTACCTGGTGGTGCCGCGGGTGTCCGCGGTGACGGTCGCACTGGCCTGACCGCCGGCCGGCACGGTCAGCGAGGTGGGCGAGACCGTGATGGAGCCCTGCGCCGCGGTGCCTTCCAGGGCGAGGCCGAGCACGACCGGGTCCGTGCCGGTGTTGCGGTAGGTGACCTGCCTGACCACGGGCTTGTCGTCGTCGTGCGGCCACGTCTGCACGCCGAACGACAGGCTCGCCGGCTCCGCGCCGACCGCCTGCGTGGTCGCCCTCGTCAGGTCCACGCGTCCGGAGCCCTGCGCGAAGACGCTCAGTCCGGCGGTCGGCTCGGCCGAACCCACCAGAGCGGACTTCAGTTGAGCGCCGGTCCAGCCGGGATGGCGCTGGGCGAGGAGCGCGGCGGCGCCCGCCACGTGCGGGGTGGCCATCGAGGTGCCGGACATCCGCACGTAGCCGGGGTCGTCGGCCGGGGTGCCGATGGTGCCGTTGGCCGCCTTGGCCGCCGCGACGTCCACGCCGGGTGCGGTGACGTCGGGCTTGATCGCGCCGTCGTCGACCCGTGGGCCGCGACCGGAGAAGTACGCGATCGCGTCGGTGGCGTCGACGGCCCCGACGGTGAGCGCGGCGTCGGCGGTGCCGGGGCTGCCGAGCGTCGTCTCGCCCGGCCCGGAGTTCCCGGCGGCGACCACGAACAGCGTGCCGCTCGACGCCGACAGGTCGTTGACCGCCTGCTCGATCGGATCGGTGCCGGGGGAGTCGAACGGGGTGCCCAGACTCATGTTGACCACGTCGGCGCCCTGGTCGACGGCCCACC
Organism: Lentzea sp. NPDC058436; assembly: GCF_042721515.1. Classification (NCBI taxonomy): domain Bacteria; kingdom Bacillati; phylum Actinomycetota; class Actinomycetes; order Pseudonocardiales; family Pseudonocardiaceae; genus Lentzea; species Lentzea sp. NPDC058436. The sequence continues at coordinate 840,919 of NZ_JBHXLF010000001.1, forward strand.
GCATCCCGGCCAGGATCGCCGAGTCCTGGCAGTAGCTGCTCTCGCAGACCTTGCCGACGAGCAGCGACGCGTCCGGGGCGACACCGGTGTACTTGCCGCCGAGGTTCGCACCGCTGCCGGCGATGACCGAGGCGACGTGCGTGCCGTGCCCGACCGTGTCGTCGACGCTCGGCTGGGAGGAGAAGTTCGCGGTCGCGGCGATCCTGCCGACGAGGTCGGGGTGGTTCTCGTCGACACCGGAGTCGAGCACGGCCACCTTGACGCCGGTTCCGGTCAGCCCCGCCTGCCACGCGCCGGGCGCCCCGATGCGGGCGACGCCGGGCTGGACGCTGAGCTTCTTCTTGCCGTCGAGCCACACCTTGTCGTGCCCGGCCACCAGGGCGTCCAGCGCGACACCGCTCTGCGGCCCCGCGGCCGAGAACCGCCTGCCGGCCCCCTCCAGGATGACCGGCGTGGCGTCGGTGTAGCCGAACTCCCGCAGGGCGTCGACGTCGAAGAGCGCCTTGTCGAGCCGCCCGGCGGCGAGCAGCGGTTCCGCGTCGGCCGGGACGACGTAGCGGTGCTGCCCGGTCGTGGAGATCGCGAACATCGCGTGCTCACGACCCGCCGCGGGCACGATGCCGAGCCCTGAACGGGAGAACGTCACCTTGTCCCCGGTGACGAGCGTGACCTGGTCGTTCGATCCGCGGTCGCCCGCGGTGGCGGGCAGTGCGGTGACCAGGGGGACGAGCAGTCCGGCGACCACGCCGAGCTTGGCCAAGCGTCCGCGCATGAAAACGACCTCCGTGTCACAAGACAGGACGGGACCGTTCACCGCGCGGCAGAGGCGGTGGCTGGAACAGTTGTGAGAGCGCTTCCATCGTCGACCGGTCGTCGTGGGCGTGTCAACGAGCCTCGACGAGTGGCCGTTGACCGATGACCCACGCCGTGCGCGGTCCCGGACGTGCCGGGACCGCGCACGGACCGGTCAGCTGACGAACCGGACGTCCGCCGCGGGCGTGTAGCCGAGCGTGCCCGTGCTCAGGTAGACCGTGTACCAGCCGTTGGTGGCCAGGCACAGGGACGGCCCGGTCATCTGCTGGCCCTTCTTCTTGGTCCGCACGATCGGGTGCTGCGTGCCGGGGCCGCTCCTGACCACGGTGTCCCGGATGGCCACGTAGGTGCAGGCGGCCGCGGCCTCCACGCCCGTGCCCGCCTCGGTGGTCGTGGCGGGTGCGGCCTGCGCGGTGGCCGCCGCGGTGAAGGCCAGCGCGACCGCCAGGCCCGTGAGGCCCAGTCCTCGTCGTACCGCCCTGCTGCTCGAACTCATGTGTTCCTCCCCTGGATCCGATGTCCGAGGCGGGTGCCTGTGCTGTCCGCCTCGGTGAGGACGGTGGTGGGCCGATCGTGTGAACTGGTTGCGAGATTCCTGTACCGCGCAGGTCAGGCCGTTATCCATGGACCGGGGAGAGGGGGAGGTCCATGGGGGTGGAACTCGGTCTGCTCGGCGAGGTGACCGCACGGGTCGACGGGCGGGAGGTGGAGCTCGGGCCCGCGAAGCTGCGGTGCGTGCTGGCGGCTCTCGCGGTGGACGTGTCCCGGCTGGTGCCGGCGGACCGGCTGGTCGAGCGGGTGTGGGGCGCGGACGCACCGCGCAGGGGTCGCAGGACGCTGTACAGCCACATCTCCCGGCTGCGCCAGGCGCTGTCGGGCATCAACGCCGTGACCGTGGTGAGCAGGGCGGGCGGCTACGCCCTGGAGGTGGACCGGCCGGAGGAGGTCGTCGACCTGCACCGCTTCCGCGCGTTGCGGGACCGGGCGAGTGGAAGCACGCGTGCGGAGGAGCCACTGACCGCGGCGCTGGCGCTGTGGCGCGGGCCCGCGTTGACCGGCCTGGACGGCGAGTGGGCCGAGGCCGAGCGCGACCGGCTGGAACGCGAACGGCTCGCCGTGCGGCACGACCTCACCGACACCCGGCTGCGGCTCGGCCAGGGCCCAGGGCTGCTGGCCGAGCTCGCGTCCCTGGCCGACGACCACCCGCTGGACGAGCGGATCGCGGGCCAGTTCCTGCTCGCCCTGCACCAGGCCGGGCGCACGGCCGACGCGCTGGAGCGCTACCGGCGGTTGCGCGAGCTGCTCGTCGAGGACCTGGGCACCGATCCCGGCGCCGCGTTGCAGGACCTCCACCGGCGCATCCTCGCGGCCGACCCGGCCCTGTCCGTCACCACGACCACGACACCGGTCGTGCCCCTGCAGCTGCCTGCCGCACCGGCGATGTTCACCGGCCGGGAGACCGCGCTGACCGAACTCGACCGCGCCCTCGTCGCCGACCCGTCGCCGACGGCCGGTTCCTGCGCGACGGCGGTGATCTCCACGGTCGGCGGTACCGGCGGCATCGGCAAGACCTGGCTCGCGCTGACCTGGGCCCACCGCAACCGGCAGCGCTTCCCCGACGGGCAGCTCTGGGCGGACCTGCGCGGCTTCGGCCCCGGCGAACCCAAGCAGGCGGCGGACGTGCTGGCGGACTTCCTGGCCGCCCTCGGCGTCGACCGCGATCACCAGCCGCAGGATGCCGACGCCCGCGCCGCGCTCTACCGCACCCACACCGCCGGCAGGCGCATGCTCGTCCTGCTGGACAACGCCGCCACGGCCGAGCAGGTCGTCCCACTGCTGCCCGGCGGTGACGCGTGCACCGTCCTGGTCACGAGCCGTCATCGGCTGCCCGCGCTGCTCACCCGCCACGGTGCCCACCCGGTCCACCTCGACGTGCTCACCGGGGCCGAGGCCCGCAGCCTGCTGCACGCCGCGCTCGGCGACACCCGCGCGCTGGGCGCCGAGCACGCGGTCGCCGAGCTGATCGAGCTGTGCGGCGGGTTCCCGCTCGCGCTCGGCCTGATCGCGGCCCGCGTCCGCGCCGACCGAGGCCTCCTCGGCGACGTCGTCGAGGACCTGCGCGCGCTGGGCCTCGGCGCCCTGGACTCGGACAGCCCCGACGCGAGCCTGCCCACCGTCCTGTCCTACTCCCTGCGCAGGCTCACCGAGGAGCAGCGCACCGTCTTCGGGCTGCTCGGAATCGCCCCCGGCCCCGACATCGCCCTGCCCGCCGCGGTCGCCCTCACCGGCCTGCCCGAGGCCGGGGCGCACAGGACGCTGGCGGCCCTGGAGGAGGCGTCACTGATCGTCCGGCGCCCGCACGGCCGGTACGCGATGCACGACCTGGTCCGCAGCTATGCCGCGGACACCGCCCGCACGATGCCCGACGAGGTGCGCGGCACCGCGTTGCGCCGCGTCGTCGACTTCTACCTGCACACGTCGTGCGCCGGTGAACGCGTTTTGGACCCCCACCGCCCGGCCATCGCGCTGGACCCGTCGACGACCCGGCCCCAGGTCCTCGCCGGCACGCAGGAGGCGTTCGACTGGTTCGACACCGAGCACCTGAACCTGCTGGCGGCGCAACGCACGGCCGGCGCCCACGGGTGGCACGCCGCCGCGTGGCAGCTCGGCTGGGCGTTGTTCACCTTCCACGACCGGCGCGGACACGTGCACGACCAGCTCGCCGTGGCGCTGCACGCGGTGGCCGCCGGCGGTCACCTCGACGAGCCGGACGTCCACGTGCTCACCCACCGGCTGGCCGGCATGGCCTACGCGGGCCTCAGCCGGTTCCCCGAGGCCGTGGAGCACCTGAACCGGTCGCTCGCACTGGCGGAACACCAGGGCGACCTGCTCAGCCGGGGACGCAACCACCGCGCGCTCGCGTGGACGTGGCGCAACGCCGGGAACAACCACCAGGCCCTGCACCACGCCGTGCTGGCACTGGAGGCGCACCGCCTGCTCGGCAACCCGGTCGAGGAGGCCCTGTCGCGGTGCCTCACCGCCTGCTACGCCGCCTACACCGGCCACTACGAGCGGGCCGCCGAGGACTGCGAGATCGGGCTCCGGCAGTGCCGCCGGTACGGCATCCCGCAGGGCGAGGCGGCGATCCTCAGCACCATGGGCTACATCGGCCACCACACCGGCCACCACCACCGCGCCATCCGCGACTACGAGGCGGCGATGGCGCTGCACCGCAGCCTCGGCGACATGTGCCACGTGGCCGACGTGCTGACCCAGATCGGCCATCCGCACGCCGCCCTCGGCCGTCACGACCAGGCCCGCGCGTCGTGGCAGGAAGCGCTGGAGATGTACGTCGACCAGGGCCGCGGCGAGGACGCCGGCCACGTCCGGCGGCAGCTGGAGGAGTCCGGCCGACCATCCAAATGAGACGCTTCCGGCCTGGCGATCCCCCGCACTCGCCGGGGAGGGTGGAAGCTCCGCGATCAACGGCTGACACAATGGACGAATGGCACTGGGTTACGTCTTCGCCGTGCTGGCGACCCTGGCGTCAGGCAGTGGTTCGATCCTGGAGTCGTTGGGTGTCCGGCGTGCGGGCGCGTACGGCGGCAGGTCTCTCGATCTCATCGCTCTGCGGCGTCAGTGGCTGTACTTCCTCGGTCTCGGCGTGAACCTGCTGGGATTCGGCTTCGCCTCCGCGGCGTTGCATCGGCTGCCGTTGTTCCTCGTGCAGTCGATGCTCGCGTTCAGCGTCGGCGTGACCGCCACGATCAGCGTGTTCATGGGCGCCCGCGTCCGCGCGTCGACCTGGGGTGCGCTGGCCGTCGGGGCGACCGGTCTGGTGCTGCTGGGCGTGTCCGCGGAGCCGGGGCCCGCCCAGGCCCTGTCGTCGCACTGGCGCTGGATCCTCGTGGCGGCGCCGGTCCCGGTGCTGGCGCTCGCCCTGTACGCCCGGCGCCGCCAGCACGTCTGGGCCAAGGCGGCACTGGCGTTCGGCTCCGGCGTCTCCTACAGCGTCGTCGGCATCTCGGCACGGACGCTCCACCTCCCGGACACCGCGTGGCGGCTCGTCCTGGAACCGGCGGCCTGGTCCATCGCGCTCAACGGACTCACCGCGGCGGTGCTGTTCGCGATGGCGCTGCAGAAGGGCGGCCCGACCGGGGTCACCGCGATCATGTTCACCACCAACACGACGCTGTCGTCGTTCGTCGGCCTGGTGTACCTCGACGACCAGGTCCGCGCCGGGTACGTGACCGCCGCGACGATCGGGTTCGTCCTCGCGATCGCCGGAGCGCTCGCCGTCGCCCGCTACTCGGCCGACACCCGGCAGGAGGACCGCACGGCCACGGCGGCCCGCACGCGGGTGTGACGCGTCCCTGACACGGTTGTCATCTTGATCTCCACCTCCATGAGCCAAGTCGTTGTCAAAACGTTGACGCCGCCCGGTTCGGTCGGAAGGTTCGACGTAGTCAGCGTCGACAGGGGGAGGCCCGATGCGGTTCAGGCTCGCGGTGGCTGTGGTCGTGGCGGCGGTGCTGGGCGCACCCGGCACGGCGATCGCGGATCCGACATCGACGTCTCTGCCGGGAGCCGATCCGGCCGCGGCTCCGACAACGATGTCTCCGCTGGTGGCCGATCCAACCGCGTTCGTCGATCCGATGATCGGCACCGGCCGCGGTGGCGCCACGGTGGGCGAGATCAACAACTTCCCCGGCCCGTCCACGCCGTTCGGCATGATGCAGTTCTCGCCGGACACGCAGGGCTCGTACGCCGGCTACCAGTACCACTCCGACCGCATCAGGGCTTCAGCCTCACGCACGCCTCGGTCGGGTGCACGGCGTTCGGTGACGTGCCGCTGCTGCCCGTCGCCGGGGACGTCGGCGCTTCACCCTGGGACCGCACCGAGAAGTTCACCCACGACGGCGAGCAGGCCGAGCCCGGCTACTACGCGGTGACGCTCGGGAACGTCCGCGCGGAGCTGACCGCGAGCACCCGCACCGGTCTGGCGACCTTCACCTACCCGGCGGGCTCGGCGTCGCAGGTGCTCGTCAAGGCGGGCGGCAGTCTCGCCGGGAACTCCCGCGCGAACGTGCGGATCAGCGGCGACCGCCAGCTGAGCGGCTCGGCCACCACCGGCGACTTCTGCGGCAAGGGCAACGAGTACACCCTCTACTACCAGGTCACCTTCGACCAGCCGTTCACCGCGCACGGCACCTGGGACGGGCGCACCGTCTCTCCCGACTCGGACAGCGCGGACGCCTCCAAGGCGGGCGCCTACCTGAGCTTCGGCTCCGCCACCGTGGTGCAGGCCAAGGTGTCCATGTCCTACGTGAGCGTCGACGGCGCCAAGGCGAACATGGCCGAGGAGGTGCCGGGCTGGGACTTCGCGGCCGTCCGGAAGGCCACCCGTGACTCGTGGGCGCGCGCACTCGGCAAGATCCGGGTCGCCGGCCGGGACACGGCGCAGCTCAAGTCGTTCTACACCGCGCTGTACCACTCGCTGATGCACCCCAACGTCTTCGACGACGTGGACGGGCGCTACATCGGTTTCGACGACCAGATCAGGACGTTGCCGAAGGGCCGGCACCAGTACGCGAACTTCTCCGACTGGGACACCTACCGCTCACTGGCGCCGTTGCAGGCCATGTTGTTCCCCCGGGAAGCCAGTGACATGGCGCAGTCGCTCACCAACGACGCCGTGCAGGGCGGCTGGTGGCCGCGCTGGCCGATCGCGAACGACTACACCGGCCAGATGACCGGCGACAGCTCGGTCGCGCTGGTCTCCACGCTGCACGCCTTCGGGGCGCGGGACTTCGACGTGAAGACGGCGCTGAAGTACCTGGTCAAGGGTGCGACCTCGGTGGACAACACGCCGGGCGCGTACCAGGAGCGGCCGGGGATCGAGCAGTACGTCGCCCGCGGGTACCTGCCGAACAACGACGCCGCCCGCGGTGACCACGCCCGCGTCGGCGCGTCGATCACGCTGGAGTGGGCGGTCGACGACTTCGCGATCGCCAGGTTCGCGCAGGCGATCGGCGAGCACGCCACCGCCCGCGACTTCTCGTTGCGCGGCCAGCACTGGCAGAACGTCTTCAACCCGATCACCGACCACGTCGCGCCCCGCGACCAGGACGGCCGGTTCCCCGACGGTCCCGGCTTCGTGCCGCCGAAGCCCGGCAGGTTCGGCCAGAACGGCTTCGACGAGGGCAACGCCGCCCAGTACTCGTGGATGGTGCCGCAGAACCCGGCGGGCCTCGTGACGGCGATGGGCGGTCCGGCGGCGGTCTCGCAGCGCCTCGACTCGTTCTTCCAGAAGCTCAACATCGGCGCGAACGAGCCGTACATGTGGATCGGCAACGAGCCGAACTTCGGGGTTCCGTGGCTGTACAACCACGTCGGGCAGCCGTGGAAGACGCAGGAGGTCGTCCGCAGGATCGCCACGACGACGTTCAGCGCGACGCCCGACGGCGCACCGGGCAACGACGACCTCGGTGCGATGTCGTCCTGGTACGTCTGGGCCGCGCTCGGTGTCTATCCCGCCATCCCCGGCACGCCGAACCTGGTCGTGCACAGCCCGTTGTTCGAACGCGCGGTGATCTCGCTGCCGACCGGGCGGGCGATCGACGTCCGGGCACCCAGCGCCTCCACGACCGCGCCGTACGTGCACGGGCTGAAGCTCGACGGCCGGAGCTGGAACCGCACCTACCTGCCGCCGAACGCCTTCCGGGACGGCGGCCGGCTGGACTTCGAGCTGGCGACGACCCCTGACCGCACCTGGGCCGCGGGCAGCACCCCACCGTCCTATCGCGACGGTGAGAAGCCGTTCCTGGCGGCGGCGACGAGCCAGATCACCGTCGAACCCGGTGCCACGGGCCAGTTCGAGGTGAGCGCGCAACGCCTCGGCGGCCGCGACAGGTCGCTCGGGGTGACGGCCGACGCCCCTGCCGGTCTCACCGTCACCGGCCAGGGCAGGCTCGGTCTCGACGACCGGACCGGCAACGGAACGACCAGGCTGACCGTCGCCGTCGCTCCGGACACCCCCGAGGGGTACCACGAGGTACCGGTGACCGTGCGCGGCGGCGGAACGTCCTCGCCGAACTCGGTGATCGTGTTGGTAGCGGCGAAGAACGGCTTCGCCGCCGCTTACGCGAACGCCGGGATCTCCGACGACGGCGACGTCGGGTCGGCGGACCTCGACGGCGCCGGCAACAGCTTCTCCCGGCAGTCGCTGGCGGCCGCGGGCCTCGTCGGCGGCCGTGAACACGAGGCCGCGGGCACGTCGTTCACCTGGCCTGCCGCACCCGTCGGCCGGCCGGACAACGTCGTACCCGCCGGGCAGACGATCGCGCTGGGCACGACGGCGACCCGCCTGTCGTTCATCGGCGCGGCCACGAACGGCGACCACCGCGCCACCGCGACGGTGACGTTCACCGACGGCAGCACGAGCGAGACCGACCTGTCGTTCGGCGACTGGGTGTTGCCGGGCGGCGGCCAGACACCGGTGTTCGGCAACACGCTGGTCGCCCGTGCCGAGTACCGCAACCGGCCGAGAGGTCCCGAGCCCGGCGCACTGGTCTTCGCGACGGCGCCGTTCGACGCGCCGGAGGGGAAGCGGATCGCCTCGGTGACGTTGCCGTCCAACGCGAACATGCACCTGTTCGCGATCGGCCTGTCGTAGGACTGCTCAGAACGAGATGGTGCAGTTCACCACGCTGTACTTGCCGGGGACGACGTCGCGCCACTGGCGGTTCCACGTGCCGCCCGCCTTGGCGCAGATCTGCGGCGCCTTCTTCCGGGCGTCGTCCTCGTCAGCGATGACGTCGCCGGCGTCGATGTCCAGGACGCGCTTGGTGGTGGGCTCGAACACGAAGGAACAGGTCACCATGCTGTACTGACCCTCGGTCTGGCCGGGGGTGAACCACGCGACGTTGAACTTGCCGCCCACCTGTTCGCAGATCGCCGGTCCCTTCGCCTGCGCCTCGTCGTTGCCGAACAGCGGGCCGCCGGCGGGAATGGTCAGCAGGCGCGTCGTGGTCTGGACGGTCGAGGAGGGTGTGGCGACGGGCTTTGTGGTCGTCGTCGTGGTGGTGGACCGTGTGGAGGAGGAGTGCGTCGCGGCGGACGACGTCCAGGACCGGATGTTCGGGTACAGGGCGACGATCGACGCCGTCACGGCGACCAGGACGAGCGCGGCGATGCCCCAGCCGAGCGCACGGCGCCTGGCCGGCGGGCGCTGGGCGTGGTCCGGCAGCACCCTGGTGTGTTGTGGTTGCGCCACAGGGATTCGAGGGGGCATCGGCCTCGGGGGCGCGACCGGGACGGGCTGTCGCGGAGTCGCCAGCGCGTTGCGGGCGGCTGTCGCCAGCGCTCCCGCGCTGGGGTGGCGGTGCCGGGGGTCCTTGGCGAGTGCGCGAGTGACGACCTCGTCGAGTCCGAGCGGCAGACCGGGGCGGAGGGCGCTGGGACGTGGCGGCGCGGTGTTGAGGTGGGCGAACATCATCGCGAGGTTGTTCTCGCAGGGGAACGGGAGTTGCCCGGTGAGGAGTTCGTGCAGCACGCAGCCCAGCGCGTAGATGTCGACGGCCCTCTGGAAGGCGTCCGCGGCCAGGACAGGCTGCAACCGCTCGGGTGCCGTGTAGGCGGGGCTGCCGAGCACGCGGTCGCTGGTGGCGGTCGTGTCGAGTGAGTTGTGGACGATGCCGAAGTCGATGAGGTAGGCGAACTCGTCCGCGCCGGACCCGGCGACGATCACGTTGGAGGGCTTGACGTCGCGGTGGATCAGGTTCTCGGCGTGCGCGGCGTCGAGTGCTGCGCCGACCTGCCCGATGATGTGCACCGCGCGGGCCGGGTCCAGCGGCCCGTCCCGGCGGACGAGGGAGCCCAGGTCGAGGCCGTCGACCATGCGCATGTCGATGAACAGCTGGCCGTTGATCTCGCCGAAGTCGTGGATCGGGATGATGTGCGGCTCACGCAGGCGGGCGGCCACCTGGGACTCGCGCCGGAACCGGGCCTGGTACCCGGTGTCGGAGGCCAGGGCGACCGGCAGGAGCTTCACCGCGACGGTGCGCTCCTTGACGGTGTCGTAAGCGCGGTAGACCTCGCCCATGCCACCGCGGCCCAGCAACGACTCCAGCCGGTATGGACCGAACATTCCGTTTTCGGAAGCGGAACTGCCGGGATCGATCACTGTGCAGACCCTCCGGGGGAGTCGCCACTCAGGCGAACGAATCCGGCCACACGCTACCAGTCGAGTGAACGGCTCGTGCTCGGAGCGTGACAACTGGTGTGTGGCAGGGCAAATGGCGGATGTCGTTGAGCGTCGGCTGCTGCGTTGGTGAGTGGCAGTGCGGCTTTCTGGTCACGGAGCGTTGGTCCGGTCGCGCCGTCGAGCACGCCGATTGCGGCTCGATAGCCGGGCGATGGGGGAGGGGAGTCGAATGCGTGATCTGAGTTCACCCGCGGTGCGGCGGTGAGATCGCCGAGGGAGCGATGGGTGGGAGGTGGCTGGTACCGCGGGATGTCGACCATCTCCTGCCTTGAGCGATCGAAAATCGTGGAGAGGAGGATCGGATGGACAAAAATGACATTCTCGCTGATGAAGACGGCCACGTTCGCGGATATGACTAGACACGACTCGTCGGCGCGAGGGAGTCGTCCATTCCGAGATGCTCCCTCGCGGCTCAAGCGCGTTCGAGAAAGGCGATCTTGATCAAGACGATGCGAGCCGCCGTGCTCGACGCTCCCGGCCCGCCGGAGAACCTGGTCGTGCGCGAACTGCCGGTACCTGAACCTCCGGTCGGCTGGGTCCGGATTCGCGTTCGCGCCTTCGGGCTCAACCGGTCGGAGCTCGTGGCGAGGCGGGGTCTTCCCGGGGATCCGGTCGGCTTTCCGCGTGTGCTGGGTGCCGAAGCGGTGGGCGAGGTCGACCTCGACAGTTCCGGCAGGTTCGCTCAGGGCCAGCAGGTCGTGGCGATGACGGCGGGAATGGGACGGCTGCTCGACGGCGGATACGCGGAATACGCGTGCTTTCCGATTTTCGCCTTGACTCCGTTCAGTTCGACGCTCAACTGGGCTGTGCTCGGTGCGATGCCTCAAATGTTCCGCGCAGCACACGAATCACTGGTGGCGGCTGTTGATCTGCGGCGCGGGCAGAGCGTGCTCGTGCGCGGCGGTACGTCTTCGGTGGGGCTGGCGACGACACTGCTCGCGAAGCAGCTCGGTGCGACCGTGCTCGCCACCACGCGCGACCCCGGCAAGCTCGATCTGCTGCGCTTGCACGGTGTCGACCACGTGTTCATCGACGACGGAGTGGTGGCGCCGCAGGTGCGCGACCTGTTCTCGGACGGCGTGGACAGCGCGGTCGAACTGGTGGGCATGGCCACGCTGCCTGACACCGTGCGTGCGACGAGGGGAACGGGAACTGTTTGCCTGACCGGCTCGCTCGGCGATGAGCGGAGTCCGTCGCCACCGGGTCCCGTGGACGTCGATTCCCGTGGCGCGCGGGTTGTCGTCTGCTCCGGAGATCAGAGCCTCTGCCCGCAGGTGTTCCGGGGAATGATCGACGACGTCGAAGCGGGACGTCTCGACGTGCCCATCGGGCGCCTGTACCGGATCGCCGAGATCGCGCAGGCCCATCGTGACATGGAAGCCGATCTGATCTGCGGCAAGGCGGTCGTCGTTCTTGATTGAGGCGTTCTGGCGTTGGTGGATCAATGCGCGATAGAAGAACAATAAGTTCCGCCGCCACCATCGAGGTATGACGGAGATCCTTGACTACCTCCGCGAGAACCTCATTCTCGCACTGATCGTCGGCTGCGAGATCGGGTTCTGGTTCTTCCTCCTCGCCGGGCTCGTCGCGCGTTATCCGCTGCGCAGTCCCAAGGTCGGTGGTCTCCTGCTCCTCTGCACACCCCTCGTCGACGTGGTGCTGCTCGTCGCGACGGTGTTCGACCTGCGTTCCGGCGGCGAGGCGACGTGGCCGCACGCGGCGGCCGCCATCTACCTCGGCCTCACGCTCGGGTTCGGGCACAGCATGATGCGCTGGGCCGACCAGCGCTTCCAGCACCGGTTCGCCGGTGGCCCGCCGCCGATCCGCCCACCGAAGTACGGGCGCGCCAAGGTGCGGCACGAGTGGAAGCAGTTCGCCAAGTTCCTGGTCGCCTGGACGATCTCGGCGGTCATCATGGCCGCGCTGGTCTTCGTCGTCAGCACGCCCGCGCAGACCGAGCTGCTGTGGAAGGTCGCCGTGCCGATCATGACCGGCACGGGGGTCGCCTGGTTCGTCTTCGGGCCTGTCCTGACGACGATCCGCCCGCCTCGCCCGCGCAGGGGAGTCCACGAGACCTACGTGGCCTGAGCGTCGATCCCGTCAGATCGAGTTGTCTCGGCCGGCTTGCCGCAGTGGTGCGGGAGGCCGGCCGTGTTCTGCTGATTCCGGTTGTCGAGTCCGTGGTAGTTGGCGAGGAGATCCGCGATGAGAATCGCCTGTTGGCAGGCGTTGACGCGACCGTCCGATGTGGACGGCGCGCTCGCGCGTCTGCGTGTGCGCGCGGGAGAGGCCGCTGCGGCCGGCGCGCGGTTGCTGGTCACGCCGGAGATGTCGCTGACCGGGTACAACATCGGCAGCAGGGGACTGCGCCGGCTCGCCGAACCGGAGAACGGGCCGATGTGCGAGGAGGTCTCGCGGATCGCCGCCGAGTTCGGCGTCGCCATCGTGCACGGCTGGCCGGAGCTGGACGGGGAGCGCGTCTACAACTCGGTGCGCGTGGTCGGTGCCGACGGGACGGGCCTGGCCTCCTACCGCAAGACGCACCTGTTCGGCGCCATCGACCGGATGAGCTTCTCCGCAGGGGAGACGGGGGTCGTGCAGGCCGATGTGGACGGAGTGACCGTCGGCGTGATCATCTGCTACGACGTGGAGTTCCCGGAACTGGTTCGCGCACATGCGTTGCGCGGCACCGAACTGCTGGTGGTGCCGACCGCGCTGATGTCGCCGTGGCACTTCGTCGCCGAGACGCTGGTGCCGGCTCGCGCCTGGGAGAGCCAGCTGTTCATCGCCTACACCAACTGGACCGGCCGCGAACGCGACCTGGAGTACTGCGGTCGCACCAGGGTGGTGGGACCGGACGGGCGGGTCGTCGCGATCGAAGCCGAGACCGCGGAAGGACTTCTGGTGACCGAGCTGGACGTGTCGCAGATCGCCAAGGCCCGCGCCGAGACGCCTTACCTCACCGACAGGCGTCCGGAGCTCTACTGAGCCGTCCCAGGTCCTGGCCGCGTCACCGGCCACGACCTGGGACACCTGTCAGATGTCGACCGGTGCCAGCTCGTCGAACAGGTCGCCGGGGCCCGGGTTGTCGGGGTGCGTGGCGCCACCGAGGTGGTGCACCACGCCCCAGACCGCGTTGAGCGCCGTCTCCACGGCGTTCTCCGCGAAGCCGCCCAGCCACGAGATGTCGTCGCCCGCCATGAGGAATCCGCGGTGCCTCGCGGCGAGCCCGTCCTGCATGAAGTTGGTGAACAACGTGCGCTGGTACCGGTACTGGCCGGGGAGGCTGGACTTGAACGCGCCCATGAAGTTCGGCTCGGTCTCCCAGGTGACCGAGACCGGCGGCGCGATGATGTGCGAGCGGATGTCGACGTCCGGGTAGATCTGGGCGAGTGACGCCAGAACCACCTCCAGCCGCTCCTCCGCGGTGAGGGTGGCGACCTTCAGGGAGTCGTCGTTCCACGTGTAGGACAGGCACATCACGCCGGGCTGGTCGGGCCCGTCGTCGAACAGGTAGACACCACGCGGCAGCCGGTCGGTCAGCGTCATGCCCATGACCTCGCGCCCGGTCCTCTCGTCGCGGTCGCGCCAGAACGGGCGGTCGGTCAGCACGAAGAGCTTCGACGAGCCCATGTAGTGGGTTCGTTCCAGCGCGGTCCACAGGTCGGACGGCAGCAGGTCGGGATCGCATTTGATGCGGGTCAACAGGTTCCAGCTCTGCGCGGTGTAGACGGCCGCCGGGTACTCGCGCACGTCGCCGGACACGTCCTCGATCACGTAGCCGGTGCCGTCGTCGGTGCGGCCGATCCTGCTCACGCCCGGCAACGGCGTCCCGTCGTGCAGCCGCGCGAGCGAGGTGCCGGCGGGCCAGTGCACGAGGTCGTCCGGTTCGTGGTGCCAGAGCCCGGTGGGAATCTGCTGGCTGCCGCCGATGATCCGGTACTGCTTGTCGCCGACCTCGGTGTAGACGACCCGCAGGACGTCGAGCACGGAGTTGGTGAAGTCGGTGTCCCACCCGCCGCACCCGAAGCCCACCTGGCCGAAGATCTCCCGGTGCTCGAAGGAGGAGAACCCCGCCGTGGAGGCCAGGAAGCCGTAGAACGACTGGTTCTCCAGCTCGCGGACCGTCCGGTTCCACAGCGCCTTGATCACCGGGATGTCGCGGCGCTCCATCGCGCCCATCATGACCGGCAGGTCGGCCTTCTCGTGCAACGCCTTCGACCACGCGTCGGAGACCTGCTGGAACGTCAGGGGCAGGTCCTCGGGGCCGCGTGCCCAGAGGGTCTCGCCGCGCAGGTTGATGACGGTGCTGGGAGTGGCCTCGGCCAGCGGATTGGGGAACGCCGCTGATTTCAGGCCCAGTTTGTTGACGTAGTGGAACAGCGTGGCCGACGGCGAGAAACGCATCGATCCCAGCTCGGCACGCGGTTCCGGGTGCCCCTCGAACCCGACGGTGCGCATTCGCCCGCCGATCTGCTCGATCTCGTACAGGACCGGTCGCAGTCCTAGTTTCATGAGTTCGTAGGCGGTGACCACCCCGGAGATTCCTCCGCCGATGACGGCGACCTCGGTACCGAGTCGTTCCACCGGCACGGCACCGAGTCCGGCCCGGTGGTCCAGCCATTCCTGGTAGACGAAGGGGAAGTCGGGGGAGAAACCCGTCGTCGGTGCCGGGTCGTCGTCTGTGACTGTCGTCGTGAATGCCATTGCTCAAACCTCGATGATTCGTCGGATCTCAGTGGTGTGCCGGAACGTCGGTCGAGGGTGTGCGGAAATCCGTGCGGCCGGATCGCCTCGAAGTGAGGGGCGGCCGGGCTGAATTAATACGACTGTGTTTTAACCCGCGCACAACGATGGGCGAGGTGAGCCGCTGAACGCCGAGGCCTACTTGGCGGGCCTGCGGGGCTTCAGCGCGTCCTTCGGGCCGGCCGTCACCACGTCGAAGTCGTCCTTGAGGAGCGACAGGCGGTGCAGGAGGTAGTCGGGGCCCGCCACGCAGATCGTCGTCAGGCCCTCGCCGACCAGCCGGTCGCGGATGTGACCCCAGTGCACCGGGCTGTCGGTGGACGCTTCGAGCAGCGCGCCGACGCCGGCTCCGTCGCTGATCAGCGAGCCGTCCTGGTCCGAGATGATCGGGATCTCCGGTGCGGAGAAGGAGACCTTCCTGAAGACCTCGTCCCGCAGCCGGGCGCGCAGCGGTGCCAGAACGCCGGCGTGTGCGGCCGGGCGCATCGTGGTCAGGGAGTAGCCGCCGCGCTCGCTGATCCTCCGCTTGAACGCGTCGAGGTGCTCCTCGTGCATCGTCACCAGGTGAACGCCGGGGTCGAAGTAGCCGGAGACCTCGTGCCACTCGCCGTCCTGGGACATCGTGGCGAGGACGTCGTCCAGCCGTTCCTGGGGCGTGCGCACGACCAGCTGGCTGACCAGGTCCTTGTGCTCCTCGCGGAAGTAGTCGAGCTCGCACCGCGCCAGTTCGGCGGTGAGCGCGACGACCTCCCCGAACGGCAGGGCTCCCGAGTACGCGACCGCGGCGCGCTCGCCGAAGCTGGAGCCGACGCACACGTCCGGGCGCAAGCCCAGCGACTTCTCCATCCAGTCGGCCATCGCGACCGAGTTGACCAGGAAACCGATCTGCTGGGCCGCGTTGTACTCGTCCGGACCGGACCGCAGCTCGTCGAGCAGCGAGTAGCCGAGCGCGGCGTCCGCCTGCGCCACCCGACGCCGGGCGAACGGACTGATCGTCATGAACCTGCCGACGTCGCCGAAACTCGACGGACCCATTCCCGGAAACACGACTGCCGTGCGGCTCATGGTGACGCCTCCTGTGCCTGTTGATCCTGCTTCCGGCTCGCGCCGCGCTGACGAGGTGCCGCACCCGGCGGCTCTCGGAGAAATAGGTGTGGATCCTATGTGCGGGTGTGCCCGCCGAGTAATGGAGCGATTCCGCAGCCCGGTCATCGCCAAGTAATTCGGCGGTAGCGCCGAGGACTTCCCCGCGGCACCGGCTTGGGGAAGTGATCGAGGTTCTCGTCCAGTGGTCGGTGAGTGGAATCTTTGCATCCCGCACGTCCGCGACATGTGATTGCTTTATGAGGCCTTCTGCGTCCCGACGTGCCGGGATCGGTTTGCGATGTTGTTCGCCATCACTGACGTCCCACGGAGTAGTTGGGGAGTGCGCACTTGAGCGAGTTCGATGACCTCCGTCCCGCCGGCGAGGCGGTGGACCGGGGAAACGAGCTGCCCGCGGGAATTCCGGGGGCAGCGGCACACGCATCGCGCGATCTCGTCCTGCGTGTGACCGCGGAAGTACTCGCCGACATGGTGCCCGGCGCGCCCGCGGTGGGCAGCGGCACCCGGTCGTTCCTCGACCTCGGCTTCGACTCGCTGGCGTCGGTCGAGCTCCACGCGCGCCTCGTCGCGGCCACCGGCCTCGAACTGCCCGTGACGGTCGTCTACGACTACCCGAGCCCGATGGCGCTGGCCGCACGCCTGGGCGCCGGTGACGAACCGCTCGGGTCCGTCGCCGCGTTCCCGGCGATCGAGCACGACGACGACGTGGCGATCGTGGGCATCGGCTGCCGGTTCCCCGGCGCGGTCGACTCGCCGGAACTGTTGTGGCGCCTGGTCGACGACGGCGTCGACGCCGTCACCGGCTTCCCCTCCGACCGCGACTGGGACGTCGAGGAGATCTTCGACCCCGACGCGAGCAAGGCGGGCAAGACCTACAGCCGCCACGGCGGGTTCCTCGACGCGGCGGCGGAGTTCGACGCCGAGTTCTTCGGGATCTCACCGCGTGAGGCGACCGCGATGGATCCCCAGCAGCGCCTGGTGCTCGAAGTCTCCTGGGAGGCGCTGGAACGCGCGGGCGTCGACCCCACCTCGTTGCGCGGCAGCCGTTCCGGCGTGTTCATCGGCGTCGAACCGCAGGAGTACGGTCCGCGACTGGCGGACGCTCCCGAAGGGTCAGAAGGCCATCTGCTCACCGGCAACGCGACGAGCGTGGTGTCCGGTCGCATCGCGTACGTGCTCGGCCTCGAAGGTCCCGCGCTGAGCGTGGACACCGCCTGCTCGGGTTCGCTCGTCGCCCTGCACCTCGCCGCGAACTCGCTGCGGTCCGGCGAGTGCGACCTCGCGCTCGCCGGTGGCGTGGCGGTCATGGCCAGCCCCGGCAACTTCATCGCCTTCTCCCGTCAGCGGGGACTCGCGCCCGACGGGCGCTGCAAGCCCTTCGACGAGTCGGCCGACGGCACCGGCTGGGGCGAGGGCGTCGGAGTCCTCGCCCTGGAACGACTTTCCGACGCCCAGCGCAACGGCCACCCCGTGCTCGCCGTCCTGCGCGCGTCGGCCATCAACCAGGACGGCGCCTCGAACGGCCTGACGGCGCCGAACGGCCTCGCGCAGCAACGTGTGATCCACCAGGCGCTCGCCAACGCCCGGCTCGCCGCCGCCGACGTCGACGCCGTGGAGGCCCACGGCACCGGCACCCGCCTGGGCGACCCGATCGAGGCGCAGGCGATCCTCGCCACCTACGGCCGCGAGCGCGAGGCGGACAGGCCGTTGTGGGTCGGTTCGATCAAGTCGAACATCGGCCACGCCCAGGCCGCCGCCGGTGCCGCCGGCGTGATCAAGATGATCATGGCGATGAGGCACGGCACCCTGCCTCGCTCTCTGCACCTCACCACGCCGACGCCGCACGTGGACTGGTCGGCCGGCGCCGTCTCGCTGCTCTCCGAAGCCCAGCCGTGGCCGGAGACCGGCCGTCCGCGCCGTGCCGCGGTCTCGTCCTTCGGCATCTCGGGCACCAACGCCCACGTGATCATCGAGGAGCCGCCGCCCGCGGAGGGCGAGCGGTCCGCCGACACCGGGAACATCGCCGTTCCGTGGGTGTTGTCGGGCAAGACGCAGGAAGCCCTGCGCGCCCAGGCCGAACGGCTGAAGGCCTTTGCCGGAAACGACTCCACGTCCAGCACCGTCGACATCGGACTGTCGCTCGCCACCACCCGCGCCGCCCTCGACCACCGCGCCGTCGTCGTCGGCCGCGGCCGCGACGAGCTGCTGGCCAGCCTCGACGCCGTGATCGACCCGGCCTCTCCGGCTCTCCGCGACGTCGCGGGCACCGGCGGCCTCGCGTTCCTGTTCTCGGGTCAGGGTTCCCAGCGCCGCGCGATGGGCCTCGAACTGTACGAGCGCAACGAGGTGTTCGCCCGCGCGCTGGACGACACATGCGGCTACCTCGACGTCCAGCTCGACATCCCGTTGCTGGAGGTGCTGTTCGCCGAGGAGGGCAGCGAGAACGCCGCCCTGATCGACCAGACCTCCTACTCCCAGCCCGCGCTGTTCGCGATCGAGGTCGCGCTCTACCGGATGCTCGGGTCGTGGGGCCTGAAGCCCGACTACGTCAGCGGCCACTCGATCGGTGAGATCGCCGCCGCGCACGTCGCGGGTGTCTTCTCCCTGGAGGACGCGGCGACCCTGGTGGCCGCCCGCGGACGGCTGATGCAGGAGCTTGAGCTTCGAGGCGCGATGGTGTCGTTGCGCGCCAGCGAAGAGGAG
Source organism: Lentzea sp. NPDC058436 (assembly GCF_042721515.1). NCBI lineage: Bacteria > Bacillati > Actinomycetota > Actinomycetes > Pseudonocardiales > Pseudonocardiaceae > Lentzea > Lentzea sp. NPDC058436. The sequence continues at coordinate 859,550 of NZ_JBHXLF010000001.1, forward strand.
GCTCTGGGCCTGCTGGGCGGACACGAGCAGACCGCGAGCATCGCGGCGATCAACGGACCGCGCTCCGTCGTGATCTCCGGAGCCGACGACGTCGTGCTGGGGATCGCCGACCGGTGGCAGGCGCAGGGCGGCAAGGCGAAGCGCCTCAACGTCAGCCACGCCTTCCACTCGCCGCTGATGCGGCCGATGCTGCAGGAGTTCCGCCAGCTGCTGGAGTTCCTCTCCTTCTCCGCTCCGGCCATCCCGTTCGTCTCCACGGTCACGGGCGGCCTGGTGAACCCGGCCGAACTGTCCACACCGGACTACTGGGTGGCGCACGTCAGCGAGGCCGTGCGCTTCCACGACGCCGTGCGGGTCATCGAGTCGGCCGGCGTCACGACCTGTCTGGAGCTGGGCCCCGACGGTGTGCTGTCCGCGATGGCCGCGGACTGCCTCACGGACGAGGCCGACGTGCTGGTCCGGCCCGTCCTGCGCCGCGACCGCTCCGAGGAGATCGAGGCGCTCAGCGCGCTGGGTCACGCCCACGCGCGCGGCGCCCAGGTCGACTGGCCCGCGGTGTTCCCGGCGGGCGCGACCACCGTCGAGCTGCCCACGTACGCCTTCCAGCGCGAGCACTTCTGGCTGCCGGGAACGGCCGCCGGTGACGTGGCCGCGCTGGGCCTGGAGTCCGGCGACCACCCGCTGCTGGGCGCGAGCGTCGAACTCGCCGACGGCGTGGGTCACGTGCTCACGGGACGCCTGTCGCTCGCGACGCACCCGTGGCTCGCCGACCACGTCGTGTTCGACCGCGTCGTCGTTCCCGGCGCCGTGCTGCTCGACCTCGCGGTGCGCGCCGCGGAGGAGGTGGGCTGCGCGACGGTCGAGGAGCTGACCCTGCAGGCACCTCTGGTGCTCGCGGCGACCGACTCCGTGCGGTTGCAGCTGCGGGCGAACCCCGTTGACGACTCCGGCAGGTCCGCGATCAGCGTGCACTCGCTGCGGTCGGGATCCGGCGAGTGGGTCCTGCACGCCTCCGGCGCGCTGGCCGTGGAGGAGCAGACGCCGCGCGAGTGGTCCACGACGGCCTGGCCGCCCGCCGGAGCGCGGGAGGTCGCGCTCGGCGGCGTCTACGACGAGCTGGCCGCCACCGGTCTGGCCTACGGCCCCGTCTTCCGCGGGCTGCGCGGCGCGTGGGTCGCGGGCGACGAGGTGTTCGCCGAGGTCGCGCTGCCGGAGCAGGCCGGCGTGGACGCGGCGGAGTTCGCCCTGCACCCCGCGCTGCTGGACGCGTCGCTGCACGCGATCGCGTTCGGCGGTGCCGGTGACGACGCCGGCCGGGCACGGCTGCCGTTCTCCTGGTCCGGCGTGTCGGTGCACGCGACCGGCGCGACGTCGCTCCGCGTCAGGATCACGGTCAAGAGCGCCGACGAGGTCGCTCTGCACGCCGTCGACCCGGCGGGTGCTCCCGTTCTCACGGTCGACTCACTGGTGTCCCGTGCGCCTTCCGCTGACACGCCGAGTGCTCCGTCCAGTCTGTACGCAGTGGACTGGGTTCCCGTTCCCGTCGGCAGTTCACCGGAGTGGACGACCTTCGGCTCGGTGGACGCCGTCCCCGGTGTGCTCGCCCTGGTCGTCTCGCCGGAGAACGACGGTCCGGCCGGCGTGCGCGAGGCCACCCGCACCGTGCTCGCGGCCGTGCAGGACTTCCTCGCCGACGCCCGGTACTCGGACTCCCGCCTCGTGGTGGTGACCCGTGGTGCGGCCGGGCCGGACGTGACCGACGTGGCCACCTCGGCGGTGTGCGGTCTGGTGCGTGCGGCACAGGCCGAGCACCCAGGGCGGTTCGTCCTCCTCGACGGCCCGCAGGAGTTCGTCGGGACTGCCGCCGGAAGCGGTGAGGCCCAACTGGCCGTGCGCGAGGGCGTTCTCCTCGCACCTCGTGTCGTGCGCGCCCCGGCCGGGAACAACGCCGAACCGGAACTGCTCGAAGGCACGGTCCTGATCACCGGTGGCACCGGTGGGCTCGGAGCCGCGCTGGCCAGGCACCTGGTCTCAGCCCACGGCGTCACGAGTCTGGTCCTCCTCAGCCGTGGCGGCGCCGAGTCGCCAGGAGCCGGCGAACTGAGCGCCGAGCTCACCGAACTCGGTGCGCACGTCACGATCGAAGCGTGCGACGTCGCCGATCGCGCGGCCCTGGAATCCGTCATCAGCGCCATCCCGGAGGAACGTCCTCTGGTCGGCGTGGTGCACACCGCGGGCTCGCTCGCGGACGGCGTGGTCACGTCGCTCGACGAGGAACGCCTCGAAGGCGTGCTGCGCCCGAAGGTCGACGGCGCCTGGCACCTGCACGAGCTGACGAGCGGCCTCGACCTGCGGCTGTTCGCCCTGTACTCCTCCACGTCCGGGCTCTTCGAGGGCGCCGGACAGGGCAACTACGCCGCCGCCAACAGCTTCCTCGACGCACTGGCGCAGCACCGCCGCGCCGCCGGCCTCCCGGCCCAGTCCCTCGTGTGGGGTCTGTGGGAGCTCGGCATGGGAGGCGGCCTGACGCCGGAGGAGGCCGATCGCGCCGCTCGCCAGGGCTTCCCCGCGTTGGCCGAGCACGAGGGCCTCGCGTTGTTCGACGCGGCACTGGCCTCCGGCCTGCCCGTCGCCGTCACCGCGCGGCTCGACCTCGCCGCTCTCGAAGCACGATCCCGCGACGGACTCCTCCCGCCGCTGCTCGAACGTCTGGTCAGGACGAGGTCGCGCCGCGTCGCCGCCGGTGCCTCGCCCGCGCAGGGCTCACTGCTGGCCGGGATCGCGAAGTCCGACCAGCGGGCCGTGCTGCTCGGTGTGGTGCGCGCCCAGGTCGCGGGCGTGCTGGGGCACGCCTCCGCCGACCGGGTCGAGCAGGACAAGGCGTTCACCGACCTGGGCTTCGACTCGCTGACCGCGATCGAGCTGCGCAACAACCTGAGCGCCGCCGCCGGCGTGCGGCTCCCGGCCACGGTCGTCTTCGACCACCCGACGCCCGCCGCGCTCGCCGCGTTCCTCCACGTCCAGCTCTCCGGCGACGAGCCCGACCCGACCGCGCCGGTCGTCACCTCGGCCGCGTCGGACGAGCCGATCGCGATCGTCGGCATGGCGTGCCGCTACCCCGGTGGGGTGGGTTCGCCCGAGGACCTGTGGACCGTCGTCGCGTCGGGCACGGACACCATCTCCGGCTTCCCGTCGAACCGCGGCTGGGACCTGGACAACCTGTTCCACCCCGACCCCGACCACCGCGGCACCTCCTACGCGTCCGAGGGCGGCTTCCTGCACGACGCCGACGCGTTCGACGCCGAGTTCTTCGGCATCTCGCCGCGCGAGGCCCTGGCGATGGACCCGCAGCAGCGCCTGCTGCTGGAGGTCGTGTGGGAGTCGCTGGAGAACGCCGGCCTCGACCCCACGTCGTTGAAGGGCAGCAGGACCGGCGTGTTCGCCGGGGTCATGTACTACGACTACGCGCACAGCCTGGGCTCGATCCCCGAGGAGGTCGAGGGCTACATCGGCACCGGCACCTCGGCCAGCGTGCTGTCCGGCCGGGTGGCCTACACGCTCGGGCTGGAGGGTCCGGCGGTCACCGTCGACACCGCCTGTTCGTCCTCGCTCGTCGCTCTGCACCTCGCCTCGCAGGCGTTGCGCTCGGGGGAGTGCGGGCTGGCTCTCGCGGGTGGCGTCACGATCATGGCGACGCCGGAGACGTTCGTGGACTTCTCCCGCCAGCGCGGCCTGGCCGCAGACGGGCGCAGCAAGTCCTTCGCGGCCGCCGCCGACGGGACCAGCTGGTCCGAGGGCGTCGGCGTGCTCGTGCTCGAACGGCTGTCCGACGCGCGCCGCAACGGCCACGAGATCCTGGCCGTGGTCAAGGGTTCCGCGGTGAACCAGGACGGCGCGTCGAACGGCCTGACCGCGCCGAACGGTCCGTCGCAGCAGCGCGTGATCCGCCAGGCGCTGGCCAACGCCGGACTGTCCACTTCGGACGTGGACGCCGTCGAGGCGCACGGCACGGGCACCCGGCTCGGCGACCCCATCGAGGCACAGGCGCTGCTCAACACCTACGGGCAGGACCGCGCCGGACTACCGCCGTTGTGGCTGGGTTCCATCAAGTCCAACTTCGGGCACACGCAGGCCGCCGCCGGTGCCGCCGGTGTGATCAAGATGGTCCTCGCCATGCGGAACGGGACGCTGCCGGCGACGTTGCACGTGGACGCCCCGACGCCGCACGTCGAATGGGACACCGGCGCGGTGTCGCTGCTGACCGAGCAGGTTCCGTGGCCCGCGGCCGACCGGCCGCGAAGGGCCGCCGTGTCGTCGTTCGGCATCTCCGGCACCAACGCGCACGTGATCCTCGAAGCTCCGGACGAGGTGGACGTCCCCGTCCGCGCGACGGGCGAGGACACCTCCAGGATCGCCTGGGTGCTGTCGGGCAGGACGCCGGCGGCGGTGCGGGAGCAGGCGCGACGGCTGAGCGACTTCGTCGGCACCGGCGCCACCCTCTCCCCGGCGGACATCGGCTTCTCGCTGGCCACGACCCGTGCCGGGTTGGAGTCCCGTGCCGCCGTGACCGGAGCGGACCTCGGCGAGCTGGTGGCCGCCCTGGACGTCCTCGCGGACGGAGGGGCCGGCACCGACGTGGTGGACGGCTCCGTCCTCAGTGGACCCCTGGCGTTCCTGTTCGCCGGTCAGGGCTCGCAGCGGTTGGAGATGGGCCGCGGCCTGCACGAGGAGTTCCCGGTCTTCGCTTCGGCCTTCGACGAGGTCTGCGAGCTGCTGCCGGGCGTGCGCGAGGTGGTGTTCGGCTCGGACGCCGAGGCGCTGAACCGGACCGCGGTGGCGCAGCCGGCGTTGTTCGCCGTCGAGGTGGCGCTGTTCCGGCTCGTGGAGTCGTGGGGTGTCCGGCCGGAGTTCCTGGTGGGCCACTCGATCGGAGAGATCGCGGCGGCCCACGTGGCCGGCGTCTTCTCACTGGCGGACGCGGCCAGGTTGGTCGCGGCGCGTGGCCGGTTGATGCAGGAACTGCCTGCCGGTGGCGTGATGGTGGCGGTGCGGGCCGGCGAGGACGAGGTCGAGCGGTTCCTGTCGGACGAGGTGTCGCTGGCCGCGGTCAACGGCGCCGGTTCGGTGGTGCTGTCCGGTGTGGAGGGACCGGTTCTGGCGGCGGCCGACGAGCTCACCGCGCAGGGCCGCAAGTGCACGCGGTTGTCGGTGTCGCACGCGTTCCACTCGGTGTTGATGGAGCCGATGCTGGACGGGTTCCGCGCGGTGGCGGAGTTGATCGAGTACCGCGAACCGGCGGTGCCGATGGTGTCCACCGTGACGGGTGCCCTGGTGGGGCCGGGTGAGGTGACGTCACCGGAGTACTGGGTCCGGCACGCGCGGCAGCCCGTGCGGTTCGCCGACGCGGTGGCCGTGTGCGCGAAGCTCGGGGTGACGCGGTTCGTCGAGCTGGGCCCGGACAGCTCCCTGTCCGGACTGGGCGCGGAGGGCGCGGACGAGGAGAGCGTCTTCGTCCCGCTGCTGCGCAAGAAGCACGACGAGGTCAAGTCGTTCACCACGGCGCTGGCGCGGTTGCACGCGCACGGTGTGCCCGTCGCCTGGGACGCCATGTTCCCCGGTGCCCGGCGGGTCCCGTTGCCGACGTACGCGTTCCAGCACGGGAGGTACTGGCTGGAGGCGCCGCGCACGCAGGCCGGCACGACCGGGCTCGGGCTCGCCTCCGCCGAGCACCCGCTGCTCGGCGCGGCCGTGGAGTTCGCGGAGGGAGACGGGTTCCTCTTCACCGGATGCCTCTCCCGTGCCGCCCACGGCTGGCTGACCGACCACGTCGTGCTGGACCAGGTGATCGTTCCCGGCGCGTGCCTGGTCGAACTGGCCGTGCGCGCCGCGGACGAGGTCCGCTGCGGCACCCTGGAAGAGCTGACGCTCCAGACCCCGCTGGTGCTGCCGGAGTCGGGCGCGGTGGACATCCGGGTGCAGGTCGGTCCGTCCACTTCGGACGGTCGTCGTTCGGTCAACGTGCACTCTCGCCCGGCGAACTCCCTCACCGGAGACGCCTGGACGCGGCACGCCACGGGCTCCCTCGTACCTGCCGCGCCCACGCCCGACTTCGACCTCCGCGAGTGGCCGCCGGCCGGAGCCGAGCCGGTGGCGATCACCGGCCGGTACGAGGAGCTCGCGAGCACCGGCCTGTCCTACGGTCCCGCGTTCCAGGGCCTGACCGCGGCCTGGCAGCTCGGTGACGACGTCTTCGCCGAGGTCGTGATCGCGGACGACGACAGCCACCCGGACTACGGGCTGCATCCGGCACTGCTGGACGCCTCGCTGCACGCGATCGGCCTGAGCGGGGACACGCCGCTGTCGCTGCCGTTCGTGTTCAACGGCGTCACCCTGCACGCCTCCGGCGCCGGCTCGCTGCGGGTCCGCCTGCGCGAGGAGAGCGGTGGCACCTGGTCGATCCGGGTGGCGGACAGCGCCGGCGAGCCGGTGATGACCGTGGAGTCCCTGGTGCTGAAGGAGATCTCCGCCGAAGGGCTGCAGACGCGGCAGCAGAACGACTGGGCGTTGCGCGTGGAGTGGGCGCCGGCGGTGCTCGGCGACGCCGTCGAGTGGACGGACTACGAGGCGGTCGACGGCCGGGCTCCCGCGCACGTCGTCCTGCACGTGCCGGTGGACCACGACCAGGACGTGCCCGAGGCGGCGCGCAGGCTGTCCCACCGGATGCTCGACGTCGTCCAGCGCTGGGTGGCGGACGACCGGTTCGCCGGCTCCCAGCTCGTCGTGGTGACCGAGGGCGCGGTCGCAGTGGAGTCCGCGGTCGACAGCCCGGCGACTGCTGTCGTCTGGGGCCTCGTCCGCACCGCGCAGCAGGAGTACCCCGGCCGTTTCCTGCTCGTCGACGCCGAACCCGGCGCGGCGATCGGGCGCGAACTGCTGGGCAGGCTGATCGGGGCGGGGGAGCAGCAGCTCGCGGTGCGCGGCGACCACGCCTTCGCGCCGAGGATCGTGTCCGCGGCCAAGGACCGGCTGTCCCCGCCCGCGGGAACGGACGCGTGGGTGCTGGGGATGTCCGGCAAGGGCACGCTCGACCACCTGGTCCTGACCCCGAACCCCGGTGTGCTGGAGCCGATCGCGCCCGGAGACGTGCGCATCGGCGTCCGCGCCGCCGGACTGAACTTCCGCGACGTGCTGACCGTGCTCGACATGTACCCGGGAGACGCCGGGACGATCGGCAACGAGGCCGCCGGCGTCGTGCTCGAAGTCGGCTCCGAGGTGACCGACCTGCGTCCGGGCGACCGCGTGATGGGCCTGGTCATCGGCGGGATCGGCCCGATCGCCGACGCCGACCGCCGGCTGGTGACCCGGATGCCGCAGGGGTGGACGTTCGAACAGGCCTCCGCTGTGCCGCTGGTGTTCCTGACGGCGTACTACGGCCTGCGCGACCTCGGCCGGCTTGAGAAGGGCCAGTCCGTCCTGATCCACGCCGCCGCGGGTGGCGTCGGCATGGCGGCGACCCAGATCGCGCACCAGCTCGGTGCGGAGGTCTTCGGCACCGCGAGCACCGGCAAGCAGGACGTCCTGCGCGCGGCAGGGCTGGACGACCTGCACATCGCGTCGTCGCGCGACCTCGACTTCGAGGACGTGTTCTGCGCGGCGACCGTCGGACAGGGAGTCGACGTCGTGCTCAACGCGCTGTCGGGTGAGTTCGTGGACGCGTCGCTGCGCCTGGTCACCGCCGGCGGTCACTTCGTCGAGATGGGCAAGACCGACGTGCGCGACGCCGCCGAGGTGGCCGCACAGCACCGCGACGTCACCTATCGGGCGTTCGACCTGATCGACGCCGGACCGGACCGGATCGCGGAGATCTGGGCGGAGCTGGACCGGCTCTTCGAACGCGGAGAGCTCACGCCGTTGCCCACCAAGAGCTGGAACGTCGGCCAGGCGCAGGACGCGTTCCGGTTCATCAGCCAGGCCAAGCACGTCGGCAAGGTCGTGCTCACGCTGCCGAGGCCGATCGACCGGAACGGAACGGTCCTGATCACGGGTGGCACCGGCGCGCTCGGCAGTGCGGTCGCACGTCATCTCGTGGCCGAGCACGGCGTCCGCCACCTCCTGCTGATCAGCCGGAGCGGAGCGGACGCGCCGGGAGCCGAGCAGCTGCGCGCCGACCTGGTCGGGCTCGGTGCCACGGCGGACATCGCCGCCTGCGACTCGGCCGACCGCGAAGCGCTGGCCGCCGTGCTGGACGCCGTTCCTCAGGACCGGCCGCTGACCGCGGTCGTGCACACCGCCGGTGTCCTCGACGACGGACTGCTCGGCTCGCTCACGCCCGCACGACTGGACGTGGTGCAGCGCGCGAAGGTCGAAGCGGCCTGGCACCTGCACGAGCTGACCGAGCACCTCGACCTGGCGCGGTTCGTCCTGTTCTCCTCCATCAGCAGCATCACCGGCATGGAGGGCCAGGCCAACTACGCCGCGGCCAACGCGTTCCTCAACGCCGTGGCCGAGCACCGCCGCGGCAACGGCCAGGCGGGCCAGGCCCACGCGTGGGGCCTGTGGGCGGACGGCATGGGAGCCGGCCTGTCCCGCTCCGACCTGGACGTGATGGAGCAGGAGGGTTTCGGAGCACTGGCCCTGGCGGAGGGCATGACCCTGTTCGACGACGCGCTCCGCACGGACGAGCCCGTCACCGTCCCGGTGAAGCTCGATCGCGCGGCGTTGCGCAAGTTCGCCAAGCACAACGAGCTCAACCAGATGTGGCACGAGCTGGGACGGGCCACGTCCCGCCGCGTCACCGAGGCGGCCCAGTCGTCCTCGCTGGCGGACCGGCTCGCCTCGCTGACGGCGACGGAGCAGGACGCGTTCCTGGTCGACCTCGTCCGCGGGCACGCCGCCGCCGTCCTCGGCCACAGCGACGTGGACGCGCTGGAGACGACCAAGCCGTTCACGGACATCGGCCTCGACTCGCTGACGGCGGTCGAGCTGCGCAACCGGCTCAACACGGCGGCGGAGGTCCGGCTGTCCGCGACGGCCGTCTTCGACCACCCCACACCGGCCGCGCTCGCGACCCACCTGAAGGAGCTGCTGGCTCCGCAGGGAGCCGCCACGTTGTCCGCGGCCGCCGTGCTCGCGGAGCTGGACCGCCTGGAGACGAGCCTGCGGGCGGTCGACGGGGACGGTCACCTGACGATCGTGCTGCGGCTGGAGGAACTGCTGTCGACGTTCTCGGCGACGGCCGCGGGGCCGGTCGACGACGAGAGCACCGACCTGGCGGACGCCTCGGTCGACGACGTCGTCGACTTCCTGGAACGAGAACTCGGCCTTTCCTGACCGAGCCCACCCCCTGTCCTGGTCAACATTTCTTTGAGGTTGTGAGATGGCGGATCAAGAGAAGCTGGTCGGCCTGCTGAAGAAGCTCACCGCGGAGCTCCAGCAGACCAGGACGCGCCTGCGGCAAGCGGAGTCCCGTGACAGGGAACCGATCGCGATCATCGGCATGGCCTGCCGCTACCCCGGTGACGTCGAGAGTCCCGAGGACCTCTGGCGACTGGTCGACGAGGAGCGGGAGGGGATCTCCGGGTTCCCGACCAACCGCGGGTGGGACCTGGAGGGGCTGTTCGACGCCGACCCCGAGAGCTCCGGCCACAGCTACGTGAACACCGGTGGCTTCGTGCACACCGCGGACGAGTTCGACGCCGAGTTCTTCGGCATCTCACCGCGTGAGGCGCTGGCGATGGACCCGCAGCAGCGCCTGCTGATGCAGGTCACGTGGGAGGCCATCGAACGGGCGGGCATCGCCCCCGGTTCGCTGGCCGGCACCAGGACCAGCGTGTACGCGGGTGTGTCGTCGCAGGAGTACGGACCGCGGTTGCACGAGGAAGCCCTCAACGTGGAGGGGTACCTCCTCACCGGCACCACGTGTTCCGTGCACTCCGGCCGCATCGCCTACAACCTCGGTCTCGAAGGCCCCGCCGTCTCGGTGGACACCGCGTGCTCGTCGTCGCTGGTGGCGATCCACCTCGCCGTGCAGGCGCTGCGCAGCGGTGAGTGCGACCTCGCCCTGGCGGGGGGCGCGAACATCATGGGAGGGCCCGGCGTCTTCGTCGAGTTCTCCCGCCAGCGCGGTCTGTCGCCCGACGGGCGGTGCAAGTCGTTCGCCGAGGCCGCCGACGGCACCGGCTGGTCCGAGGGCGCCGGCGTGGTGATGCTGGAGAAGCTCTCCGACGCCCGGCGCAACGGCCACAGGGTGCTCGCGGTCGTCCGGGGTTCGGCGATCAACCAGGACGGCGCGTCGAACGGGCTCACCGCACCCAGCGGGCCCGCGCAGAAGAGCGTCATCGCGCAGGCGCTCGCCGACGCCCGGCTGTCGACGAGGGACGTCGACGTGGTCGAGGCGCACGGCACCGGCACCCGGCTCGGCGACCCGATCGAGGCGCAGGCGGTCCTCGCGACCTACGGGCAGGACCGCCCCGGTGACCGGCCGCTGTGGCTGGGTTCGCTGAAGTCCAACATCGGCCACACGCAGTGCGCGGCGGGCGTCGGCAGCCTCATCAAGATGGTGATGGCGCTGCACCACGACACGTTGCCGAAGACCCTGCACGTCGACAAGCCGACGTCGTTCGTGGACTGGCAGTCGGGTGCCGTCGAGCTGCTGACGGAGGCCCAGGCGTGGCCCCGGCAGGACGAGCCGCGCCGGGCGGCCGTGTCGTCCTTCGGCATCTCGGGCACCAACGCCCACCTGATCATCGAGGAGGCACCCGCCGAGGAGGTCGCCGAGGACCGGCCCAGCACCGGGAACACGCCCGTTCCCGTCGTGCTGTCCGGGACGAGCCGCGAGGCGCTCGCGGCGCAGGCCCGCAGGCTGCTGTCCACAGTGGAGGCCGATCCCTCCGCGAGCCCGCTCGACCTCGCCTACTCGCTCGCCACCGGCCGCACCGCGCTCGCCGAACGGGGTGTCGTCCTCGCCGCCGACCGCGACGGCCTCCTCGACGGACTGGCCGTCCTCGCCGACGGCGCGAGGAGCGACCAGGTCCTGCAGGGCAGCGTGAGCAACGGCAAGACCGCGTTCCTGTTCACCGGCGGCGGGGCGCAGTACCTGGCGATGGGCCGTGAGCTGTCCGCTGCCAACCCCGCGTTCGCCGCCATCTTCGACGCCGTCATGGGGGAGTTCGACGCCCACCTGGAGCGGCCGCTGCGCGAGGTCCTGTTCGCGGAGGACTCCGCGCTGCTGGACCGGATCGACTACATGCTGCCCGCCCTGTTCGCCGTCGAGGTCTCGGTGGCGCGGCTGCTGGAGTCCTGGGGCGTCGTCCCGGACTTCGTGGCGGGGCACTCGATCGGTGAGTTCGCCGCGGCGCACGTCGCCGGCGTCTGGTCGCTGGCCGACGCCGCGCGCATCGTCGCGATCCGCGGCCGGTTGATGAACTCGCTGCCGCCCGGCGGCGCGATGGTCGCGATCCAGGCCTCGGAGGAGGAGGTCGCGCCCGAGCTCACCGGCCTGGTGGGGTTCGCGGCGCTGAACGGGCCGACGTCGGTCGTGATCTCCGGCGACGAGGACACCGCCATGGCCATCGCCCAGCGGTTCAAGGACCGGGGGCGCAAGGCCAAGAAGCTCGTCGTCAGCCAGGCGTCGCACTCGGCGCTGATGGACGGCATCCTCGACGAGTTCGGCAGGGCGACCGCCGAGCTCACCTACTCCGCGCCGCGCATCCCGATCATCTCCACGCTCACGGGCAAGCAGGCCGGCGCGGACGAGGTGGGCGACCCGCAGTACTGGGTCCGCCACATCCGCCGTCCCGTCCGGTTCACCGACGCGGTGAGCCTGCTCGAACGGGAAGGCGTCACCCGCTTCGTCGAGGTGGGACCCAACGGTGTGCTGACCGCCGCCGCGATGGAGATCGTGGAGCGCCCGGAGGCCGCGGCGTTCGTCCTGTCGCTGCGCAAGAACCACGCCGAGGACCTGGACCTGGCCACGATGGTGGCGCGACTGCACGTCAGCGGCGCGCAGGTCGACTGGACGGCGTTCTTCCGCGACACGGGTGCCCGTCGCGTGGACGTGCCCACCTACGCGTTCCAGAACAGCCCGTACTGGCTCGCCAACGACAACAGCGGTCCCGCCGACCTCAGCGCGATCGGCCTCGTCTCGGCGGAGCACCCGGTGCTCGAAGCGTCGATCCTGCCCGCGGACGGCGACGGGGCGTTGTTCGCCGGACGGGTGTCGCTCGCCTCCCAGGCCTGGCTGGCCGACCACGCCGTCATGGGCACGGTGATCGTGCCGGGGGCGGGCCTGGTCGAGCTGGCGATCCGCGCCGGTGACGAGGTCGGCTGCGGGACCGTCGAGGAACTGACGCTCCACGCGCCGGTGCTGCCGGGTGCCGAGGGTTCCCTGGCACTGCAGGTGGTCGTGGGCGACGCCGACGAGGAAGGCCGCAGGCCGGTCTCCGTCCACAGCCGGCACCGCGACGCCACCTCCGGGCAGGCGTGGGTCCGCAACGCCGACGGATGGCTGCGGCCCACCTCCACCGCGGACCACTGGGTGCCGGGGGAGTGGCCGCCCAGCGGAGCCGAGTCCGTTGCCCTGGACGACTTCTACCCCCGCCTGGCCGACGCCGGTTTCGACTACGGCCCGCAGTTCCAGGGCCTGCGGGCGGCGTGGCGGCGCGGTGACGAGGTCTTCGCCGAGGTCGCCCTGCCGGACGCCGGCACCGACGGCTTCACGATCCACCCCGCCCTGCTCGACGCGGCGCTGCACACCCTCTTCCTGGCCCCCGGCGCGGAGGAGTCCGCCGCACTCCCGTTCTCGTGGAGCGGTGTCTCGTTGCACGCCACGGGTGCGCGCACGCTGCGGGTGAGGCTGACGGGGTCCGACGGGAACTCCGGAACCCTGTCCGCGGTGGACGACGCCGGCCAGCCGGTGATCTCCGTCGAGTCGATCGCCACCCGGCCCGTCACCGCGGAACAGCTGCGGAACGCGGACGCGCCGGAGAACCTGTACGCGGTCGAGTGGCAGAGCCGGCCCGCCCGGGGTTCCGCGCCCTGGACCGACCACGCCGACCTGCCCGCCGAGGGCGACGTCGAAGGACACGTCGTGTTCTCGGCGACGTCCGGAGACGACCCGGTCGCCGACACCCACCGGCTCACCGCGAGCGTGCTGGCCGTCCTGCGCACCTGGCTGGAGGACGACCGGTTCGCCTCGGCGACCCTGGTCGTGCGCACCAGCGGTGCGACCGATCCCGCCGAACCGTGCCCGGCTGCCGCCGCGGTGTGGGGCCTGGTCCGTTCCGCCCAGTCCGAGAACCCCGGCAGGGTCGTCCTCTTCGACGGTCCGGCCGAATCGGTCGGCGAGGCCGTCGCGACCGGTGAGCCCCAGGTCGCGCTGCACGGTGGCGAACTGGTCGTGCCGCGTCTGGTTCCCGCCGCCGCGTCCGACGACCTGACGGCGTGGGACCCGGACGGCACCGTGCTGATCAGCGGTGGCACCGGAGACCTCGGCGCACTCGCCGCCCGGCACCTGGTGACCGAACACGGCGTCCGGCACCTGGTCCTGACCAGCCGCCGCGGCATCGAAGCACCGGGAGCGGCGGACCTGCACGACGAGCTGACCGCACTGGGCGCACAGGTCGTGGTGGAGCGCTGCGACAGCGCCGACCGCCAGGAACTCGCCACCGTGCTCGGCCGCATCCCGGCCGGCCACCCGCTGACCGGCGTCGTGCACGTCGCCGGGGTGCTCGACGACGGCCTCGTCACCACGATCACCCCCGAACGGCTCGCCGGGGTGCTCACCCCGAAGGTCGACGCGGCGTGGCACCTCCACGAGCTCACGAAGGACATGGGCCTTCAGCACTTCGTCCTGTACTCGTCGGCCGCCGGCGTCCTCGGCTCTCCCGGCCAGGGCAGCTACGCCGCCGCCAACTCCTTCCTGGACGCGCTGGCCGGCTACCGCCGGGCTCGCGGTCTCGCCGCCCGGTCGCTGGCCTGGGGTCCGTGGCAGCAGGACCAGGGGCTGACCAGCCACCTGGACGAGACCCAGACCGGTCGCCTCGGCCGGGACGGGTTCGCCTCGCTGGACCGCGCCGAGGGCATGCGCGCCTTCGACGCGGCCCTGGCGGTGGACGAGTCGCTGGTGGTCCCGGTGAAGCTCGACCTGACCGCCCTGAACCGCGTCGCGCGCAGCACCGAGATCCCGGCCGTTCTCCGCGGCCTGGTCCGCACCACCCGCCGGAGCGCGACGACGAGCGAGACGCGGGAGCTGTCGCTGGTCGAACGCCTGGCCGCGCTGCCGGGAGCCGAACGGCCGGACGCGGTGCAGGACGCCGTGCTCGACCAGGTCGCCGACGTGCTGGGGCACAGCTCAGGGGCGGCGATCGACCCGGAACGCGCGTTCACCGAGCTGGGGTTCGACTCGCTCAGCTCCGTGAACCTGCGCAACCGCCTCAACGCGATGTTCGAGCTGCGCCTGGCCGCCACCGTCGTGTTCGACCACCCGTCCCCGCGCGCGATCGCGACCTTCGTCCTCTCGCTGCTGCCCGGAATGGACGAACCGGTCGACTCCGGTGCGGTCGACGAGCAGCAGGTCCGCCGCCTGCTCGCCACCGTTCCGTTCGACCGGCTCCGCACCGCCGGGGTCCTGGACGCACTGGTCCGGCTGGCGAACGACCCGGCGGCCGGGTCCGTCGCCGAGGTGGCCCCCGCGGACGACCTGGTGGACGAGATGGACGCCGACGAACTGGTGAAGCGCGTCATGGCGGCCGCCGAGGACAACACCGTGTCACTCACCTCTGGTTCGGAGAACTTCTGATGCCCTCCAACGAGGAACTTGTCGCAGCACTGCGGGAGTCGGTCAAGGAGAGCAGCAGGCTGGCCGCCCGCAACCGGAAGCTGGTCGACGACGCCCACGCGCCAATCGCGATCATCGGCATGGCCTGCCGGTACCCCGGCGGCGTCGACTCGCCCGAGTCCCTGTGGGACCTGGTCGCGACCGGCACCGACGCGGTGTCGGGATTCCCGGCGGACCGGGGCTGGAACCTCGGCGAGCTGTTCCACCCCGACCCCGACCACCGCGGCACGTCGTACTCCCGCGAGGGGAGCTTCCTGCACGACGCCGCGGACTTCGACCCGGACTTCTTCGGGATCTCGCCGCGCGAGGCGCTGGCCATGGACCCGCAGCAGCGGCTGATGCTCCAGGTCAGCTGGGAGGCCGTCGAGCACGCCCGCATCGACCCGACGACGCTCAAGGGCAGCGCGACCGGCGTGTTCGCCGGGCTCATGTACAGCGACTACGGCGTCGGCGTCGGACAGCTGCCCGAAGGCGTCGAGGGCTTCCTGGGCAACGGGACCCAGGGCAGCGTCCTGTCCGGTCGCGTGGCCTACACGCTCGGCCTGGAGGGGCCGGCGCTGACGGTCGACACCGCCTGTTCGTCGTCGCTGGTCGCCGTCCACCTCGCCGCTCAGGCGCTGCGCACGGGCGAGTGCTCGATGGCCCTCGCCGGCGGGGTGTGCGTCATGCCCATCCCCGACACCTACGTCGAGTTCTCCCGGCAGCGCGCGCTCTCCCCGGACGGCCGCTGCAAGTCCTTCTCCGCCTCCGCCGACGGCACCGGCTTCGGCGAGGGCGCGGGAATCCTGCTGCTGGAGAAGCTGGAGGACGCCGAGCGCAACGGTCACCACGTGCTCGCGGTCATCCAGGGCTCCGCGGTCAACCAGGACGGCGCGTCCAACGGCCTCACCGCGCCCAACGGACCGTCGCAGCAACGCGTCATCCGCGCCGCGCTCGCCGACGCCCGCCTGCCCGCGGGGGAGGTGGACGTGATCGAGGCGCACGGCACCGGCACCGAGCTGGGCGACCCGATCGAGGCCGACGCTCTGCTCGCCACCTACGGCCAGGACCGCGAGGAGCCGTTCTGGCTCGGCTCGATCAAGTCCAACATCGGGCACACCCAGTCCGCCGCCGGAGCCGCCGGGATCATCAAGATGGTCGAGGCGCTGCGCCGCGGCGAACTGCCGCGCACGCTGCACGTCACCGAGCCGTCGTCGGCCATCTCGTGGGACTCGGGCAACGGGCGCCTGCTCACCGAGCACCGCGACTGGCCCGCCGCCGGGCACCCCCGCACCGCGGCGGTGTCGTCGTTCGGCATCAGCGGCACCAACGCCCACGTCATCCTTCGCGAAGCGCCGGAACGCGCGGCCGCCGTTCGCGAGACCGCTCCGCCCGCCCGCGTCCCCTGGGTGCTCTCGGGGAACACCGAGGCAGCGGTGCGCCGGCAGGCGGAGCGCCTCGCGCGCCGGGTGCCCGGACTCGACCCGGTCGACGTCGGTTTCACCCTCGCCACCGGTCGTGCCGCGCGCACGCACCGCGCGGTGGTCTTCGGCGAGGAGGGGCTGGCCGCCCTGGCGGCCGAAGGACAGGGGCCCGAGGTCGTCACCGGCACGCAGACCACCGGCAAGGTCGCGTTCCTGTGCACCGGTCAGGGTGCGCAGCGCCTCGGCATGGGGCGCGAGCTGTCCGCCTACTCGGTGTTCGCGGAGAAGTTCGCCGAGGTGGCGGCGCACCTGGACAAGCACACCGAGTTCTCGCTGCTGGACGTCGTGCACGGCGACGTGCCGGAAGCGCTCGACCAGACGGCGGTGACCCAGCCGGCGCTGTTCGCGTTCGAGGTGGCGCTCGCGGAGCTGGTGAGGTCGTGGGGCGTCCGTCCCGACTTCCTGCTCGGCCACTCCATCGGCGAGCTCACCGCCGCGCACCTCGCGGGCGTGTGGTCGCTGGAGGACGCGGCGAGGCTGGTCACCGCTCGCGGCAGGCTCATGCAGGCGTTGCCGGCGGGCGGCGCGATGATCGCGGTCAGGGCCTCGGAGGCCGAGGTCGAGCTGCTGCCGGGCGTGAGCATCGCGGCCGTCAACGGCCCGGAGTCACTGGTGTTGTCCGGTGACGAGGAGGCCGTCGCCGAGATGGCCGCCCGGTTCGAGCGCTCCAAGCGGCTTCCGGTGAGCCACGCGTTCCACTCGCACCACATGGACGGCATGCTCGCCGAGTTCCGGGAGATCGCCCGCGACGTCGAGTACGCCGCGCCGCGCATCCCGCTGATCTCCAACCTCACCGGCGCCGTCGCCACCGCCGACGAGGTCACCGACCCGGAGTACTGGGTGCGGCACGTGCGCGGCACCGTCCGGTTCGCCGAGGGCATGGCCGCCCTGCACACCTTGGGCGTCCGCCGCTTCGTCGAGATCGGCCCGGACGCGGCGCTCTCCTCCCAGGGGGGCGACTGCGTGCCCGGCGGGTTGTTCCTGCCCGTGCAGCGCAAGAACCGCGACGAGGTCACCACCGCCGCGCAGGCGCAGGCCACCTTGTTCGCCCACGGCGTCAAGCTCGACTGGCCCGGCATCTTCGCGGGCACCGGCGCTCAGACGGTCGACCTGCCGACCTACCCGTTCGAGCGGGAGCGGTTCTGGCTCGCGCCCGAGCCGGCCAAGCGGGCGAACGGCTGGCGCCACCACATCCGGTGGACACCCGTGGCGACCACAGGCACACCGGCCGGGCCGTGGACGGTCGTGGCGGACCAGGACGACGCCTGGGCGCAGGCGGCCGCGGAAGCGTTGGGCACCAAGGTGGTCACCGCCGCCGACGCCCGCGAGGGCAACGTTCTCGCGTTCGCCGGCGACGGCATGGAGGCCGCCGCCCTGCTCCGCGAGGGCACCACGCTGTGGTGCGCCACGCGTGGTGCGGTCGCGGTCGGGCACGAGCGGGTCACCTCGCCCCGGCAGGCCGAGGTCTGGGCCGTCGGCAGGGTCGCGGCGATCGAACAGCCCCGTTCCTGGGGTGGCTGCGTCGACCTCCCGGAGGTGCCGGACGCCCGGTCCGTCGCACGGCTGGTGGAGGTCCTGTCCGGCGGTGAGGACGAGGTCGCGATCCGCGAGTCCGGCGTGCACGCGCGCCGTCTCGTGCCCGCCGAGCCCTCGACCGCGACGTGGACCACCAGCGGTACCGCGCTGGTCACGGGCGGCACGGGTGCGCTCGGCGCGCTGGTCGCCCGGCGGCTGGTCGAGGCGGGTGCGGAACACCTGGTCCTGCTGTCGCGCCGCGGCGAGGACGCTCCCGGAGCGCCTGAACTGGCCGCGGAGCTCACCGAACTCGGTGCGCGGGTGAGCATCCGCGCCTGCGACGCGGCCGACCGCGACGCACTGGCCTCGGTCGTGGCGGAGCTGGACGACCTCCGGGTCGTCGTGCACACCGCGGGAGTCCTCGACGACGGCCTGATCACGGGCCTCACCCCGGAGAGGTTCGACGCCGTCGCCAGGCCGAAGGTCGACGCCGCGCACCACCTCGGCGACCTGACCAAGCACCTCGAACTGGACGCGTTCGTCCTGTACTCGTCCCTGGCCGGGGTGCTCGGCAACGGCGGCCAGGCGGCCTACGCCGCCGCCAACGCGCACCTCGACGCCCTGGCCGAGCAACGGCGTTTCGACGGACTGCCCGCCACGGCCGTGGCGTGGGGCCCGTGGGCCGAGGGCGGCATGGCCGGCTCGCACGACGAGGGCGTGCGCCGGATGGGGCTGCGGCCGATGACGCCGCACGCCGCCGTCGAGGCGCTGTTCGAGTCGCTCGCCGCGGACGACGTCACGGTGACCGTGGCGGACTTCGACTGGCCCGCCTACCTCGACACCGCGCGGCAGGCACCGGTCCTCGCGGAGATCCCCCGGCAGCAGGCCGACGTTCCCGCGGCGACGGCGGGTCCGTCGTTGCGCGACCGGCTCGCCGGACTCATCGAGCCCGAGCAGCGCCGCCTGCTGCTCGACCTGGTCCGCGACGTCGTCGCCAAGGTGCTCGGACACGCGAGCGGCACGACGATCGAACCGGACCGCGCGTTCAGCGAGCTCGGCTTCGACTCGCTGACCGCAGTCGAACTGCGCAACCGCCTCGACGCGGCGGCGTCGCTGTCGGTCCCGTCGACCCTGGTCTTCGACCACCCGACACCGCTCGCGCTCGCGGACTACCTGTGGGCGGAGGTGGCGGGCCCCGAGCACGCGGCGGAAGCCCTGCTGCACGACCTCGACAGAGCCGCCGAGGTGCTCGCCGGCCTCGACGACGACAACGCGGCGCGCGCCGCCGTGCTGGAGCGCCTGCACGCGCTCGTGGCGGAGTTCGGCTCCGCACCAACGCATTCCCGCGGAGCTGTGGCGCGGACCGACCTCACCGAGGCGTCCGACGACGAGCTCTTCGCCTTCATCGACCAACAGCTCGGCACCTGAGCCGGCGCTCGTGATCTTGACCAATGAGTGGGGCAACCGTGGATGAGAACGCCAAGCTGCGCGACTACCTGACCCGGGTCACCGGTGAGCTGCAGCGCACCCGAAACCGCCTGGCCGAGGTCGAGGACCGGGAAGCCGAGCCGATCGCCGTCGTGGGGATCGGCTGCCGCTTCCCCGGCGGTGTGCGCACACCCGAGCAGTTCTGGGACCTGCTGGTCTCCGGACGGCACGGGATCACCGAGTTCCCCGGCAACCGGGGCTGGGACGTCGACGGCCTGTTCGATCCCGATCCCGACCACCTGGGCACCAGCTACGTGCGGCTCGGCGGCTTCGTGCACGACGCCGACGAGTTCGACCCGGAGTTCTTCGGCGTCTCGCCGCGCGAGGCCGTGTCGATGGACCCGCAGCAGCGCCTGCTGCTGGAGACCTCGTGGGAGGCGCTGGAGCGCGCGGGGATCGACCCCACGTCGCTCAAGGGCGGCCGCGCAGGGGTGTTCATGGGCACCAACGGCGTGGACTACGCGCGCGACATCCCCAGGGGCGTCGAAGGCGTCGAGGGCTACCTCGGCACCGGCACCGCGGGCAGCGTCCTGTCCGGCCGCATCTCGTACGTGCTGGGGCTGGAGGGCCCGTCGGTCACCGTCGACACGGCGTGCTCGGCGTCGCTGGTGACCCTGCACCTCGCGGTCCGCTCGCTGCGCGCGGGGGAGTCCGACCTGGCGCTGTCCGGCGGCGCGACGGTGATGTCGGACCCCGGCGCCTTCGTCGAGTTCTCCCGCCAGCGCGGCCTGTCCCGCGACGGCCTGGTCAAGGCGTTCGCCGCGGCCTCCGACGGCACCGGCTGGGGCGAGGGCGCGGGTGTGGTCGTGCTGGAGCGCCTGTCCGACGCCCAGCGCAACGGCCACCAGGTCCTCGCCGTCATCCGCGGCACGGCGGTCAACTCCGACGGCGCGTCCAACGGCCTCACCGCGCCCAACGGACCGTCGCAGCAGCGCGTCATCCGCGCCGCGCTCACCGACGCCCGCCTGTCCGCGAAGGACGTCGACGCCATCGAGGCGCACGGCACCGGCACCACCCTCGGCGACCCGATCGAAGTGCAGGCGCTGCAGGCCGTCTACGGCCGCGGCCGCGAGGCCGGCAGTCCGCTGCACCTCGGCTCGGTCAAGTCCAACATCGGTCACACGCAGGCCGCCGCCGGCGTCGCGAGCGTGATCAAGATGATCCTCGCGCTGCGCAACGGAGTGCTGCCCGCGACCCTGCACGTCGACGCCCCCACCCCGCAGGTCGACTGGTCGTCCGGCGCGATCTCCCTGCTCACCGAGAACCACTCCTGGCCCGCCGACCGCGTCCGCCGTGCGGGCGTGTCGTCGTTCGGCATCAGCGGCACCAACGCGCACGTCGTCCTGGAACAGGCTCCCGAGCCCGCGGAGGTCCCCGAGCGCGGGCCGGTGCCCGCGGTGATCCCGTGGGCGCTCTCCGGCAGGACCGACGCGGCATTGCAGGCGCAGGCCGAGGCGTTGCTCTCGGTCGACGCCCACCCGGCCGACATCGGCTACTCGCTCGCCAGGACGCGGGCGACCGGGCAGCGCCGCGCCGTCGTCACCGGTACCGACATCGAGTCCCTGCGCGCGGGTCTGCGCGCCGTGGCCCAGGGATCCGCGGCGCCCGCTGTCACGACCGGCGAGGCCGTCGGCGGCCAGCTCGCCGTCATGTTCACCGGACAGGGCTCCCAGCGGCTGGGCATGGGCCGTGAGCTGTACGCGGCGTTCCCCGTGTTCGCCGAGGCCTACGACGAGATCGCCGCACTGCTGCCCGGCATCCGCGAGGTCGACGACGCCGAGGTGCTCAACCAGACGGGCAACGCCCAGCCCGCGCTGTTCGCACTCGAAGTCGCGCTCTACCGGCTCGTCGAGTCGTGGGGCGTGCGGCCGGACTTCCTGATCGGCCACTCGGTCGGCGAACTGGCCGCCGCGCACGTCGCGGGCGTCTGGTCGCTTGAAGACGCCGCGAAGCTGGTGGAGGCGCGCGGCAGGCTCATGCAGGCGCTGCCCACCGGTGGCGCCATGGCCGCGATCCAGGCCGGCGAGGAGGAGGTCAGGGCCGCGCTGCGCGACGGTGTCGACATCGCCGCGGTCAACGGTCCCGAGGCGGTCGTGATCTCGGGTGACGCGGACGCCGTCGCCGCGATGACCGCGGGGTTCTCCGCCTCCGGCCGCAAGACCAAGGCGCTCAAGGTCTCGCACGCGTTCCACTCCTCGCTGATGGACGGCATGCTCGCCGAGTTCGCCGAGGTCGCGCGCGCGATCACCTACCAGACCCCGAAGATCGCCCTGGTGTCCAACGTCACGGGCGAACTGGCCCGCACCGAGGAGGTCTGCGACCCCGGCTACTGGGTCCGGCACGTCCGCGAGGCCGTCCGGTTCGCCGACGGCGTCAGGACCCTGGCGGCGGCCGGTGTCACGCGGTACCTGGAGCTGGGACCGGACGGCGTGCTGTCCGCCGCCGGTCAGGACTGCGCGGACGGGAAGTTCGTCACCGCGCTGCGCCGGGACCGCGACGAGGTGGCGACGATCCTCGCCGGTCTCGCCGACCTGCACGTCCACGGCGGCCGCGTCGACTGGGCCGCGTACCTCTCCGGCGCCCGCGTCGTCGACCTGCCCACCTACCCGTTCCAGCGCGACCGCTACTGGCTGCCCGTCACCGCCCCCGCGGGCGACGCGTCCGGCCTCGGCCTCAGCTCGCTGGACCACCCGCTGCTCGGTGCCGCCGTCTCCGTCGCCGACGCCGACGGGTTCCTGTTCACCGGCATCCTGTCCACGAGGACCCACCCGTGGCTGGCCGACCACGTCGTCATGGGCGCGGTGGTCGTGCCCGGCACGGCCCTCGTCGAACTGGCCGTGCGCGCGGCCGACGAGACCGGCCTGACCGGCGTCGAGGAACTGACCCTCCAGGCACCACTTGTGCTGCCCGAGAACGCGGGCGTGCACGTCCAGCTGTGGGTGGGCCCGCCGGACGAGGCGGGCCGCCGTCCGCTGACCCTGCACTCGCGTTCCAGCAACGCCCCCGTGGACGGCGCTTGGACCCTGCACGCCTCCGGTTCGCTGGCCGCGGCACGCCAGGACACGCCCTGGGACCTCGCCGAGTGGCCTCCGCCCGGTGCCGAGTCCGTCGGGCTGGACGGCCACTACCAGGAGCTCGCCGCCCTGGGCCTGGAGTACGGCGACACGTTCCAGGGCCTGCGCGCGGTGTGGACGTGGGGCGAGGACACCTTCGCCGAGGTCGCGCTGCCCGACCGGGCGCGCGACCAGGCCGGCCGGTTCGGCCTGCACCCCGCGTTGCTCGACGCCGCACTGCACGCCCTGGCACTCGGTGACGGCCAGGCCCGGCTGCCGTTCGCCTGGACCGACGTGGCCCTGCACGCCTCCGGCGCCGCCGACCTGAGGGTGAAGCTGTCCCCGGCGGGCACCGATGCGATCACCCTGAGGGTCGCCGACGGTCAGGGCGCGCCGATCGCCACCGTCGGCTCCCTCGCGGTGCGGCCCGTTTCGGCCGAGCAGATCCGCACGGCCTCCGACCAGAACGGGCTCTACGAGCTGGCCTGGAAGCCGGTCACCTCGACGCAGGGTGACGCACTCGACTGGGTGCGGTGGGAGGACCTGGGCGAGGAAGTTCCCCCGGTCGTCGTGTACCGCGCCGGCGGCGAGGACGTGCGGAGCACGCTCGCCGCGACGCTCGACGTTCTTCAGCAGTGGCTGGCCGACGAGCGGTTCGAGACCGCGAAGCTGGTCGTCCACACCGTCGACGCCGTCTCGACCGGTGCGGACGACCCCACCGTCGACCCGGTCGTGGCCGCGGTCTGGGGCCTGGTGCGCTCCGCTCAGTCCGAGCACCCCGACCGCTTCGCGCTGGTGGACGCGGCCGAGATCACCGACGCCGCCATCACGTCCGACGAGCCGCAACTGGCCGTGCGCGACGGCGAGCTCCTGGTGCCGCGCCTGGTCGCCACGGAGACCACCGGCCGCATGATCCCGCCCGCGGGTGACTGGCGGCTGGGCATGACCGGTCAGGGCACCGTCGACCACCTGGTGCTGGAGCCGGTGGAGGCGCGGCCGCTCGCACCGACCGAGGTCCGCGTCGCGGTGCGCGCGGCGGGCCTGAACTTCCGGGACGTGCTGAACGTCCTGGGCATGTACCGCGGCGAGGCGGGACTGCTCGTCAGCGAGCTCGCCGGTGTCGTGACCGAGGTGGGCGCGTCCGTGACCGACCTCGCGCCCGGCGACGAGGTGATGGGCCTGGTCGCCGGTGGCGGTGGCCCGTCGGCCGTGGTCGAACGTCAGATGATCACCCGCAAGCCCGCGGGGTGGACGTACGAGCAGGCCGCGACCGTGCCGCTGGTGTTCCTCACCGCGTACTACGCGCTGTGCGACCTGGGCGAGCTGAAGGCGGGGGAGTCGATCCTGATCCACTCCGCCGCCGGCGGCGTGGGCATGGCGGCGACGCAGCTCGCGAACCACCTGGGCGCCGTCGTCTACGGCACGGCGAGCGAGAGCAAGCAGCACGTGCTGCGGGAGGCGGGCATCGCCGAGGAGCACATCGCCTCGTCGCGCACGCTCGACTTCGAGCAGCGGTTCGGCCAGGTCGACGTCGTGCTCAACGCACTGGCGGGCGACTTCGTGGACGCGTCGCTGCGGACCATGGCTCCGGGTGGCCGCTTCCTGGAGATGGGCAAGGCCGACGTCCGCGACGTGGCCACCGTCGGGCAGGACGTGAGCTACCAGGCGTTCGACCTCAGCGAGGCGGGACCCGAGCGCACCGCGCAGATGTGGACCGCCCTCGTCGAGCTGTTCGAACGGGGCGTCCTCGAACCGCTTCCGGTGAAGGTGTGGGACGTGCGCCAGGCACGGGCGGCGTTCCGCTTTTTGAGCCAGGCCAAGCACATCGGCAAGATCGCGCTGTCGATGCCGAGGACGGCCGAGCCGGGCGGGACGGTCCTGGTGACCGGTGGCACCGGAGGCCTCGGTGCCGTGGTGGCCAAGCACCTGGTCACCGACCACGGCGTGCGCGGACTCCTGCTCACCAGCCGCCGCGGACTCGCCGCCCCCGGCGCGCAGGCGCTGGTCGACGAGCTCACCGCGCTGGGCGCCGAGGTGACGGCCGTCGCCTGCGACGTGGCGGACCGCGACGCGCTCGCCGCACTGCTCGACGGCGTCGACCTGACCGGCGTCGTGCACGCGGCCGGTGTGCTCGACGACGGCACGATCGACTCGCTGACCCCGCAACGGGTGGCGGGCGTGCTGGGGCCGAAGGCGGACGCCGCCCGGTACCTGCACGAGCTGACCGCACACCACGACCTGGCCTTCTTCCTCACGTTCTCCTCGGCCGCCGGTGTGCTCGGCGCGCCGGGGCAGGGCAGCTACGCCGCCGCGAACGCGTACCTCGACGCGCTCGCCGAGCACCGGCGTGCCCTCGGCCTGCCCGGCCAGTCGATGGCGTGGGGCCTGTGGGCGGCCGGCATGGGCGAGGCGCTCGGCGACGCCGACCTCGCCCGGTTGCGCAACGGCGGAACGCCCGCGCTCACCGTGCCGGAGGGCCTGGCGCTGTTCGACGCCGCCCTCGCGGCCGACGCGCCCGTGGCCGTCCCGATCAAGCTCGACCTGCCCGCTCTGCGCGCCTCCGCGCGGGGCACCGCGCTGCCGGCCGTGCTCGGCGGCCTCGTCCGCACGCCGGCCCGGCGCGTCGCGCAGTCCGGCGCCGGGCGGGACTCCTCCCTCGCGCGCCGTCTCAGCCAGCTCACCGAGGCCGAGCAGGACCACGAGCTGCTGGACCTGGTCCGCACCGAGGTCGGACTGGTGCTCGGGCACGTGACCCCCGGCGGCATCGAGCCCGGCCGAGGGTTCCTGGACCTGGGCTTCGACTCGCTCACCTCCGTCGAGCTGCGCAACCGACTCAGCTCCGCGACCGGTCTGCGGCTGCCGTCGACGGTGACCTTCGACCACCCGACCCCCGTCTCGCTGGCGGGTTTCCTGCGCTCCGAACTGATGGGCGAGCTGGGCGTGACGAGCACGCCCCAGGTGCGCGCGCAGGTCGCCGCCGACGACGACGACCCCATCGCGATCGTCGCCATGAGCTGCCGCTTCCCCGGCGGAGTGCGTTCGCCGGAGGACCTCTGGTCGCTGGTGTCCGAGGGCCGCGAGGGGATCTCCCCGTTCCCCGACGACCGCGGCTGGGACCTGGCGTCGCTGTTCGACACCACGCCGGGCAAGCAGGGCGTCTCGAACACCCGTGTCGGCGCGTTCCTGGAGGACGCCGGCGACTTCGACCCCGAGTTCTTCCGGATCTCGCCGCGCGAGGCGTTGGCGATGGACCCGCAGCAGCGGTTGCTGCTGGAGGTCTCCTGGGAGGCGTTCGAGCGCGCCGGGCTCAAGCCCGCGGACCTGCGCGGCAGTGCGACCGGTGTGTTCGCCGGCGCGATCTACCACGACTACGCCTCACAGCTGAAGACGATCCCCGACGACGTCGAGGGCTTCCTCGGCACCGGCACCTCGGGCTCGATGATGTCCGGGCGCATCGCCTACACGTTCGGCTTCGAGGGACCGGCCGTGTCGGTCGACACCGCCTGCTCGTCGTCGCTCGTGGCACTGCACATGGCGGCCCACTCGCTCCGTTCCGGTGAGTGCGAGCTCGCCCTGGCCGGCGGCGTGACCGTGATGTCCACCCCCGGCCCGTTCATCGACTTCAGCAAGCAGCAGGCCATGGCGCTCGACGGCCGTTGCAAGGCCTTCGCCGACGGCGCCGACGGCGTCAGCTGGGGCGAGGGCGTCGGCATGGTGCTCCTGGAGCGCCTGTCGGACGCACGACGCAACGGCCACCAGGTGCTGGCCCTGCTCAAGGGTTCCGCGGTGAACCAGGACGGCGCGTCCAGCGGTCTCACCGCGCCGAACGGTCCGTCGCAGCAGCGGGTGATCCGCCAGGCGCTGGCCAACGCCGGTCTGTCCACTTCGGACGTCGACGTGGTGGAGGCGCACGGCACGGGCACCCGGCTCGGCGACCCCATCGAGGCGCAGGCACTGCTCAACACCTACGGCCAGGACCGGGACGAGCCGCTGTACCTGGGTTCGATCAAGTCGAACATCGGTCACACGCAGGCAGCGGCGGGCATCGCCGGTGTCATCAAGATGGTGCAGGCGATGCACCAGGGCGTGCTGCCGCGCACCCTCCACATCGACGAGCCGTCCGGCCAGGTCGACTGGAACAGGGGCGCCGTCCGGCTGCTGACCGAGCAGGTCGACTGGCCGGAGACCGGCAAGCCGCGCCGCGCGAGCGTGTCGTCGTTCGGCTTCAGCGGGACCAACGCGCACGTCGTGCTCGAACACGTCCCGGCACCCGTCGCGGAGGCGGAGGGCAACCCGCCCGCGGTGGTACCGCTGGTGCTGTCCGCCCGCACCGACGAGGCCCTGCGCGAACAGGCGGGCCGGATCGCCGCGGACGCGGGCTCGAAGTCCCTGGCGGACCTCGGTTTCTCGCTGATCACGACCCGCCAGTCGCACGAACGGCGTGCCGTAGTGGTCGGCACCGACCGCGAGAGCGCGCTCGCCGCGCTGTCGGCGTTCGCGGACACCGGCCAGGCGGCCGGCGTCGTCACCGGTGTGGCCGCTCCCGGCAGGCTCGCGTTCCTGTTCGCCGGCCAGGGGACCCAGCGGCTGGGCATGGGGGCCGGGCTGTACGAGGCGTTCCCGGTGTTCACCCGCGCCTACGACGAGGTCTGCGAACTCCTGCCCGGTGTCCAGGGCATCACCGACGCCGACGTGCTGGCGCAGACGAGCAACGCGCAGCCGGCGATCTTCGCCGTCGAGGTCGCGTTGTTCCGGTTGCTCCGCTCGTGGGGTGTCACGCCCGACTTCGTCGCAGGGCACTCGATCGGTGAGATCGCGGCGGCGCACGTCGCCGGTGTCCTGTCGTTGGAGGACGCGGCGAAGCTGGTGTCCGCGCGGGGCCGCCTGATGCAGGCGCTGCCCGGCGGCGGTGCGATGGTCGCGGTTGAGACGACCGAGGAAGAGGTCCGGGAGTTCCTGTCTCCCAAGGTGTCCCTGGCCGCGATCAACGGCCCGAACGCCGTGGTGCTGTCGGGCGCGGCGTCGCCGACGCTCAAGGTCGCCAAGAAGTTCGAGAAGCTCGGCCGCCGCACCAAGCGGCTGGCGGTCTCGCACGCGTTCCACTCGGCCCTGATGGAGCCGATGCTGGACGAGTTCCGCGCGGTGGCGGAGTCGATCGAGTACCAGGAACCGTCGGTGCCGATGGTGTCCACCGTGACGGGTGCCCTGGTCGGGCCCGGCGTGGTGACCTCGCCCGAGTACTGGGTCGAGCACGTGCGCGAGCCCGTGCGGTTCGCCGACGGCGTGACCGCGCTGGCCGCCCTGGACGTCACCCGGTTCCTGGAGATCGGTCCCGACGCGGCCCTGTCCGGCCTCGGGCAGGGCATCGCGGAGGCGGTGTTCGTCCCGTCGCTGCGCAAGGACCGCGACGAGACGACCTCGCTGGTGTCCGCGCTGGGCACGTTGCACAGCCACGGCGCCGAGGTCGGCTGGCGGGAGTACTTCGCCGGCAGCGACGCGGCGGTCGTGGACCTGCCGACCTACCCGTTCCGGCGCCAGCGGTTCTGGCTTCACTCCACGCCGGGCGCGGGTGACGCCCCGAGCCTGGGCCTGGGCGCGCTCGACCACCCGCTGCTCGCCGCCACCGTCGCGCTCCCGGACGGCGGGGGCCTCGTGCTGACGGGCCGGCTGTCGCTGGACGCCCAGCCGTGGCTGGCCGGGCACAGGGTGATGGGCTCGGTGCTGCTCCCCGGCACCGCGTTCGCCGAACTGGCCGTCCGCGCGGGCGACGAGGTCGGCTGCGGCACGGTCGAGGAGCTCGTCCTCCAGACGCCGCTGGTGCTCGGCACCACGGCCCTGCAGCTCCGCGTGTCCCTCTCGGAGTCCGAAGTGGACGGTCGCCGCGCGGTGACGGTCCACTCGCGGCCCGAGGGTGCCGACGTCGACGACGAGTGGACCCTGCACGCCATCGGAACGCTCGCCCGCGGCGACGAGCCGGGAGAGCCCCAGACCGTGTGGCCTCCGGAGAACGCCGCACCGGTCGACCTCGACGGCTTCTACCCGAACCTCACCGAGGCCGGACTCGACTACGGCGGCCTGTTCCGCGGCCTGCGCGCCGCGTGGCGCCGGGGCGAGGAGACGTTCGCCGAGGTCGAGCTGCCCGAGGACACCGACGTCAGCCGGTTCGGCCTGCACCCGGCCCTGCTGGACGCCGCGCTGCACGCCGTCGGGCTCTCCGGTGGCGGGGCGAGGTTGCCGTTCTCGCTGGCAGGCCTGACGCTGCACGCGTCCGGCGCGACGGCGCTGCGGGTCCGGCTCGCCCCGGCGGGATCGGGCGCGCTGTCGCTGCGGGTCGCCGACGTCACCGGTGCCCCCGTGCTGTCGGTCGCCCGGCTCGCGCTGAGGGAGATCAGCGAGGAGCAGTTCCGCCCGGTCGACCAGGCGGAACGCGAGTCGCTGTTCACCGTCGACTGGGTGCCGCTCGCACCCGGTGAGGCGGCGGACGCGTTCGTCGACCACGTCGTGGCTGAAGGCGCGGTGGCCGACCTGACCGCCGAGGTCCTGGAGCTGCTGAAGTCGTGGCTGGCGGAGGACCGCGAGGCGAAGCTGGTCGTGCGCACGACCCCGGACGTTCCCGCGCACGCCGCGGTGAGCGGCCTCGTGCGCAGCGCGCAGGCCGAACATCCCGAACGGTTCGTGCTGGTGCACGGCGACGGTGACGTCGCTGCCGCGGTCGGCACGGGCGAGCCCGAGGTCCTGTTCGCCGACGGCGAGCTGAGGGTTCCGCGCCTGGTCCGCGCCAAGGCGACCGGCGGCGACTGGACGCTCGACGGGACCGTCCTGGTCACCGGCGGCACCGGAGGCCTGGGCGCGCTGGTCGCCCGTCGCCTCGTCGAACGCCACGGCGTCCGGAACCTGCTGCTCGTCAGCCGTTCCGGTGGCGACAGCCCCGGCGCACCCGCACTGGTGCAGGAGCTGACCGCACTCGGCGCCGAGGTGACGGTCGCCGCGTGCGACGTCTCCGACCGCGGTCAGATCGAGGCCGCGCTCGCCCTCGTCCCCGCCGACCAGCCGCTGCGCGGGATCGTGCACGCGGCCGGCGTCCTCGACGACGGTGTGCTCGACGCGATGACCCCCGAACGCGTCGAAGCCGTGCTGCGTCCCAAGGCGGAGGCCGCCCGGCACCTGCACGACCTGACCACCGACCTTGACCTGTTCGTCACGTTCTCCTCGATCGCGGGCACGTTCGGCGCGCCGGGCCAGGCCAACTACGCCGCGGCGAACGGCTACCTCGACGGCCTCGCCGCCCACCGACGGGCGCAGGGACTGCCGGCGACGTCGATCGCCTACGGCCTGTGGGACGAGGGCATGGGCCACGGCCAGGCGGCGGGAGCCGCGGGCTTCGCGGCGCTGTCGGCCGAGGACGGCTTGACGCTGTTCGACCTGGTCGCGCTCGGCGACGACGCGAACCCGGTCGCGATGCGGCTGGACGTCGCCGCGGCCAGGGAGAGCGCGAAGGCCACCGGAGTGGTCCCGCACGTCCTGCGGAGCCTCGTCAAGGTCCGCCCGCGCCGCACCGCGCGAGCGGAGGAGGGCACCGGCCTGCGCCAGCGGCTGGGCGCGCTTCCGCCGGCCGAGCGACTGCGGC
Organism: Lentzea sp. NPDC058436; assembly: GCF_042721515.1. Lineage (NCBI taxonomy): Bacteria > Bacillati > Actinomycetota > Actinomycetes > Pseudonocardiales > Pseudonocardiaceae > Lentzea > Lentzea sp. NPDC058436. The sequence continues at coordinate 889,532 of NZ_JBHXLF010000001.1, forward strand.
AGCTGCTCGACCTGATCCGCACCGAGGTCGCCCTGGTGCTGGGCCACACCAGCCCGGACGCGGTCGAGACCGACCGCGCGTTCGGCGACCTGGGGTTCGACTCGCTCACCGCGGTCGAGCTCCGCAACCGCCTCGACGCGGCCACGGGTCTCCGGCTGCCCGCCACCCTCACGTTCGACTACCCGACGCCCCTCACGCTGGCCGAGTTCCTCCAGGCCGAGTTCGTCGACGAGCTGGCCGACGCGGCGACGCCCGCGTTCACCTCCGTGGCGCTCGGCGACGACCCGATCGCGATCGTCGGCATGGCCTGCCGCTACCCCGGTGGCGTCGGGTCGCCCGACGACCTGTGGGACCTGGTCACCCACGGCCGCGACGGCGTCACCCGCTTCCCCGAGGACCGCGGGTGGGACGTCGACGGCATCTACCACCCCGACCCGGACGCGCAGGGCAAGACCTACACGCGCGAGGGCGGGTTCCTGCACGACGCCGGTGACTTCGACCCTGAGTTCTTCGGCATCTCGCCGCGCGAGGCGCTGGCGATGGACCCGCAGCAGCGGTTGCTGCTGGAGGTCTCCTGGGAGGCGCTGGAGCACGCGCGGGTCGACCCGTCCGGGCTCAAGGGCTCGCAGACCGGCGTGTTCGCCGGCTTGATGTACCACGACTACGGCGCGCGCCTCGGCGTGCTGCCCGACGGCGTCGAGGGTTTCATCGGCACCGGGACGTCCGGCAGCGTGCTGTCCGGTCGCGTGGCCTACACCCTCGGCCTGGAGGGCCCCGCCGTCACGGTCGACACGGCGTGCTCGTCCTCGCTGGTCGCCATGCACTGGGCGATGCAGGCGCTGCGCTCGGGTGAGTGCTCGATGGCACTGGCGGGCGGCGTCACCGTCATGGCCACGCCGGACACGTTCATCGGCTTCTCCCGCCAGCGCGGCCTAGCCGCCGACGGCAGGTGCAAGTCCTTCTCCGGCGACGCCGACGGCACCGGCTGGTCCGAGGGCGTGGGTGTCCTGGTGCTGGAGCGGTTGTCCGACGCCCGGCGCCACGGTCACCGGGTTCTGGCCGTGGTCAAGGGTTCCGCGGTGAACCAGGACGGCGCGTCCAACGGCCTCACCGCCCCGAACGGGCCCTCGCAGCAGCGGGTGATCCGGCAGGCGCTGGCCAGCGCGGGCATCGCTTCGTCCACTGTGGACGTCGTCGAGGCGCACGGGACCGGCACCCCGCTGGGCGACCCGATCGAGGCCCAGGCGTTGCTCGCCACCTACGGTCAGGAACGCGAGGAGGAGCCGCTCTACCTCGGTTCGATCAAGTCGAACATCGGCCACACGCAGGCCTCGGCCGGTGTCGCCGGCGTGATCAAGATGGTGCAGGCGCTGCGCCACGGCGTGCTTCCGGCGACGCTGCACCTGAACGAGCCGACCCCGCACGTCGACTGGGCGTCCGGTGACGTCAGCCTGCTCACCGAGCAGCGCGCCTGGCCCGAGAGCGACCGGCCGCGCCGTGCCGCCGTGTCGTCGTTCGGCATCAGCGGCACCAACGCGCACGTGATCCTGGAGCAGGCTCCGGACGTGGCCGTGCTGCCGCGTGAGGACGCGGAGCTTCCCGCCGTGCCCTGGGTGCTCTCCGGGCGCAGCGAGGAAGCCCTGCGCGAGCAGGCGGTCCGGCTGCTCGCAGTCGACGGCCAGCACGCCGACCTCGGCCTTTCCCTTGCCACCACGCGCACCTCGCACGACCACCGTGCCGTCGTGGTCGGCTCCACCGCGGAGGAGCTGCGTGCCGGTCTGACGGCGTTGTCGGCCGGCGAGACCGCCGCGTCGGTCACGACCGGCAGGGTCCACTCCGGACGGACGGCGGTCCTGTTCACCGGACAGGGCTCCCAGCGGCTGGGCATGGGCGCCGGGCTGCACGAGGCGTTCCCGGTCTTCGCCGAGGCGTACGACGAGGTCTGCGGTCACCTGCCCGGCATCCGGGAGATCACCGACGCGGACGTGCTGAACCTGACGGGCAACGCGCAGCCGGCGATCTTCGCGCTGGAAGTGGCGCTGTTCCGCCTCGTCCGGTCGTGGGGCGTCCTGCCGGACTTCCTGGCCGGGCACTCGATCGGTGAGATCGCGGCGGCGCACGTCGCCGGTGTCCTGTCACTGGAGGACGCGGCGAAGCTCGTGTCCGCTCGGGGCCGTCTGATGCAGGCGCTGCCCGACGGTGGTGCGATGGTCGCCGTTCAGGCGACCGAGGACGAGGTCCGCGAGCACCTGTCTTCCGAGGTTTCGCTGGCCGCCGTCAACGGCCCGAACGCCGTGGTGCTGTCCGGGGCTTCGGCGCCGACCCTCAAGGTCGCCGCGAAGTTCGAGAAGCTCGGCCGCCGCACCAAGCGGCTGGCGGTCTCGCACGCGTTCCACTCGGCCCTGATGGAGCCGATGCTCGCCGAGTTCGCGGAGGTCGCGCGCTCGCTGACCTACACGGCACCGTCGATCCCGGTCGTCTCCACGGTCACCGGCGAACTCGTCACCGACCGGCTGACCGACCCCGAGCACTGGGTCGAGCACGTCCGGGCGACCGTCCGGTTCGCCGACGCCATCTCCTCGCTCGGCGACAAGGGCGTCACGCGGTTCCTCGAAGTCGGGCCGGACGGCGTGCTGTCCGCGATGGGTGCCGACAGCGCCGACGGCCTCTTCACCTCGTTCCTGCGCAAGGACCGCGACGAGGCCACGTCCGCGCTGACCGGGCTCGCCGCCGCCCACACCAGGGGCGAGCAGGTCGACTGGTCCGCGGTGTTCGCCGGGACCGGCGCGCGGATCGTCGACCTGCCGACGTCGGCGTTCCAGCACCAGCGGTTCTGGCTCGCCTCCTCCGGCGCCGGAGCCGACGTCTCGTCCGTCGGTCTCGTGCCCACCGAGCACCCGCTGCTCGGTGCGGCCGTGCCCTTCGCCGACGGCGACGGGTGGGCGCTCACCGGCCGGCTGTCGCTGGCCACGCACCCGTGGCTCGCGGACCACGCCGCGCTGGGCACGGTGCTCCTGCCGGGGACCGGGCTCCTGGAACTGGTCGTGCGGGCCGGCGACGAAGCCGGCTGCGGCACGGTCGAGGAGCTCACGGTCCAGGCGCCGCTGCTGCTGCCGGCGTCCGGTGCGCTGGACGTCCAGGTGCTCGTCGGCGCGGCCGACGGCGCTCAAAGGCGACCGGTGTCGGTGCACTCCCGCAGTGCGCACGGAGCATGGACCGAGCACGCCACGGGCGTGTTGTCACCCACCACGTCCGCTCCGGCGTTCGACCTGACGGCCTGGCCGCCCGCCGGTGAGGCCGTGGAGCTCGACGGCCTGTACGAGGACTTCGCTGCCGCCGGACTGAGCTACGGACCGGTGTTCCAGGGCCTGCGGGCCGCCTGGCGCGACGGCGGCGACGTCTGGGCCGAGGTCGCGCTTCCGGAAGAGGAACACGACCAGGCGGGCCGGTTCGGCCTGCACCCGGCGCTGCTCGACGCGGCGTTGCACGCGATCGGGCTGATGGCGGGGGAGGGGACCCGTCTGCCGTTCTCGTTCGGCTCGGTGACCCTGCACGCGACCGGCGCGACCACGCTGCGCGTCCGGGTCACGTCGACCGGCACCGACAGGGTGTCCGTCCTCGTCGCCGACAGCACCGGCACCCCCGTCGCGACGATCGGCTCGCTGGTCGTCCGCGCCGCCTCCGCCGAACAGCTGCGCACGAACGACGAGTCGCTGTACGAGCTGTCCTGGGTTCCCGTGCCCGCACAGGGCACGGCGGTCGAGCACCTGCCGCTGAACGAGGTCGGCGACGACGTTCCTTCGGCGTTGGTGCTGGAGGTTCCGGCGGGCGAACCCCGGGACGTCCTGCACAGCACCCTGACCGCTATCCAGGGATTCTTGGCCGAGGAGCGGTTCGCCGACGCACGGCTGGCCGTCGTGACCGACGGCTCGCTGTCCGGTGCGGCGGTGCGCGGACTGGTCCGCAGCGCGGAGTCGGAGAACCCCGGCCGGTTCGTCGTCGTCGAGGGTGACGACGTGGACGCGGCGCTGGCAACCGGCGAGCCGCAGGTCCGCGTCCACAACGGACAGACGCTCGCACCCCGGCTCGTCCGGGCGCGCACCAACGACCCGGCCGCGTGGGGCGAGGGCACCGTCCTCGTCACCGGTGGCACGGGTGGGATCGGCGCCGCCGTCGCCCGCCACCTCGCGCAGGTGCACGGCGTCACGAAGCTGGTGCTGACCAGCCGCCGTGGCCTGGAAGCGCCCGGAGCGGCCGACCTGGCCGCGGAACTGGATGCCGAGGTCAAGGCGTGCGACGTCGCGGACAGGGACGCCCTGGCGGCGTTGCTGGACTCGATCCCCGACCTGACCGGGGTCGTGCACGCCGCCGGTGTGCTCGACGACGGTGTGGTCACGGCCCTGACGCCCGAGCGGGTCGACACCGTGCTGCGTCCCAAGGCCGACGCGGCCGTGGCGCTGCACGAGCTGACCCGTGACCGTTCGCTGAGCCAGTTCGTCCTGCTTTCCTCGGTCTCCGGCATCCTCGGCGGCCCCGGGCAGGCGAACTACGCCGCGGCGAACGCGGTCCTCGACGCACTGGCCGAGCAGCGGGTCGCCGAGGGGCTGCCCGCCCGGTCCGTGGCCTACGGCCTGTGGGCCGACGGCATGGGCGACGGGTCCGATGTGGACAGGCTGAGCCGCGACGGCTTCGGCGCACTGTCCGAAGAGGAGGGTCTGGCGCTGTTCGACGCCGCACTCGCCGCGCAGACGGCGGTGCCGGTGCCGGTGAAGCTGGACCTCGCGACGTTGCAGGTCCACGCCCGCACGTCACCGATCCCCGCCGTGCTGCGCGGTCTGGTCAGGGTTCCGCGGCTGCGCGGCGCCGTGAACGCCCAGGCGGTGTCGGCGCTGCTGGAGACCCTGTCGAGGCTCTCCGACGCCGACCAGCAGGCGCACGTCACGGACCTCGTCCGCGTTCGCGTCGCCGAGGTGCTGGGCCACAGCGGTACTGCCGCGGTGGAGGTGGGCCGTGCGTTCACGGAACTGGGCTTCGACTCGCTCACGGCGGTCGAGCTGCGCAACCGGCTCGGTGAGGCCACCGGCCTGCGTCTGCCGGCGACGCTGATCTTCGACTACCCGACGCCGCTGGCGCTCGCGGACTACGTGCGCACCGAACTGATCGGCGCGGCGGAGACCACCGCGGTCGCGCCGGCGCGGTCCGCCGCACCGGACGAGCCGATCGCGATCATCGCGATGAGCTGCCGCTACCCCGGTGGCGTCCGCTCGCCGGAGGACCTGTGGCGGCTGGTGGCGGAGGGCACCGACGCGATCACGCCGTTCCCGGCCGACCGCGGCTGGGACCTCGACGGCCTGTACGACCCGGACCCCGACCACACCGGGACGAGCTACGCCCGCGAGGGAGGGTTCCTGCTCGACGCGGCGGACTTCGACGCCGAGTTCTTCGGCATCTCGCCGCGCGAGGCGATGACCGTCGACCCGCAGCAGCGCCTGCTGCTGGAGACCGCCCAGGAGGCCTTCGAACGCGCCGGGATCGACCCGGTGACGCTCAAGGGCAGCCCCACCGGTGTGTTCGCCGGCGTGATGTACAACGACTACGCCTCCCGCCTGACCAGCACTCCCGACGGGTTCGAGGGCCTGCTCGGCACCGGCAGCGCGAACAGCGTCCTGTCCGGCCGGGTGTCCTACACCTTCGGCCTGGAGGGCCCTGCGGTCTCGGTGGACACGGCGTGCTCGTCGTCGCTGGTCGCGCTGCACCTCGCGGCGCAGGCGCTGCGGTCCGGTGACTGCGACCTGGCACTGGCGGGCGGTGCGACGGTGATGGCGACGCCGAACCCGTTCATCGAGTTCTCCCGGCAGCGCGGACTGGCCGCAGACGGCCGGTGCAAGCCGTTCGCCGCGGCGGCGGACGGCACCGGCTGGTCGGAGGGCGCCGGGTTCCTGCTCCTGGAGCGGTTGTCCGACGCCCAGCGCAACGGTCACCGCGTCCTGGCGGTGGTCAGGGGTTCCGCGGTGAACCAGGACGGCGCGTCCAACGGTCTCACCGCCCCGAACGGCCCGTCCCAGGTCCGCGTGATCCGTCAGGCCCTCGCGGCCGCTCAACTGTCCACTTCGGACGTGGACGCGCTGGAGGCGCACGGCACGGGCACCGCGCTGGGTGACCCGATCGAGGCGCAGGCCGTCCTGGCCACCTACGGCCAGGACCGGGACGAGCCGCTCGTGCTCGGCTCGGTGAAGTCCAACATCGGCCACACCCAGGCCGCGGCCGGCGTCGCAGGGATCATCAAGATGGTCGAGGCGATGCGGCACGGGATCGTCCCGGCGAGCCTGCACATCGACTCGCCGTCCCCGCACGTGGACTGGGCGGGCGGTGCGGTCGAACTGGCGACCGAGGCCCGGCTGTGGGTGCGGCGCGACCGCCCGCGTCGTGCGGCCGTGTCCGCGTTCGGCATCAGCGGCACCAACGCGCACGTCATCCTGGAGCAGGGGCCGGAGGTCCCGCCGGCGCCGCGGGAGGTCAGGAAGCCGGCTCTGCTCCCGTACGTCCTCTTCGGACGGACGGAGAACGCCCTGCGCGAGCAGGCGGCACGTCTGCTCAACGCGGAGCTCGCGGAACCGGTGGACGTCGCGTACTCCCTGGTCACCACGCGTGCCTCGCACGAACGGTGCGCGGTCGTGACCGGGAGCCCCGCCGACGTGCGCGCAGGGCTCGCCGCCCTGGCGGACGGGCTGACCGCGGCGAACGTGACGACCGGCCGTGCCGTCGGCGGCAAGCTCGCCGTGCTGTTCACGGGCCAGGGCAGCCAGCGGCTGGGCATGGGTCGCGAGCTGTACGCGGCGTTCCCCGTGTTCGCCGAGGCCTACGACGAGATCGCGGCGTTGCTGCCCGGCATCCGGGAGATCGACGACGCCGAGGTGCTCAACCGAACGGGCAACGCCCAGCCCGCGCTGTTCGCTCTGGAAGTCGCGCTGTACCGGCTGATCGAGTCGTGGGGCGTGCGACCGGACTTCCTGGCCGGCCACTCCATCGGCGAGCTGAGCGCGGCACACGTCGCAGGGGTGTTGTCCCTGCGGGACGCGGCGAAGCTGGTCGAGGCTCGCGGACGCCTGATGCAGGCACTGCCCACCGGCGGCGCGATGGTGGCCGTCGAGGCCACCGAGGACGAGGTGCGCGAGCACCTCACCGCCGAGGTGGGCCTGGCCGCCGTCAACGGGCCGTCCGCCGTCGTGCTGTCCGGAGTGGAGGGTCCGACGCTGGCCGTGGCCGAGAGCTTCCGCGCGCTCGGCCGCCGCACCAGGCGACTGGAGGTCTCGCACGCCTTCCACTCGGCGTTGATGGACCCGATGCTCGCGGAGTTCGCCGAGGTCGCGCGATCGCTGGACTACCGCGAGCCCGCGATTCCGGTCGTGTCGAACGTGACCGGCCTGCGGGCGACGGAGCTGACCGACCCGGAGTACTGGGTCCGGCACGTGCGGGACACCGTCCGGTTCGCGGACGGGATGCGCGAGCTGGAGGCCGCGGGCGTCACGAAGTTCGCCGAGCTGGGTCCGGACGGCGTGCTGTCCGCGATGGGACACGACTGCGTGAGCGACGGCGCGGTGTTCGTTCCGTTGCTGCGCAAGGACCGCGCCGAACCGCAGTCCGCCGCGGTCGCCTTCAGCCGTCTGGTGGCGGCGGGCGTGGCCCCGGACTGGGAGGTGTTCTTCGCCGGTACCGGAGCGCGGCGCACCGAGCTTCCGACCTACGCGTTCCAGCGCGAGCGCTACTGGCTCGACAGCGGCCCGGCGACCGGTGACGCCGCCGGGCTCGGGCTGGCGACGACCGAGCACCCGCTGCTCGGCGCGACCGCCTCGGCGCCGAACGGGGACGGGCTGACCTGCTTCGGCAGGCTGTCGCGCTCCGCCCAACCGTGGCTCGCGGACCACACCGTGCTCGGCGCGGTCCTGGTCCCCGGCGCGGCACTGGTCGAGATGGCCGTCCGGGCAGGCGACGAGGTCGGCTGTCCCAGGATCGTCGAACTGACCCTGGCGGCGCCGATGGTGCTGCCCGACCAGGGCGGCCTGGCCGTCCAGGTCGTCGTCGGCGCCGCGGCAGCAGACGCCGGGCGCGAGGTCGCGGTGTACTCGCGGCGGGCCGACGCCTCCGTCGAGGAACCGTGGACGCAGCACGCCGCCGGCGTGCTCATGCCCGACGAGGACCGCCTTCCGGTGGTGGCCGGCGCATGGCCGCCCGCGGGGGCGGAGGTCCTCGACCTGGAAGGCCTCTACTCCGACCTGGCGGCCACGGGACTGGGCTACGGCCCGGTGTTCCAGGGCGTCACCTCCGCCTGGCTGCACGAGGAGCAGATCTTCGCCGAGGTCGTGCTGCCGGAGGCGGCGCACGGTGACGTGACGCGGTTCGGCATCCACCCGGCGTTGCTCGACGCGGCCCTGCACCCCATCGGTCTGCTCGGGTTCACCGGCGACACGAGCGCACTCCTGCCGTTCCTGTGGCGCGATGTCTCGCTGCACGCCACGAACGCGACCGCGATCCGAGTGACGGTGACCCCCACCGACGCCAAGACGGTCCGGCTGGAGATCACCGACACCGCGGGCGCGCCGTTGCTCACGGTCGGATCTCTGGTGCTGCGCGAGGTGTCGACGGACCAGCTCGGCACCGAGTCCACTTCGGACTCTCTGTTCCGGACGGAATGGGTTCCGGTCGCGGGTGACGGGAACCCGGTCGCCTGGTCGTACCACGACGAGGCCGGGCAGACCGCGGTGACGGTGCTCAGGGCGGAACCGCCCGCACAGGCGGTTCCGCAGGCCGTGCGCGAAGTGCTCGTGAGCACGCTCGCCACCGTCCAGGAATGGCTGGCGGACGAGCGCAACGCGGACGGCAGGCTCGTCGTGCTCACCCGCGACGCGATGCGGGCACGACCGTCCGACGAGGTCGACCCGGTCGCGGCGTCGATCTGGGGTCTCGTTCGCAGCGCCCAGGCGGAGAACCCCGGCCGGCTGGTGCTGCTGGACGCTTCCGGGGAGGACGTGGACACGGCGCTCGCGAACCTCGGAGAGGAGACGCAGCTGGCCGTGCGCGACGGCGTCGTGCACGCCTGCCGGCTGCTTCCCGCGAGCAGTGCGCCGGAACTGGTGCCCCCGCCCGGCGAGGACACCTGGCGGGTGGACTCACCGGGAGGAACCCTGGACCGGTTCACGCTCCAGCCCGCCCCGGAAGCCGATGAACCCCTTGCCGCACACGAGGTGCGGATCGGTGTCCGCGCCGCGGGAGCGAGCTTCCGCGACGTGCGCACCGTCCTGGACGGCCAGTCCGGACCGCTCGGCCGCGAGGCCGCGGGCGTCGTCCTGGAACTGGGGGAGGGCGTCACGGACCTCCGCGTCGGCGATCCGGTGATGGGCCTGGTGCACGGCGGTTTCGGTCCGGTGGTCCGCACCGACCGCGCGTTGGTCACGAGGATTCCCCACTGGTGGACGTTCGAGCAGGCGGCCTCCGTGCCGCTGGCGTTCCTGACGGCCTGGTACGCGCTGAAGGACCTTGCCCGGTTGTCGGCCGGGGAGTCGGTGCTCATCCACGCCGCGGCCGGTGGCGTCGGCATGGCCGCCACCCAGATCGCCCACCACCTCGGCGCCGAGGTCTACGGCACGGCCGCCGAGGGCAAGTGGAACGTGCTGCGCGCCGCGGGCCTGCCCGACAGCCGCATCGCGTCCTCGCGCAGCCTCGGCTTCGAGGAGCGGTTCCTGGCCTCCAGCAACGGACGCGGCGTCGACGTCGTCCTCAACGGTCTCTCCGGTGAGTTCGCCGAGGCGTCGATGCGGCTGTTGCCGCGCGGTGGGCGGTTCGTGGAAATGGGGAACGGCGATCTTCGCCCGGCGAGCGATTTCGCAGGGCAGTATCCAGATGTGACTTACCGGGTGCTCGACGTGACCGACGCGGGTGCCGAACGGATCGCGACGATGTGGGAGGAGCTGATCACGATGTTCGAGTCGGGCCGGCTCACCCCGCTGCCGATCCGCTCCTGGGACGTGCGCGAGGCTCCCGAGGCGCTGCGCCACCTCTCCGAGGGCCGTCATGTCGGCAAGGTCGTCCTGACCGTGCCGCGGGCGCTCGACGTGAACGGCACGGTGCTCGTCACCGGCGGCACCGGTGGCCTCGGCGCCGTCGTGGCGCGGCACCTCGTCACCGCCCTCGGCGTGCGGGACCTCGTTCTCGTGGGCCGGCGTGGTTTCGACGCTCCTGGCGCGGCGGACCTGGCCGACGAACTGGCCGAGCTGGGTGCCAAGGTGCGCGTCGTCGCCTGCGACGCGGCCAACCGCTCCGCGCTGGAGGAGCTGCTGGAGAGCATCCCGGTGCTGACCGGCGTCGTCCACGCCGCCGGCGTGCTCGACGACGGTCTGTTCACCTCGCTCACCCCGCAGCGACTGGACACCGTGCTGCGCCCGAAGGTGGACGCGGCCTGGAACCTGCACGAGCTGACCCTGGGCCGGGACCTGGCGATGTTCGTCCTCTTCTCCTCGGCCGCGGGCGTCCTGGGCGCACCGGGCCAGGCGAACTACGCCGCGGCGAACACGTTCCTCGACGCGCTCGCGGAACACCGCCGTTCGCTGGGCCTGCCCGCCTCGTCCCTCGCCTACGGCCTCTGGGCCGACGGCATGGGCGCGGACACGGGCACCGGCCGGATGGCACGCGACGGCATCGGTGCGCTCACCCCGGACGAGGGGCTGGCGCTGTTCGACCTCGCCACGTCCATGGCGGCACCGGTGACGGTGCCGGTGAAGCTGGACCTGGCCGGGTTGAGGGCGCACGCCCAGACCGCTTCTCTGCCGCCGCTGCTGCGGGCACTGGTACCGACTCCGCGCACCCGTCGTGCGGCCTCGGCCGACGCGGCGGCGCAGGCGGACGAGCTGAGGCGGCGTCTGGCCGGACTGTCCCAGGCGGACGCCCGGCAGGCACTGCTCGACGTGGTCCGCAGGCAGGCGGCGGCCGTGCTCGGTCACTCGGGACCGGACGTGGTCGAGCCCGACCGGGCGTTCACCGACCTGGGCTTCGACTCGCTGACCGCGGTCGAGCTGCGCAACCGGCTCGGTGAGGCCACCGGCCTGCGCCTGCCGGCGACGCTGATCTTCGACTACCCGACTCCGGACGCCATGTCGGAGTTCCTCCAGACCGAGGTGGTCCCCGCGGCCGCCGCTGAAGCGTCCGGTGTGGACAGCGAGATCGTCCAACTGGAGGCGGCGCTGTCGGCGCTGGACCCGGCGACCACCGACGGGGCGCACGTGGAAACCAGGCTGCGCCGGCTGGTCGAGCTGTGGCGGGACAAGACCCGTGCCGGCTCGGACGACCGGGCGGACCTCGAGTCGGCCACCTTGGACGACATGTTCTCCCTGCTCGACAACGAACTCTGACCCACTTCCACCTTTCCGTGGTGGCAGCGTCCCAGCAGGACGCTGCCACGAGGAGGAATCGGCATGACCAGCGACGACCGGACGCTCGACTACTTGAAGCGGTTGACGACCGAGCTCCGCGACACCAGGCGTCGCCTGGACGCGGTGAAGGAGAGCGCCTCCGAGCCGCTGGCCGTCATCGGGATGGCCTGCCGGTACCCCGGCGGAGTGGGTTCGCCGGAGGACCTGTGGCGACTGGTGGAGCAGGGCGAGGACGGCGTGACCAGCTTCCCGGACAACCGGGGCTGGGACGCCGGCTCGCTCTACCACCCCGACCCCGACCACCGCGGCAGGACGTACACCACCGCGGGCGGGTTCCTGCACGAGGCGGACAGGTTCGACGCGGAGCTGTTCGGCATCTCGCCCCGCGAGGCGCTGGCCATGGACCCGCAGCAGCGCCTGCTGCTCGAAGTCGTGTGGGAGGCGTTGGAGCGCGCCGGGATCGTCCCCGCGTCGCTGCGGGGGAGTGCCACCGGTGTGTTCGCCGGCGCGATGCGCACGGAGTACGTGTCCGGGTTGACCTCGGTGTCCGAGGACATCGAGGGCTTCATCGGCACCGGCTCGTCCAACAGCGTGCTGTCCGGCCGGGTGTCCTACACGTTCGGCCTGGAAGGGCCGGCCGTCACCATCGACACCGCGTGTTCGTCCTCCTTGGTCGCACTCCACCTGGCCGGGCACGCCCTGCGCACGGGTGAGTGTTCGCTGGCACTGGTCGGCGGGGTCACCGTGATGTCCACGCCGGAGACGTTCGTCGAGTTCTCCCGCCAGCGCGGGCTGGCCGTCGACGGGCGGTGCAAGGCCTTCGCCGCCGCTGCCGACGGCACCGGGTGGTCCGAGGGCGCCGGTGTGCTCCTGCTGGAACGGTTGTCCGACGCGCGCCGCAACGGGCACCGCGTGCTCGCGGTCGTCCGCGGTTCGGCGGTCAACCAGGACGGTGCCTCCAACGGGCTCACCGCTCCCAGTGGGCCGTCCCAGCAGCGGGTGATCCGCCAGGCGCTCGCGAACGCCCGGCTGTCCACATCGGACGTCGACTTCGTGGAGGCGCACGGCACGGGCACCCGGCTCGGCGACCCGATCGAGGCGCAGGCGTTGCTCGCGACCTACGGTCAGGACCGCGAGGAGCCGCTGTACCTGGGATCCATCAAGTCCAACATCGGTCACTCGCAGGCCGCCGCCGGCGTCGCGGGCATCATCAAGGTCGTCGAGGCGATGCGGCACGGCGTGCTGCCGCGCACGCTCCACGTCGACGAGCCGTCGCCCCACGTCGACTGGACGGCGGGCGCGGTGGAACTGCTCACCGACCAGCGCCCCTGGCCCGCCGTCGACCGCCCGCGCCGCGCCGCGGTGTCGTCGTTCGGCCTGAGCGGCACCAACGCCCACGTCATCCTCGAACAGGTCGTGGACGAGCAGGAGGACGCCGAACGGACGTCCCCGCCCGTGCTGCCGTGGGTGGTGTCGGCCAAGACCGAGAACGGCCTGAGGGCACAGGCTTCTCGTGCTCTCGACGCCGTGGAGGGGAACGATCCGCTCGACGTCGCCCGCTCGCTGGCGACCGGCAGGGCCGCGCTCGACCGGCGCGCCGCGGTGGTCGGCTCGACCCGCGACGACCTCGTCGCCGGCCTGACCGCGCTGGCACAGGGCACGCCCTCGCCTGCAGTGGTCGAGGGCACTCCGCTGATCGGCCGCACGGCGTTCCTGTTCACCGGCCAGAGCAGCCAGCGCTGCGGCATGGGCCGCGAGCTGTACCAGGCCTTCCCCGCCTACGCCACGGCGTTCGACGCGGTCGTGGCGGCGCTCGACGAGCACCTGGACCGGCCGCTCGCCGACGTGGTGTTCGGCGACGACCAGGACCTGCTGGACCGGATGACCTACCTGCAGCCGGCGCTGTTCGCCGTCGAGGTGGCGCTGTTCCGGCTGCTGGAGTCCTGGGGCGCCCGTCCCGACTTCGTGGCCGGCCACTCGATCGGTGAGCTCACCGCCGCGCACGTGGCCGGCGTCTGGACGCTGGCGGACGCGGCGAAGATGGTCGCCGCGCGGGGCAGGCTCATGGAGTCGCTGCCCGCAGGCGGCGCGATGGTCAGCGTGCAGGCCGCCGAGGACGAGGTGCGCGCCGCGCTCACCCGCGGCGTCGAGATCGGCGCGGTCAACGGTCCGGACGCGGTGGTGCTGTCCGGCGACGAGGACGCGGTCCTCGCCGTGGCCGAGTCGTTCGCCGAACGGGGCCGCAAGACCAAGCGGCTGCGCATGACGCACGCGTGCCACTCGGCGCGCATGGACGGCATGCTCGCCGAGTTCGCCGCGATCGCCGACGGCGTCTCCTACGAGGCCGCGACGATCCCGGTGGTGTCCACCGTGACCGGCAGGCTGGCCGGCACCGACGAGGTCACCGTCCCGGGGTACTGGCCGCGCAACGTCCGGCAGGCCGTCCGGTTCTCCGACGCGATCACCTGGCTGCGCTCCGAGGGCGTCTCGCGGTTCGTCGAACTGGGACCCGACTCGGTGCTGACCGCCATGCTCGCGCGCATCCTGCCCGACGGGGACGTGCTCGCCGTGCCGATGTTGCGCAAGGGCCGTCCCGAAGCCGTGACCGCGACGACCGCCCTCGCCTCGCTGCACGTGCGCGGCGGACGCGTCGACTGGCGGACGTTCTACGAAGGCACCGGGGCCCGCACGGCGGACCTGCCGACCTACGCGTTCCAGCACGACACCTACTGGCTGCAGTCCGCGGGCAGCGCCGGAGATCCGTCCGGGCTGGGCCTGGCCGACGCCCGCCACCCGCTGCTGGGCGCGTCGGTGGCGCTGGCCGACGACTCCGGGCTCGTCCTCACCGGCAAGATCTCGCTCTCGACCCACCCGTGGCTCGCGGACCACGTCGTCGCGGGAACCGCCCTCCTGCCCGGAACGGCGCTGGTCGAACTGGCGCTGCGCGCGGGCGACGAGGCCGGCTGCCCGCACCTGGAAGAGCTCACCCTGCACGAGCCGGTGTTCCTGGACGGCCCGCGCGACCTCCAGGTCGTGCTGGCCGCGCCGGACGAGTCGGGCCGCCGTCCGGTGTCCCTGCACTCCCGCACCGGCGAGGGATCCTGGGCCCAGCACGCCTCCGGCACGCTGGCCCCCTCCGTCGCGGCGCCGGACTTCGACCTCGCCGAGTGGCCCCCGCGCGGTGCCGACGCGGTCGACCTGGGCGACGTGTACGAAGCCTTCGCCCGCAACGGGTTGGAGTACGGCACGGTGTTCCGCGGCCTGCGGGCCGCCTGGCGCCTCGGGGACGAGGTCTACGCGGAGCTGCGGCTGCCCGAGGAGGGCGAGGCGCAGAAGGACGCGGAGAGGTTCGGCCTGCACCCCGCGCTGCTCGACTCCTGCCTGCACGCCATCGGTCTCACCGCCGACGAGGACTCCGGTCCCCGGATTCCCTACCTGTGGCAGGACGTCGCGCTGCACGCGATCGGCGCCACCACACTGCGGTTGCGGCTCACCCCCGGCCAGTCGGACGCCGTCACGCTCCGGGTCGCGGACGGCGTCGGCGCTCCGGTGGCCACCATCGGCGCGCTCCTGCTGCGCCAGATCAGCGCGGACCAGTTCAAATCCGCCGAACCCGATGGCCCGGAATCCCTGTACCGCCTCGAATGGAAAGCGCTTACCGCATCAGGCGAGCACGATGTCGAGTGGACGTTCGTGGACGACCTCGACGACGACGTCCCGCCACCGCCGGTGGTCGTGCTCCCGGTGCGCACAGGAGCCGACGACGTGGCGGCCACCGCTCTGGCGGAGACCAACCGGGTCCTCTCCGTGCTCCAGCGGTGGAGCACCGAGGAACGCCTGCACGAGACCACCCTGGTCGTGCTCACCCGCGACGCGGCCGACACGGACCGGGTCGACCCTGCGGCCGCCGCCGTCTGGGGCCTGGTGCGCTCGGCCCAGTCCGAGCACCCCGGCCGGTACGTGCTGATCGACACCGACGCCGACGAGCCGACCTCCGCGGAACTGGGCGCTGCCCTGGCCACCGGGGAGCCGCAGCTGCTCTCCCGCGGCGGCGAGTTCGCCGCACCGCGCCTCGCCTCACTGCCGGGAGACGACGAGCTCGTCCCGCCCGCCGGCCGGGCCTGGGGATTGGGCATGTCCGGTCGCGGAACGCTGGACAACCTGCGCCTGGAGTCGTATCCGCAGGTGCTGGAACCGCTGGCACCGCACGACGTCCGGATCGCCGTCGCCGCGGCGGGGCTGAACTTCCGCGACGTGCTGAACGTGCTCGGCATGTTCGAGGGCGAGCCCGGCCACCTCGGCAAGGAGGTCGCGGGCGTCGTGATCGAGGTCGGGTCCGGGGTGACGGACCTGGCCGCCGGCGAGGCCGTGATGGGCGTGACGGACGGCGGCCTGGGCACGATCGCCACCGCACCCCGCGCCTACGTCACGCGCATTCCCGACGGCTGGTCGTTCGAGACCGCGGCCTCGGTCCCGCTGGTGTTCCTGACCGCCTACTACGGGCTCAAGGAACTGGCGGGGCTCCGCGCCGGCGAGTCGGTGCTGATCCACGCGGGTGCCGGCGGCGTCGGCATGGCCGCGATCCAGATCGCCCGGCACCTCGGTGCGGAGGTCTACGCCACCGCGAGCGTCGGCAAGCAGTACGTCCTGAGGGACGCGGGACTCGACGACGACCACATCGCCGACTCCCGCACGCTCGACTTCGAGGCGCACTTCGCCGCCACCACCGCCGGCCGGGGTGTCGACGTCGTGCTGGACGCGCTGACCGGTGACTTCGTGGACGCCTCGCTGCGGCTGCTGCCGCGCGGCGGCCGGTTCATGGAGATGGGCAAGGCGGGGCTGCGCGACCCGCAGGAGGTCGCCGCGCGGCACGACGGGGTCGTCTACCAGCCCTTCGACCTGGTCGAGGCCGAGCTGGACCTGGTCGGCCGGATGTGGGCCGACGTGGTCGAGCTGTTCGACCGCGGTGTGCTCACGGCGTTGCCGACCCGCGTCTGGGACGTGCGACGCGCCCCGGAGGCGTTCCGCTTCTTCAGCCAGGCCAAGCACATCGGCAAGCTGGTGCTGACGATCCCCGGCGGTCCCGAGCCGGACGGCACCGTGCTGATCACCGGCGGTACCGGCGACCTGGGCGGGCTGCTGGCCCGGCACCTGGTGACCGAGCACGGGGTCCGGCACCTCGTGCTGACCAGCAGGCGCGGCCTGGACGCTCCTGGCGCCGCCGAGCTGGTCGCCGACCTGACCGGCCTGGGCGCCGAGGTCACCGTCGCCGCCTGCGACGTCGCCTCCCGCGACGCCGTGGCGGACCTGCTCGGCGCCATCCCGGCCGAGCACCCGCTGACCGGTGTCGTGCACGCGGCGGGTGTTCTCGACGACGGCCTGGTCGACGCGCTCACGCCGGAGCGGCTGGACCGCGTCTTCGCGCCCAAGGTCGACGCCGCCTGGCACCTGCACGAGCTGACCCGGCACCTGCCGCTGCGCTGGTTCGTCCTGTTCTCCTCGGCCGCCGGTCTGCTCGGCAACGCGGGACAGGCCAACTACGCCGCCGCCAACAGCTTCCTCGACGCCCTGGCCGCCCGCCGTCGTGCCGACGGCCTGGCCGCCCACTCGATCGCGTGGGGCCTGTGGTCGGGCGGCATGGGCGGCAGGCTCGGCGAGGACGGCGAGGAACGGTTGCGCCGCAGCGGTTTCCCGCCCATCGCGTCCGCCGAGGGCATGGAGATGTTCGACATCGCGGTCGGCACCGAACACCCGGTCCTGCTCGCGCTGAAGCTCGACCGCGCCACGGTCCGCGCCCACGCCTCGGACGCGTCGCTGTCCCCGTTGCTGCGCGGTCTGGTCGGCGCTCCCGGCCGCGTCCGCGCCAGGGCCGCCACGGCCCAGCAGGACGGCGAACTGCTGCGCAAGCTCGCCGAGCTGACGCCGGCCCAGCAGAACGAGTTCCTGCTCGACCTCGTCCGGCGGGAGACCGCCCTGGTGCTGGGCAGGACCGGCGGCGACACCGTCGAGCCCTCCCGCGGTTTCAACGACCTCGGGTTCGACTCGCTCACGTCGGTCGAGTTCCGCAACCGCCTGAGCGCCGTCACCGGGCTGCGGCTGTCCTCGACGCTGGTCTTCGACTACCCCAGCCCGGCAGCGCTGTCCGCCTTCCTGCACACCGAACTGGCCGGTGACGCCGCACCGGCGGGCACCGCGCTGATCGAACAGATCACCCGGCTGGAGGCGATGCTCGCCAGCACCGATCCGGACGACACGGAGGTCGACCGGCGTCTGCAGCGCCTGCTGTCCGACTGGACGGCCAAGCGCTCCGACAGGACGGGATCCGATCTCGACATCGCGACCCCGGACACCATCCTCGCGCTGATCGACCACGAGTTCGGCACGCGCTGACCAGCCCGGCCGTCATAGGAGCCATGACCGATGCCCACCGAAGAGCAGTACGTCGACTACCTCAAGCGAATGGCGACTGACCTGCGGGAAAGCCGTCGGCAGCTGCGGGAGTCCGAGGAACGCCACACCGAGCCGATCGCGATCGTCGCGATGAGCTGCCGCTATCCCGGCGAGATCCGTTCCCCGCAGCAGCTGTGGGACCTCGTCAGCAGCGGGGGAGACGCCGTCTCGCCGTTCCCCACCAACCGCGGCTGGGACCTCGACGGCCTCTACGACCCGGACCCCGACCGGCCGGGCACGAGCTACGTCCGCGAGGGCGGGTTCCTGCACGACGCGGGCGAGTTCGACGCCGAGCTGTTCGGCATCTCGCCGCGTGAGGCCGAGGCGACCGACCCGCAGCAGCGGCTGCTGCTGGAGGCCGCGTGGGAGGCCGTCGAGAGCGCCGGCATCGACCCGGCCTCGCTCGTGGGCAGTGCGACCGGTGTGTTCGCGGGCGTCACGTACACCGACTACGCCTCGCGGCTGAACGAGGTGCCGGAGGAGTACGAGGGGTACCTCGCCACCGGCACCCTCGGCAGCGTGGTGTCCGGGCGGATCTCCTACGTGCTGGGGCTGCAGGGGCCGTCGGTGTCGATCGACACGGCCTGCTCGTCCTCACTCGTGGCGTTGCACCTCGCCGCCCACTCGTTGCGGACGGGGGAGTCCACGCTGGCCCTCGCGGGCGGCGTGACGGTCATGGCGGGCCCCGGCCCGTTCGTCGAGTTCTCCCGTCAGCGCGGGCTGGCCGCCAACGGCCGGTGCAAGCCGTTCGCCGACGGCGCCGACGGCACGAACTGGGCCGAGGGCGTCGGCGTGCTGGTGCTGGAGCGGTTGTCCGACGCCCGGCGCAACGGCCACCCGGTGCTCGCGGTGATCCGCGGCAGCGCGGTCAACTCCGACGGGTCGTCCAACGGCCTGACCGCCCCGAACGGCCCGTCCCAGCAACGGGTGATCCGCCAGGCGCTCGCCAACGCGCGGCTGTCCCCGTCCGACGTGGACGCGGTCGAGGCGCACGGCACCGGCACGAAGCTCGGTGATCCCATCGAGGCGCAGGCCCTGCTGGCCGCCTACGGCCAGGACCGCACCGAGCCGCTGTGGATCGGGTCGGTCAAGTCCAACATCGGGCACACGCAGTGCGCCGCGGGTGTCGCCGGCGTCATCAAGATGGTCGAGGCGATGAGGCACGGCGTCCTCCCGCAGAGCCTGCACGTCGACCGGCCGTCCGCGCACATCGACTGGTCGGACGGAGCCATCTCGCTGCTCTCGGAGCAGCGGCCGTGGCCGGAGGCGGACAGGCCGCGCCGCGCGGGTGTGTCCTCGTTCGGCATCAGCGGTACCAACGCCCACGTCATCCTGGAGCAGGCGCCGGAAGAGCCGTTGCCGCCACGGGACGTCGTGGCCCCGGCCACCGTGCCGTACGTCCTTTCGGGAGCGTCTCCCGCAGCTGTTCGCGCGCAGGCCGAGGCGCTGCTGCTCAGCGCTGACGAACCCGTTGACATCGCGCTGTCCCTCGCCACCACTCGCGCGGCGATGGACCACCGCGCGGTCGTCGTCGGCGCTCCCGGCGAGCTGGCCGCCGGACTCCGTGCGGTCGCCGACGGCGACGCCGGCGCGATCACGGGCTTCGCCGCCACCGGAAAGCTGGCCGTGCTGTTCAGCGGCCAGGGCTCGCAGCGGATCGGCATGGGCCGCGAGCTGCACGCGGCGTTCCCGGTCTTCGCCACCGCGTTCGACGAGGTCTTCGACCACCTGCCCGGTGTGCGCGAGGTCGTGTTCGGCGACGACGCCGAGCTGCTCAACCGCACCGAGTTCGCCCAGCCCGCGCTGTTCGCGTTCGAGGTGGCGCTGTTCCGCCTGGTCACGTCCTGGGGCGTGGTCCCCGACCTCCTCGCGGGCCACTCGATCGGTGAGCTCGCCGCCGCCCACGTCGCCGGTGTGCTCTCCCTCGCCGACGCGGCACGGCTGGTGCAGGCCCGCGGCCGGCTGATGCAGGCGCTGCCGGCCGGTGGCGCGATGGTCGCGGTCGAGGCGACCGAGGACGAGGTCCGTCCCCACCTCGGCGACGACGTGTGCCTGGCCGCGGTCAACGGACCCCGTGCCGTGGTGCTGTCCGGCGCCGAGAAGGCCGTTCTCGCGGTGGCCGAGCGGTTCGCCGACCGCCGCACGACGCGGCTGAAGGTCTCGCACGCCTTCCACTCCAGCCTGATGGACCCGATGCTGGCGGAGTTCGCGGAGGTCGCCCGCGGCATCACCTACGCCGAGCCCGCCATCCCGGTGGTCTCCACGCTGACCGGTGCGCTCGCCGACCGGCTGACCGACCCGGAGTACTGGGTCGAGCACGCCCGCGAGGCGGTCCGGTTCGCCGACGCGCTCGGCACCCTGCACCAGCGCGGCGTGACCGCGTTCCTCGAACTGGGACCGGACGCCCCGCTGACCGCCATGGGTGGCGCCACGCTCGGCGACGGCGCGGTGTTCGCGGCCTCCCAGCGCAAGGACCGCGACCCGGTCGAGATCCTCGTCCGCGCGCTCGCCGCGTTGCACGTCAACGGCATCAGCGTCGACTGGGCCGCCTACCTCGACGGCACCGGTGCCCGCACGGTCTCCCTGCCGACGTACCCGTTCCAGCGCAGGCGTTACTGGCTGGAGGACGCCGGAGTCGCCACGGCCGGCACCGGTGGCGAGGACGCCCGGTTCTGGTCGGTCGTCGCGAGCGGTGACGCCGAGGAGCTGGCCGCCGAACTGGAGCTGCCGAACGCGCAGGTCTCGCTCGGCGACGTCCTCCCGGCACTGGCCCGCTGGCACACCTCCCGCGCGAGTGAGTCCGAAGTGGACTCTCTGGGCTACCACGTGGGGTGGAAGCCGTTCACGCCGAAGCCGGCGACCGCGTCCGGACGCTGGCTGCTGGTGACCTCGGCCCGGTCGAACGACTGGACCGAGGCCGCCGAGGCGGCACTGCGAGGCGCCGACGTTGAACGCGTGGTCCTCGACGCACCCGACCGGGCCTCCGTGGCCGCCGCGTTGGACGGTGTCCCGGCGTTCGACGGCGTGCTGTCCCTGGTGGCACTCGACGAGCACGAGAACGACGGCCTGTCCTTCGGCGCCGAAGCGACCCTGTCGCTGGTGCAGGAGCTCGCCGCCCGCGAGCTCACCACTCCTTTGTGGACGATCACCCGGCAGGCCGTGGCCACCGGCCCGCACGAGGCACCCGCCTCCGCGGTCCAGTCCCAGCTCTGGGGATTCGGCAGGGCCGCCGCACTGGAACACCCGCGCCTGTGGGGTGGGCTGGTCGACGTTCCAGCCGAGCCGTCCGACCGCGTCAGCGCGCTTCTCGGTGCCGTGGTCACCGGTCCTCGCGGTGAGGACCAGGTCGCGATCCGCGCGGCCGGCGCGTTCGGTCGTCGCCTGACCCACGCGGGCAACACCGAGCCGGCGCGGCCCTGGAAGCCGCGGGGCACGGTTCTGGTGACCGGCGGTACCGGCGGTCTCGGCGGAGTGGTCGCCCGCTGGCTCGTCGAGGCGGGCGCGGACCACGTCGTGCTGGTCTCCCGTTCCGGCGCGAACGCCCCCGGCGCGGAGTCCCTGCGCGAGCAGCTGGGCGCCAAGGTCACCATCGCCGCCTGCGACGTCGCCGACCGCGACTCGTTCAAGAAGATCGTCGACGACGTCCGGGACGACCTGCGCGCCGTGTTCCACCTCGCGGGTGTCCTTGAGATCGGCCCGATCGACACGATCGACCGCGGGGCCTACACCGACGCGCTGCGCCCGAAGGTCGCCGGCACGCGGAACCTCGAAGAGCTCACCGACGGGCTCGACCTGGACGCCTTCGTGCTGTTCTCCTCCATCGCCGCCTCCGTCGGCAACCCCGCGCAGAGCGTGTACGGCGCCGCGAACGCGTACCTGGAGGCGGTCGCCCAGCGGCGCCGGTTCCGCGGCCTGCCCGCCACCTCGGTCGCCTGGGGTCGCTGGGGCGAGGTCGGCATGGGCGTCACCGGCCAGGCCGACGAGCTGCTCGGCGACCTCGGCGTGCCGACCATGGCACCGGAACTGGGTGTCGCCGCGCTGCGGCGCGCGATCGGCCGCGAGGAGACCGCGCTGACCGTGGCGGCGTTCGAGTGGGCGAAGTTCGCGCCGCCGTTCGCCGCGCTGCGACCGAGTCCTCTGCTCGCCGACCTGCCCGAGGTCCTGGCCATCGCCGAGGCCGACGCGAAGCGCGCCGAGGAAGGCGCCGAAGTCACCACGGCGTGGCGGACGCGGCTCGCGGGCATGCCCCAGGCCGAACGCGAACGCGTGCTGAGCCGGCTCGTGGTCTCCCACACCTCCGCCGTGCTGGGTCACGAGGACGAGGTCAGCGCCCAGCAGCTGTTCACCAAGCTGGGCATCGACTCGCTCACCGCGGTCGAGCTGCGCGGCCGTCTCAACGCCGAGACCGGCCTGGCGCTGCCGCCGACCGTCGTCTTCGACCACCCGAGCCCGGCCGCCCTCGTCACGCACCTGCTCACCGAGTTGGGGCCTCAGGAACAGTCCTCGACGACAACGGCCGCCGTGCGCGCGAACACCCCGCAGGGCCAGGAGATCGCCGTGACCGGCATGTCCTGCCGCTTCGCGGGCGGCAGCGACACGATCGACGAGTACTGGCAGAACCTCCTGCAGGGCAAGGACCTCGTCAGCCTGGCCCCGGAGAACCGGTGGATCGCCGCCGACTACCTCGACCTGGACCGCACCGCGCCGGGCAAGGCCTACACGCAGCACGGCGCGTTCGTCACCGACATCGCCGGCTGGGACGCCGCGTTCTTCGGGCTCTCGCCGCAGGAGGCGCGCCGCACCGACCCCAGCTTCCGGTTGCTCATGGAGCTGGTCTGGGAGGCGTTGGAGGACTCCTCGCTGACCGCCGAGGAACTGCGCGGCAGCCGCACCGGCGTGTTCGCCGGCCTGATCGACACCATCCAGTACAGCATGCGGCAGCTGGAGGTCGACGGCGCCGAGGCGGGGGACGACCCGTACTTCGGCCTGGGCAGCTCGCTGTCCGCGGCCGCAGGCCGGATCGCGCACCAGCTCGACCTGCGCGGCCCGTGCATCACCATCGACACCGCGTGCTCGTCCGCGCTCAGCGCCATGCACCTGGCCGTGCAGAGCCTGCGCCGCGGCGAGTGCGACATCGCGATCGTCGGCGCCTCCTCCACGATGATCAACCCGGAGGTGTTCGTCCAGTCCTGCAAGATGAGCATGCTCGCCGCCGACGGCCGCACGAAGACCTTCGACGAGTCCGCCGACGGCTACGTCATCGGTGAGGGCGGCGGCGTGGTCGTCCTGCGCCGCACCCAAGACGTTGCTCCAGGCCAGCGCGTCCGTGCGCTGATCCGCGGCACGGCGACCAACCAGGACGGTCGCAGCAACGGCCTCACCGCGCCCAACCGGGCCGCGCAGATCGCGGTCATCCGCGCCGCGCACGCCGACGCGGACGTGCGGACGGACGAGATCGGCTACGTGGAGGCGCACGGCTCCGGCACGCAGCTCGGCGACGCCATCGAGTTCACCGCCCTGCAGGAGGTCTTCGGCGAGCGCTCCGCGCCGGAACCGCTGTACGTGGGCGCGGTCAAGTCCAACGTCGGCCACACGCTGGCCGCCGCCGGGATGGCCGGCCTGGTCAAGACCGTGCTCGCGCTGGAGCACGGCGAGCTCCCGTCCAACCTGAACATGACGAACCCCAACTCGGTCGTCACCCTCGACGGCCCCGTCCGGCCCGTGCAGGCCGTCCGGCCGTTCCCCGCGGACGAGAACGGCGTGCTGCGGGCGGGCGTCAGCTCGTTCGGCTGGTCCGGCTCGAACGTCCACTTCGTACTGGAGCAGGCGCAGGGGAACCCGGTCTCGCGGCCGGGGTCGCCCTGGCAGCTGCTCACGGTGTCCGGGCACAGCGAGTCCAGCCTGCGTGCGAACGCGGCGGCGCTGGCCGACCACCTGGAGGCGCACCCGGAGCTGGAACTGGCCGACGTCGCGCACACCACCCAGTCCGGGCGCAGCGCGCTGCCGGTGCGGTCCGCGCTGCCGGTGCGCGACGTTGCCGACGCCATCGCGTCCTTGCGGACCGGCGTCACCGGTTCGGTGGTCGAGGACAAGCGCCGCTTCGGTCTTCTCCTCCCCGCGGCGCTCGGCGACTGGCGTGGCACCACGGAGGACCTCTACCGCACCGAGCCCGCGTTCAGCACCGCGATCGACGAGTGCGCCGGCCTGCTCAACGGGCGGGTCGACCTGCTGGGCGCGCTGCACGGCGAGGCGGACGCCGACGAACGCGCGGTCGTGTTCGCGGTGGAGTACGGCCTCGTCCGGTTGCTCGAATCCTGGAACCTGGTTCCCGCCGTCGTGCTGGGCGCAGGGGCGGGGGAGTGCGTCGCCGCGGTCATCGGCGGGATGCTCTCGCCGGCCGACGGTCTCGCGCTGGCCCTGGACGGGACCGTCCCGGCCACGGCCACCGAGCCCGCGGTCACCGTCGTGTCCTCGCGGACCGGCGCCGTGCTGACCGCGGCCGAGGTGACGGACGCCGCCCACTGGGCCGGCGAGTCCGACCGGACCGCCGACGGCCTGCTGGTCGTGGACCGGCACGCGGAGGTGCTCGTCGAGGTGGGCCCGGACGCCGCGAGCGGATCCCGGACCTCGCTGGAGCCGAACCGCCGGTCGTGGCTCGCCGCGCTCGGCGCGTTGTGGGAGCAGGGCGTGCCGGTGGACTGGGCGAGCGGTGCCGCCGCGGAACGCGTGTTCGTGACGCTGCCCGCGTACCGGTTCCAGCGCACCCGCTACTGGCCGGAGTCCGCCGCTCCCAGCGCGGTCACCGCCCCGGCGGCCCCCGAGATGCCGTCGTACGACGGCCTGAAGGCCAACGTGCCCACCTGGCGGCGCGACAACAGCCGTCCGGCGCCCGCCACCGCGGGACCCCTGGTGCTCCTCGCCGCCCCCGGCGAGTTCGCCGACAGGTTCACCGCGCTGGCAACGGAAGCAGGGCACGACGTCGTCCTCGCGCCCACCGGGCCGCAGGACCAGGAGGCCTACCGTGCCCTGCTGGCGGGCACCGCCGGCGAGCCGGTGCGCATCGTGCACGCCCGCGGCCTCACCGACACCGGTCAGGAGAGCGGCTTCTACGACCTGATGCGACTCGGCAAGGCCATCGGCACGGAGTGCGCCAACCGGCGCGTCGAGCTGATCAGTCTGGCCGCCAACGGGTTCGAGGTCCTCGACGGTGACGCGAAGGACCCGCACGCCGCGACCATCGCGGCGCTCACCAGCGCCATCGCCGCGGAGTACCCGCTGGTCCGGTCGCAGTACGCCGACCTCGGACCGGACGGCGACCACGCCCGTCAGGCGCTGCGCGAGCTCGACGGCCTGGCGGCGTCCACTTCGGACATCGCCGACGGCGTCGCCGTGGGCGCGTGGCGGCACGGCCGTCGCTGGATCCGCGCCTTCGAGGTGGTCGGGCTGGCGGAGGTCGACGATGCGCAGGCCTGGCGTCCCGGCGGGGTCTACCTCATCACCGGCGGTCTGGGCGAGCTCGGTCTGGCACTCGCGCGGCGGTTGGCGCCGCTGGGCACCAGGCTCGCGCTGGCCGGCCGGAAGGGCCTGCCGCCCGAGGACACCTGGGACGCCTGGATCGCGGAGAAGGGCGTCAACGACAAGACCAGCGGCGTGCTGATGGCCGTGCGGGAGCTGCGCGCCCTGGGCGCCGAGGTGTTCGTCGCCCAGGCAGACGTCAGCGTCCCCGAGCAGGTCGCGTCGCTGGTGCGGGACGTGCGTGCGCACTTCGGCGAGCTGCACGGCGTCGTGCACGCGGCCGGCGTCGCGGGCGGCGGCCTGCTGCAGACCAAGACCGAGGAGCAGGCGGCCGCGGTGCTCGCGCCGAAGGTGGCGGGCACGCTGGCACTGGCGGACGCGTTGCGCTCCGACCCGGTGGAACTGCTGGTGCTCTACTCGTCCGTGGCGAGCCTGACGGTCGGCGTCGGCGCCACGGACTACGCGGCGGCCAACGCGTTCCTCGACTCCTTCGCGGTCGTGGAGGCCAACACGGGCGGGGTCGCCAAGCGCGTCGTCTCCGTGGCGTGGGGCCCGTGGCAGCTCGACCCCTGGACGACGGAGGGCCTCGCCGGTTCGGCGGAGATGCAGGACAGCTCCAAGCGGTTCCGCGAGGAGTTCGGCATCCCCACCGAGGAGGGGACCGAACTGCTGTCCCGCATCGTGGCCTCCGGCGAGACGAACGTGGCGGTGCTGCCGCTGGAGGTCTCCGAGGCCATGGCCGCGCTGGCCCAGCTGGACACCCTCGAAGCCCTGGTGGGCGGTGCGGGCGTCGACCTGACGGACGGCAAGCGCTATCCGCGTCCGGAGCTGCGCACGCCCTACGTCGCCCCGAGCACGCCGGTCGAGAAGCAGGTGGCCGAGATCTGGCAGGCCTGCCTCGGACTGGAGCAGGCGGGCGTCCACGACCAGTTCTTCGACCTCGGCGGCACCTCCCTGATCGGCCTGGTGGTGATCGCCCGCATCTCCAAGGAGCTCGGCGTCGAGCTGGCACCGGCGACGTTGTTCGAGAAGCCGACCATCGCCGAGTTCGCGACCCTGCTGGCCCAGCCGGAGGCGGTGGCGCCGGACCTCGCGGACGTCGCAGGGGACGCGTCCGCCCGCGGTGAACGCCGCCGCGCCCGCGCCGGGAACCTGCGCCGGCGCCAGACCGGAACCCGAAGGTGAGGAACGACGTGACCACGCGAGAACGCGACACCAGCCACGACATCGCGATCGTGGGCATGGCGGGGAACCTCCCCGGCGCTCCGGACATCGGCAAGTTCTGGGCCGACCTGTGCGCGGGGCGGGACGGGATCACGAGGATGAGCCCGGCCGAGCTGCTCGCCGCCGGCGTGCCGCAGCAGCTGGTGGACGACCCGGCCTTCGTCGCCTCGTCGGGCGTGCTGTCCGATGTGGACCGTTTCGACGCGGAGCTGTTCGGCTTCAGCAGGTCCGAGGCCGAACTGGCCGACCCGCAGCACCGCCTGTTCCTCGAATGCTCGTGGCACGCGCTGGAGGACGCGGGCGTCGACCCCGAGACCTTCGACGGCCTCATCGGCGTGTTCGCCGGCGGCGCGCCGAGCACCTACCTGCTGTCCAACCTGCTGCAGAACGACGACCTCGCGCTGACCCACGGGCCCGACCACCTCGTCCTGCAGAACGAGAAGGACCTGCTGCCGTCGCGGGTGTCGTACGCCCTCGACCTCACCGGCCCGTCGGTGAGCGTGCAGAGCTGCAGCTCGACCGCGCTCGCCGCGGTCGCCGCCGGCTGCGGCAGCCTGCTCGCCGGCGAGTCGGACCTGGTCATCGCGGGCGCGGTCTCGGTGATCGTCCCGCAGGTCCCCGGCTACCTCTACCACCCGGCCGGCGAGTTCTCCCCGGACGGCGTCAGCCGCGTCCTGGACGCCGGCGCCAACGGCAAGATCCCCGGTGACGGGCTCGGCGCCGTCGTGCTGCGCAGGCTGGAGGACGCGCAGGCCGACGGGGACCGGATCTACGCGGTCATCCGCGGCTGGGCCGCGCTGCACGAGGGCCGCCACGGCCGCCAGGGGTTCGGCGTGCCCGGCGTGCCGGGCCAGACCGCCGTGATGGCCGAGGCGATGGCCGTGGCGGGAGTGGAGCCCGCCGAGATCGACCACGTCGAGGTGACCGCGATGGGCACGCCCTTCGGTGACGCCGTGGAGGTCATGGCGCTGCAGGAGGTCTTCGGCGTGGAGGGCGTCGAGCGGGTCACGCTCGGCTCGACCGACGGCAACCTCGGCCACATCAACCAGGCGGGCGGGATCGCGCGGCTGATCAAGGCGGCTCTCGCGCTGCACCACGAGAAGATGCCGCCCGCCGTGAACTTCTCCGCGCCGAACTCGCGGCTCGCGGGCTCCGGGGACAAGCTCGCGATGGTCGCGGAGCTGACCGACTGGCCGCGCGGCGAACGCCCGCGACTGGCCGGCGTCAACGCCCACGGGTACGGCGGCGCGGACGTGCACGTGATCATTGAGGAAGCACCGGCCGAGGACGCCGAACGACCGCCCGCGCGTCCACACCAGCTGCTGGTCTGGTCGGCCCGCACGGCAGAAGCCGCCGACGCCGCGACCACGAGGCTGGCCGCGGACGCCGAGCGGTGGGCGGACCCGGCTGACGCCGCCTACACGCTGCAGAGCGGCCGCAAAGCGTTCGGGGACAGGCGAATGGCCGTCGTGTCGTCGAGCGCCGACGCGGTGCGGGCGCTGACCTCACCGGCCCGCGTCCTCGCCGAAACCGGTGTGAGCACACGGCGAGCGGGTTTCCTGCTGGCCGGGGTGGGGGAGCAGTACGACGGCATGGCCGGCGGGCTGTACGCCTCCGAACCGGTGTTCCGCGCGGCGATCGACGAGTGCGCGGAGATGTTCCGCGAGCACCTCGGCTTCGACCCGGTCGCCCGCCTCGTCGGCGCCAGGACGGCGGGCGGCGGCGGTCTGGCCGCGCTGCTCGGTCGTACCCCGGAAGCCGACACCACCGGGGGAGGGCCCGCCGACACGGTCGTCGTCCAGCCCGGCGTCTTCGCGGTCGACTACGCGCTCGGCGTGCTGATGAAGGCCTGGGGCGTCGAGCCTTCGGTCCTCGCGGGGTACAGCGTCGGCGAGTTCGCCACGGCGGCGCTCGCGGGCAGCCTGACGCTCCAGGAGGCCACCGCCCTGGTGGCCACGAGGGCGAAGCTGATCTCGGGGCTGCCGGCCGGATCGATGGCCGCCGTGCCGTTGTCGGAGAACGAGCTGACCGCGCTGGTGGGCGACCTCGGGGTCTTCGGCCTCGACGTCGCCGCCGTCAACGGCCCCCGCATGATCGTCGTGTCGGGATCACCCGAGGGCGTCGTCCAGCTCACCGAGAAGCTCGCCGCCGAGGGAGTGCCCGCCAGGTCGTTGCGGACCACCCACGCGTTCCACTCGCGT
Organism: Lentzea sp. NPDC058436; assembly: GCF_042721515.1. Classification (NCBI taxonomy): domain Bacteria; kingdom Bacillati; phylum Actinomycetota; class Actinomycetes; order Pseudonocardiales; family Pseudonocardiaceae; genus Lentzea; species Lentzea sp. NPDC058436. The sequence goes on from NZ_JBHXLF010000001.1 coordinate 918,345, forward strand.
TCCCTGCGGCCGGTGGCGGCGGAGCTCACCGCGTGGGCCAGGCGCAACCTCAGCCCCCGCGCTCCCGAGACGCCGTACCTGTCGAACGTCACCGGGCTGCCGATCACCGAGAAGCAGCTGAAGGACCCCGGCTACTGGGCGGAGCACATGTGCCGCCCGGTGCAGTTCGCCACCATGATCGGCCACCTGGCCGCGGAACGGCCCGGCACCGCGTTCGTCGAGCTCGGTGCGGGACAGTCGATGGGCGCGATGTTCCGTGGCCATCCGGACTTCCCCCAGAAGTCCTGGTCCCACCTCGTGTCCACCCTCCCGGGTGAAGCGGATCCCAGGCAGGACACCGAGTCCGTGACCGACGCGCTCGGCAGGCTGTGGCTGTCCGGTGTGGACGTCGACTGGCGCGCCTACCAGTCCGGCCGCGGAGCCAGGAAGACCACCCTGCCCGGCTACGCCTTCCAGCGCGAGCGCTACTGGGTCGAGCCCACCGCCCCCGAGGCCGGAACCGCGGTTCCGAGGGGCACCCGAGCGCGCTGACCGCACGCCAAGCCCGGCTTCGTCGCCCCTGACGCGTGCGAAGCCGGCTCCGGGCGGCGTGGCCGACCCGATTTCTTTCCCCACGAGCAGTGCATCCGAGGAGTAGCGATGACGAACGTTGGAGTTGTCGGCGCCGGAGTGATGGGCACCGGCGTCGCACAGGACCTGGCCCACCACGGGCACACCGTGGTCCTGGTGGACAACAACCAGGACGCGCTGGACGAGGCGCTCTCCCGGATCGAGCTGGAGTGCCGGATGAGCCGGATGCTCGGCGGCCCGGCGATCGACGCCGAGGCGGTGCTCGCGCTGATCACCGCCACCACCTCCCTCGAACTGCTCGCGGAGACCGAGGTGGTGATCGAGAACATCACCGAGAACTGGGACCTCAAGAAGGCGCTGTACGCGCAGCTCGACGTCGCCTGCAAGGCGGACACCGTGTTCGTGGCGAACACGTCGGCGATCCCGATCACCAAGATCGCTGCCCTGACCTCGCGCCCGGACAAGGTGATGGGCGTGCACTTCATGAACCCGGTGCCGATGAAGCCCGCGTGCGAGTTCATCCCCGGCTACCACACCAGTGAGCAGACCAAGGACACCGTCCGCGCGCTGCTGGAGTCGATCGGCAAGAAGCCGATCCCGGTCAACGACGCCTCCGGGTTCGTGTCCAACCGCGTGCTCATGCTGACCGTCAACGAGGCGGCCTTCCTGGTCCACGAGGGCGTCGCCGACGCGAAGACCGTCGACGAGGTGTTCCGCAGCTGCTTCGGCCACCCGATGGGACCGCTGGAGACGGCCGACCTCATCGGCGTCGACACGATCCTCTACAGCGTCGAGGTGCTCTACGAGCAGTTCAACGACAGCAAGTACCGCCCCTGCCCGCTGCTCAAGAAGATGACCGACGCCGGCCTGCACGGACGCAAGAGCGGCAAGGGTTTCTACACCTACCAGAGCATGGGCTGATCTCGCCCCCGATCCAGGTTTCCAGCCGAGAAAGGTCCAGAAATGTCGAATGACGCCCGCACCGAGATCCGTTCCTTCATCACGACCAAGTTCCCCGACGTGAAGTTCTCCGACGAGGAGGACATCTTCGCGCTCGGCTTCGTGAACTCCCTGTTCGCGATGGAGCTCGTGATGTTCATCGAGAAGGCGTTCGGCACGCGCATCCCGAACGAGGAGCTCCACCTGGGCAACTTCCGGTCCGTGGAGCTGATGGCCGACCTGGTGGCGCGGCAGTCCGCCGCGACCGTCGGCTGAGCGCGGTGACGATGCAAGCGCGGACGCGGAGCGCGCCGGCCGGCCTCGCCGAGGTCGTCCGGTTCGTCGACGAGGAGATCGCGCCGCACGCCAACGCCTTCGAGAAGGCGGAGTGGATCCCGCGGGACGTCCTGTCGCGCGTCGCCGAACTCGGCCTGTGGGCACCGTTCCTGCCCTCCGAGTTCGGCGGCGCGGACATGGACATGGTCACGCTCGGCCGCGTGCACGAGGAGATCGGCCGCGGCTGTTCCTCCCTGCGCAGCCTCCTGACCGTGCACTCGATGGTCAGCGCGTCGGTCCACCGCTGGGGCGACGACGCCCAGCAGGAGAAGTGGCTGCGCGCGCTCGCCGGCGGCGAGAAGCTCGGCGCGTTCTGCCTGACCGAACCCGACCACAGCGGCAGCGACTCCACCGCCGCGGGCACCACGGCGGTGCGGGGCGAGGACGGGTGGGTCCTCAACGGCAGGAAGAAGTGGATCACCGGCGGCCAGATCGCGAACGTCCTGATGGTGTTCGCGACGACGGACACCGGCATGAGCACCTTCCTGGTCGAGGCCGACCGGCCCGGCGTGCGGGTCGTCCCGCTGCCGCACGTGATGGGCACGACGGCGAGCATGCTCGCCGAGATCGAGTTCACCGACGTGCGCCTGGAACCGTCCGCCCTGCTCGGCCCGCCCGGCTGGGCGGCGGGGACGGTCATGACGAACGCCCTGAACCTGGGCCGCTACAGCGTGGCCTGCGGTTCGCTCGGCATCATCCGTGCCGCGCTCGAAGCGTGCGCGGCCTACACGTCGGTCCGGACGGCAGCCGGTGTCCCGCTGCGGGACCTGCCGCACGTGCGGCAGATGATGAGCGGCATGGTGACGGCCCGCGACGCGGCGAGGCTGTTGTGCCAGAGGGCGGGCGCGCTCAGCGACGAGGGCGACCCGGCGACGATCATGGCGACGTGGGTGGCGAAGTACCACGCCTCGAAGTCGGCCGCGCAGGCCGCGAGCGACGCGGTGCAGATCCACGGCGCCAACGGGTTCGGCCCCGACCACCGGGTCGCGCGGCTGTACCGGGACAGCAAGGTCATGGAGGTCATCGAGGGCAGCACCCAGATCCAGGAGCTGACGATCGCGGCCGAGGCATATCGAGAGGTGGCGCAGTGACGCAGACGGACGTCGTCGCTTCGGTCAAGCCGAAGCGCGGCCGCATCAAGTGCGTGGTGTGGGACCTGGACAACACCCTCTGGGACGGCACCCTTCTGGAGGACGCCTCGGTGAGGGTGCGTCCCGAGGTCGTGGAGGAGATCAAGCGGCTCGACGCCCTGGGCGTCCTGCACTCGGTGGCAAGCCGCAACGACCACGACGCCGCCATGGCGCGGCTGAAGGCGGAAGGACTCGACGAGTACTTCCTGTACCCGCAGATCAACTGGAACCCCAAGTCCCAGTCGGTCGAGCGGATCGCCAAGGAGATCAACATCGGGCTCGACGCGATCGCGTTCGTCGACGACCAGCCGTTCGAGCTGGAGGAGGTCGCGCACGCGCTGCCGGCGGTGAAGACCGTCGACACCGCGCGGATGGCCCAGGAACTCGCCTCCGAGGAGTTCCAGCCGAGGTTCGTGACCGACGAGTCCCGCGTGCGCCGCGACCTCTACCGCGCGGCCGCCGTGCGCGACCAGGCCGAGGTCGACTACACGGGCACCAACGAGGCGTTTCTGTCCACATTGGACATGGTGTTCACGATCAACCGGGCCAAGCAGGACGACCTGCAGCGCGCGGAGGAACTGACCGTCCGCACCAACCAGCTGAACTCGACCGGCCGCACGTACTCCTACGACGAGCTCGACGCGCTGCGCACCTCGCCCGACCACCTGCTGCTGGTCGCGTCGCTGACCGACAAGTACGGCGGCTACGGCAAGATCGGTCTCGCGCTCGTGGAGCGAGGAAAGCCCGCGTGGCACCTCAGGATGATGCTGATGTCGTGCCGCGTGATGGCCCGCGGCGTCGGGACGGTGCTGCTCAACCACGTGATGCGGCTGGCGAAGGAGGACGGCGCCCGGCTGCGTGCGGACTTCGTCGAGACCGGCCGCAACCGCGTGATGTACGTGACCTACGCGTTCGCGGGCTTCAGCGAGATCTCCCGCGACGACAACCGCTTGGTGCTGGAGTCGAGCCTCGACCAGATCCAGCCGCCTCCCGCCTACCTGGAGGTGAACGTCGAATGACCACGGCGAGCACCACCCACCACTGGCTTCCCTACGGCGTTGTCACGACCGGGACCCGCCTCTTCTGCTTCCCGCACGCGGGAGCCAGCGCTGCGGTGTACGCCGGCTGGCGCGCCGTCGGCGGCGACGACCCGGTGATCTGCCCGGTGCAGCTCCCCGGCCGCGCGGCACGCGGACGGGAGACCCCGCACCACGACCCCGAGGCGCTGGCCGACGACGTGCTCGACGGCCTGGGTCACGAGTTCACCGGCGACTACGCCCTGTTCGGGCACAGCGTCGGTGCCCTCACGGCCTACCAGGTCGCCAGGCGGATCGTCGAAAGGGGAGGACCGCCACCCAGGCACCTGTTCGTGTCCGGCAGGGCGGCGCCACAACTGCCGAACACGCGCAGGGAACTGCGTTCCCTGCCCACCGACGACCTCGTCGAGGAGCTGCGAGCGCTCGGCGGCCTGCCGGACATCCTGCTGCGAGAGCGCTCTCTGCTGGAGTCGTTCCTGCCGCTGCTGCGCGCGGACCTGGCGGTGAACGAGACCTACCGGCACGTCCCCGGACCGCCGCTGCCGATCCCGCTGACGGTGTTCGGCGGCGTCGACGACCCCCGTGCCCACCCCGCGGAACTGGCGGCGTGGCAGGAGCTGTCCGCGGACTCGGCGCTGGTGACCTACCCCGGTGGCCACTTCTACCTGGAGGACCGGGTGGGCGAGATGATGGACGTCGTCCGCCAGAGGATGGCCGGCTGAACCGCTGGCCTGAGCTCGGCCGAACATCGGGGGACGGGTCCAGCGCCACCGGCCGTCGGCCTCCTGAACGCGGTCACGCGTCCGGGACTTGGAGCCCAGCACACCGGTTTTCGGCCTCCTGGGCTTGAAATCCAGCACCACCGGCCGTCGGCCTCCCGGATGCGATAACGCGTCCATGGGCCTGAAACCCAGCACCACCGGCCCCTCGACCTCCCAGGCGCCACAACGCGCCCCAGGGCTCGAACCCCAGCACCACCTCCACCGAGGACTCGGTCGCCTTCGCGCGCCGACGAGCTCCTCCGCATCACCAAGATCTTCGGCTCCGGCAAGCAGCAGTGAGGAACGCACCAGGCAAGTTTCACGACCCGCAGCGAAGGGACCCACCATGACCGAGAGCGTGCAGACCACCAGCGTGAGCGACAGCGCTGTCGACGCCGAGACCAACCTCGGCCTCCTCGTCGACGCGGTGCTCCAGGGCGGCCCCGCCGACCTGCCCGCGGAGATCCGGGCTCGACGGGTGCACCGCGAGGAGCGCAAGGTCAAGATCCCGCACTACGGCGGGCACGAGCACTTCGAACGCGACGGAACCCCGCTCGACGAGCGCGCCGAGCTGGTGTTCCGCTGGACCGGACGCACCCGCGTCGCCGAGTGACGCCGATCGCCGGCCGATGCCGGAGGCGTTGAGCGCCTTCGGCATCGGCGGTCCGGCAGGCAGTCGCGGTACCGCCCGTCGAATGACCTGATCACCCGAATTCCGAAACCGATATGCACTTTCGCGACCACGGCCGAGGCACCTCCTCAGCCGTGGATTTCGCGCGTCCGAAAATACTGGGTGCGCGTGCCGCCGATCTCCCCGGATGCGCTTGAGATGACAACAATCGACGTCGTCTCGCGGCCGGACAGGATCCATCTTCCAGAAGTGGGCTGACTTCTCAGTCAGAACTTTACGACCAATTGAGGGCCCCCTCGGAGAATGCCGAGGTCGCGGATCTCATTGGATCGCCCCAGCCTGTTCCATCGCAGGTCGCGATGAATTCCCGCTCGGCCACGCACGGCATTGCCTGAGCATGCGCGCGCCTTCCGGATCTGGGTCGGCCGCGTTCGACTGTGTCGCGCTCTGCCCGTTTCGGCCGCAACCAAAGTTGCACCAAGGCCGTTCAGGCGTACGGACTCGGCAAGTCGACCGCACCAGGTCAGGCCATACGGAGCAGCTCGCTGCCCGTTTCCGTGAACCGGGCGAAAATCGGGCAGGATCCCACCAGGCTGGGGTTCCGACTGTCACGTTTCACGGGTGTTTCATCAAACGGTGAGCGCGAACCGAAGAACCCCGAGCCGAAGAGCCGGCGACAATCGGACCGCGTAAAGACCGCGTGAGGTCCGCGGCGTCGCGGCGGTCAGCCGAAGATGTCGGACGACCTCACCCACGCCATCCCTGAAGGCGTCCCCCGATCAATGGGCGCTCGCCTCATGAACCGAGCGAACAGCACCCGCGCAGTTCCGCCGCGATCACCGTCCGCAAATACACCCTGTCACGGAACTCGGGAGATTCGAGCATGATCACTCATCACGTCCAGGACGCCGACAACACCATCGAACCGGCGAAATCACAGCTCGACGATCTGCGCGGCGCGTGCGGGTTCGTGCCGGCGGCCGTCGGCCTCATGGTGGACTCGCCGGCGCTGATCAACACGTACCTGTCGGCGTTCGGCCACTTCCAGGACGAGGGGACCTTCACCGCGGACGAACGGCAGGTCCTGTTGCTGTCCAACGCGGTCGCGAACCGCAGCGAGTGGGCGGTCGCCTTCTACACCCTGCAGGCTCTCACCGAGGGGGTCGAGCCGTCCGTGGTGGAGGCGATCCGCCAGGGCATGCTGCCGAGGAACCGCCGGCTGGCCGCGCTGTCCGCGTTCACCCAGTCGGTGATAGAGCTCCGCGGGCAGGTGGACGAGGTGGAGCTGGCGGCCTTCCAGGCGGCGGGCTTCACGAGTGAGCAGGTGCTCGAAGTGATCACGGGGGTGGCCATCTCGGCGATGACGAACTACATCGCCAACATCGCACGCCCGCCACTGGAGGACGCGGCGCTGCCGCACTCCTGGAACGCGAGGGAGCTGGTGGGTTTCTAGGGACGGCCCTCGCAGCCTACGAACCTTCCTTCAGCGCACGCTGTTCCAGCTCCTTGCGGTCCGGCTTCCCGTTGCGGTTCAACGGGAACCGCTCGACGACGCTGACACGGTTCGGCTGCTCGTACTTCGGCAGGACGGAGTTGATCAGCTCGCGCCAGCGGGCCGGATCGCCGTTCTGCTCGTCCTCGACGTAGAACACGAGCGTCGAGCCACGCCGGTCGCAGGGCACCGCCGCGATCATCGTGGTGCAGCCGTGTTCGGCGAGGGTGCGTTCGATGATCTCCGGGTGCAGCGTGTACCCGTTGCGGTGCACGGCCGTCTTGCGGCCGGCGATGAACAGGTTTCCGTCGGTGTCCAGGTAGCCGAAGTCGTTGGTGGCGTACCAGTCCCGCTCCACGGGCGTCACGGTGCCCTCCGGCCCGAGGTAGCCCTCCATGAGGTCGGGGTCGAGCACCTCGATCTCACCGATCTCGCCGGCGGGGAGCTCCTCGCCGTTGTCCCCGCGGATGCGCACCGACATGCCTTCGACCGGGCGTCCCGTGCCGACGGGGTTGTCCGGCGTCGCGAACGCGACGTTGCCCATCTCGGTGCTGCCGTAGGAGTCCAGCAGCGGCAGGCCGTAGACCTCGACCGCCCGCTGCGACAGCGCAGGGTCGAGAGGCGCGGCGCCGCTGCACAGCATGCGGACCTCGCCGAACAGGCCGAGTGACGCGGTGCGCCTCTCCACGATGTTCAGGATGCTCTTGTAGGTGGCGGGCGTGGCGTCGACCACGGTCGTACCCGCCATGCCGGCGAGCTGCAGCGCGCGGTCCAGCCTGCGGTACGGGGCGATGACGAGCGAGCACCGCACGAGCCAGGCGATGAGGATCATCGAGATCCCGTACTGGTGGTTGAACGGCAGCAGCGGGAGCAGGACGTCGTCGGAGCGGTGCCCGACCAGATCGGCGTTGCGCTGGAGGTTCTTCAGGAACCGGCCGCCGTTCTTCACGACGCCCTTCGGCTCGCCGGTCGAGCCCGATGACCACATGATGATGCTGTCCGGCAGCTCGCACCACGCCGTGAAGTCCAGCGCGGAGTCGATCGGCTCACGGCCGCACGCGCCGACCGCGAGCTCGTAGCAGTGCACGACCTCCTGGTCCTTCGAAATGGGCGCGTCGTCGTCGACGATGACCATTTTCACCGAAGAACGGCTGCAGGCCTCTGCCGTGTGGTCGGATTTCTGCTGGTGGTCGACGAGCACCACCGAGGCGCCAACGTGCATCAGCGCGAAAAGCGTGCTGAGGTAGGAAACGGAATTGTCGACCTTCAACAACACGCGGTCGCCGAGGCCGAGCCCCAGGTCACGCAGCACGTCCGCGGTGCAGAGAGCGCGCTGCTCCAGCTCCTCGAAGGTGAAAGTGACATCCGGTGCGAATAGTTTTGCCGACATCGGAACAACTCCTCCCGCACGACTGTTGCAATGCAGGGTATTTCATCAAATCCCACTTACCGCCCACTGGACGGTAATCGCAGGGGTGCGCCAAATTATTCGGCGGCGGTGTGCCGGGGAACAATGGACGCGCCATCTCGTCGTACCCGGCCGTCAGCGGCGCCCCACCTCGGTCAGGCGCCGCCGTGCAGACCCCCGACCGGTTACCCGGCGCCACCGTTCGACGTGCCCGCGGCCGACAGCGAGTTGTCCGCAGAGATCCTCTCCATCACGGCCAGCGCCTTGCTCTCCCAGAACGCGAGCCGCAGCTCCTGGAACGTCCTCATCGCCTGTTCCACTATGGCGATGGCGTGGAACGTGTCCCCGCGCTGCGACACCAGCTGGGCGAGGTCGAGCTGGATCCGCGCGGCCCCGACCCGGTCGAGGTTCTCCTCGCACAGGCGGATCGCGCGCCGCAGCAGCCGCCCGGCCTCCGCGTACATGCGCATGCGGCCGTGTATCAGGCCGAGCGAGTGCAGCGCGTAGCTCTCGCCCACCGTGTCGCCGGAGCGCTGCACCATCGCGAGCACCGACGTGATGAGCTGCTGCGCCTGCTCGTACCGCCCCTGCACGAGCATCGCGCCACCGAGCCGATGCAGCACCTGGGCTTCCACGCGCGGGCTGGAGATCTCCCTGCACATGCGGAGGGCGTCGCTGAGCTGACTGATCGCCAGCTCGTTCTCGCCGCGGTCGATCGACAGCTGCGCGAGTTGGGACACGACGTGCGCCTGGCCGACGACGTCGCCGACGCGGGTGAAGTCGATCAGCGACTGCTCGAAGATCCGCAGCGCCACCTCGGGCCGTCCCTCGTTGTACTCCAGCAGTCCCAGGTTGCGGCGCACCAGCGCGAGACCCTGGGTGTCGTCGAGCTCGGTGAAGAGGTCCAGCGCGGGCTCCAGCGCGGCGCGGGAGGCCTCCATGCGCCGTTGGCTGTGGTGCAACGAACCGAGCGAGCACAGCAGTGCCGCGGTGCCGCGTTTGTTGCCGGCCTGGCGCACGGCTTCCAGCGCGCGTTCGTGGGTGTGCTGCCAGTCGTCGAAGCAGCTGCGCGTCTCGAACAACGTCACGAGCGTCATCGCCAGGTCCCAGCAGAGCTCGTCCAGACCGGCGTCGGCGGCCTGGACGACGGCCGCGCAGAGGTTCGGGTGCTCGCTCTCCAGCCAGCCCAGGGGGTCCTGCAGCACCACGTCGAGGTACGGCGCGGGTGGCTGCCAGCGCTTCCCCTGGCCGTGCAACAGGGTGAAGTCGCCGCCGTAGAGGTGGCGGTGTGCCTGCTCGGCCATCGCGAGCCAGCCCCCTGCGACCCGTTCCACGGATTCCAGCTGCGCGGCAGGCGTCTCGTGCGCGACGACGTGTTCCTTGGCGAACAAGCGGATCAGGTCGTGGAAGCGGTACCGCGGCAGGCCGGTGATGTCGCTGCCCACCACGTCCAGCAGCTGCGCGTCGACCAGCCGTTCCACCAGGTCGAAGCTGCGGCCGCGGTCGTCGGTGAGCGCCGAGGCCGTCCAGACCGGCAGGCTGTCCGCTTCGAGCAGGGACATCAGCCGCATCATCCGGCGCGCGTCGGGTTCCAGGCCGTCGTAGGTGAGCGACAGGCTGGCGCGCACGACCATGTCGCCGTGCACGAGCTCGTCCAGCCGGTGTTGTTCGTCGGCGAGGCGGCCGACCATCGAGGCGAGGGTCCAGTGCGGGCGCGCTGCCAGGCGGGCGCCGATGATGCGCAGCGCCAGTGGGAGCCCTCCCACGACGTCCAGCAACGCCGCCACGGCGACCGGTTCGCTCTCCAGGCGTTGCCTGCCGATGATGCGCCCCAGCAGCTCCCGCGAGTCGTCGGAGTCCATGCAGTCGACGTCGACCAGATGAGACCCGGCGAGCCCGGTGAGACGGGTCCTGCTCGTGACGATCACACCGCACGTCGGTGAGCCCGGAAGCAGTTGGTGCACCTGCGACTCGCTGCCCGCGTCGTCCAGGACGACCAGCACGCGCCGGTTCGCGAGCATGCTGCGGTACATGTCGGCGCGTTCGTCGACGCCGTCGGGCAACGTCGAGCCGACGACACCCAGAGCGGCGAGGAAACGGCCGAGAACCTCGGCGGGCGTGGCCGGTTGGGCGTGGGTGCCGCGCAGGTCGCAGTACAGCTGACCGTCCGGATAGGTCTCGGCGGCGACGCGATGGGCCACGTGGACCGCGAGAGCGCTCTTACCGATGCCCGCCTTGCCCGAGATGTTGACCACGTGCATCGTCATGTGGTCGCCGGAGAGCACGTTCTCGGCGCGCGCCACGACGTCCTGGCGGCCGATGAAGTCCGAGATCGTGGCGGGAAGCTGGTGCGGTGACACGACGTTCTGCACGACGACCGGGACGGACTCCTCCTGGTCGAGTCGCAGCACGTCGTCGTCGAGGAGGATCGCCGTCTCGAGCTTGCGCAGTTGGTCGCTCGGTTCCAGGCCGAGGCGTTCGATGAACAACTCGCGACCGGCGCGGTAAACGTCAAGGGCTTCCGGCTGCCGCCCGGAGCGGTAGAGTGCGAGCATCAGCTGACCGCGCAGGCGTTCTCGCAAAGGGTTTTCGGTGACCATGCTCTGCAATTCACCGATGAGAGCGTGATGGCGACCGAGTGACAGTTCGGTTTCCACGCAGTTCTCCAGCGCTGACAGGCGCTTCTCGTCGAGTCGCAGCGCTTTGCTCTGCAGCGCGGCACCGGCGGCGCTGAGCGCGGGCCCTCGCCACAGCGCCAGGGCCGAGCGCAGGATCGTCGAGGCCTCCTCCAGGCGTCCCTGGCGGACGGCGAGGTCGGCGGCGGCGACGCGGCGTTCGAAGAGGAAGACGTCGATCTTGTCCGCGGCGACTCGCAGCAGGTAGCCGGGCTGGCGGGTCTCGATCTGAGCGTCGACGCCGCCTCGCGCGAACTCCCGCCGGAGCGCGGACACGCAGATCTGGATCTGCGCTCGCGCGGTCGACGGCGGGTTGTGCTCCCAGACGACGTCGATCAACTGCTCCATGCTGACGACGCGGTTGGCTTCGAGCAGCAGGGCGCACAGGACGGTCCTCTGCCGCCGCGGCGGCGCCGGCACCTGCTCGTGGGCCCCGACTATCTCGATCATGCCCAGCAGCTTGAAAATCAGTTCGTCGTCAGGGGTGGGGCTCATGACAGGCGACCCCTCGTACCTAAGTTCGTCGCAGCGAATCGGTCACTTTCGCGTTTGTTCGGCTGGGCGGACCGAAATTGCGCGGAGCGTTTCCGTGATGTTAACTCAGGGTTGATCTCAACGCGAAGCGTCCTCATCTCCAGCATGTGACCTCTGCAAAGTTAGCCCTGGGAGCGAAAGCTGTCAAGATCTTCTTGTCCATCATTGTACGATCAAAGACAATGCTTCCCCCTAATAGTTGTCTCATTTGGGGATGGTTTCCGCCGAGGCGCCGACGGGGATAAACTCGCGCGCACGCGAAATATCGTTGCGGGATACAAACTTTGTAGTGGCCTGTCCGGCGTCTCTACTGTTACTCCGAACGGAGTAGTCGAGCGGGGTTGAACGCAGCAATCCGTTCGTTTGGTTTGCTAAACGCACGCTAATCATTGCGCGTTCCGCAACGTGATTTTTCCCGGTTGTTGATCACTCAGCGTAGTAACGGCGCGAGCTGACTGGCGGGTAAGTCATTCCGCGACTCATCGGCTCGCCGACGGCCACCATCGCAGCCAATCGATACGCGGTGGATTCGCGATAGAACGACGATGGGCCGCGCTCCTAACTTCTTCCTCAGACGCCGCTCGAAGGTGTCTTCAGCACGACTCGAGCCAAAGTCCGATCGAGTAAGAGGAAGCCCACATGATCCGCAAGAAGACCGCAGCCCTGGTTCTCTCCGTCATCCCGGCCGTCCTGACGATGACGCTCTTCGCCGGCACCGCGCAGGCCGACAACAGCCGTTGGGGCGACGGCCACCGGTGCGACACCCACTCGACGCGCCCCTCCGACGGTGACACGCCCTGGGCCTCCGTGACATCCGACGACACCCCCTGGGGACGCAAGGGCCCGCGTCGCTGCGACACCCCCTGGGGCTGATCACCCTTCGTCCGGACACCCTTTCACTGGAGGCCAGAACCATGCGATTCCACCTGCTGGGCTCACTGGAAGTCCTCGACGACGACCTGCCCGTGCCGCTGGGCGGCCTCAAGCAGCGCGCGGCTCTGGGTTTCCTCCTGCTGCAGGCCAACCGAGTGGTGGCGACGAGCAAGTTGCTGCAGGCGATGTGGCCACGGGACGTCGTCCCGCCCACGGCGCGCAAGATGCTCCAGAACGCCGTCTCGGGGCTGCGAGGCGTTCTCGCCGCCCACGGCGGCGATCCCGACGGGTCACCGATGCTGCTGACCCACGCACCGGGCTACCTGCTGCGCGTGGACGAGGACTCCCTCGACCTGTCGCACTTCCAGCGGCTCACCGAGCAGGGGAGGAGCGAGCTCGCCGCGGGCAACTGGCCCGTCGCGGCGAAGGTGCTCCGCAGCGCGCTGGGCCTGTGGCGCGGACCGGTGCTCGCGGACCTCGCGGAGACCGGGATCAACTGGCCGGAGCTGACCGCCACCAAGGACTGGAGACCAGCCGCGCAGGAGGACTGCTTCGAGGCGGAGCTCGCCTGCGGCCGGCACGCCGAGATCATCGGCGAGCTCGAGTCGTTGATCGAGCTGGAGCCCTATCGCGAGCGACTGGGCGGCCAGCTGATGCTCGCGCTGTACCGGTGCGGCCGCCAGGTGGACGCGCTGAACGTCTACCGCCGCACCAGGACGGCCCTGGTGGAGGAACTCGGTCTTGAACCAGGCCGAGAGCTGCAGGAGCTCGAACGCGCGATCCTCGACCACGCACCCACCCTGGACCTCCCGCCGTCGGTGCAGCGCAGGCACCTGCTCGCCGTCGACCAGGCGTCCGCGCCGTCACCCGTCGTGATCACGCCGCCCGCTCCGGAGCCGGCCCGCCCGGCGGACGTGCTGGACTCCACGGTCGTGGAGCGCAAGCTCGTCAGCGTCGTGATGGTGTCCGCCCAGCTCGGACTCGCGGCAGGGGACGGTGACCCCGAGGACGTCGACGCGGTGCACCAGGAGGTCGCCTCCGTCGTCTCCGCCGAGGTCTCCCGTCTCGGCGGTGTCGTCGGCGGCAGCGTCGGATCCGTGTTCCTGGCCCTGTTCGGCGTGCCCAAGACCGCCGAGGACGACGCCGATCGCGCCGTGCGCGCCTCGGTCGCCATCCGCGACAGGCTGGACGCGGTCGCGGAGGTGCAGATCGGCGTGGCGACCGGCGACGCCCTCGTGCGCCTGCCGTCGTCGACCGCCCCGACCGCCAGCGGAGTCCTGCTCGACCAGTGCCGTCAGCTGATGGCGCTGGCACCGCTGGGCGCGGTGCGCGCGTGCACTTCGACCCGTGACGCCGCCCGTTCCGTGATCTGGGAGTCTGATGGCGCCCCGACCGGAGGCTGGCAGGCGATCTCGTGCGTCTCACCTCGCGGTGCGAACCGCCGCTCGCAGGCCGCCGTGCCGTTCGTGGAACGCGAGCGCGAGTTGCTGGTGTTGCAGGGGCTCCTCGACGAGGTGCGCACGCGTCGCCGCCCGCACTTCGTGACCGTGCTCGGCGAGGCCGGCATGGGCAAGACGCGGCTCGTCGACGAAGTCGCCTCCTCCTGCACGACGGCTCTGCGCGGCACCGCGACGGCTTTCGGTGACGACCACGGCTACGGGCCGTTGGCCGACGTCGTCAGCGGCTTCTCGCCCTTCGCGACCCTGCGGGCCGGCCTCCAGAAGCTGGTCGGTGCCGGCGAGCTCGCGGACCGGCTGCACGCGAGCCTGGCCTGCCTGGCCGACCCCGGCGCCGGGGTGCGCCCGGACTTCCCGGCCTGGCGGCGGTTCCTGGAGGAGGCAGCGGAGTCCGAACCGCTGATCGTGCTGCTGGAGGACGTGCACTGGGCGAACGACGTGGTGCTCGACTTCGTGGAGGAACTGGGTGAACAGGCCGGTTCCGTGCCGTTGCTCGTGATCGTCACCGCGCGGCCGGAGTTGTTGCAGCGCAGGCCCTCGTGGTTCGGCGGCAAGCGCAACGCGACCACGATCAGCCTGGAACCGTTGTCCCACAACGGAACTCACCAGCTGCTCAACTCGCTGCTGCAGGCGCGGGACCTCTCGCCCGAACTGTGGCAGGCGCTCGTGTCGTACGCCAGCGGCAACCCGCTGTTCGCCACCGAATACGCCGGCATGGTGTCCGACGCGCGCACACCGTGCCTGCACAACGACGCCTCGCTGCCGGTGCCGCCTTCGGTGCGCGGGGTGCTGACCGCGCAGCTCGACTCGCTGCCGGTCGAGGCGAAGGCGGTGCTGCAGGACGCGGCGCTGACCGGCGACCTCGTGTCGCCCGGTGCGGTGGCGGCGACGGGCCAGCGCGACGCCCGTGAGGTCGCCCAGGTGCTGGAACTGCTGGAACAGCGGGACTTCCTGCGCCGCCGGGGCCGCAACAACGAGACCGGCGAGATCGAGTACGGGTTCCGGCACCTGCTCGTGCGCGACGTCGTCACCGAGCAGATCCCTCGCGCCGAGCGGGCGTCGAAGCACGAGCGGGCGCGGGCGTGGAGCAACCAGCCGACGCTCGACCTCACCGGCCGCCGGGCGGGCTGATCCCGCCAGAACGTTGAACGCCGGACCGCGTCCCACCCCAACGCGGTCCGGCGTTCAGCTTTGTCCGGGCAGGGTGAAACGGACGCAGCCGGCCTGACCGGGCCGGCTGCGTCCGTCGAGTGCGTGGTGAACGGATCAGGTGCCGGTCGGCGTGGCGAGGGATCGCGTGTGCCGCCGCAGAACGTCCATCAACAGGTCCGGCGTCGCTGCCCGCGGGTGCAGGATCGCGTGCAGGGTGAGCCCGTCCAGCAGGGCGCTCAGCCGGCAGCACTCGATGCCGAGGTCCAGTCGCGCGGGAAGCCCGCCGTGGTCGGTCGCCGCCCTGAGGATCCTGGTGATCAGGTGGCGCGTGTGCTCGTGGTGCTCCTCGGCGACGACGTGGAACGCGGGCTGCGCCCGTGCGGCCACGACGAAGGCCGACCAGACGGCAAGGTCCTCCCCGTGCGCCTGGTCGAGCGGGAGCATCTCCGCCAGCAGGTCCGCGACCAGGTCAGGGCTGGTGAGGTCCGCCGCGAGAAGCCGGTCGAAGCGGGTGGTCACGCGCTGCCTGATCCGCTCGCCGAGCTCACGCATCGTGAAAACCAGCAGTTCGTCGTGGCTCTCGAAGTAGTGCCGGATGGCTCCGATGGAGAGTCCGGTCTCGGTGGCGAGGTTGCGCAGGGACGCGCCCTCGACCCCCGTTCGGGCCATGATCCGAACCGCGGCGTCGCTCACGACCTTCCGCCGCTCGTACGGGATCACTATTTTCGGCACGATTTCCCTCTGGGTGCGGTGCTGCCCGAACCAACGGAGACGCCGGCATCGCCGGGGGAGACCCCGAATCAGCGATGCCGGCGTGGGAGACGCGGTCGCTCAGGCGCCGCGTGTGGAGCTTTCTTCCTGTGCGGGTTCCTGGTCGAGGACCTTGGGGACTCCGCGCAGGAACTTCAGGACGAAGAGCGCGAGAATGACGGTGACGGCGGCGCTGAAGGCCATGCTCGTCCGGATGCCGTCGAGGTAGGCCTCGGTGGCGGCGGTGCGGACGGCCGTGGCGAGCGGTTCCGCCAGCCCGCTGCCGACCGCGGCGCTGAAGGACTCCCTGACCTGCTCGACGACCGACTGGGGGACCCCCTCCGGCAGGACGAGCTGCGCCCGGTAGATCCCGGAGAGAACGGTGCCGATGATGGCGATTCCCAGCGAACCGCCCAGCTCGTACGCCGTCACCGAGATCGCGGCGGCCGCGCCGGAACGGTCTCGCGGAACGGTGCCCAGGATCGTGTCACTGGTGACGGTCAGCGTGAGACCCGCGCCCGCGCCGACCGCGATCTGCGCGACGACGACCAGTGCGTACGACGAGTCCGCCTCGACCCTGGCGAGCAGGCCGAAGCCGATCGCGGCCAGCACCAGCCCGAGTGCCACGGAGGACCCGCGGCCGATCTTGTTGATCGCGGTCGCGGCGAGCACGCCACCTGCCAGGACGGCGGCGACGGCCCCGGGGACGTAGGCGATTCCCGCGTTCAGCGGCGTCCACTCGCGCACGACCTGGAAGTACTGGCTGATGATCAGGCCGAACGCGGTCAGGGTGAACACCGCGACCAGGTTCGATCCGACGGACGTCGCGAACTGCCTGCGCTGGAACAGCCGCAGGTCGATCAACGGGACGGGCAGTTGCCGTTGCCGCCGGGCGAACAGCCACAGGGCGAGAACTCCCACGACGAAAGCGGCCATCACGTCCAGGTGCCACGGACCCACGAAGAAGGCGCCCTTGATCGTGTAGACCACCGCGACCACACCGATGACGGACAGCAGCACACTGGGCAGGTCCAGCGGAATTCGTTGCGGCGCACGCGATTCGGGGATGAACCTCACCGCGACGAGGACCAGCAGGAGGATCGGGACGTTCACGAGGAACACCGAACCCCACCAGAACTGGTTGAGCAGAACCCCGCCGACGATCGGCCCGACCGCGAAGCCCGCCGCCGAGAACCCCGCACTGGCGCCCACTGCCGCCGTGCGAGCCTTCTGCGTCGTGAACACGACACGCAGCAACGACGTCGTCGCGGGCAAGATCGCGGCTCCCGCCACACCCAGCAGGGCTCGCGCGATGATCAGCAGCTCGACGGTGGGCGCATAAGCCGCCAGCACCGAGGCCACGGCGAAAGCGCTGACACCCCACATGAGCATCCGTCGCCGCCCGATCCGGTCGCCCAGGTTGCCCAAGGTGACCAGGAGGCCCGCCATCGTGAACCCGTAGACGTCCACGATCCACAGCATCGACACGCTGGAGGCGCCGAGTTGAACGCTCAACGCCGGCGCTGCCAGGTGCAGCACGGTCATGTCCACCGTGACGATGAGCTGCGCGAGGCACGCCACGACGATCGTGGCGTAGCCCGTCACCCGGCTGTTCATGCGACGACCGCTCGTCCCGCGGCGTGGGACATCAGCCCCGAGCGCTGGGACCTGAAGGCCACGTCGCCTTTGTCTCTCATCAGGTCGATCGTCAGATCGGGCATTGTTCCTCCAGTCCGGACCTCGTTCATCCGGCGCGGATGGTGTGCGTAGGGGGCGGCTGTGACGATTGGTCGGGCTTGAACGGATGAAGTCGCGAAAGCTTCACGTGCGCTTCGGTGCGCGGATCGCATTAACCGAAGATGTCGTCGAGGAACGCCCAGCTGTCCTTCTTTTTCTTCTTCTTGCCACGGGAGTTCTTGTCGCTGCCGAAGAAGTCGTCGTCGTCATCGTCCCAGTCGTCGTTCTTCCTGTTGTGGGACGGTGGTGCCGGGTGGTGCGGTGCCTGCGCGGGCGCGGGCTGGTAGGGAGGCGGCGCCGCCAGGGGCGGTGGGCTCTGGTGGAACTGGGCGGACTGCTGACGTGCGCGGTCGGCCAGCAGGATCTGCTGCAACTCGCCTGCGTCGAGATAGATTCCCCTGCAGTTGTCACACTGTTCGAGGTGAATCCCGTGTTGGTCGTAGGTGCGCATGGCGTGTTGACATTTGGGGCAGATCATACGTCGATGGTAGGGCGATCGGCTCGCAAACGCCCCGGTCGTTCGGCTGTTGCGGTAACCGCTCGGTAATCGCGCGTCCATCCGACGTCAATTGTGAGAAACAGACAATGGCGGCCCATCCCGCATCCTATTCGTCGACGGCGTCGCCGGACACCCCCTGGCGGCGGTCCGGCCGCAGGGGCTCTCGCCCGGCGGGGGCCGGTCCGGTCAAGATCGTCCATTTTTACGCGATCTTGATGCCTGAGGCCTCCTGCCTTCACACAGGCAGGACTTCACACGAAGTTGACTCGTTCCCAAATGACGCACACCACCACGGGGGAACGGGCATGACCGAAACGTCGCAGCGGCACGCGATACCTGAGCGCGTGGACAGCCCGGTGCGCCCGGCTGCTCCCGCGACGGGGCTGGGACGGTGGTTGCTGAAGCACCGGGTGCAGCCGGTGGTCGGGCCGCAGAGCGGTGAGGCGCACGCGGAGCCGCAGTCGTGGTGGAAGGTGATGTGCCTGACCGGCGTGGACTACTTCTCCACGCTGTCCTACTTACCGGCCATCGCGGCGCTCGCGGCGGGAGCGGTCTCACCGCTGGCGACGTTGCTGATCGTGGCGCTGACGCTGCTGGGGATGCTGCCGATGTACCGGCGGGTGGCGAAGGAGAGCCCGCACGGACAGGGTTCGGTGGCGATGCTGGAGAACCTGCTGCCGTTCTGGCGCGGCAAGTTGTTCGTATTGGTGCTGCTGGGGTTCGTGGCCACGTCGTGGATCATCACGATCACGCTGTCGTCCGCGGACGCGACCGTGCACCTGCTGGAGAACCCGTACGCGCCCGGTTTCCTGCACGGACACGAGGTCGCGGTGACCGTCGTGCTGTTGCTGGTGCTGGGCGGCGTGTTCCTGCTCGGGTTCAGCGAGGCCGTCGGGGTGGCCATCCCGCTGGTCGCCGTGTTCCTGGTGCTGAACGCCGTGATCGTCGTGGCGGGTGTCGTCGAGGTGCTGGCGGAGCCGGCCGCGCTCGACCGGTGGCTGGACGCGCTGACGTCCACGAACGGTGGCGTCGTCGGCCCGGCGATCCTGGCGTTTCCGTTGCTGGTGCTGGGGTTGTCGGGCTTCGAGACCGGCGTGAGCATGATGCCTTTGGTGGCATCGAAGGGGAAGACCGCCGAGGAGCGACTGCGCGACCGCGTGCGCAACACGCGCAAGCTGCTCACGACCGCCGCGCTGATCATGTCGGTGTACCTGATCGCGACCAGCTTCGTGACCACCGTGCTGATCCCCGCGGAGAAGTTCCAGCCGGGCGGCGAGGCCAACGGACGGGCGCTGGCCTACCTCGCGCACGGCCTGCTCGGCGACGCGTTCGGCACGGCCTACGACATCAGCAGCATCCTGATCCTGTGGTTCGCGGGTGCCTCGGCGATGGCCGGCCTGATCAACATCGTGCCGCGCTACCTGCCGTCGTACGGCATGGCGCCGGAGTGGTCGCGCGCGGTGCGGCCGGTCGTGATCGTCTACACGGCGGTCTGCGTCCTGGTCACGATCATCTTCAACGCCGACGTCAACGCCCAGGCGGGCGCCTACGCCACCGGAATCCTCGCGATGATGGTCTCCGCGTCCGTCGCGGTAGCCATCTCCGCCCTGCGCCGCCGGCAGAAGGCGGCTGCCATCGCGTTCACCGTGCTGACGCTCATCCTGCTGTACGCGTTGGTGGAGAACGTGATCGAGAAGCCGGACGGCCTGACGATCTCGCTGTTCTTCATCCTCGGCATCATCGCGATCTCGCTGGTCTCCCGCGTCACCCGCACCACCGAACTGCGGGTCGAGCACATCGAGTTCGACGAGACCGCACGCCGGTTCGTCGCCGACACGCTCGCCCACGACGGTGCCGTGACCATCATCGCCAACCGCCGCCAGGCGGGTGACGCCGCCGAGTACGCGGAGAAGGAGGCCGAGCAGCGGGGCATGAACCCCGTGCCCGGGACGGCGGACGTGATGTTCCTGGAGATCGACGTGGTCGACCCGTCGGACTTCAGCGAGGTGCTGCAGGTGCGGGGCGTCGAGGTCGACGGGCACCGGATCCTGCGCGCCGGCAGCCCCGCCGCGCCCAACGCCATCGCGGCGATCCTGCTCGCCCTGCGCGACTGCACGGGTGTGCGGCCGCACTGCCACTTCGCCTGGAGCGAGGGCAACCCGCTCGGTCACCTCTTCCGCTACCTGCTGCTCGGCCGGGGTGACACCGCGCCGGTCGTGCGGGAGATCATCCGCGCCAGCGAACCGGATCCGGAGCGCCGGCCGGGCATCCACGTCGGAGGCTGATCACAGCTGCCGACGTGGACGACTCGGCGCTACTGGCCCCGGCGGGTCATCGGGACGACTCCTTGATCGAGGTGACGGTGTCGTGGAACAACCGCTCGGCGCGTTGCCAGGGCGAGGTGGCCCGCGGCAGGTCCCGCAGCAGGGGCAGCAGGTCGGCGGAGAACGCGTCGGTGGCTTCCAGTGGTACCAGCGAGGGGAGGTTGTCGATCGCGATGAGGTCCAGCGGCGGCTCGTCGCGCAACGTCCGTGCCGGCTGCTCCCAGGTGGTGGTCCGGTCGTAGACGGGCAGGACGTTGAACGGCGAGCCGACGTCGCACGTCACGTCGCACACGGTCCGCAGGACGCGGCCGGGCTCGTCGAGGTCGGAGGGCCGCAGGAACGGCGGCACGGGCTGGGACGTGAGCACCGCGTTCACCAGGACCTCGTGCCGCAGCAACGCGGGCCGGTCCAGGTCGCGGGTCTCGGCGAGGTCCCAGCGCGTCGGCGTGATGCCCGCGGCGGTGAGCGCCCGGTCCGCGCCGCGACCGCACCGGCCGAGGGCACCGATCACCACCGCGCTCAGCGGGGCACCGCCGGCCAGCCGCGCGTCCAGTTCGGTCGCGGACGTGGGGTGCAACGGCGTGTCGAGCGTGCCGCGGTGGTGCAGCACGGCGAGCGCCGCGCCCACGTAGCCCGCCCAGTAGCCGAACGCCGCGAGCCGCCTGCCGGAGTCGTCGGTGAGGTACTCCAGGTCGAGCAGCACGCCACCGCCCGCGTCGAACCGGCGCAGCAGCCGTTCGGCGCCCTCCTGCTGCTTGTAGGCGTGGCCGAAGAAGACGTGCCGGTGCCGCAGCGCGAAAGGCTCTTCCGGCAGCTCCTTCAGTCCTACGACCACGGCGTCCTCAGGCGCGTCGACCCAGCTGCCCGCTTCCGCCACGGAGCAGCCCGCGGCGGCGTAGTCGCCGATCGGGTGCACCCGTTGCGCCGACTCCTCGATGGTCACGGCGAAGCCGTCGCGCACCAGCGAGGCGGCGTCGGCGGGCGTGATCGGCGCGCGGCGCTCGGTGGCCCGCACCTCGTTGCGCATCCACAGTTGGACCGTCATGTCCTGGAAAGGTAGTCGGTGCGGCTGGCGGCGTTCCTCGTCGCCCGCGCCCGTTCACCCGTTCTCGCTCTGTGATCATTTCGAAGGTTGATGTTCGTCCGTGCTGGGCATCCGGGGCGCGCCCGTGCTCGACACGGACCGCACAGAGAGCCGGAGAATTGCAGATCCAGCACGCCACGCACTCGATGCCCGCTTTGCCGTCCGACGGGCTCTTCAGCCACCCGGACGTGGTGCACGCCAGGCCCGTGGCCGGCATCTCGCCTGCGCAGGGTGGGCGGTACACCGGCCTCTTCCACGAACCCGCCGGCCCGGTACCGGCGGGTGACGCGCGGGGCGGTCAGTCGTCGTAGGGGTCGTCGGCGGGTGAGGCGCTGTCCCAGTCCGAGGCCAGGTCGGGGTCGATGATCGCGAAACGGGTGCCGAGCGGGTCGGCCAGCACCGCCACCTGGCCCAGCGGTGAGGGATAGGGCTGGAAGCGGAGCCGCGCACCCGCCGAACGGGCCAGGTGCAGCGTCTCGTCGAAGCCCAGGCCGGGCGGGACCGCGAAGTGGGCGATCCACCGCGGCGGGACGGTGGCAGGGGTGTCCGGTGCCATCCGGACACGTCCGATCACGGTGTCGCCGCCGGTGGAGTACACGACGTGGTCCACGGACGTGCCGTCACCGACCTGCCGCTGCCGGTAGCCGAAGAGCGCGCCGTAGAACGGGTCGGCCAGGCGGGGACCGCGCGTGACGAACTCCAGCCACACCAGCGCGCCGGGCACACCCGCGGTGAAACCCCAGCCGTCCACGGGCTGGGCGATGCCCACCGTGGCCCCGCTCGGGTCGTCGACCAGCACCTTCGCGACGAGGCCGGGAAGGTGCTGCGGACTGGTCTCCAGCACGGTGCCGCCGAGGCGGCGGACCCGCTCGCTCGCCGCGTCGAGGTCGGCGACGGCCAGGTAGGGCGTCCAGTCCAGCGTCGCGCGTCCCAGCGGACGGACGCCGGCCACCGGTTCGCCGTCGAGCAGGGCGACCGCGTAGTCCTCGCCCGCGTCGTCCCGCGTCCAGTGGTACTTCCAGCCGAACACGCTCTCGTAGAACCGCGTGCTGCGCTCGGTGTCGTTCGTGGCGAGCTCCACCCAGCACGGATGTCCCGGTCGGATGATCATGAGAAGGCGTTGGCTCCTATGGACGTGTGGTGTCCGAGGCGTGCGTTCGAGGCACTCGTGGACACGATTCCACCGTACCTGTTCCCGCGGCCGTCGCGCGGACCCGAGTCCGTCCACTGTGGACACCGAGTTTGAGAGGAGCGGCCGGCGGCTAGCCAGTGGTCCTCATCGGACCTCCTGTGGAGGAGAGGCGTGCATGGCGAAGGACGAGCAACCGCAGGCGGCGCCCGAGGCGGTGGACCGCGCGCGGTTCGACGCGGCGTTGTCCGGGCAGGTCGCGCTGGAGAAGGAGGTCACCCGGCACAACGACCGGGTCGCCGCCGCCCGGCGCCGCCTGCCGATGGTGGAGGTGGAGGACTACGCGTTCACGGGACCGGACGGCCCGGTGCGGTTGACCGACCTGTTCGGCGACAGGTACCTGCTGCTGGTGCAGAACGTGATGTTCGGTCCTGACTGGGACGAGGGGTGCCCGAGCTGCACCTGGGCCGTGGACAACCTCCCGTGGAACATGACCCGGCTCTCCGACGAGGGGATCGCGTTCGCGATGGTGTCGCAGGCGCCGATCGGGAAGCTGGAGGCGTGGCGGGCGAAGCGCGGCTGGGAGCACCGCTGGGTGTCGTCCGCGGACACGACCTACCACCACGACTGGGGCTGGACGCGCACGGACGACGAGGGCGAGGAGTACTGGATGCCCGGCTACTCCTACTACCTGCGGCGCGACGGCAAGCCGTACCTGACGTACATGACCGACCGGCGGGGCACCGAGGCCATCCTTCCGGTGGCGCAGATCATGGACCGCACGGTCTACGGGCGGCAGCAGGACTGGGAGGACAGCCCGCACGGCTGGCCGCAGTACCCGACCTACGGGTGAGCGTGCCGGGGTTCGTCAGCCGTCGCGGTCCCCGAGTGCGTCCAGGCCGTCCTGCCAACGCTGCCGCCGCTGGTCCGCCGTCTGCTCCCACCACGGCGTGCCGCGCTCGCCGAGTGCGGTCTTCGCGAGATGGACCCGTGCGCGCGCATCGCGTTCCGCATCGGCGTCCTGAGCGCGGAGGGCGGCGCCGACGTCCCGGCGCGCCGCCATCAGCAGACTCCGCAGCCGTGCCGCGGGCTCGGGCGGGATCTCGGGATCGGTGGCCCGCCACCGCCGTCCCTTGATGATCACGAAGTGACCGTCTGGGGTGTGCTCCGGCTCGGCCATCACGTCAGGATCGCACCGATCGGGACGTCCGGCGTGCCGATCGCGGCTTGCCGCCGCCGTGGTGCCGCGCTAGATTCCGCCACGACGTGCGAAAGTCACTGCCCGGTGGGTAGTCCGGGTGACGCGTGAGCGTTCGTGCAAGAGCCTGGTCCCAGGTCACCGGTGCGTCCTTTGTCGGCAATCGACCAAAGGACACCCGTGTCTGATCTGAAGGTTCTCGTCATCGGCGCCGGTCTCGGCGGCCTGTCACTCGCCCAGTCGTTGCGCGGCAACGGGATCGACGTCGCCGTCTTCGAGCGCGACGCGAGTCCGGGGGAGCGGCCCCAGGGCTACCGCCTGCACCTCGACGCCGATGCCCTCAACGCGGCGCGCGAGGTGCTCCCGGCCGGGCCGTACGCCGTGTTCGACGCCACGGCCCAGTACACCGAGCCGTTCACGACGATCCTCGCGACCGACCTGTCGGTCGTGAAACGTCTCTTCACCCAGGACGTCCACGGTGACGTCTGGCCCCGCGGCGAGGCCCGTCACGCCAACGTGGACAGGGCCGTCCTGCGCCGGATCCTGTTGGCAGGACTGGAGAAGACGGTGCACTACGGCCGGACGCTCACGCACTACGAGAGCACCGCGCAGGGCGTCACCGCGTTCTTCGCCGACGGGTCCACAGCGCGGGGTGACGTGCTCGTCGGCGCGGACGGCATCCGTTCCGCGGTGCGCGGGCAGCGTGCTCCTCAGTGCGAGACGGCCGACGCGGGAGTCACCGCGATCTACGGCCGCGTGCCGTCGTCCGTCGCGGCGCGGTTCGTGCCCGCCGAGACGTTCACCGACATCTTCACGATCGCCTCGGACGAGCGGAAGGTCTTCCTGGGACTGGGATCCGTGCGTTTCCCGGTCGCGCCGGCGGAAGCCGCGCGGCGCTTCGCACCCGGTCTTTCCCTGCCGGACCAGGACGACTACGTCGTGTGCGTCGTCGGCGGACGGCACGAGCACTTCGCCGGTGTGCGTGACCTCAGTGGTCACGGCCTTCGCACGGCCGCCGCGGAAGTCCTGCGGGACTGGCCCGGTCGTGCGGCGGAACTCCTCACCCGCGCGGATCCCGAGTCGTTCTTCGTCGTGGAGATGCGCACGAGTGTGCCTGCCGAGCTCGACCCGCCGGTCAACGTCACGCTGCTCGGAGACGCGATCCACGCGATGACGCCGACCCTGGGGCGTGGAGCGAACGTCGCGATGCGCGACGCCGCGCTCCTCGGCCGCGCGCTGAAGGCGGTCGAGAAGCGGCGGGCCTGCCTGCGGGACGTCCTGGCGGACTACGAACGCGACGAGCTGACCGGCTACGGGTTCTCCGTGGTGAGGGAGGCCGCGAGGACCGGTGAGCAGCGGATGGCGCAGAACCCGTTGCCGCGCGGGTGAACCGGCCGGTTCACACCAGGGCCGGCAGAGCGCGGTCACTGGCGGCCACCTGGGTCGCCTTGGCCGTCAGGGGCGCCAGCAGCCGCGACGTGAGCGCCTTGTCTGCCAGGCGGCGCAGGCGCAGACCGAGCCGCGTGCGGGGGTAGGCGAACGGCAGGATCCAGCGCGGGAGGTTCTGCACGTCGTCGACGAGGGGCCGCATCCACTCCTCGTAGGCGGCGAGTCCGCCGTCGAGCCGCGCGGACCCGGACAGGGAGGCTGCCAGCACGTAGCCGCTGACGAGTGCCAGCGAGGCGCCTCCTCCGCCCATCGGGGTGACGCACCACGCGGCGTCGCCCGCGAGGCAGACCCGGCCGCGGTGCCACGTGGGCATCCGGATCTGGGTGAGCTGGTCGACGTAGACGTCGTCGGAGCCGTCGAATCCGTCGAGGACGCGGCGCGCCTCCCAGCCGGCGTCGGCGTAGCGGTCGCGGAAGCGGCTCAGCGCGCCGGCGCCGGTGGCGATGTTCCCCGTGCAGGCGAGCATGGCCCGCGTGGTGCCGTGGTTGTCGGGGCGCAGGTGGATCTGCCGTCCGCCGGTGGTGGTGTACCAGCGCCACCGGGTGTCGTCGTCCGGCGTGCGGGGGATCGTGCCGAACACCATCGCGACGCCGAGGTCGCGGCGGTCGACGAGGCCGTCGAAGAGCAGGTCGCGCGTGCTGGAGCCGACTCCCTCGGCGATGACCAGCAGGTCGGCGCGCACCGTCCGGCCGGAGGTGGTCGACACCGTGACGTCCTCGGTGCCGTCCTCGACACCGGAGATCGTGTCGCCGTAGAGCACTTCGACGCCCGCGGGCAGGTGCCGCAGGATCGTGCGGGCGAAGTCGCCGCGCAGGACCTCCAGTTCGGCGGTCGCCGCGTCCGGGCCCGCCGAGGGCAGTTCCGCGAGCACCTGACCGGACGAGTCGACGAACACCGTGCCGGTCTCGGTGGTGTTCTGCTCCTTCACCGCGTCGAACAGCCCCATCCTCGTGAGCACCTCGCGGGCGGTGCCGCGGACGTCGACGTTCTGCCCGCCGTCGCGGAACGCCTTCGCGCGTTCCAGCACGGTCACCTCCCACCCGGTGCGACGCAGCCAGAACGCGGCCGAGAGTCCGGCGATGCTCGCGCCGGAGATCACCGCGTGCCGTGTTGTCATCCGAAACTCCCCACTTGATAGCTTTGCAGCAAAGCTACTTCGGTGCGAAGGGGGTTGCATGACAGACGCGGATCCGCTGGTGGAGGCCTGGTCGGCGGCCCAGGTCGAGGTGATGCACGGCCTGCGTGACTGGGTGGTCGGGTTCACGGCCCTGAACCAGCACCTCGCGGAGTGGTTGCGACTGCCGGCCTCCGACGCCAACGCGCTGGGCCAGATCATCTGGGCGGCGGAGTCGGGCGCACCGCTCTCGCCCGTCCGGCTGGCCCGGCAGATCGGCATGACGACCGGTGCCACCACGATCCTGCTCAACCGGCTGGAGGCCGCCGGTCACCTCGTCCGCAGCCGCGAGAGCGCCGACCGCCGGCGCGTCACGCTGAGGCCGGCCCCGGCCTCACGCGAGCACGCTCGTGGCTTCCTCGCCGTCGCCGGAGCGGAGATCGCGGACGTCCTGCGCACGACCTCCCCGGCCGAGCTCCGCACCGTGGTGGCGTTCCTGGGACGGATCACCGGCGCGGCGGCCGCGGCCGACCACCGGCTCAGCGCGGACGCCGCATCGACGTGATCACGCCGATCTCACCTGCGGTCCGGAGAGGACGGACTCGGCTGCCAGCCGGAAACTCCTGATCATCGGGTTCGGGTCCGCCTTGCGGCTCACCAGGACGACCTGGCTGGGAGGAGCGTCGTCGATCGGGACGGTGACCAGATCGGGACGCAGTGAGCTGCGCCGGTCGCCGACCGGCAGCACGGCCACCGCCTGGCCGCTCGCGACCAGTTCCAGCTTGTCCTCGTAGTTCTCGATCACCGGTAGGTCGGCGCCGAGAAGCCGGTACGAGGTCCACTCGGTCGTCCCGAACGCGCACGGGGCCGCCTCTCCCGCCAGTTCCCCGGACGTCACCGAGGTGCGTGCGGCCAGGGGATGCCCGAGTGGGACCACGAGCACGCGGGGCTCTTCGTACAGCGGGGTGACCACCACGTCGTCGGCGTCGAGGGGGAGCGGCGCCCGCGCGATCAGCGCGTCGACCCGCTTCTCGGCCAGCGCGCCCACGTCGCGGCAGCTCAGGTGCCGCGACGTGATCTCGGCGTCCGGGTGGCGGCGCCGCAGTTCCCGCACCGCGGCGGTGATCACGAGGTCCTCGACGTAGCCGACGGTGATCCGTTCCGCGGCGGCTTCCGCGCGCACGGCCAGTTCGGCCTGGCGAGCGGCGAGCAGCAGGGCTCGTGCCCTCGGGAGGAACGACTGCCCGGCCGGGGTGAGCCGGGCGCCCTGGGGGCCGCGGTCCAGCAACCGCGCGCCGAGGTGGTTCTCCAGCCGTTGGATCTGACGGCTCAGCGCGGGCTGCGCGACGTGCAGATCGGCGGCGGCCCGGCTGAAGTTCTGGTGGGTCGCCACCGCCGTGAAGTAGCGCACCAGCCGCAGGTCCAGGTCCCGTCCGGAGTCGTTCACCCTGCCAGCGTACGCAGTATGCGTTTTCGGAATGACCACGTTGCCGGACGGGTCTTGGACGCCCGCACCGGTGCGGGCTTTGACTGGAGGAGCACCGATTCCCCAGGAGAGTGACGAGCGCGATGAAGGCGATCCAGTTCCACGAAGCAGGCGGTCCGGACGTTCTGCGGTACGAGGAGGTGCCCGTTCCCGAGATCGGACCGGGCGAGGTGCTCGTCCGCGTGCACGCGGTGGGCGTCAACCCGCCGGACTGGTACCTCCGCGAGGGTCTGGAGGTCATGCCGCCGGAGCTGAGGCCGCCGCTGACGTTCCCCCTCACCCCGGGAACGGACGTCTCGGGCGTGATCGAGGCCGTCGCACCGGACGTGCGCGAGTTCACCGCCGGCGACGAGGTCTTCGGCATGCTGCGCTTCCCGGGCTTCGACGGCAGGGCCTACGCCGAGTACGTGGCCGCGCCCGCGTCGGACCTGGCCCGCAAGCCCGCCAGCGTCGACCACGTGCGGGCCGCCGGCGCGCCGATGGCCGCGCTCACGGCCTGGCAGTACCTGATCGACCTCGGGCACGACGTGCCGTCCCCGTTCACCGGCCGCGTGCACCGCCCGGTACCGATCACGCCGGGAACGACCGTGCTGGTCAACGGCGCCGCCGGCGGAGTGGGCCACTTCGCGGTGCAGCTGGCGCGGTGGAAGGGGGCACGGGTGATCGCGGTGGCTTCCGGCCGCCACGAGCAGTTCCTGCGCGACCTGGGCGCCGACGAGTTCATCGACTACACCGCCACGCGTGCCGAGGACGTCGTCCGGGACGCGGACCTGGTGATCGACGCGGTGGGCGGCCAGGACAGCTCACGCCTGCTGGCCGTGCTGAAGCGCGGCGGCACCATGCTCCCGGTGTTCTTCGCCGAGTACGACCCCGAGGAGACGGCGCGTTCGAACATCTCCGTGTCCAACATCCAGGTGCGTTCGAGCGGCTCCCAGCTCGCCGAGATCGGACGCCTGCTCGACCTCGGCGAGCTCCAAGTCGGGCTGGACAGCACCTATCCGCTGTCCGGGGCGCGTGAGGCGCACGAGCGCGCCGCGCGGGGCCACATCCAGGGCAAGATCGTGTTGACGGTGTCCTGACACGGGAATCGCCGCTCCACCTTATGGCCAATTGGTATGTACCACTTGGGTGGACCCCGTCGTACGGTTCTGCGCGCAATCACCCTGCACGCAAGGAGCGGACATGAACCGCAAGCTCATCGCCGCCGCCATAGCGGCGCTCACGGGGGCCGGGCTGACCGTCGCGGTGGCGCTGACGTCCAGCGCCACCGCGTCCGGCACGGCAGACCCCGCCCTGCTGGCCGCCATGGCCCGTGACCTCGGCATCTCCTCGGACCAGGCGCGGGAACGCCTCGACGCGGAGAAGGTCGCGGCCCAGACCGACGCCGCGCTGAAGTCGCGCCTCGGCCCGGCGTACGCCGGGTCCTGGCTGGACGGCACCGGCCACACCCTCACCGTGGCGGTCACCGACCCGGCGCTCGCGAGCGCGGTCCGCTCGCGCGGCGCCAGCGCCACCACGGCGAAGCACAGCGCGTCCACTTTGGACAGCGCGAAGTCCAGTCTGGACGCCAAGTCCACCACCGCGCCCGGCGCCGTCCCCGGCTGGTACGTCGACGTGCGCGCCAACAAGGTCGTCGTGCTCGCCCGCTCCGGCGGCGAGGCGCAGGCCAAGGCGTGGGCGGCTGACGCAGGACTGCGAGGCGACATCGTCACCGTCGAGGCCAGCACGGAGAACCCGCGGCCGTTGATCGACGTCATCGGCGGCAACGCCTACGGCCTGCCCGGTGGCGGCCGCTGCTCCATCGGCTTCGCCGTCGAGGGCGGCTTCGTCACCGCGGGCCACTGCGGTGCCGCGGGCGGCCGCACCTCCAACCCCGGCGGCACCATCCAGGGCAGCAGCTTCCCCGGCAACGACTACGCCTGGGTCCGCACCGACGCGGGCAACACCCCGCGCGCCCTGGTCAACCGCTACCCCGGCACCGTCCCGGTCGCGGGCTCCCAGGAGTCCCCGGTCGGCTCCTCGGTCTGCCGCTCCGGCTCCACCACCGGCTGGCGCTGCGGCACCGTCCAGCAGAAGAACGCCTCGGTCACCTACCCCGAGGGCACCATCACCGGCCTCACCCGCACCAACGCGTGCGCCGAGCCCGGCGACTCCGGCGGCTCGTGGCTGACCGGCGACCAGGCCCAGGGCGTCACCTCCGGCGGTTCCGGCAACTGCCAGACCGGCGGCACCATCTACTTCCAGCCGGTGACCGAGATCCTGCAGGCCTACAACCTGCGCCTGGTGACCTCGGCCGGTCCGACCACGACCACCCCGCCGACCAGCACGACCACGACCACGCCGCCCGGCAGCGGTTCGTGGGCCCCGTACACCAACTACGGCAGCGGCGCCCAGGTCACCTACGACGGCGCGTCCTACCGCGTCATCCAGCCGCACACCTCTGTCCCCGGCTGGGAGCCGCCGAACACCCCCGCCCTCTGGCAGCGGCTCTGACGGCGCCACCGTCTCACCGGCCCCCGGCGACTTCTGTCGTCGGGGGCCGCTGACCTGGGTGTTCCGCTCACGCGATCGACGAGCCGGCGGCCGCTGCGCAATCTTGAGGTTCGCCAGAGGAAACGCGGAGCGTGCCCTGAGAAAGCCCCCGCAGTCTTGTGCCAGCGCCACCACACGGGGCAGGCGCGGAGACCACCGGGAGCACCGCAGATGACCAAGCACCACGCCGACCGCCGTTCCGCCTGGCGTCCGCTCGCCTTCGCCGCCGTCGGGACCGCGACGCTCGTCGCCATGGGCACCGGCGTGTGGGCGACGTTGTCCGCCACCGCGACCAACACGACGCCCGAGCAGGTCACCTCCGGCACGCTGAAGCTGACGATGGCCAACAACGGCGCCGGCTTCTCGCAGAACATCACCAACCTCGCGCCCGGCGACACGGTCAACCGCTACGTCGACCTGACCAACGGCGGCTCGCTCGACGGGCAGGCCCTGACCCTCCAGGTCGCGGCGACCGGGTCGGCCCCGCTCGTCACCGACGGTGCCACCTCGAAGGCGCTGCGGGTCTCGATCTGGCAGTGCACCGGCGGCACCTGGAACCCGAGCAGCGGTGTCTGCACCGGAGGGACGGCCACCAGCCTGCTCGCCGCCACGCCGTTGTCCGGCCTGGGATCCGCCGTGCCGCTGGTGCCGGGCAGCCTCGCGAGCGGCGGCGTGACTCGCCTGCAGGTGTCGGTCCAGCTGCCCGACCAGACCGAGACCACGGTGAACGGAGTGGCGCCCGCGGCCACCGTGCAGGGCCAGTCGGTGTCGCTCACCTACACGTTCAACGAGACCCAGCGCAACGCCGCCACCACCAACTCCTGAGCAGCGAAGGACGACGGACCGCGATGACGACGACCTCGTTCCCCGCCCGCCTCTGCGCGGTGCTCGGCGTCGTCCTCGCGGCCTGCGCCCTCACCGGCACCGCGCACGCCGAGGCGGACGCGGACGCCGTCGCGACCTCCCAGGCCGGCACCGCGCGGTGGGCGGCGACGCTCGTCCGTCCGGACGGGACGGTCCTGACCGGGAGTGCCTGGAGCACCAACTACTCCAGCGTCGCCACGACCTACCTCTACGGGAGCGTCCGCAACACCGGCACCCTCCCGCTCGCCGCCCAGACCTACGCGCTGACGACCTCCGGGTTCCTCCTGGGCGCGCCCGCCGCCACGGCGTGCGTGAACGGCGTGTGGCAGGCGGCCACCAACACCTGCACCGGCACCCCGGTGACCCTGTCCGGGGCGGCCGCGCTGCCGGTCGCGGTCGGGGGCACCGTCTCCGTGCGGCTCACCCTGCCGCCCGCCCTCAACGGCACGGTCGCCCTGTCCGTGTCCGTCGCTCGTTCCCAAGCTCGCGCCACCTCGTGAACGGAACCCCCATGACGATCACCACGAACAAGAAGCCCGTGCGCGGTGTCGTGTCCGGCGCGCTGCTGGCCGCGCTCGCCGTGGCCGCGGTCGCGGGTGCGCTGGTCGTCGTGCTGGGCAGGATCGGGTTCTCGCCGGTGCTGTCGCCCAGCATGGAACCCGCCTTCGCGCCGGGTGACCTGCTCGTCACCCGTGCGGTGCCGGTGGCGGACCTCAGCGTGGGCGACGTCGTGGTGCTGCCCCGCCCGGACGTGGCGGGGGAGCGGTACGCCCACCGCGTCGTCGAACTGACCACACGTTCGGGTGAACCCGTGGTGCGGACGAAGGGGGACGCGAACGAGGCGGCCGACCCGCAGACGTTGCGCATCACCTCGCCCACCGTGCCGGTCGCCGTCGGGAACGTGCCGGTCGTGGGCCGGATCGCGCTCCTGGGCCAGGACTCGGGCGTGCGGATCGGGTTGATCGTGCTGATCGGCGGCGCGGTGCTGCTGGGCATGCGCCGCCTGATCTACCGGGACCCGCGGTGACGCCCGTCCTGCCGCGCCCGGCCTACCGCTCCACAATGGACGGGATGGCCGCCGCGAAGATCCTCGTCGTCGAGGACACCCCGGAGATCAGCTACGTGATCGAGCTGGCGCTCGCCGACGCGAGGTTCGACGTGCGCGTCGCGGCGGACGGCGAGGAGGGCCTGCGCGCCGCCCGGCACTGGGTGCCGGACGTCGTCGTGCTCGACCTGAACCTCCCGGACCTCGACGGGTTCGAGGTGTGCCGTCGGCTGCGCCAGTTCACGTCGGCCTACGTGATCATGCTGACCGGCCGTGCCGACGAGGTCGACAAGCTGGTCGGCCTGACCAGCGGCGCCGACGACTACATGACCAAGCCGTTCTCCCCGCGTGAGCTGACCGCACGCGTGCAGGTGATGCTCCGGCGCCCGCGCGGCGGCCCGTCCGCGCCCGAGGTGCCGCACCAGCGCCGCACGCTCGGGCCCGTCGAGGTCGACCTCGACACCCGCGAGGTGCTCGTGCGCGGCGAACCGGTGCCCGTCACCCGCATCGAGTTCGAGCTGCTCGCCGCCATCAGCGAGAACCCGCGCCAGATCCGCACGCGCGACCAGCTGCGCTCGCGTGCGTGGGGCGAGGCGTGGCTCGCCGACGACCACGCCGTCGACGTGCACCTGTCGAACCTGCGCCGCAAGCTCGCCACCGCGGGCGCACCCGACCTGATCAGCACGGTCCGCGGCGTCGGCTACCGGATGAACTGGAAGAACCTGTGACGCGCCGGGTGCTCGTCGTCGACGACGAACCGGACATCCGCGAGCTGGTCGTGCTGTCGCTGCTCACCACCGGCTGGGACGTCACCACCGCGGCGTCCGGCGAGGAGGCGGTGCGCCTGTGCTCCGGGGGAGGTGTCGACGTCGTGCTCCTGGACGTGGACATGCCCGGCATGGACGGCAGGCAGACCGCCAGAGCACTGCTCGCCGACCCCGATACGGCCGTCGCGGTCGTGTTCCTCACCGCCTCGGCCGACGTCGAGGACCTGCCGGGACCGGTGCTGCCGAAACCGTTCGACCCGATGCTCCTGGCGGCGCAGGTGGAGGCTCTGGTCAGTCCCGGGGCACCGCCAGCGGCAGCTCCAGTGTGAAGGTCGTGCCCGCGGCCGACGTCTCCGTCACGGCGACGGTGCCCCCGTGCGCGGTCACGATCCCGCGGGTGATGGCCAGCCCTAGCCCCGCGCCCTTGGCGTCGCTGCGCACACCGGCCGCGAGCCGCACGAACGGTTCGAAGACGTGGTCGACCTGGTCCTGCGGGATTCCGGGTCCCTCGTCGCGCACGTGCACCAGCGCGGTCAACGCTCCGGTCTCGCGCACGACCTCGACCGCGGTGTCCGGGCAGGACACCTTCACGGCGTTCGCCAGCAGGTTCGTCAGCACCTGCACCAACCTGT
Source organism: Lentzea sp. NPDC058436 (assembly GCF_042721515.1). Classification (NCBI taxonomy): domain Bacteria; kingdom Bacillati; phylum Actinomycetota; class Actinomycetes; order Pseudonocardiales; family Pseudonocardiaceae; genus Lentzea; species Lentzea sp. NPDC058436. The sequence goes on from NZ_JBHXLF010000001.1 coordinate 951,950, forward strand.
CCGAGTCACCGCGCACCACCACGTCCGGGCCCGTTTCCGTCAACCGCACCCCGGCCCGGCGCGCGGTCTCCGCGACCGAGCAGAAGGCCTGCTCCGTCACGGACGCCAGCCCCACCTCACCGATCCGCAACGGCAGCGTGCCGCGACGCGTGAGCGTGAGGTCCATCAGGTCGTTCGTCAGCCGCACCAGCCGGTCGGTGTTGCGCACGGCGATCTCCACGAGCCGTTCCGCCTGCGGCGGCAGCGACCCGAACCGCCCCGACTCCAGCAGCTCCAGCGATCCGTGCACCGACGTCAGCGGCGTCCGCAGCTCGTGACTGGCGACCGCGACCAGATCCCCTGCCGCCCCGGCCTGGCACTCCAGCTCCGCCCACGCCGCCAGGTCGTTCAACAGCTCCCGCTCGTCCGGCGTCAGCCTGCGCGGCCGTTCGTCGAGCACGCACAAAGTGCCGATCAGGTGCCCGGACGCCGCGGCGATCGGCTTCCCGGCGTAGAACCGGATGTGGGGCGGCCCCAGCACCATCGGGTTGGTCGCGAACCGAGGGTCGTCGAGCGCGTCGGGCACCTCCATGACCTCGGGCACGTCGAGCGCGTACGAGCAGAACGACTCGCTGCGCGGCGTCTGCGCGGCATCCAGTCCCGCGGCCGACTTGAACCACTGCCGGTCGAGGTCCACCAACGACACCAACGCGATCGGCGCGTGCAGCAGACGGCGTGCGGTGCGGGTGATCCGGTCGAACCGCTCCTCGGCGGGAGTGTCCAGCACACCGGTCCCGCGCACCGCCGCCACCCTGCTGATCTCGGCGTCCCACGCGTCGCTGATCACGCTTCGAGTATCCGCGCGGCGAGGACGGCGCCGCACGTCGTTGACACCATCGGGGGACACGGGCACGGAGTGGCCGGATGCGTGCCAACGCGGCTTTTCTGACGCCCGGCAGGGGAACTCAGGCCCGGCTCATGCAGTCCACCCAGGACTCGGTGGAGACGACGATGTCGGTGGGGAGGGTTTGGGTCACGATCCCGTCCGACACCCAGATGTGCGCGTGGTAGGTCGTCATCGGCACCGATGTGGGCCCTTGCACGCCGACGAACCCGTTGACGACGATCGAGCCGTCAGGGCGGTGGAGGTTGGAGCCCGGCGGGAGGTGGGCCTCGGTGGCGGTCCAGCCGGGAGGCAGGTCGCGCATCCCGTACTTGAGGTCGGTGGTCCACTTCCCGCTCACCACGAAGATGAAGTAGGAGGAGTGGGTCCTCCCGTCGTTGCTGTGCAGAACGCACATCCGGCTGGTCCTGTCGAACTGCTCCAGTTGCCACGTCCGGGTGTGCGCCGACGCGACGGCGGATGTGCCGACCAGGGACAGCAGGAGCGCTGAGGCCAGGGCGAGCACCGATCTGACGATCCGGGACATCACTTTCACCGAACCCCTCCGGAGACTGGCGCGAACACGTTCCGGTCCACGCTAGCGACCTGATCTCAGAGCCTTCTGAGACCAGTCGGAGTTGTTGCGGCGCAAGGCGTTCCTGATCGAACGCGCAGGCGTCGGCGATGTCAACCCCGCCTACCGTGGTGGTCGCGCACCCGTCCGGACGTCACCGCCGGTGCGCGCGGGGCCGGTAGGCCGCCAGCACCAGGGCGAGTCCACTCAGGACGATGACGACACCTGCCCACAGACCGTGTTCGATGTCGGCACCCGTGGCCGCGAGTGCCGGAGTGCCGTCGGAGGGGCGGAACCGGGCCTGCGGAATGAGATCCTCGCCGCTCGACGCCGGCGGGGGAGTGACCGTCGCGGTCGGCGGCGGTGGCGGGGTGTCCGCGCAGTCGGCACCGAGGCGCATCGTCAGCGGGTCGAGATCGGTTCCTGTCTGGTAGAAGCCGGCGAACGCCTCCGAGTTCGCCAGGGTGACCGGGACCGACGACCAGGTGAGCAGTCCGCCGGAGGGGGTGGCCGCCGGCGCGGTGAGCTTGCCCAGTTCCACCCCGGGGAGGTCGACCGGGTTCGCGGGAGCACCGGGCTGGGTCCGCAGCTCCACGTCGGCGCGCAGCACCGTCGTTCCGTCCGAAGTGGACACCTGCGGGTTCGAGACCAGCAGGGTGAAGAAGTGGCTCGGGTAGGCGAGGGCGACCGTGCCGCGGAACTTCGCGGTGAACCGGCTCGGTGAGGTGTAGTCGGCGGAGTCGAACGAGAAGCGGTACGCCCCGGTGGGAACGCCTCTGGGGTTGGGAACGCCGTCGATCACCACCTCGTCCAGGTTCGTGACGGAGGCCCCGTCCGACGCGGTGATCGAGTTGCCGGTGGCACCGCCCAGACCGACGCCCACGTACTGCCGGAAGCTCTTCTTCAGGCCCCAGAGCAGTTCGCCGTTGCGCACGTTGGCGGAGGTGAGCGCGCAACCGGCGGAGGTGGTCGTGGTGGTGACGGGCGGACTGGTCGTCCTGGCGGTCACCGGGGCGGACGCACTGGTCGTCGTGACCGTGGTCGTTGTGACCGGTACGTCGGTCACGGGACCCTGTGCGGCCAGGAAGACCAGGCCCGCGACTGCGGCGATGCTCATGACCGGACCTTCTTCCGCTTGCGCACCAACAGGATGGCGGCACCGACCAGCGCGGCACCACCGATGCCCGCCGCCCACCGCCAGTCGAAGCCCTCGGAGGGCGGAGCGGGTGCCGAGGCCTGGGGGGTCTTCTCCCCGGCCGCCGCCGTCACCGTCAGCGGCACCGAGCCGGTCGCGCCGGACGAGGCACCGGTGAGCTCGATCGTGTGCGCGCCCGCGGTGACGTCGGCGGGGATCGTCGCGGTGTGGTTCACCGTTCCGGCCGCGTCGGACTTCGCGGGGGCGAGGAAGAGCTTCGAGGCGCCCAGCGTCACGGTGATCTGTTCGTCGGCGGCGAAGCCGGCGCCCGTCACCGTGACGGTCCCGCCCGCCGCGACCACGCCCGCCGCCGCCGTCAGCGTCGCCGCGCGCGCCGGTTGCGCCGCCGGGGTGCCCTGCTGCGGAGGTGGCGCCTGAGCGGCAGTGGGAGCAGGTGGGTTCGCGGCCGGGGGACCGGGCGCGGCGAACCGGATCGGCGTGAAGGTCTCGTTGTTGGGGTTGACCACGCCGTGCGCGCCGATGGTGATGATGCCGCACGTCACCCTGGTGCAGTCGACCTCGCTGGTGTTGCCGGCGCGGTCCACCGCGCGGAACCGGGCGCCCGGAATGATCATCTCCGCGCTCCACGACCCGTCGGCGCCGACGGTGCCTCCGTTGGCGCTGGACGCGGTGTCGCTGCCGGGGAAGGCCACGAACCGCTGGTAGCCCCGGTTGTCCTTCGCCTCGCTGTCCTGGACGTACCGGTAGGTCGAGCCGGCCGCACCACCCTTGCTCGGTTGCCACGCGCCGTCGGAGACCCAGCCGATCAGGACGTAGACCCCGCCGTGCGCCTTGGCCACGGACTGGAAGCCGGTGCCGCGCACGGTCACGGCGGTGGCGTAGTCGGGGTCGGCGGTGGACACCGACAGGCTCACCCTCGCCGCAGCGACGGCGGTGGCCGGAGGCAGTGCGGACAGGGCCGCACCGGTCACGGCCAGAGCGCTCAAAGCTCTTGCTGTGCGGGACATCGTCATTCCTCTCTGGAGCGCACGGGCAGTACGACGGGCATCCCTGTGCGCGGGTGCGGGAAGACCTCGACCGGATGGCGGTAGACGTCACTGAGCAACTCGGCCGTGCAGACGTCCTGCGGCGGACCGGCCGCGACGAGGGCGCCGCCGTCGAGGACCGCCACGCGGTCGGCGTGCGCCGCCGCCAGGGTCAGATCGTGCAGCACGACCAGCACCGCGCCACCGTCACGCGCCCGGCGACGGGCGAGGGAGAGCACCAGTTCCTGGTGCCGCACGTCCAGCGCTGCCGTCGGTTCGTCCAGCAGCAGCACCGGGGTGCGCTGCGCGAGCACTCGGGCCAGCGCGACCCGCGCCTGCTCCCCGCCGGACAACGTCGGGTGGGCGCGGTCCGACAGGTGCTCGACCCCGGTGTCCCGCAACGCGGTCGTGACGGCGTCGTCGTCCTCGTCCTCCTCGGGCGTGCCGTGCCAGGGAGCCCTGCCCATCTCGACGACCGAGCGGACGTCGAACGGGAACGCGACAGGGTTGTGCTGGGGCAGCACGGCTCTGCGTCGCGCCGCCTCGACGGTGCGCCACCTCGTGAGGGACATCCCGTCGAGCAGGACGTCCCCTGTGGACGGTGGCAGGTCGCCCGCCATCGCGGCCAGCAGCGTCGACTTGCCCGCTCCGTTCGGCCCCACCAGGACGAGGATCTCGCCCGCGTGCAGCTGGAGGGACACCCGGTCGACCAGCAGGCTGTGCCCGATCCGCACGCTGACGTCCACCGCGGTGATCACGCCCACCCTCCCGCCGTCGTCCTGGTCCTGCGCAGCAGCCAGAAGAAGAACGGACCGCCCACCAGCGCGGTGACCATGCCGATGGGCAGGTCCGCGTAGGACACGACGGTGCGCGCGAGCAGGTCGGCGCAGGCGAGCAGGACCGCACCGCCCAGCAGACTCGCGGGCACGAGCACCACGTGACCCGGTCCCATCACGATGCGCACCAGGTGCGGCACGACCAGGCCGACGAACGCGATGATGCCGGCGTAGGACACGGCGGCGGACACCCCGACCGCCACCGCGCAGGTGACGACCAGGCGCACCCGCTCGACGTTCACGCCGAGGTGCCTCGCCTGCCTGTCGCCGAGGGAGAGCAGGTCGAGTCGGCGGGCGGTGACGAGGGCGACGAGCGCGGTGACCGCGGCGAGCGGGAGCACGACCCAGACGTAGGGCCACCGCGCGCCCGCGACGGAACCCAGTTGCCAGAACACGATCTGCTCGCGCGCCGACTGGTCACCGACGAACATGAGCAGGGCGACGAGCGCTCCCGCCACCGCGTTGACGGCGACGCCGGTGAGGATCATCGACACGGTGCCGGTTCTGCCGTTCGAGCGCGAGAGCGCGTAGACCGACAGGGTGGTGATCAGCCCGGTGACGAACGCGATGCCCGGAGTGGTGAAGGCGCCGAGGAACGTCAGGCCGAACACGATCGACACGCAGGCCCCGACCGCCGCGCCGGAGGCCACCCCGACGACACCGGGTTCGGCCAGGGGGTTGCCGAACGTTCCCTGCATCAACGCCCCGCAGACGCCGAGCGTCGCGCCCACCAGGAGCGACATGACGACGCGCGGGAAGCGGACCGACCACAGCACGCCCTGCGCGTACGGGTCGGCCAGCTCCTGGCCGGTGAGCGCGCGCAGTACGTCCGTCACCGGCATCCCGTACTGGCCGGCTCCCGCCGACGCGATCGACACGACCACGAGCGCGGCGGTCAGTCCGGTGAACAACGCGATCACCTTGGTGCGGCGGTGTTTGCGCGCGTTGCCGAGTCGGACGGCGATGTCGGTGGTCATGGCGCGTACAGAGCCCTGGCCAGGCCGTCGAGCACGGCGGCGGTCTGGGGTCCGAACCCGAGCACGACGGTGTCGTCCATGTCGACGAACCGCTTGCGTTGCGCGGCAGGGGTTTGCGCCACACCGGGCACGGACTGCATGTTCTCGACCCCGCCCACGGACTTCAGGCCACCGGTCATCATCAGGATCACGTCCGGTTTCGCCTTGGCGAGGGCCTCGGGGTTGATCGGCCGCATGCCCTCCAGGCCGACCTCGGTGGCGACGTCGACCGCGCCGAGGGACTGGATCAGCGCGTCGGCACCCGACCCCTTGCCGAACAGGTAGTAGATGCCCGCCTGACCGCGCAGGTAGAGGAACGCCACCCTGGGCTTGCGCTCCTGCTCGTCCGGTGCGAGCCGGTCGATCTGGGCGATGGTGGCGGTGATCTCGGATTCCATGCGCCGCACCAGTTTCTCGCCGGTGGCGGGCACGCCGAGCGCCTCGGCGACGGTGCGCACGATGGGCGCGTTGGTCTCCAGGCTGCGTTTGGGGTCGAGGACGACGACGGGAACTCCCGCGTCACGCAGTTGCAGCACCGCGTCCCACGGCCCGAGGGTGGTGTCGGTGAGCACGACGGTGGGGCGCAGGCTCATCAGCGCCTCGGCGTTGAGCTGGTGGCCGTTCACGGTGACCAGGGGGAGGTGCCGGGCGGAGAGGAAACCGGTCGAGGTGTCCCTGCCCACCACGCGGTCTCCCAGTCCCAGCCCGAAGACCGTGGCGGACAGCGTGCCGGAGATGTCCAGGGCCAGGATGCGATCGGCCGAGGTGACCGTGACCTTCGTGTCCTGGTTGTCGGTGACCGTCACGGGAAGCGCCGGCGTTGGCCGCTCGACCGGGACGATGTCGTTGTTCGCGACCAAAGCCGTCGTCGGTCCCTCATGGGTCCGGGGGTCGGCGATCGGGGTGAGCTCCGACAGCGGAGGACGGTCACCGGCCAGGCTCGCCGCGTCGCGCGCGCCGCCCGGTGGGCTCGAACACGCGGCGAGCAGGACCAGTGCGACGAGCGACAGGGCGCGCATCAGGCTTCCTTCTTCAGCGCGGCGGCGACCGCCGCGTCGATCCGTTGTTGTTCCAGTGCCGCAAGGGACTTGGCGCGAGCGCGGAGTGCGAGCACGAGGCAGACGACGAGAAGCAGGCAGACGGCGGCGGACCAGGGCAGCGCGAGCGTGCCCGGCGTCGCGGTCACCGGCTCCAGTTCGGCTCCACCCGCGACGGCCGGTGTCACGGTGATCGCGGCCGACACCCTGCCCGAGGGCGGCATCGCGGCGGAGGCCGTCCTGACGACGCTCTCGCCGGGAAGGAGTTCCGGGATCGGATCGATCCGCGCGTCGGCGGCGAACCAGCCGAACATCCCGCGAAGGCGCACGGAGTGGGCGGCGGTCAGCCGGACGTTGCCGGTGTTGACCACGGTGTACTCGACCCGCGCGGTGCCCTTGCCGACCGGGTTCGGCGTGCCGTCGTAGTGGACCGCGACGTCCCGGATCTCGACGGAGGGGGCGAGCGTTCCCGCGACCCGCAGGTGCATCCTCGACCCCAGCCGCCGGTCGACGGTGATGCCGGACTCGGCCTCCACCCTGATCGAGGTGATCACCCCGCCGCTGTGGTCTCCCGGCGTGGCGTCGGCGGGAACCTTCACGGTGAACGGCACGGCGACCGTCTGTCCTGCTTGGACGGTCACGGCCGGTGAGTCGAAGGCGACCCACGAGCCCGCGCCGGTCGACGGTTCCCCTGCCGCCTTGAGGTCCAGTTGTCCCGACGAGGTGGTGAACGCGTCGGCGGCGTACACGGCGAACGTGAGTGCGCGCTTCTCGTGGTTGCTCACGGCAAGCGCGTCGGTGAGCACGGCACCGGGGACGACGGAGTACGAGAAGTTCGGTCGTTTCTCGCCCAGCGCCGAGTCGGCCGGCCGGACACCCCAGGTGACGTTCTGGGCGTGGGAGGTGCCGGGCAGGCCGAGAAGTGCCAGCACGACCGCGGCGCACGTGGCGAGGAGACGAAGCATGGCGAGTCCAGTCGGGAGAAGACGGGCGTGGGCACCGCGCGACGGTGCCCACGCACGGGATCAGCTCAGAGCGGTCAGGGTCAGGGTCGCGTCGTACGTGCCCGCTTCCGCGACGTTCAGCGGAACCTTGAGCTCCAGCGCGGCACCGAGCAGCGCCGAGCCGGACGCGTGGTCCAGGGGAGCGCTGCCGAGCGTCGCGGACTGCTTGAGGCCCTGTCCGCCGTCGAAGCCGGAGACCGTCCGGTTGCCGGCCACGGCACCACCGGTGTTCTCGGTGACGTTGGGGGACCAGCCGAGGTACTTGCCGTCGAACGACTTGCCCGCTGCCGAGAAGTCGCTCACCTGAGCCGACACCGACCACACGGGGGAACCGGCGCGGGTGTCGGTGACGCGGACGGGGTTGATCAGGCCCGTCGCCAGGAAGTGGTCACCCGCGCGCTCGGCCGTGCCGAGGTTGACCAGGCCGTTGCCGCCGTCGATCGTCCACACGAACTCGCCGGGCTCGACCGTCTCGGGCAGCGTCACCCGGAGGCTCTGGTCGGTGTCCGACGGCTCCGGCGTGACCTCGACCGAGTAGCCGACGTCGAAGGGCAGCGCGGGCTTGTAGTTCTGGTTGCCCCCGCACCCCGTCGAGTAGAAGTGGGGACGGATGGAGGACGGCACGGTGTTGACGAACTGGGGAGCCCACGAACCCCACCCGCTCGCGCAGTCGCGCACCTGGGCCGAGCCGTCGGCGACGTCCACCTGGACGCCCTGGTAGTCCGGCGTGACGCGGTACCCGGTCGAGCCGAGGTTCGACAGCGAGCCGGCGTCGTAGGTGACGAGGGTCAGCCTGCCGAAGTTCTGCGGCGGCGTGGGGTTGCCGCCCATGTCGACACCGGCGCCGAGGCTGAACTCCGCGGTGAGCGAGCCGGACCCGTCCGCGGCCACGGTGACCACGGGGTTGCTGTAGACCTCGTCGGGCGCGTTGAACTGCGCGGGGTAGGCGTTGACGGTGTAGCTGCCGCTGAACGACAGCGTGCCGGCGCCGTTCGCCGGGTCCACGGTGCCCGTGCCGCCGGTGAACTTGACGGCGTTCGGGGTCTTCTGCGGCGAGGACACCGGCATGGACGTGGCGGGGACCGGGCTCACGGCGTACTCGGTCTGGTTGCCGCCGGAGACCGAGCCCTGCAGCACCGACGCGTTGCCGGTCAGGTTCTTGTACGACCACGGACCGAAGATGCCGATCTGGGCGTAGCCGTTGAGACCCCAGACGAACGTGGCGTTCGTGACGGTCTCGGGAGCGGCGGAGGCGTTGGGCGCGCCGAACACGGTGGCCGCGAGCAGCGCCGCTGCTCCCGCGGCGACGGCTCTCGCGGCTTGCGGTCTTTGCATGACTTCACTCCGATGCGTGGGGGCCGACTTAGGCTAGGCAACCCTAACCTTCCTGCCTCGGGCGACGGTAGTGCGACGTGCATCTCACTGTCCACAAAGGATTTGGGCATGCCGCGGCCAAGGGTGCCCGTCTGGCGGACACCCTTGTGGGGCAAGCTTGTTCGGGTTAGACGTGCTTGGCGGCGAGGTCCGTGAAGACGGCCCGGTTGAGGCGGAACGCCCTGTTGGTCTCCTCGACCAGGTCGTCGCGCTCGGACTCGGTCCAGGGGGTGGTGTCGAGCAGGGCGCGGTAGTGGTCGCGGAACGGTTTGGGCTTCGCGACCTGGTCGAACCGGTAGAAGTGCACGCCGTCCTCTTGGAGGCCGTAGACCTCCTGCATCCTCCTGCGGATGATCTGGCCGCCGGAGAGGTCGCCGAGATAGCGCGTGTAGTGGTGAGCCACCCAGGCTTTCGGGTCCGTGAAGCACACCTCGCGCAAACGGTCCACATAGGACTGAGTGGAGGGAAGCGGGGTGAGCCGGTCCTGCCAGTCGTGGCCGAGGAGGTGGGTCAGGTCACGGCGCAGCGGTTCCCGCCGCGACAGGCCGCTGATGGCGAACGCGCCCACCAGCGGATCGTTCGTCCAGTGATCGCTCGCCTGTTCGAGGACGTCGTAGAACAGATAGCTCTGCCCCAGCAGGTCGGCGTAGGCGTCGAGGTCCAGTCTGCCGTTCAGCAGCGCCTCGACGAACTCCGACCGCTCCGCGTGCTCGTGTTCCTGACGGGTGCCCGCTCGCAGCCGAGCGGCGAAGCCTTCGTCCAGTACCGTCATCCCCACCTCTTATGGTTGCCTAACCTAACTTAGGCGGTGATCGAGGCTTCGGGCCAGAGCGACTTTTCGGACAGGCCGCTCACGTGGAGTGATCAGCTCGTGCTCGCCGGGGAGAGTCGGAGGTCAGCAAGCCCTGACGATGACCGAGTGCGCCTTGGGGCTGACGTCGAGGACCTTGACGGTCTTGGCGCCGGCCGGCACGCGCACCACGTAGGTACCGGGGGCGACCGGGTAGCCGAAGCTGCTGCCGGCGGGTGCGGCCGCGGTGCCCGCGATCATCGCGCCGCTGGTGCGGTGGATCGTGGTGGAGACCGCTTTGCCGCAGTTGTTGTTGATGACGATCCTGCCCTTGGTGGCGGCGGTGGCGGTGCCCGCGGTGAGAGCCGACATGACCAGGGCGGCGGTGGCCAGGCCGGTGACGAGACGCCGGGTGGTGGTCATGGTGCTCCTTCAGTCTTCCGGGTGCGGGCGAAAGATCAAGATATCGAGACGCGAGGCCGGGCGCAGTGGGTCGAACGACCGACACGGCCCCTTCCGGCTCGAAACATGCTGTGTTTTCGGAGCGTTTTCGCAAACCAGGCTGTTTTCGGAGTTTCCCGACCGCCGATCGTGGACCCGCCGAGTCCGATGCTCCTAACCTCGGTGTTCCGCCGCTTGTTCGCCACCCTGTTCGTCGTGCTCTCGAAAATGGGAACCCACATGAAGATCAGTGCGAAAAGCGCGGCCGCAGTGCTCGTCGCGGTATTCCTGGTCGCCGGAGCGAGCTCGTCCGCTGCCGCCGAATCCAGTGACTCGGTGCCGGCCGTCGCGGCGTCGGTGCAACAGCCTGTCCCGCGGGCCGTCGTCGACCGTTACCGGCTCGACACCAGGTGGTACGCGAAGTACGTGCAGGGACCGACGGACGTGAACACGGGCCAGTCGATCGCGGTGCTCGGATCGGCATCGGTCGCGGACGCGACGCTGCTCAAGGCCGCGCTCCAGCTGGAGACCATGGTGCGGACCTATCCCTACTACCCGGTCCCGGAACTGGACCGGCGCAACGTGCGGGTGGTCGTCACGGCGCGCGGCGAGAAGATGAGCTCGATCCCCGAGGTCCGCGCGATCTACGGCACGTCGCTGGACGAACGGTACTGGGCGGGAATGGGGGCGACGGACTCCCTGCCGTTGTCGGTCGGCACCGAGGCCAACCTCGTGGACAACCAGGGCGGCGAGAACTGCTACCTCCACGAGTTCGGTCATTCGGTCGCCGACATGGCGTTGCGGCACATCGACCCGAACTTCACCCGCGATCTGCAAACCGCCTACAACCGCGCTCGGTCGGCCGGTCTCTGGAACAACACCTACGCCGCGTCCAACACCTCCGAATACTGGGCGGAAGGAGTGCAGAGCTACTTCAACGCCAACAGGGAAGGCCCCCGCAACGGTGACGGCGTGCACAACAACGTCAACACCCGTGCCGAGCTCGCGAACTACGACCAACCACTCCACGCCCTGCTCGAACGCGTCTACCGCGGCGCGACCATGCCCGCCTAGGCCTCCGGCGCCAGTGTCCGCGGCCGGACGACCTAACCTGGGTGCCGCCGCGAAGCACCCGCGGTCCGACGGTGAGGACGGGTGATGAGACCGCTGAGCTTCAGCGACGACCAGGACAACGAGCAGGAGTGGCTGCCGGGCGGGAGCCAGTCCGCCGCCGAGTCCTTCCTGGAGTTCGTCGCCCGGCACCGGGGCGCGGACAACACGTCGTTCAGCATGGAGGACGCGGCCGCCGAGGAGGCGCTGGTGTTCATGCTGGACATCGGCGCCATCTGCCGCGTCAGGGGGTGGGAGAACCCGCACACCGAGTTCCGGGTCGTCACGAACAGCGGCGACCACCTGACCCAGGCGGCCGAGTTCGCCCGCGGCGGGTTCGCCGCACTGGACCTCCACGGGCCCTGGCTGCCGGACGCCGACAGCTTCCTGCAGGCACGGTCGGCCCATCTCGCGCAACGGGCGGTGCACGGTGCTCCCCGAGGCGGTGCGGAGCGGGACCGGGGTCGTGACGAGCTCCGATCCGAGTTCGACCGGTCCGTTCTGCGACGGACCCACCCGCGAGAAGTGCGGCGCCGCCTGGAAGTTCTCACTCGCATCGACGGACGTGAGCCGGTCACGGTCTCCGGCGTCACCCACTACGGCTATGGCACCGTCAACGCCTGGTTCGCGGCCGACGGTCGCGGTCTGGTGCTGACGTTCGACAGCTCCAGCGTTCTCGGCTCCACAGAGGACACTCGCGCGCAGGCGGCGCTGTACGACGGCGTGCCGGCGGACCTGCTCGCTCTGGTGAGGAACGTGCCGGGCACGACGCTCACCGTCCCGCACCCCGACGGCGGCACCGTAGTGGCGGCCACCGGGATCTTCACCTTCTCCGGCCCGTGCGCGATGGCGGACGGCCTGGTGACGCGCCTGCACGAGGAGGGGCTGGGCATCGAGGCCACCGGGGCCGGTCGGCTGCTCGAACCTTTCCTGGAACTGCGGGACTTCACTCCCGCGGCGGTCGCGGAGGCGGGTGAGCGGTGGAGCCCGGAGGACGTCGCGAGGGGTTTCGCCGCGGCCCCCGCACCGGAGCAGGCCGCGCCACTCGACCGCGAGGCGCTGACCAGTTTCTGCAAGATCTGGGCGGACACCGGGTACAACGACCGCTGGGACGTGCACTACGTCCTGTTCGACAGCCGCACGATCGAGGAGGTGGGAGCGGCCAGGGAAGACCTTCTCGGCCTGGTCCGGACGCTCGGACTCGAACGGGTCGACGCCCCACCCGCAGCGGCGACCGGCGAGGTGTGGGTCCGCACCGACCCGCGCATCGACGCGGAGCTCGGCAACTGGTCGTGAACGGGTGGCCGGCCGCGGATCAGTCGGCGAGGCCGGGCAGGTGGTAGCCGGCGTGGTCGTCCCACTCGATCTCGTAGTCGTCGAGGGTGAAGGTCCAGTCCGCGTCCGGCACCGCCCTGCGCAGCACGGTAATCGCGGCCAGCCAGTGCACGAGTGACGGCACCGCCCGGTCGTCCGCAGAGGGCAGCTTGGTCGAACCGTCGAGCACCGTCCCGGGATCCAGCCGGTCGTAGAGGTACAGCCCCTCTTCTTCCAGGGAGAACGGCGCGTTCGCGTTGAAGGTGTCGACGGCCTGTCCGACCGCCATGACCTCGGAGTCGGTCAGCAGGGTGGCACGGCGAGCCGTGTAGTAGAGGGAAACGCCCATGCGGGCCACCCTAACGGGCGATCCACACAGGACAGGTCCGGTTCAGGCCCCCACCCGGCCGGTGTCGTACGCCCACATCGCGATCTCGACCCTGTTGCGGGCGCCGATCTTGTTCAGCAGGCTGGCGACGTGGCTCTTGGCGGTCGTCAAGCCGATGAACAGCTCGGCGGCGATCTCGGCGTTCGTGCGGCCGCGGGCGACCAGCGCCAGCACCTCCTCCTCGCGTTCGGTGAGCGGCTCGACGGGGTGGGGCCGGCGGCCCGACGGCTCCCCGGCGGCGAGGGTGGCCAGCAGTCTCCGGGTGACGTTCGGCGCGATCAGGGCGTCGCCGGTGGCGGCGGCGTGGACGGCCTGGACGAGCAGCGGCGCCCCGGCGTCCTTGAGCAGAAAGCCCCGGGCGCCCGCCCGCAGCGCACCCTGGACGTACTCGTCGAGGTCGAAGGTCGTGATCACCACCACCGCGACCGGGTTCGGGACGCCCCGCCCCGCGAGCAGCGTGGTCACCTCGATGCCGTCGAGCCCCGGCATCTGGATGTCGACCAGGCACACGTCGGGGCGGAGCCGTCGCGCCAGCTCCACGGCGGCGTGGCCGTCGGCGGCCTGGCCGACGACCTCGATGTCGGGCTGCGCGTCGAGGATCATCGACAGGCCGGTGCGCACCAGGTCCTGGTCGTCGGCCACCAGCACGCGGACCGTCATCGGCGTGCCTCCGTCGGCAGTTCGGCGTCGACCGTCCACCCGCGCTCGGGCGCCGGCCCGGCACTCAGCGTGCCGCCGAGCAGCTGCACGCGCTCGGTCATCCCCAGCAGCCCGAAACCGCGGTTCACCGGTCGTGCCGGGTCGATCTGTCCGTCGTCCGCCACGCGCAGGCGCAGCCTTCCCGCGCCCTCCACGACCCGGATCTCCACGCGCGAGGCGTTGCGGGCGTGCCGCAGGGCGTTGGTCAGCGCCTCCTGCGCCAGCCGGTAGACCGCCGCGTCGACCTGGGGCGGAAGTTCGTCCAGGTCGTCCGGCAACTCCACGTCGACGACCGGAGCCGGGGCGCGCCGGGCCAGGGACACCAGGTCGGCGACGCCGGGCTGGGCGGCGTACTGCGCCGGCGCTCCTTCGCGCAGCACCCGGACCACCGCCCGCATCTCCGCGAGCGTCCGCGACGCTTCCCCTTCGATGACCGCCAGTGCCTCCAGCGCCGCTTCGGGCCGCTGCCCGGCGATCGCCCGCCCTGCCTGCGCCTGCACGGCGATCGCCGAGACGTGGTGGGCGACGATGTCGTGCAGCTCGCGGGCGAGCCCGGCCCGCTCCCGGCTGCGGCTCTGCTCCAACGCCCGCCGCCAGCTCTCGGCGCGGTAGCGGACCGCGGCACCGGCCGCCGCCGACGCCGCCAGGACGGCGAACCCGCCGAAGACGTCGGCGGGCCCGGCGTGGTCGGCGACCGTGCCGACGCCGGCGGCAACCGCCACCACCGCCAGCCCGATCACGACTTCGCGCCCGGAGCCCCAACGGGCCAGCGCGTAGACGAGCACCAGGACGTAGATCATCGTGTCGAGGCCGACGCTTGGTGCCCCGCCCAGCAGGCTCCCCAGCCCCAGCGCCATCGCGGTGCCGAAGGCGACCACGACGCAGGCCAGCGGGTGGGTTCGCCGCCACAGCAGCACCGGCGCGAGTCCGATCGCGACGATCGTCGCCAACGGCCTCCAGGCGACGTCGTCGCGGAGGACTCCCTCCAGCAGCGCTATCACCATCACCACCCCGGCCAGCACCCAGTCGCGCGACACCCGTGCGGGAGCGTCCGGGGCGCGGGGCTCGTTCCACAGCGAGCTCAGGGCGTTGGTGGTCACCCACCCAGCCTAGGGACCGCCCGGGCGCCGGGGACCGACCGAAAGAACGAGACGCGGCCTCTCCCAACGGCCAGGTCAGCTCCGGCCTCGACGCCGATGTGCCCGCCGCCGCGCCCGGCGATCGTGGACTCACCGGTCCTCACCACAAACGGAGCCTGCGATGAGAACAAGTCAACCCACCACGGCCGCTCTGGAAGACCAGCGGATCCCGGTGAGAGCGAAGCTCGCCGCGGCGTGGACGAGCCTGATGTTCCTGTACGCCTACGTGGACATCATCGCGTTCTTCAAGCCCGGCGTGATCGACGACATCGAGGTCGGCGTCGTCTGGGAGTTCGCCGTCAGCCAGACGCTGCTGACCACGTTCCTCGTGCTCATGGCGATCCCGATCCTGATGATCGTGCTGTCGATGACGTTGCCCGCCAAAGCGAACCGCGTCACGAACCTCGTCGTGGCCTCGGTGCAGATCCCCTACGCGGCGTTCAACCTGGCGGGCGAGACCTGGACGTACTTCTACGGCCTCGGCGTCGCACTGGAGGTGATCGTTCTCGTTCTCGTCCTGCGGTACGCCTGGACCTGGCCGCGCAGCGCACCGTCGCACAGGAACGATCTGTCCGGTCACCACGTTGCCGCACCGGCGAAGGACGTCGGCGTGGGCTCGTAACCGAGGTGCGTCCGGGCGGCCGTGATGTCCAGAGTGCGCTCGCTGGCCAGGTGGCTGATGGCGTACCTGGTCAGGCGGGGCGGCTCGGCTCGCCCCGCCAGCCGCCAGACGGGCTCGGCCACCGCTGCCAGAGACCACGCGAGTCCCCGTGGGAGGTAACGGATCCGGACGTCCATGCCACGTTCGCGCAGGAGGTCCCGCAACGCGCTCTCCAGCACGACGGGCGAAGCGTCCGCCACGTTGTAGACGCCGGGCCGGCCGGTGCAGGCCAGCAGGCTGGCCCGTGCGAGGTTGTCGATCGACGTGAGCGACTGCGGCGCCTGCCCGTCGCCCACGAGGAACAGGGTCCTGCCGCGGATCGCGCTCAGGACCCGAGGGAGCAGAGTGGGGTCGCCCGGTCCGTAAACGGCGTGGGGGCGGAGGATGACACTGTTCGGACGCGCCAGCACCACTTCCTCCGCCTCGGCCTTCGTCGCACCGTAGGCGGTGAGGTAGCGACTCACCGGGGCCGCGGACTCGATCGCCGAGACGGTCGGCTCGAACGGGTCGTACACGCTCGCCGACGACATGTGCACGAACCGTGCGTCGGGGAACGTCTCCAGGACGTTGCGCGTGCCGGAGACGTTCACCCGCCGGATCTCCGCAGACGAACCCCAGTCGGTCACGGCAGCGGCGCAGTGCACCACGGCGTCGACGGCCGGCGGATCGATCAGCGGCCCCGCCGTGATGTCCCACGAACGCGACCCGTAGGCGTGCACCTGCCAGCCCCGTGCTTCGGCGGCGCGGCGCACCGCCCCGCCCACGAAGCCGGTCGCGCCCGTCACCGCGAGCCGCATCAGCGAGCCAGTCTCACGCGGAGGGCGGACCGGTCGATCTTCCTGGTGCGGCCCGACAGCGGCAGTTCCGGCAGGACCACGACCTCGTCGGGCAGCGCGTAGACGTCGATCAGGTCCGGCAGCGAGGCCTCGACCCGCGCGGCCAGTTCGGCGCCGGCGTCCGGGGCGGGCACGAGTGCCAGCACGATCCGCTCGTCGCCGATCTCGTCCGGCACGCCGATCATGACAGCGGCTGCGACTCCCGGCAGGCGGGTGATGGCCGGTTCGTACAGGCCGGGATACACGTTGGTCCCCTTGCGGAGGATCATGTCCTTCTTCCGGCCGGTGAGCACGATCAGGTCGCCCTCCAGACGAGCCAGGTCGCCGGTGGCGTGCTCCGCCATCGGTGGCGATCCCAGGTAGCCGCGGCACATGTTGGGGCCGGACACCATCAGCTCCCCGTCCTCGGCGACGCGTGCCCGCACGCCCGGCAGCGGCCGGCCCAGGAGGTCGCCGTCGTGCGCGAGCTTCTCCTCGGCGGTCGCGATCGCCACCGGAAGGATCTCGGTCATGCCGTACACGGCGAGCAGTTCGACGTCCGGCAGCGCGGCTCGCGCACGTCGCAGCAGAGGTGGCAGGACCGGTGCGGAACCCAGCAGCACCTGGCGCAGCGACCGCGGCAGCGCGACCCCGCTGTCGAGGATCGCGGCCAGGTCGGACGGCACCAGGAACGTGTGGGTGGCGCCCTCCAGGCCGGCGGCGAGCGCGGCGGGTTCGGCGGCGGGCGCGAACCCGTAGGGCGGCATGGACCAGTGCGCACCCGCGACGAGCGCGGGCAGTCCCAGCATCATCTGGTCGGTGTGCACTCGGGAGTCCGGACCCAGTTCACACCGCGTCGCCAGCACGTTCAGCGCGGCCGCGAGCGAACCCCTGGTGTGCACGACGGCTTTCGGCTCCGCCGTGGTGCCCGAGGTGAACACGACGACGGCGTCCTGGTCCGGCCGCGGGTCGGGCAGCGGCGCGTCGGCGACCGGTTTCGCGAGCTTCCGGGTGGACAACGCCCGCAGTGGCACGCCGGGCAGCCATGGCCCGGATCTGATGTACCGCACCGGCAACGAGGTGTAGTCCGGCAGGAGCACGCCCCTGCGACGAGCCAGGGCGCGCACCGGTCCGGGCGCGCTCGCCGCGTACAGCAAGGACTCGGCCGCGACCCACGCCGGCCCTGCCAGTTCGGTGCGCCTCGTGAAGAGCTCCTGCCCGCCGCCGGGGTCGACGAACACCACCGTGCCACCGGCCGCGACGGTTCCGAGGGCCAGGACGATCGCGTCGGGACCTGGCCGTACCGAGAACAGCATCCGGCTTCCCGGCGTGAAACCCTTCGAGCGCAACCGATGCGCTGTGCCGAGCACGCGGTCGGCCAGTTCGGCGTAGGTCATCGTCCTTCCGCGTCCGTCGGTCAGCGCGGGCCTCCGGCTGTGGCGCCGGGCCGCTTCCAACACACCGGTCACGAGGTCGTCAGCCACGGCGTACCACCAGTCTCGAATAGCAGGGGATCAGCACCCGTCGGGCGGCGCTCCGGTCCACAACAGACAGAGGGGCTGCGTCGAGCACGGCACCGAGCACCGCGCGGATCTCCGCCTGGGCCAACGGCATGCCCAGGCAGAAGTGCGGTCCCGCGCCGAACCACAGCTGCCTGATCTCCGGCGGGTGCCGGCGTTCCGGATCGAAGGGCCCCAACGCGTTGGCCGCCGAAATCGTCGCGATCACCACCCGGTCGCCGGCCCGCACCCGCACCCGGCCGATCCGGGTGTCCGCGGCGACGCTGCGCAGCATCACCGGTGAGGGCACGGTCACCCGCAGCGCCTCGGCGACCGCGTCGTCGACCAGGCTCCTGTCCGCGGCCAGCCGGTCCAGCCAGCCGAAGTCGTGCAGCAACGCCACTAGGCGCGGGACGTACGACACCAACGTCTCCGTCCCCGTGAGCACGAACGCCGCCACCGCGCCGAGCGCCTCGTCCTCGGTCAGCCCGAGCTGCCGCATCCGGCCCGGCACGGTCGCCGGGTCGCCGTCGGCCCACGCCCGCGCGGCCGGCCGGGTGAGCACCCCCAGCGACTCCCGGCACCGCAGCACCTGCGCGGGCGTCAGCGACCGGCGGCCCAGCCGGATCGACGAGGTGATCGCGGTTCCCGCCAGGTGTGCCGCCACCGCCTCGGACGCGTCCAGCCCGACCAGTTCGCAGATCACCGCGCCCACCAGCCGCCGCACGACGTCCACCAGGTCGACCGGCTGACCGGCTCGCAGAGCGTTCCGCAACTCCTCCAGCGGTGCGTCGAGGACCGTCCCGCACAGATCGGACACGCTGCGCGGGGTGAACAGCCCGGACAGCTTGCGCCTCAGTTCTCCGTGCGCCGCGCCTTCCATGTTCAGCAACACGGTCGGGCCCACCACAGGCGTCCAGAGGTCCGCGGGTGACCCCGGTCCGGTCTTGGTGAAGTGCGCCGGGTCGTTGAGCACCTCCTTCGCGAGAGCGGCGTCGCTGACCACGACCCCCACCCGCGGTACGCGGACCACCGGTGCGACACGGCCGACGGCGCGGACCAAGGGGTAGGCGACCGGGTGCGCGGCCAGGTGGAGCTTCAACTCCCAGCTCATCGGATGTCCACAACGTCCGGCCGGTAGCGGTGGTCGGCGTACCAGGCGAGCGTCTTTCGCAACCCCCATGCCTGAGCCCGCCGCGACGAGCCGTGGACGACCACGTCGCGCCTCAGCCCGTACGCCCTGGTGTGCAGGCGAACCGCGTTGACGAGGGCGCGGTCCTCGTGCAGGTCCTCGATCTTCGACCGCGGGAACCCACCGGCGAGCACGTACAACTCGGCCGTGATCGCCATGTTGCAGCCGGGCGTCATCACGTACGGCCCCAGGTAGCGGGGATCCCGGTTGCCGGACCTCATCTTGCCGAACACCGACGCGACCTCGACGGCGACGATCAGCACCCACCGCGTGACAGCGCGGATCCCTTCGTCCTTGCGCGGCAGGAGTTGTCCTGACACCAGCCGAAGTCCACTGCCCAGCGCGGCCTTGATCCGGGCCGTCCAGTCCGGTGCCGGCAGGCAGTCGGCATCCGTGCGCGCCAGCCACCGTGCCCCGCGGGCGACGGCGTGGCGCATCCCGGTGTCCGCCGCAGCACCCGTGCCCTTCTGCGGCTCGTGCACGACCTCCAGCCGCAGCCCCGGATTCTCCCCGTGGAACCGCCGCACCAGGTCCACAGTGGAATCGGTCGAGCCGTTGTCCACCACGACCAGTGTGAAGTCCTGGTCTTCCTGCGCCGCGAGAGACTTCAGCGTCGCGACGATGGAGCGTTCCTCGTTGTAAGCAGGCACGACCACCCACAGGCTCACAGGCGCACCACCACGAGTCCGAGGCTCACGCCACCGGCCAGGCCCACCAACGCGACGAGATCGCCGGGCCCGCAACGGCCCATGCGCTGCGCGGTGACCAGTTGCAGGGGCAGGCTCGCGGACGCCACGTTGCCGTGCTCGGCCAGCGTCACGACCAGCTTGTCGCGCGGCACGCCCGCGCGGTCGGCGAAGATCTCCAGGTAGGGCAACGACACCTGGTGCACGCACGCCACCGCGAAGTCGTCCCACGTCAGATCAAGCCGGCGGAGCGTGTCGTCGAGGACGTCGCGGCCCAGGTGCAGGAACGCGTCCTTGAGCCGCGGGCCGTCCATGTCGAAGTAGGTGAACTCAGGATCGCGCGGATGCCGGGACCCGCCACCGGGAAGAGTGCCGACGTCCCACCACGTCGAATCCGCGGTGAACGCACTGCCCAGCACACCGGCCTCACCGGCGGTGAGCAGCACGGCCGCCCCCGCGTCGGACAGCGTGTATCCGGGGAAGGCACGCCGGAACTGCGCCGCGTTCGCCACCTCCCAGCGCACGGCCCGCGACGGTGACTCACCGCTCGCGACCAGAACCGTGCGGTAACGACCCGTCGCGATCAGGGCGTCGGCGACCTCGATCGCGTTGAGCACGCTGTTGCACGCGTTCTTGACGTCCATCACGGGACAGCGCAGCCCGAGCTTCGCCGCGACGATGTGGGCGGTCGCCGGCTCCACCATGTCCTGACTGGCGGAGGCGAACAGGAGCAGGTCGACGTTCGCAGGCTCGGTCCCGGTGTCCGCCAGCAGCTTGCGCGCCGCCGCGACCGCCAGGTCGGACGCCTGCTCGTCCTCGCGCATCACGTGCCGCGACCGGATACCGGTCAACCGCCCTATGAGCCCAGGCGGCGGGGTGAACGGACCCAAACGCCGCTCCACCTCGTCTGTGCTCAGCCGTGTCTCGGGCAGATGCACGGCTACGCCGGCCAAACGTGTGCTCACTCCCGCACCTCCTGGGTGCACGTTATATGCGGTTAGTTCGGATCGACGTCGGTAGAACTACTCGGTTGATCAGGCGTGGCGGTTCCCAGGCGCCGTGGGTCGAGTCCGCACCGGCGGGATCAACTACCGGAATCTGCCCATCGGCACGACGGCCGGATCTTGGTGCTTTCGAGTAGTAGCAACGACCCGGCCGTTGCGCGGGTACCGGAAGCGGCGATCTACCTCGGGACGTGCCAGCGTCAGTCACGAGAAAGGGGAGACCGCGCGATGAGGTTCAAGACGGGGTTCGGTTCGGCCGCAACGGTTCTGTGGGACACCGACTGGACGCCGGAACGCAAGTCGCAGGAGGCGCGGGAACTGCCCAGCGGTCTGTGCGTGCGCTTGCTGCCCGACATGGCCAAGAAGAGGGACGACCAGAAGGTGCTCGAAGACCTGACCCTGTTGCTCGACTGGACGCTGCGGCACCTCGACACCTGGGCACGACGTGACCTGCACGCCCTGCGGGCGAACCTGCCGCTCTTGCAGGCGCAACAGCACCTCCAGGCGGTGGAGAACGCGGTGACGGCGGCGGTGCGCCCTGCCGACACAGGTGGTGTCGCGCCCCAGAAGAAGACACCTGCCGGGAAGACGAAGGTGATCACCTTCAACTACAAGACCGGGCAGCAGGACGTGCGCAAGAGCACCGAGTTCGACCACGCCCGTTTCTTCGCCGACCAGGCACGCGCGCTCAAGCTGGGACTGCGGGTCCTCACCACCGAGGGCGGGCGGCGCGACCTGCAGAAGGACGACGTGTTCAAGGGCCTTGACCCGCACTGGACCATCGTCGACCGGGTGGCCTCCGAGTGGGCCGAGGACAGCGTCGAGTACCTGCAGTCGGGAGAGGTGGCGGTGCTGGAACAGTTCAGCGCCACCGCGTTGCGGGCGGGGCTGGTGGCCGGACGCCGTGCGCGATGGGCGGCCCTGCTGGACGCGACCTACACGAACGACATCTTCGACCCGGTCGGGTCGAAGCAGTGGGTGCCGGAAGGGCTGCTGGTCGTCGCCGGCGAGACCCGCCAGATGGTGGAGTCCGCGCTCGAACAGCAGCAGCGCAGAGCGAGACACCTCCGGTTCTACGCCGAGGGCGGCAACCTGATCGTCGGTGAGAACGCGGCAGGGGAGACGATCGCACTGGTCGGGCGGGACTCGATCGCCGCGACCGCCGGCGAGTACCTGTTCGTCGACGACGACCCGGTGCTGGCGTTGATCGCCGAAGACCTCGGCATCGCCGTCCAGCGAGTGATCCCCGTCGAGCAGCCGGGGAAGTTCCACCTGGACATGGGTCTGCTGTTCGTCGGCAAGGGCGTCGTACTGCTCAACGACAGCGGGGCCCAGCTCGGGGCGGCCGAGACCAGGCTCACGAACTTCCCGAACGATGCCAGCAGGCGGCACGCGGCGAAGCTGCGTCTGCAGTGCGGCCTGGAGGCGCTGGCGGCGCGCGACCTCGCGGCCGCGGGGTTGACGGTGCACCGGCACAAGCTGGAAAGCGGTTCGGTCTACAACTTCTTCAACGGTGAGTTCGTCGCGGACGAGAACGACCAGGTCCACTACCTGACCAACGGCACGAGCACCGAGGCGGCCATGAAGAGCTTCGTCGGTCTGCTGGTCGACGAGCTGAAGGTCGCCGTGGCCGTGCACACCAGCCCGGCCGGCGCGGCCGAGCACAGCCTGGAGAGCCAGGGCGGCGTCGGCTGCCGGATCAAGGGCGCACCCGGCCCGCGCTGAGTCCGCGGGGTGTCAGGCGCGTGCTGACGCGGGGGGCCGTTCCTCGCGTCAGCACGCCCTGCCGGTTCCGTTGAGGCGCGGGCCGCCGAGAACTGTCGGCCGTGAGCCTGCAACCCTCCCGTTGAGGTGGCCGATCTCGTCGTGGACGGCGCTGAACGGTCCGTGCGAGGGAGGCATGCGGTGAGGTACGGCCGCTCCGACGAGGACTGGGCGACACTGGTCGAGGCGGGGAAGAGATTCCTCGTCGAACGGGCCCGCCTGCGCACGACCACTTCGTACACCGAACTCAACGCGGCCCTCGTCAACCGGACCGGTACCGCGGGCTTCGACTTCGACCTCGCGGCGGACCGGGCCGCGATCGGCCACCTGCTCGGGCAGATCTCGGAGGAGTCCGTCGTGGAGACGGGTGGACTGCTGATCAGCGCTCTCGTGCAGTACCTCGATGCCAACGACGCCGGTCCAGGCTTCTACACGCTCGCCAGGAGCAAGAGGCTGAACGTTCCTGCGACGGCCGACGAACGTCTCCTCTTCTGGGCAGGCCACGTCGGCAAGCTGCATGACCACTACGAGGAGCGCCGACGTCGCTAGTCCGCGAGTATCGCCGTGCGGATCAGCCTGCATGGACATGATTTTGGCACGCACAACGCCACGGCGGCGGCACCTACCTCGTGCGCGAAACGAGGGTGACCGCCGCCGCGCACAGCTCATTGCTCGCGGACTTCCGTGCGCCTTGCGCAGTTCCTCCTCGGTCGTGCGTCGCTGCCCTTCGAGCGTGTCGATGGCCTTGGTCAGCGCGCGCTGCGACAACAGGGCCTTCTCCTTGCCCTTGACCTTGGTGTGGATCCTGTTCCAGCCGACCCCGATCGCCGCCGCCCCGCCGGCGATGGACATGACCGACACGGCGATCGTGCCGCCACCCGCCGCGGAGGAGCCGAGCCCGGCAACGCCGCCGAGGATGGCGGTCACCCCGCTGAGCCAGAACCACTCCTCCTTGGCGTAGCCGAACGTGCGGTCGAGGTCGGGCCGTTTCTGCAGGTCGGCCTCCGCGTCCTCGACGGCACGCGCCTTCACCTCGCGCAGCTCGGACAGGAAGAGGACTCCTTGCTGCAGCAGCACGATCTCGGACTGGTCCTGCAGATCATGGTCGGCGGCGGAGTCGCGGTGCGCATGGGCGACCCAGGCCTCATCCTTGCGCACGGCTGCGGCGCCCTCGTCGCCAGGCCACCTGATTAGTACACAATGGACAGTGCACACGGTATGTCGCATCGTTTCGCGACCTTGTGACCGAATTCCCGGGTCGATAGCCTTCGTCAGGCGCGGGGACACCAGGTTCCTTTACCGCCCAATGGAAGGCTTCTCAATGGCACGGCTCGGCCGCTCCGACATCGACGTGTTCCCGCTGGTGCTGGGAGGGAACACGTTCGGCTGGACCAGTGACGAGAAGAACTCGCACCGGGTGCTGGACGCGTTCGTCGCGGGCGGTGGAAACTTCATCCACACCGCGGACAGCTACACCGCGGACGTGCCGGGCAACTCCGGTGGTGAATCGGAGACGATCATCGGTTCCTGGCTGGCCTCCCGCGGGAATCGCGACAGCCTGGTCATCGGCACCAAGGTGAGCCGGCACCCCGCGTTCAAGGGCTTGGCCGCCGGCAACGTCAAGGCGGCCCTGGAGGCCTCGTTGGTCCGGTTGGGCGTCGACCACGTCGACGTCTACTACGCGCACTTCGACGACCCCAAGACGCCACTCGCCGAGACCGCCGGTGCGTTCGACGCGCTGCACAAGGCGGGCAAGATCCGCGTGGTCGCCCTGTCGAACTACAGCGCTCCCAGGATCAAGGAGTGGCTCGACATCGCCCGCCGTGAAGGGTACGAACCGCCGACGGTCGTGCAGCCGGACTACAACCTCGTGACGCGTCACCGCTACGAGCGCGAGATCGCCCCCGTCCTGGCCGAGGAGGGGATCGTGGCAGTGCCGTACTTCGCCCTGGCAAGCGGTTTCCTCACCGGCAAGTACCGCCAGGTCGGTCCGCGTCACAAGGTGGTGCCGTACTTCGAACTGATCGGCGCGTTCCTCACCGGCAAGAACCGCAGGAACAAGCAGGAGTTCGGCGAGATCGTCCGCCGCGTCGTGGCCAGCCGGTACTTCACCGGGACGGGGCTCGCGGTGGTCAAGGTGGTGGAGGACATCGCGTCCGCCAGGGGAGTGGAGATGTCGACGGTGGCGATCGCCTGGCTGCGCGGGCGTCCCGGTGTCGTCGCACCGATCGCGAGCGCGCGCACCGCCGAACAACTCCCCGCCTTGCTGGCGTCGGCAGAGTTCGAGCTCACCGCAGACGAGACGACCGCACTGGACGAGGTTTCCGCACAGGTCAGGTGAACCGCGTCTGGCGTTGACGCTGTGACCTCGACCGTTGTTCTGCAGCGCCTGGCGGTCCCACCTCGATCGGCCTGCCCAGGCCATGCGCGCCGGCGCCCGCGGCTTCCTGCTCGAAGACGCCGGCCCGATGCTCCTGGTGCAGGCCGTCCACGCGGCGGCCAACGGCGACGCGCTCATCGCCCCCGACATCACCAGCCGACTGCCGGCGATCTTCGCCGGCCAGGCGCCGGCAGTACCGGTCCAGCCCGCAGACCCGCTCACCAAGCGCGAGAAGGAGGTGTTCGCGCTCGGTGGCTCGGGGCCGGACCAACGCCGAGATCGCCACCGAACTCTTCGTCGGCCTGAGCACGGTCAAGTTCCACATCGCGTCGTTGATGACCACGCTCGGCGTCCGCGACCGCGTCGAGATCGCGATGTGGGCGTACGACACCAGACGGGTGAAAGCCAGTTGAGTGGTGGGAGGTCGCAGCCGCCAAGGCCAGGGCTCTGGCGGCTGCCGTCGGAGCATCATGCCTGCGACTTCACCGTTTCCCTCTTCGTGAAGTGGCAGTGGCCCGGGCCTGTGGTCAGCGCGTGCGCTGGTACTCCTCCCAGGTGTGGATGGGGATTCGGGGCCCGTCGTCGGGACGGTGGTTGGCGAGTCCGTTGAGTCCGAGGTAGTAGTCACCGACCTGGTTCTGGGCCTGGGTGGCCTGGTCGGTGTCGTTGATCGCCACGGCGTGGATGTGCCACGGCCAGTTGCCCTGCGACGGGCTGCGGACCCAGGCGGCGAAGCCGACCTGGCGCAGCGCCTTCGCGGCGGCGGTGCGGGTGGCGGCGGACATGCCGTCGACGTTGACGTCCAGGGCGCCACCGCCGTCGTGGGTGCCGGCGGAGGTCGGGTCGCCGCCGGGGTTGTACGAGCCCTGCGACAGCACGAGGTGACGTCCCAGCAGGCTTTCGGCCTCGGTGAGCATCGCCTGGGTGCGGGTGTTGACGACGTACCCGTCACGCTGCACCTTCGAGCCCGGCTTGAGCACGTGCGAGACGGTGTAGCGGTTCTGCCCGAGCGCTGCCAGCGAACTCGCGCCGGGCAACCCGTTCGCGGCCAGTCCGGTGTAGCCGAGCGAACGCTGGTAGGCCGCGTACGCCGTGATCGTCGTGGTGCCGAAGTAGCCGTCGACCCAGCGGGCGTCCAGCAGGTTGCGCGCCTGGAGCGCCCGTTCGACGGCCAGCACGGAATCCTTGGCGCCAGGGGTGAGCGTGTTGTCCGCTCGCCGGGGGTCGATCTGAGCGGCCAGGACAGCGGCTTCCATGTTGACGACCGGCAGCGCCGCGGCGGTTCCGGAAGGTGCCTGCGGGGCCACGGCTGAAGCCTGCGTCGCACTCAGCGTCAGGCAGCCCAGGACAGCGAAGGTCGCCAGCGCCGCGGTGCCGCTCCGGGTCTTGAATGTGGTCTTCATGCGGGTTTCCGTTCGGTCGAGCTCGTTGCGCGATGGGACAGCGCGAACGCGGTGTCCGTGGACAAGGCTCGGACATGGCGCTGACAAAGCTCTGACACGACGGTGAGCAGATGCCCTCGCCGCGCGGGAACGAGCAGAGCCGAAGCGCCTCATCGTCTGGTTTCACCCAGGGGAACGGTTCGAGGCGGTGGTGAGGCCGGACGTGCTGCCCTGGTGTGCACGAACCGCGTTCGACCCCCGTCCACGCCACCACGCGGTGCTCTACTCGGCCTCATGGACAACGACATCGTTCGCCACTCCCGCCACGTGCCCTGGGTGGCGATGGTCGTGGCGCTCTCGGTGACAGCCGCGGTGCTCACCCCGGCCCGGCCTTCGAAGGAAGGACTCGCGCGTGAGGACGGCGGCGACCGGAGCGGCGTGCTGGACCTGCCTCCTCCGCGCGTGCGGGACGGGGGAGACCGGACCGAGCAGGGAGACGTTCGCCGCCTTCCCGATACCGGGATCACGCCCGTCAACCGCGTCGAGCCGAGTCCGGGCGGTTCCGTCGCCGGTATTCCCGTCACGCTCTACACCGCCTACCGGAACGCGACCACGGCACTGGCGGCGTCGCAGCCCCGGTGCCGCCTGCCGGCGACCTTGCTCGCCGCGATCGGCAAGGTGGAGTCCGACCACGCGCGAGGAGGCAGGGTCGACGCGTCCGGTACGACGACACCGCCGATCATCGGTCTCCGGCTGGACGGAAGTCCTGGTCTCGCGGCGATCTCCGACACCGACGGCGGGGCGTACGACGGCGATGTGACCTGGGACCGGGCGGTGGGGCCGATGCAGTTCATCCCCGGCACCTGGCGTCGCTGGGCGACGGACGGCAACTCCGACGGGAGAAGCGATCCGCACAACGTCCACGACGCGACGGTCGCTGCCGGGCGCTATCTCTGCGCCGGCGGACGAGACCTGTCCACGCCGGGTGGTCTCAGGGCGGGGGTGTTGAGCTACAACCACTCCGAGCACTACCTGAACACGGTCCAGAAGTGGATGGACGTGTACCGCACGGGCGCTGTCGCGTTCCCCGACGTCTCCGGTGCGCCGGATGGTGCGGCCCCACCGGCCCAGGACCCGGTGGCACCTCCGCCCGAGGTCGTGGTGCCCGCACCCGGCACCACACCCGTGCCTCTGCCGACCCGGCCTCCCACCACCCAGCCGCCGGCGACGCAACCACCGAATCCTGGCACGACGCCGCCGCCCGCCACGTCACCCGGCATTCCGCTCGCGGATCTGGTCGACGGGGTGACGGGGACGGTCTGCGTGCTCGACGGACTGATCGTGCACGTGACCGACCAGGCGACCGGTCTGCTGGCCGGGTTGACATCGCTGCAGCTCCCGGCCGGGCGTCCGGCTGACCTCGAAGAGTGCCCGCCTGTCCGGTGAGGGTGGTTCCGTCACCGTCACCGTCGCCGATGACCTGCGTGGTTCCTTGAGCAGCAGGCGCACGGCCAGGTGCAGGCCGAGCCGCTCGTCGGGGTCTCCCAGGTCCACCGCGATGAGCGAACGGATCCGTTCGAGGCGCTGGAGGACCGTGTTGCGGTGGATTCCGAGGTCCAGTGCCGTTCCGGTCGCGGACGACTGTCTGTCCAGATAGGACGCGAGCGTGCGCAGGAGCTGGCCCGCCGGGTCCGCGGTGATCAACGGCCTGAGCAGCTGGGTGGCGGAACCGAGCTGGGTGTCGGTGACGTAGTGGTTGATCAGCAGCCTGGCGGCGCTGCGGGTGCCGACCCGTTCCACCGCACCGGGTTCCTCGCGCGTCAGTGCGATCGCGCAAGCGTGGCGGGCGTCGGCGAGGGAGTCGCGGATGCCGGCGGTGCCCTCCGCCGGTGTGCCGACACCCGCGCGCATGCGCAAGCCCTCGCAGGAGCCCTCCACCTCCAGCAACGCGTTCTGCAGCGACAGCACAGTTGCGGCCTCGTGGTCCTCGTCGGTGATCCAGAACGACCACCCGTCGCCGTCCGGCACCGGGCTCGACGTCCCGTCCACCGAGGCGAGCGCTTCCCCGAGGCGGTAGGAGAGGAAGGACCGGGAGACGGCACCACCGTCCGCGCGGATGTGCACGCCGGTGTGCAGGCCTCCGAGTCGCCAGTTCGCCGCGGTGGCGCTCTCCAGCACGTAGGTGGACGGCGCCTCCGCCTCGTCCAGCAGTCGTGCCAGAAGCGCGGCGCGTGTGCCCGCCACCCTCTCCAGGGTGAGGGAAACCGTGGCCATGTAGGCGATGAACGCCCAGACGGCGACGCTCAGGGCCTGGCTCACCGTTCGTGCGAGAGAGGGGACGAACGGGACCACCGCGGCGATCCTGAGGTTCACCGGGCTGGTGGGCACGAACCTGATCGGCTGGACGATCACCAGGGAGTCGTCGCCCACGGCGTGCACGCGTTGTGCTCCCGTCACCGCCTCCCCGCGGCCGGCGTTCGTCCGCAACGCCTGGGGTGGAAGCCATCCCGCCACCACCCGGTCCTGCGGGTCGACCACTCCCACCGGGAGGTGCAGGACGCTCGACAACACCCTGACCATGCCCTCCGCGTCGGCGATCTTCTGGTGCAGCTTCCGGGTGACCATGCCGATCACGGCGGCATCGGAGGACTCGGGCTCGGTCAGCAAGAGGTTCATGATCGGGACGAGACGTCCCGGTTGGTCGTCCACGTCCGTCAGCACGACGGCGACGCCCAACTGGTTCGCGAGAGCGCACACCGCGGCCGGTGTTTCCGCGCGGGCGCCGGGGACGAGCAGGCCCGCCGCCCTCCTGTCCCCGGCCACCCGCAACGCCAGGACGAACCCGGGCTGGTCGACGGCGAGACCGGGATCCTCGACGCAGATCAACGCTCCCGGCTCCACGTTCGACATCCCGGAGACACCGGTCACCGCGACGACCGCGCTCACCGGGCGATCCGACAACCGATCAGCGGTCACCACCTCGTGGTCACCCGTACAGCCGAACGCCAGCAGGTCCCGCAACGTCATCGGCATCGTCGCCCCCTTGGCCTAGGCCGTGTCCCGGAAGTTCGTCCGGTGACAGACGCGGGCGAACTTCCGGGACACGGCCTGGAAGCACATCAACAGATCTGATGGCCGAGGTGTCCGCGGAAGCCGGAACTTCCACTCAGGCAACGACGAATGGTTCGTCCAGATACGGAGGGGCCCCCGAATGCCTCAGATGAGCCCTTCCTTGAGCGCGAACGCGACCGCGTGCGTGCGGTTGCGGAGCTGGAACCGGTTCACGACGTCGTGCAGGGCGTTCTTGATCGTCCGCTCGGAGTAGGACAGCTGCGCCGCGATCTCCTTGACCTCCATGCCCTGCGCGATCATCCGCAGGACGGAGGCCTCCCGGTCCGACAGTCCGGTGAACTTCAGCCCCTTGGGGGCGAGGACCTGGTGCTGGAGCCGGCTGACCTGTGCCAGCAGTCTGCCCACGAGCCTCGGTGAGAGGACGCCGTTCTGCTCGGTCGCCTGGGTGATCGCGGTGACCAGTCGTTCGGGGGTCGCCTCCGCTCTGGCGACGACTCCGCGCGCTCCTGCCTCGATGGCCGCCAGCAGCGCGGCGTCGTCGATGGCCGACAGCACCAGGATCACCTGGCCGCCCGAGCGCGCCCTGAGCTCGCGGACCAGGCGCAGGATGTTCTCGTCGGCGATGTCGTTGACCACGACCGACACGACCTCCTGGCCGAGGTCCGCCCCGGTGACCAGCTCGACCTCCTGGCAGGACCGCAACTGGGCCGTCACGCCGGTCTTCAGGATGGGGTCGGTCGACGCCACGTGAACTGGAATCCGGCGCATGTGTCCTCCTGAGCTCCGCGAATGGCCTGCTGCGCAACAACTATGGCGCGCGTGCTCAACATGGGCTCAACACGGGAAACTGCCGGTCGTGCTCGTCGCCGGCTCAGCGGACGAGGGCGACCGTGAACTCGCCCGACGGGGTGCAGGGATCCCGCTGGTTGGTGCACGAGACGGCGAGGCTGACCCGTTCGCCGGGAGCCAGCAGGGGCGGGGAGTCCGGGACGAAGACCACGGGCGCGTTGCCGTCCCGGTTGACGACGGCGAGGTCGACGACACCGATGGCGACGGTCCCGTGCAGGATCCGGAGAGTTCCGGAGTCCGCCTCGGGATTGCGCAGCCTCACCGACATCACCCGTTTGCGGGGACCGTCGGGTACCACGTAGGAGAACGTCTGGGGACCTCCGCCGACGTTCGGGAACGCCTGGGTGTCGATGGTGAAGGCCGACGTGACCGGCGCCGTCGTGGAACGGGTCACCACCGGCGCGGCCTGGCTGACGGGCGGGCGCGCAGACGCCGGAGCGGACGAGGTGGTGGCGGTGGTCGTCGTGGCGGAGCTCGGGGACGGTGTCGCCGACGTGGTCCTGACCGGTGCCGGGCCCGCGATGGTGGCGGGGCGCTGGCGGAGGATCATCGTCACGACGATCACCAGCAGCATCAGGACGCCGAACAGGATCGAGATGAGCCAGAAGAAGCGTTGGGGGACCAGTGCCCTCTGGTCGTAGGCGGCGTCGATCTCGATCGCGGGCGAGTCGGGGACGAGCACCCTGATGGTGAAGGGCAGGTGTTTGTCCTCACCCTTCCAGAAGTACTTGTGCGGGCGGGCGCGCACCCGCACGAACGTCGTCGCTCCCGGAGCGAGCTCGGGGTGGGCGGGGGAGACGCGGAAGGACAACAGCGCGTCATCGTCCACACAGGACACTTCTACGTGGAACGGGTGGTTCCCTAGGTTGTCCAGCGCAACCGTGTGCTTCCCGGACATACGCCCAGTGGACGTGACCGGAACGACGGCCGCCTCCACTTGCTCGAACGGCTCAACGGTGACGATTCCCTCTTGCACGACCGAGCCGGCCGGGTCCTCGCGGGACACGACCTGCAACGCGAAGGGGTGCTCGCCCGCGGGCACCTCGTGCGTCCGCGGGGGCAGGAAGGTGAGTTCGACGCTGACCTCCTGCTGTGGCAACAGGTTGGCCACAGCAGGTTTGACCTGGGTCCAGTCCGCGACCGTCCCCCTGACGGAGAAGGCGAACTGGTCGACGACCGCCGAGTTGTTGCGCACCACCACGTGGCACCGGGCGGCGCCGCCGGGCTTCACCACGACCTCGGGCGTGCGGAGTGTGGCGCTCACTGCCATGCCGACAGCGTGGCGCACCGCCGGCACCGGGGCAGCGCCGTGACAGCCCGACCACGGGACACCGTTGAACGGCACTCCAGGGCAACGAAGTGTGCCCGATGTGCGACCTGCCCGGTCCGGGCTGACTGCTATGGGCACTTTGCCGTGTGTCGTCCCAGACGATCCGGGAGATCGTTTCCCCATGCGTCCGAGACACGTCAGCCTGACCCAGGTCACCCCGAGGTCGAGGGTGAGCGGCACCGTTCCCCGCATCGCCGCCCTGAGCGCCCTGGTGAAGGCGGACGCGGCTCGTCTGCGGCTCGTCACCGGGCCCGCCGGCGCCGGGAAGTCCGTGCTCGTCAGGCATCTGCTGGCGGAGCCGTCCGGACCGACTCCCCACGTCGCGGTCGACTGCCCGGCGGTGCGGCCCGGTGAGCTGCCTCAGGTCCTCGGCGGTCTCCTCGGGTCCGACACCGCTGACGTGGACGCGTTTCTGGTGGCGCTGGAACGTCTCGACCACCCGTTGACCGTGGCGCTCGACGGAGTGCACGCGCTGACCCACGCCCCGGATCGGCACGCGATCGGCCGTCTCGTCGCCGAGGCACCGGAACGGGTTCGTTTCGTCGTGACCACGAGGGACGTGCGGGACCTGCGGCTGACCGAGGTGCCGGGGCCCGTTCACCGGCTGGGGTTCGACGAGCTCAGGTTCACCCCCGCCGAGGTGGAGCGGCTCTTCGAGTCCGCGGGATCCCGCCCGCCCGCGGACCCGGAGGCGTTGTGCCGCCGGGTCGACGGGCTCGCCGCCGCCCTCGTGTTGCTGCGCATGGACGTCTCGCTGCTCGACGCCGGGCAGGCCGACGCGGTGTTCGCCGACCCGGTGAGCGGTTCCGACCGCCTGCGGGAGTTCCTGACCAGGGAGGTGCTCGACCCGCTGCCGGCGCCCCTGCGCGACCTGATGATCGACATCAGTCCGCTCGGGCTGCTGGAGGGGCCGATGTGCGACGTCCTGCTGGGCAGGGACGACTCGGGGGACATGCTCGCGGAACTGGCCGCGAGGGAGTCGATGGTCTTCAGGGTCGGCAGCGGTTCCTACCGCCTGCACACGTCTCTGCGGGAACTGCTGGAGCGGCGCCTGGCGGAACGGTACGGCACCCGCCTGACCAGTCAGGCGTACCTGACGGCCTCCGTGATCCTGAGCGAGGCGGGCAGGTGGTCCGATGCCCACCGGTGCTCCGCGAGGGCGGGGGACTGGGTCACGGCCGCGCGGATCGCGCACGAGTACGGGGTGCCGGCGCCGCGGTTCGCCGACCCGTGGGGGACGCTGGCGGAAGCGCGCAGGCTGCGCGCGGCGGGGCGTTTCCCCGAGGCCCACGCGCTCTACACCGAGGCGGTCTCCCGGCTGCCGGAAGGTGTGCTCCGCGACCAGTGCGCCGAGGAACGCGCCTACCTCTCCCACTGGCTCGCGGACATTCCCGTCACGCCCCCGTCGTCCCCGGTCGCGACCGACGTGCTGGGGAGCCTGGTGCTGGCCCTGCGCGCCCGGCCCTCGACCCTGGTGGGGCGGACCGTTCCGTCGGTGACGCCGGTGTGGACGCTGGCGAGGGCGCTCGCCGCGATGGTCGACGGCCGCACCGACATGGCCGTCGAACTCGCCCGGCCCCTCGCCGGTGTCAACGACCCGTTCACCTCGCTGGGCGCACGCATCATGGTCACCACCGTCGAGACGGCCCTGCACGGTCGCGGGACCACGGCCCAGTTCCACGCGCTGGCGGCGGAGGCGGAGGCGGAGGGCTGGCTGTGGCTGGCGCGGTTCGCGCGCGCCGCCACGGCGGTGCTGGACGGAGCGGCCTGCGCCGACGCGCAGGCCGTCCTCGCCGAGTTCGAGGAGGCGGGCGACGCGTGGGGTTCGCTGTTCGCGGTGTGGCTGCTGCTGATCGGGCAGATCCGGGCAGACCTGCCGCACGACCAGGACGTCGTGCGGACGGCGCTCGTGCGGCTGCGGCAACTGGACGCCCCGCTGCTGGAGATGTGGCTGCGCGCCCTGGTGGGTGATCTCGTCGAGCGGATCGAGGCGGAGGACCCCGAACTCGGGCGCACCGGTCCCGGCTGGGCGTGGGACGAGGCGATGGAGCGGCACAACTGCCGGGTGATCGTCGACCTCCTGCGGCGTCCCCACCGCCCAGCCCGGCCGGTGCTCGCACCCGCGGCGGGACAGGCCGGGGAACGGGCCGTGTCCGTCCGGTGCTTCGGCGGGTTCGAGCTGACGGTGGGCGGTGTGGCCCTGGGCCTGGGCGGGCTGCGCGCCCAGGCCCGCCGCGTGCTGCGCGTGCTCGCCGCCCACGCGGGTCAGCCGCTGCACGAGGAACGCCTCATCGCGGTCATCTGGCCGGACACGCCGCAGAGGTCGGCGAAGCGCCGTCTCCAGGTGGCGGTCTCGAGCCTGCGCACCCACCTGAGGGACCGGGTCCCCGGCGCCGAGATAGCCCGGCGGGGCTCCTCCTACCTGTTGAGGCTGCCCAGCGGGTCCGTCACCGACGTGACCGAGTTCGAGAGTGCCATGCGGCAGTGGAGGTCCCGGCCGCGCAACGTCGCCTCGGCCGCGGCCAGGGCGATCGTGGTGACCGTGCTCGACCTGCACCGGGGCGAGTACCTGGCCGACGAGGGCGACGCCGAGTGGGTGCTGACCCGGCGCGAGACCCTGCGGGGCGAGGCCTGTGGCGTGGCCGCCGCCCTGGCACGCCTGGAACTCGACGGGGGCGATCCCGCCGCGGCCATCGGTGTGTGCGAGCGCGCACTGGCCGTGGACGAGCTCGACCACAGGCTGTGGTCGCTGCTGTCGGAGGCCCGCCGTCGCGCGGGTCACCCCGACGGTGCCCTCCGCGCCTGGCGCACCTACCAGGACCTGGTCGCGGAGGGCTGAGCCACCGGCACTACTTCAACGCGAAGAACTCCAGCTCGCTGATGGCGACCGTCTGCCGCTCGGTCCCGCTGTACACGTCGACCACCTCGATCGTGACCGACGTGACGAGAGTGGCGTTCTTCAGTTCCAGCGTCTGGCTGCCCCTCGTGTCCACGGGCAGGACGTTCTCGGACTTCCCCGTGTTGTAGGTGAGCCGGAGGATGGAGGGACGGCCGTTCTCGCTGAAGTTCTGGTGGGCACCGGAGTGGATGATGACCGCCCGGAGCAGGAAGCTCTCGTCGAACCGGACCGTGATCTTGGGCTTGCCGCCTCCCAGCTCGGACATCCAGTAGGTGTCGTTGTAGGTGTCCACGAGCAGCTTGGGGTCGTGGTCCGGCAGGGCGGTGAGCGAGGAGACCGTGGACGGCCGCACGGGATCGAGCGTGGGAACCACCTTCCGGTACAGCGCCCTGGTGTTGTCGATGATCGTCGTGCGGAACGGCGGGTAGAGCGCGTAGACCAGTGTCAGCAGGAGGCCGACGAGCACCAGCGTCGCCCGGACCCGCCTGAAGGTCATCTTCACGACCCAGGACCGGTGGCTCCTGGTGCCCTTCGCACCGGGCCGGGTGCCCAGCGCGTACCGCTTGGTGCGGCGGCGGAAGAGCCGGCGCCACCACACGAGCCTGACGACCCCGGCGTCGGCGAGGGACTCACCGCATCGGCTGCAGAAGTGGCGGCTCGGCGAGTTGCCCTCACCGCAGACCGCGCACACCAGGTCGTCGGGTTCCAGGCGGCGACTCGGCTTCGTCCGGACGATCGCGCGCGTCTTGCGCACGGCCGGTGCGGGCAGCAGCTCCGGGGTCGCCTCGTCCCGCGCTTCGGCACGCCCCTCCACCGGCTTCGCCAGCGACGCCACGAGATCGGCGTCCGGGCGTGACCGGTCCTCACCGGCTGGTGGTGGGGTGTTGGAGGCGGCTCCGGGTGGCGGCGGGGGAGGGGTGGCTGCGCCGGGAGGGGGTGCGCTCGTCGCAGGCGGGGGCGCCGGCGCACCGGGGGGAGGCGGTGGTGCCGCTCCCGGCGGCTTCGCTCCCGGCGGTGCCGGCGGTGCTGGTGGCGTCGCCCCCGGTGGTGGCGGTGGTTTCGCCCCCGGCGGAGGTGGCGGCGCCGCCGCACCGGGAGGGCGCGGTGGAGGTGGCGGCCCGCCAGGCGGTGGCGGTGGCCCACCCGGCGGAGCGGGAGGCGGGGTGGCGGGAGGCGGAGGCTCGGCCTCCGACGTCCACGTCGCCACGGCGGCCGCGCCGGTGCGCGCGGGCTCCACGCGCACCCGTTCGGGCAACCACGAGGCGACCCGGCGGCGCACGCGCTGCCACCAGGTGAGCTTCTCCTCCACGACCGGAGGCGGCTCCTCGACCACGACGATCACCTCGGGCGGAGGCGCGACCTTCTCGCCGTTCCACTCCAGGAAGCGGCCGCAGTCACCGCAGAACGCGTCGGCGTCGCCGTTGTGGTTCCCGCACATCCTGCAGACGATCATCGGATCACCTGCAGGGTGTGGGCGACGTGGACCGGTTTCGCCGCGCGGATCACCGCGGCGACGGCCTCCTCCGACAGCGCGCGCGGGTCGCGCGGCCTGACCACGACGCTGACCCAGTGCTCCACGTCCGTCGGCGGCTCCGGTCGCGGTCGCACCGACCACGACGTGCCGCCGCTCTCGAAGATGTCCACCTCGCCGTCGACGACGACGGTGAGGTGCCGGCGCAGTCCGGCGATCGTGCCGCGCATCCGGAACAGGTCGACGGCCTCCGCGACCACCGCCCGCTGTGCGGTCATCGGCCAGCTCTCGTCGAGCAGGACGCCGAACCAGCTGGACAGCCAGCGCACGAACTCCTCGGGCGCGAGCAGCGGATCGATGTAGGCGTCGACGCAGTCGATGGTGCTGATCAACGGTGCGAGCAGGTCGTCGAAACCGGCGGTCCACCGCACGGCGAAGGTGCTCTCCGCGAACACCGCCGGCAGGAAGTCGATCAAGGGGTAGGGGCTCGGGAGCGTCTCACGGACGGTGACGGGTGACGAGGTCATCTCGACTCCTCCACGCGCACCTGGTGGTCGTAGGAGAACACGAGTCCGCCGGTGCCGACGGGGAGCAGCATCGTCTCCACCCCGCGTTCGCCGGTGACGGGGTTCGCGCCGTAGAGGCGGACGTCCTCGACGATGTCGACGCCGCGCACTCCCTGCAGCACCGCGAAGACCTCCCCGTGCGTCACCCGCCTCCCGAACGGCCAGCCGGTGCCCTCCGGGCCGCCGGTGAGCGGGTTGAGGTACCCGTAGAGCGCGTCGAGCGCGCGGGCGCGGATCTCCTCGGTGTCGAGCCGGGGGCGGGCCACCAGCCGCGTGACCGCGGTGACGCCGCGGTAACGCGGTGGTTCGACCAGGACCCTGGTGCCGACGAGGCGGACCTCGTCGAGCCGGCCGGCGATCCGTTCCAGGGTCGCGGGTGCGGGAACGAGGTCGGCGAACAGCAGTTCGCCCGACCGGTGCGCCGCCGCCGGGACCACGAGCACCTTCACCGCCCCGTGCGGGACGTCGTCCTCCCCGGCCGTCACGCAGTGGATCCGCGCGGCCTCCGGCGCGGCTTCCCTGGAGATCGCCTCGTAGTCCTCCGCCGTGACGGCGCGGCTGCGGGTGCGCAGCATGATCGGTCCCCGCGACTTGGCCTCGGCGAGCGTCTCCCCGTCGACCCCTCCGGACGCCGGCCGGAGGTTGGTCACCCCCGAGACGAACGGGATGGACGCCTTCAGCGTGTCGATGGCGAACCGGGCGACGTTCCCCCGGCTCCCTCCGCCGTGGTAGTACCGCCGTGCCCTGATCCTGGCTCCCTGCGGCGGAACCGCGCCGTGGCGCCGCAGTGAACCGTCCTCGACGCGCACGGCGGGACCGAAGGCGATCTCGCCGGAGACCCAGTCGATGACGAAGTGCCGGTCGTCCGCGCCACTCGCGGAGAAGTCGTCGACGGCGGTCCACTCCTGCCAGCCGTCGCCGTCGGAGACCTCCACGATCGCGGAGTGCGATCCCGCCAGCACGGGAGAGCGGGACAGCCCCAGCCGTTGCCCCGGAACGCCTTCCGACTCTCCCAGCTCCTCGAACTCGACGATCTCCCCGTGCACCGCTCGGGCCGTCGCGCCGACGGTTCCGGCGTGCAGGGAGCGGACGACGGGGGTCGAGCTGTAGGACGGTTGTCCCGCAAGGGGTTCGACCACCCGGATCCTCAGCCAGCCCGCGCGCTGCTCGTCGATGACGCTGGCCTCGTGCCCCTCCGGCAGGTGCACGACGATCCGGCCGGGGCGGTTGAGACCCGCCGTCTCGTCAGTGGTCAGGTCGCACTCGGCCCAGCCGTCGCCCGTCCACGCCTCCCAGACGATCGGCGGGTGCAACGGGTTCACGCCGACACCGGAGATCGCGCCGTCGAAGTCGATGCGCACCGCGCAGGAGGGAGCCGGGTCGAGCAGGCCGACGAGCAGGGTGTCGCCGAGTTCGGGAGGTTCGCTGAACGCCTCGAACTCCTGCCCGATCTCGACGGCCGTCGTCTGGTTCTCACTGCCCACACCCGACTTCCTGACCCGCCGCACGGCGCTGATGGACGTCGGGCTCACCGCGAGGTCCTCGGCCGTGGAGAAGACGATCGCGGCCTCGCTCTCCGTGCGCGTCGTGGACACCGTGGTGCCGCGCCTGATCACCAGGGGCGAGCGCGCGGGTGTGGACAGCCAGAAGGTGATCGGGACCTCCGCCGGCGTCGGCGGGAACATCCGCAGTCCCAGCAGTTCGAGGAACTTGACGTAGAGCCGGTCCGGGACCCTGTTGAGCCGGTAGCACAGCTGCTCGGTCATGAAGGCGAACACCTCGATGAGGGTGACGCCGGGGTCGGACACGTTGTGGTCCGTCCATTCAGGACAGCGGCGCATCACGAAGCGCTTGGCGTCGTCCACGAACTCCTGGAACCGCCGGTCGTCCAGAGTGGGCGCGGGAAGCACCATCAGTAGTCGCCCTCCTCGGGAATCGTGTAGAAGGGGTGGACGAGGTTGCGCTCGTCGTTCTCCCCCTTCACCTGGTAGGTGATCTCGATCAGCAGCAGGCTCGGCTCGTCCGGGTCCGACCGCACGATCACGTCCGAGACGGTCACGCGCGGTTCCCAGAGGTCGAGGGAGGTCCTGACCTCGCGTTCGATGGCGGCGAGCACGTCGACCGATGCGCCCTCGAAGGTGAAGTCGCGCAGCTTCGAACCGAAGGCGGGCCGGAAGGGCCGTTCTCCCGGGTACGTGCGCAGGACCAGCGCCATCGCCTGCTCCAGCTTCCTGGGGCCACCGATCGTGGCGATGGTGCCGTTGGCGGTGACGTCCAGCGGGAACGCCCAGCCTCGTCCGACGAACTCGTCGTCGATCACCAGTACCTCCGTCAGAGCGGGATGGGGAGGCCGTTGACCGTCAGCAGGCCGACGATGTTCACGGTCTCGGCGGTGAGCGTGATCGTTCCCTGGGCGACGATGCCCATCGCGGTGCCGGCGTTGACCACGGTGGCGCCGCTTTCGCCCGCTCCCAGGTAGACCAGGCCGTTCTGGGCTGTGATGGACACGCTCGGCATCGGGCACACCGACACGCCCGGCACCAGTTGGGCGTTGATGCTCACGCCGGCGTTGACCTGGTCGACGGTCAGGCCGATCTCC
The DNA here is from genome assembly GCF_042721515.1 of Lentzea sp. NPDC058436. Taxonomy (NCBI): domain Bacteria; kingdom Bacillati; phylum Actinomycetota; class Actinomycetes; order Pseudonocardiales; family Pseudonocardiaceae; genus Lentzea; species Lentzea sp. NPDC058436. Next base: position 990,884 of record NZ_JBHXLF010000001.1, read on the forward strand.
CCGTTCTGGCTGCCGAGACGGGCCGCCGAGGCGAGCGCGCCGATACCGGGGGACGGGGGACCGCCGGGCCCTCCCGAGCCGAGACCGGCGCCGACCCCGTCCGCGATCGAGCCGATCGCGTCCAGGCCCGCGCCGCCGCCCAGGGGACTGCCGGACGTGGCGGCGCCCATGCCGATGTCGAAGGCGGCGCCGGCGAGTCCGCTCGCCATCGCGCCGGCACCGCCTCCCGCGCCACCGGAAGGGGTTGCGCCCAGTGGCATCGGGACGTCGTAGAACAGCAGCGAGTTGCCTGTGCTGGACACGAAACCGCGGTGGTGGACCTCGCTCAGGAGCCCTGGGGTCACGACGGAACCCGCCTGGGAGGGGACGTCCGTTCCCGGCATGCCCGGCACCGCGGGCAGGTCCGGCACGTCGGGCATGCCGGGAACGCTTCCGAGGTCGTCCAGGCCGGGCATCCCGGGCAGCGGGCTTCCCGTGCTGCCCAGGCCGCCGCCCAGGGGCGACATGAAGCTGCTGAGATCACCGGACTGCACTCCCGCGGCCGCCGCGACCGCGAACGGACCGCCTGCCATGACCGGACCCGAGGACGCGACGTTCCACGTCGTCAGGTTGTTGATCATTCCGCCGAGCACGTACGGGCGGCGCACGTCCCCGAACTCGAACGCCACCAGCACCTCGTCGCCCACCTCCGGCAGGAAGCTCGCTCCCGTGCGCTGTCCCGAGGCGAACTGCACGTTCGGTGCCCAGTCGGTCTCGAACTCGGGGGAGAGCCAGGGAAGCGTGACCTTCACCCGTCCCTTGCCCAGCGGATCGGCGCAGTCGGCGACCACCCCGCACACCACGCTGTCGAGCACGGACCTCTCACCGCCGCCGGACGCACCCCGCGAAGCGAGTCCCACCACCGAACGGTCCTGCCGGCCGTGCGCGGAGAAGATCACCCGGTAGCCGTGCTCCGACTCGTCGAACACGTGCCTGGCCCTGGACACCCGCCACGACCCGGCGAAGACGCTCTGCACGCCGGAGACCTCGATCCAGGCACCGGGCTGGATCGCGGCGTTGCCCTTCACCTCGCCCTCCGCCTCGGCGAAGGTGCTGCCGGCGTCCGTGCCCCACGCGTTCGCGACCACGGGACCGTTGACCGGCATGGTGGTCACGGAGGCGAAGGGCTTGCCCACCTGGACGTTCGCGGTCGGGCTCGGGACCGGGCCGAGGTCGCCGACCGGTGAGCCGAGCATTCCTCCCACCGACGACACCGCGGCACCGACCTCGTTGACCACCGACGACGCCGCGGACCCGATGTCGTTCACCACTGACGACAGCCCACCCGTGACCGCTGACGTCACGGCCGACGTCACCGCCGACGCGAGCCCGTTCGCCACACCCGCCGGCCCGCCGGACGCGGCGAACATCCGCCCCAGTGAACCCGGTGAGTGCTCGCCACCACCCGGCGCGGCCACGACCTGGCTCACGGCCTTGCGCGCCAACGGATCCCAGGTGCGCACCTCGACGTCCGGGGTGAGGTTCCCCGCCGTGATCCGCGGGCGGAAGCTGATCAGCTTGTCGGGGTAGGGCACCTCGACCGGGCGTGACCCGGCCGAGGCACCGCCCGCGACCGGCCGGAAGTGGAACACCCCCGCCGCGACGCCGAACTCGTAGCCGATCTCCCTTGCCCTGCCGTCGAGGAAGTCCCAGTCGGTCTGGTTCACCTGGGCGAGATAGGCGTGCGTGACGGTGCTCGTGACCACGTCCCCCGGGGTCAACCCGGCCTGCGCCGCGATCTGCAGCGCCACGTCGGAGTCGGTGACGTTGACGAAGCTGCGGCTCCGCTTCGCCCGCTGGAGCCGGTGTTCCCTGGTGTAGCCGCGGACCACGGTGCGCATCGTCATCCCGGCCAGGAGGCCTTCCACGGAAGTGACCTCACCGCTGATCAGCACCAGGGGCTCGCCGGACGGGCCGGCGCCGCCGATCTCCACGGGCGCGCCGATCGACAGCCCCGCCTGGCCGAGCGTGGAGCCGTCCGGGTCGAGGAAGGTCAGCTCGAACATGCCGGGCAGGTGCGCGTCGTTGTCCACCACCGTGCGCAGCAGCCGCGCCGACACCTCCTCCCGCAGAGGCGTTCCGCCCACCGCCACGCTCGCGCGACCGGTCGCCTCACCGTTGGCGACGGTCTCCACCGGCTCGGTCATCGTCCCTGCCCTTCGGAGGTCTCGTTCGCCGGCGGCAACGCCAGGGCGCGGCCCGGTTTCACCCGCAGCGGGTCGTCCAGGGCGTTCGCCTCGGCGACCTTGCGCCAGGCGTGGGGACTGCCGTAGACGCGGTTGGCGATCTGCACGACGTTCTCGCCCTGGCAGACCACGTGCCTGGTCCGTCCGGGAACCCCGCCGGAGGTCGGGTTGGTCCGGGGTTTCGGCGCCGTGTACTCGACCAGCGTCAGGTCGAAACTCGCCCACACCGGCACGCCGTACTCGTCGAAGCGCTTGTACTTGACCTTGACGTTCTCCAGAGCCACCTTGGCGTTGCGCCCCATCGGACCCACGATGCCCCAGCTGAACAGCAGGACCGGCAACCGGTAGAACACCGGCCTGGAGGCCATCTCCTTGAAGGGGTTCTTCGTCGCGGACTCCGCCGCCCCGCCGGTCGCCTGCGCCTTCAGCGCCTCCGCCTTCGCGAAGACACTGTTCGCCAGGTCCTCCGCGGCGGTGAACGATCCGAGCTCCAGCGCCGTCGCGGCGCTGATCCGCACCGGCGTGGCCCAGGAGATGAGCTGGTCCACGGCCATCTGCGTCGTCCCCGCACCGACCACCTGCGCGCCCGAGAGCTCCAGCCGGATGTTGCTGGTGCCCTTCAACGCGTCCTGGAAGCTGTGCGTGACGACCGCGCGGTTGCCCTCGGTGTTGTTCTTCTTCTTGAGGCTGACGTCGGTGGGGTTGAGGGAGAACACCACCGGCCACCCACCGGACTCGGGGACGAGTGTCGCCTTGGCGTTGCCGCTCACCAGCCCGAGGAGGTTGGTGACGTCGGAGATCGCCCGGCCGCCGGGCATCTTGATCACAGGAACCCCTCGTGCGCCAGTTCGAGCGTTTCCTTCGCGATCCCGCCCTTGTCCGCTTCGAGGTCGGGGCCGGTCCACGAGACGGGGTAGACGTTGCGCAGCTCCCAGGACGTGACGACCTGCCACTCGGAGTCCAGCAGCTGGATGGTCGCGTCGTCCCCCAGGAAACCCCTGGCGATGGAGGGCAGCGCGCCGGGCTGGCCGTAGGGGGACCACTTGCCGCGCAACCAGCTCAGCACCTGCGCCGACGACGAGTCGATCGCGCGTCTGAGCCTGATCGGCTTGTAGTCCACGTCCGCGAACAGGATCCGCTGGTAGCCGTACTGCCCGGGGTCGTGCGCCTTGTGCAGCTTGGCGTCCACCTTGAGTCCCGCGCAGGACGCCCAGTCGCCGAGGCTCACCCCTCCCACGATCACGTTGAACCGCATGGACATGCCCATGACCGGGCGTGCGCCGATGTCACTCATGCCGTGCCCCGCTCTGCCGCCGCGTTCACCGGGAGGCCTGCTGTCCGGGAGCGAGGAATCCACCGTGGACGATCGTCAGCGTCTCCACGGCCACCTTGCTCGACGTCGCGTCGAACTCGCTGATCTGCCAGCCCACGGGGAACATCTCCCGCAGGTTCCACACCGCGACGGGGATCCCGCCCGAGGTCGACATCTCGACGGCTCCCTCCTCCGGCACCCCTCCGCGCGCCTGGACGTCGGCCAGCCACGTCTGGACGGCCGCCGCGCCGGCGGCGTCCGCGGCACGGCTGAGCTTGACCTGTTCGTACCGGGGTATCGCCGCGAACCGGACCACCTGGTCCGAGTTGCCCCGCCGGTACTCGGCGACGTCCCACTTCACCGCCAGCCCGGCGACCTTCGACCACGAACCGAGGTCGTGCGCGCCCGCCGTGACGGCGAACCGATGAGACATCCCGTGTGCCAGGGACAGCTTGTCCGTCATGGTGGTACCCACTTTCAGCCGAAGTCCATCAGGCGGCCGGAACGCTCCCGTTCGACGAGCATGTCGAACCGGAGGCGGGCCGAGAGCTGGTTGTAGATCCTGTTCGCCAGCTCCTCGAACTCGTCGACGTCGTCCAGGTCGAACCACCGGCGGGGAGGTTCGTCGGCGAGCACCTCCGCCAGTCGTTCCAGCAGTCCCTCCTCGTCCACTTCGGACGGTGTGCCGAGACGTCTTCCGCCGTTCTCGTCCGTTGTGCCGTCGTCGCGGTGAGCGGCGTTCTCCGCGTCTCGCTCCACCTGCTGGTACAGGGAGAGCAGCGAGGCCGCCTCACGCCGCTGGAACGACGGCTCACCGGCCGCGTCCTGAGCATTCGCCTCCTCCAGCGCGCGCCGCACCTGTTCCGCCATCTGCGGTTCTTCGGGACCTGCCTGCCAGGACGCTGCGGCCCGCAAGTCCTCCGGAGGTGCTGGAGACGTCGCGACGACGGGGTGCAGAAGGACGGGCGGTGCTCCGGTGGCGCCACCCGACACCCAGTCCTCGATCCGCACGGCGTCCTGTTCGAGCTCCTGACCCACCGCCGAGGACCGGTCGGGCAGCGCTCCACCGAAATGGCGTTGCTGGAAGACGTGGGTGAGCTCGTGCGCCACGAGCGGCGCCGCCTCCGTCCCGTCGAGCGCACCGGCCTCCCCGGGGACGTGCATCACCGCGCCGTCGGTGTAACCGCGCACGTCCAGCTCCCTCGCCGTCCGTGACGCGTCGGCACCCCTGCGCACCGGCAGGTCACCCACCTCCACGCCGAGCGCGCGCGAGACCGGCTCCGCGACGGAGCGCGGTACCTGTTCCTCGACCGCGAGAGCGATGCCGGACGGCCCGCCCGGCCGATCCCGGCGTCCGGGTGCGAACTGGGCACTCGCCCTGGGAAGGGGCGAGGTGATCGCGGATCGGGACGACACCGCCGCAGTCCCCGTGCTCCTGGCGGGAGCGCCGAAGCGGACTGCCGCCGGAGGTGCTGGACGAACAGGTCGTTCCTGCCACCAGCGGATGGCCTCGCGCACCTCTGGACCGTCCTGTGTGGACTCGAACCCGAGCTGTGAACTCGTCGTGGGCACCGCCGCAGACACGGGAGACCGGTGTCGGGCCACCTCTGCCGTGCCACCGGCCGGGAGAAGCGCGCGGAGCGACTCGCCCGCGGGTCCGTCGCGCCGTTCCCCCGCCTCACCGTCCTGCCCGACGACCGAGGTGACCTGCTCTTCACGCACGAGCGCATTGGCGATCGACACGGGAGCGTTGTGCCGCAGGGGAAGGGCGGTGGTCCGTTGCGGTGGTGCGGGCTGCTCGGTGAAGGACGCGGGCGGTGCCACGGGAGGAGTGGTCGTTGAGTCCGGATTCGTCGCCGTGCCTGTGTCAGCCGGACCCGTCTCGTCCCCGACACGCTTTCCGGTCGTGTTCGCCGCCCGTGGTGTCGTCGCACCGGCGTTGTCGAACGTCGGCGAGTCACCGGGCAGGAGCTCCTCAGCGGTCTCGCCCACGTGGATCACGGTGGGGGCCTCCAGCGGAACGGCCTTCGCCGGTGAGGGCTGCTCCTCGACCGGGCCGTCGTGGTCACCGCCGGCGGGTCGGGACTCCACCCGTGCCGGCAACGAGGGGTGCACCAGTGGTGAGGAATCAGAGGGTTCGTGCTCGTCCGTTTCGGGTGAGGCGCCGAAAACCTGTGCGCCGGTGAACGCGGCAGCGTCGGCGCGACGCGGTACTCCGTCGTCGCTGTCAGGAGCTTGGACGTTCTCCCCGGTCGTGTAGACCGGGTCGGCGGCCGCGACGACGGGCTCGCCGGTACCACGTGGAGTGCGCTCTCTCACCGGCGCGTGCAGGAGCGCGGGAGCGGCGGAATCATCCGGCTCCTCCGCTTCCTGTTCCACCAGGGGACCTTCGATGTGTGACCGGGCCTCGGGAAGCGCAGGACTCGGGACGTGATCCACGAGGGGGACCGGTTCCTCGGCAACCGAGCCGAGGAACGTGGTCCCGGCCGGGGCGACGGTCTCGGCGTCGAGCGGCTGGGGAGACGTTTCCTCAGCGCTCTCCGCAGCGGGGATCGCGGTGGGAGTCGCGGTGGTGGGAGACGGGGGGACACGGAGGACTTCCGGGTGCGCCAGGGGTAGCGGCGATCGGTTGGCGTTCTCGCCGGCTGGATCAGCCGCCGGAACAGCAGTTGCATCGGGCGCCGGGTCCGTCGCGAGACCGCGCACTGGGGCTACCACGGGAGCGGGTGCTGGGGCTGTGACGGGGATGGGCGCTAAGTCTGTGGCGGCAACGGGTGGTGGGGTTGCGACGCGAGCGGACGCCGGGGCTGCGACGGGGACGGGGGCTGGGGTTGCGACGGGAAGGGGCGCCGGGTCTGTCGCGGCAACGGGCACTGGAGCTGCGACGCGAGCGGGCGCCGGGGCTGCCACGGCAACGGGTGTCGGGGCTTCTATGGGAACGGGCGTTGGGGCTGCCACGGGAACAGGTGTCGGGGCCGCGACGGGAGGGGGCGCTGGAGCCGCCGCGGCAACGGGTGTCGGGGCTGCGACGGGATGGGGCGCTGGAGTTGCCACGGCAACGGGCGTCGGGGCTGGCACGGGCGCAGGCGCTGGGATCGCGACGGAAACGGGCGCTGGGTCTGTCTCGGAGCCAGGCACTGGGTCTGCCTCGGGAAGAGGCACTGGGTCTGCCACGGGAACAGCCACTGGGGCTGCCACCGGAACGGGCACCGGGCCCGCGGGCTCGACCGGGAGGGGAAAGGGGCTCCGGCCACCCAGCCCTCGCCTCCGTGCCTCGGCAAGCGTCGCCCGGCGTTGGGGAAATGGAGCGGCGGTCTGCTGCGCGAGAAGCGGAGAGCCCTCACCGCGCACCGGAGGCACGGGCGCGCTGCTCGCCAGGTGCTGCGGAAGCTCGTCCATGACGACACCGACGGGCAGCCCCGGTGCCGAGGTCACCGGGGCGGAGAACGTGGAGCCGGTGCCGACGTCCTCAGCGACCGCCGCCACCGCGTGCGAAGCCGGCTCGGGTGCCCAGGGCTGCGACGGGAGGTCCGCGTCCTGCTGGTGCGTCACCTTCCGCACGGTGGGCGCAGGGCGTGACTCGCCGTTGGTCTCGCGGTAGAGGTTGTCCAGCAACCGGTCCTTCTCCCGGTAGGCGCGGTGCATGAACTCCGAAGGGGTCCACGGCGCTGCCGGGGCGACGGCGTCGTCGAGGACCTGCGGTGACGAGGTGGTCAACGGCGTGGCGGGCAGGCTCCCGGACCGGACGGCCAGCGATCGCGGCGCCACGGGCTCGGGCAGCGCCTCCTGCGCAGGGACAAGGGGTGCGTCGACGACGACCTCCGGCGACGGAAGGGCCGCGCCGCCGTCCTGTGCCGTGCGCTGGGGAGGAGCCGACGCCGGGGCGACCGCGGGTGAACCGGCCGCAACCGGTGCGGCAGCGGCTGGAAGTGCTGCGGGCGACTTCTCCGGGAGGACGTCGTCGCCGGGCTCCCACGAGTGGGGATCGGATTCCTCGGACCGGAGAAGCCCGGGCTCGTCGGCGGAAGGCCTCCTGCGCGAAGGTGTTCGCAGAGGGGACCGCCCTCCCGCGACCGCCGGGCCGCTCCCGGACACCACCGTCACGAGACCGGACACCCTGCCGACCTGCTCGCCACGACCCAGCAGCAGCTCGGAGGCCGATCGCAGGACGAGCCGGTCGAGCACCCCGATCGACTCCTCCGGCAGGGTCACCGGGGGCTCGGTGCCGATGACACCGGACATCCGGGGAACGTCCCGCCACGACTGACGCCGGCGAGGAGGTTCGACTGACTGCGAGACGTCCGGGGACTCGGCGGTGCCGTCCGGGGCGGTGACGTCCACAGAGGACTCGACGACCTGTTTCCTCGTGCGTTTCCAGGGCCAGCGGGCCATCCGGTCCTCCTCTCCGTGATCAGAAGTCCTGCGCGGGCTGGTCGAGCCGTGCGTTGATCGCGCCGATCTCGTGGACCACCCTCGCCCGCGTCCGGTGGTCGAGCTCGAGGATCGACTCGAAGGACCAGTGCAGGTAGTAGGCGATGTAGACGATCTCCTCCCACAGCCGGTCGGGGTCCTCGACGGTGATCGCCTCCATCAGCGCACCTCGCCGGCCACGTCCACGAGGAACTGGTGCCGGCACTGGGGGCAGGTCACTTCGCCCTCGGTGTGCCCGAGCTGGTTGACCCTGCGGTAGAGGTCCTGCAGGAACGCGAGGTCCGACGCGAACATGTGCTCGACGACGAACCTGTCCACCGCCGGCAGCGCGCCGAGCCGCGAGACGGTGCGCATGATCAGGTAGATCGTCAGGTAGGAGGGGTTCTGTCGCACCAGCGGCTCCGACTGGGCGGTGAGCTCGTCCTTCGCCGTCGCCAGGCGGAGAGCGCCGTCCCGGTGGAGCCGCCCGTCCTCGTCCACGTACCCCCGTGGCAGCGTGAACGGGAACTCGGTGCGCAGCCCCTGTTGGAGCCCGGCTGCGGTCATTGCTTGATGTCGATCTGCTCGCAGGTCAGGGTGACGGTCGCGATCGCCGCCTCACTGCCGCCCGCCTTCATGCCGGCGATCTCCAGCTTCGACGGCCAGGCGTTGAGCAGGTCGTAGGTCTGCTTGATCACGCCGGACATGTCCAGCAGCAGCAACGAGCAGCTCCTGCGCGCGGTCGGCTGTCCCGCCAGGACCTCCTGGTGCCAGGTCCACAACGCCATGTCCTGGTCGACACCGCGCTTGAGCACCACGGTCGCGGGTTTGGTGCGGCCGAACTGCTTGGCCAGCGAGACGCCGAGCCGGTTGCTCGACATGTACTCGCTCACCTCCACCTCGGAGGTGATGCCCGACAGCTCCGAGAACGAGATCTCGGACATGCGGTCGGCGGTGATGACGAAGCGCGCCGCACTGACGAGGGTGCTGGTGTTGGTGCTGGCGGTCGACACGCGGGGGAAGGTCATGGCACGGTCTCCAGACGGGGGTCGGGGTGGGTGGTCACTCGTCGAGGGCGGGTCCGTGCGGCATCTGCGCGATGCGGAACACGACGAACTCCGCGGGCTTCACCGGCGCGATGCCGACCTCGATGATCAGGTTTCCGGCGTCGCGGGACTCGGGAGGGTTGTTCTCCTCGTCGCACTTGACGTAGTACGCCTCCGCCGCCGAGCGGCCCATCAACGCGCCGTTGCGCCAGATCCGTTGCAGGAACGCGCCGACGACCCTCCTGACCGACGACCAGAGGTACTCGTCGTTGGGCTCGAAGACCACCCAGTTCGTACCGTTGAGGATCGACTCCTCGATGAAGTTGAACAGCCGGCGGACGTTGATGTAGCGCCACTCCGGGTCGGAGGACAGCGTCCTGGCACCCCAGAGGCGGATCCCCTGCCCCGGGAACGCCCGGATGCAGTTGATCCCCACCGGGTTCAGCAGTTCCTGCTCGACCCGGCTGATCGCGGTCTGCAGCGACACCACACCCCGCACGACCTCGTTGGCCGGTGCCTTGTGCACACCGCGGGTCTCGTCGCTGCGGCCCCAGATGCCCGCGACGTGACCGCTGGGCGGCAACGCGATGGGAGTGCCGGTGTTCGGGTCGAGCGTGTTGATCCACGGCCAGTACAGCGCCGCGAACTTGGTGTCGTACCCGGTGACCTCGGAGCGCCAGTTCCGGATCTGCTGCGAGTTGAGCCCGGGCGGCGTGTCCAGGATCGCGACGCGGTCCGCCATCAGCTCGCAATGGGCGATCATCGCCTGTTGCACGGCCTTCACGCCGTCGGTGTCGATCAAGCCCTGTTCGTGCGCGGACATCAGGTCGGGTACCAGGATCATGGTGATCTCGTCGATGGCCTCGAAACCGCCGATGCCCGTCCGTTCCACGGGGTCGCCCACGTAGCTCGTGGCGTTCAGGACGACGGGCGACGACGACTTCTCCTTGCCGCCGAGCGCCACCACGGCGTCCTTGCGCGGCAATGCCAGCGTGCCGGACCTGTTCTGCTCGAGGGTGACGAGCTTGGACTGCTTGGACACGGCCGTGACGACGTTCTGCGGACCGCGCTTGGCCGTGACGTTGTCGAACGACTCGACCACCTTGCCCGCGCGCAGCACGTCCAGCCGGAAGCTCTCCTCACCGGGTTCCCCGGCCTCGGCGACGGAGACCGAGTACTCGCCGGCCGCGGCGGCGTCGATCGCCTGCACGGTGAACGCGGGCCGGTTGTCCTCAGTGGACGGAACTGCCACCCGCTCCGCCTTGCCCGGCTTCGCCTGACCGCGTTCCGGCCGCGGGACGCGGATGACGTAGGCGGCACCACCCCCGTTCAGGAAGTAGCCGTAGACGGAGTGCGGCAGGTACGACCCTTCGGCGAAACCACCGAACACCCGCGTGTAGTGGGTCCAGTTCGAGATCAGGACCGGTTCCGACTCGGGTCCCGTCTCGGCGAACCCGACGAAGCCGGCCACCGCGGTTCCCACTCCCTCGATGGGCTTGGAACCCGACGACACCTCTTCGACGTACACGCCTGGGGCCAGGTAGTTGGGCATCGACTCTCCCCGTTCGACCGAGAAATCACTCCGGGGAAGGGTGTCATCGGACAACGGCTGTGAGGCGGTGTCCGCGCGCACCGAGGTGACCAACGGCAATTGCCTTCCAGGGCAACGAGAAGTGCTCACGAGTTCGCCCGCGCCGTGCTCCCGGGAGATCCGCGTCCGCCGGACACTGACGCGTGTGCTGGCAGACCTGACGTCATCGATCCACACGTGGCTCGCGGCCGAGCTGGCTCCAGGAACGGAGATCGGCTCGGACCCTCCCGCGCTGCTGAGCGGGATCCAGCGCCGGCCGCGCCGGGCGGGAATCCTCAACATGTTCCTTTTCGCGGTCACGGAGGACCTGGACGGGCTCCCCGCCGCGCCGATCAGGGTGCGCGACGGCAAGGGAAGGGTCACCGGCTCGACCGCTCCCGGCCGCAGCTACCACCTCTCCTACCTGGTGACGGCCTGGGCGGCGGACACCGCGGAGGAACTCGACCTGCTGGGCGCGGTCATCACGGCCCACGCGGAACAGGACTGCCTCGCGGGGGAGAACCTGCAGGGCTCGTTGCGGGTGCTCGACTCCGCCCTGCCCGTCCGGCTCGGCTGGGCACCGGTGACCGGCAACGCCGACCTCTGGGGCGCGCTCGGACTGCCGATGCGGACTGCCCTCGTCCTGACGGTCACCGCACCCGCGTTGCCGCGGCGGTTGCGCCAGGCCGCCCCGCCGGTGCGCAGCCTCGAGCTGGAGGTGACCGACACGACCCCGCGGCCGGGTGTCGTGGGGTCCGCCGACCGGCCGGGAACCGCCCGCAGGAGCTGGGAACGCACCACGATCACCGAGCACTGACCCAGGAGGCCCTGCCGTGTCCCGACTTCAGGCCGCGATCGCGCTCACGCTGGTCGTGGTGCTCTCCCTGCTCGCCATCGGTGGTGACACCACCGTGGGGACGCCGACCGAGAACGTGGCTCGGCCGAGCCTTCTCCCGCCGCCACCCCCGCAGCCACTGCGGCCGTCCTTCCGCGAGGCCGTGTACGGGGACTTCCTGATCGCGGGCAACAGCGTCCTGCGGTGCCCGGTGGCGGGGGAGGAGTCCGGTGACCACAGCCCGCAGGAGTGCCGTGCCGCCACCGCGGGCCAGGCGGGCTCCGGCGGTGCGTCGTCGGACACCAGCGCCAACAACAACGGTTACTACCTCCACCACGCGGACGTCGACGACCGCCGGGAGACCTTCAACTCGAGCCGGGCCGCGGTCACCATCCCGGCCGGGGCCGAGGTGCGGCACGCACGGCTGAACTGGGGCGGGCACACCGGCAGGTACATCGGGTTCTCCGGCATCAACTGCGCCCAACCGCTCGCCCTGCAGGGGGAGCGGCCCCCGCCTCCCGCCGCAGAGCAGCCTCAGGCGCAGAACGTCCGCCTGGCGGTCGGGCAGGGCGCGCCGGTGGTGGTCCCGCTCGACCCGGCGCACTTCCGCGCCACCGACGGCCTGACCGAGCCCACCCAGATCTACACGGACTGGGCGGACGTCACGGCCGCTTTCGCCGGTGCCCCCACCGGAGTCCCGCTCGGGCTCACCGTCGGCAACGTGTGGGTGCCCACCGGTCCCGGTTGCGCCGGCGGCTGGTCGGTGACCATCGTCTTCGACCACGGAGCACCGACCGCCACCTATCCGCAGCCGCGCGTCGTCGACGTGTACAGCGAGGACCTGCCCCGCGGCGGGGCGTTGCTGCCGGGGTTGCTCGAACCGCTGCTGCCGGGCGTCCCGCCGATCGTCGACGGTCTGCTCCCCGGTCTCGTGCCCGGACTGGCCGGAACGACCGTGCTGCTTCCCGGTGTGCCCAGGAACAAGGCCTCCGCGGACGTCGCGATCGGTGTGACGGCGTTCGACGGCGACTGGAGGCAGGGCGGCGAGTCCCTGACCGTCGACGGCAACGCCGTGACCGAGCCGTGCTCGTCTGACGGCACCCAGGACTTCTTCCGCTCGTGCGCTCTCGGGGCGGACGACCCCCTCGCACCAGGCACGAGTCCTGTCAACAACCTCAGCGTCGACGCCAAGGTCATCACCCCGGCGCTGTCCGACGGTGACATCGGTGACGTCGAGGTGGGCGTGAGCTCGGTCGGTGACTTCGTGGTCGTGCAGAGCCTCGTGATGTCCGCGGCCGTGGCGCCCGGTCTGTCGCTGACCCTGACGGGGCCGTCCGAACCGGTCCGCCAGGGTTCCCTCGTGAGCTTCTCGGCCGACATCACCAACGACGGTTCACTGCCTTTGTCGGACGTGGTGCTCACCGTCGACGGCGGGGCCCGCTGCACTCCGGGCCGGATCCCGCCGCTCCAGCCGGGACAGGTGGCGCGGGCGACCTGCGTCCGCACGACGCCCGGTGACGCCGCCTTCACCACCAAGGCGGCGGTGAGCGCCACCTACGTCGCCGGGACGACCGCGAAGGTGAGCGCCAGTGCCGAGGTGACGACGCAGGTGACGCCCGCGGACCACGTGGTCGAGCGGCTGCCGGACCGGTTCGTGGTCAGGGAGGGCGCGCCCGTCGAGTTCGCCGTGAGGCTCGCCAACAACAGCGACACCGATCTCACCGAAGTCGTCTACCAGGACGGTCTTGCCACCGGTTGTGCCGCCCCCGCCGCCGTGCTGCCGGCACGGTCCGAGCTGAAGTTCACGTGCACTGCCAACGCTCCGGCAGCCACCTTCCAAAGTGGAGGGTCGATGACGGCGACGACGGCGGCGGGGGAGAGGATCGAGGTCCTCTCCGACCGCGTGACGGTGTCGGTGATCGCCCCCGCCGTGGCCGTCGCGGTGGCTCTGCGCGACGACCAGGTCTACCGGGGGTCGGAGGTGGCGCTCGCGTTCACCGTCACCAACACGGGCCGGGCCGACGAGGAGGCGCTGACCGACGTCGTGATCTCCGTCGACGGCCTGTGCTCGCCCGAACCGATTGCCCAGCTCGGGCCCGGTCAGTCCGCCGAGGCCTCGTGCGTGGCCGACGCCGTGCGGTCCCAGGAGGTGGTGGCGAAGGTGAAGGCCCTGGACGTCGGCGGTGAGCCGGTGGAGGCCCAGTCGCCTCCGGTGGCGCTGACCGTCCTGGAACCGTTGATCTCCCTGAGCCAGACCGCCGACCTCTCCACCGTGCGCAACGGCAAGGAGGTCCGGATCACCTTCGCCGTGGAGCACACGGGCACCGAGCAGGACGGGCCGTTGAGCGACCTCCGCGTCGCCAGCCCGACCCTGCCAGCGGACTGCCTGCCCGACGTCGTCCCCGTGCTGCGACCGGGCGAGACCGTCACGGCCTCCTGCACGGCGACACCGGACCGCACCTTCGACAACCAGGCGTTCGCCGGCGCCACGGACGGCGACGGGCGCTCGATGACCGTGGGCACCACACCCCTTCGGGTGGTGGTGATCAACCCGGCACTGACCATCAGCACCACGGTCACGCCCGAGGCCGCCAAACGAGGAGCACAGGTGGACTTCTCGGTCGTGGTGCGCAACATCGGCGACGTCCCGATGACGGTGCAGGTGCGCAACGACAACGCCGAGGACTGCGACTTCGAGCTGGGCGGGCAGGGCCTGCGGGCGGGTGCGGCGCACGGAGTCCGGTGCACCGTCGTCGTGTCCGGTGAGGCGTCCGGGGACAAGGTGACCAACACCGCCTCCTACAAGGCGAGTCCGCTGCCGGACGTCGGGGACACCGGGGAGGCGCTGGAGGGCGCCGACGACGCGACCGTGACGGTGGAGCCGGGACAGGCACCCACCACGCCTCCGCCGGGCACCGATCCGGGCGAGTCGCCCCCACCGGGAGGCGTCGGCAACGGCACGATCGGCAGTCCCGGGAACACCGGCACCGGGCGGTCGTCCGGTAGCTCGCGTTCCTCCGAGGGGCTGGCGTCGACCGGCGCGTCGATCTGGCTGCCGATCGCCCTCGGTGTGGTGCTGTTGCTGATCGGTGGCGGTGTGCTGCTCGTGACATCACGGCGCAGGCACCAGGTCGGGACGATGCTCTACCGGTGGTGGCCCGAGTCGCGCCGCTGATCCGCTCCGGCGGTGTCTCTGCACGGGGCCGTGGGCGATCTTCTCGCCTGCGGCCCCGCTGTCGTACTGGACTTGAAACCTTTGCCGCACAATGCAGAACGCCCGGCCGGGATGTCCTGGCCGGGCGTTCTCGGGTTCAGCTAGTTGTACTGGCTCCACTGGGGAGGCGTGCTGCCCGCCGCCACGGTGGCGCCGAGCTGTGCCTGGAGCCCGAACTCGCCCTGGTTGCCGCGCGGGCCCCCGGCCGTGGGGATCGTCTGCGACACCCACTCACCCCACAGCCCCTCACCGGACGCGTCCGCCGGGATGAAGAGGAACGAGCGGTCGGCGCCGAACGGGCGGTACCACTTGCCGGCCACGTGCGCGCCACCCTCGGTGTACCCGCTGGCGTCCACGGTCCGCTTGCCCCACCGCTCCTGCGACTCCGCGGGCGCGTCGCTCGCGCCGGTGTGGGGTCGCGTGGGGACGAACCGGTACACGTCCTTGCCGTTGTCGTCCTGGTGCTTGACGAGGTCGCCCCACAGGTTGTCGACGCGTCCCTGCATCTTGTCCGCGCCCGGCTTGGCGTCCCTGAACTCGTGGATCATCCGGCCCTTGTCGGTCCTCGTGGGGAGCGCGGCCAGACCGGCGGGAGGCGCGTCGCCCTCGAACTCCCAGTCGGGGTGGAAGATCTTGCCCTCCTGCTCCTCCCGGTTGCCCCCGGTGAGTCGCGCGTCGGTGTAGATGCGAGCCCACAGGAACTTGCGGCCCGAGCCGTCGTCCTCGAGCGCGGACGAGAGCAGGGTGAGGATCTGGTGTCCTTCCTTCGTCTTGGTCGGGCGCTCGAAGTCGCCCTTCGTCGCACCGTCGGCGCCCAGCTGCGTGATGGTGCGGCCCGCCAGGTAGACGCCCTGGATCTCCGAGGAGAGGGCCGCGCCGGAGTACATCTCGGCGGCGGGGGTCAGCGGGAGCTTCTCGAAGATCTTCTGGACGACCTTCGTGATCGCGGGGGCCAGCCACTCCGACACGCTCGACATCGCGAACATGGTCAGGTCCAGTCCCTCGTCGACCGCCGTGAGCGGGTCCTTCGCCATCTCCCGCAACTTGGCCACGGCGTCCTCGGGGAGCGTGGCGAGAGCGGCCGGGACCTTCTTGAGCTCGTCGGCGATCTCACCGACGCGGCCCTTGAACTCCCCGACGACGGTGTCGGTCCACCCCGAGATGTCGATGCCGGTGCTGAACATGGTGGCGTTGAGGGACTTGAAGACGTCCCCGGTCGCCTGCGGGCCGCCGGCGTCGATCCACTTCTGCGCCAGCGCGATGCGGGCGTCGAAGAAGCCGTTGACCGCGATGAGGACGGCGGGCTTGATGATGATGTTCCAGCCGGGGATGAAACCGAGGCCGGGGCCCGCCGCCGTCAGCACCCCGGAGACCAGTGCCTTCTGGTCGGAGACGAGCTTGTTCGCCAGGTCCAGCGGCTTGAGCTTCGCGAACACCGCCGCCTTGCCGTGCTCGGTCTTGAACTGCTCGACCATCACCTTGCGGTAGATGGCCTGGCCCAGCGTGACCAGCCACGGCTTCACCAGCGAGATCGCCGACGCGGCGGCCTTGGTGTACGGCTCGGGGACGTCGGACGCGACCGTGAGCCCGAGCTCGGACACCTTGTCCGCGATGCTCAGGATCTTCTCGATGGTGGTGGGGTCGGCGTTGAAGTTGATCGCCGCGATGGCGGCGTCCACGCTCGTGCCGGTGATCTTGCGCGCGGTGTCGGTCATGGACGTGGACACCTTGGTGACGACGTTCATGAACTTGGCCTGCACCGCCTTGTGCTCGGCGAGCACCGCGCGCAGCTGGGCCTCGTCCTGCGCGGCACGCAGTTTCGCGGTCCACGCGTCGTAGGTCTTGATCTCGGTGTCGAGCGTCCCCTTCGTCGACCAGAGCGAGAGCGCGGCCGCCTTCGCGGAGAGCAGGCTCGGCGTGAACTTGATGTGCTCGTGGTCCTGGATCTTCTCCGCGGCCTCCTTGAGCGCGTCCAGGAGTCCCTTCTGGACGGTCAGGGCGGCCGAGTTCATAGCGGCGACCTGGAGGATCTCGTCCCGCTCCTTGACCAGCTGCGCGGGCAGCCCGCCGGCCGCGGCCCCGCCGCCACCCGCCTGGGCGACCGCCGCCGCGACGTGGTTCAGCACGACGTCCGGGCTGGTCTTGATGGACGCCGTGACCGCCAGGAGCACCATGTCGGGCGACGTCGCCGTGCCGGCCTCCTGCGCGACGGCGCCCGCCTGGTTCTGGACCGTCTGGGTGATCACGTCCCGCTTCGGGGCGAGGATGCTGGTGAGCTTGGCGCGCAGGCTCTGCGCCGCGCTGCTCTTCGACTTCGGCTGGGTCATCGACACTCCTCGTCAGGCGCCGGCGGTGCCGGATGCGGCGGCAAGTTGCTCTTCCAGGACCTCGGCGAGGATCTCCTGGATCTCCTCGACGGAGAGTTCGGACGCTCCCGGCACCGCCTCGATGGCCTCCGTCAGACCGGGCACGATCGTCTCCTCGAAGAGGGTCTGCACGATCTCGCTGGTGGCGGTCGTCTCCGCGAGCGCGGCGACCAGCTCGGTGTCCACTTCGGACGCTTGCCCGGTGGCCACGCCCGTGCTCGCGACGATCCCGTACGCGGTGAGGAACTCCGCGCGTCCGGTGATGTCCTGGCCTTCGGCGTGGGAGAGGAGTTCTTCGACGCGGCGGCTGAGTTCGGTGGCGCCGGCGGGTTCTTCTCCCGCCCAGTACCGGATCCCTTGGGCGAAGTCGGGCCAGGTGGCGTCGGTGCCGTCCCAGCCGCCGGCCCACTTGGTGAGGTAGGCGCCCCACCAGGCCTCGTCGAACGGCTCCTCTGCGGCCGCGGCGACGATCCCGTAGGCGGTGAGGAACTCGGTGCGTGCGGTGAGGTCCTGGCCTTCGGCGTGGGAGACGAGCTCCTCGACGCGGCGGCTGAGTTCGGTGGCGCCGACGGGTTCTTCTCCCGCCCAGTACCGGATTCCCTGGGCGAAGTCGGGCCAGGTCGCCTCGGTGCCGTCCCAGCCGCCGGTCCACTTGGTGAGGTAGGCGCCCCACCAGGCCTCGTCGAACGGCTCCTCGGACGCCTCTTCCGCCGCCTCTTGCGGCCGGTTCTCCAGGTACTTGGTGAGCACCGCGGACACGGCCGACCCGCGTGAGTCCCCCGCGAGATCGCCGATGATCTCCATCGGAGCCATCACCGACTTCATGTACCGCTCGAACTCGTCCCGCTCGGCACCACCGAGATCAGTGGCCTTGCCCGACAACGAGCCCCAGTAGGTGTCCCAGCCCGGGACCTGACCGCCGTTGTCCTCGACGGAATCGTGGTAGCACTCGCTGACCAGCCGAAACCAGTTCTCCGCCCTGCCCTCCTCGGCGATTCCCGGCGCGATGATCGCGCCCACGGTTGCTGCGTCGTCAAGGGACATCTCTTTTCCTCTCGGCTGATTCCGGGTGAGGCCCGGCACTGGCCCGCCGGACGCGAAAGCAGGGTCTGCAGCCGAAAAATATGGCGAAACGGACAAGCGCGGCAGTGAGCCGCGGCCAGCGCCGAAGCCGACGAAGCGTGCCCCTGAGGAAAGGACGGGGTGCACCTGAGGGCAACCGGGTCAGGCTCGAGCCCCTGGCCCTGTGGGGTGTCAGACCGCCGCACGCGAGCGTTGAGCCGCGCCCGTCGGACGGCTTACTGGCGTTCCAGCTGGATCCCGATGTCGAGCACGTGGTGGCGCAACTCCTTCGTCGCACAAGCCCGTGTCTGACCGAACTTCCCGACCTGAGACGCTTCCACCATGACCGAGCAGCAGGACTGCGTCTTCTGCGCCATCGTCGCCGGAGAGGCCGAGGCGAGCGTGGTGCACGCGGACGACAGGGTCGTCGCGTTCATGGACCTCGGTGCGGTGACGCCAGGCCACGTCCTCGTCGTGCCCCGGCTGCACGCCGTCGGCCTGGAAGACCTGGACGAGGACACGAGCACGCACGTCTGGAGGACCGGCCACCGCCTCGGCCGCGCCCTGCGCCGGTCCGGACTGCGCTGCGAAGGCGTCAACGTGTTCCTCGCCGACGGAGAGGCAGCCTTCCAGGAGGTCTTCCACTTCCACCTGCACGTGTTCCCGCGCTTCCGCGGTGACACCTTTCGCATCAACGCGGACTGGGCCACCCGCGCCCGCCACCTGCTCGACGCGGAAGCGCGCCTCGTGCGTCGCGGACTGGCTGCCCTCTGACCCGAGTCACGCCCACGTCGGTGCCGGACGGGTTGAGCCCTGAGCAGATCGCAGAGCACGCCCGTGCCACCGGGTTCGAAGGCCACGGCGCTCTTTCGCCGCGACCAGCCAGAAACCAAGAAGGCTGAACCGCGTCGGCGATGTGGACGGTTCACGAGCCGGTCGGTCCGCCGGATCGCTTCGCGAGACCGAGGAACTGCTGCGACAACAAGCCTGCTCGGGTCACGAGGTTTTCGTACTCGTCGAGCAGGTGCGCCGCGCGCGGGTCGGCGCTCACGCCGGGCGCCGTCCTCACGCGCCTGGCCACGTTCATCCCGTGGAACGCGAGCATCACCATCACCTCGCTGAGGATGTCGACCTCGCTCTTGGCCGCGGGCTCGTCACCCGAGTCCTGGTCGGGCAGCTCCAGCAGCGCTTCGCGGAGCCTGCGCCGTCCTTCCGGTGTGATCGGTGCGTTCATCGGATTCCCCCAGGTGCCGTGTGCCACCGCGAGGCTAGTCGTGCTCGGCGGGAGGCGCTCAGCAGCCGTTCTCGGCGTTCGTCGGCGCGTTGCCCGGAAGTCCGACGCCGTTGATGCCGGCGATCTTGGCGGTGCCCGAGGTGTAGGCCGAGGTGGGTGCGTCGTCGAGGCTGAACGCGATCGCGCCGGCGTCGCTGTTGACGATGACGCCGTTGCTGCCCTGTCCGAAGTCGAACGCGAAGTGCTCCTCGATCCTGTACGCGGCGAAGGCCTTGCGCAGTTCGTCCACTGTGGATCCCGCACGAATGCCGCCGACCTCGGTGCGCGCGGACCGGTCGGTTCCGGGGACGCTGATGGCGAGGACGCGCCCGGTCGCCGACTCGACGCTGAACCCCGGTGATCCTGGGTCCTTGCTGTAGCGGACGCAGGGGGCGTTGGGGCCCTGGTACATGTTCCCCTTGTTGGTGTACCCCTTCGCCAGCAGGTCCTTGGCGGTGAGTCGCAAGGTCGCGTCGCCGATGCCGTCGAACCTGACCACGGTCCCGCCGGTCGGTGCGGTGGGCTTCGGTTTGACCTTGGGGAAGAGGGTGACGGTGAACGCCCCGGCGTCGAGCATCAGCGTCGTGGCGGCGTCGGTGGTGACGAAGGTGAACTCGGCGATGGCGAGCACTCTGCCCAGGGTGCGTTTGGCGGCGTTCGCTGTCCGGTACACCTTGGGGGACAGGCGTTGCCACGTCGTCGCGGACACGCCGGCCCGCATCCTGTCGACGATCACCTCCGCCTGCTCGACGCCACATCTGGCCAGCGACGCGATGGCGGTCGCGATGCCCACCGGACTGCGGTCGTCGACGACGTCCGCTCCCACTCCCTGCACGCAGGCCGCCAGGAGGCCGTAGCTCCACGCCGGGTTCACGTCCAACGTGTCCCACATGGACTTGGCGAGCGTTCCCGCTGCCATCAACAGCGGATCGGTGCGGGCTACCAGTGCGGCGGAGATGCCGGCCGCGCGGAGGGCGTCCTCGTTGAACCCGAGGTGGATCTCGTCACCGGGCATGAGCAACCAGTTGCGCCCCAACGCGTCCTGCGCCACGCCGATGCCCTGCAACGCGCTGTTGACCGTCGTGCTGAACAGTTCGTCGGCGTGGTCGCTGAACATCCGCTGCCAAGCCCAGGACGGCGTGACCGGCGAGGTGACCACCATGGCACCGCCTCGGTTGTTCGCGATCTTCACCACCGCGACCGCCGCGTTCTTCGGGTCCGCGCCGACGCACACCCTGATCGGGCCGTTGACGTCGTCGAGGAAGATGGTGTCGTCCAGCCACTCCGGTGCCTTGCCTTCACACTTCGGTGCGTCCGCGCGGGTGCCGAAGAACTTGCCCAGAGCGTTGGACGTGGTGCTGATGACGCCTTCGAACCACGACTTGAAGCTGAGGTGGTCCACCGACACAGTGCCGGTGCGACGGTCGGCGGACATCTCGGCGACCCGGACCTGGGCGTTGGTGACTGCCTTGGTGTCGTCCACCGCGGGGTCGTACCCGCCGCCGTCACCGGTGTCGTCGACGAGGTAGAGCACGTGACCCTCGGGCAGCGGTTGTTCGGCCCGCCAGACGAACGTCCACGGCGCACTCGGCTGGCCGCTGGTCAACCGCAGGCGCGCAGAACTCAGCGGCACGTCCCCGTCGGCGCGGGCCGGAAGCTGGACGCGGTCGATGCTGAGCGTGGACGGGCCGGACACCCCGCCGCGAGGCACGCGGATCGACCACCGTTCGTCGATCACCACCTCGGCATCGCGCTCGGGCACCAGGTCGGCCGCCACCGCCGCGGAGCCCGTGCCGGTGGCGGACGGCGTGCTGTTCGCGGGCCACAGGAACCAGGCGACGAGTGCCGCCACGACGAGCGCGGCCAGACCGGCGGTGACGACGATGCGACGTCGTCGGGATCTGGCCGGGTCCGCCATCGGATCGCCTCACAATCGGGACTGGTCCGCCCTTCAGCGGCAGGCTGCGTGCTTAGTCGCCCGCTGTCGGTCAGCGGTTACGCGTGTCACCCGGAAGCGGTAATGCATCCGCCTCAGGAAGCGGTCATCAGCGTGGGCGCAAGGGAGCGGCAGAGAGCGTCCGTCGCGGTGACGACGGCGCAGTGACTCGCGGCCTGGTCCAGCGCGCGGACGTGGCCCGGTCGGTCGAAGGCCGCCACGGCGTCCGCCACGACGAACGGCGCGATGTCCCTGCTGAACGCGTCCACGGCGGTGGCGAGCACGCCCACCTCCGCGTACACGCCGGTGACGACGAGCTGGTCACGGCCCTGGGCGCGCAGGAGCTGTTCGAAGTCCGAGCGGGCAAACGCGCTGTAGCGGTGCTTGGTCAGCACGGTCTCGCCCTCGCGTGGCGCCAGAGCCGCGATGATCTCCGTGTCGGCGGAGCGGATTCCGGGGCCCCACAGGTCCCAGAGCAGGCCGCGGGAGTGCGGTTCCTGGTCTCCCGGCTGGGCGGTGTAGTAGACGGGCAGACCGGCGGCTCTCGCGGTGGCGAGGATTCTGGCGATCGACGTGACGGCTCGGGTGAGCGCGATGCTGTCGGCCGGGTAGGCGCGCACGAAGTACTCCTGCATGTCGTGCACGAGGAGTGCGGCGCGGTCGCGGCTCGGGGTCCACTGGGCACGACTCGCCGGCAGGGCGGTGGGCGGGGTGTAGTCGGACAGGCGGGGGAGGGACATCGGGAACTCCGTTCAGAGCGACGCGCCGCCGTCGACGGCGATGGTCTGCAGGGTGATCTGGGAGGCGCGGTCCGACAGCAGGAACGCGATCAGTTCGGCGACGTCCTCGGCAGTTCCGATGCGCCGCAACGGGATTCCGACGCGGTAGCCCTCGGGGACGCCGTTCAGCGCGGCCTGGGTGCCGAGTTCGGAGTCCGGCCACAGCGACCGCAGCATCGCCGTGTCGGTGGAGCCGGGCAGCACGACGTTGCAGCGGACGCCGTGCTCGGCGAGTTCGAGGCCCGCGCACCGGGTCAGCGCGGTGGCCGCGGCTTTGGACGCCGCGTAGGCCAGCATGTTCTGCCGGGGCACCACGGCCGCGTTCGACGACACGACGGCGACTGACCCGCCACCGTTCGCCGCCATCACCCGTCCGGCCGCGCGCAGGCAGTGGAACGGGCCGGTGGCGTTGACCGCCATCTGGAGCGCCCAGTCGTCGTCGGTCGTGTCGAGCAGCATGCCCGTGCGCAGCACGCCCGCTACCGATGCCAACTGGGTGAGGGGACCCAGTGCGTCCTGAGCCAGGGCAACGGCGGCGTCGACCTCGGCGGCGACGGTGACGTCCGCCTCGACGGGGAGCACGTCCGCGCCCACCGCCTCCAGCGCTGTCACCGTGCTCTTCAGATCGGTGCCGGGACGGTCGAGCACGGCCACCGCGCTGCCCTCGGCCGCGAGAGCGAGTGCGGTGGCACGGCCGATGCCACCTGCGGCGCCCGTGACCAGAGCCACGGGTGGGGATGACGGCATGACTACCTCCGGTAACAGGTCTGTTGCCTGGCGCGTTTGATTCACTCGATCGATGACATCAGACAATAGTGAGGCTAACCTAACCCACATGTCGCGCCCGTGGGAGTTCCTCCCGCTCACACCAGCTCAGGAAGGCATCTGGTTCGCCCAGCAACTCGCCACGAGCAGTCACTCGTACAACGCCGCCGAGTACGTCGAGCTGACCGGTGAGCTGGACGTGCCCGCGTTCGCGCGGGCGGTCGCGGCGACGCTTGCCGAGGCGGCGTTCGTGGCGACCGTCGGCGAGGACCGCGTCCAGCACCGGGCGGCGGAGCCGGTGCTGGAGGTCGTCGAGGCGGACGGTGTCGAGGAAGCGCTGGCCTCGATGCGCGGGGACTGCACCACCCCGGTCGACCTCGCCGCCGGTCCGTTGGCGCGGCAGGTGCTCTACCGGGTCGGGCCGCGCCATCACCTCTGGTACCAGCGCTTCCACCACGTGCTCGTGGACGGCTACGGCTTCGCGCTGCTGGCCAGGAGGGTCGCCGAGCACTGCTCAGGACGCGCGCCGGCGCCGTGGTTCGGGTCGCTCACGGAGGTTCTCACCGCTGAGCGCGAGTACGCCACGTCCGCGCGACGGGTCGTGGACCGCGACTTCTGGCTTGCGCGGGCGACGGGGTCGGAGCTGCCGACGTTCGCGGCGGCGAGGCAACCGGCCGGTGCCGGCGCGATCAGGGTGAGCACCACGTTCCCCGCCCAGGAGAAGGCCTGGCCCGCGCGGCTCACCGCGACGTTCGCCGGACTGCTGGCGCGCTGGAGCGGTGCCGACGAGGTGACCCTGGGGCTTCCGCTCATGAACCGGATGGGCTGGGTCGCGTCCCGCGTGCCGTGCACGACGGTCAACGTCATGCCCCTGCGGCTGCGCGGGCCCAGGGACTTCGCGGCCGTCGTCGAGTCCGAACTCAGGCAGGTCGCGGCGCATCAGCGCTATCGCGGCGAGGACCTGCGGCGCGACCTCGGCCTCGGGGCGGCGCCCCTGTGCGGACCCGAGTTGAACATCCGGCCGTTCGGCGCGACGCTCGACTTCGGGGCCGTGACCGGGGAACTCCGGTACCTGCGGGCGGGACCGGTCGCCGACCTCGCGCTGAACGTGCACCGCACACCGGAAGGCGTGCTGGTGGCCGACCTCGACGCCAATCCCGCCTGCTACACCGAGGACGACCTGCACGGGCACCTGGACCGGCTGGTCGCGGCGTTCTCGTTGGACGTGCCGGTGTGGCGCGCGGCCGTCGGGCCCGCCAGTGGCGCGGTCGGTCCGGCGGTGCCGCTGGAGCCGGTCACCCTGCCCGAACTCCTCGCCGCGCAGGCTGAACGGACCCCGGACGCGACCGCGCTCGTCGTGCCGGGCGAGGACGTCCGGCTGACGTTCGCCGAGTTCGACGCCGTCACGTCGGCGTTCGCCCGCAGGCTGGTCGAGGCGGGTGTCCGCACCGGCGACGTGGTCGGCGTGCACCTGGCCAGGGGAGCGGCCCTCGTCGTCGCGCTGCACGCCGTGGTCAAGGCCGGTGCCGCCTACACGCCGCTCGACCCCGCGCACCCGGCCGGCCGCACCGAACAGGTCCTGGCGAGCACCGGCGCCGTTGTCGTCGTGACCGCGGCCGAGTTCCCGTCGGGGGCCAAGACCGTGGCGGTGGACCTCGACGCGTTGCTCGCGGACGCGGGGGAGGCGCCGGAGACCGGCGTTCGGCCGGGCGACGCCGCGTACGTGATCCACACGTCCGGCTCGACGGGGGCGCCCAAGGGCGTGGTGATCTCGCACGCCGCGCTGCACAACCGGCTCGCGTGGATGGCCGCCGAGTACGGCATCGGGCCGGGGGACCGGGTGCTCCAGAAGACCCCGGCCGGGTTCGACGTCTCGGTGTGGGAGTTCTTCCTGCCCGCACTGACCGGTGCCGCGCTGGTGGTCGCCGCCCCCGGCGGTCACGCGGACCCCACCTACGTCCGGGAGGTGCTGCGCGCGCACCAGATCACGACCGTCCACTTCGTACCGTCGATGCTGGCGGCGTTCCTGGCCGGTGCGCACGAAGGGTTTCCGTTCCTGAGCAGGGTGATCTGCAGCGGGGAGGCACTGCCCGGCGAGGTGCGGGACGCGTTCGTGGCCGCCTTTCCCGGCGTGGAGCTGCACAACCTCTACGGGCCGACGGAGGCGGCGATCGACGTCACCGCGTGGCCCGCGCACACCGGCACCGGCAGGGACGTCCCGATCGGCACGCCCATCTGGAACACCGCCGTGCACGTGCTGGACCAGGCACTCCAGCACACCCCTGCCGGTGCGCTCGGCGAGCTCTACCTGGCGGGCGCGGGCGTCGCGACCGGGTACCTTGGCAGGCCCGGCGTCACCTCGGAACGGTTCGTGGCCGACCCGTTCGGCCCGCCCGGCACCCGCATGTACCGCACCGGTGACCTCGCGCGCCGGCGCGCGGACGGCGTGATCGAGTACGCGGGCCGGGCCGACGACCAGGTGAAGGTCCGCGGGATGCGGGTCGAGCCGGGTGAGGTCGCTGCCGTGCTGCGGGAACGGCCTGGAGTCACCGGTGCCGTCGTCGTCGCGCGGCGGCGAGCAGGGGACACCGAGCTCGTCGGCTACGTCACGGGCACCGCCGACCTCGCACGGCTGCGTGCCGCGCTCGCCGAGGTGCTGCCCGAACACCTGGTGCCGGCCGCCGTGCTGACGGTGGACGAGTTCCCGTTGTCCGCCAACGGCAAGCTCGACCGCTCACGCCTGCCCGAGCCGGATCGCACGGCGGGAGCGGGCGACCCGGACACCCCGCACGAGGAGGTCGTGTGCCGGTTGTTCGCCGACGAGCTCGGACTCCCGTCGGTCGGCCCGGACGACGACTTCTTCGCGCTGGGCGGGCATTCCGTCGCGGTGGCCCGACTGGTCGGCCGGGTGCAGTCCGCGCTCGGGCTGCCGGTGGGCATCGCCGACGTGTTCGCCGCCGCATCACCCCGTCGCCTGGTCCGCCACCTCGGCGGTACCCCGGCAGACCCGCTCGCCGGCGTGCTGCCGCTGCGCGCGGGAGGCACGCTGCCCCCGTTGTTCTGCCTGCCACCCGCGGGCGGTCTCGGCTGGTGCTACACGCCGTTGTTGCGCGTACTGGGGCCGGACCGGCCGATCTACGCGGTGCAGGCCCGCGGTCTCACCGACGACGATCCGGGGCCCGCGACGTTGCGCGCCGTCGCCGCCGGCTACGTCGAGCGGATCCGCGAGATCCAGCCGCACGGCCCGTACCACCTCCTCGGCTGGTCGGTCGGCGGCATGGTCGCCCACGAGATGGCGGTGGAACTCCAGGAAGCCGGTGAGGAGGTCGCCTCACTGGTGCTGCTGGACGCCTACCCGAGCGATCAGTGGCGGCACCTGCCCGCCCCCACCGAACGGGACGCGCTCGTCGCGTTGTCGCGCATCGCAGGACAACCGGACCCCGGCGAGGACCTCGACCGCGCCGCCGTGCTGGAGGCGTTGCGGCGCGGCGGAAGCGCGCTGGCCGCACTGCCCTCGACGACGCTGGCCCGCGTCACCGACGTCGTCCGGCACAGCAGTCACGTGGTCCGCGACTCCGTCCACCGGCGGTGGCGCGGCACGGCGGACCTCTTCGTGGCCGACGAACCCAGAGCCGAGGACTGGCTCGACCCCGGCGGCTGGCAGTCCTACGTGGACGGTGAGGTCCGCGTGCACCGCCTGCCCTGCACCCATCCGGAGATGGTGAGCCCCGAGCACCTCTCCACCATCGCCCGAATCGCACTCTGAGCACCGGAGAAGCCCCGACATGTCACTCACGCAGGAACTCGTCCGTCCCGCCGCGCTGGTCGTCCCCGGACCGCACGACTCGATCGCACAGCGCCTGAGCGAAGTGGCCGCGGTGATCCCCGCGGAGCTGGCCGCCGCGTCGGACGGCCAGCGCTACACCTACGCCGAGCTCGACCGCACCGCACGGGTGTGGGCGCGTTCCCTGGTGGCGCACAACGCCGACCTGGCCGAGGGCACGCCGGTCGCGCTCGACCTGGAGCCGTCCGCGAGCTGCCTCGTGGGGCTGATCGCGGTAATGCTCTCCGGCAGACCGGTCATCCCGCTCGACCCGATGCTCCCGCAGGCACGGGTGGAGCAGATCCTCGACGCGTCCGGTGCCCGCAGGCTCAGTGTCTCCGCGCTGGACCGGCTGCCGCGCGCGGAGACCGCCGTGCTGCCCGAGTGCGGGCCGGACGACCCCGCCGTGATCTTCTACACCTCGGGCTCCACCGGACGTCCGAAGGGCCTCGCGCACTCGCACGCCGCGTGGCTGAACGTCGCCTACCTGACCAAGGAGGCGATGCTGCTGCGCGAGGACGAACGCCACGCACTCGTGGTGCCGGTGAGCTACGGCGTCGGACTCGACGTGCTGTTCACCGCCCTGCTCAACGGCACGTCCGTGCACGTCCGCGACCCGCGCACGCAGGGCATCAACGGCATCGGCGGCTGGCTCGCCGAGCACGGCGTCACCGCGCTGCACGCCACGCCGTCCCTGCTCGTGTCCATCTTGGACACCCTCCGGCCGGACGAGGTGCTGAAGGGCGTCCGCACCGTGTCGACATGCGGTGAGGCCATCCACTCGGCCGTCGTGCGCAGGCTCCGCGAGCACCTGGCGCCGGACGCCACGTACGTCAACTGGTGCGGCGCGTCCGAGGTCGGGCCGATCGCCCACTTCCGCCTCGATCCCGGCGCCGAGGTGCCGTCCGGCATCGTCCCGGTCGGGCACGCGGCGGCGAACAAGACGGTGGAGCTGCTGGACCCCGACGGGAATCCGGTCGGGCCCGAGACCACCGGCGAGGTCGTGATCACGTCCCGCTACCTGTCGCTGGGCTACCACAACGATCGCGACGCCACGGCGACCCGGTTCACCGTCAACGCCGACGGCACCACCAGCTACCGGGGCGGCGACCTCGGCCGCTGGGACGCCGAGGGCAGGCTGCACCTGCGCGGCCGGGCGGACGCGGCGCTCAAGATCGGCGGCTACCTGGTCGAACCGGCCGAGGTCGAGGCGGCGCTGCTGGATCTGCCGCAGGTCAAGGAAGCGGTCGTGGTCGCCACCACCCGGCAGGGCGAGGGAGTGCCGAAGCCGGAGCTCACGGCCTACGTCGTCCCGGTCGCCGCCGAACGCGCCCCGGCGCCCGTCCTGCTGCGGCGCGCGTTGCGGGAACGGCTGCCGTCGTGGATGGTGCCGTCGGAAGTCGTGCTGCTGAGCGAACTCCCGCGCACCGAACGCGCCAAAGTGGACCGTCAGGCACTGCCGGAGCCGGGGCAGCGCCCGCCGTTTCGAGCGCCGTCAGGCCGCACTGAGGAGCGGATCGCGGAGATCTGGTGCCGGGTCCTCGGGGTGGCCGAGGTGTCCGCCGCCGACGACTTCTGGCTGCTCGGCGCGGACTCGCTGACCGTGGTGGAGATGTTCGCGGCCGTCCGCGCGGCCACCGGCGTGAAGCTCACCTCGGCCGACCTGGCGGACGTGCCGACCATCACCGATCTGGCCGTGCTGCTGGAAGGGCGCAGGACCAGGCCGTTGCCGCCGACGTGCGTGCGGCTGCGTTCCGGTGACACGGCACCCGCCGTGTTCGGGTTCGCGGGCGGTGGCGCGTCCGGGCTTTCGCTGCTGTCGGTGGCGCTGGGGCTACCGGAAGGGCCTGCCGTGCACGCGTTCCACGCGAGCGGGTACGACGCCAGGGCGTTGTCGGACTGGAGCTTCGGCGCGATGGTGTCGCGGCATCTGCGGACGATCCGGGAACTCGCGCCCACCGGCCCGTACGTCCTCATCGGACACTCGTTCGGCGGGCTGCTCGCGCTGGAGACGGCTCGTCGCCTGACCGAGATGGGCAAGGCCGTGCCGCTGGTGGCGCTGCTCGACACCAGGCTGCCCGGCGCGTTGCGGCAGCGGTTCTCGCGGGACAGCGGCGCACCGGCCGCACCGCCGTCGTTCGGGCAGCGCATGGCGATGCACGCGCGGCTGCTCGGCGCCGGGCTCGTGGGCTACGAGCCGCAGACGCGGGACGCGGTGTTCTGGGAGCAGAGCCTGCGGCTGGCCAACCGGCACCGGTTCACGCCGTGGTCCGGCCGGACGCTGCTGTTCACCGCCGAGGACAACACGGACGACCCGGCGGGCTGGGCGTCGGTGCTGACCGGCTCGCACGAGGTGATCCCGGTGGCGGGTGGGCACTCCGCCATCCTGCGGCCTCCGTTCCACCGGGTGGTGGCCGAGCGGATCGCGGAAGAGCTCGACGGTCTGTGACCTGACCGACTGATGTGCGCGAAGGGGTGGACATTGCCCCTTCGCTATATAAGGTTAGCCTACCTTTCATCAGACAAAGTCGCGGAATGGGGACTGCCGTGCTGGGACGTGTGGAAGACCTCGGGGCGAGACGCGGGACCAGGCCGCGTGAGCCCCGGATCAGCGTGATCGTTCCGGCGCGCAACGAGGCGCGCAACCTCGAACTGATCCTGCCCGCGCTGCCGTCGGTGCACGAGGTGATCGTGGTCGAGGGCTCGTCGCACGACGACACGATCCCGACCGTGCGGCGGATCCTGCCGTTCGCGCGGCTGATCCGGCAG
This sequence comes from Lentzea sp. NPDC058436, assembly GCF_042721515.1. Lineage (NCBI taxonomy): Bacteria > Bacillati > Actinomycetota > Actinomycetes > Pseudonocardiales > Pseudonocardiaceae > Lentzea > Lentzea sp. NPDC058436. The sequence continues at coordinate 1,020,269 of NZ_JBHXLF010000001.1, forward strand.
ACCCGGCGCGGCAAGGGCAACGCGCTGGTGTGCGGCTTCACCGAGGCCACCGGGGACATCGTGGTGATGTTCGACGCGGACGGCAGCGCGGACGCCGCGGAGATCCCCGCGTTCGTCGAGGCGCTCGTCGCGGGCGCGGACTTCGCCAAGGGCAGCCGGGTGTGCCAGGGCGGCGGCAGCGAGGACCTGACGTTCCTGCGGTCGTTCGGCAACCGGATGCTGACCCTCGTCACCAACGTGCTGTTCCGCACCCGCTACACCGATCTCTGCTACGGCTACAACGCGTTCTGGGTCGACGTGCTGCCCCGGCTGAACCTGCCCGACCCCGAGCCCGCCGGCGACGAGATGCGCTGGGGCGACGGGTTCGAGATCGAGACCGTGCTCAACACCCGCGTCGCCGCCGCAGGGCTGCGGGTCGCGGAGGTGCCGAGCGTGGAACGCCTGCGCGTGCACGGCGCCAGCAACCTGCACGCCGTGCGCGATGGGTTCCGGGTGCTGGGCACGATCCTGTCCGAGTGGCGCGGGCGGGCCAGGCTCGCCACGGTCACCACCACGCGCCCGGTCTCGCGGACCCGCTCGCTCGACCTGGCCGGCTGAGCGCGTGTCGTCGGCGTCGGTCGTCATCCCCGTGTTCAACGGGGCCGGTGTGGTCGGGCGGTGCGTCGCCTCGGTGGCGGCGCAACGGCTCCGGCCCGCCGAGGTGATCGTCGTCGACGACGGCAGCACGGACGGGTCGGCCGCCGTGGCCCGCGATGCGTTGCGGGCCAGCGGGATTCCGTTCACGGTCGTGGAGCACGGCCGCAACCGCGGGGTCGCGGCGGCGCGCAACACCGGGCTCGCGGCCTGCACGGGCGAGTGGGTGTGGTTCGTGGACAGCGACGACACCGCCGATCCGCGGTTGCTGGTCGCCTTGCTCGCGGCCGCTCAGTCGGCACGGGCGGACGTTGCCGCGTGCAGGACCCGGCGGGTGGACGAGGCCGGCGCGGTGCTCGGCGTCGAGGAGGGGCCCTGGCCCGACCCGTGGGTGCCGGGGCCGGTCGCCGCGCGGTGGTTGCTGTCGAACCGGATGCGCGCCTACGTCTGCACGAAGCTGTTCCGGCGGGAGTTGTTGCCGGAGCGATGGTTTCCCGACCGGCTGGCGCACGAGGACTTCCGTCCGGTGCTCGGTGTGCTGCTCGCCGCCGGCCGCGTCGCGTTGGTGGACGAGCCGCTCTACGACTACACCTTGCGGTCGGGATCGTTGTCGGCCTCGTTCGGGGAGAACGTGTTCGGGCTGCTGGAGGTCGCCGACGAGGTCGGCGCGGACCTGCGCGCGGCCGGTCTTGCCGAGCCTTGGGCTGACGACTACCTGACCTACCGCTATCTGAACGCCTTGCTGCCGCTGGCCAACACGGCGTTGCGGGCCGGTCCGTCGCCGTTGGGGGACCACGCGGTCCGGCTCGCGCGCGGGCGCACGGCGTGGGGTGACGTGGTGCGGCTCGGGTTGCGTGGGCAGTGGCGGCTGGCGACGGCCGCCGGGGTGCTGAAGGCGGCTCCCCGCGCCTACTCCGCTGTGCTGGCCCGGCGATGACGGCGTTGCGCACCCGAGGTGCGATGGAGACCAGCGCGGCGCTGCTGATGGGCTCGTCGGTGCTGACCGGCCTGCTCGGGGTGGCCTACTGGATCATCGCCGAGCAGCTGTTCCCGACCGAGTCCGTCGGGCGGGCGTCCGCGGTGATCTCGACGGCGACGATGCTGAGTTCGCTGGCCTGTCTGTCCTTCGGCGGCAGCTACCAGCGTTTTCTGCCGGCTGCGGGGGGCCTCGCCGGGCGGTTGGTCGGGGGTGGTCTGGCGATCAGCGCGGTGACCGCGGTGGTCTTCGGGGCCGGGTTCGTTGCGCTCGGGATCGCCGGCGAACGGATGTTCCAGTCCACTGTGGAGCGCTGGGTGTTCCCGCTGGTGGTGCTCGTGTTCACCGCCTACGCGTTGCTCGACCCCGTGCTGACCGGACTGCGCCGGGCAGGCGCGGTGGCCGTGAAGAACGTGTCGGTGTCCGTGGTGAAGATCCTTCCGTTGCCGTTGCTGGCCTTCACGGCGAGCGGGTTCGCGCTGACCACGTCGTGGGCGGTGGTGTCCGCCGTGATCACCCTCGTGATCGTGGCCGGACCGTTGCGTCGCGGGCTCGCGGCCAACGCCGGGGTGGCGCCCGACCTGCCTCCGGTGCGGCAGCTGTGGGAGTTCCAGGGCGCGTCGTTCGCGATGACGGTCGTGCTCACCGCTACGCCGTTGTGCCTGCCGCTGATCGTGCTGGCGCAACTGGGACCCGAGAACTCGGCCTACTACAACCTGGTCGCCGCGCTGAGCACGGCGGCGGGGATGTTGCGGGCCAACGTGCTGGCGTCGTACGTGGTCGAGGCCTCGGTGCCGGGCGCAGACCGTCCGGCGCTGACCCGGCGGATGGTGCGGCTGATGGCGGGCGTGTGCGCGTTGACCGCCGTGGGTTTCGCGACGGCCGGGCCGGTGTTGCTGCACCTCGTCGGGCCCGGTTACGCGGAGGCCGCGGTGCCGCTGGTGCTGGTGCTCGCGGCGGAGGCGTTGGTGGCGGGCGTGGTTGCCGTGTACGCGGCGGTGGCGCAGGTCGTGCGGCGGTTGCGGCTGCTCGTGTCGGTGCAGGTGCTGATCGTCGCCGGCACGGTCGGGGGCGCGGCCGCGCTGGTGGGGGACTGGGGGCTGACCGGGGTGGGCATCGCCGGGTTCGCCTCGAACGCACTGGCCGTCGTGCTGCTCTTCGCACCGCTGCGGGCGTTGCTGCGGGACGTGACGCGATGACGCCGCGGGTCAGCGTGCTGATGCCGGTGCACAACGGTGCCGCGCACATCGCGGCCGCCGTGCGCAGCGTGCTCGCGCAGACGTACCGCGACTTCGAGCTCGTCGTGGTCAACGACGGCAGCACCGACGAGTCCGTCGCCGTGGTGGAACGGCTCGCCGACGCGCGGGTGCGGGTGGTGCGGCGGGAGAAGGCGGGCATCGTCGGCGCGTTGAACGCCGGGCTGGACGAGGTGCGCGGCGAGTTCGTCGCCCGGTTCGACGCCGACGACCTGATGGCGCCCGAACGGCTCGCGCGTCAGGTCGCGTTCCTCGACGCACGACCCGGCGTCGTCGCGTGCGGCACCGCGTACGCCGAGTTCGGCGCGGGGTCGGCGGTGGTGCGGATGCCCCGGTCCGCTGCCGCCTGTCGTGCGCGGCTCGCGTTCGGCACGTGCGTGGCGCACAGTGCGGCGACGATCCGCACTCGCGCGTTGGCGACCGTGCGGTACCGCCCCGAGTACGAGTTCGCCGAGGACTACCGGCTGTTCAGCGAGCTCAGCGAGATCGGTGACCTCGCGAACCTCTCGTACGTCGGTCTGCACTACCGGACCCACTCCGCGCAGATCAGTGCGGCACGGGCGGCGACCCAGCGCGCGCTGACCGTCCGCATCGCAGCCGAGAACCTCGCCCGCGCTGGCGTTTCCGCTGGTGAGGAGACGCTCGCAGGGGTGATCTGGCCGGGCGCGTTCGGCCGCTACCTGGCCGTGCAGACGCCACGTGCGCTGGCGCTGGGCGCACGAGCCGGCGGGGTCGCGGGAGTCGTCGACGCGCTGCGGTTCGCCAGGGAGCGACTCAACACGGCGTTGCGGTCAGGTTAGGCTTGCCTAAATCGGACATTGAAGGGTGATTCGGAGATGAGCGGTGTCGGGTTGGCGGTCGTGGTGTGCGTGCACACCACGCGACGGCTGCCTCTGATCCGGCGCGTCCTGGCGGTGCTCGCCGAGCAGGCGCGGCCGGAGGACGAGGTCGTCGTGGTGGCGGACCACAACGAGGAGCTGCGCGCGGAGCTGGCCGCCGGGTACCCGGACGTGCGGATCGTGGCGAACACCGGTCGCCGCGGGCTGTCCGACGCGCGCAACACCGGCATCGCCGCGACCACCGCGCCGGTGCTCGTCTTCGTGGACGACGACGCCGTTCCGCGCGACGGCTGGATGTCGTCCTGGCGCGCGGTGTTCGCCGACTCGGCGCACATGCTCGCCGGGGGAGCGGTCGAGGCGGACTGGGAGCGGTCGCGGCCGCGCTGGTTCCCGGCGGAGTACGGCTGGGTCGTCGGCTGCGACTACACCGGCATCGCCGCGGACGGCGCGGTCATCCGCAACCCGATCGGCGCGAACATGGCCGTGCGGCGCTCGGCCTTGCACGAGGTCGGGCTGTTCAGCACCGAGCTCGGCCGGGTAGGGGGACTGCCGGCCGGGTGCGAGGAGACCGAGCTCGGCGTGCGCGTCGGCCGCGCGTTCGGCGCCTTGTCGGTGCGGCGGCACGTGGCTCCGGTCGTGGACCACCACGTGCCCGTGTCGCGCGGGTCGGTGCGGTACTTCGTGTCGCGCTGCCATCACGAGGGCCGGTCGAAGGCCGCGCTGAGCCGGATCGCGTCCGGCAACGTGCTCGGCACCGAACGCCGCTACGTCGTGCACACCCTCGGCGGCGGAGCGGTGCGGCACCTCGGCGCGTTGCTGCGAGGCGATCTTTTTGGTCCGGCGCGGGCGTTCATGCTCGTGGCGGGGTTCGTCGCGACCGCGCTCGGGTACGTGCTCGGGCGGCTGTCCGGCGGCCCGTCGCTGCCGCCGGTGCCGGTCGTGGACCTGGAGCTCGCCGGGACCGGGGACGGCCCGCTGCCGGTGCCGATCGGACCGGCGTCGGTGCTCGTGCGGGTGCGCGGGCTGCCCGTGGGCAGGGTGGAGGCGCGGCAGGCCGACGTCGGGAGTTGCGTGCTGGCGGCGTTGACCGGCGACCTCGCGCCCGCGCTGGACCGCCACCTGCGGCGTGCGGGGGTGGAGGAGTCCGCCGACCCGGTGGCCGCGGCACGCCGGTTGACCGTCGTGGCGCCCGCTCCCGTGGACGCGGAGCTGGTGAGCGTCGTGGTGTGCACTTTGGGCCGGCAGGCGATGCTGCGCGAGACCGTCGCCGCGATCCTCGCCCAGACGCACGGCCCGCTCGACCTCGTGATCGTCGACAACGACCCGGAGTCCGGCCGCACCGCCGCGTTGCTGTCCGATGTGGACGATCCGCGGGTGCGGGTGGTGGCCGAGCCCGTGCGCGGCCTGTCCCGCGCCCGCAACACCGGCCTGGCCGCCGTGCGCGGTGCGCTGGTGGCGTTCACCGACGACGACGCCGTGCCCGACGTGCACTGGATCGCCGAACTGGTCGCGGGTTTCGCGCGGTCCGAGGCGATCGGCTGCGTCACGGGCCTGGTGACCCCAGCCGACCTGTCGACCCGCTGGGCCCAGCTGTTCGAGGAGTACGGCGCCTTCGACAAGGGCTACCGGCCACTGCAGTGGTCGCTGGGGCAGGTGCCCGCGATCGCCGAACCGGGCCCGCGCGGCCCGTTGTTCCCGTATGCGGGCGGCGACTACGGCTCCGGCAACAACATGGCGTTCCGCGTCCCGGTGCTCCGCGCGGTCGGCGGCTTCGACACGGCGCTGGGCGCCGGCCGCCCGACCCGCGGCGGCGAGGACCTGGACGCGTTCGCCGCGGTGCTTTTGGCGGGCCACGCCGTCCTGTACACGCCGGACGCGTTGGTGCGGCACCACCACCGCGACACCGGACCCGAACTGCGCCGCCAGCTCTACGGCTACGGCACGGGGATGGCCGCGGTGGTGGCCAAGCGCCTGGTGTCGAGCCCGCAGGTGGCCCGCCGGATGCTCACGGCCGCACCTTCGGCGTTGGGCGTGCTGCTGCGCCCCGACTCGCGCAAGAACAGGAAGCGCTCGCGCCGGTTCCCGATCGGCCTGATCGCCGTGGAGCTGCTGGGGTACCTGACCGGTCCTGTGCTGCTCGCCCGCAGCAGGCTCGCGGACCGGTCCCGGTGACGGCCCGGCTCGTGCCGCTGGGGCTGGCCGCGCTGGTCGCGGTGCTGGTCCCGGTGCTCGCGCTGACCGAGGTGCACTCGCCGGTGCGGGTGGTCGCGGCGGTGGTGTTCGTGGTGCTGGTGCCGGGCGTGCCGGTGGTGTTCGCGCTCGACCTGCCGGACGGGCGGGTGACCGCGGTGCTCGCGGTGTGCGTGTCGGTGTCGGCGTTGCTGCTCGGGGGAGCGGCGGGGGCGGTGCTCGGCCGGTGGGACCCGGTGGGCACGGTGATGGTGATCGCGGCGGTGGGGTTGCTGGCGACGCCGCTGGGGCTGCGGGCCGTGTTGCGACGGCCGGTGCCCGCCACGGCTCGGGGCGGGGAACGGGGGAAGGGCTCGGCCGGGCAAGAGGCGGCTGCCTCGGCTCCGCCGCGCGACGGGAGCCATCGAGCCCACTCCCGCTGGCCCGACGCGAGTCGTCTAGCTCACTCCCGGCCCGACGCGAGCCGTCGCGCCGACTCGCGCCGACACGACGCGAGCAGTCGAGCCGACTTCCGCCTGCGCGAGGCAGCGGCACGGGCTTTGCCCCGAACCGCCGGCCTCGCGCTCGTCGCTGCTTCTCTCGTCCTCTGGTGGATCTCCACCCGGCAGCTCGACACGGGCCAGGCCGGCCTCGGCGGCGCCGCCCTCATCGCCCCCGTCACCTACTGGCTCGCGCTAGCGGTCCTGGCCGGCGTGCTCGCCTGGTCACTGCTGCGAGACGAACTCGACCACGTCGTGCTGGCCGCCGCCTGCACGACGTTCGCCGTGTGCGCCTACCTGTTCACCTCGGTCGCGGACGGTGCGGGCGGGGTCGGCGCGGGCTGGGTGCACGTCGGGTTCACCGACCTGGTCACGCGCACCGGCACGTTCGCCACCGGCATCGACGCCCGCTTCTCCTGGCCGGGCTTCCTCGGTGGTCTCTCGATCCTCGTCACCGCGGCGGGCCTCCCGGACGCCGCGGCACTGCTGCTGCTCGGGCCGGCTTTCTACGCCGTGCTGGCGATGCCCGCGTTGTGGTTGATCGCCAAGGTGATCAGCCGGAACGCCCGGACGGCGTGGCTCGCGGTGGCGTTGTGGCTGTGCTTCAACTGGTACCAGCAGGACTACCTGTCCGCGCAGGCGACGGGGTTCGTGCTCTACGCCGGTGTGCTCGCGGTGTTGTTGTGGGCGTTCGACGTCGCGGACGTGCCGGCGGTGCGGGGGCGCAGGGCGTTGCGGTGGTTGCGGGCCGCCCGGCGGATTCCCGGCAGGCCGCCGGGGGTCGGGGGCGTCGGCATGATCGCGCTGGAAGTGCTGCTGTTGCTGGTGATCGTCGCACTGGTGCTCAGCCATCAGCTCACGCCGATCGCGCTCGGGGCGGCGTTGCTGTGGTTCACCGTGGCGGGGGCGACGCGGTGGCGGTCGTTGTGGCTGGTGACGGCGGCGCTGGTGGTCGGCTGGTTCTCGTACGGCGCGGTGGGGTTCTGGCGCGGGCACCTGGCCGGGTTGCTCGGGGATCTCGGCGGGGTCGGCGCGTCGGTCAGCAGCGGGGTGAGCGAACGGCTGGTCGGCGATCCCGTTTACCAGCAGCTGCAGTTCAGCCGGATCGGGTGGACCGGGTTGCTCGGGCTCGTCGCGGTCGTCGGGTGGTTTCTGATGCGGCGCAACAAGGGTGCCGTGCTGTGGGCCGGGCTGGCGGCCGCGCCGTTCGCGTTGCTCGGAGTGCAGTCGTACGGCGGCGAGGTCGTGATCCGGTGCGCGCTGTACGCCGGTCCGGTGCTGGCGCCGTTGGCGGCCGTCGCGCTCGTACGGGCCGGGGGCGCTGTCCGGAAAGCGGTGGGGGCACAGCGGTTCAGCGCACGGATGACGGTCGCGGTGGCGACGGCGTTCGTGCTGTTCGTGGCGATGAGCGTGCTCACTCTCACGCGCGGGCTCAACACGTCGTTCGAGCACGTGTCGGCGGCCGAGGTGGACGCCGCGCGCACCCTGCTGCGGCTCGCGCCGGACGGAGCCACCGTCGCGAGCGGTGGTGAGGTCGGGCCGTTGCCGCTCGGGCGGGTGGGGGAGGTGCGCACGGTGCCGTTGGTGCCGCGCGACTGCGATGGGCTTCCACCTGACTGCCTGAGAACCGCGCTGAAAGACGGCGGTCCGGACTTCGTCTACGTGACCCAGGGGCAGGAGGCGCTCGGCCGGTTGCTGCGGATGGCGCCGCCGGGCTGGACCGGCGAACTGGTGGACGTCGCGCTGGACTCAGGCGACTACGAAACCGTGGTGCGGAACAAGGAAGCGACCGTGCTGCGGCGGATCGGCGGTGGTGCGCCGTGATGGAGAGCCTGCTCGCCTCGGGGGTCTTCGCCTGGCTGCTCGTGGCGGTCGTCGTGCTCGCGGTCGTCGCCGGGGTGTTGCGCGAGTCGTGGCTGGGCGCCGAAGGCACCAACGACCCGGTCGTCTCGCTGCGGCTGGCCGGGAAACGGGGACAGCGCTGGAGTCTGCGCACCGCGCGCACGATCGTGACGGTGCTGCTGGCCGTCTGCGTCACCGCACTGCTGGTGACCACCGCGATGCGGTTCGCCATGCTGTCCGACCAACCCCCGCCGCCGGGGGTGACGCAGCAGTGAAACGCGCGATCGCCCTGCTGTGCCTCGCACTCACAGCCTGCACGACTCCCGGCCCCACCTCGGACGGCTTCGAGCTGGTGTTCGCCGACGACTTCGACCGCACCGAGCTCGGCGACAAGTTCACCGCGTACTCAGGACAACCGGGCGGTGACCCGTACAGCCGCTGGCACCCCGACCACGTCAAGGTCAGGGACGGCAAGCTCGTGCTGGAGGGCTACCGGCGCGACGGCGCCTGGACCACCGGCGGCGTCTCGAACTGGCCCGTCACGCAGACCTACGGCCGCTGGGAGGTCCGGTTCCGCGCCGACCCCAGTGACGAGATCACCTACCACTTCCTGCTGTGGCCCCAACGGGAGCAGTGGCCGCCCGAGATCGACTTCGCCGAGGACTTCGGCGGTGATCGCAGAGGCCTCGCCGCCTTCCTGCACTGGAAGGAGGACGGCGAGAACCGCAAGCAGCAGCGCGACCTCAAGGACGTCGACTTCACGCAGTGGCACACGGTCGGCGTCGAGTGGACGCCGGGCGAGGTGAGGTTCCTCCTCGACGGCGAGGAGTGGGATCGCATCACGGGGGACGTGGTCCCCGACGAGCCGATGTGGCTCGGCCTGCAGGCGCAGTCGGGCGGCTGCCAGCGCAAACGCGACTTCGGCTTCCCCGACTGCCCGATCGTCGGCGTGCCCGAGCGGGCCGACGTGGAGATCGACCGGGTCTCGGTCTACCGCAAGCTGTTGAGTTAATGTCAGACAATGCTTAGGCTCACCTAACCGGTCGCAGTGGCCGGATCGAGAAGCGGAGAGGGAACCCCCGCTGATGAAGACGAGAACCTGGACGCGTGACGTGGTGCGGCGGAGCGCCGTAGCCGCGGCGGCCGTCACGCTGGTAGCGGGCGGCCTGGCCGTGGTGACCGCCCAGTCCGCCGCCGCGGCCACGTACACCAGTCCGACCGACCCGACCGTCACCTACACCGTGCCCACCGAGGTCGAGCTCGGTGCCGCGATCGAACTGTCCGGCACCGGCTGGAAGACCGCGAACGGCTCGGCGGGCTCGATCCTCGCGGTCAAGCTCGACGAGGGCGCGGTGTCGACCAAGCGCGACGTGACGCACCCCGTCACGGGTGCGGTGCAGGCCAACAAGACGATCTACGCGGTCGTCGCGGCGGCCGCGGACGGCACGTGGAGCGCGCGGCTGGACTTCCCCGACCTCACCAACTCCACCGCGGAGTGGGCGGTCGGCCAGAAGCACAGCGTCCGCTTCCTGACCGGCAGCATGACGGCGGGGGACGCGCCGCGTTCGCTCGGCGCCGAGTTCACGGTCACCGAGAAGGAAACGCCGACCGAGCGCACGTTCACGGTCGACAAGGTCCGCGGTGGCACGGGCCAGTACCAGATCGCGTACTCCGCGCGGAACGACGTGTTCTGGGTGACGCAGGCCGGTCCGCCGCCCGTGCAGACCTCCCGGTTGCTCAAGGTCGACCCCGACACCCTCGCGGTGCTGGAGTCGTACCGGGTGCCGTGGGACGACGCTTCGTCCACTGTGGAGGCCGTGTACGGCCTGGACGTCGACGACGAGCGCAACACCGTCTGGGTCACCTCGACCAGGCTCAACCGCGTCGCCGTCTACGACCAGGCGACCGGTGCGCACGTCAAGACGTTCCAGGACGTCAACCACGGCCGTGAGGCTCTGGTCGACTCCGCCACCGACACGGTGTTCGTCAGTGCCGTGTACGGCAAGTACATCGCGCGCTTCAACGCGGTGACGCAGGAACGGGGCGAGAACATCGCGCTCACCGGTCAGCCGATGGCGATCGACCTGGACGCGAGCACCGGCACGCTCTACGCCGCGCTGCTCGACACCAACCAGGTCGCCGCGATCAGCACGACCACCGGGCAGGTCACCTACCACGCGCTTCCGGGTGCCCGCAGGGCTTCCGGCGTCGCGGTCGGTGGCGGTCGCGTGTACGTGGCGAACCAGGACTCGGCCGACGTGACGGTGCTCGACGCCGCCACCGGTGCCCACGTCACCAGCATTCCGACAGGGTCCGGCGCACTCGGGGTGGACGTGGACGAGCGGAACAAGCTCGCCTACGTCACGAACTTCTTCGCCAACACGGTGAGCATCATCGACACGACCACGAACGCGGTCGTGCACACCGTGCAGGACGAGCACCCCAACTTCGTGACCGTCCTCGATGGCAAGGGTTATGTGGTGGACCGGGGCACGTTCGGCTCCCAGCCGCACGACTCCCTGCTCCGCATCACCCCGTCCGGCGGCGGGAACCCCGGACCGGGTCCTGGGCCTGGCCCCGGTCCCGGCCCGGATCCCGTTGGTGACGCGGGGATTCCCGTGACGGTCACGGTGCCGGAGCAGGATCCCGGTCAGCCGGCCGGCGCGCTGACGCTCACCGTCGACCCGGCCTCGTCCGTCGCGCTCACGCGTGGTGGCGCGGCGGGACGGCTGGAGTTCGTCGGGGCGCTGCCGTCGGTGCGGGTGGACGACAACCGCGGCGAGGTGGCCGGCGGCTGGGCGGTGTCCGCGCAGAGCAGCGGGTTCGCCTCCGACGGCGCCACGATCGACGCCGGGCACCTCGGCTGGACCCCGCGGGTGCTGACGCCGCGCGACGGTCTGCTGCCGGGTGTCGCCGTCGCCGGTCTGCTGGACGGCGGCGCGGGTCTCAAGTCGCCGTCGGCCCTGGCCACGGCGAGTGCGGCAGGACGTGCGGGAACCGCCCAGCTGGGCGCGGACCTGCGGCTGTCCGTGCCGTCGAACACGGGTGCGGGCACCTACCGCGCCACGGTGACCGTCTCGCTGTTCCCGGTCGACTGACCGTGCACGAGACGGCTTCTCCGTCCGGTGGCCGCGACTTCGGTCGTGGCCACCGGCCTCGTCGTGCGCTGGCCGTGCTGCTCGCGGCGCTGTGGCTGTTCTCCGCCGCGCCCGCCATCGCCCAGCCCGCACAGGTCACCTGGTCCGTCACGCCGTCCAAAGAGGATGGTTCGACGGACGGCAGGGTGTCGTTCCGCTACGACCTCGCCGGTGGCCGTTCGGTCGACGACCACGTCACCGTCACCAATCTCGGCGCCGCGCCGGCGTCGTTCCGCTTGTACTCCAGCGACGGCGTCACCACGGACGAGGGCGTGTTCGACCTCCTGACCGGTGACCGCGCGCCGGTCGACTCCGGTGCGTGGATCAAGCTCGGCGTGTCCGAGCTGACGCTCGCCGCGGGGGAGAAGCGCACCGTGCCGTTCACGCTCACCGTGCCCGCCGACGCCAAACCCGGCGACCACCCGGCGGGCATCGTCGCCGCGCTGGCCGCGTCCGGTGACCAGGTCGGCATCGAACGCCGCATCGGCGCCCGCGTGCACCTGCGCGTGGACGGCGAAGTCACCGCACGACTGGAGGTCGCCGAGCTCGACGCCGACTACGCGGGTGGCTGGGAACCGGGCGCCACCGGGCCGCTGACCGTCCGGTTCGACGTCGTCAACACCGGCAACGTCCGGCTCGGCGGACGTGCCTCGGTGCGGGTCGCCGGGCCGTTCGGCACGAGCGAGCGGGTGGTGCAGGTAGGCGACCTCCCGGAGATCCTGCCCGGCTTCCGCTACCGCGCGATCACCCGCCTGGAGAACGTGCCCGCGCTCTTCGCACTGTCCACTTCGGCCTCGGTCGAACCCGTGGTCCTCGGCGCGGACGAGCTGCCCGCACGGCCAGAGGGCGTCGGTGCCGACCTGCGCACGTGGGCGATGCCGTGGCTGTGGACCGTGATCGGCCTCGGCGCCGTGGCGGTCGCGACGGCCATCGCGCTGAACGCCGGACGGCATCGGCGCAGGCTCGCCGCCGCAGTCGCGGAAGCCCGCGCCGAGGGCGTCAAGGAAGGAGCGGGTCGTGCCTAGCAGGTTGCTCGCCGGACTGGCCGTCGTCGCGGTGCTCTCGGGGTGCGCCGCGCCGCAACGGGGTCCGGCCGCGCCGACGAGGACCGTCGTCGACATCGAGGGCACCTCGGTCCAGGTGCCCGTCACGCCGCAGCGGGTCGTCGTGCTGAGCGAACCCACCCTCGACGGCGCGCTCGCGCTCGGTGTGCGACCGGTCGGCGCCACGTCCGGGCGAGGGCAGGCGGGTCTGCCCGGTTACCTGGCGGACGTGAGCGACGGCATCCCGGTGCTCGGCACCGTCGCCCAGCCGAACTTCGAGGCGATCGGCAAGGCCAAGCCGGACCTGATCCTGGTCGACGGCAGCTCGATCAACAACAACCCGCCAGTGATCGACCTGCTGCGCAAGATCGCGCCCACGGCGTACGTCGGGCACGCCGGCGGTGACTGGCGCACGACCTTCACCCACCTGTCCGACGCGCTGAACAAGGTGGAGGAGGGCAGGAAGGTGCTCGCGGACTACGACCGCTCGGTCGCCGACGCCTCCACCGCCGTGGGCGACCGTTCCGGCGAGACGTTCTCGATCGTGCGCTGGCAGGGCTCGTCCGCCGCGCTGATCCTGAAGGAACTGCCACCCGGCGTGGCGCTCACGGACCTCAAGCTCCGCCGCCCACCCGCGCAGGACCGCATCGGCCGCGGGCACAGCGAACCCGTGTCGCTGGAGAACATCGAGGACGTCGACGCCGACTGGATGTTCTTCGGCACGCTCGGCGGCTCGTCGGTCGGCAACCCCGGCGCGGGCGGGACGTCCGATGTGGACGGTGCGAGGGCGGCGCTGGAGCAGGCGCGCGCCGTACCGGGGTTCGCGGACCTCGCGGCCAACCGGAAGAACCAGGTCGTGCTGGTGGACGGCTCGCTGTGGACGTCCACGGGCGGGCCGCTGCTGATGAACCGGATCGTGAACGACGTGCGGAAGGCGCTGGGCGCATGAGAGTGATCGCAGGAGCCGCGCTGGCGGTGGTGGTGTTGGGGCTGGGCGCGCCGGCGGTGGCCCAGCAGTCGAGTACGAACCCGTCGAGCAGTGTGCTGGCGCCTTCGTCTGCCGTTGTCGCACCTTCGTCATCGGCCGTTCCGCCGTCGGCGGCCCGCGTGGCGCAACAAGCGTGTGGCGCGGCCACCGTTCAGGTCCCGCCGTCCGCGACCATCGGCGGCACCCTGCGGCTCACCGGGTCCGGCTGGTGCAACCCCACCGGCGGCGGCTCGGCCATCGCCGTGAAGATCGACGACGGCGCCATCAGCCACCTCGCCGGCCAGGGCGTGCACGCGAACCTCACCATCTGGCAGATCGTGAACGCCGCCGCCGACGGCTCCCTCGACGCGACGATCACGTTGCCCACCGGCACGAACTCGACCCCGGCTTTCGCGGCGGGCGCGCACAAGCTGCGCCTGCTCACCGGCACGCTCGCTCCCGGCGACACCCCTCGCTCGGTCGAGAGCGGCGAGTTCACCGTCACCGGCGACACCCCGGCACCGCCCGGACCGGGCAAGCCCGCCGGTGTCCCCGACCCGCTGGACACAACCGAGGACCTGACCGAGGCCGCGCGCGGTGGTGTCACGGCGACGCTGACCGCCGGTTCGCTGAAGGTCACGACACCGGCCGCGGCAGCAGGGGACTGGGTCTTCCTCTACCTGCACGACCCGTCGCCGCGCCCCGTCACGTGGCTCGCCGCCGACGCGTCGAAGTCCGTCACGACGTCCGTCGCCGGACTCGCTTTGCCGGTGGGGACGCACAAGGTCGCGGTGCTCGACCGCACCGGCAAGCTGCTCGGCTGGGACGACGTGACCGTCGCGGCAGGCTCGACCGGTTCGACCGGACGTGAGCTCGCGGCGACCGGTGCGCCCACGCGGCTCGTGCTGGGCACCGCCGTGCTGCTGCTGGCGTTCGGCGGGGTGCTGTACGTGGCCGCGACCGCGCGTCCTCGCCGGGAGAGTGGTTCGTGATGAGGGTTTTGGTGGCACTGGCAGCAACGTTGCTGCTCGCGACTCCCGCGCTCGCCGTGCCCCCGGACGGCGCCTCACCGGACACCCCGGGGACGACCGCGACCGTCTCGCCGCGCTCGGTCGCGCCGGGGCAGCGGATCACGTTCACCCTCGGCGGGTTCCCGGCGGGCGAGATCGTCAGCATCAAGATCGACGACGGCAAGTACTGCGAGGCCTCGGCGGTGCACGGCGCCTGTGTCGTGCACAAGCAGAAGGTCACCGCCGGGGGCACGGTGACGGGCGAGATCCCGTTGCCCGCCGACCTGCCCGCCGGGCAGCACTGGCTGCGTTTCCTGGCCTCACAACCGATTCTGGACGGCCAGGGCAACCAGCAGGGCGTGCGCGGGTTCACCTCCCGCGGCCAGTCCGACTTCAAGCTGGCCACGCCCCAGGCTCCGGTGGCCCCACCTCCGACGCAGGCACCCGCCCCGACCACGGCCGCCCCGGCGCCGACGTCCGACGCACCACCGGCGACCACCACCACGTCCGACGAGGCGGTCGCCACGACGGCGGAAAGCTCGGTGCCCCAACCGGTTCCGGTCGCGCAGCAGTCGTCGCTGTCCGGTGTGATGGTGTGGGTGCTCGGTGGCGCGGGCGTGATCGCGGTGCTCGCGGTCGCGTTGGTGCTGCTCGCCCGCAGGCGCCCGCCGGAGCAGGAAGGATGAGACCGACCACCGCCACGCTCGCCCTGACCGGCGCGGGCCTGCTCGCCGCTGGCGTCGCGGTGAGCCTCGCGGTGGGGTCGAACCCGGTGCCGCTCGGCGACGTGCTCGCGGCGTTGACCGACCCCGCTCATCCCGCCGCCGGAATCGTGGTGGAGCAACGGGTTCCGCGCACGGTACTGGCGGTGCTGCTCGGTGCCGCACTGGCCGCGGCGGGGGCGCTGATGCAGTCGCTCACCCGCAACCCGTTGGCGGATCCCGGAATCCTCGGCATCAACGCGGGCGCGGCGCTGGCCGTGGTGCTGGCCGTCGCGGTCACCGGCGTGACCGGGGTGTGGTTCTACCTGTGGTTCGCGTTCGCCGGAGCCGCGGTCGCCGCCGTGGTCGTGCACCTGCTGGGTGCTGCGGGCGGGTTCTCGACGCCCGGACGGCTCGCGCTCGCTGGCGTGGCGATCAGCGCGGCGGCGGGATCGCTGGTGCAGACGGTGATCCTCGCCGACCAGGCCGCGCTCGACGAGTTCCGCTTCTGGGCCACCGGATCGCTGGAGGGACGGCGCTGGGAGATCATCGCCGCCACCGGGCCGTTCCTCGCGGCCGGTCTGGTCGCCGGGCTGGTCTGCGCGCCCGCGTTGAACGCGCTGGCGCTCGGCGACGACGCGGCCGCCTCTCTCGGGGTGCGCGCCAAGGAGGTCCGGGCGGGCACGATGCTCGCGGTGACGTTGCTGTGCGGCGCGGCCACGGCGGCGGCGGGCCCGATCGGGTTCGTCGGGCTGGGCGTGCCGTTCCTCGTGCGCGCGCTCGTCGGGCCGGACCTGCGCAGGGTGCTCGGCTGGTCGCTGGTGGCCGGGCCGGCGCTGATGTTGTTCGCCGACACCGCCGGGCGTCTGGTCGGGGGAGGCCGGGCCGAGCTCGGGGTGGGCGTCGTGACGGCGTTGCTGGGGGCGCCGGTGTTCGTGGCGCTGGTGCGCCGGAAGACGGCGGTGGGCGTGTGAAGGCTTCCGTGTTGGTCAGGGCCGTGTGGGTGCGTGCGGTGGTGGGCGTGTGAAGGCGCCGGTGATCGTCCGGACCGGGCCCGTCGTGCTCCGGGTCCGCGTCCGCTCGGTGCTGGGCGTGTCGGCCCTGGTCGTGGCCTGTGCGGCCGTCGCGGCGCTGGGCATCGTGACCGGCGACTACCCGGACACCGTCGCCGGGTCGTTCGCCGCGCTGATCGGCAGCACCGGCGATCCGCTGGCCTCGGTGTTCGTGGTCGACGTCCGGCTGCCCCGGATCGTCGCGGCCGCCGCGGTCGGCGCGGCGCTCGGGGTGTCCGGGGCCGCGTTCCAGGTGGTGTCCGGCAACCCGCTGGGCAGCCCGGACATCACCGGCTTCACAGCCGGTTCGGCCACTGGCGCGCTCGTGGCGATCATCGTGTTCGGCGGCTCGCCCACGTCCGTCGCGTCCGGAGCGGTGGCGGGCGGGGTCGCCGTCGCGGTGCTGATCTACCTGCTGGCCCGGCGGGGCGGGGTGACCGGGCACCGGATCGTGCTGGTCGGCGTCGGCGTCGGCGCGGCACTGGCCGCCGTGAACTCGATGCTGCTGGTGCGCGCCTCGCTCGGGGCCGCGCAGACGGCGGCGCAGTGGCTCGCCGGATCGCTCAACGGCATGACGTGGGACCGGGTCTGGCCGACGCTGCTCGGGGTCGGCGTGCTGATCCCCGCCGCTTTCGCGTTGTCGCGGTCGCTGTCGTTGCTGTCGATGGGAGACGACATCGCAACGGGGCTGGGCGGCAGACCGGCGCGCACGCGGGTGGCGGCCATCGCTGTCGCCGTGGGGCTGGTGTCGATCGCGTGCGCCGCCGCCGGGCCGGTGGCGTTCGTGGCCCTCGCGGCACCGCAGCTCGCGGCACGGCTGGTGCGCACGACCGGCGCAGGGCTGACCGGGGCCGCCGCGATGGGCGCGTTGCTGGTGCTGGCGGGAGACCGGATCGCGCAGGACCTGCTCAGCCCCGTGCAGCTGCCTGTCGGTGTCGTCACCGGTTCGGTCGGTGGCCTGTACCTCGCGTGGCTGCTCGCCCGGCAACGGCGGGTGCGGCGATGAAGTCAGTCCGGCAGGCGGAAGTCGCGGTCGACGTGGAACGCGGCCGCCTCGCGAGCACCCTGCACGTCGCCTTCGGTGATCGCCTCCAGCAGCCGCGCGTGGTCGGCGTCGCGCTCGCTCTTCGGGCCCGGCACCAGCTTTCCGCGCCACAGCACCGCGATCACGCTCTCGAACATCTCGGTCAGCAGCGGGTTGCCCGCCGCACGGAAGACGTCGGCGTGGAACGAGCCGGGCGACTGCGGGTTGCCCGGGCTCGCGGGCGCGGGCCGCAGGTCCGGCCGGTCACCCGAGGCCGACTTGCGCAGCCGCGCCAGGTCCTCCTCGGAGCGGTTGGCCGCCGCGAGACCGCTCGCCTCGACCTCCAGCGCCCGGCGCAGTCCGACGACGTCCATCACCGGCTGCTGCTCCAGGTAGTCGCGCAGCACCACGTTGATCGCGTTGCGGGACCGCACGAACGTGCCCCTGCCCGGCGCGCTCTCCAGCATCCCGTTGTTGACCATCACCTTGGTGGCCTCGCGGATGGTGCTGCGGCCCACGCCGAGCGACTCCGAGAGCTCGACCTCGGTGGGAATGCGCGAGTTGAGCGGCCAGGTGCCGTCCTGGATCTGCGACTTGATCCACTCGGAGATCTCCTCCGACCGCGGTCTGCGTGGCATCTGCTCAGGCCCGTCCGAACACGCCGACAGCCGTCGGACCGATCATGAAAGTCTCTCTTCGCGCCATGGACCACGTCTCCTCGTCAGCGTATCAGCGCCCGGCTTTCGCGCGGTCCGAACCGGTCGAGCGCACCACGAGTCCGCGGGTCGCCGCGCTCCTGGCGGATCCGCGTTCCGCACCGGCGTTCTGGGCGGCCGCCGAACGCGACGGCACCCCGCTGGTCGAACCCGATCCGCTGGGCGACCCGAAGAAGCGCGCCGTCACGTTCCTGTGGCGCGACCACCTCGTCGACGGGTGGTTCGCCCGGTTCGTCCTCCTGCACGCCAACAAGTTCACCGACTACGACGATCCGGCGTCGTGCGCGCTGGACCGCGTCCCGGGCACCGACGTCTGGCACGCGACGTTCCGGCTGCCGTCGGACTGGCGCTGCGGCTACCGGCTCGGTCCGCTCCCCGCCCCGCCCGAACTCGCCGGACGGTCGCGCCGCGACGAGCTGATGCGCTACTCCGAGCCGGATCCGTTGGCGCGCAACGTGATGGTGGGACGGCAGAGCGGCACGGTCACCTCCGTGGCCGAACTCGACGACGCCCCGGAGCAGCGCTGGGTCGACGCCGACCCCGATCCGGGGCGCTGCCACGAACTCGCCGTACCGGGCCCGCATCCGGTGTGGCTGCACAGGTCCGCGCGCAAGGCCGCCGGGGTCCTGGTGCTGCTGGACGGCCACACGTGGGCGGCGGAGCACCCGATCCGGCCCGTGCTCGACGCCGCGGAGGCCACGGCGGCGCTGCCACCTCTCGACGTGCTCCTGGTCGGCACCTCGCCCGCGGGCAGGCTCGCCGACCTCGGGTGCAACCCGGCACTGCCGGACCACCTCGCCGACGTGGTGCTGCCGTCGGCGGCCATGCGGTACGGGCGTGACCGCACGATCGTTGCCGGACAGAGCTTCGGCGGACTGGCGGCCGTCCACACCGGACTGTCCAGGCCGGACGTCTTCGGCGCCGTGCTCGCCCAGTCCGGTTCGTTCTGGTTCCGCGCGGGCGAGTGGCTGCGGGACCTGCCCGGCGCCGAACCCGTCCGGGTCGCGTTGCAGGTCGGCACCCAGGAGTGGGGGATGGGCCCGGTCACGCGGGACACGCGCTCCGCACTGGCGGAACGCGGACACGAGGTGACGTTGCGGGAGTACTGCGCGGGCCACGACAAGGTCAGCTGGCGCGGGGGACTCGTGGACGGCCTGACCGAACTGGCGTACGTCACGCCGAAGTGAAGAACCGAACGCAAGGCCCCTGAACCGAATCCCTGTGGAGGAACTGCCATGACCACGACCGCTCTCGACGGACCCGCCCTGGCCACCCGTCCCGCCCTCGTCCTGCTCGGCCTGGTCCGGATCGTCTTCGGCTGGGTGATGCTGTGGGCGGGGCTGGACAAGGTGTTCGGACTGGGCTTCGCCACACCGGCGGAGCGGTCTGTGCTGTCCGGCGTCTCGCCGACGAAGGGCTACCTCGGCAACCTGGACGGTCCCGCCGCGAGCGTGATGGGACCGCTGGCCGGGAACGTGGTGGTCGACGTCCTGTTCGTCGGCGGCCTCGTGCTCGGCGGGCTCGCGCTGCTGCTCGGCGTCGCGACGCGGGTCGCGGGCATCGGTGCCGCCCTGATCTTCGCGCCGCTGTGGTTCACCTCGTTGCCGCTGGCCAACAACCCGGTCGTCGACCAGCACCTGGTGTACGTCCTGGTCGGGCTGCTGCTCGCGTTCACCCCGTCCGGCACCACGCTGGGCCTGGGCGCGGTGTGGGCACGGCTCCCGTTCGTGCGCGACCACGCCTGGCTGCGCTGACTCACCTCGCGGGTGCGGGGTCCGGCAGGTCGCCGGCCCCCGCGTCGCGCAGGCTCGCCTGGCGCAGGGCGGGGGAGGCGCCGGCCAGTCCGGCCGCGCTCGCCGCGCACACCGCCCCGCCCGCGACCAGTGCCGCGACCGGCCCGACGGCCCGCGCGAGCAGGCCCGCCTCGAAGTTGCCGAGCGCCGGTCCGATGTTGGTCTGGGCGAGCCACAGGCTGCTGACCCGTCCCTGCAGGTGGTCGGGAGTGTGGTGCTGCAACAGGGACCGGCGCAGGATCTCCGACGTCGTGTCGGCCGCGCCCAGCACGGCGAGGCACGCGAGCGCGGCCCACAGCACCCCGGCGCTCAGCCCGAAACCCATGACCGCGAGTCCGCCGGCGATCGTCGCGCCGACCAGGAACCGCCCGGTGCGCCGGACGCGCCCGGTCCACCCGCTCGCCACGGCCGCGACGAGCGCACCGGCTGCGGGCGCGGCGTAGAGCAGGCCGGCCACGCCGGGGCTGCCGTTGAACGTGCGTTCGGCCAGTTCGGGGAAGAGCGCGAAAGGTGTGGCGAACAGGGCGATGCACAGGTCGATCAGCAGCAGGCCGGTGATCACGCGGCTGCCCAGCGCGAACCGCAGTCCCTCGGTGATCGACCGCAACGGCCGCGAGGGCGGAGGGCCGGTCCGCGGCAGCGGGCGGACCAGGGCGACGAGCGAGGTCGTGACGAGCGTGGCCGCGGCGGCGAGCAGGTAGTTGGCGGTGAACCCGAACGCCGCGATGAGCACACCTCCCAGTGACGGCCCGGCGATCGCGCCCAGTTCGGCGGTGATCGCCATCAGCGCTCCCGCGGCCGCGAGCTGGTCCCGGCCGACCAGGGCCGGGGTGGCGGCCATCAACGCCGTGGCGCTCAACCCGGCCAGCACGCTGTTCGCCGCGACGCAGACGTAGATCGCCCACAGCTGCGGGGAGTCGGCGGCGGCGTTGAGGGCGAGCGCGAGGAACACCGGAACGGAACCACCGCGTGCCCAGACGATCAGGCGCCGCCGGTCCACCCGGTCCGCCAGGGTGCCGCCCGCGAGCGTGCCCGCGAGCATCGGCACGACGATCGCCACGCTCACCAGCGACACCTGCAACGACGACCCGGTCAGCCGGTAGACCTGCACCGGGACCGCCACCGCCGTGAACCCGATCCCGAACAACGACACCAGGCGCGCCAGGAAGAGGTAGCGGAAGTCGCGGCTCTCCCGCAGCGGGCGGACGTCCAGGACCAGATCCCCCAGGCGCATGTGGTCTCTCTCCGCCATGAGGCCAGAGACCTCGCCAATTCCGTTATAGGTAGCCTACCCTTTGTCTGACATTTGCCGCACTGCTGATCGGAGCCGCCCGGTGCTCGTCGCCGACTCCTCTGCCGCCGTGGCGCCCGGCTGCGCCTACCGCGCCGGCGACTTCCTGCTGACCACGCCGGGCGGCGTGCTGGTCGCGGACGGGCCGGGTGTCGCACTCGACCTGCCCGCCGCCCGCACCGCGCTGGCCCGCCCGGACGCCGTGGTGGTCGGCGCGTTGCCGTTCCAGCCCGACGTGCCCGCGTCGCTCATGGTCCCTTCGGCGGTGCGGCGAAGACCGCCGCTCACGCTGTCGACGGCTCCCGCGGGAGGCCGGTGGACGGTGCGGCACGACGGGTCCGCCGCCTACGTCGAGGCCGTCCGCCGCGCGCTCACGAGCATCGCCGCCGGAGTCGTGGACAAGGTCGTGCTCGCCCGGTGCATGGACCTCGTCGCGGACGATCCCGTGGACGTCGGCCGGCTCGTCGAGACCCTGTCCGCACGTGATCCGCACGGCTACACGTTCGCCACGGGCGCAGGGAGCCGGACGCTCGTCGGCACCAGCCCCGAACTGCTGGTGAGCCGCCGGGGCGACCGGGTGACGTCGAACCCGCTGGCGGGATCGCGCCCGCGCGGCGCCGATCCCGCGACGGACGGCCGCAACGCCACGCAGTTGTTGCGCTCGGCCAAGGACCGCCGCGAACACGCGATGGTGGTGACGGCCGTGGCGGACGCGCTGGCGCCGTTGTGCCGCGACCTCACCGTGCCCGCCGACCCGGAGCTGCTGCCGACCCGGTCGATGTGGCACCTCTCGACCCGCGTCACGGGCACCGTGCGCGACCGCGGCACGACGGCGCTCGACCTCGCGATGGCCCTGCACCCGACTCCGGCGGTGTGCGGCACTCCGGCCGCCGCCGCGCGGGCGTTGATCGGGGAGCTGGAACCGTTCGACCGGGGTTGCTACACCGGTGCGGTCGGCTGGACCGATCACCGCGGCGACGGGGAGTGGGTCGTGGCGATCCGGTGCGGCGAGGTGGACGGCACCGAGGTGCGCCTGTTCGCCGGCGCGGGCGTGGTGGCCGGGTCGGTTCCTGAGGCCGAGCTGGCCGAGACCACCGCGAAGTTCGCGACCCTGCTGGGCGCGCTGGGACTGGAGGAGCGGCAGTGACCACGACGGACCGCCTGCGCGGGCAGGTCGCCGCGCTGCTGGAGATCCCGCCCGGCGACATCGGCGACGACGACAACCTGCTCGACCACGGCCTGGACTCCATGCGGCTGATGGCGCTCGCGGACGTGTTGCGCGGCGAGGGGAGTTCGGTGTCCTTCATGGAGTTGATGGAGGAACCGACCGTCAGCTCCTGGAGCCGACTGCTGGCCGGCTAGTGCGGGCGAGGAGCTCCAGCAACGGCACCGTCCGCGCCCAGCCCAGGCAGGCGTCGGTCAGGCTCAGGTCGGGCCGCAGCGGCTCGTCCTGCCTGCCGTCGGCCAGGTAGGACTCGATCATCACCCCGGCGATGTCCGCGCCGGCCGCGATCTGCACCGCGACGTCGTCGACCACGGCGGGCTGCCTGTTGTGGTCCTTGCCGCTGTTGCCGTGGGACGCGTCCACGACGAGCCGCGCGGGCAGCCCCACCTCCGTCAGCGCCCGCGTGGCCGCGGCGACCGCCGGTGCCTGGTAGTTGGGCGTCCGGCCGCCGCGCAGGACGAGGTGCGCGTCGGGATTTCCGGTGCTGCGCAACGTGGTCAGCCTGCCGTCGTGACCGATCCCGGCGAACGAGTGCGGCAGCCGTGCCGCGCGCACGGCCGCGATGGCGGTGCCGAGGTCGCCGGACACGCAGTTCTTGAGCCCCATCGGCATCGGCAGCCACGACGTCAGGTGCCGGTGCGGCTGCGAGGCCACCGTGCGGGCGCCGATCGCACCCCAGCTGACCAGGTCGGCCACGTGGTGGGCGAGCATCGGGTCGACGAACTCGTAGGCCAGCGGCAGCCCGGTGGCCGCCGCGTCGGCGAGGAAGGCACGGCCTCGCCGCACTCCGGACGCGATGTCCCCCTTGCCGTCCAGCGACGGATCGGTGAGGAACCCGGTCCAGCCCGTCACGGTGCGCGGCTTCTCCAGGTAGGCGCGCAGGACGATCACCAGATCGTCCTGCAGCCGTTCGGCTTCCCGCGCCAGCCGATGCGCGTACTCCAGCGCGGCATCGGTGTCGTGCACGGAACACGGCCCGACCACGACCAGAAGCCGGGGGTCCCGTCCGGAGAGCACATCGGACACCACCTCGCGGTGCCGTGCCACGGCCTGCGGCGCGGGATGAGCGGTGGCCAGGTCGGCGGGGGAGGGGATGAGGTCCACAGGATCATCTCTCCCCGGCCAGAGCGGTCAGTGCCGTCCGCAGCGCGCGTTTGCTCGTCTTGCCGACGCCCGTCACGGGGAACTCGGGCACGACCTGGACGAGGTCGGGCACCTTGAACGCCGCGACGCCGCGCTCCCGGACGAACCGCCGGAGCTCGGCCGCGGTGGGCTTCTCCCCGTCCGTCGGCACGACGTAGGCGCACGTGCGTTCGCCGAGGAAGCGGTCCGGCACCGCGACCACCGCCGCGTCGAGCACGGCCGGGTGCGCCATGAGGTGGTTCTCCACCTCCTCGGCGGCGATCTTCTCGCCGCCCCGGTTGATCTGCTCCTTGACCCGCCCGACGACCTCCAGGTGCCCGGTGGCAGTCCGCCGCACCAGGTCGCCGGTGCGGTAGAAGCCGTCGTCGGTGAACGCGATCCGGTTGTGCTCGTCGGCGCGGTAGTAGCCGCGGATCGTGTAGGGCCCGCGGGTGAGCAGCGCGCCGACCTCGCCCGGTGGCACCACGTCGGCGGACGTGGCGGCCGGATCGTCCGGGTCGACGATCCGGATCTCGTCGTCGGACGAGATCGGCCTGCCCTGCGTGCTCAGCACGAGCTCGTCGGGGTCGTCCAGCCGCGTGTAGCAGACGAGCCCCTCCGCCATGCCGAAGACCTGTTGCAGCCGGCACCCCAGCGCGGGCCCGATCCGTTCGGCGAGCTCCCTGCCGCACTTGGCCCCGCCGACCAGCAGAACCTCCAAAGTGGACAGATCGTGTCGCCCGCTCGCCTGGACCCAGGCCGCCGCGAGCGGCGGCACCACCCCGGTGATCGTGACAGCTTCCCGCTCGATCAACGGGAACACCGTCGCCGCGTCCGGCCGCGGTGCCAGAACGACCTTGGCACCCGCGTGCAACGCCCCGAGCACACCGGGCGAGCTGAGCGGGAAGTTGTGCGCCACCGGCAACGCCGCCAGGTAGACGCTGTCCCCGCGCAGCCCGCAGATGCGCGCACTCTCCCGCACGCTGTAGAGGTAGTCGTCGTGGGTGCGCGGGATCAGCTTCGGCAACCCGGTGCTCCCGCCGGACAGCTGGAGGAACGCCATCCCGGACGGGTCGGGGTCCGGCAACGCGCGCGGGGTGGCCGCCTCCAGCGCCGCGAACCCGGGCTCCCCGACCGCGAACACCTGGCGCACACCGGGAATCGCGCGGGCCATGGCCGCGTGGTCGTGCCGTTCGTGCTCGGCGACGGTGATGATCGCGACGGCCTCGCAGTGCTCGACGAAGTGCTGCAGTTCGCTCTCCCGGTGCGCAGGCAACGCGAACACCGGCACCACCCCGGCCCGCCACAGTCCGAACACGACGGACAGGAACTCCGGCACGTTGGGCAACTGCACGACCACCCGGTCGCCGGCCTCGATCCCGCTGTCCAGCACCCCGGCGGCGATCCGGTGCGCCCGCTCGTCCAGTTCGGCGTAGGTCCACCGCCGTCCCTCTCCGACGACCGCGATCCGGCTGCCGTAGGCGGTGGCGAGAGAGGTCAGCAACGCGCCGAACGTCTGCCCGCGCCAGTGCCCGGACGCGCGGTAACGGGCGGCGAAGTCCGCGGGCCAGCCGTTCATGCCAGGTCTCCCCAGGAAAGTCCGCTCCCGCTGTGCACTGCACGAGGGATTTGTCTGACTTAAGTAAGGAGAGCCTTA
The DNA here is from genome assembly GCF_042721515.1 of Lentzea sp. NPDC058436. Lineage (NCBI taxonomy): Bacteria > Bacillati > Actinomycetota > Actinomycetes > Pseudonocardiales > Pseudonocardiaceae > Lentzea > Lentzea sp. NPDC058436. Next base: position 1,045,222 of record NZ_JBHXLF010000001.1, read on the forward strand.
CCGCGACTCGGTCGCAAGTCAACCGCCGGACGCCTGGATGTGAACGTCGTCATGGTGTCCGGTCAGGTTGCCGCCCGTCCTGCCACGCCGACCACAACCGGGCGTAGACGCCACCGGCGGCGATCAGATCGGAGTGCGTTCCGCTCTCGGTGACGCGGCCGTGCTCCAGGACCACGATCCGGTCGCACGCGGCGGCCTGGGAGAGCCGGTGGGCGATCACCAGCCCGGTGCGGCCGGCGAGAGCCGCGTCGGCCGCACGGTCGAGCAGGCCCGACTGCGCCGACCCGGCTTCGGCGGTCGCCTCGTCGAGGATCGCCAGCCGCGGGTCTGCGAGCAGCAGGCGGGCGAGTGCGAGCTGTTGCGCCTGGGCGTCGGTGAGCGGATGACCGCCGGTGCCGACCACCGTGCCGAGGTCGTCCGGCAGCAGGTCGAGCAGGTCCGTCGCGCCGGTGGCCTGCAGCGCCGCGCGCAACTGGCTGTCGGTGGCGCCAGGAGCGGCGAGGGTGAGGTTGTCGCGCAGGGTTCCGGCGAACACGTGGACCTCCTGGGTGATCACCGCGGTGCTCGCCGGCCGGGTGACGGTCCCTGTGTCGGGCGGGTGGATACCGGCGATCACGGCGGCCAGCGTGGTCTTGCCCGCCCCGGACGCGCCGACGACGGCGAGGTGCTCGCCGGCGGGGATGTCGAGGGTGATGTCGTTGAGCACGCGGGGGCCGGTTCCGTAGCCGAACGCGACGTCGCGGAGCCGGACGGCGGTGTCCGGTGGTGCCGGCGGCTCGTCCGCCGTGGCGACGGTGGTGACGCCGATCATGCGGTTCAGCGACGCGAGCGCGGACTGGAGGGTGTCGACGACGAACAGCAGCTGGTTCACCGGGTCCAGCAGGCGCAGCACCAGCAGCATGGCCGTGGTCGCGCCACCGACGGTTGAGACTCCGCGGTCGATCAGGACGAAGCCGACCACCAGCACGGCGGTCAGGCTCAGCCACTCGCCGAGGTTCAGGCGGGCGTTGAGCATGCTCTGCACGGTGCGGGCCCGCAGAGCCTGCGCGGCGACGGCCCAGGAAGCGGTCAGCACGGCACGATGGCGTTGTTCGCCGAGCCCGAAGCCGAGCACGGTGGCAAAGCCGCGCTGGGACTCGACGATCCGCTGCGTGCGGGCGCTCATCATCGCCCGCTCCTCGCGGTAGACCTCGGGCCCGGTGCGCAGGTACCACCGCAGTGCGAGTGCGTAGACGGGCAGCACGACGGCGAATGCCGCGGCGTAGGGCCATTCCAGCGCAGCGAGTCCGCCCAGCGACACGACGATGGTGAACGCCGTGGTGGTCAGCACGCCGATCAACGCAGGGGCCGCATCGGCGACGGCAGTGACGTCGTCGCTGGACCGCGAGATCAGGTCCCCGGTGCCCGCTCGCTCCACGCGGTGCTGCGGCAGCGTCAGTGCGCGGGCGACGAGTTGCTCGCGCAGCCCGGCGAGGATCGTGTGGTAGGTCCGCGTGGCGAACACGATGGTCGCCGCGGTGCCGGCGGTGCCGAGGACTGCCGAGATCGCCAGGACCGCGGCGACGGTCAGCACGGTGCCGCGGTCGGCGGTGCCCGCCCGGACGCGGTCGACGAGGAGCCCGATCACCACGGGCCCGATGAGGTCGGCGGCCGTGCTGACGATTCCCAGCGCCGCGACGGCCGCGAGCCGCCGCCGGTGACCACGGCTGAGCCGCCACACCTCCCGGGTGGTCTCCCGGCCGTTCGCGACGGGCAGCGCGTCGTCGATCACGTCGCGACCGCCCTTCCTGACTGCGAGCTCAAGTCCACGACACGGTCGCAGCCGCCCAGCAGCGCGGGGGAGGAAGTGATCAGCAGCGTCGAACGGCCCGCGCGGATGCCGGGCATCCGCTCGGCGACGGCCTGCTCGGTCACCGGGTCGACCGCCGTGGTCGGATCGTGCAGGACCAGCACGGGCGCGTCGCTCGCCAACGCCCTGGCGAGCGCGACCCGTTGCCGCTGCCCGCCGGAGAGCCGGTTGCCGTTCTCGCCGATCGGGCTGTCGAGATCGGTCGCGAAGTCCGTACACGCCGCCGCCCGCAGCGCCGCGTCCAGCAGCCAGGGCGCGCCGGCGGACAGGTTGTCGCGGATGGTCCCGGTGAACAACGTGACCTGGTGGGGCGCGACGGTGACCTGAGAGCGGTACTCGACCGCGGTCAACTCCCGCGCCGGCCGTCCGTCCAGACGCACTTCGACGCGTGGCAGGTAGGGGTTCATCAGCGCGTCGGCGATCCGGGCGGCGGTCCGGTCGTCGGCACGCACCCCGACGAACTCGCCGGGCTTCACCCGGACCGTCCCGCCGAGCACGGACACCTCCAGCACGGGCAACGGCGCCACGCCCGGCAGCGGTGTGGTGTCAGGCAAAGCCGCACCCGCGCCGCGCAGCACGTCGAGAATGCGTCGGGACGAGGCGCGGGCACCGGCGAGGTTCGGGATGGAGGCGCTCGCGATCCACCGCATCTGCGGCAGCAGCGCCTGGGTGAGGCCGACCGCGGCGATGAACCCGCCGACGCTCAGCCGCCCGTCCACGGCGAACCAGCCCGCCAGCCCCGTCACGGCGGCCACGAACACGCCGTTCACCGCGCCCGAGCCCACGAGGAACCTCCCGAGCAGGCCTGCGTTGCGCTGGGCGCCTGCGAGTGCCGCCTGGCTGTCCCGCCGGTAGCGCCGGGTCGCCTCGGCCTCCGCGCGCACACCCTTGATCACCCGGTAACCGGCGACCAGATCGGTGGCCCGCCCGACGGTGTCGGCGAGGAGGTCCTGGTAGGCACGGGTGTCGTGGGAGAGCCGTTCGCTCAGGCGACCCATCGACCAGACCGCCACCGGCGCGCCGAGCAGCACCGCGACCCCGAGCGGCCAGTGCGCCAGCAGCAACGAGACCGCGATGAACCCGATCGCGGTGATCCGCGCGATCGGCAGCACCACGAGCAACCCGGCGTTGGCCAGCCGGGCGACGTCGCTGGTCATCGCCGACACCACGTCGCCGCCCGGCGCCCGCGCAGCCGCACCGTCGGGGTGCAGCACCCTCGCCGACAACGCGGCCCGCAGCCGGTGCTGCAACAGCTGGATCGCGTAGGCGTTGAGCCGGTTGGTGAGTCTGGCCGCCGTCGTCAGCGCGACGTACAGAGCCGCCAGCACGGCGATCCACAGCACCAGCTGACGGCCGTCGCCGGTCGCCAGCGCCCGGTCGATCGCGAGCCCCATCACCACGGGCACGGCCGACTCACCGACCTGCCACGTGATCGCCAGCAGCATCGACGGGATCGTGATCCGGGGCAGCGAGAAGATCACCCGCGCCACGAACCGGCCTGGACGCTCGTCCGGCCGTGCCTCGAACGGCGGGAGATCCGGAGGCGCGCCGCGGGCCTGGCCGAACACCGGCATCCACCGGGTCAGCGGCCCCCGGCCCAGGCCCGCGGGGTCGGCACGGTTCACGGGCGCGTCTCGGGAGGGAAGCACCAGCGCAGGGCATCGGCGAAGAGCCCTCGCCACCACGCGTAGTCGTGCCCGCCGGCGAACTCCCGGTAGACGGTGTCGTAGCCCTTCGACGTGAGCACCTGGTCCAGCCACCGGCTGTGGGTGTTCGAACTCTCCAACTCGCCGGCGTCGTGGAAGACGCGGATCGGTGCCGGGTCCGCGCTCAGGAAGTCGGAGATCAGCAACGGCACGGGGACGCGGCGCAGCAGTTCGCCGGTGCCCCACCTGATGTCGGGGTGGTACCCGCACGAAGGGGACTGGAGGACGGCGTTGCCGAACGTCTCCGGGTGGTGGAGCACCGTCCACCCGGCACACAGGCCGCCGAAGCTCTCGCCGGCCAGCGCCACGTCGGCGGGGTCGTGCGAGAGCGCATACCGTTCGCGCAGCCACGGCACCAGTTCGTCGGCCAGCATCCGCGAGAACTCCGGATCGCAGAGCAGTTCCCGGTAGCGCTGTTGCCCGAGTGAATCGACGAGAACCACCGCGCAGGGCTGGATCAACCCCGCCTCGACGAGGGCGTCACGAACGCTCGGCGCGCTGTGGTCCGGCGTTCCGTCCAAGTGGATCACGAACGGCAGCGGTTCGGAGATCTCCCCAGGAGGCATCGAAACCCAGACGCGGCGCTCGTTGCCCAGAAGCTCACTCGCGAACACCGTGGACTCCACGGCCGGCGCCGGTCGCGCTTCGGCCTGATCGAGCCACGGCAACGGCACCGCGTCGGGCAGCACCGCCACCGAGGCCCCGGAGAACCTCTCGACCGCGCACCCGGCGAACCTCGGTGGAGGGTTGAACGGGTCCGGAATCCGCTCACCACCGCGGGTGAACACGTACGAGAAGCGCAGATCGGACCGCATCCGCAGGGTGAGCACCCGGAACGGCGTCCCCGGCACCGCAGCGAACTCCTCGCCGATCTCGTTGAAGCCGATGACGGGGCCGATGACGACCGAGAGGGTGACCGTCGCGTCGCCGGGCTCGTCGACGAACGTCACCTCCACCTCGTCCGCCCCGACCCGTTCGACCAGCGGACCACCCGTCTCCACGAGATGCCGCCGGAACCTCTCCGGACTCCACTCCCCGGTCGACAGCTTCTCGACGAACGGATTGACCATGTCGTGCTCTCTTCAGGTGAGTCGGGTTCGGTCGCGGCCGAGCGGCACGACCTGCGGGGTACCGGCCACCGGATCGGGCACGACCAGGCAGCGCAGGCCGAACACCTCCTCGACCAGTTCGGCGGTGACGACCTCCTCGGGGGTGCCCTCGGCGACGACCCGGCCGTCCTTCATCGCGATCAGGTGGGTGCCGTAGCGGGCGGCGTGGTTGAGGTCGTGCAGGACGGCGACCAGCGTGTGGCCTGCCTCGTGCAGATCGGTGAACAGTTCCATCAGCTCGATCTGGTGGGCGATGTCGAGGAACGTGGTCGGTTCGTCGAGCAGCAGGACGTCGGTGTGCTGGGCGAGCGCCATGGCCACCCACACGCGTTGCCGCTGCCCGCCGGACAGCTCGTCCACCAGGCGGCCGGACAGGTCGGCGACTGCGGTCTGGTGCATCGCCCGCAGCACGGCCTGCTCGTCGGCCTCGGTCCACTGCCGCAGGAAGCCCTGGTGCGGGTACCGGCCCCTGGCCACCAGGTCGGCCACGGTCATCCCGTCAGGAGCGGCCGAGGCCTGCGGCAGCAGCCCGACCCGCCGCGCCACCTCCTTGCTCTTGAACGAGCTGATGTCCGCCCCGTCCAGGACCACCTGCCCGGCGCTGGGCTTGAGCAGCCGCGACAGCCCGCGCAGCAGGGTGGACTTGCCGCACGCGTTCGGACCCACGACGACCGTGAACGAGCGGTCTGGGATGGCCACCGACAGGTCCTGGCAGATGACGCGCCTGTCGTAGCCGATCGTCGCCGACTCGACGTGCAGGCGCGGGTGGCCGGTCGCCGCCACGAGACCGGTGGTGTGCGTGGTCATGGGCGTCTCCTGGCTTCGGTGAGCAACAGCCAGCCGAGGTAGCCGCCGCCGAGCACGACGGTGACGATCCCGACCGGCAGCGGGGTGGGGGCGATGTGCTGGGCGAGGTAGTCCGCGGCCAGGCACAGCAGCGCCCCGGCGAACGCGGCGGGCCCGAGGGTGATCCCGGCGGTGCGGGCGAGCCTGCGCGCGATCTGCGGGGCGACCAGGGCGATGAACGCGATCGGTCCTGAGGCGGCGGTGACCGTCGCGGTCAGCGCGACCCCCACCACGATCAGGCCGAGACGGGCCGGCTGGACCCGCACCCCTTGGGAGGCAGCGGCGTCATCGCCCAGGTCCATCTGCCGCATCGGCCGGTTCAACACCCCGACCAGCAGCAGGAGCACGGCGACGCAGACGCCGCCGCCGAGGACCTGGTTCCAGGTCACGCCGTTGAGGGAGCCGGCACCCCAGGCGGCCGCCGCCATCGCGACCTCCAGGTCCGCCTTGAGGATCAACCAGGTGTTCAACGACCCCAGCATCGCCGAGATGCCGATGCCGACGATGATCAGCCGAAACCCTTGCACCCCACGGCGGAACGCCAGCACGTACACGGCGAGGGCGGTGGCCATGCCGCCCGCCAACGCCCCGCCGACCAACTGCCAGTAGGTGCCGTTGACGGCCAGGATCACGACCAGCGCACCGGTGTAGGAGCCCTGGGTGAACCCGATGATGCCGGGGTCGGCGAGCGGGTTGCGCAGCATCGACTGGAAGATCGCACCGGACACGCCGAGCGCGGCGCCGAACACCAACGCCGCCGTGACCCTGGGCAGCCGCCACTCGACCACGATGTCGTGGACGAGCCCGGTCTCGCCGCCGGTCAGCGCGGAGAGCACCTGCCCCGGACTCAGCTGGTACGAGCCGGTCGTGAGCGCGAGCACCGCCATGCAGGCGACCGCCAGCGCGAGCACCGCGCAGACGACGACCGAACGCCACTCCAGCCGCACCGCGATCCGCCGGTGCCGCACCACCAGCACCCGCCGCCCGAAGTCCACCCGGCCGGTCACAGTCCGCTCGCCTTCCTGCGCAGCACCAGCGCGATCAGCACGGGAGCGCCGACGAACGCGGTGACGACGCCTACGGGGATCTCGCCGGGCCGCAGCACGACTCGGCCGACGACGTCGGAGGCCAGCAGCAGGATCGGGGCCAGCAGGACGCTGTAGGTGAAGATCCAGCGCTGGTGCGGGCCGACGATCCAGCGAGCCACGTGCGCCACCATCAAACCGACGAAGCTGATGGGTCCGGCGATCGCGGTCGCGCAGCCGGTGAGCAGGCTGAGCGCGAGGATCGAGAGGACGCGGGTGCGGGTCAGCCGGACTCCTTGGGCGACAGCCAGTTCGTCGCCCAGGGCGAGGGCGTTGAGCGGACCTGTCACCGCGAAGGCCAGGACGAGCGCCACCGCGAGGACCGGCAGGACCGTCCACACCAGATCGAGCGGCCGGCCCCCGATCGACCCGGCGTTCCAGGACCGCATCGCGTCGAAGGCGACCGGGTCCGTCAGTTGCAGCGCCTCGCCGACACCCCGCAGCACCGCGCCGACGGAGACCCCGGCGAGCACCATCACCACCGGCGAGGAGCCCATCCGCGTCGCCCCGAAGGCGAGCACCACGAGCGTGACGATCAACGACCCCGCGACGGCGAACCACAGGTAGCCGCTGATGTCGCGGATGCCGAGCACGCCCACGGCGATCGTCACCGCGAACGACGCGCCCGCGTGCAGGCCGAGGACGTCCGGATCGGCCAGGGGGTTGCGGGTGAGCGCCTGGATCAACGCCCCCGCCACCCCGAGAGCGACGCCCACGACCAGCCCGACGACGGTGCGCGGCAGCCGGTAGTCGCGGATCGCGAACTGGTCGATGTCGGCGGAGGGGTGGAACAGGGCGTCCCACACCACCGATGGCGCGATCGCCGTCGACCCGATCGTCATGCTCGCCACCACCACGGCCAGCAGCGCCACGAGCGCGACGACCAGACCGGCCAGGCGACGTCGCCGCAGCCCTGGCACCGTTGCGGTGCCAGGGCTGCGGGGCGGGGCGAGAGTGGTCACTTCTTGGCGGGCAGCGTGGCCAGCGCCCGGTCGAGCGAGTCCAGGTACCGCAGGACGGGCTGGTAGGAGTTGTTGCCGGGGCAGAAGAGTCCGAGCGCGCGGCCCGAGCTCACGGCGGGCAACGCCTTCCAGGTGTTGGTCTCGACCACGGGCGCGAACGCAGGCTTCGCCTTGCCGTCGGCGTCGACGGGGTAGGTGATCACGTCGTACTTGGCCAGTTCCGCGATCTGCTCGAACGGCAGGGACGTCCAGCCCAGCGGGTCCTGGCCCTCGGCCGCCTTGGGGAACTTCATGCCGATGTCGTCCTGGGCGATCTCGACGCACCCGAAGTCCGCGACGGAGAACGTCCCGGGATCGGAGCTCTCCCAGCGGTCGACGTTGACGAACGAGGTGCCGCCGATGACCTCGCGGTACGTCTCCTGGATCTTGGCGATCTTCTTCTTGAACTCCTCCTGCTGCGCGCCGAGCGCGGCCGTGACGTTGCCGGCCTCCGCGATCGAGCCGGCGAGGGCCTTCCACTCGGTGTCGAGCCCCCAGTAGAGCGTCGGGGCGATCGACTTCAGCTGCTTCTCGATCTGCTGGAACTCGCTGTCGGGGAGCTGGGCCAGGATGAGGTCCGGCTTCAGCGCGGCGAGCTTCTCCATGTCGACCTGGTCACCGCTGGCGCCGACGTTCGTGGCCGCCGTGAACTTGGCCTTCTGGTCTTCTGGGATGAGGCCGAGTTCGGAGGCGGTCACCTCGGTGACTCCCACCGGACTGCCGCCCATGTCGATGAACGGCAGGGTCGTGTTCCCGATCGTGACGACCCGCTTCGGGTCGGCGGGAACCTCGACACTTCCGTTGCCCGCCTTGACGGTGCGCGTCTGCGCGGGCGCGGTGGCGGTGTTGTCGCCACCGCTGCCGCAGGCGGACAGGACGAGCGCCGCACTCAGCAGGGCCGCCAGTCGTCTCAGGGGTGTCATGGTCATGGAGTTGCTCTTTCTCTTCTTGCCGTGCAAGGGGTCAGTGGGTGTCGGCCGGTACGAGGTCGTGGATGGTGGTGCCCCAGCCGACGGTGTGCGTCGCGCGGCGGACGAGTCCGGCTCGGGCGATGACGGCGTCGAGTTCGTCAGGGGTGCGCAGGCCGGAGCCGTGCACGGTGAGGGCGAGCAGGTCGGCTCCGCCGTCGTGGCCGTCGAACGTCTCCTCGACCAGCAGCACCCGGCCACCGGGAGGGAGGTTCTCCGCTGCTCGGCGAAGGGCGTGGGCGGCATCGGCGTCGGCGAGGGCCTTGAAGGCGCGGATGACGAACACGGCGTCCGCGGGCGGGCTGGGCTCGAAGACGGACTGCTCGACCACGGTCACCCGCGCGCGTTCGGCTTCGTCGGGAATGGTGGCGGGCAGGTCGCGGCGCAGCCAGTCCGCCTGGGCGGGCAACGCGCAGATCGTCACGCGCAGGCAGGGGTGGGCGGCGACGAACTCGCGGGCCTGGGCACCGGCCCCGCCGGAGTGCAGCACCAGGTGCTCGACGCCGGTGAGGACGTCCGACGCGGCGATGGGCGCGGCCAGCGCGGGCTGGAACCTCGCCAGGCGCTCCAGGTAGCGGTCCTCGTAGTCCTGCTCGGTGCGCACCTCGGCGTAGGTCCGGCCGGTGACCGAGGCGTACGACGCCCGTCCGGTGCGGATCGACTCGGTGAGCCCGTGCACGCCGAGCATCTCGCGGCCGGTCACCCCCGCCGGGTGCAGGGCGTCGACCACGAAGTCGTTGGTCAGCACCTCGCCCACCGGCGCGAGTCCGTAGTGGCCCGGCTCGGTCTCGGTCAGCACGTCCAGGGAGTGCAGGTACCGCAGGAGCTTGCCGAGCGCCCGTTCGTCGGCGTCCGCCTTGATCGCCAGGTCCGCGACGCCGGTGACGCCACGCGAGATCAGGTCGGGGACGCCCAGTTCGACGGCGGTGCGGATCGCGGTCGGCGCCATCAGCTCGGTCAGCTCGTGGAGCCGTTCGAACGGGGTCTTCGTCTTCTCGGCGTCGGGCACCGCCGCGTCGCTCTCCAGCGCGACGACCTCGCCGCGTCGCCAGTACCCGGCGAAGTCGACGTCCTCCTTCGGCACGCCCCGGTCCTCGACCAGGTGCCGTCGCAGGTCCCGCACGGTCGTGTGCTCCCCGGCGAGCCAGGCGAACGGCCGCCCTCGGTGCCAGCCGCCGTTCTTGACCGCGTCCACGAGACGCGTGCCCTCGGCACCGTCGCGCACCAGCCAGGTCACCTCGACGTGCGGCAGGTCGCGCAGTTCCATCCGGTGCGAGTCCTCGGCGACCTCGACGAAGACCCGTGCCCGCGTGCCCTCGGGCAATTCGTCCAGCAGCCGGGCGATCGCGGGAACGGCGGTGTCGTCCCCGACGGCCAGGAGCCAGTCCGCGTCGTCCGGCAGCGCCCGCGAGGAGCCCGGGCCGTAGAAGTGGACGCGATCGCCCGGTTGCGCGCGGTAGGCCCACGTCGTGCCCACGCCGATGCCGTGCTTGACGAAGTCCACGTCCAGCTCACCGGTCTCGGCGTCCCAGCGGCGGACCGTGTAGGCCCGCGACAGGGGCCGTGGGTTGCGCGGCAGGTGCACGCCCTTCTCCTGCTGCACCGGCAGCACCGGCTCGGCGTGGCCGGGGGAGCGGAACACCAGCCGGATGTCGTCGTCGAACCCGTGCGACTCGAAGGCGGGCTGTGCGAACCCGTTGGCCGAGGTGAACGCGCGGAGCTGCGCTCCTCCCAGCGTGACTCGCCGCATCCCCGGCGTCAGGTCGATCACCCGCAGCACCTCGACCTCGCGCAGGGTCACTGGGTGCACGGTGAGCCGGCGTGAGGTCTTGGGCATGAAGCAGCCTTCCTGGTCGTTGGGGGTCGGTCGCGCGCCGGAGCAGCGCCCCGGTAGATTAGGTAATCCTTACCTTAAACAGTGTGCGCAGACTGCCGTATCGTTTATGGGCGTGGCGCTGTTCCCCGTCGACGTGAGCGAGGCCCCGCCGATTCCGGCGGCACGATCGGACTCGACAGGGCATCCCCGCCGCCCGTTGCTCATCTGGGTCCGGACCGGCACGGCCCACGTGCGCTTCGACGGCGACGCGGTGTTCCACCTCACCGCCGGGCAGGGCGCGTGGATCCCCGCGGACGGGTGGAACCACCGCGCGATCAACACCGAGCCGGGCACGGTCGCGTTCCCCCTGTGGCTCCAGCCAGGCGCCGACGGGCCACCGGAAACGACCCGGTTCCAGGTTCCCGACGGGTGGCAGGACTGGCTGATCCAGCACTTCAACCTGCAGGTCACCCCGTTGATCGGGCACGGGTACCTGCAGGACGCGATCACCGATCTCCTCGGCCGCCAACCCGCACCGAGTGAGAACCCCTCGGCGTCGTTCACCCCGCCGGAGCTGCCGAGGGCAGCCGGTGCCAGAGCGGTGGCCGAGGAACTGATCCGCGACCCCGCGATCGACCTCACCGTCGAGCAGTGGGCGACCAGGGCGCTCTCCAGCCCGCGGACCCTGCGCCGCGACTTCCTGGCCGGCACCGGGCTCACCTTCGAGCAGTGGCGACTGCACAACCGGCTGATCGCGGCCATCGAGTTCCTGGCCGCGGGATTCGACGTCGACCAGGTGGCCGCACGGGTGGGCTTCGCCAGTCGCAACGGCTTCACCCGCGCGTTCAAACGGCAGTACGGACCGACGCCCCACGACTTCGGCCGCATGCTCGCCGCCAGTTCCGCGCACGTCGACCTGACCACACGCGCCACCCTGGCGCGGCAAACCGAAGAGCTGATGGCCATGGTCCGGGGCGACGGTTACTCCGCCTCCGACCTGCTCCCCGCCGCCCGCACCCCCAGGCACGCCAACGACATGCACGTCCTGAGCTGGATCTACCGCGGCAGCGGCTACCTGGACATCGGCGAAACCCGTCACGAACGACAGCGCGGCGTGGCCACCTGGATCCCCGCGGGCCTGAAGCACGTCACCGGCCTGCGCGAGAACTCGATCTCACTACCCCTGGGCAGCGCGACCACGGCAGACCTCCAACTGACAGAACCGCTGCAGGTCCAGTTCCCACCCGGCTGGGACGACTACCTGATGCACTGCGCCATCAGCGCCCGCTCCGGCCTGCACCCCGACGACTACGACCCCGGCCACATCCTCGACCTGTTCGCCGAACAGGTCGCCGCGCAACGAGCGCTGTCCGTGCCGATGCCCACGAATCCGACCGCCCGCGCGGCCGCGATGGACTACCTGCGCCACGTGGACATCTCCCGCGAACCGGCCGCGTTCGACGTCCCGGCCGAAGTCCACCGAGCCTTCCGCGACGAGACCGGCATGACCTACGCGCGATGGCGCTACGCCGCCCGCATGCGCATAGCCCGCGACCTGCTTCTCGGAGGCGCCAAGCCCAGCGCCGTCGCCCGTCGCGTCGGCTACGCCCACCTGCCCGCGTTCAGCACGGCCTTCAGCGGCCTGCACGGCCTCTCACCACGCGAGTTCCAGGAACGCGAGAGAGGCTGACCCAGCTCGCACCTCACTCAACCCGTCGGCTCGCGCGAGTCGACGGTGGCCGATGGTCGGCTCTGCCCAGTAGCGTCGGCATGTGCCAGAAGAGGGTGAGGTCATCGCCGGGCGGTACCGGCTGGTGTCGTCGATCGGGCAAGGATCGATGGGGGTGGTCTGGCAGGCGCGCGACGAGCAGCTCGACCGCGTGGTCGCCGTCAAGCTGCTCAACACGGACCGGCGGTCCCCGGACGCGGTGGCGCAGATGCTGCGCGAGGGCCGGGTCGCCGGCCGGCTGAGGCACCCGCACGCGATCAGCGTGTACGAGGTCGTCGAGCACGACGACAAGCCCTGCCTGGTGCTGGAGTACCTGCCCTCCCGCAGCCTCGCGGCGCTGATCGCCGAACGGGGCGCACTACCGCCGGGCGTGGTCGCGGCCGTGGGCAGGCAGGTCGCCGCGGCGCTGGCGGCGGCGCACGCGGAGGGCATCGTGCACCGGGACGTCTCGACGTTCAACGTCCTGCTGGCCGACGACGGCATCGCGAAGATCACTGACTTCGGCATCGCCCGCGCGGTCGGCGAGGGCACGGTGACCGACGCCCGCCTGATCGTCGGCACGCCGGCCTTCCTGGCGCCGGAGGTGGCGGCGGGCGAGGCGGCGACGTTCGCCTCGGACGTGTTCTCCCTCGGCGCGACCCTCTACGCGGCACTGGAGGGCACCCCGCCGTTCGGCGTGGACGACAACGCCTACGCGCTCCTGCAACGCGCGGTCCGCGGAGAGTTCGAGCCGCCGCGGTCAGGTGGCCAGCTCGCGGAGGTGCTCCAGCGCCTCCTGCGTCGTGACGCGGCACAACGCCCGACGATGGCCGAGGCCCACAAGCTGCTCGCGGCGGTCGCGGAGGGACTGCCGCTGCCCGCCGCGCCCCCGAAGAGCGGGACGCGGATGCTGCCGGTCCGCCGCCACCTGCCACGCCGCGTGATCGCGATGGCCGCCGGTGCGGCCGTCCTGGTCGCCGCCGGCGTCGTGATCGGCATAGTCGTGCAGGGCGACCGGCCCAGCAGCAGCGCCCAGACCAACCCCACCACGACGACGACCACGGCCACGACCGCCTGCGTCGCCCGTTACGAGGTGACCAACTCGTGGCCGGGCGGCTACCAGGTCGAGGTGACCGTGGGCAACACCAGCCCAGCCGGCCTCACCGGCTGGACCATCACGTGGCAGCCGGCCGCCGGCCACACCATTGGCAACCTGTGGAACGGCACCCTGACCCAGAACGCGACCGCGGTGACCGTCACCAACGCCGGCTACAACGCCGTGCTCGCCGCCGGGGGAACCACCTCGTTCGGGTTCGTCGCCACCGGCCCTGAACCCGCTCGCCCGGCCGTGACCTGCTCCACCGCCAACTGAACCGCGGGTCGGGATCAGCACGTACACGCGGCGCCTGGGACACTGGCCCCCTGACCCACCCGCCAGACCAGGAGTGCACCGTGCAGCAGGGAACCGTCCGCTGGTACGACATCGAGCGCGGCTTCGGCTTCCTCGCCCCCGACGACGGCAGCGACGACATCTTCGTGCACGTCTCGCAGGTGCAGGGCGAAGGCGCGGCCAAGGCGCTGCGCGAGGGCCAGACGGTGGAGTTCGAGCCCGGCGAGGGCCCCCGCGGCCCGCAGGCGCTGCACGTCGCCGTCACCGGGGACGTCGCGCCCAACGCGACCCTGGGCGTGCTCGCCACCGTCTCCTGGTACGAGCCGGCCAAGGGCTACGGGTTCGCCGCACCGGACGGCGGCGGCGCGGAGGTGTTCGTGCACTCCTCCGCCATCGTCACCGGGGGCGTCCTCGCAGCCGAGCAGCGAGTGGCCTTCGTCGTCACCGCGGGGGAGAAGGGCCCGCAGGCCCAGCACGTCGTGCCGCTGAGCTTCGACGCAGGGGTCAGCCGAGCCCCTCTGGTAGCACCCGGCGACGGCGCCGACGGCTCCGTCCTGTGGTTCGACGAGGAGAAGTCGTTCGGCTTCGTGGCCGCCGACGACGGGGCAAGCGACGTCTTCCTGCACGTGCGCGCCCTGGTAGACGACCGGTACCTGCCGGTCGAGGGCGACCGGGTCTCGTTCACCACGGTCACCGCAGACCAGGGCCGTCAGGCGCGGGACGTGCGGTTCGTGGCCGCTGGCGAGCCGCCGGAGGCCCCCAACCAGGCCCGTTCGGCCGCCCGTCCCGCGGCCCGAGCCGGCGACGGCACGGTGGCCCGCTACGACGGCGACCGCGGTTTCGGCTTCATCACCCCCGACGCGGGCGGGCCCGACCTCTTCGTGCACGTCTCGGTGGTCTCGGGCGAGCCCCTGGAGGCCGGCGATCGGGTGCGCTTCCGCATCCGGCAGAGCGACCGGGGCCCGCAGGCCGACGCCGTCGAGCGCGCCTGACCGTTCGGGACGGTCCTCGACAGTGGCCATTCGAGTGGCTCTGCACCCGCTTGGGCTTCACATCGCCTGAGCGGCCGCTTTGATCGCTTCGCGGATCCTGGGATAGGTGCCGCAGCGGCAGATGTTGCGGATGCCGTCGAGGTCCGCCTCGGTGATCTCACGACCTTCCGCCTCCACCCGGCGGACCAGTGCGACCGCGGCCATGATCTGGCCGGGCTGGCAGTAGCCGCACTGGGCGACGTCGTGGGCCAGCCAGGCCCGCTGCATCGGGTGCGGTCCGGCGGGTTCGGCAAGGCCCTCGATGGTGGTCACCTCGTCGTCCGGGCGCAGGTCACCGACGGGGATGGAGCAGGGGCTGACCGCTTCTCCGTTGACGTGGCTGGTGCACGCCTTGCACACGTTGATGCCGCAGCCGTACTTCGGGCCGGTGACGCCGAGGAGGTCGCGCAGGACCCACAGCAGCCGCACGTCGTCGGCCGCGGTGACGGTGACCTGGTCGCCGTTGAGGCGGAAGGTGTGCTCTGGCAACGAGTTCTCCTATCGTGCGAGGCCGTCGGCCGGGGACTGGGGGACGGGTGGCACGGTGGGCTTCGGGGTGAACGACAGCGTGCCGTGGTTGATCGGGAAGCTGGTCGGCATGGTTCCGGTGGCGCGGCCGTAGGCGCAGGCGACCGCGGCCATCGACGCGGCCACGCCGAGTTCGCCGGCGCCGCCTGGGCGGTCGGTGGTGGAGGGCGTGACGAAGATCTGCACGTCTGGAGGTGTGTTCCACTGCCGTGTGTAGAAGTAGTTGTCCCAGCTGGCTTCCAGGAAGTGTCCGTCGCGCAGGTGGAGGCTTGAGGTCAGCGCCAGCGCGATGCCGTCCATGAGACAGCCGGTCATCTGGGCTTCGAGGCCTCGTGGGTTCACCGCGAGGCCCACGTCGACGGCGATGACGGCCTTGGTGACGCGGGGGCCAGCGACGCCGTCGCGGATCGGGCGGTTCAGCGTGGCGGGCCTGCAGTCGATCTCCACCAGCACAGCGCTGAACGCGTGGTACTCGCCGTGGAACGCGATTCCCTGTGCAGTGCCGGGCGGCATCGGCCGGCCCCAGTTCCCCGCGGCGGCGACCTTGTCCAGCACAGCTCGTGCGCGATCGTCCCGGAGGAAGCCGAGACGGAACCTCAGCGGGTCCTGGTTCATCCGGGCTGCCAGCCTGTCGACGACGAGTTCGCGGGCGCAGGTGACGTCGGGGGAGTAGACGTTGCGCATGCTGCCCGTGTTGAAGCCCTTGTCGGTCTCGGCGAGCAGGTGGGTGGCAGTGCCGAAGTCGTAGGGCATGGACTGGGAGAGGTGGAAGAACGTCTGGGAGAAGCCGATGTGACCCACCGGCAGTCGTGCGGCCATGGCGGTGAACAGCTCGCCGAGGCCGTGTCCCAGGTCGGTGCTGACGCCTGTGTGCCGTTGCGCGTAAGACAGAACGGTGTTGCCCACATAGGACACTCGGACCCGTGAGGTCGCCATCGGGTGCGCACGGCCCTGGCGGGTGTCATCGGCGCGGTGCCACATCAGTTTGACCGGCTTGCCGATCCGGTGGGAGACCTCGGCGGCTTCCAGCGCGGCGTCGAAGAAGAGCTTGCGTCCGAACGAACCTCCGCCCTCGGTCACGTGCACGGTGACCGCGCCCGGCGGCAGTCCGATCCTCGCCGCGATCAGCTTCTGGGCAACGATCGGCGCCTTGACCGAGGCCCAGATCTCGGCCCGGCCCGGTCGCACGTCCGCGATAGCGCAGTTGGGTTCCAGAGCGCTGTTGCCGCGGAAGTAGAAGGTGAACTTGGCTTCCACACTCGGCGTCAGCGTTGGGGGACCGAGAGGAAGTTCCGCCGCGCGGAGTTGCGCCAGCACCGTGTCGTCGGATTTCCCTTCCGCCGTACCGGGCTTCCACGACACGCGCAGCGCTCGCACGGCGTCGATGCACTGGCCGAAGGTTTCCGCGCGCACCGCCACGCCGGTCGAGATGGTCACGACGTCGGTGACGCCGGGGAGAGCGCGGACCTCCGCGAGGTTGAGCACCGAGCCGACCTTGCCGTTGATGGTCGGCGGCCGGCACAGCATCGTCGGCAACGCGCCGGGCACGGCGAGGTCCATCGTGAACTTCTTGCGGCCGGTGACCGCGGCCAGGCCGTCGACGCGGTTCTGCGGCCTGCCGATGACCGTGAAGCACTCCCTCGGTTTCAGCGTGACGGTGACCTGCCGCGGCTGAACGCTCGCGGCCTTCTCCGCCAGGGAACCGATGCCGAGACTGCGACCGGCCCCGGTCACAACTCCGTTGGAGAGCGCGAGGTCCGAGGTGCCGAGCACGGTCGCGGCCGCCTCCAGCAGGCGGAGCCGTGCGGTCGCGGCGGCGACCCGGATCGGCGTGTACGTGGAGATGGTGGTGTTGGACGCGCCGGTGAGCTGGTTGAACAGCAGTTCGGGGCGTGCGTCGGCCAGCGAGACGCGGACCTGGTCCGGGGACACGTCCATCTCTTCGGCGATCAGCATCGCCGTGGAGGTGGTGATGCCCTGTCCCACTTCGGCCCGTGGAAGGGCGAAGGACACGATGCCGTCGGTGCCGACCTCGACGCTGATGAGCCCGGACGTGGGGAGTGCCGCCGCCGTCATCACGTCGTTGAGGTCGACGAGCCGGGTGAGGTCCGGCGAGGGGATGTCCTCCTCGCCGGACCCGAACCTGGCCGCGGTCACCAGCGTCGGTGCCGCGAGCACGTACCCGAGGAAGCCGCGTCGCCTCACGAGGGCCGGTTCATGTCGGGGATCTCGATGGAGATGCGCCGTCCCTCGGCGAAGAACAGCAGCACGAACCGGCGGATGACCTCCTCCAGCGTCCAGGCGGACTCGGGGATGAGCGGCAACGGGATCAGGTGCTCGCGGAACGCCACGAGCTTCGGCCACGCGGCACCGATGAGCGCCTCCCAGAAGGGCTCGCGGCTCAGTCCGATCCAGTTGCCGACGCGGTCGCCGACCGTGTACCTGGAGAACGCGCTGATCATCGGCCGGGTCAGACCGCCGTCGACCTCCGCGACGATGTCGAGCAGGTCGTTCGCCAGCGCGACTCCTTCACGGGTCGGTCCCAGTGCCGGGTCGAGCAGCTGCCGCGACTGCTCGTTGGCGGCGGCCCAGGTCGCCGGGATGTACTCGTCGCGGATGCCGAGCATGTGCGCGGTCACCTGCCACACGTGCAGGTAGGCCGCGGAGTCGGACGGGCTGATCCGGACGCCCCACTCCAGCATCTTGCGCATGACGAACGTGGGCAGGCTGTGCCACGTGACGAGCATGTCCGCCAGGCTGATCGGGATCGTCTGGCCGCCGTTGTTCCCCGACCAGCCGGGTGACTGGGGGAGCAGGTGACGCACGGCCGCGTGCACCATGCGGGTCTTCACCGCGGTCACGATCATCTCGCCCTGCGGCTGGTAGGCGTCCAGGTCGCCGACGTCGTAGCCGAGCTTGGCGGTCTTGGCCACGCGGTCCTTCATGTCCGCGCCGCCCTTGGAGTAGTAGACGGCGCGAGCCTCCTTCGGGATGGCCGTGCTCATCAGACCACTGCCCAGTCCATAGAGGACACCGACGTAGATTCCCTTGGTCCTGTTGAACTGCGCGGCCGCGTCGAGCTTGCGCTGATCTGCCCAGCTGGGCAACTGGCGCGCGTGCTCGATGAAGTCGCGCACGTCGGCGGGCATTCCGGACGGCACCGGCTGGTCGTTGCGGGTCCACGTGCGCAACGCCTGGTTGACGCGCGGGACGTCACCGCGGTCGATCACCGACGCGAGCAGCGGGTCCGCCTCGTCGTCCCACACCCAGTGCGGGTCGGTGCCGGCACCCGAGCCCGCGAGCGAGCCGCTGGGCGACCAGGACCACAGCGACTTCGCGCCGGCGGGGGACGCCAGGCAGAGCGCGCCGAGCGTTCCGCCCGCGACCAACATGCTGCGCCTGCTGATTTCGTTCATGACAGGAACTCCTCGTCGAGTCCGCGTGCTCAGGAAGGCCGGTTGGTGTCGGGGATCTCGATGTGCGTCTCTTGTCCCTTGGTGAGGAAGAACATGATGTAGCGGCGCGCGGCCTCGTCGAGGGTCCAGGCGAGCTGTGGCACCAGCGGGAGCGGGATGAGCTTCTCGCGGAAGCCCACGAGCTTCGGCCAGAGCGAGGCGATGGTCGGGTCCCAGAACGGTTCGCGGGAGATGCCGTCCCAGTCCGCGATCTGGTCGCCGACGAGGTAGCGGGCGAGTGCGTTCACCAGCGGGCGGCTGATGCTCGCGGGGCTCGTCTGCTCGGCGAGCTGTCCGAGCAGGATGTCGGTCAGCTCCACACCTTCACGCGTGGGGCCGAGTACCGGGTCGAGCAGTTGCCTGGACTGCGCGTTGGCCGCGTCCCACGTGCCGGGGATGTACTCGTCGCGGATGCCGAGCAGGTGGGCTGTCACCTGCCACACGTGCAGGTAGGCCGTGGACTCGGACGGGGTGATCGGGACCCGCCACTCCAGCATCTTGCGCATGGCGTACGTCGGCAGGGTGTGCCAGGTGACGAGCATGTCGGCGAGGCTGATCGGGATCCGCTGGCCGCCGCTCGTGCCGGACCAACCGGGCGACTGGGGGAGCAGGTGCCGGACGGCCGCGTGCACCATCCGCGTCTTGACCGCCTCGACGATGATCGAGCCGCTGGGCTGGTAGGCGTCGAGGTCGCCGACGGCGAACCCAAGACGGCTGGTCTTGGCGACGCGGTCCTCCATGTCGGCGCCGCCCTTGGAGTAGTACACGGCGCGGGCCTCGCGCGGGATCGCGGTGCTCAACATGCCGCCGCCGACACCGTTGAGCAGGTTGAGGTAGAAGCCCCTGTTGACGTTGAACCGGGCCGCGACGCCGAGCTTGTTCCGGTCGGCCCACACGGGGAGCTGCCGGGCGCGCTCCATGAAGTCGCGCACGTCCGCCGGCAGGCCGGTGGGCAGCGGCTGGTCGTTGCGCGTCCAGGTGCGCAACATCGGGTTGATCCTCGGTACGTCGCCGCGGTCGATCACCGAGGCGAGCAGCTGGTCGGCTTCGTCGTCCCACACCCAGTTCGGGTCCGCGCCCGGACCGGAGCCCGCCACCGAACCGGCCGGCTCCCAGGACCACGGTGTTCGCGCCAGCGCGGGGGAGGCCATGCCGAGGGCCCCGAGTGCTCCGAGCGTGCCGCCCGCGATCAACATGTCGCGCCTGCTGAGTCCGTCCATCGCAGGGAAGTCCTCCTCGACTTCGATGTCGGGTTGATACAATGAAACAAGTTCAGTATCTCTGTATCATGGGAGCACGGGAGCGGTCATGATCGCCAGAGGTCGACAGGGGTAATGACAGTGGAACCTGTACCGTCGGTCGCCATGAGTTCTCCTGACGCCCCTTCGGTTCTGGAGCTGGCGTTCAGCGACGCGGTCGAAGGCGCGGACTCCGACGACGAGGTGACGACGCGCCTGATCGACGCCGCGTACGAGCAGTTCCGGCGCAGGGGCATCAAGCGGTCGAGCATGGCGGACGTGGCGAAGCTCGCGGGCCTGTCGCGGATCACCGTGTACCGCCGCTTCGCCACCAAGGACGCATTGGTGCAACAGGTGGTGCGCCGGGAGTTCCGGCGCTACTTCGACCAGTTCATCGTCGACGTCCAGGGCGCCGAGACCGTGGCGGACCGGGTCGTCGTGGGGTTCGTGAGCTCGTTGCGCGCCATCCGCGACAACCCGCTCATCGGCGGCCTGATGGAGGTCGAGCCGGACGCTGTCGTGCCTTCGATGACCGGGGACGAGGGACGGACGCTCGCCGCGGTCCGGGAGTTCGTCGCGAGCAGGCTGCGCTGGGAGCAGCACGCGGGCAACGTCGCCGAGTCCGTCGACGTGGAGGTGGTGGCGGAGATGATGGTCCGGATCTCCGCCTCCTTCCTGGTGATCCCCAGCCACGTCATCGACCTCGACGACGACGAGCAGCTACGCGTGATCGCCCGTCGGTACCTGGTGCCGATGCTGGAGCCTCACTCGTAGCGCTCGCCCTTCTGCGCCTTCTCGACCAGTGAGTCCGGCGGCGCGAACCTGTCGCCGTACGCGGCTGCCAGTTCCCTTGCGCGTGCGACGAATCCGGGCAACCCGCCGGGATAGCCGTTGACGTACTGGAGCACGCCGCCGGTCCAGGCGGGGAAGCCGATGCCGAGGATCGAACCGATGTTGGCGTCGGGAACGGACCGCAGCACGCCCTCGTCCAGGCATCGGATCGAGTCGAGCGACTCGGCGAACAGCATCCGCTCCTTCATGTCCTCGAAGGGGATCTCGTGCCCCGCCACGGTGAAGTGCTCCAGCAGGCCGGGCCACAGGCCGGCGCGCTTTCCGTCGGTGTAGGAGTAGAAGCCCGCGCCGCTCGACCGTCCGCCCCGCCCGAACTCGTCGATCATGCGGTCGACGACGGCCTCGGCGCCGTGCGCGTGCCACTGCCCACCGCCGGCCAGCACCGCGGCTTTGGTCACCTCGCGGATCTTGCGCGGCAGCGTCAGGGTGAGCTCGTCCAGCAGCCGCAACGGAGGCGCGGGGTAGCCCGCCTGCGACCCGGCCTGTTCGATCGACGCGGGATGCAGGCCCTCGCCGAGCATCGCCACCGCCTCGTCGATGAACCGGCCGATCACCCGGCTGGTGAAGAAACCCCGGCTGTCGTTGACCACGATCGGCGTCTTGCCGATCTGGCGGGCGAGGTCGACCGCCTTCGCGATGGTCCGCTCGCTGGTCTTCGCGCCGGCGACGATCTCCAACAACGGCATCTTGTCCACCGGCGAGAAGAAGTGCAGGCCGATGAAGTCCTCGGAACGCCGTACGCCCTCGGCGAGCGTCGTGATCGGCAACGTCGAGGTGTTGGACCCGAGCACCGCGTCCGGTGCGACGACGTCCTCGACCTCGGCGAACACCTTCCGCTTGACCTCCGGGTCCTCGAACACCGCCTCGATCACGAGGTCGCAGCCCGCCAGGTCGGCGGCGTCGGCGGTCGGAATGATCCGGGCGAGCGCCTCGGGTGTCTTCGCGGAGTACTGCCTGCCCTTCTCCGCCGCGTCGAGCGTGACGTCCTTGAGCACGACGTCGATGCCGGCTTTCGCGCAGGAGTAGGCGATTCCGGCGCCCATCATGCCCGCGCCCAGCACGGCGACCTTGTAGGTGACGTGGCGCGGGTGGCCGAGCGGGCGGTTGCCGCCGGAGTTGACGTGCTGCAGGTCGTAGAAGAACGCCTGCATCATGTTCTTGGCGACCTGGCCGGTCATCAGCTCGACGAGGTAGGTCGTCTCGACCTTCTCGCCGGACTCGAAGCTCAGGGAAGCGCTCTCGACGGCGGCGGCCAGGATGTTGCGCGGTGCGGGCAGGTTCGCGCCCTTGAGCTGTTTGCGCAGGTTCGCGGGGAACGCGGGGAGGGTGGCCGCGACCTTCGGGCTCGACGGCGCACCGCCGGGAATCCGGTAGCCGGCGACGTCCCACGGCTGCCGCGCGTCCGGGTTGGCCAGCACCCATTTCCTGGCCTTCGCGAGCATGTCCGCGGGCGTGTCGGCGAGTTCGTGCACCAGTCCCTTGGCGAGGGCCTTCGCCGGGCGGTACCGGGTGCCGGTCAGCAGGACGTCCATCAGCGCGGTCTGCAGTCCGAGGAGCCGGACGGTCCGGCTGACGCCACCGCACCCCGGTAGCAGCCCCAGGGTGACCTCCGGCAGGCCGATCCGGCTGTCCTCGGTCTTCAGAGCGACGCGGTGGTGGCAGGCGAGGGCGATCTCGTAGCCGCCGCCGAGCGCGCTGCCGTTCATCGCCGCGGCGACCGGCCTGCCGAACGTCTCCAGCCTGCGCAGCTGGGACTTGAGAACCCGGCACACCTCGCTGATCTCGGCGGCGTTCTCCGGTTCGGCCCTGCTCATGAAGCCGACGTCGCCGCCGGCGAAGAAGCTCGCCTTGGCGGAGGTGAGCACCACGCCCGTGACGGACTCGCGTTCGGCCTCCAGTCTCGTGACCGCGGCCTCCATCGAGTCCACGTAGGACTGGTTCATCGTGTTGACGGGCTGGTCGGGGTCGTCCATGGTCAGCACGACGACGCCGTCGGAGCCCTGCTCCCAGTGGATCACGCTGTTCCTCCTCGGTGTCGTCAGAGGCGTTCGACGACGGTGGCGATGCCGATGCCGCCACCTGCGCAGAGACTGACCACGGCCCGGCGCGCGTCGCGGCGTTCGAGCTCGTCGACGACGGTGCCGACGAGCATCGCCCCGGTCGCGCCGAGCGGGTGGCCCAGGGCGATCGCGCCGCCGTTGACGTTGACCTTGTCCCACGGCAGGCCGAGGTCCTTGACGTACTTGAGGACCACGGACGCGAACGCCTCGTTGATCTCGAAGAGGTCGATGTCGTCCACGGTCAGGCCGGCGATCCCGAGCGCCTTGCGGGTGGCAGGCGCCGGACCGGTGAGCATGATCGTCGGGTCGGCACCGCTGACCGCGGCGGCGAGGATCCGGGCGCGCGGGGTGAGGCCGTGTTCGGCACCCGCCCGCTCGGAACCGACCAGCACCAGCGCGGCGCCGTCCACGACACCCGACGAGTTGCCCGGGGTGTGCACGTGCTCGATCCGCTCGACCCGGTGGTACTTCTGCAGGGCCACAGCGTCGAAGCCGCCCATCTCGCCGATGCCCGCGAACGACGGCGTCAGCCCGCCCAGCGTCTCCTCGGTCGTGCCAGGGCGCAGATGTTCGTCCTGGGCCAGCACGACCACGCCGTTGCGGTCCTTCACCGGGATCACGGACTTGACGAAGTAGCCGCCGGTCCAGGCCTGCGCGGCCAGCAGTTGGGACCGGACCGCGTACTCGTCGACGTGGTGCCGCGTGAAGCCCTCGATCGTCGCGATCAGGTCCGCGCTGACGCCCTGCGGGACGAAGTACGTGTCGTAGGCCGTTTCCGGGTCGGCGGCCATCGCGCCGCCGTCGCTGCCCATCGGCACGCGGGACATCGACTCGACGCCGCCCGCGAGCAACAGGTGCTCCCAGCCGGACCGGATCTTCTGCGCGGCCGTGTTCACCGCTTCCAGACCGGAGGCGCAGAACCGGTTGAGCTGCACGCCGGCGGTGGTGTCGGGCAGCCCGGCCGCGAGCGCCGCGGCCTTGGCGAGGTTCATGCCCTGGTCGCCGACCGGGGTGACGACGCCGAGGACGACGTCGTCGAGCCGTTGCGGGTCGAGGCCCGGATGGCGGTGCCGGAGCTCGTCGACCAGGCCCGTCACCAAGGTCACGGGCTTGACGTGGTGCAAAGCGCCGCCACGACCCTTGCCGCGCGGGGTGCGGATGGCGTCGTAGATGAATGCTTCGGTCACGGGTCCTCACGCTTCCTCTTCGCCCGCGGCAGACCGGCGGGGACAGGTGGTGGGGGATGTTGACTGACTGTCAATAAGCTCGAACGTAGCAGTCAACCTTTCGAATGCAACAGGTTCAGGCTCTGAATCGACACCGATGACCGGTGAGTTCGAAGCTATTGACACTCAGTCAACAGTGGCGGCACGGTAGGAGCCGCTCACCGAGTGGATCGCGCTGGAGAGGAGCCCGCCGTGACCGCAGCAGAGCGGCTGCACCAGTCCGTCGAAGGTCTCACGATCACGAAGCTGTTGCGCCGCAACGCACAGCTGTTCGCCGACCACCCCGCGCTCACCGACGGCATCGGCGAGGACCCGCACACGCTGACGTGGGCGCAGCTGCGTTCCGAGGTCGCCGTGCTCACCCGTGGCCTCGCCGCGGTGGGGCTCGGTCGTGGCCACCGGATGCTGATCGCCATGTCGAAACGGCCGGAGCACTGGATCGCCGACCTGGCGGCCGTCCACCTCGGCGCCCTGCCGTGCAGCACCTACGACACGTTGAGCACCGAGCAGGTCCGTTACGTGGCGCGGCACAGCGCGGCCACCGTCCTCGTGCTGGAGGGCGAGGAGCAGATGCGCCGCTGGGGACCGGTGCTCGACGACCTGTCGCAGCTGCGATCGGTCGTCGTGCTGGACCCGGACGTCGCGCCGAGCGGCGACATTCGGTTCGTCAGCTACGCGGACCTTCGCGGCGCGGAGGATCCCGCGTTCGAGACGCTCACCGACGAGATCACCCCGCACCAGCCGTTGGCCGTCGTCTACACCTCGGGCACCACCGGCGAACCCAAGGGCGTGGTCCTGTCCCACCACAACGTGATCTACGAGTCGCTGATGCAGGACGACCTCGTGCCGTTGACCGAACACCCGAGATCCGTGGCGTACCTGCCCATGGCGCACATCGCCGAACGGGTGCTCGGCATCTACATGCCCATCTGCAACGCGGGTCATGTGACGATCTGCGCGGATCCGACGCGGCTGTTGGCGTCGTTGCAGGCGGTGCGGCCGCACGGGTTCTTCGGTGTCCCCAGGGTGTGGGAGAAGCTCGCCGCCGGGCTGCGGGCCAAGCTGGCCACGCTCACCGGGGACCAGGCCGCGGCGGTCGCGCTGGCGCGGGAGACCTCGCTGGAGGTGTTCCACCTGCGGTCGGCGGGCAAGGAGGTCCCGGCGGGACTCGCCGCCCGCCAGGGACAGCTCGACGCGCAGGTGCTGCGGCCGATCCGAGCCGCGATCGGGTTCGACGAGTGCGGGCGTGCATTCAGTGGCGCCGCACCGATCCCCACCGCCGTGCTGGAGTTCCTCGCCGGCGTGGGGCTGCCGGTGTACGAGGTGTGGGGCCTGAGCGAGACGACGGGCGCCGCCACGGTCAGCACACCGGAGGTGTTCGCGCTGGGCGCCGTGGGACGTCCCGGACCCGGCATCGAGATCAAGGTGGCCGACGACGGCGAGCTGTTCGTGCGCGGTCCTGTCGTGTGCCAGGGCTACCTCCGCGCAGACGGGGGAGTGGACCCCGCGACCGACGCCGATGGTTGGTTCCCGACCGGGGACATCGGTGTCGTCGACGACCGGGGCATCGTGAGCATCACGGACCGGAAGAAGGAACTGATCATCACCGACGGCGGCAAGAACGTCGCCCCAACGAGGATCGAGTCGCTGCTGCGGGCTCACCCGTTGATCGCCTACGCCGTCGCGATCGGCGACCGCCGCCCGTACCTCACCGCCTTGATCGTGCTGGACGAGGAAGCCGCGCCGTTGTGGGCGCGGGCCCGCGGACTCGACGTCGCCGATCTTGCCGGGCACCCGGAAGTGGTCGAGGCGATCAGCGGTGCGGTGGCGGAGGCGAACGAGGTGCTGTCCCGCGCCGAGCAGGTGAAGGAGTACCGCGTGTTGAGCGTGCCCTGGACGGCGGAATCCGGTGAGCTGACCCCGAAGCTGAGTCTGCGGCGCAAGGCGATCGACGGCCTGCACGCCGCGACGATCGAGTCGATGTACACGAGGGGAACCACGGGATGAGCGGTCAGCGCCAGGCACAGCGGCGCCGGATGGAACCGGACGCCAGGCGGGCGGAGATCCTCGGCGCCGCCCGCCGGCTCTTCGGGGCCCACGGCTACACCTCGGTGTCCACAACGGACATCGCGACCGAGGCGGGCGTGACCCGTGCGTTGATCCACCACTACTTCGACACCAAGCGCGCCCTCTACCTGGAGGTGGTGCGGCAGATGATGGTCGTGCCCGCGTCCGTGTCGGAACGGCTGCCGCCCACGACGGCCGTGGAGCGCGTGTCGATCTGCGTCGACCGGTGGCTGGAGGTCGTGGAACGCAACAGGGAGATGTGGCTCTTCGCGATCGGCCTGGAGAACCTCGGCAACGACCAGGAGATCGAGCAGATCATGCTGGAGGCCGACGAGATCGCGACGGACCGCGTCCTCGAAGCCGTGATGATGACCGACGTCGCCGAAGGGCAGCAGAAGCTGCGGGCGATGGTCCGAGCCCACAGCGGCATGCTCAAAGCCGCCTCCCGCGAGTGGCTCGTGCGCGGCACGCTCAGCCGCGCCGACCTGCACGTGATGCTCACCCGCACCGTTCTGCACCTGGTCGACACCGTCTTCCCCGCCGTGCGGGACTGAGGAGGTCACGTCATGCCCCGAAAGCTGACCGACGAACGTCGCGACCTGGTCGACGCGATCGCGGACTTCTGCCGCCGTGAGCAACGGGTCAAGGGTGAGCCGCACGACCAGGTCGTCTATGAGAAGATGGCCGCGCTGGGCTGGCTCGGCATCGCCGTCCCCGAGCAGTACGGCGGGGCAGGCCTGGGCATGACCGACCTGTGCCTGTTCCTGGAGGAGACCGCCTACGGCCTCGCGCCGATCAGCGGGTTCGGCACCACGATCATCGCGGCGGCCGCGTACGAGAAGTTCGGCACCGAGGAACAGAAGCGCGTCGTGCTCGAAGGTGTCGTGAAGGGCCGCGTCGAAGCCATCTCGATGTCCGAGCCGGGCGCGGGTTCCGACGTGAGCGCGCTGACGTGCCGCGCGGACCGGGTCGACGGCGGCTACCTGGTCAACGGGCAGAAGACCTGGTGCTCCAACGCGCACTTCGCCGACCATGTCCTGCTCATCGCCCGCACCTCGCAGGAGGAGTCCCGGCACCAGGGGCTCACGCAGTTCATGGTGCCCACCGGTGTGGACGGCCTGCAGATCAAGGGCATCGACACGATGGGCGGCCGCGAGGTCAACGACCTGTACTTCACCGACTGCTTCGTGCCGGACTCGGCGGTCGTCGGCACGCCCGGCGCCGCGTGGGTCCAGCTGATGGCCGGGCTCAACCTGGAACGGATGATCCTCGCCGCGCTGATGCTCGGCGTCGCCCGGCGCGCGTTCGACGACACGCTGACCTACGTGCGTCAGCGCGAGCAGTTCGGCCGCCCGATCGGCTCGTTCCAGGCGCTCAAGCACCGGATCGCGGACATGGCCACCGAACTCGAATGCGCCCGGCTGCTGCTCGACGACGTCGCCGCCGCGATCACCGCCGAACCGGACCGCGTCTTCGCCCGCGAGGCGTCCATGGTCAAGCTCAAGTGCACCGAACTGGCCAAGCACGTTGCCCTGGAAGGCATGCAGATGATGGGCGGCTACGGATACGCCACGGAGTACGGCATGGAAGCGTTGTTGCGTTCGGCCGTCGTGTCCACCGTGTACGGAGGAACGAGCGAGATCCAGCGCGACATCATCGGCAAGACGTACGGGCTGTAGAGGAGCCGCGGGTGCTGAGGACGAGGTTCTGCGAGACGTTCGGTGTGGAACACCCGATCGTCCAGGGCGGCATGCAGTGGGTGGGCAGGGCGGAACTGGTCGCGGCCGTCGCGAACGCGGGCGCACTGGGCTTCCTCACCGCGCTCACCCAGCCCACCCCGGAGGCGCTGGTCCGCGAGATCGCGCGGTGCCGGGACATGACGGACAGGCCGTTCGGCGTGAACCTGACGATCCTGCCGTCGATCACCCCGCCGCCCTACGACGAGTACCGGCGCGCGATCGTCGAGTCCGGCGTGAAGATCGTCGAGACGGCCGGCTCCAACCCTCGTGAGCACCTGCCGGAGTTCCACGCCCACGGGATCAAGGTGCTGCACAAGTGCACCAGCGTCCGCCACGCCGTAAAGGCACAGGAGATCGGCGTGGACGGCGTGAGCATCGACGGGTTCGAATGCGCGGGCCACCCCGGCGAGGACGACATCCCGGGCCTGGTCCTGATCCCCGCGGCCGTCCGGCGGCTGACGATCCCGGTCATCGCCTCCGGAGGCTTCGCGGACGGCAGGGGACTGGTCGCCGCGCTGGCGCTGGGAGCCGAGGGCATCAACATGGGCACCCGGTTCCTGTGCACGCGAGAAGCCCCCGTCCACCAGCGAGTCAAGGACCAGATCGTCGCGAACAGCGAGCTCGACACAGAACTGATCTTCCGGCCGCTGCGCAACACCGCGAGGGTCGCGGGCAACGCCGTGAGCCGCAAGGTGGTCGAGATCCTCGGCGACGGTGGCGAGTTCCCCGACGTGCGCGATCTGGTGGCGGGCGCGAGAGGCCGGAAGGTGTTCGAGGACGGCGACCTGCAGGCCGGTATCTGGAGCGCGGGTCTCGCCCAGGGGCTCATCGACGACGTCCCGACGGTGCGCGAGCTGGTCGACCGCATCGTGCGAGAGGCCGAGGAACTGATCACCGGTCGCCTGACGGCCGTATGCGGTTGAACCCTCGATGCGGCTGCTACCTCAGCTTGCTGTGGCAGGTGGTCGAGCAGCACTGTCCCGTCGCGTTTGGGGGAACCCGTAGAGGTGTGCCGGGGCGTTCTGCCAGCGCCAACAGCGACCGGGTGAGATGCTCGCGCCCAGCCGGGGCACCGAGGATCCGGTTCACCCAAGTGGGGTGGAGCACGGCGACGGCTTCGGCC
Source organism: Lentzea sp. NPDC058436 (assembly GCF_042721515.1). Classification (NCBI taxonomy): domain Bacteria; kingdom Bacillati; phylum Actinomycetota; class Actinomycetes; order Pseudonocardiales; family Pseudonocardiaceae; genus Lentzea; species Lentzea sp. NPDC058436. The sequence goes on from NZ_JBHXLF010000001.1 coordinate 1,074,019, forward strand.
GGCCGCAACGCGGAGCCGCGCACACGTGGGCCGCTCCCAGAGTTGCGGGCAACCGTTCAGGCACCAGCCCTGAACCACCCCGCCGCCGCGCCGGCCGGGGAGTGCTGGTCCTGGCGGTGTCGCTTCATCGCGGCACCGGTGTCGATGCCGACTGGGCAGGCAGCGGTCCCCGGCACAGGAGTCGACCGCCCTCGCACCGAGACCTGCCAGTGCGGGAACCGCTGCGGCTGCATGCGGTTCGTTCGTGAGCGCGGAGGGCGCGCATTGGGCCACTTCGAAGGTGGCGCGGACGCAGGTCGTCGTGGTGTCGGCGTCACTCTTTTCGAGGTGTCCGACGACCTGTTGCGCGACCGAGTAGCAGTTCGCTGTCTGGAAGGCCTTCTTGTGCCTGTGAGGGCCAGCGGACCGTCACGACAACCGAATCTGCGCGGGCTTGCCAGGAGTGATCTACCTCTGGTCCCCACAAGATGTAGTCGCCCTGGCGACTCAGGGTTGTGCTGCCATCAGTTGTGTCGACGCGGAAATCGCCCTCGATCAAGATGGTCAGGGTTGTGCGCTGGTCGTCCGTGGTCCACTCCGTGCGCTTGTCGCCGGCAGGATGGATCCCCCACTTCACTTCGATGCCCTTCTGGGATCTGATGCCGATCGACGGGTCGATGAAGTGCCCGACTCGATCGCCGGGTGAGACACCGGCCGGGCCATCACAACACCCTGGCGACCCTCGTGATGGGGCCGGCGGTGCTCGCGACTTTGCGTCGTGCGTCGCGCAAGGCCTCGTACAGCGAGATCTTGAGCTTCGCGGCATTCAATTCGCGGAAAGCCGCCCAAATGTATGAACGTGCGTTCCTGTCGGCAGACGTACCGTGATCCTCGGATTCTGGCGGCCAGTGTCCGGAGGGGGATGGTGCAGGTGCCGAGCTTGTTCATGGTGCGGTCAGACCGCTCACTCGATGAGCTGTGCCGAGTGGTGCGGTCCTACCTTGAGTGGAATGGAATAAGTGTCGCGACCCATGCCAACCGTCCAGGGAATTCTGACGAGGGGGCGATTCTCGGTCTGATCGAACGGTCCGACGTTTTCCTGGTGCTCCAGAAAGGTGAGCTGGGAGATGCTTGGTCGGTCCGCCAGTTCGAGCACGCCCTGTCTGCCGGGAAGAGGATCGTGCGGGTGGCGGTCGCTGACGATCGGCAGGCCAATGATGGGGTCGATGTCACGCTGCACTCGGTGGAGCCGAGCGTGTCGGCACTGCGCTCGTTGTGGAGCGTGATCGTTTCGGAGCCGGTCGCACCCGATCAGGAATTCGCGGATCTCAAGGTGTCGGATGCCGACTGGCACGCGCTCGTCGAAGGCGCGCGATCAGCGGCCGGCATCATGGGATCGTCCTCTTCCTCTCCACAGCCGGAGGGACAGAGTTGGAGCGGCGGGACGCTGCGGGAGTGGTGCGACGGGATCGCCGAACCGGTGGAACGGTCCGTCGCGCGGTGTGCTGTTCTCACCGCGTTGCTGAGGGGGATGCGGCGGAATCAGGACGGCGCGGGGCAGCCATCCGATGCTCGTCCATTGTGGACATTCGTGCGCGCTGCTGTGGACTGCTCGTTCCGCCGGGCGCAGGTCAGCTCGCAGGGCTTCTACTGCGTGCCGCTGTTCTCGGTCGTGCGGCAGGGGCAGATCGAGGAACTGCTGAGACTGCACATCTGGCCGGCGAACGGAGCCGCTGCGGAGGAGGAGACGGGCGGTGCCTTCTCGGTGCATTCCCATCAGCCGCACGCGACCAGTTGGGTGCTGACCGGTGGCCTGCACAACCGCGTGCACCGGGTCAGGCAGTGGCCGGTGGCAACCACGCGGTCACAGCGGCTCTTCGCCGTGTCCTGGGACGGCAGGCGGTCGTACTCGGTGGCCCACCGGCAGTCGAGCCTGCGCGACACGGGGGTGCCGGTCTCGGTCGTCCTGGACCACGAGGCGATGTTCACCGCCGGACACAGCTACACCGTGCCGGCGGGGCAGTTCCACGAGACGGGGCGAATGGACAGCTCGCCCGTGGTGACCTTGTTCTACTTCGACGCGAGGATCGGATGGTTCGAGAACGCGGGTGTGGTTGGACCGACGGCTGCCCACGTGCCGGTGGCCAAGGCGAAGGAGACCGTGGACGTGGCGCCGCTGCTTCGCGAGATCGACCTCGGCGACTGAGATGCCGATCGGCTAAGGGTGGTACGCGAAGACGTAGACACCTCCACGCCCGGCCAGAGCGAGCGTTGTGCCGTCGGGAGACCAGCCGCACGCGAGCAGTTCTTTCTCGGTTCGCATGAGCGTCACGCAGCGGCCGGTGCGCCAGTCCCACACTCGTGCGGTCCGATCACCGGCCGTGGCGAGCAACTCCCCGTCTGGGGACCAGTCGCAGGCACGGACGGCGTCCGTGTGGCCGGTGAGCTCGGCGAGGAGCGAGCCGTCGGTGGCGTCCCACACCCGTGCTGTCCTGTCGGCGCTAGCGGACGCGACAACGGCGCCGTCAGGCGACCACGCACAGCTCGTGACCCATCCGGTGTGGCCGCTGAGCACCATCATCTGCCTGCCACTCGCGGCGTCCCAGATCCGGACGGTCTGATCGCCAGCGGAGGCGATCAGCGTGCCGTCTGGCGCCCACGCACAGTTGTGGACCCAACCCGTATGTCCGGCGAGGACCGCTTCCTGCGCACCGGTGCCGACGTTCCACAGCGTCAGCGACTGATCACCGGTGGAGGCGATCCGCTTGCCGTCAGGTGACCACGCGCAGCCGTAAACCCAGCCGGTCTGGCGGCCGAGTTCGGTCCACGCCTCCAGCCTCCCGGGGTGCCCCACCCGGACGAACCCGTCATCGCTCGCAGAAGCCAGCCGAGTGCCGTCGGGAGACCACGCGCACGCCCGAACAGGACCGGTGTGCTCGCTCACCTGCTGCCGCACAGCGCCAGAGGCGTCCCACAGACGAACTGTGTGATCGTCGCCGGCGGTGGCGAGACGTTTACCGTTGGGCGACCAGGAGAGTCCGTAGACCGTGCCGACGTGATCCGCCGGATGGATCGGTTCGGCGCGGTGAGCGACGTTCCACAGGCGAACGGACGAATCGTGGCCTGCGGACGCCAGGAGCGTGCCGTCAGAGGACCAGGAACAGGCTCCTACCCATCCCGTGTGACCGGACAGCACACTGTGTTGCGCGGCGTCGGCGACACTCCAGACGCGGACCAGACCGTCATCGCCCGCAGCGGCCACGAGAACGCCGTCGGGTGACCATGCGCAGTCGGTCACCCAGCCGGCCTCTCCGTGCAGCGCGGCGTTCTGGACACCGCTCCGCACGTCCCAGATCCGCACGACTCCGTCCTGACCGCAGGACGCGAGACGTTCGGCGTCCGGGGACCAGGCGCACGCTCTCACCCAGCCGTTGTGGCCGACGAGTTCCAGCGCCAGGCGACCGTGCGCTACCTGCCACAGCCGGACCACGCCGTCTTCGCACGCGGTGGCGATCAGCGTTCCATCGGGCGACCACGCGCACGCGTTCACCGGTCCCGTGTCCGAACCGAACTCGTGTCGCAAGAGGCCGGTCGCGACCGCCCAGATCTGCACGACACCGTCCTGGCCGCTGGACGCGAGGAGAGTGCCGCACGGTGACCACGCGCAGCCCGTCATCGCGCTTCCTCGTCCGGTGAACGACGTGCTCTCAGTTCCGTCGCCGACTCTCCACACGCGGACGTCGCCGTCATCGCTCGCCGTCGCGATGAGCGTTCCGTCTGGAGACCACGCACAGGCGTTGACCGCGCCGGTATGACCGGGCAGCTCGTGTTCCTGGGCGCACTGGGCCACGTTGAACAACCGGACGATCCGATCTTGGCCGACTGTCGCCAGCAAGGTGTTGTCCGGAGACCAGGTACATGCCCTGATCGGTTCGTCATGACCCGTGATCACCCGCACCAGCGCCGGGTTCGGCAGGTCGGGCAGGTCCCACAGGTTCGACAACCGCGGTGTGTTCGCGGCGAACGCCTCCACGTGCGGTCGGAGCACCGGGTCGGCGTGCAGACGGCTCAGCAGCACGGACTCGACGGCGTCAGCCGGGTCCGTCGGACCCAGCAGGTGCGCGGACTGCGCGACCGAGAACCGGAGCGAGGCCGCCAGGGGTGCGTCCACGCCCGCGATGTCGGCTTCCGCGTTCAGCGGTCCGGACACTCTCGTCTTCTTCGTGAGCCAGCGCAGGTCCGTGACGAGCGCTGCGTGTTCTGCCCGGCGGCCTGCCTCCTCGAGGTGATGCGGCAGCCAGCGCCACAGGTACTCGGCGTCGAGCGGCAGGTCCCACCAGCGTGGATTCCTCTCCGCGTCGGGGGACCCGACCAGGGGCGCGACGTTGTCGAGCAACCACCTGTGGTCGGCCGCGAGGTCGCGTCGACCGCGCAGGTATCCGCGAACGACGTCGTGCAGGCGGATGGCGGCTCCGTCACCCGCTCGCCGGCCCGCGACCAACGACATCCTCGCCATCTGCCGGCAGAGCCGCGTCGCGTCCGTCTCGCCCCACACCACCGCGAGCAGGTATTCGGGAATCCACACGTCTTCGGGGAAGAGACCCAGCTTGAGGAATCGTTCGCGGTCCGCTGCGCTGAGGAACGAGAGACTGAGGTCGATCGTCGCACCGACGAGGTGCTCGCGCTGTTGTGCGTCACCGAGGTCGAGCGCGGCCGGGCCGTCGCGGCGGAGAGTCACGCCGATCCCGACGGCCGCGGTATCGGGTTCGGCGCCGTCGTCGATCGCTTCCATCAGGGCCCGGTTGACGAGTGCCACCAGCAGGGCCCAGCGGCCGGTGAGCCGGACGAGGTCGTCCACGACGTGCCTGCTCAGTCCGTCGACGCCTCTGGTGAGCAGCGCGCGGGCCTGTGCGACGGTGAGTTCATCGACCTTGATGTGCGGGGAACCGTCGGGCAGGGCAGCGGCCATCCGCGTCGTGATCAGCCGGACGCATCCTTGCCCGCCGTACAGGAACGGGCGGAGGTCCTGAGCGGACCAGACGTCGTCCACGACGAGCAGAGCGCGACCGCGGCGCCCGAGCAGGCGCCCCAGTTCCTGACCGGCCTGGTGAAGGTCGTTCAGCGGAGGCGAGTCCTCGTGGGTGTCCCGCAGTTGACGGCAGAGGTCGTTGATCATCTGGGTCAACTCGGACTTCTTGGGCCGTTCACCCAAGGTGACCCAGAAGATGCCACCCGGGAACCGGTCGACGATCACGGGATCACGGCACACTTCGGCCGCGAGCATGGTCTTCCCGAATCCGCCGGCGCCTCGCATCGCGGTCGTCAACCCGATCGGTGTTGATCGCTCCTGCCCGGTGAGCAGGTGGACGATCTCGGCGTGCAGTTCTGGCCTCTGCACGACCGAACCGCTCCACACGGGTGCGGCGGGGATCTTGTCGATGCGGCGCCGCGGCCTGATCCAGTCCAGCAACGCGAAGCGCCGCTGGGGGATCACCGCGGGGGTGTGAGCACCGAGCCGCGGCACGTGCTGTGCGATGTTGTCCGCGAGCCGCCGCACGTCCGGGCCGAGCAGTTGGTGGCGGACCCTGGCCACCTGTCGCCGCGTGAGCCCGGCGACGTCCGGGGGAAGGTCGTCGGCGGACGGCAGCGACGCTTCGTCCAGCAGGAGTGGAATGACGAGGATCTCGCGGTCGAGCGCCCGCGCGATCTCGCGTCTCACCCAGTCTCGCGGGTTGTCGATCAGCTGATTTCCGGAAGCGTCCGTCGCGAGCCAACGGGGACCGATGATCGCTACGAGAACTTGCACTTGTTCCAACGCAGTGTTGATTGCGCTGGGGTAATCCTGGCCGGGTGTCATGGAAATGCAGTCGCGGAACACGCGATCGGCACCGAACTGGGCGGCGAGCAGCTCGTAGCAGGCCGCTGCCCCGTGCGCCGCGTCGGCGGTGCGGTAGTTGATGAAGATGTCGACCAAAGTTTCCCCAACTCCTATGGAGGTACCCGCGTCAAACACCGGTGGTTAGGCTGCGTCCCCGTGCCCGATGCCCCGACGCAGTTCTTCAGCGTGGCCGTGGATCTCGTCGTGCTGACGATCCGGGACGGCCAAGTGAACGTCCTGCTCGTCGAGCGTGGCAATCATCCATTCCGGCACCGATACGCGTTGCCAGGCGGATTCGTGCGACCTGACGAGGATTTCGGCGCCGCCGCGGCACGCGAACTGCAGGAGGAAACGTCGATCGATGGCGTGCCCCTCGAACAGATAGGCGCATACGGTGCCCCAGACCGGGATCCGAGAGGGCGGGTCGCGTCGGTCACGTACCTGGCGGTGGCCCCGAACCTGCCCGCACCCCAGGCTGGAACTGATGCCGCCGCAGCGAAGTGGGTGCCGCTGACCGAAACTGGTCACCTCGCGTTCGACCACGACATGATCCTCGGCGAGGCGCTCGAACGGGCGCGGAGGAACCTGGAGTCGACGCCGGTAGCCCTCGGCTTCTGCCCGGAGCAGTTCACGGCCGACGACCTCAAAGCCGTCTACGAGACGTTCTGGGATGTTCCGCTCGACGTGCGCGAGTTCGAGCGGGAGATCGTGGGTGTCGAGGGATTTGTCGTGCCGGTGGACAGGAAACCGAAGTGGCTGGGGGGCCGCGCCGCCGTCTATCGCCGCGGTGAGGCCACCAAGCTTCATCCGCCGCTACGACGCCCCCTCGGGTAGCGCCTGTTCACTGGACTGCGCCGGCGACGTTCTCGCTGAAGGGAGAGGTCGAAGTGCCTGATTTCGTGGACACTTCGTTGACATCATGGAGCGGAGCGGTCTCATCGTTCACAATGCCACCAACGACAAGGTGATGCCCGACAACAGGATCAGGCCCGGCAGGATGAACCAGAACCTCCGGGTGCTGCCGGTGAGTCTCCTGCTCCACCGGTAGAGGCCGCTCGCCTCGTGATCCCTGTCGGCGTCGTCCAACAAGGAGGTCGTGGTGACACCACCCTGCTCCAGGAACTCCGCGTCCAGTGCGACGCGGATCTTCACCGCCCTCTTGCGGTTGCGTTCGTAGAGTTCGGTGTACGACGCGGCGAACGCGATGCCGATCAGGCCCACCACCGATATCACCAGGGACAGGGGGAGGTCCTTCCTGGTGATCTGACCATCGTTGGCGATGACCGCGATCATCACGGACGCAACGACGATCATGAAGTTGACGACGTTGGTGCGCAGGGTCTCCGCGTGGCGGGCATGAGTCCGGACGTCGGTGTAGAGCCCCCAGAGCAGATCTTTTCTCACCTTGGCCTCGTCGGACAGCTGATCGCTCATCGGTCGTTCCCCCTCGTTGCACCCGCTGGGCGTATTCAGTTGACCGCCCTCGCGGTCTAAGTTTCCTGTGTTGCGCGAATCAGGGGTAGGAGGCGAAATGGGGAAACTCCGCAACCCCGAGTCGTGGGGCGAACCGCTGAAGGACATCTTCCCTGCCTTCGAGCAATGCATAGCCGGACAAGGCATGGCCTTGACGCACCGCCGCTGGTTTACCGCAGGGCGCAGCGAGGATCCCGTGGCCAGTGCGATCCGAGAGTTGGAGACCGAGCGTGGCGGAGACCACCTGGCCCTGAAGTTCTTTCGGTCGGGCGGAGAGCTGAAGATCGAGCGTCTCAAGGAGGCATGGGCTCTGTCCACGGGCTTCCAGCAGCACCTCGGTGAGACCGTCGGCTGGTCGTTGATCTTCGGGCAGTGGCGAGCGGTGTTCATGAGGATCGCAGGTGGCGACATCGGGGACGTCGAGGCGTTGTCACAGTTGGTGGACCGGCCCGAGTTGCCGGATTACTGCGAGTCCATCGTGCGTTCGGTCGTCGGTGACTGGAATCCGGGAAACCCTGGGCATGCCGCGGGCACCGTCGGAGCGTTGGTGCACGAGGTGCTCGCTCACCGGGAGGACCAGACGATCGCGTGGGCCCGCGAGGCGGGTATCCCGGTCGACGGTTCCGCGGCACCTGTCGACCGCGGTGAGTGGTCCACACGGGTGAACCCGTTCGCGCTGTTGAAGGGGGCCCCGTCGACAGCGTCGCTGGAGGCCGTTCTGGTGGGCAGGACGCACGGGGATCTGAGCGGCCGGAACATCCTGCTGCCACAGGGTATGACCGTGAGGCCCGATGAGTTCGTCCTGATCGACTACGACCGCTTCCGCCACAACGGGCCCTTGGCGCGCGACCCGATGCATCTCCTCGTGGCGCTCGTGCTCGACCAGATCGGCCAGGAGGACCTGCGCGTGTCGCCGCGGCTCGCACAGGCGCTCGTGCACCCGGAGGACGTCTCCCGTTCATCGTTCAACGAGGTCCAGCGGCGTCTCGCGATCAAGATCCGCGATGCGCCCGACTTGAGGACGAGCGGCTACCGCGCGGACTGGCGGCAGCAGTGCCTTCTTTTCCTTGCAGCGACGGCACTGCTGCACTTGGGCAGGAAGTTGCACGTGCCGGACGAGCGGAGGACGAAGGAGTGGTGTTTCCACCTAGCGGCCCTTGCCGCGGAACAGTTCCTTTTCACCGTGCCGGAACCGGCCGGCGGATGGAACGCCGCTCATGGCGTCGGCAGGTCCAGCGAGGGCGAGGGGCGGCTGATCGGGCGGGCTGCTGACTCGCAGCGCGTCCGTTCACTGCTGACCGACGGCCAGCCCGGTGTCGCGGTGGTGAGCGGGAAGCCTGGAGTGGGCAAGACGAGTCTGCTCGACGAGGTCGTCGGTGCGCTTTCAAGCGGGCCGTCCGGGGTAGCGCCGGATGTCCGGATCACTCGGCACGAGGCACGGGTCGGAGTGGGACTGGACGCCCACACGCTGATCAACTACATCGAGGGTAAACCGAGCCGGGCACGGCGAGGCGGTTCCGCGTTCGTGCAGTTGCTGGGTGCGCTGCGAAGGCTGGGCGAGACACAGGTGGTTCTCGTCGTCGACGCTGCGGAGAACCTGCTCGTGCCGGAGACGCGGACGCTGGCGGACGCGGAACTCGACCATGCACTGGACTTGCTCGTCAACGATCCCGAACACCGGGTCAAAGTGGTGCTTGTGAGCCAACATCCGTTGGCGTCGGCGAATGACGACAGCATGTGGCCGGAGAACGACCACATGGTTCTCTCCAAACTCGACGCGCACGACTACCGGGCGTTCTTGGTCAGTCTCGGCCAGGACGGGCGCTGGGACGTGCCGAGCCTCTCGCCGAGTGCCTACCGGTCGCTGTACACGAGGTTGCAAGGGAATCCCCGTCTCGGCGAGTTGGCGCGAGCCGTCGTGCTGCTCGACGCGGCAGGCCCGACTCTGGAGGTGCTGGAAGGTCTGCTGTCGAAGGACCGAGGCAACGTGGGCGCCAGTCTGATCCGCCGGCTCGTGCGGAGACTTGACCCGGACCAGCTCGCGGTGATGGAGGCTCTAGCCGTCTTCGACATTCCGGTTCCGGAGACGACCGTGACGGACTTTCTCGACGCCGATCCGGCGACGGTGGGGAAAGCGTTGAGTGAGCTCGTGGACGCGAGGGTCGTTCAGCAGGCGGAGCCTGGTCGTTATCTGCTCAGACCACTCGAGAGGAATCTGATCGAGGTCGCGCTTCCCGCCACCGCGACCCGGCCGGACCGATACGTCCGGGCAGCAGGACACTTGACCCGGCTCAAGATGAACCATCCCGGCGAGTTCGCCATGCTGCGCGAGAGTTTCGCCGAACTGCGCGCGCTGATCAACGGGGAACAGTGGGCCGATGCGGGCAAGAAGATCGAGGAGCTCGACGACGTCCTGATCGAGTGGAACTGCCGTCACCAGTTGCTCGAACAGCGGCGGAAGGTCGTCGGGAAACTCGGAGCCGAAGACGCCGAGATGCGGAACCACAACGTGCTGGGCCAGATCTATGCGACCAACGGGAGCTACGCGAAGGCCCATGAGGAGTACGACATCGCGTTGACGCTGGCGGAGGACGCGGCGGATCTGGCCGTCCTCAGCGTCAGGGGCAACCTGGCCACGTTGCACCAGCAGCAGAACGAGGTGTTCCTCGCTCAGGGCCAGTACGAGCGGATTCGCGACCTGGCGAGGGCGTACGAGCGTGACGCCGATTTGATGCAGGCGCTCGCAGGAATCGCTGACTGCAGGCGCCGAAACGGTGACTACGACGGAGCTGTCGCGAACGCGCGAGCAGCTTTCGCGCAGTCACGAGCACCAGCCCTCGCAGAGGGCAGGAAGGCGTCTCGAGCGACCAGCAGCCGGGTGAATCTCGCCCTGAAGCTCGCGAGGTGGTTCGGCGAGCTCGGGCAGCCGTCTGACGCCGAGGAGTGGCTGCTGGTGGCACGGAACGAGGCGATGGACCTCGGCGAGCAGCTCGTGCACGCGTCCTGGCTTGACGGGCAAGCGGTCGCTTTTCTCGAACGGGGCGATCTGAAGGCCGCGAGGGCCGATGCCGTTTCTGCAGTCGAACTGGCAACCATGCAGGGCGACGACGTGATCGTGCTACAGGCACGCACAACACTGGCGTTCATCGGCGTCATGTCCGGTGAGTTCGACGAGGCCTGGCGGGAGGCGCGCGCGGCGTTGGCGGTGCGCAAGCCGCGGAGGTCTCTGGTCGTGCTGGCGCTTGCGGCACTGGCCGCTGAACGCATCGGCGAGTCGTCCAGAGCACGAACCTTGTTCGACGAGTTGCGCGACGACGCGGCGAAGCGGCTGGCCGTGAACTCGGAGGACTTCACCGCCGCGGACATGCAGGCCTATGCGATTTGCGGGAAGCACGTGATTTCCGGAGCCGATCTCGGCGCTGCGATCAAGGCGCTTCGCAAGTCCCGGCAGATCCTCGTGCGGCCACCGAAGCTGACCGCACGGCTGCGGGTCATGGTCGAGGAGTTGGGAATCGGCGAGGACGAACTGCGCGAGGTGCTCGAAGCACTGTGACAGACCTCAGACCCAGTTATGGCGTTGCGCGTACATGATCGCTTCCAGGCGTGTGCCCACTTCCATGTGGTCGTAGAGAACCTTGAGCAGTCGGTACATGGCGCGCTCCGAGTAGCCGGCGTCCTTCGCTAGTTGCTCCACCGTGCTTCCCGCTGCCAAACGTCGTAACCACAGGAGTTGTTCGGGCGAAGGAACCCAGTTGTCCGCCACCGGACCACGGGCGAGGGCGGCTGCGACCTCGGCCGGCATCACGGCCTGGCCGTCGCATGTCGACTCGACCACCTGCCGCAGCCGCTCGACCGTGGAATCACGGGAGATCACCGAGACCGCGCCCGCCTGCACAGCTCTTGCGCCGGTGTGCGCTGACACGTTGTCTAGTACCACGATCACTAGGTGTCGCCCGGCGGATTGGAGCAATCTGTCGAGGACTTCCCAATCCGACTCGGCGCGCACGGTGAACAGGACCACCGAGGGCCCAGGCCGTTGTATCCACGCGATGATGTCGCTCTGGGCGACGATGGCGCAGCCCCGCCCGGACAGAGCCGCCACGACACCTGTCTGGAAGATCGGCAAGGGGTCGACCACCGCTACAGGGATGTCCAACAGCGCTGACACCCCCTTTCGGACGGCGTCCAGCAAATGGCTCAGCAGGTGGAGACGATCATCGCTCCTCCCGCGGCCACGAGAGGTGAAGACGGTCCGGGACACGCCGCTGTTGGCGGTCGTCTGCCAGAAGGCGTCATAGACCTGCGCGATCGCAGGTTCTTAACGTCGTTGCGTTCCAGGGAAGAGGGGACCGCGACTCATGGTCTACGACGACGACACGGGCCGACCGGCCAACTTCGAGATCGACCCGCCAGAACCGGACGGCGCGAGGAACGCCCCGCGGACCGAGACTGAGGAGCGGATAATCGGCGCCGCCCGGCAGCACCCCACCTGGAGTGCCGGTGACGTGGCGAAGCACGTTAGCTCGACCTCGAATCAGAACATCACCGCGGATGTCGTGTCGTTCGTGTTGCGACGTGCCCAGCGGGACAGCCGACACCGCCGTTGACCCATCCTCGCGCATCGACCCATGCGAGGGCTGCAGGTCTCCTGCGTCCTGCTTCATGTTGCAACGTTGGCTCCGGATTCTCAGGCTCGGAGCAAACAACACCAGCCGCACGGCTTATGGTTTCTGCCGAGCTGTCCCCGCGAGTTCCTTGCCCGGGAGGGGACACGACCTGGCGCGGTCGGCATGTGTGCCAAGCCGTGCGGCATCTATCGGCGGTGGCCCCTGACGTCGTCCCGTGGCCACCGCGCCGTTCCTCACGGCCTGTCTTGACGCTGGCAGGCGGTGTTATCAGGCCGATGTGCCAACCACGTCGCGCGTTGGCGAACGTCTCCACGAAGATCGGCCTCGCCGAGGGTTCTCGAACTCGGCCGCGACACGGTCGTGCGGGTCTACTCAGAGACGATCAACGCGGATGACTCACCGCGCTCCACGTCGCAACGCTCAAATAGCTCGGCACGAACCTCAAAATAGAGGTAGAGAGCGTATTGAGGCGGCCCATCATGAAGCCCGGTGGTGCTCCACGACCGCCTGAAACGTCGGGCAGACGTCCCACGAGGCCGGGACGTGCGCACCGGGTGCACGGGTCAACGGACGGTAGAAGGTGGTCGGCGTCAGAACATCCGGACGCTGGGAGAAACCTCCATGACCATCACGACCAACTCGCACCAGACCGCCGAGGATGTGCGGGACGCCGATCTGCCCGTTCCCCACCTTCCGGAAGGTGAGCAGACGGGGGAACGGTTCCTGCCACTGCTCACCGCGATCCTGCCGGTGCTGGCCCAGGCGATTCCCTCCATCGTCAGCCTCTTCTCGAACGCGTCCCGCGACGTGCTCGGCGACAAGGCGCCAGAGGTGGACAAGCTCGCCGTGTACGCGACGCTCGTGCCGCACGTCGTCGAGGCCGTGGCCGGGCTGTCCGGCACGGTGTCGCGGGACGTACCGCGCGGCCCCGACGACGTGGCGGCGCGCTTCCTCGGGCCGCTGCTGCAGATGCTTCCGTCGATCATCGGTGGCGTGGTGCCCGACCTGTTGCAGCAGTTCTTCGGGCACCGGGACATCCCGCCACCGTCGGTCACGAGCCCCGAGTACGCCGAGCGCTTCCTCAGTGGCCTCTTCAACGTGCTGGTTCCCCCGTTCGTGCAGGCGCTGCCGTCGATCGTCTCGGTGCTCACTGGCATGCCGCGCGGCACGCAGCTCAACTGGGTCAACTTCGACGGGCAGTGGCTGCCCGACGGGGACGGGGTGCTGTTGCGGGAACACGACATCGAGCCGGGCATGATCGAGATATCGCTGCAGCAGCCCTACAACACGTGGGGCAAGGAGATCAGGCTCTACGCGGGCAACACGCTCATCGACAAGGTGGCCGTCAGGAACGCCAACCGCGAGTCCGGGGTGATTCGCGTGCCCGTCGAGCAGGTCCGCGGCATCGGGAGGCTGGAATTCGTCAAGGCCAAGCTCTTCGGCTTCATGACGGGGATGTACGACATCGCCGGGCTGGAGCAGAAGGCGGGCAAGCACCTGGAGTTCATCTGGCTCAACGGTTGAGAACGGCCGGGGTGGCAGCGAGCTGAACGCCGCCGCCACCTCAGGCACCTCACAACTCGATCATCCTCACCTGATATCCCTCCACCCGGTCGGGGACTGGGATGGCCGCGGTGACGCGGACGTCGATCGTCACCTCGTCCGTGCGAGAGCGGCCGACGCTGATCGCCACCGCCTCCGGGACGCCTGCCAGCTCTTTGCGCATCGTTTTCAGTGCGTTGCGGAGTCCGGCGGGCATCGCAGGGTCTTCGGGATCCGGCTTCGACACCGTTCGCGCCACCTCGATCCGCAACTGCCGCTGCACCTGCGCGATCGGGTTCACCACGGCATAGGTCTCCGCGATCGCGAACAGCAGGCCCACCGCCCGGTTCTCCTCGTCGACGACCAGGCTTCCCGAGTCCCCGAAGTCGCTCTTGAGCTCCACGATGAGCTGCAGGTCGAAGTAGGCGGTCGAGCCGTCGACGACTACGGCCGCGCAACCACCGATCCCGATGATCTCGCCGGCGGTGCACCCGGTCGTCCTGCCGGTCTTGCGAACCCGTGTGCCCAGAGGGGGATCGGTGTTGATTCCGCTCACCTGGCCGATGTCGGCGATCGACCACTCGACGTTGAGCGGGTCGACCGAGACGACCGCCCCGTCGACTTGGTTCCAAGGGATCACGCCTTTGGTGGGATACCGGATGCTGACCTTTCTGGTGAGCGAGCCGATGGCGTCCTCCCTCGTGCCACCGTCGTGGAGCGCCGGCTGGTACACGACGTCCTTCCGCCGACCGTCGGGGAAGGTGGCGAGCACGTGGTTGTTGGACAGCACGTAGACGCGCTCGTCGTCGGCTCTGGCATCGGCGCAGATCGTCCCGATCGTGCCCGCTCCACCGTTGGCGCGGCCGATGCTGTACCCGCCGCGCAGGGGGTCCTGCTCGGCCGCGTACACCGGTATTCCGCTGGTGCCGCACCGTATCCGGCCCCACTGCACCACGTCCGTCACGACGTCCGGTATCTGCACGAGGTCCCTGGGCGGCAGGACGTCCCTGTCGATCTTCTCCTGGACGTACACCAGCACCGCGAGCTCGCCGGTCCGGTTGCCGCCGGTCTGCTTGAAGCCGACCGCGAGACCGCGGACGTTCGGCAACGCCAGCAACTGGGCGGCGTGCGTGCGCTGCACGTCGATGAGCCTGTTCAGTTCGTCCGATGGCACGATGATCACCCGAACGTCGCGTGCATCAGGTTGTGCATCCAGCCGCCGGTGTCACCAGGGTCGGCCGGTCCCCGAGGTCTGCCGGCGTAGGCGGGGTGGTTCAGCAACGTGGTCGCGAACGTCGCCACCGTGTCCCCGTCGGCCGGACTGGGCACGGCGTACGTCAACTCCAGCCGTTGTTGTTCACTCGGAGTCACCTCGCCGAGAGCACTGATCTGCAAGGCGATCTGGCTGGTGTGCGCGTCCTGCACGATGGTCGCCATGCGTTCCAAGAGCTCGGAAGGCCTCACGGCTTCCCCGCGCTCGGCGAATCGGAAACCGGTCGGCACCCACCCCCGAAGCGGCATCGGTTCGAGCACCTTCCCGTCGCTGTCGAAGAACTCCAGCGTGACGGGCCTGACGCGGGCAGCTCGTTTCTCGTCCCAGTTCCTGGCCACGACGGCGTCCTCGTACATGTGGTTCTGCAGGCCTCTCAGGTCACGACCCAGATGTAGGAACGTGTTCTCGGCCGAGATCACGATGATTGGCCATTCCGGTTGCGGCAGTGGCCCGTTCACGGCGTTTCCTCCCTCTACGGTTGGTTGAGCGGTAGCCGTACGGCGACACGGGTTCCGTGTGGCTGCACGGCGCAGACGGTCAGTTCGCCGCCAAGCTCCTCGGCCCGTTCCCTCATCGAGCCCAGGCCCACGCCGTCGCGGCGACGTCCGGGGATGCCGTCGCCGTCGTCGGTGATGTGCAGTTCGAGTGCATCCGCGCAGCGCAGGGCCAGTTCACACCTCGTGGCGGACGAGTGCTTGCTCGCGTTGGTCAGCGCCTCGGCCGCGATGCGGAACGCGGCAACCTCGACCGCGGCCGGCAGATCGACGGTCTCGTCGTCGCAGCACACCTCGACGGTGAACTCGTCGGAGGTGAACCGCCGTGCCTCCAGCCGGAGCGCCTCGGGCAGCCCCTGGTCGAGGCTCGCCGGGCGCAGCTGGTCGACGAGGGAGCGGATCTCTTTGCTGCACAGCACGAGGTCCTGCGCGAGGGCGTCGAGGATCGCGGCGGGGCGCTCACCAGAGGGCAGCAACCTGCGGGCGGCCCGCACCTGCAGTGCCATGCCCGCGAGTCCGGGGCCGACGCCGTCGTGCAGATCGCCGCGCAGCCTGCGGCGTTCCTCCTCGCGCGCCACGACGAGCTTCTCCCTGGACCGTTGCAGGTCCAGCGTGAGCCGGCACGCTTCGACCGCGACAGCGGCCTGCCGGGCGAGATCGCGCAGCAGCGCCAGCTCGCGTTCCGTGAAGCTGTCCACTGTGGAGCGTGGAGAGACGAGCAGTGTGCCGACCAGGTTGCCGTGCGCGGTCAGGGGGAATCGAACGGGCGGGATGGCCAGCCTGCCGTCGGCGGCGGCAGGGGTGGCGTGGCCGCTGGTGTCGATGATCTCGACCGCCGCGTACGGCACCCGCAGCGAGTCGGTGATCGTCGAGACGAGCTTGGGGAGCACCGCGGTGGGCTGGACGACCTCCTCCAGGTGGCTGCCGAGCCGCGCGATCACGCTGTACGGGTCGTCGCGGTGCCCGAAGACGAGGCGGTCCACACTCCGCTGCACCGCGCGCCGGAGCGGGTGGAACGTCACGGCGACCAGCATCGTCACGCCGATCGACACGAGCTGGAGCTGTTGCTCGGCAATGGTTCTTCCGATGCCGTACACCACCGCGACGTACGCAGCGACCACCGCGAGGCTCAGCACGACCCACACGAGGATCCGGTTGACGTACAGGTCGAGGTCGTAGAGGTGGTGCCGCAGGATCGCGAGCGTCATGGCCAGCGGCAGCGCGACACCTTCCGCGACCCACCCGACGGGCAGGTTGGTCACGTCGAGCACCTGGCCCGCCAGCACCACCGCGCCCGCCGCTGCCAGCAGAAGCAGTTGGGAACGGACGGCGCCCTCCGCTCTCCGCCAGCGCCCGACGAGGGCGCCGAGCACGCCGACGAGCCCGAGCGCGACCAGACCGATGCAGCCGAACGCGATGAGCAGGAAGGTGCGCGACGGCTCGCCGATCACGGGAGAACCGCTGAACAGCAGGTGCCTCGGACCGGTCAGGGCGGCCGCGGCGAGCCCGACCGCGGCGACGACGACGGCGGTGACCAGGCCGACCGCGCACGACGTCCACCGCCGCGACGGCAGCTGCCCGTCCGGGAAGATGAGCAACGCCAACGGGATCAGGCCGAACGGCAGCCACCACGACCACTGGCTGAACCAGGCAGCCGGTGCCCACCCCGGCCAACTCAGCGACACGACCGATATTCCCGCCGCCACGCCGATTCCGGTCAGCAGCCAGCTCAGCCGGTGGTGCGGCAGGTGCAGGAGCAGCAGCACGCCAAGCACCGTGAACGCGACCGCCATCGAGGCGAGCAGCGCGAACTGCGACACGGACGGTCCCGGGCCTCCCGACCGCAGGCGCGTGACCATGCCGGCGATCACCAGGCCGCTCAGACCCAGTCCCAACATGAGAAAGCTGCGCCGCAACCAGCGTGGGACCTTCAGCTGGTCAGCTTCTCGCTGTGTGTGAGAGCTCTGCCATCACTTCCCCCTGACGCGGGTGCCGGGCTCGGCGACGATGCCGGCCTCCTTGGCGAGCAGCGCGGCTTCCAGCCTGCTGCGCACCTGCAACTTCCCGATGACTACGGACACGATGTTGCGCACCGTTTTCTCGGCCAGTGACAACGCCCGCGCCGTCTCCTGGTTGCCTCTGCCCGCCGCCACGAACGCGAGCACCTCGAGCTCGCGCTCGGTCAGCCGGTCGAACGGCGACGGAACTTCCACCGGTCCCGCCCGCAGCATCGCGACCACCGACGACGCCACTCGCGCACCGAGCACGGTGTTCCCCGCCCGCACCGAACGCAACGCGTCCAGCACGACGCCCGCGTCGGACTCCTTGAGCACGTAACCGGAAGCGCCGCTGCTCAGCCCTCGCATGACCAGCTTGTCGTCGTCCACCATCGTGAGCAGCAGCACCGCGGTTCCAGGCCTGGCCTTGACTATCCGCCTGGTCGCGTCAATGCCGTCGCCCTGCGACAGACGGACGTCCATCGCCACCAGGTCGATTTCCTCGAGGAGCGCGGTGCGGACGGCATCCTCCTCCGTAGCGGCCTCGGCGACATACGACACCCACGGCTCGTCTTCTAGGAGCGTCACCAGCCCTCGCCGGAACACGGGGTGATCGTCCACGACGAGCACCCTGGCGACTGGTTCGTCACCTGCTGCGTTCACAGTTGACGAAGTTAGAACGGCCGGCGTTACAGGGCCAGTGGCGAAGGTCCCGGACGAAGGGGCGGACGTCCCTGCGAGACAGGACAACGCCACCGGACCGCAGGACGGCGGCTGTCCGATCGTGGACGGCATGACAGAAATGTTGCAGAACGAGATTCCTCCCGACGCGGCGGGAAAGTTGACGCGGCTCGTGGTGAGCGCCGTGGCGGGCGCGGTGCCCGGCATCAGGCAGAACCTGTTCGACCGCAACGCCGACGTGCTCGGAGAGCAGTCGCGTGACACCTCGAGCGTCGAGCGGTTCTTCCACACGGTGCTGGACGTCCTGGCGCCCAAGGTGATCGAGGCGGTACCCGCGCTGGTCGAGGAATTCCGCACCGTGCGGAAACTGCCGGCCGACGACCACGAACTCCGTTCGCGGTGGCTGATCCCCTTGCTGCTGAACACGTTGCCCGTCGTGGTGCACGCCGTTCCCGACCTCGTCGACCAGCTCGTGCCCGAGCCGGAGGTGACCGATCCGAACACCGCGTCCCGCTGGTTCGGTCCGGTGCTGAGCGGTGTGCTGCCCGAGTTGGTCAGCCGTGTCCCGCAGGTCGTGTCGATCTTCCACCCGGAAGGGGTGTGACATGGGCAGAACTCTCTTCCGCGGCCACCGCGGTGAGGACGTCCGCGAACTGCAGAACCTGTTGAGCGCCGCCGGCCACGACCTCAGTCCGGTTGACGGTGTGTTCGGGGCGGCGACCGAGTCGGCCGTGCGCGCGTTCCAGCAAGCACAGAAACTCGTGGTGGATGGCGCCGCCGGGCCGGTGACAATGGCCAGGCTGCGCGCGGTCCGTCCGCCGGGCCGTCCGCAGGGTCGCTCCCTGCACATCGGACTGAACAGGGTCGATCCCGCCGCGTACCCGGTCGTGGTGCCGGAGTTGCGTGGCTGCGAGAACGACGCGCGTGACATGTATTCCATTGCACGGGGACAGGGATTCGACGCACGACCACCATTGCTGAACGGCGACGCCACGTCGGCGCGGGTCGCCGCCGAGATCGCCGACGCCGCGACCGCGTTGCGGCCGGGAGACTTCTTCTGGCTGACCTACTCCGGCCACGGCGCACAACTGCCCGATCTCGACGGGGACGAGCCGGACAAGCTCGACGAGACGTGGGTCCTCTACGACCGCCAGCTGCTCGACGACGAGCTGAAGTCGTTGTGGCGCCGCTTCCGGGAGGGAGTCGAGATCTTCGTCTGCTCGGACAGTTGCCACAGCGGCACAGTAGCGAGGTCGGCGAACCTGACCTACCGCGCGGTCCGGCTCGTGGACGGCGTCGACGGGTTCGTCGACAGGGAGATCAGCCGCGACATCGGCACAGACCCCGAGCTGAACAGCGCGCTGAGCGAGATCATGCCCGCCGTCGCGAAGTCGTTGTACGGCGAGGAGACCGGACCGGAGCGGGCGGGACGGCTGGTGTCGCTCACGGTGGAGACCGTGCGCACCGCACTCGGTTCCCGAGACGGTGACCCGACGATGAGGTCGCTGTCCGACACCACCGCACGGGCGGACCTGGCCGCGCGCCGCGACCTCTACTCCGCGGCGAAGCGTCGTGCCGCGGACACCGGTGACATCGCGGCCACTGTCCTGCTGCTCTCCGGCTGCCAGGACAATCAGGTCTCGCTCGACGGCAGGAAGAACGGGCTGTTCACGCAGAAGTTCCTCGAGGTGTGGTGCCAGGCGAGCTCCTACGAGGACCTGCACCGTCGCGTCGTCGCGACGATGCCGCCGCAGCAGACCCCGAATCTGTACCGCGCCACCCCACAGAACCTCGTCCTCGAGAACCGCCTCCCCCTGACCGTGAAGCACTGAGGAGCAGAACATGTCCGATCAGTTGAGGGCCTGGCTCGCCGATGCACTCGCATCCTTCACCCATCCCGTGGGTCCCGGCCCGGTGCGCGACCTCGGCGTCGTGCTCGCCGACCGGGCGGAGCGCGAGAAGTTCCTGCGCGAGCTGCGGTACTCGGTGTGGCAGCGCAGCGAGGGCAGGGTTTCGCTGGCTGTCGTCGATCCCCGCGAGTTCACGGCGTTCCCGAGGGACCTGCTCGCGGTTCCGCTGAGGCTGACCGGCACCCGGCGCGTCGCGCTGGTGCCGGCGGACCAGCCGCTCCAGTACGACTAAGTCCGTTGTGGAGGAGCGATGTCCGACGTGAACCAGCGTGAGTGGCAGATGCTGGCCGCGGTCGCCGCCGGCAGGGGAGAGCTGGTCTGCGGTTGCGAGCCGGATCTGCTGATCGACGGTGGCTGGTGCGACCACGCCGCAACCCGCAGTCTCGTCAGGGATGGTCTCATCTGCGGTGTACGGGAGGGGTCGGTGGGCGCGGGTGGACGCGGTCGTGACAGCGGCCAGCTGGGAGGCGTTGAGCGCGTGACGGGAGGCACGCTGATCACGTTGCCTGCCCAGAGCTCGAGCCTGGACCGGCTCCAGACTGCCGTCGCGCAGGCGGGCCGCGACGATCAGCGGAACAGACCAGGAGCTGGAGGTACGGCAAGACGAGCTGCGCAACCGGCAGGTGGAGCTCGCTCAGCGCGACCGCACTTAGGAGCACGCTGAGCGCTGTGTGTGCCGAAAAATGTGTCCGTGCAGGTCAGCAGGCGTCGGCCTGTTACCGATCATAATCGGTCATGATCGCGGCCGTGCTGGTCCGTTTCGCCTACCTTGCCGTCTCACGCTTTCGCCGCGCTGTGGTTCTTGCGCATGACAGAGAGTGAGAAAGATGTCGAGATCCTCGCGCTACGCCATCAACTCGCGGTCCAGCGCCGGCAACTCGGCGGTCAGCGCCCACGATTGTGGCCAGAGGACAGGGCGCTGTTCGCAGCCCTACTTGTGCCCTTCGCTCGCGCGACGCTGCGCCGGCTCCGGCTGCTGGTCAGCCCGGACACGGTGCTGAGGTGGCATCGCGACTTGATGAAGCGCCGCCATGCCTGCATGAGCGTGAACCGTAGGCCTGGGCGTCCGCGCACTGTCGCTTCGATCCGCCGTCTTGTCCTGCGCCTGGCGGCCGAGAACCCTTCATGGGGGTATCGACGTATCCACGGTGAGCTCACGCTGCTCGGTGTCGTGATCGCCGTATCCACCGTGTAGGAGATCCTCAAGACCGCCGACATCGATCCGGCCCCGCGTCGGACAACCGTTAACTGGGCGGAGTTCTTGCGTTCGCAGGCGGAGGCGATTCTGGCGATGGATTTTGTTGAGACTGTCACGCTGGCTGTGCAGCGCCAGTACATTTTCGCCGCCGTCCACCACGCCAGTCGGCGTGTATGGATAGTCGGCACGACCGCGCACCCCACCCATGCCTGGATCACCCAGGCTGTCTGCAACTTGCTCATGGGCCTCGAGGACACCGGATACGTCGCGCGGATCACGTTCCTTATTCGCGACCGCGACGGCAAGTACCCGGCACTGATCGACGAGATCCTCGGCGGCGCCGGGATCGCGACGATTCTGACCGGTGTGCGGATGCCCCGCATGAACGCGATCATGGAACGCTGGGTCAAGTCACTGCGTGGCGAGCTCTTGGACCGCACCCTGATCTGGAACGAAGCCCATCTCCCACACGCGCTACGCGAGTACGAGCGGCACTACAACGAGCACCGCACCCACCGATCACTCGCCGCCGCAGCACCCTTTCGAGCCCGACTGCAACCCCTTGGACCTGACCGGATCGAACGCCTTGCGGTACTCCGACAGGACCGTCTCGGTGGAGTCCTCCACGAGTATCGGCATACCGCTTGACCTGTGCGGGCGTAATTTTCGGCACGCACAGGGCCGAGTTCGGTGAACTGGGAGCCTGCACGGGATTTCCGCATCACGTGTGGCATCGACCTGCTCGGCATTGTTCTCGCGGGCTGGCTGCGCGCCCTCGCTGCGGCCGCGCCGACATGGCTGACGCGATACCGCACGGTGATCATGGTCAACGGTATGACACTGCAGGCGTCGGTCAGGCGCTCGCCAGGGTTTATCTGCTGTCCGCACTGGACATCGCGGCGCTCACGATCGAGATAGGCGAGGCCTTGGCCGGATGCCCGCATCCTCGTGGTGGCCCTGCTTGTTGGGCTGACACAGGCCACCAACGTCGGCAGTCATAGCTAGTATGCCGTCGTGTTTGCGGATGCTCAGCCGGGTGACTGCATTCCAGTCCAGCGAGGCTGTGACATTGCGGTCGGCGACTCGGTCGCGAGCAGCCACAGTAAGTTCTTATGCGACGACTTCAAATCGGATGCGCAGGCCGTCGTCTATGTGCTCGACGAGGTTTGGCGTGCTCGTCCGAGCTGGTCAGCGAGCGCTAGGGCTTCGCCGAACTGCGCAGCGGTCATCGTTCGATGGCGAGCTTGCCGGCCAGGCCGATCATGGCGACACCGCCGCCCGCCTTGAGGTATTGGAGTCGCCGCGGCCGGCGCCGGAACCACTGGCGCAGTGATCCGGCGGCGAACACCCAGACAGTCTCGATGAGTGCTTGGGCGACCGCGCCCAAGACACCGATGATGAGCATCTGGACGGCTGGGTGGCCGAGGTCGTGGTCGACGAACTGGGGCAGGATCGCCATCAACGACACGATGCTCTTGGGATTCGCCACGCCGACGGCGAAACCCTGGCGTGCGGCCGCGAACCCCGTGGAGGACGCGGCCACCGGCCCTGTCTCCTGCGCGGGTTCAGGGCGGCGCGCTGCCCGCAACGACCGCACGCCCAGCCACAGGAGGTATGCCGCGCCCGCGATCTTCACGACGAGGAAGAGTTTTGCGGACGCCGCGATGATCGCGCCCAGCCCGACCAAGACCAGGGCGAGCAGCGCCAGGCCGCCGACCGCGTTGCCGAGCACGATCCACATGGCCGGTCGTCTGCCTCGCGTCACCGCGCGACTGGTCTCCAGCAGGACCGATGGACCGGGAATCGCCGACAACAGAGCCGACAGGAGCAGGAATCCGACAGCCAGGCTCGGGTTGACAGGCACGCCGAAAAGCCTAGACGTTGTTGGTCTGCATCGCCGTGGTCAGTTGCTCAGGAACAGGCATTTCCTGGACGAGCCGTGCTCGCTGGTCCTCCTCGCGATCGGCGGGCGAACTCGTGCTGCTCGGTGTTGCGAATCGCCGCGTCGACATGTGGGAGATCCTCAAGACTTCCGGGGTCGATCCGGCCACAGGCCGGACAACCGTTACCTGGGCTGACTTCCTGCGCTCGTAGGCAAAGGCGATCCTGGCGATGGACTTCATCTAGACAGTCACGCTGACCGGCCAGCGCCAGTGCATTCTCGCTGCCGTCCACCACGCCAGCAGGCGGGTGCGCATGCTCGGTACCGCGCACCCTGCCATGCCTGGGGTTACCCAGGACGTCCGCAACCTCCTCATGGACCTCGACGGCACCGGACACCTCGCGCGGATCAGGTGCCTCATCCGGGACCGCGACGCCAAATACCCGGCGTTGATAGACAAGATCCTCGGCTCGGCCGGGATCGAGACGGTGCTGGCCGGTGTTCGGATGCCCACGTGAACGCGATCATGGAACGCTGGGTGAAACTGTGTCGCGGTGCTCGATCGGCTCGATCGGCTCGACGTGAGCGGTCTGAGCGTTCGGTAGCGGGCATCGGGCTCAACACGTTTGCGAGCGGGGTCGATGCAGTTGTGAAGACCTGATGGGTCGCCGCTGATACTGAGCGGACGGTTCGTCAATTGCTCAGTCAGCGAGCTCTTCACCGGAACCCGTCCTACACACTTTAGAGATTCATCAGTTTTCGGAGGTATTTCTCGACGTGTGCGAGAACTTCGGGAGGCGTGGGCGATACCGGAATGAGAACGCTTCGCCCTAGCCTCGTTGTGCGGTCGGCTTCTTGCCGGTCACCGACCTGGACTTGATTCCGGAAAATGGAGAAGGCGTGGATGACGAGACCGTCGACGCGTACCTGGAGCGCATCGGCGCCAAGCGGCCGGAGCGGCTCGATCTGGCGGCGCTGCGGGAGTTGCACGAACGCCACCTGCTGAGTGTGCCCTTCGAGAACATCTCGCGAACCGAGCGGCCTGCCTTCGACCTCGTTGAGGCGGAGCTCGTCGACAAGATCGTGAACCGCCGCCTCGGCGGGTTCTGCTACGAGCTCAACGGCACGTTCGGGCTCCTGCTGCGCGCGCTCGGGTTCGAGGTGACGATGTGCGCCGGCCGTGTCCTTCTTGGGACGGAGCCGGGACCGGCGGAGTGGGACCACCTGTCGCTTCGGGTGGACCTCGACGAGCCCTACCTGGTCGACATCGGCCTCGGCTGGTTCAGCCGCCATCCGTTGCGGCTGAACTCGGCGGAGGTGCAGACGGACGCGGCCGGGGAGTTCCTGATCGAGCCCGCCGAGGACGGCGAACGGATCGTTCACCACAACGGCAATCCGCTGTACCGGCTGTGGCCGCAGGCGCGTGGGCTGGACGACTTCCGCGAGAGCTGGTGGTGGCACCAGACGTCGCCGGAGTCGCACTTCACGCAGGAGTCGACCTGCTGGCTGCCGACGCAGGACGGGCGGGCGCTCATGCTCGGCAACCAGCTCGTCTGCCAGAAGGGCGACCAGTGGACCGACGAGTTCTTCACCGACGACGAAAGCCTGCTCTCCGCGTACAGGCAGTACTTCGGCCTGGAACTCGAACGGGTTCCGCCGCCGGCCGCGCAGAGTTGAGCCAGCCCCGATCCGCCGGCTGCGACCACCGCAGCCAGGTCCAGAAAAATGGAGGTCGCACGACATGACCAACACCGACACGAGCTTCGTGTACGACGCGTCGGTCGAGTCGATGACCGTGCACACGCTGTTCGACCCGGTGGTCACCGATCAGCTCGCGAGGGCCGATCTGGTCCGGCTGGCGGCGGGGGTGGCCGCGGTGATCCGGGTGCGGAACTTCCTGCCTGTCGAGGTGTGTGCCGAGATCATGGACAACCTCGAGCGGCACAAGATGGGCAGGTACGACTTCACGCCGCCGATGGCGAAGCTCGGCTCGGCCGCCTACGACCACTACAAGACCGGCGAGCTCGGCCCGGAGTACTTCGAGCAGGCGGAAGTCGACATCGCGGCACGCCGGTCGCTGCTCGCGGACGCAGATCCGCTCGACCTCGTGTTCGACAAGCTCGCCGCGGCGTGGGGCGACGAGGTCACGCTCGCGACCTCGAAGGGAAGGCCCCTATTCGCGGGCATCGTCCGGGAGATCAACAACGGCGCGCGCCTGCACTTCGACGAGATCGCGCGGGAGTGCCCGACCGCGCTGGACGTCCCGCCGGTGAGCCAGTTCGCGTTCAACTGCCACATCGCCATGCCGCCCACCGGCGGCGAGGCGGTGGTGGTCCGCAGGCGGTGGCGCCCGAGCGACGAGCAGCACCGCGACGGGTACGGATACCAGGACTACCTCGCCGACGAGGAACCGACGGTGGCGATCCGGCCCGAGGTGGGCGACGCCATCCTGTTCGATCCCCGCAACTTCCACCGCGTGGAGCCGGTCACCGAGGGACGGCGCGTGTCGCTGTCGTTCTTCCTCGGGGTGACCGGAGCGGGCCCGCTCATCGCCTGGTCCTGACCGGTGATCGGTGTCGGGGGGGGGGGGCCGCCCCCCCCCCCCCCCCCCGCCCGCCCCCCCCCCCCCCCCAAGAAGGGCCCAAGAGGGGGAGAGGGGGGGGGGGCAGCGAGGCGGGAAAGAGGCGCG